>NZ_FPKR01000003.1 GCF_900119825.1 Chitinimonas taiwanensis DSM 18899 | reverse complement strand
GCCACTTGCAGGGCATACAGCCGGGTGTGGGCGTCGAACAGCGCCGTCGGGTCGAACAGCTGGACGAGCGCGTTCGGCAGGTCGGCGAGCGACATGGCCATAGGGTTTCCTCCCATCAATGCCGCGAGGGCATTGCATGCTAATGATGTGCGTGATGTGGGCATCACTGCGAATAGCGCGGGAGTGTAAGGGCTGAGTTATGACGACGGCAAATCAGGACGGGGTGGAATTTTCACATTCAGCCCAGCAGGTGCCACGCGACGCCCGACTTAGCCGCAGCATGGCTGGCGGGGAAACAGCCTGCATGCGCAGCCAGGACTCGATATCCAGTCAGCTACTCAGGCCAACAGCCATGCTGCACTTAGTCTGCGGCGCGGATGGCGAAACCATCCGCATAGGCCTCGGCCGCTTCGCCCTGCCAGCTCAGCCCATCAATCAACACGCTGCTGCGTGTAGCCTGCTCGGGCACGGGGATACCCAGCGCACTGGCTGCCTCGCGGTAGAGCGCAGTCTGGTTGACGGCCGCCGCTATGCCAGCCAGGTCCTGCGCCTCGCGCAGCAAGCCCCAGCGCCGATACTGGCTGAGGAACCACAGACCGTCGGATAGATAAGGGAAGTTGACTGCCCCATCGGCGAAGAAGCGCAGCGGGCGCGGCGGCTGGCGCAGCGGCGAGCCACCGTAGTCGCCGAGCAGGCGCGGCGCGATCAGGTCGACCGGTGCGCCGGTGATGCTGTCGGTGGACAGCCAGGCCGCTGCTTCACGGCGATGCTCGACACTTTCCAGCCACTGGCAGGCTTCCAGCACGGCCATGGTCAGCGCACGCGCGCTATTCGGGTAGAGCGCGGCAAAGTCGCGCCGGCAGGCCAGCACTTTTTCCGGGTGATCGGGCCAGATCTCGCTGCTGCTGACCACGGTTTGCCCCACTTTGCGTGCCTCGGCCACCGCATGCCAGGGCTCGCCCGCGCAGAAGCCATCCAGCTCGCCACGCGCCAGTGCATCGCTCATCTGCGGCGGCGGAATCACCACGCTGCGCACTTCCTTGAGCGGATGCACATCCTGCGCCGCCAGCCAGTAATACAGCCAGAGCGCATGGGTGCCGGTCGGAAAGGTCTGCGCAAACACCGGCTTGCGCGGCTCGCATTCGAGCGCCTGGCGCAGATTGCCCACCCCGCGCAGCGAGGCAGCCAGCTGATTGCTCAGGGTAATCGCCTGGCCGTTCTGGCTCAGGGTCATCAGCACCGCCATATCGGCTTGTGGACCGCCTATGCCCAGCTGCACGCCATAGACCAGGCCATACAGGGTGTGCGCAGCATCAATCTCGCCCGACAGGAGCTTGTCGCGCACCGCCGCCCAGGAAGGCTGGCGGCACAGCTCGATCTCGATGCCATGGCGGCGCCCGAAATCGCGCATCTTGGCCACCACCACCGGCGCGCAGTCGGTGAGCGGTACGAAGCCAAGCTTGAGCTGCGTTTTTTCCGGGGCATCGGAACCGGCCAGCCAGGGGCTGGCGTGGGAAGAAGAGAAGGACATCAATACAACTCCGGGTCAGCCGAGCAAGTCGGCCATCGCGATAATCTGCTTGGCGATATCGGCCAGCTTGGCGCCCTGCTTCATGGCCTGGCTGCGCAGGGTGTCGTAGGCGGCGGCCTCGCTCATCTGGCGCTTGTCCATCAGCAGGCCTTTGGCGCGGTCGATCAGCTTGCGGTCGGACAGCTTCTGTTCGACCTCGGCCAGGCGCTGGCGCAAGCGGCTTTCTTCGGCAAAGCGCGCCAGCGCGGCTTCGATGATGGGAGCAAGCTTGGCGGGTGCCAGGCCATCCACCACATAGGCCGTCACCCCGGCGCCCACCGCGGCGCGGATCAGTTGCTGGTCGGCATCCTGGGTGAACATCACCACCGGGCGCGGCGCATGGGTATTCATCACCGCCAGCTGCTCGAGCGTATCGCGCGAGGGCGACTCGGTATCGATGATCACCACATCGGGGCGCTGGCCCTCCACCGCGGCCAGCAGGGCATGCGGCGTGGCCACCTCGGCCAAGATGTCATAGCCCTGCACGGACAGGGCCATACGCAGCTCGCCGATGGGCTTTTCGGTATCATTGACCAGCAGAACACGTAGCATGGGCGGCACTGGGAAGCGGAATTTATATTCTGGTTAGCAAGTCCCAGGCCACCCAGCCCGCAGGCTAGAAAAGCCAGCAGAAACAAGCACTCAGCTGCTGTTTCACCCCCAGCACCCTGCCCTCGATGCGCCAAACAGCACCACACAGGTGCATACACGCGCACCAACAGGCAGCTTAACCACCCAAAACGGTGCCGATACGCACCGCGGACGCCACACCATGCTCTCCCTGATCGCCGCCCTTGCCCGCAACCACACCGTCGGCATCGCCAACCGCCTGCCCTGGCATCTGTCCGACGACCTCAAATATTTCAAGGCCACCACCAGCGGCCATCCGATCATCATGGGGCGCAAGACCTATGACTCGATCGGCCGCCCACTGCCCGGCCGACACAATATCGTGGTCACGCGCGACCGCAATTGGCAAGCCGACGGCGTAACGGTCGTGCATTCGATTGCCGAGGCGGTGGCTGCCGCCGGCGAGGTGGACGAAGTATTCCTGATCGGCGGCGCCA
Source organism: Chitinimonas taiwanensis DSM 18899 (assembly GCF_900119825.1). Taxonomy (GTDB): domain Bacteria; phylum Pseudomonadota; class Gammaproteobacteria; order Burkholderiales; family Chitinimonadaceae; genus Chitinimonas; species Chitinimonas taiwanensis. The sequence continues at coordinate 357,995 of NZ_FPKR01000003.1, read as the reverse complement.
GCCTGTATGCCGAGGCGCTACCGCTGGCGGACCGGCTCTATCTGACCGAGATCGATGCCGACTTCGACGGCGATGCCTTCTTCCCGGATTGGCCGCGCACGCAGTTCCGCGAGCTGCGCCGCGACACCCGCCAGGGCGAGGATTTCGCCTATAGTTTTGTGGTCTACGAAAAGCTCAGCGCCTAGCCCGCGCTGGGGCCGGCCAGAACAGGACCTATGAACGCAGACAACCCCGCCGCCACGCTGCTGGCCGAGATGGCTCGCCTGTCTCCGCAGCCGCTACTGGCCATCGAGGCCGATAGCGGCACCATCCTGGCGCTCAATCAGCTGGCACGCGACACGCTCGGCCTACCCAATGCGGCGCCCGCCCTGCGCGATCTGTTCGACAATCCGAGCCTGGCGCGCCAGTTCCTGCTGATTGCCCGCAATAACGGCTTTATCCGCCAGTTCGAAGCGCGCCTGAATCTGGCTGGCGGCCAGCGCGTCTGGGTGCTGCTGGCCGCGCGCCTGGTGGATCTGGACGGCAAGTCCGCACTGATCGTCAGCTTTACCGATATTCACGAGCGGCACTTGGTGGAAGAAGCGTTGCGTGAGAGCGAACAACGCCATCGGCGCGTGCTGGAAACCGCCAATGAGGGTTATGCGCTGTTCGATGCGCGCAGCGGCGAGCTACTGGATGTGAACCCGGCGCTGTGCGAACTACTCAACTACCCACGCGAACAGCTGCTGCGCATGCGCCCGGACGAAGTGCTGACCGAGGACAGCATGGCCAAGCTGTTTGAGCAGCGCGAGCGCTGGGGTAGCGCGGCCAGCCGCAAGCTGGAACTGGGCATGCGCCGCGCTGGTGGCGAGCGCATCACGGTGGAAGTCAGCCTGTCGGCAGTGTCGGATGTGGACGGCCAGATCACCTCGATCTTTGCCCTGCTCAGCGATATCACCAGTCGCAAGCTCAACGAGGAGCGGGTGCTCTACCTTGCCTTTTACGACACGCTGACGGCGCTACCCAATCGCTTCCTGTTCAGCGAGCACATCGAACAGGCGCTGCGCCAGCAGGCACGCCAGGGCAAAACCCTGGCCCTGCTGTTCATCGATCTGGACGACTTCAAGCAAGTGAACGACACGCTGGGCCACGATGCCGGCGACGAACTGCTGAAAGTGATCGCCAAGCGTCTGCTCAGCTGCGTGCGCGCGTCCGATACGGTGTCGCGCCAGGGCGGCGACGAATTCATGGTCCTGCTGGCCAATTTGAACGGTGAGGCGGATGCCGTGCAGGTGGCCGAGAAAATGCTGGCCACCCTGGATGCCCCAATTGAGCTGGACGGACAGCAGGTCAGCGTGCGCGCCAGCATCGGCATTGCGCTCTGCCCCGAGCACGGCAATAGCGCCGCCCAGTTGCGCCGCCATGCCGATATCGCCATGTACCAGGCCAAGTTCGATGGCAAGCACCGCTATGCCGTGTATCGCGCCGCCAGCGAAGACTAGCAGGCCAAGCCGATCTGCCCAGCAGCCGCAGCGCGGCTCAGTGATCAGGCCAGATGCAGCAGTGCCTGGACAAACAGATAGACGAGCGCCAGCAAGCCGATCGCCCAGATGGCCGAGCGTTGCCAGGCCAGATCGGCCAGGTAGCACACGCCATGCAGGACACGCGCCACGATGAACACGATGGCCGCGCCATTGACCAGCGGTGCAGGCACACCAGCCTGTATTGCCACCAGCACCGCAGCGATAAAGCCGGGCAAGGCTTCGAAGGCATTGTTGTGTGCCCAGACGGCGCGGGCACGGTAACCCTCCAGCTTGGCCTGCTGCGCACGCGGTGCGTAGTTGTTGTAGCGCTTGGCGATGCCGTCGTCCGAGCGACCGAATTTGGCGAAATAGATCCAGATATAGGGCAGCAGGATGGCGATCAGCAGGCAGCTATAGGCGATATGCATGGACGGCTCCGAATAAGGGGAAGCGCGATCTTAGCCCAGGCGGCTGGGCGCGTGGCCCGGGCGGGCCGAAACGGCTAAAATGCCGCTTTCGCTGCACCCCTATACGAAATCCAAGGAGACACACCATGTCCATGGCCGACCGCGACGGCTTTATCTGGTACGACGGCAAGCTGGTTGATTGGCGCGATGCCACCACCCATGTGTTGACTCATACCCTGCACTACGGCCTGGGTGTGTTCGAGGGCGTGCGTGCGTACGAGACCAGCCAGGGCCCGGCCATCTTCCGCCTGGACGACCATACCGAGCGCCTGTTCAACTCGGCCAAGATCCTTGGCATGAGCCTGCCTTTCAGCAAGGAGGAGATCAACGAGGCGCACAAGGCCGTGGTGCGCGAGAACAAGCTGAAGTCCTGCTACTTCCGCCCGATGGCCTTTTATGGCTCGGGCAAGCTCGGCATTGCACCGCCCAGCAACGATGTGCACGTGATCGTGGCCGCCTGGCCCTGGGGCGCTTACCTGGGTGACGATGGCATCAACAAGGGCATCCGCGTGAAGACCTCGTCCTTCACCCGTCACCATGTGAACGTGACCATGTGCAAGGCCAAGGCCAATGGCAATTACATGAATTCCATCCTCGCCAATTCGGAAGCCACCCGCGATGGCTATGAAGAAGCTTTGCTGCTGGATGTGGACGGCTATGTGGCCGAGGGCTCCGGCGAAAACATCTTCGTGATCCGCAAGGGCAAGATCTACACCCCGGACCTGACCTCCTGCCTCGCCGGCATCACCCGCGACACCATCTTCCAGCTGGCCAAGGAACATGGCTATGAGGTGATCGAAAAGCGCATCACCCGCGACGAGGTGTATATCGCCGACGAAGCCTTCTTCACCGGTACCGCCGCCGAAGTCACGCCGATCCGCGAACTCGATGGCCGTGCGATTGGCGACGGCAAGCGCGGCCCGATCACCACCGTACTGCAAGCCGCCTACTTCGCGGCCGTGAAGGGCGAATCGGCCCAGCACGCCCACTGGCTGACCCTGGTTTAACCGCTGCAACCCAGGCCGGCCTGCGGGCTGGCCTTCAGGACCTCATCATGACCCAACTCAAAGACAACACCCGTACCCATATCGAAGTCGAAGCCAAGGACTTGCCGCTGTACTGCCCAATGCCGGACATGCTGAAGTGGAATGCCCATCCGCGCGTGGTGATTCCAGTCGGCACCACCGGCGAGGCACTGTGCCCGTATTGCGGCACCCATTACGTGCTCAAGGGCGGCCCGGCCGGCCACGGCCACTGATCGATGGCCCATCGCATCCTGGTGGTCGCCCCGGCCTGGGTGGGCGATAGCGTGATGGCGCATCCGCTCTACCAGCGGATCAAGCAATACCAGCCCGACGCCCATCTGACCGTCATCGCCCCGGATTGGACCCTGCCGCTGCTCGACCGCATGCCCGAGGTGGATGCCACGCTGCGCAACCCCTTCGGCCATGGCGCGCTCAAGCTGGGCGAGCGCTATAAGCTCGGTCGCCAGCTGCGTGGCCAGTTCGATCAGGTGATCGTGCTGCCCAACTCGCTGAAGTCGGCACTGGTGCCGTGGTTTGCGCGCATTCCCCAGCGCACCGGCTTTGTCGGCGAGGGTCGTTATGGCCTCTTGAACGACTTCCGTGTTCTGGATCGCAAGGCGCTGCCGCAGATGGTGGAGCGCTTTACCGTGCTGGCCGAAGTGGATGGCGCCGCCCTGCCCCGCCCGATTCCCGCCCCCAAGCTGCATATCGACCCGGCTTCGCGCCAGGCCGCGCTGCAGGCGCTCGGGCTCAGCGATGCGCAGCCGGTGGTGGCCTTTTGCCCGGGTGCCGAATATGGCCCGGCCAAGCGCTGGCCGGCACGGCATTTTACCGAGCTGGCGCGCCGGCTGGTGTCGCAGGGCTATGCGGTCTGGTTGTTCGGCTCGGCCAAGGACAAGCCCGATACCAGCGCGATTGCCGAGCAGGCTGGCGTGCCCATGGTCGACCTGGCCGGGCGCACCTCGCTGGCCCAGGCCATCGATCTGCTCTCGATCGCGCACCTGGTGGTCACCAATGATTCCGGCCTCATGCATGTGGCGGCGGCGCTGGAGCGGCCCATCGTGGCCCTGTATGGCTCAAGCAGCCCGGAATTCACCCCGCCGCTGAGCAAACAGGCCGAGATCGTCACCCTCGACCTCGAATGCAGCCCCTGCTTCGAACGCCAGTGTCCGCTCAAGCATCTGGACTGCCTGCAGAAGCTGGAGCCCGACCTGGTCGAAGCCGCCATGGCGCGCGTACTGACCAAGCCGCCCGGCACACCGGCCAGCCCCTATATCCCGGTACTGCCGGTATAAGCAGCCCAAGAAAAAAGCGCCCCAGGGCGCTTTTTTCTTGGCAGTGGCAGACCTACAGCGCCCAGGACGCCTTCACAAACAGCTCGCGCCGCTCATCGCGTGCTGCCTCGCCTTCGCGTGCATCGGCCAGGGTGGCGCCCACATACAGCGCCCGCCCCAGGCCGCGCCGGTGCGCATACACCAGCGACCAGGTATTGCGCCGTTCGCGCTCGGCCACCGGCTGGCCCTCGCCATCGAGCTTGCGTTCGCTGTGCGCACGCTGCCAGATCAGCCGGGCCGTATCGCGCGCGCTGAAATGCCAGATCGAGTTCCACTGGTAGGCCAGCTCGCTGAAAGCGCGCGTGCGCTGCGCTGTGCCGCCATCCACCCAGACGCGGTCGAGCTTCTGCTCGAGCTCCAGGCGTGGATGCAGGCGCATGCGCGCAAACACGCTGGCAAAACCGCCCCGCCCCAAGCGCCCGGTGCCGTAATCAATCTGATCGCCCAGCTCCAGCGTGGTGGTCAGCCGGTTCAGCAACTGCCCTGGCGCGCCATCGGCGTACAGATGCACATAGTCGCGCTTGAGCAATGGCGCATCGGCAGCCAGACGGCTGCGCTCCTTGCCATGCCATTCCAGATTGAAGAAGCTGTCGTAAGGGCCGGCCAGAAACAGGCCCGGCGTCAGCTTCTGGCTCACCACCCGGCCGGCACGGTCCTGCACATACTCGGTATTGAAGTAAGGGTTGGTCTCGCGCCAGCTCGCCTCGTGGCCGAACTTGCGCGTGAGCTCAGTCTGCAGGCTGCGGATGCCAGTCTGGGTGATAAAGCCATTGTCGGCGCGGAAATCGGCACCGATATCCTTGAAGCGCGCGAACAGATCCCAGTCCTGCCATTGCCGCGAGCCATCCAGATACAGCGCATGGCCCTGGCGCGCCGCACCGCGCTCCAGGCGCTGCTCAGCGTTGGCGATGGCCGTGGTTTCGCTCCACAAGAGCTGGCTGCGCAAGCGTGTGTGCTCATCGGCCTGCCAGGACGATTCGGCACCGACCAGACGGTTATAGCCACGCCCCTTGGCCAGCGTGCGATCGGTCAACAGGCCACCATACTGCCAGCGCCCATCGCGCAGACTGGCGCGCGCCACCGTGGCTTGCGATTTGTAGTCCTGACTGGCGAAGTCGTTACCGTAAGCACCGGGCAGCACGGCCACCCCGCCGCCATTGTCGCGCGCGGTCAGCACCGTCACATCGGCCTGCTCGCCACGCCAGGTGGCGCGGCTACCCCAGGCCGGGTCGGTGATCGAGCGGCTATGCACGGCCTGCAAAGTGCCTTCGTCTGGGAAGGGGCTTTGCAACAGGTCGGCGCCCTCCAGGAAGAAGGGGCGTTTCTCGGGCAGGAAGACCGCAAAGCGGCTGTTCCCGGCCAGGGCCGGCGCATCGAGCTCCACCTGCGAGAAATCCGGGTTCACGGTCAGATCCAGCACCCAGTCCGAGCGTGGGCGGACTTTCACGTCCAGCGACAGCTCGCTGTCCTTGCGCACCGTGCGGCTGCCGTCCGGGCGCGTGCGCTCGGCATGGCTGGCCAGCCACTGCGGGGTGAAAGTCCAGTTGGCGGCCGGCGCAGGCGGGCTGAGCGCCTGCAGCGGTGAGCTGTAGCAAAGGAAACAGTTGGTATTGCGCGGGGCAGGCCCACTGGTCAGCCGGTAGCGGTCGCCACGGGTCAGGCTGCGCAGCAGCATCACCCGCCAGGCTTTCATGCCGGCGTTATACGACAGGGCCGAAAACGGGATGCGCAGCTCGGCCGACCAGCCTGCGGGCGTACGGCTGGCCACCGCCTCGAAGTCGTAATCGGGCGAGAAGTCCTCGCCACCGGTATCGGTGAACATGCCATCGCCAACCGCGCCGCGCGGATTCACGCGGAAGAACTGCGCGGCCTTACCGTCGCCAGCGGTATCCAGGTAGAAGACAAAGAAATCCTGATCGCCCAGCACCTTGTCGCGCCGTGCAAACGGCTCACGTATCGCGCCAGGTTCAGGGTCGGTCGCCTCGAGGCCGACATAGAGATACTGCGCGTCATAGGCAATGCGCATGGCGGTGGGCTGTGCAGCCGGCCGGCCATCATTGGGCGTATGTTCGAAGAATTCCGCATGGCGTGGCGCCTGCGCCCAGGCGGCCTCATCGAGCCGGCCATCCAGCTGGATCTGGCCGGGGCCTGGCAGCGCATGGGCGCGCATCTCCGCCGCCGCGGGCAGCGCAAAGACGCCGCTGAGTAAGAGTGCAAACTTGTGCATGAATTCGGTTCCCGTCGGAGCGTTATTATTGGTTTTCTTGCGCCAGCCCAGTGGCTGGCCGCTAGCGATGACAGCCAGGCGGGGCGCAGGATAAATGCAGCGCCCAAAAACAGCGCCGCCGCTGCGACGAAGCGCAAGCGGCGGCGATGGGCTGTACGAGTCCGGCCCCAGGCGGGGTAGCGCCCCGACTCAGTCGCGGAAGTTCTGGTACTGAAGCGGGAACTCTTCGATCGACTTTTTCACCAGCGCAATCGTGTCCTGCAGGATGTCGCGCTTGGCGCCCGACACGCGCACCGCCTCACCCTGGATGCTGGCCTGCACCTTGAGCTTGGAATCCTTGATCACGCGCACGATCTTCTTCGCCAGCTCAGTCTCGATGCCAACCTTGACGGTAATCGTCTGCTTGACCTTGTTGCCGCTGATCTTCTCAACCTTGCCCTCGTCCAGGCAACGCGTATCCACGCCGCGCTTGGCGAACTTGCCGAGCAGGATTTCCTTGGCCTGCTCAAGCTGGAATTCATTGTCAGCAAACACGGTCAGCACCTTCTCGGCCTGCTCGACGCGCGCATCCGAACCCTTGAAGTCGAAGCGATTGCCGACCTCCTTATTGGTCTGTTCGACCGCGTTCTTGACTTCCACTTCGTTCACTTCGGACACAATGTCGAAAGACGGCATAATCTCGGTTCCCAATAAAAACAGTTGTCCCATTTTACCCGAGTGAACCATGAAAACAGCAGCCCTAGATGCCTTTACCCGCAAGACGGCCAGCCAGGTCGTGTATCAGATCTTTCCCGAGCGCTTTGCCATTGGTGGTGGCTTAAGCAGCGAGGCCAAGTTGGCCCAGCCGGCGTACGACATTCCCGGCGTGCACAAGCGCGGCTGGGATGAGAGCACGTTGCAGCAGCCCTGGGGCAATCAGTTTTACGGCGGCGATCTCGATGGCATTGCCGACAAGCTCGACTATCTGAGCGATCTGGGCGTGACCGGCGTCTACCTGACCCCGGTATTCAGCGCCCCGAGCAATCACAAATACGATGCGACCGATTTCTTCAGCATCGACCCGATGTTTGGCGGTGAAGCCGCGCTCAAGCGCCTGATCGACGCGCTGCACGCGCGTGGCATGAGCCTGACCCTGGACGCAGTGCTCAACCATGTGTCCGATCAGCACCCGTGGTTCCTGGCGGCCAAGGCCGGTGACTCCGACAAGCGCGATTGGTTTACCTTCAATGAACAAGGCGAGCACCAGTGCTGGCAGGACTACGGCCTGATGCCCGAGCTGAACCTGAGCAATCCGGCGGTGCGTGATGTGCTGTATCGCCAGCCGCACAGCCTGGTGCAGCACTGGCTGGAAAAAGGCATCGATAACTGGCGCTTCGACGTGGCACAGGACGTCGGTATTCCGTTTGCGCAGGAAATGGCCGAATGCGTGGGCCAGCGCTTCCCCACGGCCGGCCTTCTGGGCGAGCTCAATGGCTACTCGGCTAGCTGGTTCCAGGCCGGCGGCGGCTTCCACGGCATGATGAATTACTGGTACCGCACCGCCACGCTGGCCTGGCTGGCGGGCGAGATCGACGCCGTGCAGATGAATGCCGCAGTGCGCGATGCGCGCGAAGGCTATGGGCTGAAGGGCCTGCTCTGCTCGTGGAATATGCTGTCCAGCCACGATACGCCGCGCCTGATCACCACCGTGGGCAGCGAGGAAAAGGCGCGTACCGCACTGGTCATGCAGATGACCCTGCCGGGTGTGCCGCTGGTGTACTACGGTGAGGAAATCGGCATGGAAGGCGGCGCCGACCCCGATTGCCGCCGCCCCATGCGCTGGAACGAGGCTGAGTGGAACCAGACCCAGCGCGCCTGGGTCAAGCAGCTGATCGCCATCCGCCAGGCCAACCCGGCGCTGCAATATGGCGAGGTGACTGTGCTGGGCGACCGCCTGCCAGGCAATGCGCTGGTCTTCCTGCGCCATACCGGCCAGCCGGGCGAAGCGGCGCTGGTAGTGGTCAACCAGGGCGAGCAGCCGCTGCGGGCCAAGCTACTGCTGCCGTTCTCGCACTGGTACGACGGTGTGCCGCTGCGCGATGCTCTGGGCAATGCGCCCGAGCTGCGCATGCAGGCCGCCAGCGTGCAGCTGGATGTCCCGGCCGGTGCCTCGGCCATCTACCAGGCCTACGAGCCTTACCAGCACTACCTGTTCTTTAAGCCGCGCAACCGCGTATAAAGAACTGACCAACAGGCCAAGGCCGGCGCAGACCGGCCTGGCCACCACGCCAGGAAGCGGATGTGAGACCAGCCGACAGCGAACACCTCTACCAGCGCCGTGCCTATGTGCTCGCGCAGACCTTCTTCATCAAGGACAACCAGCAGGAGTTGATCCTGCTGGCCCATAAGTACGATTTCGACATGCTGTTCTTCGACCAGATGGTCGACTTCCAGCAGGCCGTGCTGGTGGCGGACGAGGACGATCTGCTGGTAGTGGACCTGGACGTGCTCTATAGCCTGCAGACGGCGGACGGCAATCGCACCCTGTTTCTGCGCGATCTGTTCAAGCAGCTGCCGGCCAATCGTGACTATGTGTATCTGCAGACCGAAAAGCAGAGCGGGCGCTTCCTCCTGCAGCAGATGCTGGTCGAATCGAACTGCCTGGCTTACGCGGAAAAGCCGATCGCCAACGACAAGCTGGTCGACAAGCTGTTCAATCTCTTCGCCCAGGCGCGGCGCAATATGGCCGGCAAGGTCATGCTGGTCGGCCTGCAGCAGGTGTTCGATCTGGCCATCCTGCAGGAGCGGCGCATCCAGGTCATCGAACACCACGAGCTACAGAGCCTGCAGCGCGAGGTACGCCGCCTGCAACCCGACATCGTGGTGATCTCGGAGGCCCAGTACCGGCGCACCGAGAGCATCGTGCGCATCCTCAAGCGCAATCTGGAAGCGGACCCGAATCTGGAAGTGATGCTGCTGATGGAGAGCAGCGATGAGGCGCTTGCGCGCCGCGCGGTGGCCGACGGCTTCGATTCGCTGATCATGCACAAGGCCAGTGATGTGCTGAGCCGTCAGCTGATCAACCGCCTGGGCAAGATACGTCTGGCGCGCGACCTGATCAGCCGTGACCGCGCGACTGGTCTCTTGAACAAGATAGGCTTCCAGCAGGCGGCCAGCGAGCTGATCAAGCAGGCCGAGCAGGCCGGCAAGCCGCTTGGCCTGGCGGTCATCGATATCGACAAGTTCAAGACCATCAATGACACCTGGGGGCATTACTTCGGCGATATCGTGATCAAGCGCCTGTCGCTGCACCTGAGCAGCCATATGCGCGCCGAGGACCTGCTCAGCCGTTTTGGCGGAGAAGAATTCGTCATGCTGTTCTGGGATTGCGAGCTGCAAGACATGATCAAGCGCCTTGACGGCATGCGCATCGGCTTTAATGCGCTGGTATTCGAAGTGGCGCCAGGCCAGGACAAGCAGTTCAGCTTCAGCGGGGGCGCAGCCGCCTTCCCGGCCCTGCGCAGCGAGAACGAGCTGTTCCTGCATGCCGATGCCCAGCTCTACAAAGCCAAGCAGGCCGGGCGCAATCGCATTGTCGGCTAGTCGTGTGCATGGGCCGGCGTGCGCGCGTAGAATGCGCGCCACCCTGCCCCACGAGGGCAGCTGATTGCCGTCTCTACCCGTTTGCGGAGCTTTCCCATGCGTCACTTCATTCTGGCTGCCAGCCTAGCCCTCACGCTGGGCAGTGCCCAGGCCGCCGAAGCCACCCTCGATCTGAAGGTGCGCGATCTGTCGGCCGACTTTGTCGACTTCTACGACCAGGCCAACAAGCCGCTGCCGCCCGTCGTCGCACCAGCAGCCGGCCAGCCCGCCCCGGTGCAGGAAAGCCTGGAAGACCGCCGCTGGCGCCTGTTCAAGAAGCATTACGACTTCAGCGCCCAGAGCACGCCGGAAGCCGCACGCGCCGCACTCGATAGTGCCTGGCCACGCTATGCGGGCGTACTGCCGCAGATCGAGGCCGGTTTTGATGGCATTGCCGCCGAATCGAGCCAAGCCATTGGCAATCTGTCCAAGCTGCAGAGCCTGAGTCAGTCGATGAGCTTGCGCCTGGTCACTTATGTGGGTGCCTTCGAAGGCCGTGTATGGCGTGACAAGGAAGAGGACGTCGTCAATCTGTATCTGCCGCTGGAAGTGGGGGCTGATGCACGCCTGGTGCCCATGGCGCGCCTGCTTGGTGAAACCATGCTGGAAAAGACCGCGGGCTGGGGCAGCAAGCCCCGCACGCTGGCCGAGCTGGTGGTGGGTGAAGGCGTGGTTGCGCACGGCGCGGCCGCCGTGGCACCCGGCAAGGGCATCGAGCAGTATCTGGGCATCAATGCCGATGAGCTGGCGCGCCTGCGTGCCAATCGCAAGACCATTCTGAGCACCATGCTGCCCAAACTGGGCGATGGCAGCGCCGCCACGCTCGACAACTACCGCGGCGCCCAGCTGGCTGAAGCCCGCTTCGCCGGCTGGCTACTGGTGGAGGGCTTTGCCAAGAAGAAGGCGCGCTATGCGGACATGATCCGCCAGAAGCCGGCCGACCTGACCAAGGTCAGCCAGGCCACCATGGCCAGCATCAACCGCGCCAAGTAAGCATGTGCAGGCCGCCCTTCAAGGCGGCCTGTTTGCTCAGCCACTTCGTTCACGCCGAGCAGGATATAGAGCATGGCTGAAGACAGCGATCTCGAACGTACTGAAGACCCTAGTCCGCGCCGGCTGGAAGAGGCGCGTAGCAAGGGCCAGGTCGCCCGCTCGCAAGAGCTGGTCACCTTCTCGGTGGTGATGGCCGGCGTGGTGGCTCTGATCGCCACCGGCGCCGATCTGCTCGAAGCGCTGAAGAAGATCACCCGCGCCAATCTGAGTTTCGACCGCCGCACCCTCGGCGATATGGACCAGTTGCTGATCCATCTCTCGCAGGCTTGCGCCGATGCCCTGGTGGCCCTGCTGCCCCTGCTTGCCACCACCGTGGTGGCCGCCATCGCCTCCTCCATCATGCTGTCCGGCTGGCTGTTCACCTTCGATGCAGTCACACCCAAGTTCAGCAAGCTGAACCCCATGACCGGGATAGGGAGGATGTTCTCTACCCGCGCCCTGGTAGACATGAGCAAGGCCATTCTCAAATCCGCCTTGATTGGCGGCGTAGCCGTCGCCACGCTGTGGTTCGAAAAGGAAGAAGTCATTCAGCTGGTGGCCATGCCGCCGTACGAGAGCCTCGCCTACCTGTGGGAGCTGACCAAGTTCACGCTCTTGATGGTGGCCGGCTCGATGATCGTGATCGTGGCCATCGATGTGCCCTTCCAGCTGTGGGACTACAAGAAGAACCTGCGCATGACCAAGGAAGAGGTCAAGCAGGAGAACAAGGAATCAGACGGCGACCCGCAGGTGAAGGCCAAGATCCGCCAGCTGCAGATGCAGGCAGCGCGCCAGCGCATGATGAGCGAGGTGCCCAAGGCGAATGTGATCGTCACCAACCCGACCCACTATGCCGTGGCGCTGCAGTACGACGAGAAGACCATGAAGGCGCCGCGCGTGGTGGCCAAGGGCTCCTTCCTACTGGCCGAGCGCATCATCGAGCTGGGGCGCGAGAACAAGGTACCAGTGCTACGCACGCCGCCTTTGGCGCGCGCGCTCTACCATCATGCCGAGTTGGGCGAGGATATTCCCACCCCGCTGTATACCGCGGTGGCCGAGGTGCTCGCCTATATCTACCAGCTCAATCACTTCCAGCGCTTTGGCGGCCACGAACCCTCGCTGGCCAAGCAATTGCCGGTACCGGCCGAGCTCGACCCGGGCGGCGAGGCCTGATACCTCGCAGACCAAGGCCGACATTTTCCCCACAGCCGGGGCCTGCTTGCACGTCGCTCGTGACAAAAGCGAAAAAATGAGATAATTCAATATGAAAGCGTGGTTTTTAAAACCAGCTTATGAAGAGTAACTGCTTGTTTTGGCAGTTTTTGCAGCAGCCACAGGCGCCCCTCGCACATGCCTTTCCGTTTGAACCTTAGCTCCATGGCCGGCCCCATCCTGATCCTGATGGTGCTGACCCTGTTCATCCTGCCGCTGCCGCCCATTCTGCTGGACCTATTCTTCACCTTCAATATCGCCATTTCCATCATCGTGCTGATGGTGGCCATCAATACCAAGGAACCGCTCGACTTCTCGTCCTTCCCGGTCGTGCTGCTGATGACCACCCTGCTGCGCCTGGCCCTGAACGTCGCCTCTACGCGGGTGATCCTGACCAATGGTCACCAGGGCGATGCGGCGGCCGGCAAGGTGATCGAGTCCTTCGGCCACTTTCTGATCGGTGGCAATATCGCCATCGGCATCGTGGTGTTCGTGATCCTGACCATCATCAACTTCGTGGTGATCACCAAGGGTGCCGGGCGTATCGCCGAAGTGAGCGCGCGCTTCACGCTGGATGCCATGCCCGGCAAGCAGATGGCCATTGATGCCGACCTGAACGCCGGCCTGATCGGCGAGGAAGACGCGCGCAAGCGCCGCAAGATCATTGCCCAGGAAGCCGACTTCTTCGGCTCCATGGACGGTGCATCCAAATTCGTGCGCGGCGATGCGGTGGCCGGCATCCTGATCATCGTGATCAATCTGGTGGCCGGCATCATCGTCGGCATCCTCTCGCACGATATGGCCTTCGCCGAAGCCGGCAAGACCTATACCCTGCTATCAATCGGCGACGGCCTGGTCGCGCAGATTCCCGGCCTGATCATCTCCACCGCGGCCGGCATTGTAGTGTCGCGCGTGGGCGACGACAGCCTGTCCGAGCAGATTCTCGGCCAGATGTTCTCCAAGCCGACCACCCTGTATATCACCGCTGCGGTGATCGGCCTGTTCGGCCTGATCCCGAATATGCCGCACTTCGCCTTCCTGCTGATGGCCTCCGGCATAGCCTTCTTGGCCTGGAAGCTTGAGCAGAAGGAAAAGGCACGCACGGCCGAACCCGAACCTCAGGTGGCCGCCGCCGCGCAGGAGGCGCAGCGTGCCCAGGAACAGCAAACCCAGGAAGTGGGCTGGCACGATGTGGCGCCAGTCGATCCGGTCGGCCTCGAAGTCGGCTACCGCATCATTCCGCTGGTCGATCGCAACCAGGATGGCGAGCTACTACGCCGCATCCGCGGCATCCGTAAGAAGATCGCCCAGGACCTGGGCTTTCTGGTGCCACCCATCCATATCCGCGACAACCTCGAGCTAAAGGCCAATGCCTACCGCATTCAGCTCAAGGGCGTGGACGTGGGCCAGGGCGAGGCCTATCTGGGCCAGTTGCTGGCCATCAACCCCGGCCGGGTGATGGGCGCCCTGCCCGGCACGCCGACCACCGACCCGACCTTCGGCCTGCCGGCCACCTGGATCGACGCCCAGCTCAAGGAGCAGGCGCAGTCGCTCGGCTATACGGTGGTGGACGCGAGCACCGTGGTGGCCACCCATATCTCCAATCTGCTGCAAAGCCATGCCGCCGAACTGCTTGGCCGCGAGGAAGTGCAGCAGCTGCTCGACCATATGAGCAAGGAATTCCCCAAGCTGGTCGAGGACATCGTGCCCAAGCTGGTGCCGATCAATATCCTGCAGAAGGTGCTGCAGAACCTGCTCGACGAGGGCATGCATATCCGCGATATGCGCACCATTCTGGAAACCCTGGCCGAGCATGTAACCAAGACCATGGATGTGGACGAACTGACCTCGGCCACCCGGGTTGGCCTCGGCCGCGCCATCATCCATCAGCTCTTCCCGGGCGAAAACGAGCTGCAGGTGATTGCGCTTGACCCGGGCCTCGAGCAGGTGCTGCTGCAGGCCAGCCAGGGCCGCGGCGGCGGTGGACTAGAACCGGGCCTGGCCGAAACGCTGTTGCAGCAGGCCAGCCAGCTGACCGAGCAGCTGGAAAACCAGGGCCTGAACAGCGTGCTGATCACGCCGGCGCAGCTGCGCCCCCTGCTCAGCCGCTTCCTGCGCCGCTCGATTCCGCAGTTCCGCGTGCTCTCGCACAGCGAAATCCCCGACAACAAGACCATACGCATCGTGGGTGTACTCGGCGGCCGGGGGGCCGCGGCATGATGCAAGGCCGCATAGTGATAGACGGTGAAGCCAAACACCGCACCCAATCGGGAAAGGACAGGACATGGTAGTGAAAAAATTCCATGGAGCGAGCACGCGTGAGGTGCTCAAGCAGGTGCGCGACGAGCTGGGCCCAGACGCACTGATCCTCTCCAATCGCCAGCTGCCGGATGGGCATATCGAGATCATGGCGGTCGCCGATACCGAGGTATCGGCGCTGACCCAGCCCAAACCGGCGGGCCGGCCCAGCGCGCCAGCCAGCAGCCCGTCCAAGGCTGCCAGCCCCGATGCCCTCATCAGTCCGCGCCCACCGGCCGGCGGCGCGCGCGCCATGCAGCGCACCTATGCGCTACCGCCCGAGCTCGATGACGACGAGGAGCCGACCCTGGACGATGTGCGCCCCACGGCGCGCCCGGCCGCCAGCCGCCTGCCCACCATGATGGCCTCGGCCAAGGTGGGCGGCGATGTGGTGCCCGATAACCATCCGACTTCGGGTGCCGCCTTCTCGCCGCGCTATCGCTACGAGCCGCCCGAGCTCGATCTGACTCGCGAAGCGGCACCGCAGGCGCGCGTGGAACCCACGCTGGCGCCGGCCGAGGTGCCGATTGCCGCCAAGCCCGAAGCGCCAGTGCCCAGCGCCGTATCGACTGAGGCGGCCCAACCCGCCGCGGCGACAAATCCACCTGCGGTGCCCGATGAGCAGGTCAAGAAAATCGACAGCATCAGCCACGAGGTGGAAGACATCTCCAGCGAGATCAAGATGCTGCGCAGCCTGCTGGAAGGGCAGCTGGCCGGCCTTGCCTGGAACGAACTCAAGCGCCATGCGCCCGAGCGGCTGGAAGTGCTGCGTCGCTTGCTCTCGGTCGGCTTCAGCCCGGCGCTGAGCCGCCAGATCGTCGAGCATATGCCGCAGGGCTATAGCACCGAGCGCGGCATGAAGTGGGCGCGCACCGCGCTGCAGCACAATCTGCCCACCGTCGGCCCCGGTGCCGACATCGTGGAAGCCGGTGGCGTGTATGCACTGGTCGGCCCGACCGGGGTGGGCAAGACCACCACCGTGGCCAAGCTGGCCGCACGCGCCACGCTGCGCCATGGTGCGGCCAAGGTCGCGCTGATCACCACCGACGGCTACCGGATCGGCGCCCAGGACCAGTTGCGCATCTATGGCAAGATCCTCGGCGTGCCCGTGTATGCAGTCACCGATGAGACCGATCTGGCCCAGACCCTGGCCGATCTGCGCAACCGCCATCTGGTGCTCATCGATACCGTGGGCATGAGCCAGCGCGATCAGCGCCTGGTCGACCAGATCGCCCTCTTGGCCGGGCAGAGCACGCCGGTCAAGCGCCTGCTGCTGCTGAGCGCGAATGCACAGGGCACCACGCTGGATGATGTGGTGCGTCGCTACCATGGCGACAATCTGGCCGGTTGCATCTTCACCAAGACCGATGAGGCCTTTTCGCTCGGCAGCGGCCTGGATGTGATCGTGCGCTACAAGCTGCCGCTGTATTACATGACCAATGGCCAGCGCGTGCCCGAGGACCTGCATATCGCCAGCGCGCTCTATCTGGTCGACCGCGTGTTCAAGACGCCGCCCGAGGCACCGGCCTACCGGCTAAAGAATGAGGAGTACCCGCTGTTTCTTGGCGCACAGAGCCAGGCACCGGCGCTGGATTTCTCCTGGCGTGAAGCGGCGGCCTGAGGCGGAGCATGGCCATGGGTCGCATGGATAATAGCGTCGCCACCATTGCGGTGGACCAGGCCGCCAGCCTGCGCCGCCTGGTGGGCGGTCCCGGCGGCCGCGCCGTTGCACTGACTGGCGGCAGCCGCACCGGCGTGACCAGCCTGGCGCTGAACCTGGCCAGCGCACTGGCAGCCCAGGACCGGCGCGTGCTGCTGCTGGATGAGGACGATAGCCGTCACAATGCCGTGCACCGCCTGCAGCTGCGCCAGCGCTTCGCCTTCGAACATGTGGCCGGGCGCGATGTGCGCCTGGATGAGCTGCTGCTGGCCGCCCCGGGTTTCGAGCTGATGCCGCTCAAACTCTCGCTGGCCCAGGCCGGCCACCTGCCACCCGGCCGGGCCGAGCAGCTGGCCGATGAATACGATTCCCTGATCGCACGCATAGACTGGGTGCTGGTGGATGCGCGCCCGGTGGTGGAAGGCAGCGCACCGGGCCTGGCGCTGGCGGCCGACGATGTGGTGGTGGTGATCACCCCCTCGGGCGAGTCGATCACCGATGCCTATGCCAGCATCAAGCGCCTGCATACCGAATTCGGCCGGCGCCAGTTCTGGGTGCTGGCCAACCGGGTGCGTACGCTGGAAACCGCCATGGCCCTGTTCCAGCGGGTCAAGGAGGTTGCCGGCCGCTATCTGGACGTACGCCTCAAGCTGGTCGGCTTCGTGCCCGAAGACGAACAGCTGGCGCGCGCCGACCAGCTCGGCCAGCCGGTGGCGCAGGCCTTCCCGCAGGCCGAGGCAGTGGAGGCTTTCACCCAGCTGGCCTCGGTCATGCAGCATTGGCCACGCCGCGCCCACAGCGCCGACCGCGCCAATCTGCTCTACCGCGCGCTGGATGTCAGCCGTCGGCTGGCCTCGCTACGCTAAAGCACGCGTGCTTTATCCTGCCAAATCAAATCCCTGCAAGCAGCGCGGGAAAACCGCAGGCGCGGCCAGATTGCCAGCCCAGGCGGCCGTTGCTACTCTTGCCCGCAAGCCGGTTTGCGCCAGTACGCGCCGAACTTGGTAATCCCCGCCAGTCTGGCGCATAAAGAAGCCATCTTTCCTCGCTTTGACCTCGCGCATGTCCTCCACCCGCGCCCTGGGCGCCTACAAGCAACACGCTGCCGATCCGGTCGAGACGCGCGTCAGCACGCATGCGCCGCTGGTGAAGAAGCTTGCCTATCACATGGTGGCGCGCCTGCCCGCCAGTGTGGAGGTGGATGACCTGATCCAGGCCGGTCTGATCGGCCTGATGGAGGCCGCGCGCAATTTCGACCCACTGGCCGGCGTGCAATTCGAGACCTTCGCCACCCAGCGCATCCGCGGCGCCATGCTGGATGAGCTGCGCGAGGCGGACTGGATGCCACGCCAGCTGCGCCGTTCGATGCGCGATATCGAGGCAGCCATCGTCAAGCTTGGTCACAGCCTCGGCCACGCGCCCAGCGAAGCCGATGTGGCGGCCGAGATGGGCGTGTCGCTGACCGATTACCAGGAGATGCTGTCCGACTGCCGTGGCCATCAGCTCGTCTACTACGACGATTTCGACAACGAGGAAGACGGGCGCAACTCGCTCGACAATCTGGCTGCCGACCACGATGCCGACCCGCTACGCGAACTGGACGATAGCGACTTCCGTCGCGTGCTAGTGGACGGCATCGCCCGGCTGCCCGAGCGTGAAAAGATGGTGATGGCCCTGTATTACGAGCAGGAGCTGAACCTGAAGGAAATCGGCGCGGTACTCAATGTCACCGAATCGCGCGTCAGCCAGCTGCATAGCCAGGCCGTCGCCCGCCTGCGTGCGCGCCTGCGCGACTGGACGGAAAAGTAACAGCCAGCCCAGGCACCGTGCGGTCCGGGCCGGAAATCTGCTATAAACCCGGCGAACCCGCCCAACAAGAAGATTGCCCATCCTCATGGACAGATTAAGTCTGATCGGCCTGCTGCTAGGCATGCTCGCCATACTCGGCGGCCAAGTGCTGGAAGGCGGCCAGATCTCCTCGCTGCTGCAAGGCACGGCCTTCCTGATCGTTATTGGTGGCACCCTGGGCGCGGTACTGCTGCAGAGCAGCCTGCCCAGCTTCATGCTGGGTATGCGCATGCTGAAATGGATGGCCACCCCACCGCCGATGGCGCTCGAGCCTTGGATCAAGAGCGTGGTCAACTGGAGCAATATCGCCCGGCGTGGCGGCCTGCTGGCGCTGGAAAACCCCCTGGCGGCCGAGAAAGACCCGTTTGTGAAGCGTGCGCTGCAGATGCTGGTGGATGGTGCCGAGCCGGAAGCGATCCGCCATACCATGGAGCTGGAAATCGGCAGCTATGAGGAAAAACACCGCGCTGCGGCCAAGATCTGGGAAGCAGCCGGCGGCTATGCACCGACCATCGGCATCCTCGGCGCGGTGATGGGCCTGATCCATGTGATGGAAAACCTCACCGATCCGAGCAAGCTCGGTTCGGGCATCGCGGTGGCCTTCGTCGCCACCATCTATGGCGTCGGTTCAGCCAACCTGCTCTTCCTGCCCATCAGCAATAAGCTCAAATACCTGGTGGCCAGCGAGGTCAAACGGCGCGAGATGATCACCGAGGGACTGTTTGCCATCGCCCACGGCGAAAACCCGCGCATCATCGAAAACAAGCTGCGCGGCTTCCTGGCCTAAACTGGCGCGCACACCCGCCCCCTTCCCGACAAGGTTCACCATGCTCGCGCTGCTCAAGCTGTTGTGGCGCCTGATCGCCGTGCTGGAACTGGCGCTGTTCACGCTACTGATGCTGGCGCTGGCCCAGCTGCCCACCGCTCTGATCCGGCGCGTCTACCCGCTGCCCTTTCGCGCCTGGTGCCGCAGCTTCGTGCGCGCGTTGGGGGTGGAATTGCGCCTGCATCAGCACTACCGCGGCAGCCTGCCGCCGCGCTATGTGCTGATCGCCAACCATCCGTCCGCCTTCGAGGATATCGGCATCCCCGCCCTGTTCCCGGTGCGCTCGCTGGCCAAGGCCGAGGTGGCCGACTGGTGGATAGTTGGCCGGGTGGCCGTGGCCGCCGGCACCCTATTCGTCAAGCGCGAGTCGTCCGATTCGCGCAAGGCCGCCACCCAGGCCCTGGTCGATGCCGCGCGCAGCGGCAGCAATCTGGCCCTCTATCCGGAAGGTGGCTGCAAGGGACGCCGCCTGGGTGGGCGCTTCTTCAATGGCGCGTTTATCGCCAGTTATGAGAGCGGCGTGCCGCTGCTGCCAGTCTTCCTGCATTACCAGGCGCAGGAGCGCTTCGAGTGGGCCGACCAGCACCTGCTCTACAAGCTGTGGCAGATCGCCACCTCACCAAACCCGCGGGCCGACTACCATGTGTTCGAGCCGATCGATCCGGCCCATTTCGAATCGGCCGAGGCGATGAAGGAACACGCCCATCGTCTGTATCTGGGTTGGCAGAAGCGCTTCCTCGAATAGTCATCTGGACAGCGTACCCTCCTGTCCACAAATACCGGCAACCAGGCCGAAGCGCGCCCCGGCGGCGCTTATGCTGCGGGTATAATCTGCGCCATTCTCTTTCAGACCGTGCCCATGTTTTTCTCACGCCGTCCCAAGAACGAAGCCAAGCGCAGCACGCGCGAATCGAATCCCCTGCCCCCGCAGTTCGCGGCCGCGCTGCGCGAGAGCTGGTGGCTGCTGGCGGTGGTGGCTGGCATCTATCTGGTCATCATCCTGGCCAGCTACACCCCGTCCGACCCCGGTTGGTCGCATGCCGCCACCCAGATCGCCATCCAGAACAAGGGCGGTGCCTTTGGCGCCTGGCTGGCCGATGTGCTGCTGGCCCTGTTCGGCTTCTCGGCCTGGTGGTGGGTGGTGTTCTGCCTGGCCGCCATCCTGTGGGGTTACCGACGCCTGGAAAAGGTACAGCAGAACCGCCGCCTGGCCGTGGTCGCCATCAGCGGCTATCTGCTGGTGCTACTGTCCAGCAGCAGCATGGAAGCGCTACGCCTGCACGGCATGGGCTGGGCGCTGCCCGACCGGCCGGGCGGCATTCTCGGTTTTGCGCTCGGCAGCTGGCTGTTCCATGGGCTCGGCTTTATCGGCGCCACGCTGATCCTGCTGGCCAGCCTAGCGATTGGCCTATCGCTGTTCACCGGCATTTCCTGGCTGGAGCTGATGGAAAAACTCGGCGGTTGGATAGAAGACAAGGCCCGCTTCGTCTTCGACTTCTGGCAGGCACGCCAGGACCGCAAGATCGGCGAATCGGCCGCTCAGGCGCGTGAGCAGCGCGTCACGGTGGAGAAGCAGCGTTTCGAGGATGCCCCCGCCTTGCGCATCGAGGAACCTACGCTGGAGATTCCGCCGTCCAAGGCCATGCTCAAGGAGCTGGAGCTGGAGCAAAAGGCACAGGAAAAAGCCAAGCTGGCCGAGGCCCAGCCCTCGCTATTCGCCGAGGACGAGCTGCCACCTTGGGACGACGCCCCTCAGGAAGCTGCACCTGCCGCAACAGCCAGTAGCCCGCTCAAACCCAAGATGGTCAGCAAGAAGACCCCGGCGCTGATCAATAGCGGCAGCGGTGAGCTACCTAGCATCACCCTGCTGTCGCCACCGCCACCGACCCAGGAAGTGGTCAGCCACGAGACGATCGAATACACCTCGCGCCTGATCGAACGCAAGCTGGCCGAATTCGGCGTGGAAGTGAAGGTGGTGGCCGCCTACCCAGGTCCGGTGATCACCCGCTACGAGGTGGAGCCGGCCGTCGGCGTCAAGGGCTCGCAGGTGGTCAATCTGATGAAGGACCTGGCGCGTGCGCTGTCCCTGGTCAGCATCCGCGTGGTCGAGACGATCCCCGGCAAGACCTATATGGGCCTCGAACTACCCAACCCCAAGCGCCAGATCGTGCGCCTGTCCGAGATACTCGGCTCGCAGCCCTATCATGATTCGAGCTCGCTCTTGAGCATGGCCATGGGTAAGGATATTTCCGGCAAGCCGGTGGTGACCGACCTCGCCAAGGCGCCGCATATGCTGGTGGCCGGTACTACCGGCTCGGGCAAGTCGGTGGCCATGAATGCCATCATCCTGTCCTTCCTCTACAAGGCCACGCCCGAGGAAGTGCGCCTGATCATGGTCGACCCGAAGATGCTGGAACTGAGCATCTACGAAGGCATCCCGCACCTGCTGGCCCCGGTGGTGACCGACATGAAGCACGCCGCCAACGCGCTGAACTGGTGCGTAGCCGAAATGGAAAAGCGCTACCGGCTGATGAGCGCGATGGGTGTGCGCAATCTGGCTGGCTTCAATACCAAGGTCAAGGAAGCGGCCAAGCGCGGCGAGAAGCTGACCAACCCCTTCAGCCTGACGCCGGATAATCCCGAACCGCTCGAGCCGCTGCCGCTGATCGTGGTGCTGATCGACGAGCTGGCCGACCTGATGATGGTGGCCGGCAAGCAGATCGAGCAGCTGATTGCGCGCCTCGCGCAAAAGGCCCGCGCGGCCGGCATCCACCTGATCCTGGCCACCCAGCGCCCCTCGGTAGACGTGATCACCGGCCTGATCAAGGCCAATATCCCCACCCGCTGCGCCTTCCAGGTTTCCAGCAAGATCGACTCGCGCACGATTCTCGACCAGATGGGCGCCGAAAGCCTGCTCGGCCAGGGTGATGGCCTATTCCTGCCGCCCGGCACCGGCTATCCGCAGCGCATCCACGGCGCCTTCGTGGCCGATGAGGAAGTACATGCCGTGGTCGAATTCCTCAAGTCGCAGGGCGAGCCCAATTACATAGAAGGCATCCTAACCGGCCAGGTGGAAGGTATGGGCGGCGAAGCAGGTGGCGCGGGCGAGTTTGGCCTCGTTAGCGGCGGCGATGGCGAGGGTGACGAGATGTATGACAAGGCGGTCGCCTTTGTCATTCGTACCCGCAAGGCATCCATTTCCTCGGTGCAGCGCGAGCTGCGCATTGGCTATAACCGTGCCGCGCGCCTGATTGAGCAGATGGAACAGGCGGGCCTGGTCAGTCCAATGGAAACCAATGGCAACCGCACCGTACTGGTGCCGGCACGCGAAGACTAGGGCTTGTTAACCGCCACTACGCGCGCAGGACGCCGAATATCACGGCGTCCTGCATTCCATCCCTGCCAACGCGCATTGCATCTTTCCACGCTGTCCTCTGTTCACGCCCCTGCTTAATCTGGCCACATGAAAAGCCAGCCAGTCGAGGGCGATACCATGCAAGACGATCAGACCACACCGTACGAACAGCGTAGCGAAACCAGGAAGAAGCCCATTAGCATGCAGCAATCCGATACCAAACAGACCTTGCGCGAAATCGGCGACGCCATCGTCGTGCTGTGGTGGCGCTTCTTCGACTGGCTGGCGGTGGTGCCGTGGAAGACGCTGATGATCGTGTCCTTCCTGGGCATGATGCTGGCCGGCATGATGAACAGCCCCGAGCCGATGATCATGCTGATCGTCGCCTCCTGCATCATCAAGGTGGTGGCCGGCGGCAAGCGCAGCGCCGAGCTGACCGCCAGCCGCGCCACCGAGCGCGCCGAGACCGAACAGCTGGAACGCACAGTACTGGAAGCGCGCATGGAAGCGCTGCAGGCCCAGATCGAACCGCATTTCCTGTTCAATACCCTGGCCAGCATCGACCAGCTGATCCAGACCGACCCACCACGTGCATCCAAGATGCAACAGAGCCTGATCCGCTATCTGCGCTCGGCCATGCCACAGATGCGCGAGGGCGGCCGGCCTTCGCTCGGTCAGCAGGTCAGCCTGTCCAGCGCCTTCCTCGAGATCATGGCGGTGCGTATGGAAGAACGCCTGCAGCCCAAGGTCAACGTGCCGGAAGGGCTCAAATCCGCGGTCTTCCCGTCCATGATGCTGCAGACCCTGGTGGAAAACGCCATCAAGCACGGCCTGGAACCGAAGGCCGAAGGGGGCCGACTGGAGATCAGCGCGGAGATCATCGATGGCAAGCTGGCCGTGCATGTACTCGATACCGGCATGGGCTTCGTGCCCAAATCGGGTGGCGGCGTGGGCTTGGCCAATATCCGCGAACGGCTCAAGGTCTTGTATAACGGCCGCGCTGAGCTGATCATCAGCGTACCGCCCGAAGGCGGCACGCTGGCCACCATCCAGGTGCCTTACGAAGTGATCCCGGCCAAACCCTAATCACCACTCCGACTCCGCCACCACGCCCATGAACCACAGCCCCGCCCCCACCGCCCTGATCGCCGATGATGAACGCCTGATGCGTGAGCAGATCACCGCCCGCCTCAAGGAAGCCTGGCCCGAGCTGATCATCGTGGGCGAAGCGGCGAATGGGCGCGAGGCGGTGGCCATGGCGCGCAGCCAGGAGCCAGATATCGTCTTCCTCGATATCCGCATGCCGGAAATGGATGGCATCCAGGCCGCCAAGGCACTGGCCGGCCAAGCGCATGTGGTCTTCGTGACCGCCTACGATCAGTACGCGATCACCGCCTTCGAGCAGGGTGCGGTCGATTACCTGCTCAAGCCGGCCGACCCGGAACGGGTGGCGCTCACCTGCCAGCGCCTGCGCGAGCGTCTGACGCAGAAGCCCGACCCGATGGAAGGCCTGCTCGCCCAGCTATCGCAGCGTCTGGGCGGCGGCATGGAGCTGAAGCCACGCGAATACCTGCGCTGGGTACAGGCCAGCGTGGGTAATAGCATCCGCATGATTCCCACCAGCGACATCCTGTTCTTCCGCGCCGAGGACAAGTACACGCGCGTGCAGACCGAGAGCTTCGAAGCCTTGATCCGCAAGCCGATCAAGGAGCTGGTGGACGAGCTCGATCCGGATGAGTTCTGGCAGATCCACCGCGCCATCCTGGTGCGCATCGAAGCAGTCGAGCAGGTCAGCCGCGATTTCCGCGGCCAGCAGATCGTGCATGTGAAAGGCAGCAGCGAAACGCTGGAAGTCAGCCGCAGCTTCAGCCATCTGTTCAAGCAGATGTAAGCACAGCCGGGCACGTAAAAAAGCCGCGTCGATCGACGCGGCTTTTTGCTATCTAGCTGCCACCGAGATTAACCCAGCGTGCCGGTCAAGGCGGCCTTGCCATTGGCCGCCTCGGTATGGCTGCCCAGGCCCTCGCTGCGCTTGAATACCTCGGGGCGGGCCACGCTTTGAGCGCTAAGCGAGCGCACATCACCCGACAGCTCACCGCCCTCCTCGACCAGGATCTTGCCGTAACGGATGGTGCCGCTAACCCGCCCGGTCGCATGCACGATCAATTGCTGGCGCACGGTCAGGTCACCCTCGAAATGCCCGTCGATCTCGGCGATATCGATACTGACCTTGCCCGAAAACGCGCCATGCTCGCTGATGCGCAGCACGCGGCTATCCATGGTGGCCTCCACCCGGCCCTCGACCACCAGCGTATCGCAGTCGAGGATTTCCGCGCCCTTAAGCTTCACATTCGGGCCGACGATCAGGCGGCTTGGGCTTTCGCTACCCGCCTCGCGCGCTGACGTGGCCTCAGGCTTGCTGGCCACCGGCTCGCTGAGGGCTGGCGCGGCCGGCGATGGCGCACTCACTTCGCTGATGGCCAGACCCGCATAGGGATTGCTCGGGCTGGCGCTGCGGCTGGCCGTACCGGCCGTGGTACTGCTGGCGCGGCTATCGCGTTCATTGCCGTTGGCATTGTGGCGGGCAAGGGGGCTGGTCTTATTGAACATGGGCATCTTTCCAGTAAAGGGCTAGCAGACGCCAGCACGCGGCGCGGCTGGCAGGCAACCGGCGCAGGGCACGGCACCCAGGCCCTATTACAAGCATCGTGCCAGGCCAGATTTACCGTTTACTTTCATGCAGATAGCAAGACAGCTGCATCTAAAACCTCAGCCAAGTGCGCCAATACGTCGTGATCTGGCGACGGCCTGAGCCGGCCAGGCCGCTAAGTGCCTGATCGCACAAGCAGTGTGGCCGTCGCGCGATCACGACATCGTCATAGCTTGGTGGACCAGGGGGTTGACGCGGCACTAAATGCAAACAGGCCGCGCAAAGCGTGGCCTGTTGTTCGGCGGCGCGACGGCTTCAGATCAAAGCAGGCTTGCGCAGTGGTCGGCTGGGGAAGGCATGGCGCATCAGGCGCATGACCACCGTGAAGAACTGGCCGACGAAGCTGCCGCTATTGTAGTGCTGACCATAGCGCTGGCAGATCTCGCGCACTTCCACCGCCATGGCCGCATAACGGCGCGCCGGGATGGTGGGGAACATATGGTGCTCGATCTGGTGACTGAGGTTGCCGGTCAGGATGTGCAAGAGCTTGCTGCCGGTCAGATTGGACGAACCGCGCAGCTGGCGCACATACCAGGCGCCGCGGCTTTCATTTTCCAGCACCGAGGCCGGGAAGACTTCGGCGTGCTCGGTGAAGTGGCCGCAGAAGATCACCACAAAGGTCCACAGATTGCGCAGCAGATTGGCAAGCAGATTGCCGCACAGCACGGCCAGGAAGTGTGGGCCAGCCAGCAGCGGGAAGATCAGGTAATCCTTGAGCAGCTGACGGCGCACCTTGCGGCCCACCGGCGGCAGCTTGGCTAGCAGCTTGCGTATCGGTGCACGGCCGGTCAGATAGCGGTCGATCTTCAGATCGAAAATCGCAATCGCGCCCTGGAAGAACACGGCCTGCAGCGTGGCCCAGATCGGCTGCAGCAGATAGAACGGCCGCCAGCGCTGCTCGGCAAAGATGCGCACCGTGCCATAGCCAATATCGTGATCGCGCCCCAGCACATTGGTATAGGTGTGATGCTGGTAGTTATGGGTGTGCCGCCAGGCATCGCTGGTGCAGGCATGGTCCCATTCATAGGTCTTGCCATTGAATTCCGGGTCATTCATCCAGTCGTACTGACCGTGCATGACGTTGTGGCCCAGCTCCATATTCTCGAGGATCTTGGCCAGTGCCAGGCACAGGGTGCCGAGAATAAAGGTGGGCGGAAAAAAGCCGGCGAACAGCATCAGCCGGCCGGCCAGTTCGGCCACGCGCACGCTGGTGCGTACGCGGCGGATGTAGCGCGCGTCGACCTCGCCGAGCTCGGCCTGGTGTTTCTGTTGCAGGGCATCCAGCTCGGCGCCGAAAGCATCGATTTCGGCCGGGCTGAGTTGACGGCTAAGTGCCATATCTGGGGTCCTCGTTCGCTTACAGGTCGAGCGTCACATCGCCCACCGGGGCGGTGATGCACAGGCGGATGGATTCATTCGGGCTGGCCGACAGCTGGCCGGTCTGCAGATCGCGCACCACGCCGCTGATCTTCTTGCAGGTACAGGTATTGCAGATGCCCATGCGGCAGCCGCTGGCGGGCTTGAGCCCATGTGCCTCGGCCTGTGCCAGCAGGGTGGGGGCGCCCGTGCCGGCTTTGCTCTGCTGGGCACGTGCATAGCGCAACGTCACTGGCTGGCTATCGCTCTGGGTAAACACCGGCGGGGTAAACGCCTCGACCTGCAGACTGGCCACACCACCCAAGGCGGTCAGCGTGTCGCGCACGGTCTGGATAAAACCGAAGCTGCCGCAGGCAATCGCCTCGGTCTGGCTCAGCTCACCCAGACTGCTTAGATGGGCCGGACACAGGCGGCCTTGCAGCGCACCGTCCCGCCCCGTCTGACCAGTCAGCGCCAGCTGCAAGCGCCAGCGCGGCATGCGGCTGAACATCGCTTCCAGCTCGGGCAGATAGGCCATATCGCGTGCATCACGGCCGTAATAGAACAGGGTGACTTCCGCGCCACCGCCTTGCTGCTGCAGGCTGCGCAGCATGGCCAGAATGGGGGTGATGCCACTGCCGGCGGCCAGGAAGAGCTGATGCTGGCCGACCGACTTCAGGCCGAAGTCACCGTCGGCCTGGCCCAACTCCAGGTAGTCGCCCACCTTGAGCTGATCATGCAGCCAGTTGGAGACCAGACCGCCTTCGCTGCGCTTGACGGCGATTTCCAGCAGGCCCTTGCGGCGCGTGGCGGCGCAAGGGCTGTAGTAACGGGTATGGCGCACACCATTGATTTCCACGGTGAGCGGCAGGTGCTGGCCCGCCAGCGCGCCCAGCCAATGCGCGCTGGGTGCCAGCGTGATGGCCACGGTATCGCGGCCCTGCGCCTGCTTGGCCAGCACGCGGGCAAACACGCGTTTCAGGGTCAGTTGAGGATGGAACCAGCCTGCGTAGTAGTCGAAAACCGACTCGCGCAGAAAGCCGGCCAGGGGACTGCGTTGCAGGGCAGTCAGCGCTGGCAGAGCAAAATTCACCAGCGAGGTAGGCAGCAATGCCACGGACAAACTCCGATTTCAGTGAACAATTGTTCACAATGTTGCCGCGCGCTCGCATTTCAGTCAACATCTGTTCACTAAACATCGATCGGCGCCTGCCCTAGTTCAAACGCAGGCCCGGTATCTGCTACATTGCAGCGCGTTGCCATGCCCGCGCACCCAAACCCATAGCGGTAGAGATAAAGACCCCAAGCCTTGCTGATGCGCGCCGAAAAGAAACTACAGACCCGCCAGTCGCTACTCGACGCCGCCCTGGCGTTGATGGAGACCGGTCGCGGCTTCAGTGGCATCAGCCTGCGCGAGATCACCCGCGAGGTCGGCATCGTGCCGACCGCCTTCTATCGGCACTTCCCCGATATGGAGAGCCTGGGCTTGGCGCTGGTCGAGGAAGTCAGCAGCTCCTTCCGCGAAGCGATTCGTCTCGTGCGCAGTAATCAGTTCGAGCATCTGGGGGCGATCAGCGCCTCGGTTCAGATCTTCGTCGACTATGTGGTGGCCCACCGTCAGCTATTTCTGTTTCTGGCCCGTGAGCAATACGGCGGCGCCAGTGTGGTGCGCCAGGCCATCGAGGACATGCAGCAGCGCTTTATCACCGACCTGGTGGCCGACTTGAAGCTGATGCCCAAGCAGCGCCATCTGCGTGACGATGACTTAGAGATTCTGGCCGACCTGATCGTGAAGACGGTGTTTTCCAGCCTGCCCGAGCTGATCAACCCGGCCGAGCTTAAGGGTGCGCCGCTGCAACTGGCTCAGGACAGGCTGGAATCCAAGCTGCGCTTCATCTTCATGGGCGCCAAGTACTGGCGCGGCATACGCTGGGCCGCCAGCAGTAGCGATGGTGCCACTGCCAGCGAATAAAAAAGCCGCGCAGCTGCGCGGCTTTTTTCATGCCCAGACTCAGCGACTGGGCAAGGGGATGAAATCGGTCTCACCCGGTACTGGCGGGAAGCGCCCTTCCTGCCAACGCAGCTTGGCCGCCTCGATCCGTTCGCGCGAGCTGGCAACGAAGTTCCACCAGATATAGCGCGGCCCATCGAGCGGCTCGCCGCCCAGCACCAGCAGGCGCACCTCTTCCAGCGCTTCCACCCACAAGGTGACACCCGGCTGCAGCACCGCTAACTGGCCGGCTTCGACCCGCTCACCGTCAATCTCCACTACGCCGCGCGCCACATACACGCCGCGCTCGGCATGCTCGGATGGAATATCAAAGCGCGCGCCCTGCTCGAGCTCGCCGGCCACATACAGCGTATCGCCATAGGTGTGCACGGGCGAGGTGCGCCCATAGGCCGAGCCCAGGATCACCCGCAGGCTGAGGCCGGGCTGCTCGATCAGCGGCAGCGTGCTGGCCGGGTGGTGCCAAAAACCGGGTTCGGCATCCTCATGCGCCAGCGGCAGGGCAAACCAGGTCTGCAGACCATGCAGATGCTGGCCACTCTCGCGCAAGCCGGGCGAGGTCCGCTCCGAATGCACGACGCCATGCCCGGCCGTCATCCAGTTCACATCGCCCGGACGGATGGTCTGCACCGAGCCAAGGCTGTCGCGATGCAGGATCTCACCCTCGTACAGATAGGTAACGGTGGCGAGGCCGATATGCGGATGCGGCCGCACATCGATGCCATCGCCCGGTGCAAAGCTGGCCGGCCCCATATGGTCGAAGAAGATAAACGGCCCGACCGCCTGCTTGGGCAGGCTAGGTAAGAGGCGCCGCACCGAAAAGCCGCCCAGGTCGCGCTCATGCGGCTTCAATAAATGCTGAATGCTGGACATGCTCGCTCCTTGTTTACAGTCGGCCGGCATGGAAATCTTCCACTGCCTGCATCACTTCTTCACGCGTATTCATTACGAATGGGCCCCATTGGGCAATCGGCTCGCGCAAGGGCTTGCCGGCAATCAATAAGAGGCGCACCGGCTCGGCACCGGCCGCAACCAGCACACCATCGTGGCCAGCGCGGTTCTCCAGAATCCCCATCTGCTTTTCCTGGACCGGTTGGGCACGCGTGCCGAGCAAGGCTGTGCCCTGGTAAACATAGACAAAGCCGTTGAAGTCCTCGGGCAGCGCCTGCTCAAAGCGGCTACCGGCCGGCAGATGCAGGTCGAGATAGAGCGGTTCGGTATCCGGCTTCTGTACCGCACCCTGCACGCCTTCGGCCTCACCGGCAATCACCTTGACGGCCACGCCCGCCGCGGTGTGTAGCAGCGGAATCTCATCAGCCGGGATATCGCGGTAACTGGGCTCGCTCATTTTGTGCTTACCGGGCAGATTGACCCAGAGCTGGAAGCCCTGCATCAGCCCGTCCTGCTGCTCAGGCAATTCGCTATGCACAAGGCCACGCGCGGTGGTCATCCATTGCACGCCACCTGGTCCGAGCAGGCCCTCATTGCCAGCGCTGTCGCGATGGCGCATGCGACCCGCCAGCATATAGGTGACGGTCTCGAAGCCACGATGCGGATGGTCGGGGAAACCGGCCAGGTAATCATCCGGATTATCTGAATGAAAGTAGTCGAGCATCAGGAAGGGATCGAGGCGGCGCTGTAGGTCCTGCGTCAACACACGCAGGAGCTTGACCCCGGCGCCATCCGAGGTCGGCATGCCATTCACCAGGCGTTCGATTTCACGGGGCTTGCTCAGCGGGGCAGTCATGACAGAGTCCTTTCTGTGCGCACGGCGATCTGCCGCGCATGCCAGGCATTCTGGGCGGAAAGTGCCGGGCTGGATAGCGAAGGGTTTTGCTCTGAATGATCGTATTTTTTGAACAAGTGCTCATCAGCACGCGCCGGTGCGTCCAAGTGCCCATGCTAGAATCGCGCCCTAATCATGAACCTGCTTACACTCGACACCTCCACCGACTATCTGTCGCTGGCCTTGCACTACCGGGGCGACACGCTGCTGCGCGACTGGCATGCGCCGCAAAAGCATGCCGAGCTGACGCTGCCGCAGATCCAGCTGCTGCTGGCCGAAGCAGGCGCCAGCCTGAAGGACCTGGATGGCATTGCCCTGGCCATCGGCCCGGGCTCCTTCACCGGTCTGCGTATTGGTTGCGGCATCGTGCAAGGGCTGGCTTTCGGACTCGATATTCCCACCCTGGGCGTGAATACCCTGGCGGCTCTGGCCGCCGATTGCCCGGCGTCACGCGTGCTGAGCGTGCTGGATGCACGCATGGGCGAGTTGTATCTGGCAGGTTTCGAACGCCAGGGCGACGGCTGGCAGGAAGTAGTCGCGACCCAGGTGTGCGGCCCGCAGGCCTTGCCCGATTTGCCACCCGGCGACTGGTATGGCGTGGGCAGCGGCTTTGCCGTGCAGGCAGCGGCGCTGCAGGGGCGCTATGCCGGCCAATTGCTCGGCCAGGATGCGCAATGTTTCCCCCATGCGCGCGGCGTGCTCAAGCTCGCCCTGCCCGCGTTTGCCGCCGGCCAGGGCGTGCCCGCGCATCTGCTCGAACTGCTGTATATCCGCGATAAGGTGGCGCTGAAGACCAACGAGCGCCAAAAGGCCTAGGACGTCAGTCGCGGCGGACCGCTGACCGGGATGTCCTGAATTTCCACCACTTCGATCGGCTCGGCGGTATTCAGATCGATGCGCGTGGCGCGCTCATAGCAGTAGAAATCGCGCACGGCCTCGATGCCCGAGTAGCCGAGCGATTGAAAGGTCGGTTCCAGATCCTGCATGACCTGTTTGGCGCGATGGATCACATCCACACCGCGACGAGCCACGAATACCCGCCCCTCCAGCTCGAAACCGGCTTCCAGCATCGTGCGCTCGATAATCAGCCACAGCATGCGACAGGTGTCGTAAGGCAGGCTCAGGTAATCGAGATTGATCACGACGGCGAGATCGGCAGAGCGTTTAAGCATCGCGGCGGTATTTGTTGTCTTTATCTTGGTTAAAATTATCCTTTTCATCCTACATGCCAAGCGATTATTTGCTGGCCATTCCGCGTAATTAATGACATCCCGCCTGTGACCACCACCTCCTCCATTGCACTCCGCCCTTTCCAGGAAAGTGACCTCGCCGCCATGGCAGCCATCGAGGCCGAGCTGCAGAGCTTTCCCTGGACTGCCTTGCAGTTCATCCAGTCCTATAGCGAAGGACATCGCGGCCTGGTGGCAATGGCAGGCGAGGAACTGGTCGGCTTCGCAGTGACCCAGCTGGTGCTCGACGAATTGTCCTTGCTGACCCTGGGCGTGAAACGGGACTGGCAAAGGCGCGGCATTGCCCGCCAGCTGGTGGAGGCCATTGCGGAACAGGGTTGTGAACAAGGGGCGGCTGTCTTAATGCTGGAAGTGCGCAAGAGCAATACGCCCGCCCGCTCGCTGTACCGCCGGCTCGGCTTCGTGGAAACTGGCTTGCGCAAAGGCTATTACCGGGCCGAGGAAGGCCGCGAGGATGCGGTGCTGATGGCACTGACCCTGGACGAAGGCGGACGATGAGCGATCAATACACCGAACTGGTATTGGAAGAACTGGGCCTGCTGCCGCTCTGGCTGCCGCCCGAGCGCATGCCGACACCGGCAAGCTGCCCGCGCACGGCGCCGCCCGCCGCTGCCGCGCAAGAAGCCAGCCCGGCCATCGACAAGCCAAGCGACACGGCCAATCCGCCTCAAGCGCTACGCAGCCGCCCGCCCCTGCCCGCTACGCAGCCAGCAGCGCCTACGCCGGCACCGCAAACCGAAGCCAGCCCCGCAGGCAGCGTCAACCGCGACGAGCGCGCCCTGAGGATTGCCACGCTGGACTGGGAAGGCCTACAAGCCGAGGCGCAGGCCTGCACGGCCTGCGGCCTGTGCAAAACACGTAACAAGGTGGTGTTCGGCGTGGGCCAGCCCAGCACCGACTGGCTGGTGGTGGGCGAAGCGCCCGGTGCCGAGGAAGATCGCCAGGGCGAGCCCTTTGTCGGTCAGGCCGGCAAGCTGTTGGACAATATGCTGGCCGCCGTCGGCCGTTCGCGCCAGGAAAATGTCTACATCCTGAACACGCTCAAATGCCGGCCACCGCAGAACCGTAACCCGCAGCCAGATGAAATGGCGCTATGCGCACCCTTCCTGCAAAGACAGGTGGCGCTGATTCAACCCAAGGTGATCTTCGCCGTCGGGCGTTTCGCGGTTCAGGCCTTGCTGGGCCGCGATGCCAGCATTGCCAGCCTGCGCGGTCAGCTACACGAGTATCAGGGCATCCCGGTGGTGGTCAGCTACCACCCCGCCTATCTGCTACGCAATCTGCCTGACAAGATCAAGGCCTGGCAGGACCTGCTGCTGGCACGCAAGACCCTGGCCGAGCGCAAGGCGCCCGGCACCCAGCCCTAGTCGCGCAGGTATTTGTCGTAGATGGCCTGGTAGCGGCCCGATTTCTTCAGCTCAGCCAGGCCAAGATTGAAGTCGTCGCGTACCTGCTGGCTGCGGAACACCGGCCGGTAGTCCTGCGGATTGACCGCCGTGAACGGATGCTGACTGACCGGCAGCAACTCGAAGCCCTCGGCTTTCAGCTGCAGGCTGAAATAGCGAAAAATGCTGATATCGCTAAGCACCACATCGTAGCGCCCCTTCATCAAGGTCTTCACCTGTATCGACTGATCGTTCTGCTCGATATAGCGCCCGGCCTTCTGCGCGGCGCGTAGCCATTGCGGATAGCGGTTCACCGCGCCGGCAAAGGAGACAATGGTCAAGCCGTTCAGATCGGCCGGCTTATTGATGCTGAGCTTGCGGCTGGCCAGGGTGAAGAACACATTCTGATAGATGACCGCCGGATCGCCGTAGTGGGCACCCCAGGGTTGCAAATCCTCGCCCAGATCGGTCATCGCTGCATCCACCTGGCCGTTCTTGAATGCCACCGGCACACGGGCAAATGGATAGTAGAAGGGCTTGAGCACATGGCCCTTGTAGGCGAGCGCCGCGCCGATGACTTCCAGCTCGATGCCGGAATTGGTCTTCGGGAAGCAGAACGGGGGAATCTTCTCGCCGAAGGCCATGCGTACATCATCCGCCAGTACGAACATGCTGCCCAGCAGGCAGATCAGCCAAGCCCAGCGCATCATGACGGTACTCCCGCGGGCAATAAGGCAGCGGATACCCAGCCGGCATCCGGCACGCCATCTGTCAGATATGCCTGCTCCAGCCAAAGATGGGCGGCCAACAGGCCCAGGTGCAGGCGTGGTGCCATGCCGATGGGATAGCAGACACGTCCCTGCGCATCACATAACTGCCAGTCGCCCGGATGGCGCTGGCAGTATTCGCCGGCCTCGCGTTCGCTACGGAAGCAATGCAGGGTGTTGGTGGCAAAACAGAGTGCGTAGATCATGCTTTTCCTCCGCGCCCAAGCCGCCTCGCTAGCCGTCGAGCGCTTCTTCCAGTACCGCGATAAAGCGGTCGTTTTCTCCCGTCAGGCCAATCGAGACCCGCAAGCTGTCTCTCATACCATAGCTCGCCAGCGGGCGAATGATGACCCCGCGTTGCAGCATGAACTGATTCAGCGCCGGGCCATCACCCACATGGAAGGTGATGAAGTTGCCGTAGCTGGGGATAAAGGGAATGCCCAGGCGCACGAAGGCGGAAGTAATCTGCTCCATGCCGGCGCGGTTGACGCGCACCGTCTCGCGTAGATAGTCGAGGTCGTCGAGCGCCGCCACGGCCGCGGCCTGCGCAAGGCTGTTCACATTGAAGGGCTGGCGCACGCGGTTCATCAGATCAGCCACCTCGGGCGCGGCAATGGCAAAACCAATGCGCAAACCGGCCAGGCCGTAGGCCTTGGACAGGGTGCGGCTGATGATCAGATTGGGAAACTGGCGCTGCAGGGCTAGCGAGTCGCTGCGCTTCTCGGCCGGCAGGTATTCGGTATACGCCTCGTCCAGCACCACCAGCACCGTGGCTGGACACTTTTCCATGAACTCGACCAGATCGCCGGGCCGGCACATCGTGCCGGTCGGGTTGTTCGGGTTGGCGATAAACACCAGCTTGGTGCTCGGCTCGATGGCGGCCAACATGGCATCCAGATCATGACCGAAATCGACCGCGCGTACCTCGATGCCACGCGCGCCGACCGCCTGGGTGGCCAGCGGATACACGGCGAACGAGTATTGCGAGTAGACGACGCTGTCAGCCGGGGTCAGGAAGGTACGCGCCGCGAGTTCAAGAATATCGTTCGAGCCATTGCCCAGCACGATCTGCCCTAGCCCCACGCCGAATTTTTTTGCCAGCGCGCTCTTCAGGGCAAAGCCATTACCATCCGGGTAACGCGCCAGCTCATCCATGGCCTGCAGCATGGCGGCGCGCGCCTTGGGGCTGATGCCGAGCGGGTTCTCGTTCGAGGCGAGCTTGACGATATCGGCCTCATTCAGCTGCATCTCGCGCGCGAGTTCCGCAATCGGCTTGCCGGGCTGGTAGGGCGCAATCGTGCGGATATAAGCAGGGGCGAGTTGACTCAGAGACATCGGACTTCCTTCCAGTAGCGCCGGGCCCGGCCCGGGACAAACAGTGCGCTCAGGCCTCGCGGGTCACGCGCAGCACTTCTTCCAGCGTGGTTTTGCCGGCCAGGACCTGAGCGACACCATCGCTGCGCAGGCTGTGCATGCCGCAGCTGGCACCGTGCTCGCGGATGCGCGCCTCGCTGGCGCCGTCGTGGATCAGGCGGCGGATCTCATCGTCCACCGTCAGCAGCTCGTACACGCCGGCACGGCCCTTGTAACCGAGCTGATTGCAATGCTCACAGCCGACCGCGCGATAGAGCGCACGTGGTTCGCTCAGGCCCAGGGCGGCCATCTCGGCGCTATCGGGCGTGTAGGCCTGCTTGCAGGCCGGGCAGAGCTGGCGATACAGGCGCTGGGCCAGCACGCCGATCAGCGAGGAGGCGAGCAGGAAGGGCTCAATGCCCATATCCACCATACGCGTCACCGCGCCGGGCGCATCATTGGTGTGGATGGTGGCCAGCACCAGATGGCCGGTCAGCGAGGCCTGCACGGCGATCTGCGCGGTTTCCAGATCACGGATTTCACCGATCATGATCACATCCGGGTCCTGGCGCAGAATCGCGCGCAGGGCACGGGCGAAGCTCATATCGATGCGCGCATTGACCTGGGTCTGCCCCACGCCGTCGAGGTCGTATTCGATCGGGTCTTCCACCGTCATGATATTGGTGGTGGAGGCATCCATGGCTGCCAGCGCCGCATACAGCGTGGTGGTCTTGCCCGAGCCGGTTGGGCCGGTCACCAGCACGATGCCATGCGGCTCGGCGATCAGCTTGTGCATGACTTCCAGCGTGCGGCCTTCCATGCCCAGCTTCTTCAGGTCGAGGCGGCCGGCGGATTTATCCAGCAGACGCAGCACGGCACGCTCGCCATGCCCGGTGGGCAGGGTCGACACGCGCACATCCACCGGTCGACCGGCAATACGCAAGGTGATGCGGCCATCCTGCGGCAGGCGCTTCTCGGAGATATCCAGATTCGCCATCACCTTGATGCGCGACACGATGGCCGAATGCAGCTGGCGCTTCGGTTCGATCACATCGCTGAGCTTGCCGTCGATGCGAAAGCGCACAACCGAGCGGGTCTCGAACGGTTCGATATGGATATCAGACGCGCCCTCGCGCAGCGCCTCGGTCAGCAAGGCATTGATCAGCTTGATGATGGGCGCGTCGTCTTCCGCTTCCAGCAGGTCTTCGATGGCGGGCAGGTCCTGAGCTAGCCGGCTCAGATCCATATCGGCCGCCACATCCTCGGCCACATCGGCCGAGTGATTGTCCTGGCGGGCGAACAGGGTAGCGAGGCGCGCGTCGAACGCTGCGCCGTCCAACATTTCCACATTCACCGGCCGACCCAACAGGCGGCGCAGCTCCATCAGGCCTGCCAGATCGCTGCCCTTCTTCATCAGGACATTGACCGTACCGCCCTGCTCGGCGATATCCACCACGCCGCGCTGGCGGGCAAAA
Source organism: Chitinimonas taiwanensis DSM 18899 (assembly GCF_900119825.1). Taxonomy (GTDB): domain Bacteria; phylum Pseudomonadota; class Gammaproteobacteria; order Burkholderiales; family Chitinimonadaceae; genus Chitinimonas; species Chitinimonas taiwanensis. The sequence goes on along the minus strand of NZ_FPKR01000003.1, from coordinate 321,498 downwards.
CCATAGCTGGCGAGCTTCTGATAGCTCATGGCTGCTTGGCCTCGCCTTCAGGCTTGGCATCCGGCTTGGCGGCATCCAGCGGCACCAGGCCCTTGCCCGGGCGTGCATCCAAGGCGGGCAGCACCACATCGGGCAAATCGGGCAAGAGCGCGCGCTTGGGCGGCTGATAGGCCTGCTGGGCTTCTCGCAGCATCTGGTAGCGATCATTGCTCAAGGCAGCGGCGCTCTGACCATCACGCAGGATGACCGGGCGCAGGAAGACCATCAGATTGGTGCGGGTGTTCTGGCGCTTTTCATAGCGGAACAGGCGGCCCAGCAGGGGGATATCGCCAAGCAGCGGCACCTTGTTGTCGGTCTGGGTCACATTGTTCTGGATCAGCCCACCGAGCACGATGATCTGGCCATCATCAACCAGCACCTTGGAATCGATCGAGCGCTTCTTGGTGGCAATGCCGGCACCATTGGTCACCACGGTGGTATCGATGCTCGACACCTCCTGGTAGACCTGCATGGTGATCGCACCGCCCTCCGAGACCTGCGGCTTGACCTTCAGATTGATACCGACGTCCTTGCGCTCCACCGTGGTGAAGGGATTCTGGTTGCTGCCGGTCGAGGACTGCGTGCCGGTCACGATAGGGATGTTCTGACCGACCAGAATGGTCGCCTCCTCATTGTCGAGGGTGAGCAGATTTGGCGTGGACAGCACATTGCCGTCGCCGTTTGATTCCAGCATGGTGGCCAGCACGCCCAGGGTCTGATTGCTATTCGCCACCCCCAGGGTCAGCCCCTGCGGCAGCGAGGTATAGGCCTTGGTAGCAATCGCCGTGGCGATCGAACCAATACTGCTGCTGCCAGCACCCAGATTGCTCAGGCCGCCGCCCGAGGCATCCGAGCCCTGCCCGGCCAGCAACCACTGCACGCCGAACTCACCGACCTTGTCCACCGACACCTCGGCAATCATCGCCTCGACATAGACCTGGGCACGGCGCGCATCCAGGCGGTCGATCACCGCGCGAATATTGTTATAGATATTGTCCGGCGCAGTAATGATCAGCGCATTGGTGGTCGCATCCGCCTGCACGGCCACACCGGGGGAAATCTGTCCGCCGCCGCTGCTGACCGAGGTGCTGGCCGCCGCGGCATTGGCCGCTGCATTGCCGCCACTGGGCGTGGCCGCGGCCTGCGGCACATCGGTGCCAGTCAGAATGGCCTTCAAGGTCGCCGCCAGCTTGGTCGCCTCGGCATTCTTCAGATATACGACATGGATATTGCCGCCCGCGGCCCCGGGGCGATCGAGGCTATCCACCACCTGCTTGATCTGGCCGAGGTGGGCGGCATTGTCGCCGCGCACGATCAGGGTATTGGCGCGACTGTCCGGTATCAGCGTGGTCTTGCGCACGCCTTCCATCTGCGCACCGGCCGGCGCGGCCGAGGCCACGCCCGGTACGGTCACCTCGGGCATCAGCTTGCCAATCATCTGCGCCACTTCCAGCGCCGATGCATATTTGAGCGGCAGGGTGATCAGATCATTGGCGGCCGGGCGGTCGATATTGGCGATGATCTGATTGAGCCGCTTCACATTGTCGGCATAGTCGGTGATCACCAGCACATTCGAGCCTGGGTAGGCGGCAATCGAATTATTCGGCGTGATCAGCGGACGCAGGATGGGCACCAGCTGGGCGGCTGATTCATGCGTAAGCGGATAGACCTGGGTCACGATGCGATCGCCACCCACATTCAGCTTCTGGTTCACTGTTACGCCATAGTTCTGCTTGGCATCGGCCTCGGGCACGATCTTGATCGCACCGGGTGTTTCCACCACGGCAAAGCCCTGCAGGCGCAGGGCCGAGAGCAGAATCGTATACACCTCGCGCTTTTGCACCGGGCTGGATGACACGATATTCACCGTGCCCTTTACGCGCGGATCGAGCACGAAATTCTTGCCGGTGATCAGACCCACGGCCTTCACGGTCGATTCGATATCCGAATTGACGAAGTTGAGCATCACCTTGTCTTCGGCGGCCATTACCTGGCCGGCCAGCATCAGGGCAAGAACGAGCGTTTTCAAAGGTTTCATGGTGCAGTTTGGCTCTCGATGCTGAAGCGCAGATTCATGGGCGTGCCATTGCGCAGAAGTTCGATATTGACGTTTTTGGCGCGGCTGAACGCCGAGTACAAGGAAGAGATATCCGCAGCGCGTTGCAGCGCGGTGCCATTCACACTGGTCAGCACATCACCGCTCTGCAGACCGAGCGGACCGGCCAAAGGTTGCGCGGCAGCGTTATCCACCAGCACGCCCGCATTGCCGGGCGCATCGTTCAGACCACGCGTCCAGTCGTTCACATTCAGGCTTTGCATGCCGGCAGCCAGCGCCTGGCGGCTCAGTGTACGCACATCACCCTCACGCCCACCGCCCTGCGCCCCTATCGGCACGGCACGGCCCGGGCGCACCTGATTCTGCGGCGCAGGGGGTGGGGGCGGCATGCCCTGTGCCACCAGGGGCGGTGGCGCGCTGGCAGGGTTATAAGCAGTCAGCCCCTCAGCCGCCGGCTTGGCATCCAGATCAATCCGCTCACGCCGACCGCGGTTATCCAGAATCGCGTGATCGGCATTCACTTCCACGAGGCGCACGCCCCCTTCCACTTCCTCGCCAGTCTTCACCGCCATGGCCGGCGAGCCTGGGCGCTCGAAAATGGCCGCAGCGGGCGACACAGTGGCAATCACACCGCGCAGCTTTAAACCCAGGGAAGACAAGGAGACAGCCTGCTCGGATTGTTCGCTGAACAAGGCATTCAGCGCCGACATATCTAGACTGGCGACGGGCGCGACGATGGCACTGGGCGCAGCGACGGGGGCGGGCGAGCGCGGCGCGAATAACTGCCAGATCAGGCCCGCGGCCAGCCAGGCGAGCACAACAATAAGCAGGCCATGCAGGCAGCGATAGAACCAGGGCGAAGCAGGTAGGGAGACAATCATCCGAGGCTGGAGCCGATGTTCGGGTCGAAATATGCAAAGTGATTACTCACCTGCGACAGCCGGCATTTATAGCAGCAAGACATGACCGCCGCCATCAAAGCAAAAATTATTCGAATCCGTTGACACAAAACGAAACACCGTGCTTTAATCCGCCCCCTCGCAACGACGCCAAGTCGCAGCGAGCCAACGCGGAGTGGTAGTTCAGTTGGTTAGAATACCGGCCTGTCACGCCGGGGGTCGCGGGTTCGAGTCCCGTCCACTCCGCCAAGGATTACTTAGATTGTTGCCCAGCAGTACGCAGCAATCGATCAAACAGCGAATGACTTGACGCAGTTTGATCAGGCGTGTTTCAATGCGCGCCTTTCCGAAATCGGAAATACAGATTTCGGGCGGTTAGCTCAGGGGTAGAGCACTGCCTTCACACGGCAGGGGTCACTGGTTCGATCCCAGTATCGCCCACCAAGTCAATGCCAAGGCCGCAAGGCTTGACGCATAGGAGTGGTAGTTCAGTTGGTTAGAATACCGGCCTGTCACGCCGGGGGTCGCGGGTTCGAGTCCCGTCCACTCCGCCAACGTAAAGCCCAGTCTTCGGACTGGGCTTTTTGCATTGGCGCGCCGGCATCCAACTATCAGCCCCCTGCCCGGCCCGGTTAGAATCGCCGCCTGCCTAGATACTGCCAAGACCATGCTGCCAGCCCAGTTCGACCAAGCCCTGCAAACCTGTTTACTGCGCGACCAGCACGGCCTGCGCCAAAAGGCGCGCACGCTGCGCGAGCGCATCAAACAAAAACAGCCGGCCGACAAGCTGGCGCAGGAACTCGAACAGGCGATCGGCGTATCGCAGGCCAAATACCAGGCACGCCTGGGCAAGTTGCCCAAGCCCCAGTTTGACGAAGCCCTGCCGGTCAACCAGCGCCGTGATGAATTGCTGAAGGCGATCAGCGAGCATCAGGTGGTGATCGTCTGCGGCGAAACCGGCTCGGGCAAGACCACCCAGCTGCCCAAGCTCTGCCTGCAACTGGGCCGCGGCGTGGCCGGCCTGATCGGCCATACCCAGCCGCGCCGGCTGGCCGCACGCACGGTGGCGACGCGGATCGCCCAGGAACTGAAGACCGAGATCGGCGACACCGTCGGCTATAAGGTGCGCTTTACCGACAAATCGTCCGAACTGAGCCTCGTGAAGCTGATGACCGACGGCATTCTGCTGGCCGAGACCCAGACCGACCGCTTCCTCAGTCAGTACGACACCATCATTGTCGACGAGGCACATGAGCGTTCGCTCAATATCGATTTCCTCTTGGGCTTCCTGAAGCAGCTCTTACCCAAGCGCCCCGACCTCAAGGTCATCGTCACCTCGGCCACCATCGATGCCGAGCGTTTCAGCCAGCACTTCAATGGCGCGCCGGTCATTGAAGTCAGCGGCCGTACCTATCCGGTTGAGGTGCGCTACAAGGAACTGCGCTCAAATGACGCCGATGACGCCGATCTGGAGATGGAAGAGGCGGTGGTCGATGCGGTGCAGGAAGTGTGGCGCCATGATGGTCTTGGTGATGTGCTGGTATTTCTGCCGGGTGAGCGCGAAATCCGTGAAACCGCCGAGCAGCTACGCCGAGCCAAGATCATGGGGGCCGAGATCGTGCCGCTGTTTGCGCGCCTGTCGGTCGAGGACCAGCAGAAGGTGTTCAAACCGAGCAATGGCCGGCGCATCGTGCTGTCCACCAATGTGGCGGAAACCTCGCTGACCGTACCCGGTATTAAATATGTGATCGACTCGGGCCTCGCGCGCGTGAACCGCTATTCGCCGCGCGCCAAGGTCGAGCAGCTGCAGATCGAGAAGATCTCGCAGGCCAGTGCGCGCCAGCGCGCCGGTCGATGCGGCCGGGTGGCGGCCGGCGTCTGTATCCGCCTCTACTCCGAAAAAGACTTCAACACGCGCCCGGCGTTTACCGACCCGGAAATCATCCGCTCCTCGCTGGCAGCGGTCATCCTGCGCATGCAGGCGCTGCGCCTCGGCAAGGTCGAGGACTTCCCTTTTCTGGAAGCGCCGTCGGGCCGCCTGATTGCCGACGGCTATGCGCTCTTGCACGAGCTGGGGGCCGTGGACGAGCAAGGCACGCTGACCCGCCTCGGCACCGAGATGGCGCGCCTGCCCATTGACCCGAAGATTGGCCGCATGCTGCTGGCCGGGCGTGACGAGGGCTGCCTGAGCGAGATGCTGATCATTGCCTCAGCGCTCAGTATCCAGGACCCGCGCGAGCGGCCGTTCGAAGCACGCGACGCCGCCGACCGCGCCCAGGCGAAGTTCGCCGACGAAAAGTCCGACTTCGTCAGCCTGCTCAATCTGTGGGCTTTCTTTGAAGCAGCGCTGAAAAACAAGCAATCGAACCGCCTGCTGGTACAGGAATGCCATGCGCACTTCCTCAGCTATCTGCGCATGCGCGAATGGCGCGAGCTACACAAGCAGCTGGCCGATATTGTCGAGGACATGGGCTGGAAGCCCAGCGCCGCGCCAAAAACCGAAGCGCCTGCCGCACGTAACGATGTACCGCATCTACCCAAGAAGGCGGAGAAGGAACGCCAGCAGGCCGCCCAGCACGCTTACGACGCGCTGCACCGCGCGCTGTGCGCGGGCCTCTTGGGCCAGGTCGGCTTCAAGCAGCCTGAGGACGATGAATACCTCGGTGCGCGCGGCATCAAGTTCAGCATCTTCCCCGGCTCGGCACTGAAGAAGGCACGCCCGAAATGGGTGGTCAGCGCCGAACTGGTGGAAACCACCAAGCTGTATGCGCGCTGTGTGGCGGCCATCCAGCCCGAATGGCTGGAGAAGCTGGCTGGCCATCTAGTGCAGCGCGACTACTTCGAACCGCATTGGGATGAAGGTATGGGCCAGGTGGTGGCCAGCGAACGGGTCACCCTGTATGGCCTGCCGGTGATTGCCAAGCGCCGAATCCATTACGGCGCGGTACGACCCGAGCATGCACGCGAGATTATGCTGCGCGAGGGCCTGGCCGGACGCCGCTTCAATACCCGCGCCGCCTTCTGGCTGCACAACGAGAAGCTGATCAGCGAAATTGAGGAGCTCGAGCACAAGGCGCGCCGCCAGGATGTGCTGGTGGACGAGGAAGTGCTGTTCGCCTTCTATGAGCAGAAGGTACCGGCCGACATCATCAATGCCCAGGGTTTCGAAGCCTGGCGCAAGCAGGCCGAGAAGGACACACCGCAGCTCCTGTTCCTTAGCCGCGACGACCTGATGCGCCATGCGGGCGAATCGATTACCGAGCAGCAGTTCCCGCCCGAACTGGTGCTCGACGGCCTGCCCCTGCCGCTGGCCTACCGCTTCGAGCCCGGCCATGCGCTCGATGGCGTGACCGTGCAGCTGCCGCTGCATCTGTTGAACAAGGTCAATGGCGCGGCGTTCGACTGGCTGGTGCCGGGCCTGATCCGCGAAAAGATCACCCTCTTGGTCAAGTCGCTACCGAAGAGCATCCGCCGCCAGTGCGTGCCGGTGCCCGAGTTTGTCACGCGCATGATGACCGAGCTGGACCGCGCCGACCGGCGTGCGCCGCTGTTGCCCCAGCTGGCCCATGCGGTCGGTCGTGGCATTGGCGCGCCGGTCAGCGTGGATGAATTCGACGCGAGCGAATTGCCCAAGCATCTGCAGATGAATATCCGCGTGGTGGACGACGCCGGCCAGGAATTGGCCAGCGAACGTGATCTGGTGCTGTTGCGCAGCAAGCTCGGCGAAGCGGCACAGATGACCTTCCGCGAAGTGGCGGCCGCGCCGGTTTCCAGCAGCAAGCCTGGCCAGCCGCCAGCGAAAGGTCAGCAGGCCAAGGCACAAGCCGCGGTACCCGCGCAGCCCAAAGCCAGCGGCCCGGCCATCGAAAAGGACGGCATCAGCAGCTGGGACTTTGGTGACCTGCCGGCCAAGCTCAATTTTGAGCGCCACGGCGCCATGCTCAGCGGCTATCCGGCCCTGGTGCCGCATGAGGGCGCCTGTGCAATCCGCCTGTTCGATGTGGAAAGCATGGCCGCAGCCGAACACCGCCGTGGCGTGGTGCGCCTGATGCAGCTGGAACTGAAGGAACAGGTCAAGCAGCTGCCCAAATGCTTCGCCAACTTCACCCAGACCGCGCTCTTGCTGCGCGGCCTGGCTGATTCGGACAGCCTGATGGACGACCTGGTGGCGGCCGTGTGCGACCGCGCCTTTGTCGGTGACGATGAGCTGCCGCGCAGCAAGAAGGATTTCGACAACCAGAAACAGCGCGCCAAGACCCGCCTGCCCGCGGTGCGCGATGCAGCGTATCGTGCGCTGCAGGAAGTGACCGCCGAATACCAGCAGCTGCAGGGCATCCTGGCCAAGCCGGTGCGGCTGCAGAGCGAACTCAAGCAGCAGCTCGGTCGCCTCGTTTACAAGGGCTTCCTGAGCGCCACGCCCTGGGAGCAGCTACCGCATCTGCCGCGCTACCTGAAGGCCATGAAGGGCCGCCTGGCCAAGTACAACGACAACCAGGCACGCGATGCGCAGCGTGGCGCCGACGTGGCGGCGCTGTGGGCGCGCTGGGAGGCCGAGCAGGACAAATGGCGCAAACAGGGCCGCGACCCGGCGCCGCTACTGCCCTTCCGCTGGATGCTGGAAGAGCTGCGCGTGAGCCTGTTCGCCCAGGAGCTGCGCACGCCCTATCCGGTATCGGTCAAGCGCCTGGAGAAAATCTGGGCGGAGCTGATTAGACAGTAGCCAGCACGCAGCCATCAGGTTCTACACTGCAGGTGGGAATCGGAAAGGGGGCGGCAATGCGGTTTTTTCTGGCTTGGCTGGGCTTGCTGGCCCTGACCAGCTTTGCGCAAGCCAGATCTTTGGCGGAGCTGGTGTTTGCCGTGCGTCCGCTACCGCCCTATATGGAACCGACGCCGAACGGTTATCGCGGCGCGCATATCGACATCATGCAGACCCTGGCCAAACGCCTGGGCGTGAACCTGAGGCTGCAGGAATGCCCTACCCTGCGCTGCCTGCGCATGCTGGAAGACGGCTCGGTGGATGTGAGCATGGGCTTTGCGCGCGAACCGAGCCGCGAGGCCTATCTGTATTTTGTACAGCCACCGTATGCAAGCCCAACCCGCACGCTGTTCTATCTGCGCCAGAACGAGGTGCGCCCGCTCGCTACACTAAGCGAGCTCAATAGCTTCCGGGTCGGCTTGGTGCGCGGGGTGTTCTACTCCGATGCGCTGGCGAAGATTCCCGAGCATCAACGCGATTACGCGCCCGATATGGAGAGCAATTTCCGCAAGCTGGTGGCCGGTCGGGTCGATGTGGTGCCGGCGGGTATCAATGTCGGCACCCGGGTGGTCGAGAAGCTAAGCCTGGCGGCGGACGTGAAGCTGGCCCAGCTGAGCCTGGTGGTGAACACCGAGCGGTATATCTCGCTCTCGCGCCTATCGCCCTGGTATGCGCAGCGCGGACTACTGGAGCGCGAGTTCGCCGCCATGCTGGCCGCCGGCCAGGTCGCGGCGATTCTGGCCCGTTACGAGGAAGGCCAGCACTCGACCCGCCCTGCCGCCCCTTCAGGCCAGTAGGGCCTTAGCCGCGGCATGCAGCTCGGCCGTGGCCGCCACCAACACGCTGCCGTCCGAATCCTTGTGCAACGCGTTCCCCTGCCAATCGGTCATCAAGCCGCCCGCACCCTGTACCACCGGCACCAGGGCAGCGAAGTCATGCAGCTTGAGGCCGCTTTCCACCACCAGGTCATAGCCGCCGGTGGCCAGCAAGGCATACAGATACGCGTCGCCACCCCAGACCGTGAAACGGCACTGCGCTTGCAGCGCGGCGAAGCGCTCGCCCGCCTGGCCAGGCAGATATTGGGTGCCGGTGGAACCCAGGCGCGCTTCACCCAGCGCGGTGATCGCCGAGCTGTGTACGGCCTGGCCATTCAGCGTACTGGTCTGGTCAGCCACGCCTACCCAGCGCTCCTGCAGCACCGGCTGGTCGATGATGCCGAGCACCGGCTTACCATGGTGTAGAAGGCCAATCAGCGTGCAGAAGGTCGGCCGGCCGACGATGAAGCTCTTGGTACCATCCACCGGGTCGAGCACCCAGACCCATTCGGCGTCCTCGCGGTCGCGGCCGAATTCCTCGCCGATGATGCCGTGGCCGGGCAGCTCGGCCGCCAGCAAGGCACGCATCGCCTGCTCGGCGCCACGGTCGGCCAGGGTCACCGGGCTGGCATCGGCCTTGTCGTCAATGGCAAGCCGGGAACGGTAGTAAGGCAGGATGGCGGCTCGGGCCGCATCGGCCAGGCGGTGGGCAAGGGGCAGGAAATCGGCAGCTGCTGACATGGGGCTCTCGTTATTGGGGAACGGCATGGGGCGGCCATGATAAACGAGGCCGTTGCCAAGCAGGCGGCGCACTGCATGCTAGGTGCAGCGCCACGCCCACTCAGCGCTTCTCGCTGCCCTCGGCCGGCTTGTCCGACTTGGGCTTGAACTTGCCACTGAGCTTGTCCAGCACATCGGGCACTAGGCGCTCGGCAAAACCGCACAGAAAGCTCCACACCCCGAGCTTGGTCACATCCTCGGCGCTGCGCGGCAGCGGCAGACCCAGCTCAGGCAAGGGGGCAAACTGCGGGAACAGGGTCTTGCTCAGGCCGTCCTGCAAGATCTGCCCGATCAGCCCGCTGGCCAGCAGGCCGTAGCCGATCAGCGCGAACAGGCCGGCCAGCAGCATGGCCTGCACCACGCTGCCCTGACCGATATCGAGCGCGCACAGATTGCCGAAGGCGGTGCTGCGGCTCGATTCGCCCGGCCGGGTGGCGCTGGCCGATTGCGAACGACGCGCGATGCTCGCATAGCCGCCGCTCACGCCCAGCCAATACACCATCGCCACCATGGCCAGGGTGGGCACCTCGATCAGCCAGGCGAACCAACCCAGGGTCAGCATCAGCACGCTGATCATCAGCAGGGTTTCGCCTAGGCGCTTGCGCAGACGCCACGCTTCCTGCTCGCGCAGCAGATTCTTGCGAAACGCCCACTGGCGCTCGGACTGCAGATTGAGCGCCCAGGCCAGCAGGCGGGCCGGGTAATCGTCGCAGCCCGGTTCGGGCCGGTTGCTGGCCGGATGGGCGAAGATCTGCGCGAGGATGGCCGCGCGCTCTTCCAGCTGGTGCAAGGGCATCAGCTGCAGCACCCATAGCTCCAGCGTGAACAGCTGCTGCCAATCAAGCTGATCGCAGCCATCGGCCAGCGCCTTGGCCTCAGCATAGCGTTCGCTCTGGGCGCTCTCGGCCGGCAGGGCGCGAAAATCGGCCACCACCTGGTCCACATAGGCACCGCCCACCGCACGCACCTGGGCCAGTGGGCGATAGGCCCGACTCGATGTACTCATGGTTTCCTCCGGCAATTTTGTGCGCACAGCATCGGCATGCTCGCGCGCAATTGCAAGCCTGGCCTGAAGCCAGCGAGAATCGGCGCTTTCTGACCGATGGAATACCCGATGCGCGCGCTCGTACTGCTGTTTGCCCTCCTGGGCCTAGCACAGGCCCAGACCGTGGAGGAAGCGCGCCTGACGCGTGCCGAGCTGGCCATGCCCGAGGTGCGTGCGGCCTTTCAGGGTCTGGAACGCGATTTCGCGCATGACTGGCAGCGCACGACCAGCACCGACGAGGCGACGCGGCTGGCGCGCGAGACCGGCCGCCGCCTGTGGCTGGGCGCCCGCGCGCGCCTGAAGCAGCTGGCCGACTATGACGACCGCCCGCTGTACTGGAGCCGGCTAGCGCTCAGCCGCACCGTGCGCGATACGGCGCCAGGCTTTGCCATCAGCACCGCGCAGCGTGACGCGGCGCTGTCCGCGCTGGAACTGGCCAGCCGCGGTCAGGATGAGCTGCAGTTCGCCGCGCGCAGCGCGCAAAAGCGCGTACTGATCACCGGCTTCGACCCCTTTCTGCTCGAACGCAATCTGAACCAGAGCAATCCCTCGGGCGTGGCCGCACTGTGGCTGGACGGACGCGAGTTGATGCTGGACGGCCAGCTCGTACGCATTGAAGCCGCCGTGTTCCCGGTCCGCTATGCCGACTTCGATGCCGGCGCGGTCGAGCGCTTTCTGCGCCCCTGGCTAGGCCAGATCGACCTGCTGGCCACCATCAGCATGGGCCGGCAGGATTTCGACCTCGAGCGCTTTCCGGGTCGGCGCCGCTCGGCCAATGTGGTGGACAACCAGGACCTGCTGCCCGGCGCCAGCCGCCAAGACCCGCAGCCGCCCAAGCTCGATGGGCAGCCATTGAACGGGCCGGAATTCGTCGAGTTCTCGCTGCCGGTGGCCGCCATGCAGCGCGCCCAGGGGCCGTATCGCATCGTCGATAACCGTTGGGTGCGCGTGCTGCCCGATACGCGCCTGGAAGCGCCCTCCCTGGCTGCGTTGGGCGGCAAGATCGCGGTCGAGGGCGGGGGCGGGGGCTATCTGAGCAATGAGATTTCCTACCGCGCCGTGCGCCTGCGCGATGAGCTGGGCCTGCGCCAGCTGCCGGTCGGGCATATCCACACCCCGGCAATTGCCGCCTTCGAGCCAGACAAGACCCGCGACATCGTGGCCCAGATCGAGGCCATGCTGCGCGCAGCGCTACAGCCGGGCTAGCCGCGCCGCTTGGCACCATGTGCATCGGGCTGGCGCGCGCCAGGGCAGAAGCCAGCCGGATGTCTAGGGCCTGTTGACACTGATTTCATGGTCAACAGGCCCTAGTATTAGCTGGTCAAGCACGGCAGCGCCCCGGCTGCCCAAGGCCAGCCCATGCTCCCGTCCCTCCGCCCCGCGCTGTTCGCCAGCCCGGCCACGCCCAGCAGCATGGCGCAGTGGCGCGAGCATGTACTCGGGCGCATTCTGGCCCTGCTGCTGGTACTCGGCTGCGTGGCGGCACTGCCCTCGGCCGTGGTCGCCTTGCGCGCCGGTCAGTGGTTCGTGCCACTGGTCGATCTGCTCGCCCTGGGCTGGCTAGGCCTGATCCTGCGCCCCGGCCGCTTCAGCCTGCGCACCCGCACCTGGCACTTCCTAGCCCTGCTCTATCTGTTTGCCCTCAGCCTCTTGCTCAGCGTGGGCGCGGTCGCGCAGATATTCCTGCTTGCCTGCCCAGTCATGGCAGCCTTGCTGCTTGGCAAGCGCCCGGCGGTGGCAGCGCTGCTGCTGACTTCGCTCAGCCTGCCCACGCTCGGCTATCTGGCCGATCTCGAACTGCGCGTGATCGGCTTCGAGCAGGATGCGCTGGTCAAATGGCTGCTGGTGGGGCTGAACTTCAGCTTGGTCAATGCGGCGCTCACGCTGTCCAGCGCAGTGCTGATCGACGGTCTGCAGCTTTCCCTGCAGCGCCAGGAAGCCAGCAGCCGTTCGCTGGCCGAGGAGCAGGCACGCCTGCAGGCGGCCAATGAGGAGCTGCGCCTGATCAGCGCGGCCGTGGCCCATCTGAACGATATCGTGGTCATCATCGAAGCGGCGCTACGCGATACGCTCGGGCGGCGCATCGTGTTCGTGAATGCCGCGCTGACGCGGCGCACCGGCTATAGCCCGACCGAGGCCATCGGCCAGACCCTGCAGCTATTCCAGGGGCCCAAGACCAGCAACACCGAGATGGAACGCCTGCGCGCCGCGCTGGATAGCGAAAGCGCGCTGGAGACCGAGCTGATGGCCTATGCCAAGGACGGCGAGGCTTTCTGGCTGGAACTGGAACTGAACCCCATCTACGCCGAGAACGGGCAGTGCAGCCATTTCGTGATGATTCTGCGCGATATCGGCGAGCGTAAGCAGGCCGAGGAGGACATCCACCGCCTCGCCTATTTCGACAGCCTGACCGGCCTGCCCAATCGGCGCCTGCTGCATGACCGGCTCGGCCAGAGCCTGATGGCGGCCAAGCGCAGCGGCATGGTGGGGGCGGCCATCTACCTCGACCTGGACAACTTCAAGCATGTGAACGATGCGCGCGGCCACCCTACGGGCGACGCGCTGCTGGCCCAGGTGGCCCAGCGCCTGTGCGCAACGGTGCGCGAGGAGGACACGGTGGCGCGCCTGGGCGGCGATGAGTTCGTGCTGCTCCTGCCCCGGCTGGATCAGGACGTCGCCCACGCCGGGCGGCTGGCGCTGCAGGTGGCGGAAAAAGTGCTCGCCTGCCTCGCCCAGCCTTTCGAGCTGGATGGCCAGCACTACCATTCGGGCGGCAGCCTCGGGGTCACGCTGTTTCCGCGCCCGGGGCAGAGCGCCGATATGGTGCTGCGCGAAGCCGATATGGCCATGTACCGCGCCAAATCGGCCGGCCGCCAACGCATCGTGTTCTTCCAGGCCCAGATGCAGGCCGAGATCGAGGAGCGGCTGGCCATCCAGCACCAGCTGGAACTGGCAATTGCCCAGCGCCAGCTCGCGCTGTATCTGCAGCCGCAGGTGGATGCGGCCGGCATGGCCCTAGGCGCCGAGCTCTTGCTGCGCTGGCAGCACCCGGTACTTGGGCCGGTGCCGCCCGGGCGCTTTATCCCGATTGCCGAGGAAAGCAGCCTGATCCTGCGGCTGGGAAACTGGGTGCTGCAGGAGGGCTGTCGCACCCTGGTGCAGCTGGCCAAGGCCGGTCGGCCGCTCCCCCTGTCGATCAATGTCAGCCCGCAGCAGTTTCACGAGGCGGATTTCGTCGCGCAGGTAAAGGCGGCGCTGCAGGACAGCGGCGCCCGCGCCGACTACCTGATACTCGAGCTGACCGAGGGGCTACTGATCCGCAATCTGGACGACACCAGCGCCAAGATGCGCGAGCTGGCCGCGCTGGGCCTGCGCTTTTCCATCGATGACTTCGGCACTGGCTATTCCAGCCTGGCCTACCTGAAGCGCCTGCCGCTGCAGGAGCTGAAGATAGACCGCAGCTTTGTGCAGGATGCCGAGGCCAGCCGCGATACCGCCATCATCGAGCTGATCCTGTCCATGGCCGAACATCTGGCTTTACGCGTGGTGGCCGAAGGGGTGGAGAGCGAGGCGCAGGCGGCCTTTCTGCGCACACATGGTTGCCATGCCATGCAAGGCTATCTGTTCGCCCGCCCGATGCCGCTGGCCGACTGGCTGGCGCTGCCGGCCGGACATTGCTTCCTGCCTGCCGCCTCGTCTAGTAACGGCAGGACAGACTCAGGGTCAGCGAGAGCTGCAGATTGATGCCGCCGCCATTGCTGCGTAGGCGTGAGGGCATGCGCGCCAGGGTCTGGCACTGGCTAACTGGCAGGCCGATTTCACGCAGCGAACGGGTCAGCCCGGCGCTGTTCAAGCGCAGCGCGCGCTGTGGGCGCGCACGCTGAGCACCAAACGCACTGCTTGGCATGCTGACGATCTGCAGATTGCCCCAGGGACTAGCCGCCGCGGCCGGGTCGACCGTCCGGTTCACCGACCAGCGCGCCTGGCTCAAGCCCGGCTCAGGCGGCAAGTCGTCACGCAAGCCCGCCTCGGCACGCGCCTGCAGGCTGAGCAAGGCCAATACGGCCAGGCAGAACAGCGAGGTAAGCGGCAACATGGCGAGCTCCGGCATCAGTAAATTAGCTAGATCTAATTTTTACGCCTACCGCTATGACATTTCAATAACCGCTTGTCATTTTTTCTGAACGGCGCCTGCCGAAATCAGGATCAAGCGAACCGGTCCAGCACACAGCCAGCCCGAGCTCGGATCAGCTGATGCGCACCCGGCGCAAGAGCCAGCGATACAAGCCGGGGAACCAGCGCCCCAGCCAGGCCGCATGACGTTCGGCGCCACCCACGCAGAACTCGTCCCGACCACGTGCCAGGCCACGAACGATCTGCTGCGCGCAACGCGCGGCCGCCAGGCCCTGGCGTGGCAAGGCATCCGCATGCCCTTGCGGACTACCGTCACCCAGCAGGGCGGCGTGGGGCAGCTGGGTATGGATGAAACCGGGACAGACCAACTGGATAAGGATGCCGCTGCCTGCGAGCTCGGCGCGCAGCGAATCGAAATAGCCATGCAAGGCATGCTTGCTGGCCGCGTAGCCCGTGCGGCGCGGGGTGCCGACCTTGCCCATCACGCTGCTGATCACCACCAGCCGCCCCTGCCCGCGCACCAGCATGCTGGGCAGCAACGCCTTGCTCAGCGCGATGGGGCCGAGGAAGTTGATAGTCATCAGCTGTCTGTCCACCGCCACGCTGGTATCGCGCGCCCAGCTGCGCTGCGCAATACCGGCATTCAGGATCAGCACATCGATGGGCCCATGCTGGGCCTCAAGCGCCTGTACTGCCGCGGCAAAGCTGTCGGGCACAGCCATATCGAGCGGATAGACAAGGTGCTGCTCGGGTTTCGCGCAGGCCGCGCGCACCCGCTCCAGCTCGGCCACGCGGCGTGCCGACAGCACCAAACGCGCGCCCTGCCCGGCCAGCGCATAGGCCAGCGCCTCGCCGATGCCGCTGCTGGCGCCGGTAATCCAGATGCGCTGACCATCAAATGCTGGCTTGCCCATCAGGTCACACTGGCCTTGCGGATCAGCCGGTTGAACAGGCTGGGCGCGAAGCGCTTGATCATGAGGCCCAGCCGCTCGCGCGGGCCAGCCACCACAATCTCGACCTGACCGGCATCCAGACCGCGCAGGATGCGCCGCGCGCATTCATCCGGCGCAATACCGTTCTCTTGCGCCTGGTCCATGCGCCCCTGCGGGCTGCCATCGGCGGTCAAGGCCACCAGGGGCAGATTGGTCTTGATAAAGCCCGGACAGACCAGGGTGACCGCGATGCCATCGCGCCACAGCTCGGCGCGCAGCGAATCGAAAAAGCCGTGCAAAGCATGCTTGGCCGCCGCATAGCTCGAACGCATTGGCGTGCCGAACTTGCCGACCAGGCTGGTGACGGTAACGAAATGTCCGCGCCCGCGTGCCAGCATGCCGGGCAGCACCGCCTTGCTCAGCGCCACCGTACCCAGGTAGTTGACCTCGATCAGGCGACGGTCGACCTCGAAGCGGGTATCGCGCGCCAGCGCGCGCTGCGAGACACCGGCATTGTTAATCAGCATGTCGATGCGCCCGCACTGCGCCTCGACCTCGGCCACCTTGGCGGCAAAGCTGTCCGGCTCGGCCAGGTCGAGCGGCATCAGCAGATGTTGCTCGGGCCGCGCACAGGCCGCGCGCACGCGCGCCAGCTCATCCACGCGCCGCGCCGACAGCACCAGCCGCGCGCCCCGTGCCGCCAGCGCATAGGCCAGCGCCTCGCCAATGCCACTGCTGGCGCCAGTAATCCACACCACCTGCTGCTGGTAATCCATCCGTCTCCCCTTGTTCTATGTCAGGCACTGCCCGGCATCTTAACCAGTCCAAGCCACTATCACTTGAACGATGCGGCTGGCGCCCCACGCTACCCACAGCGCGACAGGATTTAATTGACGTTTACGTCAACGTGACGCTACAAAGTCGGCAGTGCTGCCCCGCAGCGGCTGATAAAAACCAGGAGCGAGACATGACCCCGACCGTGAAACTACTGATCAATGGCGAATTCGCCGAATCGCAGGCCCGCCAATGGCAGGAGGTACGCAACCCGGCCACCCAGGAAGTGCTGGCGCGCGTGCCGATGTGCGATGCCGATGAGGTAGCCAGCGCCGTTGCCGCCGCCAAGGCGGCCTTCCCGGCCTGGCGTGCCACCCCGATTGCCGAACGTGCGCGCGTGTTCCTGCGCCTGCAGGCGCTGATACGCGAGCATATGGACCTGCTGGCCACCACGCTGACCCGCGAGCAGGGCAAGACCCTGGCCGATGCCAAGGGCGATGTGTTCCGCGGCCTGGAAGTGGTCGAGCATGCCTGCGCGATCGGCAGCCTGCAGCTGGGCGAATTCGCCGAGAACGTGGCCGGCGGCGTGGATACCTACACGATTCGCCAGCCGCTGGGCGTGTGCGCGGGCATCACCCCGTTCAACTTCCCGGCCATGATTCCGCTGTGGATGTTCCCCATGGCCTGCGTGAGCGGCAATACCTTTGTGCTCAAGCCGAGCGAGCAGGACCCGCTGACCCCCATGCTGCTGGCCGAGCTGGCCCAGCGTGCCGGTCTGCCCAAGGGCGTGCTGAATGTCGTGCATGGCGGGGTGGAAGCGGTCAATGCGCTGTGCGACCACCCGAATATCAAGGCGGTGTCTTTTGTCGGCTCGGTTGGCGTTGGCACCCATGTGTACCGGCGCGCCAGCGAGCACGGCAAGCGCGTACAAGCCATGCTGGGCGCGAAGAACCATGCGGTGTTCCTGCCCGATGCCAATAAGGAGCAGGCGCTGAATGCCCTGGTCGGCGCCGCTTTTGGCGCGGCCGGCCAGCGCTGCATGGCCACCTCGGTGGCGGTGCTGGTGGGCGAGGCACGCAGCTGGATTCCCGACATCGTGGCGCGCGCGCAGACGCTCAAGGTCAGCGCCGGTCACGAGGCCGGTGCCGACCTCGGCCCGCTGATCAACCCGCAGGCACTGGCACGCGTGGAAGGCCTGATCGCCCAGGGCGTACAGGAAGGCGCGCGGCTGGAGCTGGATGGCCGCAAGCCCAGCGTGCCCGGCTATGCGCATGGCAATTTCGTCGGCCCGACCATCTTCTCGGGCGTAAAGGCCGGCATGCAGGTGTATGAACAGGAAATCTTCGGCCCGGTGCTGTGCATTGTGGAAGTGGACACGCTGGACGAGGCGATTGCCTTCGTTAACGCCAACCCCTATGGCAATGGCACCGCGCTGTTCACCCAGAGCGGCGCGGCCGCGCGGCGCTTCCAACACGATATCGATGTCGGCCAGGTCGGCATCAATGTGCCGATTCCGGTGCCTGTGCCCTTCTTCAGCTTCACCGGCTCACGCGGCTCCAAGCTCGGCGACCTCGGCCCCTATGGCAAGGAGGTGATCCGCTTCTACACCCAGACCAAGACGGTCACCGCGCGCTGGTTCGACGACGCGAGTACGGCTGGGCCGGTCAATACCACGATTGCGCTGCGCTGAAACGCTATAACGCCAGTGCCACCGCCAGCACGGTGGCCACGACCGCCCCGCGCGTGGGCGGCGCCACATAACCAGGAGCACAACATGTCCCGCATCGCCTTTATCGGCCTTGGCCATATGGGTGGCCCGATGGCCGCCAATCTCATCAAGGCCGGCCACACGCTGAAGGTCTTCGATCTGGTGCCTGCTTCGGTGCAGGCCGCGGTCGCGCTGGGCGCCGAAGCCGCGCCGAATGCGCTGCACGCGGTCATGGAGGCCGACATCGTGATCAGCATGCTGCCGGCTAGCCAGCATGTGGACGCGCTCTACCTGGGCGAGGGTCGCCTGGTCCACGCAATTGAGCCCGGCGCGCTGATCCTCGAATGCTCGACCATCTCGCCCGAGGTGGCGCGCAAGGTGCACGCCGCCGCCAAGGCGCGTGACATTGCCATGCTGGATGCGCCGGTATCGGGCGGCACCGCCGGCGCCGCGGCCGGCACGCTGACTTTTATCCTTGGTGGTGAAGCCGCCGCGCTCGACCGTGCGCGACCGGTACTGGAGGCCATGGGCAAGAATCTGTTCCACGCCGGTGCTGCTGGCGCCGGCCAGGTGGCCAAGATCGCCAATAACATGCTGCTGGCCGTGCACATGATAGGCACGGCCGAGGCGCTCAACCTCGGCGTCGCCAACGGCCTCGACCCCAAGGTGCTGTCCGACATCATGCGCGTGAGCTCGGGCGGCAACTGGAGCCTGGAGAAGTACAACCCCTGGCCGGGCGTGATGGACAGCGTGCCCGCCAGCCGCGATTACGAGGGCGGCTTCGGCGTGGACCTGATGCTGAAAGACCTGGGCCTCGCCATGGAAGCCGCCCTGGCCGCCAAGGCCAGCACCCCACTCGGCGCCACCGCACGCAGCCTGTACGCGCTGCATAGCGGCCAGGGCAAGGGCGGGCTGGATTTCTCCAGCATCCAGCAGTTGCTGCGTAAGTCGGGCTGATCGACTCCCCCTACCCTGCCGTCCAAAAAAAAGCGCGCCTACTAGGCGCGCGCATTTTGGGGAGGGGAGATTCCGATCAAAGCATCACAGCATCAGAACTTGTACTGCACGCCGGCCGAGTAGGCGTTGATGCGCTGTTCGCCGTTGTCCTTCAGGCGGTCGTAGTCGGCGCGGATCGCCCAGTTCTTGTCCAGCGCGTAGCTGGCGCCCACACCGGCGGTCAGGCCGTCCTTGGCGTGGTTGCCCAGGGTGGTGCCGGTACGGGCGTAGCCGACCTTGCCGAATACCTCGATCTGTTCAGTGACTGGCAGGATGCCGACGGCGCGGATATTCGCGCTCTGGTCGGCCATGCCGTTGTCGCGGTCCTTCAGGCCGGTGTAGCCGCCTTCCAGCGCGATGTTCTCGGTGAAACGGTAGCCGACACCGGCGCCCAGGCCGTTGGCGACATCCTTCTTGCCTTCCGTTTCCCGTGCATGGGTGGTCTGGCCGAATACATAGGCGCCAGTGCTGGCGTCGGCCATGGCCGGCACAGCGCTCAGGCCGGCGATCAGTGCGCTCAGGGCAATAGTCTGTTTGGTCATGGTCATGATGAATCCTTTCGTGGTTGCAGTAGGGCCGGCTTGAAGGCCGGGGTGCGCTTGCTTGCGTCACGGTTTGCATCTTGCCGTTTGACCATAACCAGATAAACCAGCAATCTTTCAATACATAGTTCGATATCCTTAAACAATAATCGGGAACTTTTGCCATGGACCGCTTCCGTGCCATGCAGACTTTTGTGCGGGTGGCCGAGACCGGCAGCTTTGTGAAGGCGGCCGACAGCCTTGGCCTGTCGAAGGCCTCGGTCTCGCTGATCGTGTCGGAACTGGAGCGCGAACTCGGTGTGCGACTCATGCAGCGCACCACGCGCCGCCTGTCGCTGACCGAGGCGGGCCAGACCTATCTGGCCCGTTGCCACGACATTCTGGAAGCCGTCAGCGATGCCGAGGACCAGCTGAGCACGCGCCAGCGCGAGCCAAGCGGCGTGCTGCGCGCCTATGCACCGCTCGGCTTTGCCCAGCACCATCTGGCCCCGCTGCTGCCCGCCTACCGGGCGGCCTTTCCCGAGGTGCAGGTCGAACTGGTGCTCGGCACCCGCTCGGTCGATCTGGTCGAGGAGGGCTTCGATCTGGCCCTGCTCTTCGGTCAGCAGGGCCTGGCGAGCAGCATGGTGGCGCGCAAGCTGGCTTTTTCCGAGGTCATCCTGTGCGCCTCGCCCGCCTATCTCGCCCATGCCGGCACGCCCTTGCAACCGTCCGAGCTGGCCGGCCATGCCATCCTGCAAAGCGATGGCGCGCGCAATGTGAGCAAGCTCTATCGCAGCGAGGACGAGGCGGTAGCCGTGCCCTGGCCGGTGCCGATACTGAGTTGCAATGCGGTGGAGGTGTTGCGCGCCTGTACGCTGGACGGCATGGGCATCACCCTGCTGCCGTCCTATGTGGTGAGCGAATCGCTGCGCGCCGGCAGCCTGGTGCAGGTGCTACCGGGCTGGCGCGCGGCGCGGCTCGATCTGTATATGGTCTATCCGAGCCGGCGCTTTCTGTCCGCCAAGGTGCGCGGTGCGGCCGACTTCATCATCGCCCGCTTCGCCGAATTTGCCGCCGACAGCAGCACCGACCCCTGGCTCGCCTATCAACCCGGCGCGCGCTAAGCCGCTCAGAAACCGCCGTTGATGCTCAGATACACGCGCAGATGGCGGGTATCGCCATAGCCCAGCCCCAGATAGGCGGGGCCGAGGCGCGTATCGCTGCCAAGAAAGAGCGCGCCCGAATACAGCAGCGGCCCCTCATCCAGGCCCTGCAGCACCGGCGACCAGATGCGCGCCGCCTCCAGCGACACGCCCCAGAAGCCGGCATTGCCGAGCAGCGGCGTGAGCTTGGCCACATCCTGCGAGATACGGAGCTGGGCGCTGGCGATGCGCTCGGCGCGCACCTCGCCCTGGTGATAGCCGGACAGATTGAACAGGCCGCCGGCGGTGGGGGTGAATTCGAACGGCGCCTCATTGCTGGTGTGCACATACTTGAGGCCCAGCAGGCCCGACCAGCGCCCGAAAGATGCCGCCTGCTTGAGGTCTAGCGTGGCAGTCCTGTAATCGACCAAGCCACCGAGACCAGGCAGCGAGCGATACAGCTCGAGCGCCGCATAACTGCCCTGGCGCGGGTAGCGGGCGCTATCGAGCTGGTCGTAGGCCAGGTTCAGATACAGTCCACCCTCGTTCAGGCGCTCATCCGGCAGCTCGGTGGCGCCGGTGCTGCGCGCAAAGCGCGATACCGCGCGCTCGGCCCCCACGCTGATCTGCCCCCAGCGCCCCCAGGTGGAGCCGATATCAAAGCGCAGCGCGCGGCGGGTCTGGCGGTACTCGGCCACCCGCTCGCCAAATAGATAGATCGGCACGCCGCGGCTGTTCACATTGGCCCCCAGGCGCAGGTAGAGCTCGCCATCCAGGCTGAGCGGCTGGTACAGACTGGTGTATAGGCCGCGCGCCTCGCCGATCAGCAGGCGGCTCTTCCACTCGCCACCTAGCCGGTTCAACCAGCTGCGCCGGTACTGGGCGGAGAGCTGGAAGGCAGAGTCATCCTCGAAGTCGGTGCGCATGCCCAAGCCCAGATCGAGATAGCCAGGCCCCCAGGATTTCTCGCGCGCGCTGAGGCTGATCGCATGCCCGCCCACGCCAGGCAGCAATCGGTAGTCGATCTGCTCGAAATCGTCGCGCGCATACACATTACCGAGCTTGTGCTCGAGCGCATCGAGGTCGAGCGGCTTACCCAGCTTCACATCGAGCAGATCGCGCAGGATGCTTGGGTTGACGAAGCGGGTCGGCTCCACCTCCACCGCCAGCACCGGACCCGGGTCGAAGCGACGTGCGGCCAGCTTGGCGCGCCAGGCCGCGTAATCGGCCTCGCTCACGCTCAGCGACTGCAGCATGGGCAGCAGCTCGCGCGCGGCTTTCTCGCCAGCGGCCTGGGCCATCGGGCCTTCATTGAAGCTGCTCGAAGACATGCTGCCAAGGTCAGGGCGGATCAGGATGTCGCGCGCGGCCAGCTGGCGGATCTGCTCATCCACATTGCGTTGGGTCAGCACACGCACGGTCTGGTCGGAAATGCTCAGCACATCGCTAGCCTGCTTACGGGTCAGCAGGGGCGAACCGACATCGACCGCGATCACCACCTCACCGCATACACCACGCGCCACATCCACCGGCAGGTTGCGTGCAATCCCCCCATCCACCAGGACGCGGGTATCGCGCTCCACCGGCGGGAACACGCCCGGCACCGCCATGCTGGCGCGCATGGCGGCGGCCAGGTCGCCACGCGACAGCACCACCATATCGCCGTTTTCCAGGTCGGCTGCCACCGCGCGGTAAGGCAGCGGCAGTTCGTCGAAGCGGTTCAGCGTGGCGCCATTAACCAGACGGCGGATCAACAGATCAACCTTCTGGGTGCCGAGCGCGCCCTTGGGAAACAGCATTTGGCCGCTATCGGACAGACCGAGACCCAGGTCCATCATATTCAGCCAGTCGTCCTGCTTATCGTGAAAGCTGCGCTGCTGGCGCTGCGGCCGGTCATTGAGCACATCGTCCCAGTTGATCGCCGCCACTGCCTTATCCACCTCGGCGGCGCTCTTGCCCGACGCGTACAGGCCGCCCACCAGCGCCCCCATACTGGTGCCGACCACGCAGTCGACCGGGATGCGCGCCTCCTCCAGCACCTTGAGCACGCCCACATGGGCTAGGCCACGCGCGCCGCCGCCACCCAGCACCAGGGCGACACGCGGCATCTCGGCCGCGAGGCTCAGGCTGGGCAAGAGGCAGGCGGCAAGCAGAAAGGGGCGGAAACGCAGCGGCATGGCGGCTTTCGGTTGGGCAATACGCGAGTGTGGCACAGGCAGTTTTACAAGATAGACGGGCGTATCTGTTCACGCAGCCAGTCAATAAAGGTTTGCAACACAGGCCGATGTGGCGGCGGATTCGGCGTCACTAGCCAGTAGGACCAATGAAATGGCAGGGTCTGCGCGAACAGTTGCACCAGGCGGCCGGCAGCCACATCGTCCTGGGCCAGCGAGCGGCGCGCCAGCGCAATACCCTGGCCGTCCACAGCCGCCTGCACCAATAGCCCGGAGTCGCTGAAGATCAGGCCCTGCCCCGGTTCGGCCCAGGGCAGACCGGCCAGCTCGAACCAGGGCTTCCACGGCTCGCCCGCCGCGCGCAGCAGGGGCCGCCCGGCCAGCTCGGCGGGGTGGCTGGGCAGGCCGCCAGCCAGCCTGGGACTGGCCACCACCATGAAGCACTCATCGAAGAAATGCTCGGCATGCACACCCGGCCACTGGCCCGAGCCCATGCGGATGGCCAGATCGATGCCGCCCGGCCCGCCCAGTCGCTCCAGTGTGGTCGATGACTGCACCCATAGCTCGATCTCGGGGTGATCCTCGATAAAGCGCCCGAGGCGCGGTGTCAGCCAGCGGGCGGAAAACGAGGACAGCGCGGTCACCGTCAGGCGTGGTGTTTCGTGTTCGCGCTTGATTGCCGCCAGTTCCTGCGCCACCCCGACCAGCAGGCGGTTCACCACCTGGGCGAGGCGCTTGCCCTCCGGCGTCAGCACCAGGCCACGCCCTTCACGCCCAAAGAGCGGGTAGCCCAGCTGCGCTTCTAGCGACTTGATCTGATGGCTGACGGCGCCCGGCGTCACGAACAGCTCGGCGGCGGCACGCGCCCCCGAACCCAGGCGCGCCGCGGCCTCGAAGGCGCGCAGCGCGGGTAGCGAGGGCAGCTTGCCAGGCAGATCAACCAGTGAATTCATTTCAACTATCCGCTGAAAAAGCATCGATTGTTGTGGCGCCACACCAGGCAGAGAATGCCAATCAAGCCAAGCCAAATACGGCATGAGTGGCCAGACGGAAGGAGCGGGAAAATGTTGCATCAGTTTATCGAATACGAGCAAGCCCTGCAGCGTAGCGAGCTGCGTACCGTGCGCAGCGTGGATGGCGTGATCGTGCTGTGCGAACAGGGTGATCTGTGGATTACCGAGGACAACGGTGGCGATGTGCTGCTGCAGCGCGGTGAACGCCATCTGCTGCGTGCCGGCCGCCTGGCAGTCATCGAAGCCCTGAGCGATGCTCGCCTGCAACTGAAGGCGCTGGCACCTGCACGCGGCTGGCTGGCTCAGCTGCGTCACAAGCTCGGCCATGCCTGGCCGCGTACCGCCAAGCTGCCGCAGGCTAACGGCTGCCACTAATCCCTATCACGCCAAGGAAGCACCATGGACCAGATCAGCCACTACGCCAGCAAGCTAGCTTATGAAATCGACGCCGCCGACCTGTACGCAGCCCAGCAGGAGGGCCAGCACCTAGTGGTGATCGATGCGCGCAATGCCCAGGCTTATGCCGCCGAACATATTCCCGGCGCGCTGAGCCTGCCGCATCGCAGCATGGATGCGACCAGCACGGCCGGCCTCGATCGCGCGGCGCTGTATGTCAGCTACTGCGACGGCATAGGCTGCAATGCCTCGACCAAGGGCGCGCTCAAGCTCGCCCAGCTCGGCTTCACGGTCAAGGAATTGATCGGCGGGCTGGACTGGTGGAAGCGCGACGGTTACCGCACCGTACTGGGCAGCAGCACGACTGCGGATAGCCCGAGCTGCGCTTGTAACTGAGCGATGCCTTTCGGCTGCAAAGCCAGCATGGGCGCGGCTTCCGGCGCAAAATACCCAGTGGCTGGACACATTGTCCAGCCGATCACGCCGATATACGCCAGGGTCAGAAGCCCAGGCAGCCGCTGGCAGAAGGAAGGTTGCACCGCACCGTATCCCGATGCGCTGTGTGACCCGGTTGGGAGGGAGCCCTGTACGCTCGAACCAAGACGGAGGTAAGTATCATGAGCGTGGATTTTCGGGTCGAACACCCTGATGACGCCACCCATGCCGATGAACAGAGTCAACTCAGCGATCGCCTGGAAGCCATCGTGATGCTGGCGATCGCCGTGATCCTGATCATCGGTTTCCTGATCCACTAGTACAATTTGCACCGCGTATGGCGTGCCCGCCCTGGCCGGCATGCCCAGCCGGCCGGCCTGGTGGTCCGCCGGCTTTTTCATTCCACAGGTCTTAACCATGATCCGACTGCACTACGTTCCCAGCACCGCCAGCATGGCGCCGCACATCCTGCTTGAAGAGCTGGGTGTGGACTTCGAATTGATCAAGATCGACCAGCAGAACGGTGGGTTGAATACCCCAGCCTACCGGGCGCTGAACCCGAATGGGCTGATCCCGGTGCTCGAGGACGGCGATATCGTGCTGTATGAAACCGCCGCGATCTGCCTGCACTTGGTCGATACCCACCCAGCTCAGGGCCTGATGCCGCCCCTGGGCAGCGCGGCGCGTGCCCAGGCCTATAAATGGCTAAGTTGGCTGTCCACCACCTTGCAGCAGGCACTGGTCATCTATTTCTACCCCGAGCGCTGGGCCAGCGATGCAGCCGCCATCGCTCAGGTGCGCGCGCATGCACAGCAGAAGGTGCTGCGGCTGCTCGAGCAGATTGACAGCCAGCTGGCCAGCCACGGCCAGCCCTGGCTGCTGGGCGCCGACTACAGCCTGCTCGACCCCTATGCAATGATGCTGTGCCGCTGGACGCGTAATTTCGACGGCCACAAGGCGCGCGACTATGCGCATATCGGCCCCTGGTTGCAGCGTGTGCTGGCCCGCCCGGCCGTGCAGCGGGTACTGGCCACCGAGCAGCTGGCCCAGCCCTGGGTGTAAACGCGCAGCACGTGGCCAGGCCTGCAGAGGCAATAGGCGCGGCGGCCAAGTCGGGCCTAAACTGCGGGTATCAGGCCATCGGAGCGCCCCCATGCAAATCCTCGCCCATCGCGGCTACCACGCCGCCTGCCCGGAAAACACGCTGGAAGCCTTTGCCGCCGCCTTGCAGATCGGCTTTGTCGGCATCGAGACCGATGTTCGGGTCAGCGCCGATAACGAGGCGGTGCTGTTTCACAACCGGGTGGCAAAGAACGGGGTGCCGGTTGCGGCGCTGACCCGCAAGCAGCTGTCCGATCTGTGCGGCTATAGCGTGCCCACCCTGGTGGAAGCCCTGCAGGCCTTCCCGAATACGCTGTGGAATATCGAGATCAAGACCCCAGCCGCGGCCAGCCTGGCCCTGCCCTTGCTGCGTCGCTATGAGGACAGCCATCAGCTTCTCTTGACCTCGTTCCGGCATGAAGTGGTGATCGCCGCCGCCCAGCAGCTGTCGGTCGAGTGCGGCCTGCTCAATGCGCATAGGCCGGCCGCCATCAACAGCCTGCTGCATGCCGCCCTGCACCTGCCCAATCTGCGCACCCTGGTCTGGGATTGCGAGATCGTCGACCCGGACATTCTGCGCCAGGCCAATGCCCTGGGCTTTCGCAATGCCGTCTACGGCGCCAATACGCGCTATGAGCATGAATTGATGCGCGAATTCGGCGTGCATGCGCTGATCACCGACTACCCCGAGCATATCGGCCTGCATTAGGCCTAGGGCGCGGATGCCGCCTGCGCACCGGCAGCGGCCGCAACACACGTCGCCAAGCCCGTCGATAGGCGGTCAAACGGTCGGGCAAATGCCCGCAGCATGGAACTCAAATAGGCCGGCGCAGTCCCTACATCGGCCCGGTTGATTCGGTTAGAATCGCCGCTTCCCTCTTCCTCCGCCCCACGGAATCCCACCATGTTGACAGGTAGTCTGGTCGCGCTTGTGACCCCGATGTTCGAAGACGGCAGCCTTGATTTCGCCAGTCTCGCCAAGCTCGTCGAATTCCATGTTGAAGCCGGCACCGCTGGCATCGTTGCCGTAGGCACCACCGGCGAATCCGCCACGGTGGACGTGGAAGAACATATCGCCATCGTCAAGAAAACCGTCGAACTGGCCCGCGGCCGCCTGAAGGTGATTGCCGGCACCGGTGCCAACTCGACCCGCGAAGCGATCGAACTGTCGCGCCAGGCCAAGCTGGCCGGTGCCGATATGACCCTGTCCGTGGTGCCCTATTACAACAAGCCGACCCAGGAAGGCATGTACCAGCACTACAAGGCCGTGGCCGAGGCGGTGGATATCCCGATGATCCTGTACAACGTACCGGGTCGTACCGTGGCCGATATGAGCAATGACACCGCGCTGCGTCTGGCGGCCATCCCGAATATCGTCGGCCTGAAGGATGCCACCGGCGATATCGGCCGTGCCGCCGACCTGGTGCTGCGTGCGCCCAAGGATTTCGCGCTCTACTCGGGCGACGACGCCACCGGCGCTGCCTTTATGCTGATGGGCGGCCATGGGGTGATCTCGGTCACCGCCAATGTGGCACCCAAGCTGATGAGCGAGCTGTGCGTGGCCGCGCTGGGCCGCGATGTGCTGGCCACCCGCGCCATCAATGACAAGCTGCAAGGCTTGCACAAGCATCTGTTCATCGAAGCCAACCCCATCCCGGCCAAGTGGGCGGTCAGCAAGCTCGGCCTGATGCCGGCTGGCATCCGTCTGCCGCTCACCCCGCTGTCGACCAGCGCCGAAGCCCCGGTCAGCGCCGCCATGCGCCAGGCCGGCATCGAGATTTAACGGAAACCGCGGCTCCCATGATTCGAACCACACGTATTACCGCAGCACTTGCGCTGGTGACCCTGGCTGCAGGTTGTGCCAACCTGCCCTTCATCGGCGATGACACCCCGGAAGCGCCCGAGTACACCAAGGCGCGCGGCGCCATCCAGCCCAAGCAGCTGGAACTGCCACCCGAGCTGAGCTCGCCCGAGCTGAACGGGGCTTACGCGATTCCTGGCCTCACGCTCAGCGCCGACGGCCAGCAGATCCTCGCCTCGGGCGCAGCCCTGCCCAAGTTCGACAAGGTGCGCATGGAAAGCGATGGCAATCAGCGCTGGCTGGTCATCAACGCCCCAGCCGATGCCGTGTGGCCGCAGGCACGCCAGTTCTGGCTCGACCAGGGCTTCAAGCTGACCACCGACAATGCGCTGGCTGGTCTGCTGGAAACCAACTGGCAGGAAGAGCGCCCCGACCTGCCGGTGGGCGGCATCCGCGCCGCCATCCAGCGCGGCATGAAGACGCTGTACAACAGCGGCATGGTTGACCAGTACCGCATGCGCCTCGAACGCAGTGCCGACGGCAAGGGCACCGAGATCTATATCGCCCACCGCCGCATGGAAGAGGTGTACACAGCCCAGGACAAGAGCGATACGCGTTGGACCCCGCGCCCGAATGATCCGGAACGCGAAGCGGCCAAGCTCAAGCAGCTGTTGGTACGCCTGGGTATCAGCGCCGATACCGCCGGCCAGGTGGTGGCCAGCGCCAAACCGGCCGAAGGCACACCCGCCGTGGCCACCCCGGCCGCCGGCAGCAACCGCGCCCAGTTCATCACCCTGGCCGATGGCAAGCGCGTGATCCAGCTGAACGAAAGCTTCGACCGTGCCTGGCGCCGTATCGGCCTGGCCCTGGAGCGCGCTGGCTACAACATCGCCGACCGCGACCGCTCGCTCGGTCTTTACTACATCACCAGCGGCAAGATCCAGGCCGCCAAGGCCGAGGAAGGCTTCCTGTCCTCGTTGGCCTTCTGGAAGGATGAAGAGAAGAAGCAGGCTGAGCTGCCGCAGTTCCTGGCCGTGGTATCGAGCAAGGACGCGCAGACCACCGTGCGCATCGCTGGCAAGGAGGGCGTGGTCCTGCCCGACAGCCAGGCGAATGCCATGCTCGACCCGCTGCTGGCCGAGCTACGCTAAGCCCAGCAACGACAACAGCCGCCCGAGTAATCCGGCGGCTGTTTTGTTTTACCCCCTCGCCACCTCCACACCATAAAAGAACAAGCCCGCATGCACCCGCTCAAACGCCTGTTTGCCTACGCCAGCCGCTATCGGCGCGATTTCCGCCTCGCCACCGCCTACTCGGTGCTGAACAAATTCTTCGACATCCTGCCCGAGGTGCTGATCGGGGTGGCAGTGGACGTGGTGGTCAAGGGTGAGGAGAGCTTCCTGGCAAAACAGGTGCTGGTCGGGCTTGGCATCAGCGATGTCTGGCACCAGCTGCTCTTCCTGGGCTTCATCAATGTGCTGATCTGGGGCGGTGAGTCGCTGTTCCAATATCTGTACGAGGTCAAATGGCGCCAGCTCGCGCAGGACATCCAGCACGATCTACGCCTCGATGCCTACCAGCATGTGCAAAAGCTCGAGATGGCTTATTTCGAGAACCAGCGCACCGGCAATCTGCTCTCCATCCTCAATGACGATGTGAACCAGATGGAGCGCTTTGTGAATGGCGGCGCGAACCAGATCATCCAGGTGTTCTGCTCGTCCATCATGGTCAGTGCGGTGTTCTTTGCCCTGCAACCGAGCATCGCGCTAATTGCGCTCTTGCCGGTGCCGCTCATCCTGTTCGGTGCCTTCTGGTTCCAGAACCGCCTGGCGCCACGCTACACCGAGGTGCGCGAAGCAGCGGGCGATGTGTCGGCACGCCTGAACAATAATCTGCTTGGTCTCGCCACCATCAAGGCCTTCGCCGCCGAGGGCTTCGAGGCCAGCCATATCGATGCGGCGAGCCGCCACTACCGCGCCGCCAATGCACGGGCGATCCGCATCAGCGCTGCCATCACCCCGGTCATCCGCATGGCCATTCTGAGCGGTTTCACCGCCACGCTGATCTATGGCGGCTGGCTGACCATACACGGCGAGTTGGCGGTGGGCGCCTATTCGGTGCTGGTCTTCCTGACCCAGCGCCTGTTGTGGCCGCTGACCGGTCTGGCCGAGGTGGCCGATATGTACCAGCGCTCGATGGCCGCCATCGAACGCGCGCTGAACCTGCTCGATACCCCGATCAATATCCCCTACGAAGGTCAGCACTTCCCGGCACAAGGGGTGAAGGGCGAGCTGCGCTTCGAGCAGGTCGGCTTCAGCTACGACGGGCGCCCCACCCTGGCCGATATCAACCTGACCATAGGCGCCGGCCAGACCGTGGCCTTTGTGGGCAGTACCGGCTCGGGCAAGTCCACCCTGGTCAAGCTCTTGCTGCGCTTCTACGCTGCCCAGCACGGTCGCATCCTGCTCGATGGTCAGGCCATCGACAGCCTGAATCTGCAGGACCTGCGCCGCGCCATCGGCTATGTGGCGCAGGACAGCTTCCTCACCGATGGTACGGTGGCCGAGAACATCGCCTATGGCCTCGACAGCGTCAGCGATGCGGATATCGCCGCAGCGGCCCAGGCGGCTGAAGCGACCGAGTTCATCAGCAAGCTGCCGCTGGGCTTTGCCACCCGCATCGGCGAACGTGGCCAGAAGCTGTCGGGCGGCCAGCGCCAGCGCCTGGCCTTGGCGCGCGCCATTCTGAAGAACCCGCCCATCCTGATTCTGGACGAGGCCACCAGTGCGGTAGACAACGAAACCGAGGCGGCCATCCAGCGCAGCCTGGACGTGGTCAGCCGCGGCCGCACCACCATCGTGATTGCGCACCGCCTGTCTACCGTCCGTCAGGCTGATTGCATCCATGTGCTGGAAAACGGCCGCATCGTCGAGAGCGGCCAGCATACGAGCCTGTTGGCACAAAACGGTAGCTATGCCGCACTGTGGCGGCTGCAGACCGGTGAACGCAGCAACTAGCAAGCGCTCGATTTATCCATATAAAGCAACTACTTAGCGGGAAACCCTTACGCGAAAGTTTCAAACACATCGGTGATAATCCGGGCTTTTCCGCATTGCCTTGTCCCATATCAAGGACAGAGCACGTCAGATTAGCTTGCTCGACACGATCTGTGCATCCAGCGGCTGACACCACAGGAGCTCACCGATGTTTTCCACCCTGCAGGGCCGCGTGATCGCGGCCATTTCTTTTGTGCTGCTGCCGCTGATTTTGGGGGGCGCACTGCTGTATGCCAGCAGCGAGAGCCGCCGTATCCACAGCCAGGTCGACGAGCAGGCCCAGCTGCAGCTGCGCAATCTGGTCGACCAGCTGAGCCTGATCGACCAGCAGGTGCAGGCACGCGTCAAGGCCTCGATCAAGCTGCTGACCTCGCGCGGCGCGGCGGCCGGTCCGGCCACGGCCGGTGAAGCGGTCAGCGTGAAAGACCGCTCGGTGCCCGAGCTCTTGCTGGGTGGCGCGCCCCAGGCCAATCAATTCGAGCTGGTCGATGGGGTGGTCGACATCATGGGCGGCACCGCCACCCTGTTCAGCAAATCGGGCAGCGACTATGTGCGCATCTCCACCACGGTGAAGAAGGACGGCGCACGCGCGATCGGCACCGTGCTCGATCCCAAGGGTCGCGCAATTGCCGCCATCCAGCAGGGCCAACCCTTCTACGGCCAGGTGGACATCCTCGGTGCGCCCTATCTGACCGCCTATGAGCCGATCAAGGACGCCACAGGCAATGGGGTCGGCATCTGGTATGTCGGCTACAAGGTCGACCTGCAGGCGCTGGAAGCCACGGTAGGCCGCGCCAGCCTGCTGCAAAGCGGCTTTGTGGCCGTAGTGGACGATAAGGGCAAGGTACGCTTCCACTCCAAGAGTCAGGACGAGGCGAGCGCCCAGCGCATCGTCGACAATGCGCCGGCCGACTGGGTACGCCAGGAACTGCCCTTCCCGGAATGGAACTTCAAGCTGGTCGCCACCTACCCGCTTGCCGAAGCCGACCAGGCGGCGCGCGGGCCGGCGATCATGATCTTTGTCGGCGGCCTGCTGCTGGCGGCCGTGCTGCTGGCCGTCTTGCTGGGCCTGTTGAAGAAGCTGGTGCTGACCCCGATAGGCGGCGAACCGAGCACCGCCGTGCGTGCCGCGCAGGCGATTGCCGACGGCGATCTGTCCCAGCCATTGGCAGCCGAGCAGGCCCCGCCGGGCAGCATGCTGGCCGCCATGGCGCGCATGCAGGCTTCCTTGCGCAATATGGTCAGCGAAATCCAGGGCGAGGCCGTGCAGGTGAATGAAATCGCCGAGCGCTTCAAGTCCACCTCGCGCCAGATTGCCGATGGTTCGGCGCGCCAGAGCGATGCCACTACCACCATGGCAGCGGCGCTCGAAGAGCTGAGCATCAGCATCAATCACATTACCGACAATGCCCAGGCGGCGCTGCAGGCCACCGAGCAAAGCGCCCAGCTTTCGGTGCAGGGCGAGCAGGTAATCGAGCAGACCGTGACGGAAATCCGCGGCATCGCCGGCCAGGTGGATGAGACCGCCCAGGTCATCGACGCACTGTCCGGTCAGACCGCCGATATCTTCAAGGTGGTGCAGGTGATCAAGGAAGTGGCCGAGCAGACCAATCTGCTCGCCCTGAATGCCGCCATCGAGGCGGCGCGCGCCGGTGAGCAGGGCCGCGGCTTTGCCGTGGTGGCCGACGAGGTACGCAAGCTGGCCGAACGCACCGCGCAATCGACGCGCGAGATCGCCAGCACCATCTCGGCCATCCAGGCCGGCACCCAGGATACCGCCCAGACCATGCAGCGCACCCAGCAAAGGGTCAGCCAGGGCGTGGAACTCGCCCACCAGGCCGGCGAGGCGATCAAGCAGATCGAAGTGGCTTCGGCCGATGTCTTGCGTGTCAGCGCCGAGATCAATACCGCGCTGCGCGAGCAGAGCCAGGCCAGCAATGAGATTGCCGTCAATGTCGAGCGTGTCACCGCCATGATCAGCCAGAACGAAGCCGCCTCGCGCGAGGCGGCCCAGGAGGCCGAGGAAATGCATCAGGTGGCCTTGAACCTGAATACGACTTTGCAACGCTTCCGTCTCTAAAGCGCCGCGTGGCCACAGGGCAAATAGCAGGCAGCGCGATGCGCCTGTCTATAATGCCCGGGCCAGCCAAACAAGCCGCTGGTGGAGCACAGGCCACGCCAGCAGCCGTGCTCCGCCGGTCGCGCATACACCACGCGGAGACAAGCATGAGCACATGGACCCCCTTCCCCCACGACGCAAGCGCACTCAGTTATGGCGGCGACAAGCTCTGGCAAGCCTGGGAACGCCTGCATGCGGGCGACCAGGAGCCCTGGCCGGAAGACGAGGCCAGCCAGGAAGCCTGGCGCGCCTATCACCGTGGTGACTTCCAGACCGCTGTGGCGCTCGGTCTGAAGGCGGAAACCGCCTCGGGCATGAATGCCGCCAACAAGGCGCAGAGCATCTATGCCACCTATCTGGTCGAGGATGAGGACGCCAAGAAGGAATTGTTCGAGGAAGTGGCCGACCGCGCCGAAGTAGCGGCCAAGGAGAACCCGAACAATATCAATGCCCATTACCAGCATGCCTATGCGCTGGGTCGCTACAGCCAGGCGATCTCGATTGCCAAGGCGCTGGCCCAAGGCATTGCCGGCAAGTGCAAGGCCAGCCTCGACAAGACCCTGGCCCTGGCACCCGAACATGCGGAAGCCCATATTGCCCTCGGCGCCTATCATGCCGAGATCATCGGCAAGGTCGGCAGTATGGTCGGCTCGCTGACCTATGGGGTATCCAAGGATGCGGCGGAAGCCCATTACGAGAAGGCGCTCGAGCTGATCCCCCACTCGGCCATTGCGCGCATCGAGTACGGCAACGGCCTGTTGACCCTGTATGGCAACAAGAAGGTCAAGGACGCCACCAAGCTGTACGAGGCGGCGGCCGAATGCGAGCCGCGCGATGCAATGGAGACGCTGGACGTCGCCTTCGCCAAGTCCGAGCTCAGCGACGACTAGGGCTGCTGCTCAGCCTTGCTGAGCAGGCTTTCCGATCCGGCCGGGCGGCGATGCCCGACCCCGCTCCCAAGCTGGTCAGGCCATGATGCGCACCGAGATTCTGCGTGACTTGCAAGCCGCCCTGCTGGACCAGCTCCAGCAAGCCTGGCCCGCGCTGCTGCGCACGGTGGCCGATGGCTTGTTGGCGCAGGCGGATAGGCTGGGCGGCTCGCCCGCCGCGACGGTCCTGCTTGATGCGCGTGCGGCCTGGCTGGCCTTCGATGCCGAATTGCGCCAGGCCTGGTTCGAGCAGCTGCAAAGGCTGCTCGAGCGCGGCCTGCAGACTGCCTTCCGGCGCGACAAGCCCAGCTTCGCCCAGGCCGCCGGTCATAATCTGAGCCTGCAGGCCCTGGCCGAAGTCGAGCAGGAGCTGGCGCTGGAGCGGCAGATCGCACAATTCCGCAGCGCGGCCGGCGAAGCGCTGAACGAGCTGAATGCGCGCATCGCCAATCTGTATCACCAGCCCGAAGGCAGCGAACGCGAGAACCCCTTCCGCCCCTATGTGCTGTGCGGCAGCCTGGCGCTCGGCATCGACACGCTGAATCTGCAGGGCGAGATAGGCAGTGCGCTGAAGAAGGCGGCCAATCAGGCGCTGGCCAGCCAAGTGGCGGCCCTCTACCAGGGGCTGAATGCGCTCCTGGCGGCCCATGCGATCCCGGTCGAACTCCCTTTGCAGATCCGCCGCCAAGCCGATAGCCCGGCCCCACCGCCGCATGCCGCCAGCCCAGCCCTACCTGCCACCCTGCATGCGCAGGGCCGCCACCTGCCGCGCAGCGATCTGCTGCTGCGCTGGATACAGATGAAGACCAGCCCGGATGCCGCGCGCCAGGCCATCGCGCAGAGCGAACCGCCGCACTGGCTGGACAGCCAGCTGAATGCCGGCCAGCTGCTGCGCGAGCTGTTCGGCCAGCGCCCCGGCGGCCAGACCGGCCAGGCGCCGTTCACCACCTATGCGGGCAGCACCGTGCTGGCCAGCAGCATTGCAGAGCTTGAGCAATCGGTCGCCGGCCAGGCCGATGCTAGCGATCTGCGCAACCATATCCTCGAACACCGTGCGCGTCTGTCCAGCCAGGCACGCGAGCCGAGCGAACGCATGGTGGTGGATGTGGTGGCCATGCTGTTCGAGTTCATGCTGCACGATGGCAAGCTGCCCAGCAGCGTGCGCAGCCAGCTCGGCCGTCTGCAGTTCCAGCTGCTCAAGCTCGGTCTGTTCGACCCGACCCTGTTTGCCGAACGCCAGCACCCGGCGCGCCAGCTGTTCAACCGCATCGGCTCGGTGGCCATCGCGCTCAGCGCGGATGATCCGCTCTCGGACGGACTGGGCGAGGCAATCCGGCATCTGGTCGAGCAGGCCGTCGGCGCCCCGCATAGCGATGTCGCGCTGTTCGAGCGCCTCTTGGCGGAGCTGGAAGACTATCTGCGCCGCACCATGCAGCACGACGACCCGCGCATGGTGCAGGCGGCCGCCGCGCTCAGCAGCGCGGAAGAGCGCAGCGCCCACTATCTGCACGCAATGGCCGCCATGCGCGCCGCGCTGGATGGCCTGACGCTGCCAGCCCGGCTCGAGCACTTCCTGCTGGCGACCTGGCCGCTAGCCATCGAGCGGGTTGGGCGCGATGACGCAGCTCAGGCACGCAGCTGTCGCCAGCTGGTACCCGTGCTGGTGTGGAGCGTGCAGCCCAAGACCAGCAATGGCGAACGCATGCAGATGCTCAAGCGCCTGCCCGAGCTGGTGAACCTGCTCTCACGCCACCTGGCCCAGGCCAGGCTCAACGATGCGGAGCAGCAAGACTTCCTCGACTGGCTGGTGGCCGCGCATCTGGAAGCCCTGAAGGAGGGCCATACGCGCGCTGGCGCCAGTCTGGCTGAGCTTGAGGCGCGCTTTGCCGACTTCATGCTGGGTAGCGAGGCCACGGGTGCCGCGCCCGATTACCCGGCCGGCCTGGCAGCTGGCTTCGTGGCCGAAGCGGCCGAGGCGCTGGAGGGCGGGCTGGAGCTGCTGGATGCGCAGTTCGATGCGCTGGCCCTGCCCGAAGCGGGCGCACCGCGCGACGAGGCACTGGCCGAGGCACTCAAGGCCCGCGTGCTCGAGCAGCTGAAAACCGGTGTGCTGGTGGATATCGCCTTCGGCGGCAGCGCGCGCCGTGCGCGTCTGAACTGGATCAGCCCGCGCGCGGCCAGCCTCTTGCTGACCATTGCCAATCTGGACAAGCCCGCCGCGCTGAGCGTGCAGTTATTCCGCCGCCTGCTGGCCCTCGGGCATGTGCGCTTCGTAGAAAGCGAGCCGCTGTTCGAACGCGCGGTCCAGGCCCTGCTGCGCAATGCCGACGAAATGGAGCAATGGGCACGGCAGGGCTGAAGCGCGCTCGC
This sequence comes from Chitinimonas taiwanensis DSM 18899, assembly GCF_900119825.1. GTDB lineage: Bacteria > Pseudomonadota > Gammaproteobacteria > Burkholderiales > Chitinimonadaceae > Chitinimonas > Chitinimonas taiwanensis. The sequence goes on along the minus strand of NZ_FPKR01000003.1, from coordinate 285,501 downwards.
CACACAAAAAAGGCCGCATCAAGCGGCCTTTTTTCAGCACAGCCAGTCAAGCCGGCAGATGGGCACGGATCACCTCGGCCAGGGTGCGGATGCCTTCCTCGATCTTCTCGGGCGAGGCATGGCTGAAGTTCAGGCGCAGCTCATTCGATACCCGCTCGGTGGCATAGAAGGGCTTGCCGGGCATAAACGCCACCTTGCGCGCCAGCGCCGGTTCCAGCAGGCCATAACTGTCGATATCGGCTTTGAGCTTGAGCCAGAAGAACAGGCCGCCGGGCGGAATGGTCCAGTCGGCCAGGTCGTGGAAATGCTTGTCCAGCGCCGCCGCCATGATGTCGCGCTTCTGGTGATAGTAATCACGCAGGCGCGCGATATGCGCGGGGTAGTCGCTCGAGGTCAGCAGCTGGTGCATCGCCCACTGGCCCTGGCGGTTTGTATGCAGGTCGGCCGCCTGCTTGAGCTTGTACAGATGCGGCATCAGGCTCGGGTGGCAGGCCAGATAGGCGACGCGCAGGCCGGGGATGGCGGTCTTGGAGAAGGTGCCGAAATGGATCCACGGCGCGGTCTTCAGACGCGCGCAGATCGGGGCACGGTCGCACTTGTCGTATACCAGCTCGCGGTAGGGCTCATCTTCCAGCAGCACCACATTGTGCTCATCGAACAGCTCGGCCACGCGCTGGCGTGTCGCTTCGTCGTAGCAGACGCCGGACGGGTTCTGGAAGGTCGGGATCAGGTAGGCAAAGCGCGGCTTTTCCTCGCGCAGCTTGCGCTCCAGCTGTTCCAGATCGGGGCCGTTCGGGGTCAGGCCCACTTCGATGAAACGTGCGCCAAACAGGCTGAAACACTGCACGGCGGCCAGGAAGGTCGGCGCTTCCACCAGGACCGGGGTGTCCTGATCGACAAACAGCTTGGCGGCCAGATCCAGGCCCTGCTGCGAGCCGGTCAGGATCAGGATATCGCTGGCCGTGACCGGCACACCGTTCTTACTCATCTCGGCCGCCACGGCCTCACGCAACCAGGCCTCGCCCTCGCTCGGGCCGTATTGGCTCAGGCCGGCAGGCAGCTCGGTGAAATCGAGCTTGGGCATAGCTTGGGCGGCGGGCAGGCCGCCGGCGAAGGAAATCATGTCCGGCTGGTTGGCGACGGCGAGAATCTCGCGCACCAGCGAGCCTTGCAGACGGGAAATGCGTTCAGAAAACATGGGCTACTCCGGCAGGTTAGACCCGTACGGTGGCAAACAATTGACGTGCACGACAGGTACAGCGCGCAAACGGCCCAGGCCGACCGTACTGGTATAGGCAAGTAAACGTAGTGCCAGGGTGTGGCGGCTAGGTGGCAGGGGATGCTGCCAGGGAAAGGCGCCGGGTTTGGCGCCGTGCAATGCCCGCAGATTAGCAGCTGGGCATTGCACTTGTCTCGCGCGGCTAAGGCGTGCTTTGCATGCGCAGCATGGCTAGGTGCAGCTCGGCCAGCTCAGGGTCGGGCGGGCCATCCAGCGTGTGCATCAGCGTGGCCAGCACCAGCTTTTCGAACTCGCTGCCAAAGCGGGCAATGATGGTCTGCGGATCGGGCACCAGCTTCTTGTCGGTCATCACCCCGAAGTTGACCCGGTCGTTGTAGCTGAGGATGGACACGCCCATGCCGATCTCACCCGACTGCGGCACCCAGAACTGCAGATCCTGCACCTTGGCGCCGGCCATGAAGATCGGCTCCTTCGGCCCCGGCACATTGGTCATCACCGCGGTGGACTTGGTGCTGAAGAATTCGATGGCCGGCTGCTCGACCATATTCGGCAGCGACCCGACCACGCTGAGCAGACCAAGGGTGATGATGGCGTCGTAGCCGCCCTTGATCTCCTCCATGCGCCGCTTGACCTCGTAGACACGCTCGATCGGATTGGCGACCCCGATCGGCAGCGGCAGGAAGACCAGGCCGAAGTAGTTGCCGAGCTTGTCGAGCTTGTTCTCGGGACGCAGATTGACCGGTACCGAGGCGCGTATGGTCAACCCATCCACCTGCTCGCCACGCTCGACCAGATAGGCGCGCAGCGCGCCGGCCACACAGGACAGCAGCACATCGTTGATCGAGCAACCGAGCGCCTTGCCCACATGCTTGACCTCGGGCAGCGGTAGCGATTCGGACCAGGCGATGCGCTTGGTGGTGGACAGCTTGCCCTTGAACTTGGTGCGCGGATCGGCCGGCATGGTGGCCATCTTGGCCAGGCCCTGTCCAAGGCCCATGCCGGTCTGGGTCAGTTCGGCCAGCTTGGTCGGATTGGTCATCAGCCCATAGCTGGTGCCCAGCACTTTGGCATAGCTCTTCAGCATGCCGGCATAGACCTTGGCTACCGGCTTGTAGAGCCGCATAAAGGGATCATCCGGCTCGCGCTCTCCAGCCAGGAAGCGTGCCTTCTTCGGCACGCTCTCGACCGTCGCGTCCTCTTCCTTGTCGGTCAACGAGAGCAGCACCTGAATCAGCGCAATACCGTCGGCGATGCTGTGGTGAATGCGTGCCACCAGCACGCTGCCGCCGCAATAGTTTTCCACCACATAGAACTGCCAGAGCGGCTTGGAGAAATCCATCGGGATCGAGATCAGGTCATTGACCATGGTCTCCAGTTCGGGCTTGGATGCCGCACCGGGCAAGGCCACGCGGTGCAGATGGTTGGCCAGGTCGAAATCGGGGTCATCTTCCCAGCTGGCGCTGGTGCCGGAACGCACCACGCGCTGCTTGAAACGCTTGAATTTCAAAAGCCGGGTCTGCATGACCTGGCCCAGGCGCTGGTAATCGAGGTCACCCTCGAAAAACATGATGCCGGTGATCACCATCAGATTGGTCGGCCTGTCCATGCGCAGCCAGGCGGTATCGACCGCCGACATGGATTCGCGCTCGGAACCAAACAGATTCAATAACATAGATACTTTCCTCGCCCCGAGCTGTGGTGGTTTTGCACGACCGGACGGTCGCTCGCTTGACGTGTGCCCGTGGGGGATTATAGAACACAGGCTATTGTGGAAATCCAGCACTGGCGCGGCTTCCGGGCACGTCAACTGATGCAAAAGAATCACATCACAACGAGGAGCAGGGCCCATGACTTACTTCGTGACCGGCGCAACCGGTTTCATCGGTAACAATCTTGTCCAGACATTGCTCAAGCAGCGCAAGGGCAAGGTGTATGCGCTGGTGCGCAAGGAATCGCTGGAAAAGTTCGAGCAGATCAAGCTGCGCTGGGGCAAGGATGCCGAGCGGGTGATCCCGGTGCTGGGCGAATTGGGCAAGCCGGCCCTGGGCATTGCCAAGAAGGATGTGGCCGAGCTGAAGGGCAAGATCAAACACTTCTTCCACCTGGCCGCCCTGTATGACCTGAAAGCCACGGCCGAGGAGCAGCTGGAAGCGAATGTGAACGGCACCCGCCACGCCGTGCAGTTCGCCGAGGCGGTGGAAGCCGGCGTGTTCCACCACACCAGCTCGATTGCCGCCGCGGGCCTCTACGAGGGCGTGTTCTCGGAAGACATGTTCGAGGAGGCCGGCAAGCTCAACCACCCGTATTTCCGCACCAAGCATGATTCGGAAGCGATTGTGCGGCGCGAGTGCAAGCGCCCGTGGCGCGTGTACCGACCTGGCATCGTGGTGGGCAGCAGCCAGACCGGTGAGATCGATAAGATCGACGGCCCGTACTACTTCTTCAAGGTCTTGCAGAAGATGCGCAAGATCCTGCCACCGTGGATGCCTGCCATCGGCATCGACGGTGGGCGCATCAATATCGTGCCGGTCGACTATGTGGTGGCGGCCATGGACCACCTCGCCCATCTAAGCGGCCAGAACGGCAAGTGTTTCCACCTGACCGACCCGGATGCGCGGCGCGTGGGCGAGGTGCTGGCCATCTTCGCCGAGGCCGCACACGCCCCCAAGCTGACCGTGCGCATCAACCCGGCCATGTTCAGCTTTATCCCGAGCATGATCCGCCAGGCGCTAGCCTCGCTGACCCCGGTGCGGCGTGTACGCGATGCGGTGATGAAGGACCTGGGCCTGCCGCCCGACATCATGAACTTCGTGTCCTACCCAACCCGTTTCGACAGTCGCCAGACCCAGAAGCTGCTGGCGGGTAGCGGCATTGAGGTGCCGCGTCTGGAAGACTATGCATGGAAGCTGTGGGACTACTGGGAGCGCCATCTCGACCCAGACCTGTTCATCGACCGCACCTTGGGCGGCGTCTCGCGCGGCAAGAATGTGCTGATCACCGGCGGCTCCTCCGGTATCGGCCAGGCCAGCGCGATGAAGCTGGCGGCGGCCGGTGCGCGCGTGATCATTGTGGCGCGCGACCTGGAAAAGCTGGAAGCCACCAAGGCCGAGATCGAAGCGAATGGCGGCATCTGCCATATCTATTCCTGCGACCTGGCCAGCCTCGACTCCATCGACGGCCTGGCGCAGAAGGTGCTGGCCGAACATGGTCACATCGATGTGCTGATCAATAATGCCGGCCGCTCGATCCGCCGCGCGGTGGAGAACAGCTACGACCGCTTCCATGATTTCGAGCGCACCATGCAGCTCAACTACTTCGGCAGCCTGCGCCTGACCCTGGCCCTGCTGCCGAGCATGAGCGCCCGTAAATCGGGGCAGATCATCAATATCTCGTCCATCGGCGTGTTGACCAATTCCCCGCGCTTCTCGGCCTATGTGGCGTCCAAGGCCGCGCTGGATGCCTTCACCCGCTGCGCCGCCAGCGAGTTCTCCGACCGCGGTATCTACTTCACCACCATCAATATGCCGCTGGTGCGCACGCCGATGATTGCGCCGACCGATATCTACAAGAACATGCCCTTCATCATCAGCCCGGACGAAGCGGCCGATATGGTGGCGCAGGCAGTCATCTACAAACCGGTGCGCGTGGCCTCGGGCCTGGGCATCTTCGGCCAGATCATCCACGCCGCCGCCCCGCGCGTGGCGCAGATCATCATGAACACCGCCTACCGCATGTTCCCCGACTCCTCGGCCGCCAAGGGTGAGAAAGGCGAGCGCGCGCATGAGCTGAGCGCCGACCAGATGGCCTTTATGCAGATCATGAAGGGCATCCACCTGTAAACAGCCCCCCGCAAAGCAAACAGGCTCACCATGGTGAGCCTGTTTGCTTTATGCGCGGCGGCTACGGCAACCACGCTGCCCTAGGCAGCACGCGCATCAGGCGAAGTTTTCGCCCAGGAATTTACGTACTTCTGCCTCGATCTGCGGCTTGAGCGCCATCAGCAGAAAGCCCAGCTTGGCCTCCACCAAGACCTCGCCCGGTACCACGCTCAAACGCCCCGACACGCCCGAGCGCTCGAACAGCAGCACATCGCCGTCCCAGCGGTAGGACATGCTGAATTCACGGCCCATTTCCTCAGCCACTTTTTCGGCCAGTTGGCGGGCTTCATCGTGTGGCTTGTTGTGGGGGTAGCGGATACTGATCGACATCACGGGGCTCCGAAGCAGGATGGGAAGGGCCGAACGGCCGGATAAACACAGTCTAACCTGCGATACGGCGCGCCGACAGTAGCGCGCAGCTTGCTTGCAGTGCAGCTGCAAGCGCAGTGTTCAGTCGGCGGCAAATGGATCGGGCTGGCCAGCATAGATACGATCAAGCAGGCGCGTCTCGCGCTCGCGCACAGTATCCAGGAAGTAATCGGCGCCGTGCATCTGCAGAAACGCCGCTACGCCGCGCTCCAGGAAGTCCTGCAGCTCACCGAGTCCGGCCAGATGGGCCGGGCCATGAGCCAAGCGCAGGGCAAGTTGCACAAAGCTCTTTTGCACCACCACATCCAGCTCACAACCGAGCGCATGCACGAGCGCGATCTGCTCACAGCGCGCCGCATAGTTATCGCAGCGCCGGTAGGCCTCGGCATAACTATCGGCATCAATCTGCGCCACGCCCATCTGCTCGAACAGCATCTCGGCCAGCGCCGCATCCAGGCCCTGGGTCAGTCGGTTCAGATAGAGCGCGTTCTGGATTGCACGCATGGCGCGCTGCGGCAGGAGGCTGCGCATCTTGGCGGCCACTCGCTCGCCATCCTGATCACGACGCGAAAAATCGGTCGGTCCATAGATATCGCTGAGGAAAAAACGGGTGGCCTGGCCATAGCGTTCGCTGGCGGCCAGATCAGCATAGGTCTCGCTCAGGCGGCGGGTCTGCCACTCGGCCAGTAGATAGCGGGGCCGGCTTAGCCCGCTGCCGGCAGGGGATGCACTGAAATCGTCGGACATGGCTGTCGTAAAAATGGGCTGGGTAAAAAAAGCACAGTGGGAAAACACGCAACACCGGCAAGGCGCACCAATAGGGGCATCTGCACGAAAGCGGGGCATTCCTGCGACGTTGCCCCGGCGCAACAGTGTGGCTTAAGCCGCAGATACGCCAGGAAAAACCCGCATCAAAACTGGCACTTAGCGAATTCCCCCCACCATAATTCGCAGCAAGTGCAGTCACCAAGCAAGCGCTGCAAAGACTGCCGATTATAGAGCCGGGCAAGAGAACGGCAGCTGGGAGCAAGTTTTTTTGGCGTAGCCCGCCAAGCTGTTTCACCGTGTGATTAACAGTTTTTCATTTCTAAATCCAAGGAGCCCACCATGGCCAAGTCGTTGAAGAAAGCCACCGAAGAGAAGCAATACGCCCACGTCATCCTCGAATCCGCCAACCAGATCTGGCTGGCCGGCTTGGGCGCTTTCGCCAAGGCCCAGGGTGAAGGCGTGAAGGCTTTCGATCACCTGGTCGAAGCCGGCAAGCAAGTCGAGGAAAAGAGCCGCAAGTCGGCAGAGGAGAAAGTTGTGGCCGTTACCAGCAAAGCGACTGAAACCTGGGACAAGCTCGAGCAGGTGTTCCAAGACCGCGTAGCCCGTGCACTGAACACCTTGGGCGTGCCCAGCAACAAGGATCTGGCCGATCTGAACAAGCGCATCGATGAGCTGAACAAGAGCGTGAACGAGCTCTTGAAGAAGCAGACCGCCAAGCCGGCCGCCGCCGCCAAGGTCGAAGACAAGGCCGAAGCCAAGCCCGCCGCTGCCAAGGCGGAAGCCAAGCCGGCAGCCAAGGCCTGATGCGCAACCTGGCCAGGGCAGCCTGCCCGGCCGGGTCTACGCTGAAACGGGGCGGCGTGCTCATCGCCTGCCCCGTTTTGCTTGATACGAGCAAGCGCTCGTCATTCAAGCAATTGCTCTACAATCTGCCTCCCCGCTTCTCCCTGGAGTCGTTCATCCATGCCAGCCGCCCCATCCCATCCGCCCCGTCCAACCATAGGCTTGAATCTGGCAGCCGGCGGCCCGCTGGGCGCCATCTACGAGGTGGGTGCACTATGCGCGCTGGAGGAGGCCCTGCAGGGCATAGACTTCACCGATCTGGATGTGTATGTCGGCGTGAGCGCTGGCGGATTCATCTCCGCGGCGCTGGCCAACAAGATCAGCCCGGGCGAAATGTACGAGATCTTCATCACCAATAGCTCGGACAGCATCCCCTTCGAGCCGGATCAGTTCCTGCGCCCAGCCTACCGCGAGTATTTTCGCCGTCTGGCCGCCATCCCCGAGCTGCTGTTCGATGCCTTCTGGGAGTTCGTGACCCGCCCGCGTGAAGTCGGCCTGACCGGCGCTTTCATGCAGCTCTCGCACGCCATTCCGACCGGCATGTTCGACAACGGCGAGATCGATCGCTTCCTGACCCGGGTGTTTACCAGCGGTGGCCGTACCAATGACTTTCGCGCGCTGAAGAACAAGCTGTACATCGTTGCCACCGACCTCGACACCGGCCGCTCGGTCAAGTTTGGCGGACGTGGGCATGACCATGTGGCTATCTCCAAGGCCGTACAGGCCTCATCCGCCCTACCCGGCCTGTTCCCGCCAGTGGAAATCGATGGCGACCATTTCGTGGACGGCGCGCTGAAGAAGACACTGCACACCTCGATCAGCCTGGATGAGGATGCAGATCTGGTGATCTGCATCAACCCCATCGTGCCCTTCGATGCCCGCCTGGCACCGCGCGGCCAGCCCGGCACGCGCGACAAACTGATGCGCGGCGGCCTGCCGGTGGTGCTGTCGCAAACCTTCCGCTCCATCATCCACTCGCGCATGCGCGTGGGCATGCAGCGCTATGCGAACAGCTACGAAGGCGCAGATGTCGTGCTGTTCGAGCCCAGCCATGGGGACGAGGAGATCTTCTTCTCGAATGTGTTCAGCTACTCCGACCGCGAGAATATGTGCGAACACGCCTATCAGCACACGCGCGCCGACCTGCGCAAGCGGGCCGACGAGCTTGAGCCGCTACTGGCACGCCATGGCATCAGCTTGGACCGGGCCGGCCTGGAAGAGGAACGCTATCTGTCGCAAAAGGCCCACCGGCGCTACACGCGCAAGCAGCTCGAGCGCCCACAGCACAGCACGCCGATTGACAAGCTCTACAACACGCTGGGCGAGCTGGAACGCTGGCTGCATGCCAGGGGTGAATGAAAAAAGCCGGCTAAGCCGGCTTTTTTCTTGGGGCCGCTCAAGCTTGCCTCAATCGTCGAAATGCTCGGCGATGAACTTCACATAGGCGGCATGGCGCGATTCGACCAGAGTCTCCAGACGCGCCATATCGCGCGCGCGCAGGGCCTCCAGATATTCGTGCCGGCTCGGCCCGAGCATCGGAGCGCCCTCCAGCTGGCGCACCACCTCGGCGTAATAGCGTATCGCGCGCTTGAGATTGGTCTGGATCATCTCCAGCAGCAGCGGTCGATTGGCCTTGGCCAGCAGCACCGCGTAGTAGTCAAAAATCTTGACCATGAAGAAGGCCGCATCGGCCGCCTGGGGCGATTCCAACTCGGCGGTCAGTGTCGCCAGCCGCGCCAGCTGATCATCGTCCAGACTGGGCATGGCAATGCGGAAGGCGAGGATTTCCAGTGCATTGCGAATATCGGCGATATCGGCCGCCTCCGACTTGCGCGTGCGCGCCACGATGGCGCCACGATAAGCGAAATACTCGACCAGCCCCTCCACCTGCAGGCGCTGCAAGGCTTCACGTAGCGGAATCGGGCTCACGCCATAGCGATTCGCCAGCTCGACCTGCTTGAGCGGCTCGCCCGGGGTCAGACTGCCGCTATAGATATCGTCGCGGATCGCCTGAACGATCTTGTCCACCAATGTGCTCATGGCATTCGATAGCTGATGGAAATCAGCTCAGCGCAAGTGATTGAAAGTTTTCAAGTTTAGCAAAGGCGACCCGTCAGAACGCACTGGAAAACTAAGGGATTACCCCTAGTGACTCAGTTAGTTAATATTTTCTTACTTTTCAATCCTTAACCCGTTCGTCATAAGGCACTCACAGACATAAACCGCCTGCTAGCTTGAAGTTAGTGTAAGTGGCCGCAGATAGCAGGCAGCAGCCCGCAGAATATCCACAGCACAAGCCAGGAAAAAGCCGCCAGAAAGTACAGAAAAGCGTGCATTTGCAGCGCAACATGCCTCGCGCATAAGCGTCAGGCGCAGTAAGATTGCATCTGCTTTGACTCTTTCTGTTTTATTGCTGGGCGGGATCAAAACCGCCGGTAACAGGGTCACAAGACAGGGATAGACTGCCATTCTGCATAGGCGGACAGGATGGCAATCATGACAGGCTGATAGCCACAGACGCCGACGAGACGCGATATGAAAATCTTCGAGAAACTATTCAACCCCCGCGAAGTTCGACGCAAGCTGGGCATGAACCAGCAGGAGTTCTGGACCAAGATCGGGGTAACCCAGAGCGGTGGCTCACGCTACGAGAGCGGGCGCAATATGCCCAAGCCCGTGCGCGAACTGCTGCGCCTTGTGCATGTGGAACAGGTCGACCTGAGCCGCGTGCGCCGCGAGGACTTCGAAATCATCGATTACCTCAAGGAAAACCACCCGGACCTGTACAAGAGCCTGCAAAAAGCCGTCAAGGCGCAGGAAGGCGAGAGCAAAGACGAAGCAGCCTGATCAGCCCGTCTTGCAGCACAGATAAAAAACGCGCATCCCGGGCGCGTTTTTTATTGCCTATTGCTGGCGGGTTCGGCCTTGGATGACGGCTGGAATACGCCATCCGGGGCAGGCAGGGCTGCTTCGCCATGATCATGCCGGCCCTGAAGCACGCGCCTGCTCGCCGGCCTAGAGGCTGAGTTTGACCGGCAGACCCAGCCCTTCGATGCGCGCGGCCAGTGCCTGCATCCAGGCATCCGGCGCCTTGGCAAGGCGCGGCGCCTCGGGTTGGGTGGAAGCGCGCGCCAGACCATAGAGCAGCACGCCGGCGGGTCGTGCTCCCTCCGCCATCGCCTCGGCCAGCAGCGCCAGCCAGGCGTCCACTTCAGCCTCGCTGGGCAGCTGGCCATCCAGCATGAACATGCAGGTCTGCAACCAGGTCGGGCAATGCTCGGTGGCGGCGCGCAGATGGCGTTTGATCTGGGCAGCACTCAGCGCGATCTGATTGACCTCGCTATAACCGTTCACCGGCGCGCGGTCGTACTTGAACCAGACCTCCCCATTCAGCTCGCGCAGGCGCGCCAGCGCCGCCTGTACCGCCGGCTTGTAGAGCTGGCTGCCATTGGTGATCAGCACGAACTTGATCTGCCCGATCAAGCCGAAGCGGGTCAGTTGACGGCCGACCAGGTCGATTACATCGCCAAACTGGCGCGAGGCGGTCGGCTCGCCATTACCAGACAGCGCCACATCGTTCAGCCGCCGTGCGGTCTCTGGCACGCTGCGCTGCATGAAATCGCCGTGCACGACATCGGCCAGCAGCGCGCCCAGCTCGTCTTCCAGCACAGCCAGATCAAGCTCGGGCGCGTTGCCGCGTACCAGCCCCGGCACTTGGCAGTAGATGCAGCGCCAGTTGCAGGCATTGTTGGGGTTGAGGTTGATGCCAACGGAAACCCCGCCAGCACGCCGCGATACCACCGGGTAGACATACTGGAAGCCGAGGATATCGCGGCGGTGATCGGTGACCGCGAGCGGGACGATCGCCGAGAGTTTGCTTTCAGACACGAGATTCCACTTCGAGGTGAGGCCTATTTCTTGCGCTTGATCGGGATGATCAGCACCGGTACGGGCGCGTGGCGTACCACGCCCTCGGCCACGCTGCCCAGCAGCAGGTGATCGAGACCGGTCCAGCCGTGCGAGCCCATGACGATGATATCAGCCGGCCAGGTCTTGGCATCCTCGATCAGGGCGCTGGAGATGGCGCCGCCCCAGATCTCGATCAGCGCGGTCTCCGCTTCGATGCCATTCTCCTGCATCAGGGCCGCGGCGCCATCAAGCACCTTGCGCCCGGCGCTGCGCAGCGTGCTCTGCAATTCGCCCACATCGACGAACTCCGCCCCACCCCAGGTGAACTGGGCCAGATCGATCACATGGACCAGGCGGGTCTTGCCGTGCTGATCGCAGCAAAAACGCGTGGCCTCCAGCAAAGCCTGACGCGAGGTATCGCTATCGTCCACGGGTACAAGAATGCGTTGGTACATGGCAGCTCCTTTCCTATCGACTGTGGCGCGCAAGGGCCGCGGCCTGCTTCTACTATAGCCCCCGGGTTGCCCGTCGGGCGAGGCGAGGCTTACACTGGCCCTCACTTGCAGTCGCAGAATGGCTTTATGGCACGCGTCAAACTGGATCTCCCGAGCGCCTTCCCCTTTTCCACCCCCATCGAGGTGGGCATAGGCCATATCAACTATGGTGGGCACCTGGGCAATGATTCGGCCTTGACCCTGGTGCATGAGGCTAGACTGCGTTTCCTCAAGTCACTGGGCTTTACCGAGCTCAATATCGGCGGCCGCGGCATCATCCTTGCCGACGCCGTGGTGGTCTTCAAGGCCGAGGCCTTTTGGGGCGAAACCCTGATCGCCGAAGTAGCCAGTGCCGATTTCAACAAGTACGGCTGTGATCTGTTCTACCGATTTCGCAAGCAGGCAGACGACAAGGAAGTGCTGCACGCCAAGACCGGCGTACTGTTTTTTGACTACACCACGCGCAAGCCGGCCAGCGTGCCGGCTCCCTTCCTTAGCGCACTAGGCATGCAGGAGAGCCCGCAATGATGAAAAAGTACCCCGCCAACAGCCCGGAAGCGATGGCACGCCTGTTGGTGATGCTGATGATGAGCGACGGCAATATGGACCCGCGCGAGATCGACAGCCTGGAAACCCTGCATATTTACGAAGCGCTCGAGATCAGCCGCACGCGCTTTATCGAGGTGCTGCACGCCTACTGCAACGATCTGAGCGATGAGGCGGATGAACAAGGCAGCATCAAGCTGGTAGACCGCCAGCGCATCGATGACCTGCTGGAAACCGTGACCGAACCGAAGAAGCAGCTGCTGGTCGCCACCTTGGCCCTGGATATGACCAAGGCCGACAAGGTGCTGTCCGAGCCCGAACTGGTCATCTTCACCCGTATGTTGTCGCGCTGGCACCTGACCCTGGAAGACATCGAAGCCGCTTACGCGCGCTAAGCCCCGCTGCCTGACAACAGCGCGCAGGCCACCGCCCCCCCAATGTGGATCAGCCCCTAACAACAGGGCCTGATCCATTTTCTTTATAAGCCTTATCTAAAGTCATTATTGGCTATGCTGGGGCCGACTAAGCTATGGTCAGCCACTTCCTATAACAATCCGGCCACTTCTTAACGGAGGACAGGGCTGGAGGAGACGACGATGAGCGCCTGGCGCAATGCCTACGACGGCCTTGAAAAAGCCGTCTTCAATACCCTGACCCGCAAGTTTGCCGGCCTGTTCATGCTGGTGCTGATCGAGCTGGCCCTACTGATTCCGATTCTGTCCAGCGGCGATGCCATGCTGGCCACGCTGAAAGCGGCCAAGGTGGATGCAGCGCTACAGGCCGAGCTCAGCGCCCAGATGGATGCGCTGATCGGTGCAGTGCTCCTGCTGGCGCTGCTGTCGGCGGCCTTTATCGGCTTCATGGTCTGGTATTACCGCCATCTGATCGTGCTGCCGCTGCGACGCATGATTGCCTCGCTAGATGAGCTGTCCGGCAATGAGGGCGATCTGTCGCGCGATCTGCCCGCGCTCACCTATGACGAGATCCGCGACCTGGCCCAGGCCTATAACCGCTTCCTGGCCCGCCAGCGCGAGATCATCGCCAGCGTGCAGGGGCTGACCGTGCAGATCGCGGTCGAATCGGCCAAGTCCTTGAAGAACATTACCGACTCCACCACCAGCACCGAACAGCAGGCACGCTTTGCCGAGCAGGTGATGGCCGCCAGTCAGTCGGCCACTGGACGCATTGGCGAGGTCTCGCATGAGACCCAGCAGATTGCTGCCACCACCGCGCAGAACCTGGAACTGGCACGCGCCAGCTACCGCGAGATGCACGATGTGACCGAGCAGATCAATCGCATGGGCGAGGAGATCGGTGCCTTCAGCAGCGTGGTGGAAGGCCTGAACCAGCGCTCGGCCAGCATCAAGCAGGTGTCCGAGCTGATCCGCGAGATCGCCGAGCAGACCAATCTGCTGGCCCTGAATGCCGCCATCGAGGCGGCGCGAGCTGGCGAGGCCGGGCGCGGCTTTGCCGTGGTGGCCGACGAGGTGCGCAAGCTGGCCGAGAAGGTACGCGGCGCCACCAGCGATATCTCCAGCAATATCGATGCGATGCTGGGCGAGGTCAGCGCCACCCATGCGCAGACCCTGACCATCAACCACAGCGCACGCGATACGCGCGGCGTGGTCGAGCGTACCTCGCAGCATTTCGCGCTGCTGGTCAGCGACTTCGAAACCACCAGTCGCAGCCTGGCCGAGATCGCCAAGCATGTGGACGATTTCGCGCAGAACAATGCCGAGATCAACCAGCGTGTCGAGCATATCCACGCCGACAGCCTGGCCATCAACGAACGCATGCAGCGCTCGGCCAATGCCACGCGCGATCTGAGCCGGGTGGCCGATTCGGTGCAGGAGCTGACCGGCCGCTTCGTGCTCGGCCACGGCCCGCTCGATGCCGCGATCAGTCGCGCGCTCAAGCAGCGCGAGCAGATGCAGGCGCGCATCACCGAGCTGGCCGCCAGCGGGCTGGATGTCTTCGACCAGCGCTACCAGCCTATCGCCAGCACCGACCCGCAGAAATTCCTGACCGCCTACACCGAGCGCTTCGCGCGCGAATTCCAGCCCCAGTACGACGCGCTGGTGAAAGCCACCCCGGGCGGCAAGTTCAGCCTGCTGGTGGACAGCAAGGGCTATGGCCCCTCGCACAACAGCTGGTATTCGAAACCGCCAACGGGCGACCGCGCCACCGACCTGGTCAACAGCCGCGACAAGCGCCTGTTCAACGACCCAGCCGGCCTGCGCGCCGCCACCAATCAGCAACGCTTTCTGCTGCAGACCTATGTGCGCGATACCGGCGAGATCATGACTGAGCTTGACCTGCCGCTGTTCGTGAACGGCCGGCACTGGGGCGCGTTGCGGCTGGGCTTCGACGCGGCCACCCTGCTCGCGGCCAAGACTGACTAGCGTCCGCTTGGGTAAACTTGGGGCATTCGGATAAGGATGCCCCATGAGCCAGACCACTCGCTTCACCAGTACCGACCACTACATCGCCACGCCTGACCTCTTGCTGGCGGTTAATGCCGCCATCACCCTGCAGCGCCCGCTCTTGATCAAGGGCGAGCCGGGCACCGGCAAGACCCTGCTGGCCGAGGAAATCGCCCGCGGCCTGAATGCGCCGCTGATTTCCTGGCATATCAAGTCCACCACCAAGGCCCAGCAGGGCCTGTATGAATACGATGCCGTATCACGCCTGCGCGATGGCCAGCTCGGCGACCCGCGCGTCAACGATATCGCCAACTACATCGTGCGCGGCAAGCTGTGGGAGGCATTCGAAAGCGAGCAGCGCGCCATCCTCTTGATCGACGAGATCGACAAGGCCGATATCGAATTCCCCAACGACCTGTTGCGCGAACTCGACCGCATGGCTTTTGATGTGTACGAAACGCGCCAGACCGTGACGGCGCGCCATCGTCCCATCATCATCATCACCAGCAATAACGAGAAGGAACTGCCCGACGCCTTCCTGCGCCGCTGCTTCTTCCACTACATCCGCTTCCCCGACAAGGACACCATGCGCCAGATCGTGGACGTGCACTTCCCCAAGCTGCACGAAGCGCTGCTGGCCGAAGCGCTCGAGCTGTTCTACGCGCTGCGCGAAATGCCCGGCCTGAAGAAGAAGCCATCCACCAGCGAGCTGATCGACTGGTTGAAGCTGCTGCTGGCCGATCAAGTACCGCCCAGCGCACTCAAACAAGGCGAAGGCCTGCCACCGATGACCGGCGCGCTATTGAAGAATGAGCAGGATGTGCATCTGTTCGAGCGATTGGTGAAGATGGTGCGCAATCGCTAATCATGGACGTGGTTGGGCAGCAGGGCTCCCACCTACCTAGCTGCCCACAAAACGCAGGGAACCACTGAATGCGAGAACATTTAGGCAGCTTGCTACGCGGCCTGTCTTATTTCTGCTTGCTGCTGGCGCCACTCTGGTCGCTGTGGGGAAATTCGTCAGGCGCCAATCGAGGCTGCGCGAATGTGGCCTGTGTGGGTTCGGGCATTGGCGATGGATTGGTCTGGCTGATGATTGTTGGTCTTTTATTGGCTGCAGCAGCCGGCATCAACGCACTGGCCCTCTTGCTAATACCGACACCGGCTAACCGAGGACGAAAAATCGAGCTCGCACTTTTCTGCCTGCCCATTCTGCTCTGCCTCACCGTACTGGCCGCCTTCATCGCCCGCTAAATCACAGCCTTGTGGCGTAGGCAGGGCAGCCAAGTAGGGTGGGCAACTTGTTGCCCACGCAAGATCACTCACCAAATCGCTGACCCGGCACATTCAACCGGCTCTCACCACCCCAATCCGGCGCATATTTTCCCGCTTTTACATAACGGTGAAATGAAGAATAGGGCCAATCTGCTACCTGCACGGTCAAACCGTGTTTGACCGGATTGAAATGCAGATAATCGAGGTGATGCGCCATATCCTGTTCATTGCGGATCTGATGTTCCCAATAGCGGCGTTGCCAGAGGGTTGATTCCCGATGCTTGTGCCTGGATGCGCTCATCCGCTCGGTTTGATGCAGGCGTTCGCCGCAACGTAAGGCGACGTAGCGTTTGATCTTGCCCCAGCGCGAGGCGAAGTCGGCGTCACCGGGTGGCAAGGTCCAGATGGCATGCAGATGGTCGGGCAGCAGCACCCAGGCGTCGATGCGGAATGGTTGCTGGATACGGGTGGCTTGAATCGCTTCGCGCAAGGCGCTGCGCACATCGCTGTCGCAAAGAAAATGGCGGCGCTGGTAGGTCACCACGGTAAAAAAGTAGCTGGCGCCCGGCGTATTGGCGCGGCGGTAATAGGACATGCGGGTGAGCATAGCTGCGTGGGCAACAAGTTGCCCACCCTACCCACTGGCTCTCATGCTGATGCCGACACCGGCTAGCCGAGGACGGAAAATCGAGCTCGTACTGTTCTGCCTGCCCATTCTGCTGTGCCTCGCCGTGCTGGCCGCCTTCATCGCCCGCTGAGTCACCGCTATGTGGGGTAGACAGCGCGACACATCTCACCTCTCACCTTACCCCGCTTGGCGATACGCGCCGGTCGCGCGAGAATACGTTCGTTCACCAGACCTCGTTTTCTGCCCATGGCGGCCACGCCCCCTGTTCAACGCAAGATCATCCATATCGACTGCGACTGCTTCTATGCCTCGGTCGAGATGCGTGACGACCCCAGCCTGCGCGATAAGCCGGTGGCGGTAGGTGGGCGGCCCGAGTCGCGCGGGGTAGTGGCCACCTGCAATTACGCGGCACGGGCCTTTGGGGTGCGCTCGGCCATGGCCTCCAGCCAGGCACTCAAGCGCTGCCCGACCCTGGTGCTGCTGCCGCCACGCTTCGAGGTGTATCGCGCCGTGTCGCGCCAGATTCATGCGATCTATGCCGATTACGCCACGCTGATCGAGCCCTTGTCGCTGGATGAGGCCTATCTGGATGTCAGCGCTTCGCCCCATCACCAGGGCAGCGCCAGCCGCATTGCCGCAGAAATCCGTGCGCGGATTGCGGCCGAGGTGGGCATTACCGCCTCGGCCGGCATTGCCGCGAATAAATTCATCGCCAAGGTGGCCAGCGACTGGAACAAGCCGAATGGCCAGTTCGTGGTGCGCCCGCGCGATGCCGACGCCTTCGTGGCCGCCCTGCCGGTGGGCAAGCTGTTCGGTGTGGGCAAGGTGACGGCGGCCAAGCTCAATGAGCTGGGTGCGCAGACCTGTGCCGACTTGCGCGACTGGCCGCTGGCGAAGCTGGTCCAGCATTTCGGCCGCTTCGGCCAGCGCCTGTTCGAGCTATGCCGCGGCATCGACGAGCGCCCGGTCAGCAACGATCAGCCGCGCCGTTCGCTGTCGGTGGAGACCACCTATGTGCGCGACCTGGCCGACCTGGCCGCCTGCTGGACCGAGCTGCAGGCGCTAATCGACGACCTGCACCAGCGCCAAGGCAAGGCGCGCGACGCGGGCCGACCGCACAAGGCCTTCGTCAAGCTGCGCTTCGACGATTTCAGCCATACCACGGTGGAATGCATCAGCAGCGCGCCCGATGCCAGCATCTGGCAGGCGCTGCTGCAGGAAGGCTGGCAACGTCGCCAGCGCCCGGTGCGTTTGCTGGGCGTGGGTTTTCGCTACGAGGACGAGGCGCCTGGCGCCGCGCGCCAGCTCAATCTGTTTGCACCAGAGCCTGGCGAGCCCTGACGCATCCGCTGCCTGCCTTAGCCTGGGCGGATTGACGCTGGCAGCGTGCTCGGCCTAGCCTTGGCCGCCCCGTTCACACTCCGCCCTAGCCACACCATGCTCACCAAGCGCTGCTTTGCCCCCGTCGTGAATGCCGACACCCGCCTGCTGATTCTCGGCAGCCTGCCGGGCGAGGCGTCCTTGCAGGCTGGGCGCTACTATGCGCATCCGCAAAACCAGTTCTGGCGCCTGCTGGGCGGGGTGCTCGGGCAGGAGCTGGCCGCCCTGCCCTATGCCGAGCGCCTGGCGCTGCTGCTCGCGCACGGCATCGGCCTATGGGATGTGGTGGCCGAGGCGCAGCGTAGCGGCAGCCTGGATAGCGATATCCGCGCCGTGCAGGGCAATGATCTGGCTGGCCTGCTGGCCGAGCTGCCGGCGCTGGGCGCGCTGGCCTTCAATGGCCAGAAGGCGGCCGCCATCGGCCTGCGCCAACTCGGCGCGCTGGCACCGCGTTACACGATTCATACCCTGCCCTCCTCCAGCCCCGCCCACACACTGGCGCTGAGCCAGAAGCTGGCTGTCTGGCAGGCCTTGCGCGCCAGCCTGAGCGCTGCCTAGATGCCATGCCCGAGCAGCGCGGCGCGGCGGGTCTGCCATTGCTCGCGCAGGTGTTCGGGGCGTGCATCCTGCAGGCAGAAGGTCTGCTCGGGGCAGGCGCACAGGCTGTAGTCGCGGCAGGCGGGCGCCGCGTGTACGACGGCAACGCGATGAAAATAGTGAGAGAGCGCTTGGAACATGCTGGCCTCCTGAGCCTGAGTGGGTAGCGCTACTCTAGGCTTGGGCCGCTGTGCCGGTTAGATGCAAGGTTCAGCGATCTGCATGGTGACAGAACAGGTTTTTCTGGCACTGTGCCTATCGATGTCGCGCCCTGCTGTGTCGATACCGCGCAGCGGCCGGCCCGTATCATGCGTCCAACACGGAGAGCCGCCATGCATGCAACAAACCGCTACCAGGCGCTGGCCGATGCGCTGAGCGCCCGCATCCGCAAGGGTATTCTGCAGCCGGGCGATCGGCTGCCCTCGGTGCGCCAGCTGTGCGAGCTGCACACCGCCAGCCCAGCCACCGTTACCCATGCACTGCACCTGCTGGAGGATGCCGGCCTGATCGAAGCCCGGCCACGGCTGGGCTTTTTCGTGCGCAGCGCGCTGCGCCAGTTTGCCCAGCCCGAGCAATGTGCGGAACCCGGCCTGCCGCAGCCGATTGCGCTGGCCGGCCACCGCAAGCTGGTCATCGAATTCGCCCATCAATGTGGTCAGACGCCACTGGGCATGTCGGCACTGGATGATGGGCTGGCGCCCACCCAGGCGCTGCGCAAGCTGCTGGTGCAGGCCTTGCAGCGCGACGAGCAGATTCTGCTGCGCGCGTCCTACGAGGGCGATGCACCGCTACGCGAGCAGATTGCGCGCCGCTCGCTGCTGCTGGGCTGCGATTTCCACCCGGACGAGATCGTGCTCACCCATGGTGATACCGAGGCGCTCGACCTGTGCCTGCGCGTGCTGACCCGGCCCGGCGATGTGGTGGCGATTGCCACGCCCGGCCCGCTGCGCACGCTGGAGATGCTGGAAGGGCATGGCCTGCAGGTACTCGAGATTCCTGCCCACCCATGCAACGGCCTGTCGCTCGATGCGCTCGACTTTGCGCTGCGCCATAACCGGGTGGCGGCCTGCATCGTGAATGTGAACTTCCCCAGCCCCACCGGCAGCCTGCTCAGCGATGCGGACAAGGCGCGCCTGGCCGAGCTGGCCCAGCGCTTGGGCGTGCCGCTGATCGAGGTCGATACCTTTGGTGAGCTCGCCCATAACGGCCAGCGCCCCAAGCCGGTCAAGGCCTGGGACCGGCACGACAATATTCTTTACTGCAGCGACTTCAGCGCGGTGATCAGCCCCGGTTTCAATGTCGGCTATATCGCCGCCGGCCGGCAGCGCCTGACCCTGGCAGCCAGCCGCACCGTACATGGCGAGCCGATTCCGGCCCTGATCCAGCACGCACTGAGCGGCATGCTGGCCAGCGGGCAGTTCGAACGCTCGCTACGCCGTCTGCGCAGCCAGCTGGCCGCGAATATGCAGGCCTACCGCCGCGCCGTGTATGCACACTTCCCGCCCGGCACGCGCGTGGCCTGCGGCGAGGGCGGCTTTCTGCTCTGGCTGGAACTGCCACGCGAGCTGGATGCCACTGAGCTGCAGCGCCGTGCGCGCTGCCAGGGACAGAGCTTCGCCCCAGGTGCGCTGTTCAGCCTGGGCAGCAGCTTCAATAACTGCCTGCGCCTGAATGCCGGCTTTGCGCTCACCGCGCAGATCGAGGAAGGCCTGCGCCTGATCGGCCGGCTCGCCTACAGCCTGCTCGACGAGCTGGCGGAAACAACCTGAGCCGCCTTCAACCGAGCCCGGCTAAGCACTGCACAAGGTGCGCAGATACTGGCCGGCGCAGAACAGATCACGCTCGATACCGCGCCGCACACCGGCCGCATCACGCCGTTGCAAGGCCTGCAGCACCTCGGCATGCGCATCGTTCATCTGCGCCCACACATGCGGGTCGCCATGCAGCTGGTTCGAGATCGGCCCCACCTGCAGCCATACCGTCTCGATCAGCTGCAGCAAGAGCGGGGAGCCGCTGGCCTGGTAGAGCACAAGGTGAAAGCGCTCGTTGGCATCCAGATAGGCCTTTACATCCTGGCCGGCAATCGCCACGGCCATCCGCTCACTCAAGTCAATCAGCTCGGCCCGCTCGGCCTCGCTGAGGTTCTGCGCGCCGCGCTCGGCCGCTTCGCCTTCCAGCAGCAGGCGGTTTTGCAGGATGTCGTTGAACTGGCTGCGGCTAAGACGTGGCACGGTTACGCCGCAGTTGGGTACGTTCTGTAGTGCCCCTTCGGCCGCCAGCCTCTGCAATGCGGAACGTACCGGCATTTCGCTCACGGCCAGCTCGGTCGCCAGCGCCTTGATCTTCAGCCGCTCACCGGGCAGGAATTTGCCCACCGACAGCCACTGCTTGATGGTCTGGTAGGTCTCGTCCTGCAAGGTCGCACTGCCGGTGGTCTTCATGGCGCTTCCACATGCCGTTAGGGATGGTGGGATGATACCGAACATTTGATCAAATGTTGACACTCATTCAAATGGCAATATATGATCAAATTCTAGCGTTAACTCGAAACTCAGGAGTTGCAAAACATGCGTAATTACTTGAGCGTATTCGACTTCCGGATTGAGCGTCACACCACCGATCGAACATCCGATCAAATCCAGTGCAGCGCAGGAGCACAACATGAACGAACGGCTCGTCCAGTTCCTCAAGGAACACCAGATTCACGAAGTGGAATGCGTTATTCCCGACATGACCGGCGTAGCGCGCGGCAAGATCGTTCCACGCAATCTGTTTCTGGCCGAGGACACCATGAAGATGTCCAAGGCCGCGCTGATGCTGACGGTAAACGGCGAATTCGCTGACTACGAACGCTTTGCCGGCGCCAACGATCCGGACATGGTCTGTGTGCCGGATGCCAACACCATCCGCATGGTGCCCTGGGCCATCGAGCAGGTCGCGGTCGTCATTCACGACTGCCAGGATTTCGATGGTCGCCATGTCGGCATTTCACCGCGCGCCGTGCTACGCAAGGTGCTCAAGCTTTACGAGAACAAGGGTTGGCGCCCGGTGGTGGCGCCCGAGATGGAGTTCTACCTGATTGCGCAGAACAGCAATCCGCATGAGCCACTACGCCCCCCGGTGGGTCGCGCTGGCCGTACTGAGGTGGGTCGGCAAAGCTTTTCCATCGACGCGGTGAATGATTTCGATCCCTTCTTTCAGGAACTGTCGACGTTCTGTGAAGCCGCCAATCTGGGCGTGGAGACCCTGATTCATGAAGTGGGCGCGGGCCAGATGGAGATCAACTTCTCCCATGGCGACGCTCTGGATCTGGCCGACCGGGTCTTCCTGTTCAAGCGCGCCGTACGCGAGACCGCCTACCGCCACAAGATTTTCGCCACCTTCATGGCCAAGCCCATGGAGAACGAACCCGGCAGCGCCATGCATATCCACCAGAGCATCGTGGACATCCAGAGCGGAGAGAACATCTTCTCCAATGCGGACGGCACTGCCTCGCAGCTGTTCTTCAGCCATATCGCCGGCATGCAGAAATATCTACCGCAGGCCATGCCCATGTTTGCCCCCTATGTGAACAGCTACCGTCGTCTGAGCCGCCACACCGCCGCCCCCATCAATGTGCGCTGGGGCTACGACAACCGTACCTGCGGCATTCGCATCCCGAACTCCGGGCCGGCGGCCCGCCGCCTAGAAAACCGGGTCCCCGGCGTGGACGTGAACCCCTATCTGGCCATGGCCGCCACCCTGGCCTGCGGCTACCTCGGCATGGTCGAAAAACTGCAGCCCTCCGAGCCGATGAGTGACAGCGCTTACAGCCTCGACTACGAGCTACCGCGCAGCCTGGAAGATGCGGTGGAGTTGATGCAAGCCTGCGAGGCATTGCAGGAAGTGCTGGGGACCGAGTTCGTGGAAGCCTTCTGCAATGTGAAGGAGAAGGAATTCGAGACCTTCAACCGCGGCATTACCGCCTGGGAACGCGAACACCTACAGCTGCATGTTTGAAGGAGGAAGACCATGACACACCGTCACGGATTGAACTGGGACAAGGCGCAGGCCGTACTGCAACGCGAACGCAGCGCTTTCGCCGCCAAGATGCCGCGCTCGCGCGACCTGTCGGCTCAGGCGGGCCAGCACCTGCTGTTCGGCGTGCCCATGCACTGGATGAATGACTGGTCCACGCCGTTTTCGCTCTATGTGGAAGCGGCCAAGGGCGCGCGCTTTCGCGATGTGGATGGGCATGAGTATGTGGACTTCTGCCTCGGCGATACCGGCGCCATGTTTGGTCATGCGCCCGAGCCGGTCGGCCGGGCGCTGGCGGCCCAGGCGCAGAAGGGCTTCACCACCATGCTGCCCTCCGAAGATGCGCCATGGGTAGCCAGCGAGCTGGCGCGTCGCTTCGGGCTGCCCTACTGGCAGTTCGCCATGACCGCCTCGGATGCCAACCGCTTCGTGATCCGCTGGGCGCGCGCCGCCACCGGGCGCAGCAAGGTGCTGATCTTCAACGGCTGCTATCACGGCACGGTGGACGATGTCTTCGTCGACCTGATCGATGGTGCGCCGGTGCAGCGCGACAGCCTGCTCGGCCAGGTCTACGACCTCAAGCAGTACACCAAGGTGGTGGAATTCAACGATCTGGCGGCGCTGGAAGCCGCCTTGCAGGACGGCGACGTGGCCTGCGTGCTGGCCGAGCCGGCGCTGACCAATATCGGCATGGTGCTG
This sequence comes from Chitinimonas taiwanensis DSM 18899, assembly GCF_900119825.1. GTDB lineage: Bacteria > Pseudomonadota > Gammaproteobacteria > Burkholderiales > Chitinimonadaceae > Chitinimonas > Chitinimonas taiwanensis. Next base: position 262,432 of record NZ_FPKR01000003.1, on the reverse strand, counting down.
CCCGACCCGGGCTACTGGGAGGCCGCCCAGGCGCTGATCCGCCGCCATGGCAGCCAATTGGCCATCGACGAGACCCATACCATCAGCACCGGTGTGGGCGGCTATACGCGGGCTTTTGGCCTGCAGCCCGACATCTTCGTGATCGGTAAGCCGATCGGCGGTGGCGTGCCCTGTGCGGCCTATGGTTTCAGCGCCGAGCTGGCGCAGCGCGTGCAGGCAGCCAAGCGGAGTGCACCACCCGGCCACTCCGGCATCGGCACCACGCTGACCGCCAATATGCTGAGCATGGCTGCCATGCGCGCCAATCTGGCCGAGGTGATGACCGAGGCCGCCTATGCGCATATGTTTCAGCTGGCCGAGCGCCTGGCCAGCGGCCTGCGTGAAGTGATTGCGCGCTATCAGCTGCCCTGGTGCGTGACCCAGGTCGGTGCTCGCACCGAGTTCCAGTTCTGCACCACGCCGCCGCGCAATGGCAGCGAGGCTGCGCAGATTCTGGATAGCGAGTTGGAGCAGATCATCCATCTTTACCTGCTCAACCGTGGCCAGCTAATCACGCCCTTCCACAATATGATCCTGGTCTGCCCGGACACCACGGCGACCGATGTGTACAAGCTGATCAGCTGCTTCGCCGACTTCGTGGCCGAAACCGTGGCCTAAGCACGACAGAGCCACAAGCAACGGCCGGGCCTTGCCCGGCCGTTTTCATGCCAGCTACCCAAGGCTGCACCGGTACCACCCGGCCAGCAAGGGGCTGTTAGCCGTGCTTACTGCGCCAGCCGTATCAGCAAGCCCAGCAGTGCGCAGGCGCCCAGCACCTCGATCACCCCGCGCTTGAAGCCAAACAGGGCCACGGCTGCGCCGAAGGCGATCAAGGCCGAGGGCGCATCAAATTGGCCGGCAAAACCCTGCGGCCAGAACAGGTGGTAGGCAAAGAACAGCGCGAGATTGAGGATGACACCGACCACGGCGGCACTGATGGCGGTGAGCGGCGCGCTGAAGCCAAGCTTGCCATGGGTGCTTTCCACCAGTGGACCACCGAGCAGGATAAACAGGAAGGACGGCAGGAAGGTGAACCAGCACACCAGGCAGGCCGCCAGCGCACCGGCCAGGAAGAGCGCGTCCGGCCCAAGCAGCGCCTGCTGGTAGCCGCCCAGGAAGGCAACGAAAGCCACCACCATGATCAGCGGGCCGGGGGTGGCCTCGCCCAGCGCCAGTCCATCCATCATCTGCCCAGCGCTCAGCCAGCCATAGTGACCGACCGCCCCCTGGAACACATAGGGCAGCACCGCATAGGCGCCGCCGAAGGTCAGCAGCGCCGCCTTGGTAAAGAGCCAGCCCATCTGGGTGTAAGCATGCTGCCAACCGAGCTGCAGGGTGAGCCAGGCCATGGGCAGGCACCACAGCGCCGCCCCGATCGCCATCAGCCAGGCCAGCCGCCCCCAGCGAAACCGGGTATGCGCGGGGCGCGGGCCGTGGTCATCGATCAGCGCCGCACCATAGTCATGCCGGGCCGGGCCATGTCCCGCCGCGGCGGCAAACACCGTCGGCGCATAGCGCCCGCCCAGATAGCCAATAAGGCCGGCCGCCAGCACGATGAGCGGGAAAGGCAGATGGAGCACAAAGATAGCCAGGAAGGCCGCGCCGGCAATCGCCCACAGCCAGCGATGCCGGAGCACCCGCCCGCCGATGCGGTGCGCGGCCTGCAGCACGATAGCGGTGACGGCCGGTTTAATGCCGAAGAACAGGCCGGCCAGCAGCGGCAGATCACCCCAGGCCACATACAGCCAGGACAGCACGATCAGGATCAGCAGCGAGGGCAGGACGAACAGCGCACCGGCCACAACGCCGCCCCAGCTGCGATGCATGAGCCAGCCGATATAGGTGGCCAGCTGCTGGGCCTCGGGGCCGGGCAGCAGCATGCAATAGTTGAGCGCATGCAGGAAACGGCGTTCAGAAATCCAGCGCCGCCGCTCGACCAACTCGGCATGCATGATGGCGATCTGGCCGGCCGGGCCGCCGAAGCTGATGAAACCGAGCTTGAGCCAGAATAGAAATGCCTGCCAGAAGCTGACCGGGGCTGGGGCCTGGGTGAGGTTTTGCTCAGCGATGGGTGCGGACATGGGAAGCAGAAGAAAGAGGACGGGATGCGGGCCGCTTGACCTTGATCAAAGTGAGCGAGGCGCGACAGGCGTGTAATGGGCTCAAGCACTTAACCCTCTGGAGGCTACCATGAACGTCGCGCTGACCGACCTGTTTACCACCGATATCGGCATCCTCAGCCTGATCACCATCGGCTTCATCATCGGCATGGCCAGCTATCTGGCCTGGTATGTGCGCCAGCATGTGTTGAGCGCCGAGGCCGAGCAAAAGCGCAAGCAGTAAGCAGTAAGCGCCCCGGCTAGCTGCTACCCGGCCACAGGCCGGGTTTGTTTTTTGGGGAGCGCCAATGCCTTAAGACGGGTCCTGCGGCGGCGTATCGTCATCATGCAGGATGCGATGGCCAGGGCCTTCCAGATCATCGAACTGGCCATCACGGCCGGCCCACCAGAACAGCACGCCGATAATGCCCGCGATCAACACGGAGAGCGGGATCAAGAGATAGAGACTTTCCATGCGCGCTATTCTCGCTGTTTTTGCACTTGGCGGCTTGGCCCGGCCAGGCGAATCGCATTGAGCACCACCAGCAGCGAGCTGCCCGCCATACCCAGGCTGGCCAGCCACGGCGTGACCCAGCCGACCAGGGCCAGCGGCAGGGCCACCAGGTTGTAGCCAAGAGCCCAGAGCAGGTTCTGGCGGATGATGCGCTGGGTCTGGGCCGCCACGCGCCAGCCCTCGGCCAGCACGGCCAGATTACCCACCAGCACCAGATCGCCGGCCGCCTGCGCGGCCTCCGCCCCGCCACCGACCGCCACCGACACATCGGCCGCCGCCAGCACCGGCGCGTCATTGATGCCATCCCCAACCATCAGCACGCGGCGCCCCTCGGCCTGCAGCGCCTGCACATAGGCGAGCTTGTCGGCCGGCAGCGCCGCCGCGCGCAGCTCGGCGATACCGAGCTGCTGGGCCACTGCCTGCACCGGCCCGAGCGCATCGCCGCTCAATACATGGGTGCGCAGGCCGGGCAAGGCGGCCAGCAGGGCTTGCGCATCCGGCTTGATCTGGTCGCCCAGGGCAAACGCCCCCAGCCAGGCCTGTTCGCTGGCCAGGCAGACCACGGTGTGCTCGGCCTGCCAATCGGCCAGAGCGGCGGGCTGCGGCGCGGCACAGAACTCGGCCACGAAATCCGGCCGACCCAGGCGCAGGCACTGACCGCCTACCGCGGCCTCCACCCCGCCGCCCGGGTAGTTGCGGTAGTCGCTGACCGCGAGCTCGGCCGGCGCGCTGGCCGTGCGCAGTGCCAGGGCAATCGGGTGCTCGGACGCCGCCTCCAGCAAGGCGGCCAGTGCCTGCAGTTCGGTCTCCCGCTGCGTGTCAAAGGCCAGTGTCGCCAACAGGCGCGGTTGGCCAAAGGTCAGCGTACCGGTTTTGTCGAACACCACATCGCTGACCTTGGCCAGGGTCTCCAGCGCATGGCCGCGCGTAACCAGCAGGCCAGCGCGCGCCAGGCGGCCGGTGGCGGCCGTCAGCGCGGCCGGGGTGGCCAGCGATAGCGCGCAGGGGCAGGAGATCACCAGCACCGCCACGGTAATCGGCAGCGCATGGGCCGGATCGTGCCAGTGCCAGAACAGATAGGCGGCGGCGGCCACCAGCAAGAGGGCCAGCACGAACCAGCCGGCAATGCGGTCGGCCAGCTGGGCCAGGGCCGGTTTCTCGGCCAGCGCCTGGTCGAGCAGGCGCACGATGGCAGCAAGGCGGGTTTCCTGACCAAGGTGGCTCACACGCACGATCAGTGGCGCATCCAGATTGATCGCCCCGCCAATCACCGCATCCCCCACCGTCTTGACCACCGGGCGTGCTTCGCCGGTCAGCAGCGCCTCGTCGGCACTGCCCTGCCCTTCCAGCACCTCGGCATCGGCCGGATACGGCTCGCCTGGTTTGACCAACAGAATATCGGCCAGCTTCAGGCTGGCCACCGGGGTCTCCTGGCTTTGCCGGCTGGCCGGGTAGTTGTCGAGACGGTGCGCGAATGCAGGAATCAGCTTGACCAGCGACTCGGCCGCCGCGCCGGCCTTGCGGCGCGCCATGCCTTCCAGATAGCGCCCGCCTAGCAAAAGGAAGACGAACATGGATACCGAGTCGAAATACACCTCGCCCCGCCCGGTCATCGTCGCGAGGCAACTGGCCAGAAAGGCCGCCCAGACGCCGATCACCACCGGTGCATCCATGCCCACGCGCCGCCGGCGTAGATCGCGCCAGAAGCCCTGGTGGAAGGTCTGGCAGGCATACAGCACCACCGGCAGGGTCAGCAGCAGGCTGCCCCAATTGAGTAGGCCCAGCCAGGTCGCACTGATCTCGCCCGGCTCGGCCACATAAACCGGGTAGGCGAGCATCATCACCTGCATCATGGACAGACCGGCGACCCACAGCCGGGTCAGCGCACGGCGGCGCTCCTGCTGGTGCAGCGCATCCTGGCGCTCGGCATCGTAAGGGTGGGCGCGGTAGCCGATGGCGGCCACCGCGGCAAGGATCTGCGACAGCTGCACGCGGCGGTTGTCCCAGCGCACGCGCGCGCGATGACTGGTGTAGTTGATGCTGACCGCCAGCACGCCGGGCAAGCGGCCGATCTGGCGTTCATTGAGCCAGATGCAGGCCGCGCAGCTGATGCCTTCCAGTATCAGTGCCGCTTCGCGTACCTCGCCCGGCTCGGCTTTCACGAAGCTGGCCTGCAACTCGGGCGCGTCATACAGCTGCATCTGCTGCAGCAACTCGTCGGGCAGGGGCGCAGCGCGCTCGGCCGGCTTGTCGCGCTGGGTGTAGTAGCTGTCCAGCCCAGCGGCCAGAATGGTTTGCGCCACGGCTTGGCAGCCGGCACAGCAGGTGGCTTGCACTTGCTGACGGTAGCTGACGGGGTAACGGGGCGGGTCGAGATCGGCCGGTGCGACCTTTTCGCCACAGTGAAAACAGGATTGCGCAGACATGGCGCGCATTCTACCGCTCACCGGTGGGCCGACCGGGCCTATCATTGCACTATCTGATGCGAATCAACTGGAACACCCGATGGAATTCGAACGCGTCACCACGGCCGACCTGGTAGCAGGCGACCGGGTTCTCTGGCACCTGCATGACGAAGCCGGCAAGGTGCTGATCCCCAAGGGCAAGATCATCACCAATGAAGCGCTGCTGGCCCGCCTGATCAATATGGGCCTGTATGCCGACAAGCAGGAATTGCTGAAAAGCCGCCAGGAATGGCGCGAGGCACGCTCACGCGAGCTGCAGAAAGACCATAAGCCCGAATCGACCGTCGGTGTGCTGATGAGTGCGCGGCGCAAGCTCGACGCCATGGTGACCCAGCTCGACCGCAGCGTGCATGGCCGCTGGTTGAGCAGCAAGGTCGGCGAGCTGGCCGATGCCGTAGTGGTGGCCTGCGAGAGTGATGCGGATGTGGCGATTGCCATGATCCTGCTGCGCCAGGAGGGCAAGTATGCGATCCGCCATATGGTCAATGCGGCCATCGTCAGCGCGCTGGTGTGCCGTTCGCTGGAAAAGCCCGCCGCCGAGACGCGCTCCATCGTCTGTGCCGCGCTGACCATGAACCTGGGCATGATCGAATTCCAGGACCAGCTCAAGGAGCAGACCACCCCGCTAACCTCATCGCAGCGCGGTCGCCTCGAGCGCCACCCGATGATGAGCGCCGATATGCTACGCGAAGCCGGTGTGGATGATCCGATCTGGCTGGCCGCGGTCGAGCAGCATCATGAATGTCTGGATGGCAGCGGCTATCCGGGCGGGCTCTGGGAAGAACAGATCAGCGAGGGCGCACGCATCGTGGCGCTGGCCGACCTGTTCTGCGCACGCGTCACGCCGCGCTCCTACCGCCCGGCGGTGGCGTCGAATGTGGCCTTGAAGGGCATTCTGCTCGAACGCGGCAAGACGGTGGACCAGAACCTGGCAGCCCACTTCATCAAGACCCTGGGCATCTTCCCACCCGGCATGCTGGTCAGGCTGGCCAATGGCGAAATCGGCGTGGTGGCGCGCGCGGGCAGCAAGGTCAGCACGCCGCAGGTGAAGAGCATTCTCAGTGCCGATGGCCACAAGCTGTCGCTGGCGATTGCACGCGATACTGGCATCGACCAGTTCGCCATCAAGGAAACTGTCGACCCCAAGCAGCTGTCGGCCTATGTGAATATGGAAGCGATCTGGGGCGGGCGCGCTGCCTACCGCGGCTAAGTGCCGTCGGCGCGCTTGGCCACGTAGTCGCCGCGAAAGCGCGCCACCAGCAGCTCGCCGCAGTACAGCGCCACCTGCAGCGTCAGCCGGGCCAGGCCACGCCGCGCAAACAGGCGGCAGAAGCGTTCGCTGTCTTCGGCAGTTAAAGGCAGCACGCAGGCGCAAAAGTCCGCCTCGGCGGGTAGCAGGTACTCGGTCTCGCCACGCTGGATGACGATCTCCACCCCCTCGCCCAAGCCGGCCTGATCGAGCTGGCGCTGGGTTTCCACCCAACCAGCCAAGGTTGCCAGCGTGGCCAAGCTGCCACCAAAGCCCGTGCCCTTATCATTCCGGTTCGGTGCCAGCGGCACGGTCAGCGCCAGCCGCCCATCGGGCTGTGCCTGCACGCGGACCTGCATGGCTTGCGCAAGCGGAATGCTTGCGTGCAGCAGGGTTTGCCAGTCTTTCTGCATGCTGAATTCCCAAATGCAAAGAGCGTGCTATGCGCACGCCCTTTTAACTTGCCGACTTACTTGCTGACCGTGTAACGCGGTGGCAGCAGCAAGGCTGGCACCTCGCGCACCACTTCGCGGCCATGGTGGAAGCGATGCACGCTGCCGGCCACGCGACCGCCCAGAGCGGCGTCGTGATTGCGGCGACGACCTTCCACCAGCGGGGTTTCCACCTGCTCGATTACGCGGCGGCCGCTTTCGCGGTGTGCACGTGGCTCGCGCGATTCACGCGGCTCATAGGATTCACGGTATTCGCGCGGGGCGGTTGGCGCTGCGCTGCTGCCATTGCTGCGCTCGCGCGGGCGGCCAAACTCCATCTGACCAGGCACTTCGCTGATTTCCAGCGGCTTATTGGTCAGCTTGCGCACCAGCACCAGCGATTTGTCCTCTTCCGGGCTGACCAGGGAGATGGCAATCCCTAAGGCGCCGGCACGACCCGTACGACCAATGCGGTGCACATAGTCTTCCGGATTGGTGGGCATCTCGAAGTTGACCACGAAGGGCAGCTCCGACACATCGAGGCCGCGCGCCGCGACATCGGTGGCCACCAGCACGCGCAAGGTACCTTCCTTGAAGGCAGCCAGCGTCTCGAGGCGCGACTGCTGGGTGCGGTCACCATGGATCGCTTCGCAGTTGAAGCCATCGCGCTTGAGTTCACGCGCCAGACGGTCGGCCATCAATTTGGTGCGGGTGAACACGATCACCTGCTGCATATCGTGATGGCGGATCAGGTGGGCGAGCACGCGGCGCTTATTGCCGGCTTCGGCGCTATGGATATGCTGCTCGACCGATTCATTGGTGGCATTGCGGCGCGCCACCTCGATCGTCTCGGGCGAGCGCATGAAATCCTCGGCCAGCTTCTTGATCTCGGGCGCAAAGGTGGCCGAGAACAGCAGGGTCTGGCGATGCGCGGGCAGGAGGCTGAGAATCTTGCGGATATCGAGGATGAAGCCCATGTCCAGCATGCGGTCGGCTTCGTCCAGGATCAGCATCTCCACCTGGGACAGATTGATGGTCTTGCCCTGCACATGGTCCAAGAGGCGGCCCGGCGTGGCGACCACGATTTCCGAGCCACGACGCAGCGACTCGGTCTGTGGCTTCATGTCCACGCCGCCGAACACGGCCGTGGCGCGGATGGGCAGGTATTTGCTATAGGTGACCACGCTGTCGAACACCTGATCGCACAGCTCGCGCGTCGGGGTCAGGATCAGCGCGCGTACCGGGTGGCGCGCCGGTGAGGCGCTGGTATTCGCATAGGGTTGCAGCTTGTGCAGCAGCGGCAGGGTAAAGGCCGCCGTCTTGCCGGTGCCGGTTTGGGCACCCGCGAGCACGTCGCGGCCGGACAGGACAACAGGAATGGCGCGGGCTTGCACCGGCGTAGGTTCGGTGTAGCCGGAATCGAGCACGGCGCGCAGAATCTCGGCATGCAAGCCGAGGCTGTCAAATGACATGCGGGTGAATCTCCAAGACAAAAACGGGCCTGACGCCCGTGAGGTTCGCACTATACGCGGGAAGACTGATACTGCAAATCTAAGCCGCGAATTCCAAAGGATTTTCCGCGTAAAAACAGCAGCACCGCCCCGCTCCGGATAGAATGCGCGCTTTGCGCCCTCCCCCATTCGCCCACCATGTTTACCGCTGCCCCCCAACACCTGTTCACCGTCCGCGACCTGCTGCGCTTCGCCGTGTCGCGCTTTAGCGAGGCCAAGCTCTTCTTCGGCCATGGCAATGGCAGTGCCTGGGACGAGGCAGCTTATCTGGTCCTGCACAGCCTGCACCTGCCGCTGCAACAGCTGGAACCCTTCCTCGATGCGCGCCTGCTGCCCGAGGAGATTGCGCGCACGCTGGCACTGATCGAAGCTCGCGTTACCACGCGCAAGCCAGCCGCCTACCTGACCCAGGAAGCCTGGCTCGGGCCATATCGCTTCTATGTGGATGAGCGGGTGATCGTGCCGCGCTCGTTTATCGCCGAACTGCTGCCTACGGCGCTGGAGCCATGGATCGAGTACCCGGAGCTCGTGCACCGCGCGCTCGATCTGTGCACGGGTTCGGGTTGCCTGGCCATCCTGCTGGCCGAGCACTATCCGGATGCCGAGGTCGATGCAGTCGATCTGTCCGAGGATGCGCTGGCCGTGGCCGCCATCAATGTGTGTGACTATGGGCTTGAGCAACGCGTGCGCCTGCTGCCTTCCGATCTGTTCGGCGCGGTCGAGGGCGAAAGCTATGACCTGATCATCTCCAATCCACCCTATGTGGACGCCCCCTCGGTTGCCGCCCTGCCGCAGGAATATCTGCACGAGCCCGAACTCGCGCTGGGCAGCGGCGAAGATGGCCTCGACATCACCCGCATCATCATTGAGACGGCCAGCCAGTACCTGAATCCGCATGGCGTGCTGGTGGTGGAGATCGGCCATAACCGCGCCGTACTGGAGCCACAGTACCCGGAGCTGGAATTCACCTGGCTGGACACCAGCTCGGGCGATGGCTTCGTCTTTCTGCTGACCCGCGAGCAGCTGCTGGAAGCCGGCTTCTAAGCTCCGGCAGGTAGCAGCTAGTAAAAACGGCCGCATCGCGGCCGTTTTTTTGCTAACAATCCAGCTCAGGCTTTGCCGCCCAGGCCGCTAAAACAGGCCTGCCACTGTAGTTCGACCACCTCGGCATCGCTATAGCCGCCGGTAGCCTTGAGTACAGCCAGCACTGGGTCGCAGGCGCGGGCAAACAGGTTGTACAGGATCAGCTGCGGCGGCAGCGCGGCATTCAAGCTGCCCTTCTCCTGCGCCAACACAATCCACTCGCCCATGCAGTCGCTGAGCTTGAACACCCGCTGCAGATAGGCCTCGTTGCGTGACAAGGTTGCCACCAGCGAGGAGTTCGCATGTGGCAGCGAAGGCATGGTGCCCGCGAGCTGGCTAAACATGGCCCAGTGCGCGACCGCCTTCAGCTTGTCCACCTCATCCTGCTCGGCCGGCAGGCTCGCGCACAGCGCCAGCACCTCATCCAGCATGCGCGCCATGGCCGCGGCAGCCAGGTCTTCCTTGGACGGGAAATGCCGGTACAGGCTGGCCTTGGCGATACCGGCTTCGGCGGCGACATCATCCACCGTCATGGCTTCGAAGCCCTTGCTGGCCAGCAGCGTATTCACCGCGCTGAGGATGGCATCCTCACGGGCAATCTGCATTTTCTGACGAAAGGTGGTGGCTTCCATGCGCGTCTATTCTCCATCGCTGACGGCCCTGCTGGACTGACAATCCGCATTCTAGCCGCTTCAGTCTCGTTTTGAAACTTGACAGTCCAAATGATACTAACTAGTCTCACATCGAAACCGATCAGTTCAGATGTGCTGTCACAGCCCTAACACTGATCGCCGACCGATCTGCTAAATGGAGCGCATCATGACCTGGGCCCTGGTAGTTGTAGATGGATTGCAATGGCAAGGCGTGTCTGCTGTCGGGCAGGCTGCGCGGGTGAGCGAACGTATTCAGGCGCTGGTACGTGGCTTCAGTGAAGCGGGCGAGAGAGTGTTCCATGTGGAGAACGCGCTGGAGCGCGCCGACCTGAGCGCTTCACCCGGCAAGGGCCAGCAGGTGCTGCGCCGCTATGGCACCGACGCCTTCGCCGGCTCGGGCCTGGCGCGCCAGCTGCGCGAGGCGGGCGTACACAGCATCGTCCTATGCGGCACCGGTACCGATAGCGCCATTGATGCCACCGCCAAGCGCGCCCTGGCCAATGGCTTTGACCTGATCCTGGCCAGTGACGCCCACCTGGCTTTCGACCGTGGCGCCTTGCGCGCCGAGAGCATTGTCGAGCATTACAACAGCGTGCTGGCCGAGCTGGTCACCCCAGGCCAGGTCATCGAAGTCCTGCCCACGGCCGAACTGCTGGCAGTACTACGCGACGAACCGGCCATGCCGGCGGCCGTGGGCTGGTAGCGCGTCACACACAAGAAAAAAGGGGCCGCAAGGCCCCTTTTGCATGGATGAAGCGAATGAAGCGACGGCTGGCTAGTGCCCTGCGAAGTCGCACACAGTGAACAGAGGAATGCCCTGCGCCTGTACAAGCTGGGAACCACCGAGCTCAGGCAGATCGACAATCGCCGCCGCCTCGATCACCTCGCCACCCAGCTTACGGATCAGCTTGGCAGCGGCAATCATGGTGCCGCCCGTGGCGACCAGATCGTCGATCAGCAGCACGCGCTGCCCGGCGTGAATCGCATCCGAGTGCAGTTCGACGGTCGCCGAGCCGTACTCGAGCTCGTATTCCTCCGCCACCGTGGTAAAGGGCAGCTTGCCCTTCTTGCGTACCGGCACAAAGCCACGATTCAGCTCATAGGCAATCACCGAACCGAGGATGAAGCCGCGCGCATCGACACCGGCCACCACATCGATCTGTTGGTCCATATAGCGGTGTACGAACAGATCGACCAGCACACGGAAGGTCTTTGGGTCCTGCAGCAGCGGGGTGATATCGCGGAACTGCACACCAGCCAGCGGCCAGTCGGGCACGGTACGGATGCGGTCGCGGATATAGGAAACAGGGTCGAGCAGCATAAGAAGGTCTCTGGAAATAAAACGCGCGAGCGCCGCGGCTGCGGCACTCGCGCCAGCTGGATCAGCTTAGGCTCAGAACAGCGCGAATTTCAGAATCCACAGCCCGGCGATCACGATCACCGCTGGCGAGATGTCCTTGTGGCGCCCAGCCAGCAGCTTCAGGCCCGCATAGCTGATAAAGCCAAACGCAATGCCGTCGGCAATCGAAAAGGTGAAGGGCATGGCCACCGCGGTGATGACAGCCGGTGCCGACTCGGTCAGGTCGTCCCAGTTGATCTCGGCCAGGCCGCGCGCCATCAGCACCGCCACGTAGCACAGGGCCGGCGCGGTCGCATAAGCCGGCACGGCGCCAGCCAGCGGCGACAGGAACAGTGCGGCCAGGAAGAGCAACGCCACCACCACGGCGGTCAGGCCGGTGCGGCCGCCCACGGCGGTGCCAGCGGCCGATTCCACATAGGCGGTGCAGCTGGAGGTGCCAAGCGCAGCGCCGGCCACGATGGCGGTCGAATCGGCCATCAGCGCCTTCTTCAGACGCGGCAGCTTGCCCTCACTATCCAGCAGGCCGGCACGGTGCGAAACGCCCACCAGGGTGCCGGTGGTATCGAACAGATCAACAAAGAAGAACACGAACACCACGCCCAACAGGCCGGCGGTCAGCGCGCCTTCCAGGTCCATCTGCATAAAGGTCGGTTCGATGCTGGGCGGCATGGAGAACACGCCATTGAACTGCTGATAGCCGAGCAGGATGGCCAGCACGGTCACCACCAGCACGCCGATGATCACGCCACCGGTGACCTTGCGGTACTCGAGCGCCAGGATCAGCAGGAAGCCGAAGATGGCCAGCAGCACCTTGGGGTCATGGACATTGCCCAGGGTGACCAGGGTGGCCGGATGGGCCACCACGATGCCGGCGTTCTTCAGCGCAATGATGGCCAGGAACAGGCCCACACCGGCCGAGATGGCCAGCTTGAGCGAGTGCGGAATCGCATTCACGATGGCCTCACGCACCTTGAACAGGCTGACCACCATGAAGATCACGCCAGACAGGAAGACGGCGCCTAGCGCCACCTGCCAGCTCACGCCCATGCCCTTGACCACGCTGAAGGTGAAATAGGCATTCAGACCCATGCCGGGCGCCAGTGCAATCGGGTAGTTGGCCACCAGGCCCATCACCGCCGAACCAAGCGCCGCAGCGATACAGGTCGCCACGAATACCGCTTTGAAGTCCATACCCGTCTCGGACAGGATGGCCGGGTTGACGAAGATGATGTAGGCCATCGTAAGGAAGGTGGTAAAGCCGGCCAGCACCTCTGTCTTCACATTGGTGCCGTGCTCACGCAGCTTGAACAGCGTTTCGAGCATGGATGGATCCCCTGAGCGTTATGAAATAAAAGAAATCGGCAAAACTGCTGTGTTATGGCTGGCCGCTCTGCGGCCCGCAAGTCAGGGCTGGCGCAGCGCGCTCACCAGACCGTCGGCCGCATCCTCAATCAGGTCGAGCACACGTTCGAAGCCGGCGTCACCGCCGTAATAGGGGTCGGGCACCTCGCCTTGCGGGTCGAGCCGACCATAGCTGAGCAAGAGCTTGAGCTTATGCTGCTGCTCGGGCGGGCATTTGTCCTTCAGCACGGCCAGATTGTGCTGGTCCATGGCCAGGATCAGATCGAAGCGCTGGAAGTCATCCGCCTTCACCTGGCGCGCGCGCTGGCGCGACAAATCATAACCACGCCGCAGTGCATGCTTTTGCGAGCGTCGATCGGGCGCCTCACCCGCGTGGTAACCATGGGTGCCGGCCGAATCAATGAGCAGCTCGAGCCCGGCCACGGCCGCCCGCTCGCGGAATACGCCTTCGGCTGTGGGCGAACGACAGATATTGCCCATACAGACGAACAACACGCTTTTCCCCTTGCTGCTCAATTGCTTACTCCCGGCTGACAACCCTCGAAGGGGCCGAACTTTAGCACTTCGGCGCGCGTCGGCATAGCCAGCCAAGCAAGCGCTCTGGGCCGGCACGGGCAAACAAAAAGCCACCGCGTGGGTGGCTTTCTGTTTTGCCTCGCGGCCGAGCTTACTTGCTGCCCAGCAGGCCCTTCTTCAGATCGCTGCTGGCGGGCTTGCCACCCAGCCAGATCTTGAGGAGGGCACGGGCGAAATCATCGCCGGCGATCACATCCTTGACCTGGCCGCGCACAGTGATCTGGGTGCCCTTGCCCGGGATGAAATCCAGCGCAATCACATCGCCCTTCTTCACTTCCTTCACCGACTGGAAGATCGCATTCATTTCCTGGATACGCGGCTTGAAGCCGGCGAATTCCGCGCTGCTGGTATTGTCCTCCAGGCCGTCGATAAACGAGGAATGCAGGTCTTCCGCAGCCACATCACGCAGCATGCTGATCTGCATGCGACGCGGCGTGGTGGCACTGATCACGGCATTCGCATCAGCCGTCTTCTGCGCGGTGTACAGCGCGCCGACATAGACCTTGGCGATGCCGAACTTCACCCGCACGCCGCCGCCATTGAGCTGCAGATCGCTACCGCCGACCTTCAGATTGTCCTCCAGCTTGACGCCGCCAATTTCGGCAGCACCGACGACCATGCTGGCCGTCATCAGTAGTAGGGCTACTGCTTTTTTCATTCTGTCTCTCCGTCTCTGGGTTCGCAGCCGGGGCCGCCTGAAATCTGTTCGCATCATAGCCGAAGCAAGCGCTCGGCAAAAAGGCCGGCGGGCAAAGCTGCCCAACCGGCCTTCAGGATGCGACAAGCTTGCTTTACAGCGACTGAATGATGCCGGCGGCACCCATACCGGTACCGATACACATGGTCACCATGCCGTACTTGCCTTGCTGGCCGTGACGGCGCATGCCGTGCACCAGGGTCGCGGTACGGATCGCACCGGTGGCACCCAACGGGTGGCCGAGAGCAATCGCACCACCTAGCGGGTTGACCTTGCTGGTATCGAGGCCCAGATCGCGGATCACCGCCAGAGCCTGTGCGGCGAAGGCTTCGTTCAGTTCCATCCAGCTGATGTCGTCCTGCTTGAGGCCCGCCACCTTGAGCGCGGCCGGAATCGCTTCCTTGGGGCCAATACCCATGATTTCCGGCGGCACGCCCTTGACGGCGAAGCCAACATAGCGGGCCAGCGGCACCAGGTTGAATTGCTTGAGGATCTTCTCGGACACGATGACCACGGCAGCAGCGCCGTCCGACATCTGCGAGGAGTTACCAGCAGTCACCGAGCCCTTGGCCGCAAACACGGTCTTCAGCTTGGCCAGACCTTCCATGCTGGTGCCGGCGCGCGGACCTTCGTCGGTGGTCAGGATCTTCTTGATGATCTCAACTTCACCGGTGGACAGGTTAGGGTTGCGGTAGATCGCCTCGATCGGGCTGATTTCCTGGGTGAACTCGCCGCCTTCGATGGCTGCAATCGCACGACGGTTGGATTCGACCGCGAAGGCGTCCTGATCTTCACGCGACACACCCCACTGCTGGGCAACCTTCTCCGCGGTCAGACCCATGCCGTAGGCGATGCCGACATTCTCGTCCTTGGCGAAGATTTCCGGGTTCAGGGAAACCTTATTACCCATCATCGGCACCAGCGACATCGACTCAGCGCCACCGGCGATCACCACATCGGCCTCACCCATACGGATGCGGTCGGCGGCGATCTGCACGGCATTGATACCGGACGAGCAGTAGCGGTTGATGGTCAGGCCGCCGGTGGTGTGTGGCAGACCGGCCAAGAGGGCCGAGATACGGGCCATATTCAGGCCTTGTTCGGCTTCCGGGAAGGCACAGCCGGCAATCACATCTTCCACCAAAGCCGGATCCAGCGTCGGCACTTGGGCCATTGCTTCACGGATGGTGTGGGCCAGCATGTCATCCGGGCGGATGAAACGCATCATGCCGCGCGGGGCCTTGCCTACCGGCGTACGGGTCGCCGCAACAATGTAGGCTTCTTGAACTTGCTTGGTCATTTCAATTCTCCTGTTTCCGGGCCACGCCCGGACTACACAGCCAGAAATTCAGTCTTAGTGTCGACGCACCGAGCGAACGGTGCGCTATCGAGCGCCAGCGAGGCTCCCTCGCGGCGGCGAGGGCGGGGGAGTCGGGTTGAAACAGGGTAACTAAGCCCTGACCACCCTGCCCCGCCGCCTCAGCCCCGGCTTTGCCGGGGCCTTCGCTCACCGCTAAAGCCACGCTGCACGCCTTAGTGACAGGCTTAGTTACGCAGCGGCTTGTTGTTCTGCAGCATGTAGGCGATACGTTCCTGGGTCTTCTCGTTCTTGAGCAGGGACAGGAAGCCCTTGCGCTCGAGGTCGAGAATCCACTGTTCGTCCACCAGGGTTCCGGCTTCCACATCGCCACCGGTGATGATGTCGGCGATCAGCGCGCCGATATGGTAGTCGTGCTTGGAGATGAAGCCGCCTTCCATCATATTGACCAGCGAACCCTTGATCGATGCGGCACCGGCGCGACCGGCCACGGCAAAGCCCTTGACCTTGAGCGGGGCACGGTAGCCCGACTCGGCCAGGGCCAGTGCTTGTTGCTTGGCCACGTAGAGCAGTTCGTACTGGTTGAACACGATCACGTCCGAGTCACGGAAGAAGCCGATCTGCTTGGCTTCTTCAGCGCTCTTGGCCACATTGGCGGTGGCGATGGACATATAGCGGTCCTTGAGCGCGGCGAACACATCACCACGCGCCTCTTGCGCAGCGCGCAGGGCGAATTCCTTGGTGCCGCCGGCGCCAGGCAAGAGGCCCACGCCCACTTCGACCAGGCCGACATAGCTTTCCAGGTGAGCAACCACGCGGTCGGCATGCAGGCAGACTTCGCAGCCGCCACCGAACACATAACCCTTGGTTGCGGCCACTACCGGGATCTGGCTGTAGCGCAGGCGCATGGTCATGGCCTGGAAGTCGCTCAGCATCTTCTCGATGCTGGCCCAGTCGCCGGCCATGAAGGCGGGCAGCATGGACGACAGATCGGCACCAACCGAGAACGGTTCTTCCGGCGCCCAGATCACCAGGCCCTTGAACTTGGCTTCAGCGATATCGATGGACTTGTTGATGCCTTCCAGCACGGCCGGGCCGATGGCATGGGCCTTGGACAGGAAGGTCACCACCAGCACGCCGTCGCCCGAGGTCCAGGCGCGCACGCCTTCGTTCTCGAATACGGTCTCGCCGTACACCGGGGCAGCTTCACCGACCAACTGGGCCGGGAAGAGCTGACGTTGGTAGATGTCGAGCGTGGAGCGCGGCACCAGCGCGTTCTTGCTGGCGCTGAACGAGCCTTCCGGCTGGTGCACGCCTTCGCGTTCGAACACCCAGGCCGGCAGCGGCGCGTTCACCATGGTCTTGCCGGCATCGATATCGGCCTTGATCCATTCGGCAACCTGCTTCCAGCCAGCGGCCTGCCAGGTTTCGAACGGACCTTCGTTCCAGCCGAAACCCCAGCGGATGGCCAGGTCGACATCGCGGGCATTGTCGGCCACGGTGTCGAGGTGGAAAGCGATGTAGTGGAACACATCACGGAAGCAGGCCCACAGGAACTGGGCTTCCGGATTGGCGGATTCCTTGAGCTTGAGGAGACGCTTGCCCGGATCCTTGATCTTCATCAGTTCCTTGACCGCGTCGTCGCCCTTCTGATTGGCTTCCACATAGGTACCAGCGGCCGGATCGAGCACCAGCTTGGTCTTGCCTTCACGCTTGTAGATACCAACCTTGCTCTTGGCGCCCAGGGCGCCGGCTTCGATCAGCTTCTGCAGCCAGACCGGGCTTTGGAACAGCGCATGCCACGGGTCGTTCGGCAGGGTGTCCTGCATGGTCTTCACCACATGGGCGAAGGTGTCGAGGCCGACCACGTCAGCGGTACGGAAGGTGGCCGACTTCGGACGACCGAGGCGCGGGCCGGTCAGGTCGTCGACAATGTCGAAGCGGATACCGAACTTCTCGGCGTTGTGGATGGCGGCCAGCATCGAGTACACACCGATGCGGTTGGCGACGAAGTTCGGGGTGTCCTTGGCGCGGATCACGCCCTTGCCCAGCGTGGTGGCCAGGAAGCCTTCCAGCTGGTCGAGCATGGCGGCGTCAGAAGTCACGCAGGGGATGATTTCCACCAGATGCATATAGCGCGGCGGATTGAAGAAGTGGATGCCGCAGAAGCGCGCGCGCATCGATTCCGGCGTACCTTCAGCCAGCTTATTGATCGACAGGCCCGAGGTATTGGTGGCGAAAATGGTGTTGGCGCCCAGATGCGGGGCGACCTTTTCGTACAGGCCCAGCTTCCAGTCCATGCGCTCGGCAATCGCCTCGATGACCAGGTCGCAATCCTTGAGCAGATGCAGGTGCTCATCGTAGTTGGCCGGGGTAATGAAATCAGCACGGGCCTTGGAGGCCAGCGGAGCCGGGTTCTGCTTCTTCAGCGCTTCGATGGCTTTCAGCGCGATACCGCTCTTGGGGCCTTCCTTGGCCGGCAGATCAAACAGAATGGCTTCCACATTGGCGTTGGCAAGGTGGGCAGCAATCTGCGCACCCATCACGCCGGCGCCGAGTACGGCTACCTTGCGGACGATGAATTTGGATTGGGACATGGTGTTCCTCGATGTAGGGAGTCGATCGGGGGCTCGCAAAATTCAACCACGAGAAAATCAGTGTAGACACTAATGCAAACGTTCGTTTTATTCAAGCGCTTGCTCGATACGCTGATCACATTGTGCCATTGAATTTTCCCAGCTTGGCATTACCGTCTGTTTTTCAACACAAAAAGCAAAAAAGCCAGCGCGGGAATAGACCCCGCACTGGCCAGATTTTACTGCGCGAGCGCTTAGAAGCGGTAGCTGGCTTGCAGACCGATCAGATGGGCGCTGCTGTCAAAGTCCACGGTACCTGCCGTATAGCTGGACACGCAGTTAACCGCCCCCGGGGTTTGCGATGGGTTGTTCTGGTAAGCAACCAGATCCGGGCGGGTGCCACCGCAGTAACCATTCACCTTGGCCGATGCGTCCTTGATCATGATGTAGGTGTAGGCCGCATCCAGGGTCAGCGACTTATTGAATGCATACTTGCCACCCAGCGACAGCCAGGTGCGGTCGCTATCAGGCAGGGTGCTCAGGCGGTCGTTCTCGCTTGGCACCGGCGACTTGTCGTGCGCCAGACCAGCACGCAGCTGCAAGGCATCAGAGAACTGATAGCTACCGCCCAGGGCGATCTTGGTGGTGTTCTTCCACTTCGGCTGCAGGCGCGTGAAGTTGGTCTTACCATCAGCAGACGTGTCGATAGTGACCTTAGGCACGGCATAGATCACATCAGCCTGGGTAAAGCTCGAATGCTTGGTGTAGCTGATATCGGCGTACAGCTTGGTGGCCGGGTTGACTTGCTGCATCAGATGCAGCGAGAACGATTCCGGCGTGGTCACAGCAACCGAGGCGGCCGAATCCACATAGCCAAGCGAGTTTTCCACCACCGAACGAACGCTGGTGCCCAGCGGGGTCAGGTTGGTATTGATCGAATCAACCGCAGCGCCAGTGGGGAGCGTCCAATCAGCCGTACCGCGCAACTCATGCTTGACCTTGGAGCGGTAGCTGAAACCCACGCGCGTGCTATCGCTGACATCCCACAGCGCACCGAAGTTGAAGCCAAAGCCCCAATCGTCGCCATTGATCTCGGCATAGCCATCCAAGGGCCCCTTACCATCCTGCGCCAAGGCCTTCCCTGCAGCAGCCTCCATCTGGTCAGCGGAAGCATAGAGGGCAGCGGCAGCAGCGGCATTACCATTGGCCGCGGCTTGATCTCCGGCCGCGTTTAATTGAGCAGCCTGACGTGTGAATCCACCAAACATAGAGGACGCAAAGTTGGCGTACTGGCGCAGCTCAGCATCGGCGTGCTGGGCGATCACACCAAAACCGACCGATACCTTGGGAGTCAATTTGAGCGACATAGCCGGATTCAGTGCCAACACTTTCAGCATGGTCTGGTTGACGTTGTAGCGCAGCACGGAGTTACGCTCATAATCGGTTCCCGAGCCGAAAGGCACGTAGACACCCAGCCCAATACCCACCTTGTCACTCAAACGCGAAGAGAGATAAGCGTGAGGCGCAGCAGCCGGATCACCAATGCTGTCATTAGTGATGGTATTACCGTTACCGTCGGTAATCTTATTGCCAAGCGGAGTGGTAGCCTGCGCATTCTTGGCCTTGATCGAGGGTGAAACCACGGTCAGCGTGCCCGAGAACTGATTGCCTTCCAGATAGCTGAGACCAGCGGGATTGTAGGAAATCGTGCTGGCATCGACGACTTCGGCCGCGCTGGAGTTGGCGGTAGCCTGGTTAGCGGCCGACTGGCTGCTGAACTGAAAGCCCGAGGCATAGGCATGTTGAGCCAGGGCGGCGCTGACCAGCAGCGTGGTTACACGAAGTGCGTGCTTGCTCATTGATGTGTCTCCGTTATTAGAAGAAGAGAAAACTAACCCAGCCTCTCAAGCGCTCGGCAGGACTGGGTCGAGAATATCACAGCCCCTAGAGTAAACAGTCGAAAACCGCACCAACAGTAGGACTAGCCACAGCTTGCGACTTTTTTGTCACACTGTTGTGGCGCGCACAAACGAAAAAAATCCCCAGCCTGGGCCGGGGATTTTTTCTTGCACAAGGTCTGTACTTATACAGGTTCGCGCGAGCTGATTTCCGTATCGTGCTTGTCGAGCATCTTGTCAAAGTCATCCACCATGATGACTTCGCGCTTGAGACGACGCGCACGGGTCACGGCATCAAACTCGGCCTGGGTGATCAGGCCAGCTTGCAGGGCCTCATCCAGACGACCCTTGGCATTCAGCGCCTTCAGCTTGCCATCGCGCTGGGCACGACGCAGCTTGCCTTCGGTGCTTTCCGCCTCGATATGGGCGTTCAGCGCGTGATTGAGCACGCCGACGGCATCGGTCTCTTCCTGCGGCACGAAACAGTCACGGGTCAGGCGGTCACGCGCAGCACCGGGTTGCATCAGGATGCGGGCGATCTTGGTACCCAGACGGTCGCGCGGCGTAGTGAAGTGACGACCGAGCGGGAAGATGATCCAGTTCAGCACGAAGGCCAGCGGGCGGTTGGGCAGATTGGCCAGGAAGCCGGTCATCGCTTCTTGGGCATCGTGCAGCGCCTGCAGCACCGACCACTTGAGCAGCGGCAGATCTTCCTTCGGGCTGCCATCATCAGCAAAGCGCTTCAACGCGGCGGTGGCGATATACAGATTGGACAGCACATCACCCAGACGGGCCGAGATCTTCTCGCGGAACTTGAGCGAGCCGCCCATGCTGAACATGGCCATGTCAGACGCCAGCGCGAAGGCTGCCGACAGACGTTCCACATCCTTGTAGTACTGGGCGATATCGCCACCAACCGGGGCCGAGGCAATCTTGGAGCCGGTAATACCGAGCACGAAGCTGCGGATGGCGTTATCGAGCACGAAACCGAGGTGACCGGAGAAGGCCTTATCGAACTCCACGCCGTCATTGGCCATCGCCGCCTTCATCTCACGCAGCACAAAGGGATGGCAGCGGATGGCGCCCTGACCGTAGATGATCATCGAACGGGTCAGGATGTTCGCACCTTCCACGGTAATGCCAACCGGAATGGTCTGGTAGGCGTTGCCCAGGTAGTTGCGCGGGCCCAGCACCACAGCCTTGCCGCCGTGCACATCCATTGCGTCGTTGAGCACCTTACGCATGCGCTCGGTGTTGTGATACTTGAGGATGGCCGAGATCACCGACGGCTTTTCGCCGCTATCCAGGCCAGCCAGCGCCAGGCGTTGCGCCGAGTCCATCTGGTAGGTGTAACCACCGATACGGGCCAGCGCCTCATCCACGCCTTCGAACTTGCCGATCGACAGGCCGAACTGTTCGCGGATGCGGGCATAAGCACCGGTCACGAAGCTGGCGAACTTGCCCGAGGCGACCGACATGGCCGGCAGGGAAATCGCACGACCGACCGACAGACATTCGACCAGCATGCGCCAGCCCTGACCCACGTAGTCCTGACCACCGATCACCCAATCCATTGGGATGAACACATCCTTACCCATGGTCGGGCCATTCATGAACACCGAACCCGGCGGGCAGTGGCGACGGCCAATCTGCACACCTTCGTGTTCAGCCGGAATCAGCGCACAGGTGATGCCGATATCTTCCTTACCGCCGAGCAGCTTTTCCGGATCGTGCAGCTTGAAAGCGAGGCCCAGCACGGTGGCGATAGGCGCGAGGGTAATCCAGCGCTTTTCCCAGTTCAGGCGGATACCGATCACGTTCTCATGACGTTGACCAGTACGCGGATCGGTGTAGGAACCGCGGCAAACCACGCCAAAGTCGGGAATCGCGCCAGCGTCGGAACCGGCGTAGGGGCTAGTCAGGGCAAAGCACGGAATTTCCAGGCCCTTGGCCAGACGCGGCAGGTAGTAGTCCTTCTGCGCTTCGGTACCATAGTGCTGCAGCAGCTCGCCCGGTCCGAGCGAGTTGGGCACCATCACCGACACGGCAGCCGAGCCACCGCGGGTGGCGATCTTGGTCACCACGCGAGCATGAGCGGTATTGGAGAACTCCACGCCGCCATACTTCTTCTTGATGATCATGCCCAGGAAGCCCTTGTCCTTGATGAACTGCCACACGTCTGGCGGCAGATCCTTCAGCTCATGGACGATCTTCCAGTCGTCGATCATGCGGCAGAGCTCTTCGGTCGGACCGTCGAGGAAGGCTTGCTCCTCGGCGGTCAGCTTGGCGGCCGGGTAGTTGTGTAGGGTCTTGAAGTTGGGCTTGCCCGAGAACAGCTCGGCATCCCACCATACGGTACCGGCATTGATCGCTTCCTGCTCGGTCTGCGACATGGCCGGGGTGATCTTCTTGAAAATGCTGAAGATCGGCCCGGTGATCAGGGCACGGCGCAGGGGCGCCAGGTTGAGGATCAGCGCAACGACGCCTGCGCCAATCAGCCAGCCGATAGGGCAGCCAGTTGCAAATACCGAATAAGCGATGCCGGCCAGAGCCGCAACCGTCCAGGCGATCAGTGGTGCGCGCAGATAGCCCAGCGCCAGAATCGCGAGCACGACGATCAGGATGGTGAGTGCCATGAGGTCTTCCTTCCCAGGTTAAGCCCGATTTACATCGGGAGAAGTACCCGCCGCGATGGCCGGGGCAGTTAAGCCCGCCACCACAAAGGGCACCAAATAAGTTGCGATCAAGCGCGGGGCGCGCGCATTGACCACCGGATCACTGACGAACAGACGCAAGATATTGTTGCCGGCGAAGGCATTGAAAATCGCCGAGAAGGCGAAGTTCAGCCGCCACTGCAATTCCACCGGATCGATATGCGGCAGCGCCTTGGCTGTCGCACTGGCATAACGCCCGACCAGTTCCTCATAGTGACGCGGCAGGCTTTCACGCAGCACCGGATGCGCCTCGATAAAGGTACGGCTCAGCAAGCGTACGAAGATCACCCCGCCCCGCTTCGGGTCGTGGGCAATATCCAATGCGGCATCCATAAAGGCATGCATGATGGCATCCACCGATAAAGGCTCGCCCTTGGCCGCCGTTTCCAGCTTGTCCAGGCTTTGCACGGCCAGCTGGGTCAACGGTGTCAGGCGGCGGGTAAACACCCCCTGGAACAACGCATCCTTGCTACCAAAGTGGTAGTTCACGGCCGCCAAGTTCACTTCCGCGCGCTGGGTAATCATGCGCATGGAGGTCGCCTCAAAGCCGTGCTCGACAAATAGCGCCTCGGCCGCATCCAGAATCCGCGTCGCCGTGTCGATCTGCCTTACCTCGCCCATACCGTTCATCTGTTCTGCCAGTCTAGATTTTCGCGCCCGCCCGCCAAGGCAGACGCTCGTTTAAGCCGAAGCATAGCTGATTCAGTCAAACGGTTGTTTGAAACATACGTCCCAGTGAAAAATCTGTCAAGCAAGCGCTCGATTGTGCAAAGCAGCATGTAGTTTCAATACAAACAAAGCGAGTGGAAAACGGACAGCCCACCGCCCATGCCACAGCAAACCGACGCCAGCAGCCACTGAGCGCAATAAAAAAGGCCACCCGAAGGCGGCCTTTTTCATTGCGCGGCAATCTGCTTAAGCAGAAGCCTTGCTGGCGCGGCGGCGCTCGTGTTCCTGCAGATGACGCTTGCGGATACGGATGCTGACCGGGGTGATTTCCACCAGCTCGTCGTCATCGATGAATTCCACGGCCGACTCGAGCGACAGCTTGATCGGCGTGGTCAGACGCACTGCCTCATCGGTGCCGGAGGCGCGCACGTTGGTCAGTTGCTTGCCCTTGATCGGGTTGACCACCAGGTCGTTGTCGCGGCTATGGATGCCGATGATCATGCCTTCGTACAGCTTGTCGCCAGGCGAAACGAACATGCGACCACGGTCTTCCAGCTTCCACAACGCGTAAGCCACAGCCTCGCCGTTATCCTGCGAAATCAGCACGCCATTGTGGCGACCGGGCATATCAGGCTTGACCGGTGCGTAGTCGTCGAACACATGACTCATCAGACCAGTACCGCGGGTCATGGTCATGAAGTCGGACTGGAAGCCGATCAGGCCACGAGCCGGAATATGGTATTCGAGGCGGGTACGACCCTGACCATCCGATTCCATATTGGTCAGCTCGCCGCGGCGGCGACCGATTTCTTCCATCACGCCGCCCTGGTGCGCATCTTCCAGGTCAATGGTCAGGTTTTCGTACGGCTCGCACTTCTGACCGTCGATTTCCTTGTACACCACGCGCGGCTTGGCCACGGCCATTTCGAAGCCTTCGCGACGCATGCTTTCCAGCAGAATGGTCAGGTGCAGCTCGCCACGGCCCGACACACGGAAGACGTCAGCATCTTCGGTGTCTTCCACGCGCAGGGCGACGTTGGTCAGCAGTTCCTTGGTCAGGCGATCGCGAATCTGGCGCGAGGTGACGAACTTGCCTTCGGTGCCGGCCAGCGGCGAGGTGTTGACCATGAAGTCCATGGTCAGGGTCGGCTCGTCCACACCCAGTACCGGCAGACCAACAGGCGCATCCTTGTCACAGATGGTGACACCGATGCCAATGTCGTCCAGACCGGAGATGATGATGATATCGCCCGCTTCGGCGCCTTCCACCGGCACGCGCTCCAGACCCTTGAAGCCCAGCACTTGGTTGATACGGCCAGACGCCACCTGCTCGTCGTGGTTCATCACCACCACCTGCTGGCCCGGCTTGATACGACCATTCACCACCTTGCCTACGCCCAGACGGCCGGTGTAGGTCGAGTAATCAAGGGCAGCCAGTTGCATCTGCAGCGGCGCGTCCGGGTTGCCCGGAGGGCTGGGAACATGCTTGAGCACGGTCTCGAACAGCGGACGCATATTATCCGACTCATGTTCGAGTTCCAGCTTGGCAAAACCATTCAGGCCCGAAGCATAGATCACCGGAAAGTCGAGCTGCTCATTGGTCGCGCCGAGCTTGTCGAACAGATCAAAAGTCTGGTCCAGCACCCAGTCGCAACGCGCGCCCGGACGGTCAACCTTGTTGATCACCACGATGGGGCGCAGGCCCAGCGCCAATGCCTTCTTGGTCACAAAGCGGGTTTGCGGCATCGGGCCTTCCACAGCATCCACCAGCAGCAGCACACCATCCACCATACCCAGCACACGCTCCACTTCACCGCCGAAGTCGGCGTGACCTGGGGTGTCAACGATATTGATATGGGTGCCTTCATATTCGATGGCGGTGTTCTTGGCCAGAATCGTAATGCCGCGCTCTTTTTCAAGATCGTTGCTGTCCATCACGCGCTCATCAACCTGTTGATTGTCGCGGAAGGTGCCGGATTGGCGCAGCAGTTGGTCAACCAGCGTAGTCTTGCCGTGGTCAACGTGGGCGATGATGGCGATATTGCGTAGTGCGCGGCTCATGATTGAGAAACCTGTCAGTTCGGAATACTGGAAACCGCCGATTTTAGCACGGCAAAACTACTGCACCGCACAAAGTATTTGAGTTTTTCTTTTGTTTTCAGGATAATGCGCAGCTTCGCCGGGCACAGTCCCTGCGAATCATCGTCCCTGACCTCCGCGCCGCAGTAGTTTCAATGGTACTTGGCGCCATTTCGGTTAGCGTCGATGTTGGCGCTGCCGATCCGCAAGACTGCCGCATTCCGGCCTCTGTCGATCCCAGCTTTCAGCCTGATAACTAGGCTTTGCAAAATACGAATTCCGCGCTCGCCGCGCTAGGCAGCTTATTGTCTGCCAGCCCAGCACTAGGGGCTTGTTTGTCTTGGCGTGCATGCTCGGCTTCGTTCGTGCTTCCCCTACTACTGTTCAAGGGGAAGCGCACCTACTTAGGAAAACGCTTTGACTCAAGTCACTTTTGCCGACCTCGGCCTCGCCCAACCCATCCTCGACACGCTGATCACCTCGGGCTACACCCAACCTACCCCGATCCAGCAAGCTGCCATCCCCACCTTGATGGCTCGCCGCGATGTGATGGCTTCGGCTGCGACCGGTACGGGCAAGACCGCCGCCTTCATGCTGCCGGCACTGAACTTCCTGACTGAAAAAACCGACAAGCCGGGCAAAGGCCCGCGCATCCTGGTGCTGTCGCCGACCCGCGAACTGGCTGCCCAGATCAAGACCGCTGCCGAAACCTATGGCAAGCAACTGCGCCACGCCAAGGTGGTGAGCGTCGTGGGTGGCATGCCCTACCCGCTGCAGATCAAGCTGCTGTCGAGCCCGGTGGAAATCCTGGTTGCCACCCCTGGCCGCCTGATCGATCTGATCGAACGTGGCCGTATCGATCTGTCGCGCCTGGAAATGCTGGTACTGGATGAAGCCGACCGCATGCTCGACCTCGGCTTCCGCGATGACATCGCCCATATCGCCACCAAGCTGCCCAAGGAGCGCGTGACCGCGCTGTTCTCGGCCACGCTGGATGGCGATATCGCCACCATCGCCCAGTCGCTGCTGAACAATCCCGAGCGTATCGAGATCGCTGCCCCGGCCCGTCGCCAGGAACAGATTGTCGAGAAGCTCCACTACGCTGACGACATCGGCCACAAGACCAAGCTGCTTGACCACATTCTGGCGGATGAGGCTGTCGGCCAGGCCATCATCTTCATCGCCACCAAGCTCGATGCCGGCGACCTCGCCGACCGTCTGCTTGGCCAAGGCAAGAAGGCCGCCGCCCTGCATGGCGACATGCCGCAGCGCGAACGTACCCGGACCCTGGCCCGCCTGAAGAAGGGTGAAGTCGATGTGCTGGTCGCCACCGATGTGGCGGCCCGTGGTATCGACGTGGCTGGCATCACCCACGTGGTGAACTTCGACCTGCCCAAGTTCGCCGAAGACTATGTGCACCGCATCGGCCGTACCGGTCGCGCCGGTCGCGAAGGCATCGCCATCTCGTTTGCCGCCAAGCATGAAGTGCCGGCCCTGCGCCGCATCGAGAAGTTCATCGGCCGCAAGATCAATCCGGTGGAATTCGACGGCCTGAAGGCACGCTTCGAACCGCGTCCGAGCAATGGCGGCAGCCGCTTTGGCGAAAAGCGCAGCTTCGGCGGCGGTCGCGATAGCAGCCGTCCAAACCGCTTCGAAGATCGCAAGCCTTATGGCGACCGCGAACAAAAGCCCTATGGCGAGCGCAAGAGCTTTGGCGATCGTGAACAGCGCCCGTTCGGCGATCGTAAGCCGCAAGGTGATCGTCCGGCCTTTGCTGGCGAGCGTCCGTATGGCGACCGCAAGCCGCAAGGCGAACGTCGCAGCTATGGCGATCGTCAACCTGCCTTCAACGATGGCAACCGCTTTGACAGCAAGCCGCGCAGCAGCGGCAACTTCAAGGGCCTGGAAGCCGACCCGACGCTGTACGCCGAGCAGCCACGCCTGACCCTGCACAGCCCGTTCGAGAACGGCAACCGCAAGAGCGGTGGTGCCCGTCCGCAAGGCAATGGTAACCGCGGTAACGGTGGCGGCTTTGGTGGCCGTAGCGACTCGCCGCGCGCCAATGCCGGCAAGCGCGGCAACCGTCCGTCCTTCCCGAGCGGCCGCGACTTCGACTAATCCGTCGCCGTCCCGCCACGAGAAAGCCGCCCCATGGGCGGCTTTTTTGCATTTGACGCCTGGCAAACGGCATTCGCGGCACACATGGGCTAATACGGAGACAGGTCTGCATTCCGCCTCATTGCCATCGAAAGCCCGCATGCGCGTCACCACCCCGCAGCTCGCGAACACCGCCCGTACTCGCCGCCTGCTAGCCACGGTTCAGATAGGAGCGGCCGCGTGAGAGCGCTTCCCCTGCCCAGCCTGCGCCAGAGCATCCTGCTGCTCTTCGTCATCCTGCTGATCGGCCAGGGTCTGCTGTTTGCGCTGGCCTGGCAGCAAGCCAGCCAGCTGATCATCGGCGGGCCGATCGATACGCGCATCGCGCAGAGCAAGGACCTGGTTGCCGACATCCTGCCGCCACCCGCCTATCTGCTCGACATCCATCTGCTGGCCAAGGAACAACTGGCCCAGCCGAGCGCAGCAAGACTGGGAGAGCTCGAGCGGCACAGCGCACTATTCCGCGCCCGCCTCGCCTACTGGCAGCGCAGCACGCTGCCCGCCGCCCTGTTGCAACCCTTGCGCGAGCGCGCCGGCCCCGTCGCGCTCGATTATCTGCAGCTACTGGAGGGCGAGCTGCTACCCGCCATCCAACGTGATGACCCGCAGCAGGCACAGGCCGTCATGGACAGGATGAATAGCCTGTTCACCCGGCACAGCCAGGCGATTGCCGAGCAGGTCGACTTGGCGCGTCAGGACGAAGCCCGCCAGCGCCAGCAGGCGGCCGACACGCTGAGGCAGAGCCGCCAGCGTCTGCTGCTACTGGCCGGCCTTGGCCTGCTTACCCTGGCCCTGGCTGGCTATCTGCTCTGGCGCCGCCTGCAGCAACAGCTGGGCGGCGAGCCGCAGCAGGCCAAGCTGGCCATGCAGCGCATCGCCCAAGGTGATCTGCTCCTGCCGGTCAGCTACCGGGCCGATGCGCAGCAAAGCCTTCTAGCCGCGCTGGACCAGATGCGCGAACAGCTATTGCGGGTGATCAGCGAGGTGCACAGTGGCAGCCAAGCCCTGGAAAGCCATGCAGCCGAGATCGCCGCCAGCACCGAGCAGCTGCGCCAGCAAAGTGAGACCCTGAGCCAGCGCATTACCTACAGCCATCAGTCACTGGCGCAGATTCGCTTCGGCATCGACCACACGCGCGATAGCGCGAACTCCAGCGCCCAGCTCAGCCGTACCGCCCAGCAGCGCACCCGGCACGGCATCGAGCTGGTGCTGACCGCCAGCGGCGAGATGCAGCGCATTTCCACTCTGCTCAGCCTGGTCGAAGACATTGCCTACCAGACCAATATGCTGGCACTGAATGCCGCGATTGAGGCCGCCCGCGCCGGCAGCTATGGGCGCGGCTTCGCCGTGGTGGCCAACGAGGTGCGCAAACTCGCCCAGCGCAGCCAGAGCGCCGCGAATGAGGTATCGGCACTGACCGCGCGCATCCAGGCGCTGGCTGCCGATAGCGCGGAGGAGTTCACCGCGCTGGACGGCAGCATGCATATGGCGGCCGAACGCGCCGCCGAGGTCGCCCAGGCCAGCGAGCTGCAGGCGGCCGGTGTGCAGGCAATGGACAGCGCGGTGCAGGAATTCGCGCGCGTGGCCCAGGCCGATAGCGCGGCGGCTGAGGAGCTGGCCAGTACGGCCGAGGAAATGAGCGCGCTGGCCGAGAATCTGCGCCAGCAGGTGCGTTACTTTCGTCTTCCAGCGGGCTAGGCAGACCGATGCCACCGACAGATTCGCGCATCCTCCCCGACCCAGTCATCAGCACCGCCAGACGAGATTCATCATGCCCCACCCTACCCTACTGCCCTGCCTGCTTGCCGGACTATTGTTGCTGCCCTCGGTACAGGCCGATGAGGCGGCCCATGCACGCGCCTTCGCCAGCTATGCTGCTGGCCAGCATGCGCAGGCCCTGGCCCAGTTCCGCCAGCTGGCCGAAGGGGGTGATGCGCTCGCCCAGTACAACTACGCGATGATGCTCAAGCGTGGTGAAGCGGGTAGCGACACCAGCGCTTGGTTGCCCTGGCTGGAGAAAGCCGCGCGGGGTGGGGTGATGAATGCCGCCTATGCGCTGGGCCTCGTGCATGAACATGGCGAGGGTGTGCCGCGTTCGCAGCCACTGGCCAGCCAGTGGTTCCAGCGTGCAGCTGAACAGGGGCACACACAGGCTCAGCTCAGCCTGGGCACCCAGTATTTCCTCGGTCGCGGGGTGGCCAAAGATTTTCGGCAAGCGGTGATCTGGTATGAACAAGCCGCGGAGGGCGGCGATATGGCGGCGCAGTATCTGGTCGCCGCTATGTATGAGCATGGCGATGGCACGGCGCCCGACCGCGCCAAGGCCCTGCTCTGGTACACGGCCGCTGCGCGTCAGGGCGACCCGGTCGCCAAGTTGAAGGCCGAGGCACTGGCGAGGCAGGCGGATTAGGCCGGCTCAGCCCTGCTTCTGCGCCAGGATGCGGTAGCGCAGCAGGCGCGCGCCCAGCTTCTCGGCCGCGGCCAGCTTGATGTTCTGCGCACCATCGCCCAGGTCGACCAGGAGATTGCGCAGCGCGCTGGGCAGCGCCTCATCAAACAGCAGGGCGGCCTGGTAGGCGTTCTCACTGGCGGGCGGCAGATACAGGGCCTGGCGTACCAATCCGCCCACTTCCACCCGCAAGGGCTCGGCCTTCTGCCCGAGCCAGCGGCCGGCCAGGAACACATCGTTGACGCCATCAGCCTGCCAACGCGTCATCTGCGCCAACCACCAGCCGCGGCTGCCCATTTCCAGCGCCATCAGCCCTCCCTTGGCCTGGGCGGCCACCTCGGCACTCATACGCAGCGCCACGCCGCCCTCGTCGGCATCCAGCAGGGCTACGCGGTGCAGGAAGGGATCATTGGCCGGACGGCGCGCCTGTTTCTGACCCAAAAGGCCGCGGATGCGCATGAAGTCGAGCGCCAGCCAGGCGTGACCGAGCTTGCGTACCGCCGGGCGCGGTGCACGATTCGCGCGCTCGAACCAGGCGTGGCGCAGCGCGGCCAGCAGCGTGGCTTCAAGCGGCATCTCCAGCGCCGTCAGCGCGGGCAGGCAGTCATCCAGGCCGTAGCAGAGCGTGGGCTCGACCCGGCCGCTGCCGTCCCAGCCCACCGCGCGCTGTGCTTCCAGCGCATCGGGCAGCTGCACCAGCGGGGTTTGCCGGTAGAAATCGGCCGCCAGCCAGACATGCCGGCTGAGCAACAGACAGACCTGCACGGCGGCGGCCACATCCTTGGCGGTATCAAGCTGCGGAAATACATCGCAGGCCAGCAGCAGATAGGCGAGCGAGCGGGCTGGCTCCTGTTCGGCACGCTGAGGCTGGGCAGACAGGGCACCGAGGCGCACCAGGGCCAGGTAGAGCTGGCTGGCACCCTGCCAGCCCTGGCTGGCTGCATGGGGGTCGAGCAAGGCACGGGCGGTACAGGCCATGCCAAACCATTGAAAATAGCCACCAGCCAGGCGATTGAGTTCCTGCAGGCGACCACTGCCCTGCTCAAGTGCACGCGTTTCGCGCACCGCCTCCGCATAGCAGGCGCCGGCCAGCAGATCGGCCAGGCGCGCCAGGCGCTGGCCGGTCAGGTCGCGCCGGGCCGGATTGTCCTCGGCGCCCGCCAGGGCTTCCAGGCCCTGGCCAGCACAGCTTTCCGCCGCCGGAGCGATCAATTCCACCAAGCGACGCGCGCTGGCGGCATCGGGTGACTGCGCGAGCCCCTCAGCCAGCAGGTCGTGCAGCGCCTCCAGCCCAGCAATGATGGGTAGTTCAGGCAGGCGGGGCAGCAGGCGGCGCGCGGCCTTGAAGTTGGCATCGGCCGGCTTGCGCGGCCGCAGGCGTTCGAACATGCGTCACTTTGATACCGCTAGGCGGTACGGAAAAAGGCAGCCGCCACGGCAATCTGGTCGGCATGCAGAAAAGTCGGCGCGTGGCCTACGCCGTCGAAATCGATCCATTGCGCGCGCGGACCACGTTCACTCATCGCGCAGGCCACTTCGGCGCTCAAGAGGTCGGACTGGCTACCGCGCGTGAGCAGCACCGGACAGGCAATCCGCTCGTAATAGGGCCACAAATCCACATCCTCGCCGGTCACACCCTGGCGAAATGGCACAGCAATGCCAGCATCATAATTCAAACGCCAGCCGCTGCCATCGGCTTTCAGCATCACATCGCACAGGCGCGCCCATTCTGCCTCGCTATGCGGGCCAAACGGCGCCGAGATCGCGCGGATGTATTGCTCAGCGGCCTCGCGCGTGGGCAGGGGCGGCGTCATGCCCACATACTGGCCGATGCGCGCCAGGGCGGCAGCCGTTAGCACCGGGCCGACATCGTTAAGCAGCAGACGCCGCAGCGGCGTGCCTGGCATGGCGGCCAGCAGCATGCCGATCAGCCCGCCCATCGAGGTACCGAACCAGTACAGCTCCTGCACCTGCAGGCGGGCGATCAGTACCAGCATGTCCTGCACATACAGCGGCAGCTGATAGCCCATCGGGTCGCGCAGCCAGTCGCTCTCGCCGCGCCCCAGTACATCGGGCGCCACCACGCGAAAGTCGGCGGCCAACGCCTCGGCCAGCAGCTCGAAATCACGCCCATTGCGGGTCAGACCATGCGCGCAGACGATCACACGCGGATTGCCTGGCTCACCCCACTCGCGGTAGGCCATCCGGTAAATGCCGCTCTCGCGGCCCACCAACACATGGTCAAGTCGGGCGTTCTGCATGCTGCGCTCCAGCGTGGGGAAGATCTTCCCTTTATAGCCCTAGGCCCCCTCGGCCGACGGCGCTGCGGCATAGTCGAGGGTCGCGCGGGCAACGCTGCCCACGGGCGCGGCACGCAGATACTGGGGCGGCCACTGGGCCGGCTCGCCCAGCTCGGCCGCCGCATTCAGCGCCCAGTAGGGGTTGCGCAGCAGTTCGCGCCCAAGCAACACCATATCCGCCTTGCCCTGCGCCAGGATGTCCTCCGCCTGCGCAGCTGCGGTGATCAAGCCCACCGCGCCAGTCGCAATGCCTGCGCCATGGCGCAGGCGCTCGGCAAAGCCGACCTGGTAGCCGGGCCCAAGCGGGATAGTGGCCGTGGCCAGCATCCCGCCCGAGGATACATCGATCAGGTCCACGCCCAGGCCACGCAGGCGTTCTGCCAGGGCCACGCTATCTTCCAGCGTCCAGCCGCCCTCGGCCCAATCGGTGGCGGAAATGCGCACCCATAGCGGCAGGCTGTCGGGCCAGACCGCGCGCACGGCCTGCACAGCTTCCAGCAGGAAGCGGATACGGTTCTCAAAGCTGCCACCGTACTGGTCGTCGCGCCGATTGCTGAGCGGCGACAGGAACTGGTGCAGCAGATAACCATGCGCGGCATGCACCTCGGCCATCTCGAAGCCGGCAGCCAGCGCGCGGCGCGCGGCGTTGGCAAAGTCCTGCACCAGGGCGGCAATCTCCGCCTCGCTCAGGGCGCTCGGCAGCGGATAGTTGTCGGCAAAACGCAGCGCAGACGGCGCCACCGTGGTCCACCCGCCTTCGGCCAGCGGCACTTCGCCACTACGGCCGGCCCAGGGACGGAAGCAGCTCGCCTTGCGCCCGGCATGGGCCAGCTGGATGCCAGCCACCGCGCCTTGCGAGCGGATAAAGCGGGTAATACGCGCCAGCGGCGCGATATGCGCATCCGACCAGATGCCAAGATCCTGCGGGCTGATGCGGCCATCGGCACGCACAGCGGTCGCCTCGCTAATCACCAGGCCCGCGCCACCGCTCGCATAGGCGCCCAGGTGAACCAGATGCCAGTCATTGGCCAGGCCATCATGGGCCGAATACTGGCACATCGGCGAAACGGCGATGCGATTGGGCAGGGTCAGACCGCGTTGGGTAAGGGGCTGGAACAGGCGGGACATGGGCAGGACTCGGGTCAGGTGGGAAGCCGCTTAGTTGAGGGTGGGACAGGCAAGTTCAAGCGCTAGCGAAACACTGATTCGCTCGACAAGCAACCGTCAGCCCACCACCTGGCAAGGTCAGGGGCAGAGCGACCAGCATAAGGCCGTGATGCCGTGCGGCTCTCTTCCGCCTCGCCGTGACGGGGACGCGCGCCACAAGGCGAGCAGGGAATGACAGCGCATTGTCCTGGGTCGCCCATGCGCTGCACTGGCAGACAGACCATGACAGTCGCCCGGGCTGTTCTGCAGCTGTCTCGGGCCAGCTTGCCGCCATGCGCGCATCATGTGCTGCCATTCCTCGCGCCTGACTCCTATGCAAACCGGCATCCTGTACGCCTGCGCCGCCTATTTCATCTGGGGCCTGTTACCGCTTTACCTGAAGGCGCTCAAGCATGTGCCGGCGCTCGAAATCCTCATGCACCGCATGGTCTGGTCGCTGGTCTTCCTGGCCGTCGTGCTGGCGCTGAAGAAGCACTGGGGCTGGATCAAGCCAGCCTTGGCCGACCGCAAGGTGATCATGCGCTTCGTGGCCAGTGCCGGTGTGTTGTCGATCAACTGGTTTATCTATATCTGGGCGGTGAATGCCGGCCGGGTGGTGGATGCCAGCCTCGGTTACTTCATCAATCCGCTTGTGAACGTGATGTTCGGCTACTTCCTGCTGCACGAACGCCTGCGCCCCGCGCAGTGGGCCGCCATCAGCGTGGCGGCGGCCGGCGTGCTGTGGCTGACCGTGCAGGCCGGCCAGCTGCCGTGGATAGGCCTGCTGCTCGCCGCCAGCTTCGGCACCTACGGCCTGCTGCGCAAGACCGCCAGCCTGGGCGCCCTGGAAGGCCTGTCGCTGGAAACCCTGCTGTTGACGCCCTTCGCGCTGGCCTGGCTGGGCTGGCTGGTCGGCCACGGTCAGAGCGGCTTCGTGAACGGCGACGCGCACACCCACTGGCTGCTGATCGCCGCCGGGCCGATCACTGCCATCCCGCTGCTGCTGTTCGCCGCTGGCGCGCGCCGTATCCCAATGTCGCTGCTCGGTCTGCTCCAGTACATCGGCCCCACCTTGCAGATGGGCCTGGGTGTGTTTCTTTGGCACGAGCCTTTTGGCCAGGGCAAGTTGATCGGCTTTGCGCTGATCTGGTCGGCCCTGTTGCTCTACACGCTGGAAAATCTGCTGCACGGCCGCAAGCAGAAGCTGGCCGCGGCCTGATCCAGGCAGACTACTCGCCGGGCCGATACCAGAGTTCGGGGCGCTGCAGGGGGGTTTGTGGCGGCAACAGCGGATTGCGCAGCTCGATCACGCGCCGCCCGCTGACATTCAATTCCTTCAGCAGGCTGCCAAAGTGCTGCTCGAACAGCGCCTGCAGCTTGCCCTCGCGCACCGCCTTATTCAGCCCGCGCTCCAGATCGGCCGCCAGCTGGCGGTTCTGCTTGCTGACAAAGAAGTACAGCGCGGCCGGGTAGCGGATCAGCAGCGTCGGCTCCACTGCCAGGCCCATCTCGGCATGGGCCAGCCACTCCTCGCGTACCTCGATC
The DNA here is from genome assembly GCF_900119825.1 of Chitinimonas taiwanensis DSM 18899. Classification (GTDB taxonomy): domain Bacteria; phylum Pseudomonadota; class Gammaproteobacteria; order Burkholderiales; family Chitinimonadaceae; genus Chitinimonas; species Chitinimonas taiwanensis. The sequence goes on along the minus strand of NZ_FPKR01000003.1, from coordinate 227,542 downwards.
AGCGAGCGCGGAAAGTAATCGAAGCGCCCGGCCGCCAGCATCTTGAACAGGCTCTCGTACTGGTCGCTGGTGTCCACCTTCAGGCCATTGCTGCGCAGAATCGGTGTATCGGGCCAGTCGTGCATCTGGCCGGCACGATAACGCTTGAGTGCCTGCAGACTGTCGATGCGCGCGAAATCGGCCAGGCGATGCTGCTTGAGCAAGGCTACCCTCCAGCCGATCAGACCACGATCGATAGGGATGCGGATAGGCAGCACCTCACGTTCGCGCTGCGCGCTGGTCATGGTCCAGGTCAAATCGATCAGACCAGTATTGCGGCGCAGCTCATCCAGGCCACGGCTTTGCACCATGACCAGCGCGCTGATGCGCGGGCTGTAAGCCACGCCGCTCTCGCGTATCGCCAACTCGAGCACCGCGGTCACATAACGCAGCTGTGGATCTTCCTTGGCCTGATGGCGCTGGTAGACGATAGTCTTGGCCTGCGCCGGCCACAGGCAGCACAGCGCAAACAACGCAATCAACCACAGCCGCATGCTGCGCTCTCCTTATCCGAATGCTCCACTATAGCCGTTGGCCCGCGCGCTTATAATCAGGGCCTCACCTCGCAGGCAGACCATCGTGCATTACGAACATCTTATCCAGATCAATGACCCCGCCGACCCGATGCTGACCCCACTCAGCCGCCAACAGCTGTGGCGCGGCCTGTTGCGGCGCGTCGAACGGCCAGGTGAATTCCTGGTGGGCGTGGAGGCGGTGCGCATCGTCGAACGCGGCGAGGGTTGGCTCAAGCGCGAGATGCAGCTGGGCAATCTTCTGGTCTGCGACCATGTGCGTTTCGAACACCTGCACAGCGTGCATTTCGATACCGCACCGAGCGAGCAGCACCAGGGCGGCAGCATGCACATGCAGATCGAGGAACCGAGCGAGGGTGCACTGTTTGTGCGTTTCAGCTACCACACCCCGCTGCTGGAAGACGGCCAGTACAACGCCGAGGAGGCGCAGCTGATCGACTATGTGAAGCACGCCTACCGCGATACCGATGTGGATGCGATCCGCTGGATACGCGAGCTGGCAGAAACCGGCGAGCTGGACGGCGAGGGCTAAGGCCACTGCCCACCCAGGCACACAAGATCGTGTAGCCCTAAGCGGGCTGGGCCGGCAGGCTCAGCGTCATACACAGGCCGCCGCCCACTCTAGGGCTGGCGCTGATCTGCCCGCCATGCGATTCGATGGCGCGCCGCGCGATGGCGAGGCCCAGACCGAAGCCGGCCACGCCCGGCCGCTCGTCCAGGCGTCGGAATGGTTCGAACATGCGCGCCAGTTCAGCCTCGGCCACGCCTGGCCCCCGGTCAGCCACCGTTACCTGCAGCGCGCTGGGCGAAGCCTGGACGGTGATATCCACCGTGCTGCCCGGCGCCGTGTATTTGACCGCATTACGAATCACATTCTCGAAGGCACGGTACAAGAGCTCCGCGCCCACCTCGGCCACGAACTCCCCCTCGGCCTGCAGCCTTACCTCGCGGCCGCTGGCGCGCGCCTCGAACTGTGCGTCGTCGGCAATCGCCGCCACCAGCTCGACCAGATCGATGCGCTCGCGCGCCACCTCAGCCGAACCGGCTTCAAGGCGTGCCAGGGTCAAGAGCTCGCCCACCAGGCTGTCCAGGCGCTGCGCCTCGCGTTCGATGCGCTCCAAGCTGCTGTCCACCTTGTCCGGGCGCTGGCGCGCCAGGCCAATGGCCGCCTGCAGACGGGCCAGTGGCGAGCGCAGCTCGTGCGAGACGTCGTGCAGCAGGCGGCTTTGCGCGCCGACCAACTGCTGCAGCTGCTGGGCCATGCGGTCGAAGTCCTGACCCAGATCGGCAATCTCGTCGCGGCGCCGGCCCATGCGCGGCAGCACGCGGGTTTCCAGGCGGCCCTCGGCCACGGTATGGATGGCCCAGCGCAGACTGCGTATCGGCTGGGCGAAGTACCAGGCCAGCAAGGCGCTGATGGCCAGGCTGACCAGCATGGAAGCGGAGATCGGCACCCAGATGGACGGCGGCTTGCCACGCGCATTGGCCAGCAGGGCGGCCGCATCGTCGGCGCGGGCCAACACCCAGTAACGCGCGCCGTGCCGGCCGCTCACGCTGAGCACCCCGCCCAGTGGCTGGGCGGCGCGGGCGGCCAGGTCGCGTAGTTCCTGCGCCGGCAGGCTGCGCCCAAGCAGCTCACGTCCGGCCGCGTCGATCACATACAGCGTGGGCTGCAGCTGGCGTGCCTGCCAGTCGCGCAACATCGCCTGGGTGCCGGCCTCATCGCCGCTGGCCAGCACGCTGGCCGCGCTGCGCAGCATCAGGCTCAGCCTTTCCGCCTCGTAGCTGCGCTGCTCGGGTGGGTGGAAATAGCGCAGCAGCCATGCGGCGCTAATCGCCATCACAATGGTCAACATCAGGGCCAGCCAGAAGGCGGCGAAGAATTTCCAAAACAGGCGCCCCATGCTTAGTCCTTGATCAGCAGATAGCCCTGGCCGCGCAGCGTCTGTATCCAGGCGCGGCCATCGGCAGTGCTGCCCAGCTTCTGGCGGATGCTGCTGATATGTACATCGATGCTGCGGTCAAAGCGCGCCAGCGGCCGCCCCAGACCGCGCTCGGACAGGGCGGCCTTGCTGACCACCTGGCCGGCCTGGCGCGCCAGCACTTCCAGTAGGCGGAATTCCGCCCCGGTCAGGCTCAGCGGCTGGCCGCGCCATTCGGCCGCCAGGCGCGCCGGCCACAGCTGTAAATGACCAAGACTGAGCCGCTCGCTTTCCGCCGGCTGCACCTCGGCCACCACACCACGACGCAGAATCGCGCGCAGGCGCGCCACCAGTTCGCGCGGCGAACAGGGCTTGGGCACATAGTCGTCCGCGCCCAGCTCCAAGCCGAGGATGCGGTCGATATCGTCACCGCGCGCGGTCAGCATCAGCACCGGCATGCGGCTGTGCGCGCGTATCTGCCGCAGGGCCTCCACCCCGTTCAGGCGCGGCATCATCACATCCAGCACCGCGATATCGTAGCGGCCACTCAGCGCCTCGCGCACACCGGCCTCGCCGTCATACACGGCATGCGTGCTCAGGCCTTCCTGTTCCAGGTATTCGCTCAGCATGGCGCTGAGTTCGGCATCGTCGTCCACCAGAAGCACGCGGGTCATGGTCGGGGCAGCAAGGGTTCATCTCGCTGCATGATAGCCGCGGCCCGCGCGCCGGCCGCGCATCTTTACCCGTCTTTACAGTCGGCCAGCCCGCAGCCAGCCTTGACCCCGCCCCTCTTTACGCTTCTTTACCTGGGCTTAACAGCACTTAACCCGTCCTGCGGCGAGCATACGGTCAGCCCCATACCGGATGTCCGCGATGCCCCCTTTCCTACCCCGCCTCACCAGCCTGCTCGGTGTCCTGGCCCTGGCCGGCTGCGCCAGCCTCGGCCCCGACTATCAGCCACCGCAGCCCCAGCTGGCCGACAGCTGGCAAGCCGCCCTGCCCCACCAGGGCAGCACCACCAGCCTGCTGAACTGGTGGCAGAGTTTCAATGACCCCACGCTGAGCGCGCTCTTGGCCGCCGCTGAGGCCGATAGCCCCAGCCTCGCCAAGGCCGCCGCCGCCATCGCCAGTGCACGCGCCAGCCAGGACAGCAGCGCCGCCAACGCACTGCCCAGCCTGAACGTCAGTGCCAAGGCCAGCCGCAGCGGCACAGCCAAGGCTGACAGCCATACCGTTAGCAACACCCGCCTCGGCGCACTCGACGCCAGCTGGGAGATTGACCTGTTCGGCGCGCTACGCCGCCAGCAGGAAGCCGCCGACGCGCGCAGCGCTGCCAGCGAGGCAGACTGGCACGAGGCACGTGTCTCGCTGGCGGCCGAGGTGGCCAGCGAATATGTGCAGTACCGCGCCTGTCAGCTGCTCAGCGCCAGCGACAGCGCCCATCTGGTCTCGCTGCAGCAGACCGCGCGCAGCACGGCCAGTGCCGTCAGCGCCGGCCTGAGTGCGCCGGCCGATGCCGACCTGGCCCAGGCCAGCGTGGCCAGCGCGGCCGCTAGCCTGACCCAGCAGCGGGCCGAGTGCGATCTGAACATCAAGGCCCTGGTCGCCCTGACCGGCCTGAGCGAAGCAGCGCTGCGCACCCAACTGGGCCAGGAGGTCACGCCCCTGCCGCAGCCGGCCGAACTCAGCGTGAGCAGCGTACCGGTGCAGTTGCTCAGTCAGCGCCCCGACCTGGTTGCCGCCGAACGCAGCCTGGCAGCCGCCAGCGCCGAGATCGGTCAAGCCGAGGCCAATCGTTATCCACGCCTGTCCCTGCTGGGCTCGGTGTCCTTGAGCCGCGTGCACAGTGGCGGCCAGGCCAGCGAAACCGCGCCGTGGTCCTTCGGCCCCTCGCTGAGCCTGCCGCTGTTCGATGGCGGCGCCGGCAAGGCCGCCGTGCGCTCGGCCCAGGCCAGCTATGCCAGCAGCCTGGCCAGCTATCAGCAGGCGGTGCGCGATGCGGTCAAGGAGGTCGAGCAGGCGCTGGTGCGCCTCGCCAGCGCCAATGCACGCGTGACCGATGTCGCGCAAAGCGCGACCGGCTACCGGCGTTACTTCAGCGCCAGCGAACAGCTATGGCGCGCGGGCGGCAGCAGCCTGCTGAGCCTGGAACAAAGCCGCCGCGACGCCTTGAGCGCCGAGCAGAACCTGATCGGCGTGCAGCGCGACCGCGTGCTGTACGGGATTGCCCTTTACAAAGCCCTGGGCGGCGGCTGGCAGACCAGCGCTACCCCGTCTTCCGGAGACTCACGATGAAATACCCTATTCGCACTATCGCACTGGCCGTGGCCCTATTGGGCATGGCGGGCGGCCTGGCCGCGCTGCTCAGCAAGCAGGCCCAGGCGGCACCCGCAGCAGCCCCAGCCGAACAAGCCGCCCTGACAGTGGAACTGGTGCAGCCCAGCCAGGCACGCTGGCCGCAGACCCTGCAAGCAAGCGGCGCGCTGGCGCCCTGGCAGGAAGCCAGCATCAGCGCCGAAACCGGCGGCTTGCGCATCGTGGCCCTGCATGCCGACGTGGGCAGCCAGGTGAAGCGCGGCCAGCTCTTGGCCGAACTAGCCAGCGCTACCCTAGGGGCCGAGCTGCGCCAGGCCGAAGCCAATGTGGCCCAGGCGCGCGCCAGCTTGCAGGAGGCCCAGGCCAATGCGCGCCGTGGTGAGGCCGTGCGCGAGAGCGGCGCGCTGTCCAATCAGCAGATCGAGCAATACCAGCTGAGCGCCGCCAGCGCCGAAGCCAGCCTGGCCGCCAGCGAGGCCGCCCTGGCCAGCGCGCGCATCAAGCTGGCGCAAACGCGCATCGTGGCCGTGGACGACGGCGTTGTCAGCAGCCGCAGCGCGGTGCTCGGCGCGGTGGTCAGCAGCGGCACCGAGCTGTTCCGGCTGGTGCGCCAGGGCAAGCTGGAATGGCAGGCCGAGCTGAGCGCGGAGCAGCTGGCACGCCTCAAGCCCGGCCTGCACGGCCAGATCAGCCTGCCTGGCGGCGACACGGTGCGCGGCACGCTGCGCCTGGTGGCGCCCACGCTGAGCAGCAACACCCGCCATGCGCTGGCCTATCTGGCGCTGGAAGCCCACCCCAAGGCCCGTGCCGGCATGTATGCGCGCGGCAGCATCGCGCTGGGCGAGCAGGCGGCGCTGACCGTGCCGTCCAGCGCCGTCACGGTGCGTGATGGGCATAGCTATGTGTTTGAAGTCGACGCGCAAGGCAAGGTGATCCAGCGCCAGGTGCAGACCGGCCGCAGCCAGGACAGCCGCATCGAGATTGTCAGCGGCGTGGCGGCCAAGGCCCACCTGGTACGCAGCGGCGGTGCCTTCCTCAGCGATGGCGACACGGTACGCCTGGCCGCGGCCGGCAAGGAGGCCGCATGAATATCTCCGCCTGGGCCATCCGCAAGCCGGTGCCGGCCATCCTGCTCTTCGTGGTGCTGACCCTGATGGGCCTGATCGGGCTGAAGCAGCTGGGCATCCAGAACTTTCCCGATATGGACTTCCCCACCGTCACCGTCTCGGCTTCGCTGGAGGGGGCCGCGCCCGCCCAGCTGGAGACCGAGGTGGCGCGCAAGATCGAGGACCAGCTGGCCTCGCTGGGTGGCGTCGAGCACATCACGACCACCATCACCGATGGTGCGGTCAATATCAGCGTGCAGTTCGAGCTGGAGAAGGACAGCGAGGAAGCACTGAACCAGGTGCGCAATGCGGTCGACTCGGTGCGCGGCCAGCTGCCGGCCGAGATGGAGGCGCCCACGGTGTCCAAGGTCACCACCAGCGGCAACCCCATCCTCACCTATACGGTGCAGTCCAGCCGCATGGACGAGGAGGCGCTGTCCTGGTTTGTCGACAATGAGGTGAGCAAGGCGCTGCTGTCCACCAAGGGCGTGGGCAAGCTTGCCCGCCTGGGTGGCGTGGACCGCGAGGTGCTGGTGGCGCTCGACCCGGCCAAGCTCAGCGGCCTGGGCATCAGCACCGCCACCGTGGCCGGCCAGCTGAAGGCCGTGCAGCAGGATGCTTCGGGTGGCGAAGGCCGTCTGGGCGGTCAGACCCAGTCGCTGCGCACGCTGGGCGCGGTGGGCAGTGTGGCGGAGATCGCCGCGCTGCCGATCCCACTCGGCGATGGTCGCCATGTACGGCTGGACAGCCTGGCCACGGTCAGTGACAGCCATGCCGAACGCACCAGCTTCGCCTTGCTCGATGGCAAGCCGGTGATCGGTTTCCAGATCACCAAGGTCAAGGGCAGCAGCGAGGTAGCGGTAGCCGAAGCGGTGCGCGCCAGCGTGGCCAGCCTGCAGCAGCGTTATCCGCTGGTGCAGTTCAGCGAGGCCTATAACACCGTCGCGCCGATCGAGGACAACTACCAAGGCTCGATGCATCTGCTGCTGGAAGGCGCCATTCTGGCCGTGCTGGTGGTGTTCTGGTTCCTGCGTGACTGGCGCGCGACGCTGGTGTCGGCCACCGCGCTGCCGCTGTCCATCATTCCCACCTTCGCCGCCATGTATTTCCTCGACTTCAGCCTGAATGTGCTGACCCTGCTGTCGCTGGCCCTGGTGATCGGCATCCTGGTCGACGATGCGATCGTGGAAGTGGAAAACATCGTGCGCCACCTGCGCATGGGCAAGAGCCCGATCCAGGCCGCCATGGAGGCGGCCGACGAGATCGGTCTGGCCGTGGTCGCCACCACGCTGACCCTGGTGGCCGTGTTTCTACCCACCGCCTTTATGGGCGGCATTCCGGGCAAGTTCTTCCGTCAGTTCGGCATGACCGCCGCGGTGGCCGTGCTGGCCTCGCTGCTGGTGGCGCGACTGCTGACGCCGATGATGGCCGCCTATCTGCTCAAGCCCAGCCAGCACGCCGAACAGGACAGTGCGCTAATGGTGCGCTATCTGCGTTGGGTCAACTGGTGCATGCGCCACCGCAAGGCCACCATGACGGCGGCCGCGCTGTTCTTCGTCGCCTCGCTGAGCCTGGTGCCGCTGCTGCCCACCGGCTTTGTGCCAGCCAGCGACCAGAGCCAGACCCAGGTCAGTCTAGAGCTGGCGCCGGGCAGCCGTCTGGAGGACACACGCAAGCTGGCCGAGCAGGCACGCCAGCTGCTCGCACCGCTGAAAGACGTCAAGCAGGTGTTTGCCTCGGTAGGCACCGCCAGCAGTGGTAGCGGCATGGGGGCCAGTACCAGCAGCGATGTGCGCAGTGCCACGCTGACCCTGAACCTGACCCCACGCAGCGAGCGCAGCTACAAGCAGGCGGATATCGAAGCGCGCATCCGTGCGGCACTCCAGCCGCTGGCCGGCGCCCGGGTCACCGTGGGTGGCGGCAATACCGGCGAATCCCTGCAGCTGACCCTGGCGAGCGACGATGCGGATGCGCTGGAAAGCGCCAGCAAGTCGGTGGAGCGCGAGCTGCGCCAGCTCAAGGGCATAGGCTCGATCAGCTCGGGCGCCAGCTTGCAAAGACCGGAAATCCAGATCAAGCCCGACTATGCACGCGCGGCCGACCTTGGCGTCACCAGCAGCGCGCTGGCCAATGCGGTGCGCGTAGCCACCTATGGTGATTTCAGCGCCAGCCTGGGCAAACTGAATCTGCCTCAACGTCAGATCGATGTACGGGTAAGGCTGGATACACAGACGCGCGAGGATCTGGATGCACTGGGCCAGCTGCGCATTGCCGGCGCCCAGGGCGAAGTCAGCCTGGCCAGCGTGGCCGAGATCAGCATGGGCAGCGGCCCGAGCCAGATCGACCGCCGTGACCGCTTGCGCCAGGCCACCATCAAGGTCGAGCTGGGTGGCCGTAGCATGGGTGAGGTCATGCAGGAGGCCAATGCGCTGCCGGCGCTGAAGTCGCTGCCGGCCGGCGTCAAGCAGCTAGCCACCGGCGATGCCGAACGCATGGCCGAACTGTTCGGCAGCTTTGGCCTGGCCATGCTGATTGGCATCCTGTGCATCTATATCGTGCTGGTGCTGCTATTCCACGACTTCCTACAGCCGGCCACCATCCTGGCCGCCCTGCCGCTGAGCGTGGGTGGTGCCTTCCTGGCCTTGCTGATCACTGGCAATAGCTTCTCCATGCCGCCCATCATCGGCTTGCTGATGCTGATGGGGGTGGTGACCAAGAACTCCATCCTGCTGGTGGAATATGCGGTGATGGCGCGGCGCGAGCAGGGCATGAACCGCTGGGATGCGCTGCTGGACGCCTGCCACAAACGTGCGCGGCCGATTCTGATGACTACCATCGCCATGGCGGCCGGCATGCTGCCGATTGCCATGGGCCTGGGCGCCGACCCAAGCTTCCGCGCACCGATGGCCATCGCGGTGATCGGCGGTCTGCTGACCTCGACGCTGCTGAGCCTGCTGGTCATCCCGGTCGTATTCACCTATGTGGACGATCTGCTGATCTGGCTGGGCCAGCGCTTCAAGCGCCCGGCGAAGCCTGTAGTGGCGGCCACCAGTTCACCGACCTGATCCTCGTGCGCCGCGCATTGCAGGCGGCGCACCGATGGTCTGGACAATAAAAAAGCCGCGGGCCAATGCACGCGGCTTTTGTCGGAACCCCTGCTGACGCAGGAAACGACTTAACGTCGGAATAGGTAGATAAGCCAACCCATTTTGAACGCTCCTTTCACTTTCGGCATCGCGTTACTAGCGGTGAGGCCAGAACGTCAGCTGTACGCGGGCGGTTGCAACCCTTGCCATATTTGAACGACAACCACCGGCCACAGGCACATACGCCAATGTGCTACTTCGCCTGCTCCGGCCCACGGCACCCGTATGGCGCCGCGCTTTTGTTACGTATCGAATCGTAACTGCCTAATTTTACAGCAATGTTGCAAAGCAAGAAAGTGCTGCACTGCGACATACTGTTACAATAGCGGACTCGGGCACGCTCCAGTCTTCGTGTCCGCTGCCTCTATTCTGCTTTCCGTTCGTCATCCGCCACAGACTGCTGCTCTCATGAGCAGGGCCGATGCCCGCAGGAGTTCCAGCATGTCTTTCGCCTCTCTCGGCCTGTCGGACGATATCGTCCGCGCCGTGACCGAGCTCGGCTACACCGAGCCTACCCCTATCCAGCTGCAAGCCATTCCGGCCGTCTTGACCGGCCGTGACCTGCTGGCCGGCGCCCAAACCGGCACCGGCAAGACCGCCGGTTTCACCCTGCCCATCCTGCATCGCCTGGCCAATCGCACCAACAAGGGCCCGTCCGAAGGCCGTCCGCCGGTACGGGCGCTGATCCTGACCCCCACCCGCGAACTGGCCGCCCAGGTCGAGGAGTCGGTACAGAACTACGGTAAATATCTGAAGCTGACCTCGATGACCATGTTTGGTGGCGTCAGCATCAACCCGCAGATCAAGCAGCTGCGTAGCCGGGTCGACATCCTGGTCGCCACCCCCGGACGCCTGCTCGACCACGTACAGCAAGGCACGCTCGACCTATCCCGGATCGAGATCCTGGTACTGGACGAAGCCGACCGCATGCTGGACATGGGCTTTATCCGCGATATCAAGAAGATCCTCGCCCTGCTGCCGCGCGAGCGGCAGAACCTGCTGTTCTCGGCCACCTTCTCGGACGAGATCAAGGCCTTGGCCGATAGCCTGCTGAAGTCGCCCGAGCTGATCGAAGTCGCACGCCGCAATGCGACCGCCGACACCATCGCGCAAAAGATCCACCCGGTGGACCGTGACAAGAAGCGCCAGCTGCTCGCACACCTGATCAAGGAGCACAACTGGTTCCAGGTGCTGGTGTTCACCCGCACCAAGCACGGCGCGAACCGCCTGGCTGAACAGCTGGACAAGGATGGCATCAGCGCGATGGCCATCCACGGCAACAAGAGCCAGGGTGCCCGTACCCGCGCGCTAAGCGAATTCAAGAGCGGTGAGCTGCAGGTGCTGGTGGCCACCGATATCGCCGCACGCGGTATCGATATCGACCAGCTGCCGCATGTGGTCAACTTCGAACTGCCGAATGTGCCCGAAGACTATGTGCACCGCATTGGCCGTACCGGTCGCGCCGGCGCCGAGGGCGAGGCAGTGTCGCTGGTCTGCGTGGACGAGAAGAAGCTGCTGGCCGATATCGAACGGGTGATCAAGCGTGAACTGCCGCGCGAAGTCATTCCGGGCTTTGAACCCGATCCGAGCATCAAGCCCGAACCGATCCAGCAACGCTCGGGCGGCGGTGGTCGTCAAGGTCAGGGCCAAGGACGTGGCGCACCACGCAAGCCCGCCAGCAGCGGCGATAATCGCCAGGGCCAAGGTCAGGGCAAGTCGCAGGCGCGCCAGCCGGTTGCCCAGGCCGGCAATCACAATAGTCGAGGCCCCGGCGTAGGCCGTCGCCCGACAGGTCGTCATCACTAAGCGAGGCAGAGCATGAAGAAAACTGATCTGGAAAAACTGCGCGGCCTGAAGATCAACGAGAAGCTGGCCAAGAGCAGCGTGCCGGAGCGCTTCGGCAAGGGCTCGACCGGCCAGCAAGCCGCACCGGCACCGAAAGGTCTGCTCGGTGCACTGCTGAAGAAAACGCCCAAGTAAGACTTGATCAACATGAAAATCCCGCCTGCGATGGCGGGATTTTTTTGTCCGCTGCCAGTCTGGCCCGCAGACAGGCAATAAAAAACCCGGCCTAGGCCGGGCTTTCTTTGCAGCTAGTACAACAAGCGGTGATTAGACCGGCTTGATGTTCGAAGCTTGCTTACCCTTCGGGCCGGTGGTCACGTCGAAGGAAACCTTTTGGTTTTCTTGCAGCGACTTGAAGCCGTTGGATTGAATTTGCGAGAAGTGCGCGAACAGGTCGTCGCCGCCTTCGTCCGGGGTGATGAAGCCGAAGCCCTTGGAGTCATTGAACCACTTAACGGTACCGGTTGCCATGATGCTTTTCCTTGTTGGAAATAAGTAAAGAAATGCGGACGTTCAAACAAAGGAGGGGCGAATCGGCGTACCGGGTGGTACAAGAACTGCCTGAAACCTACTACTTGAAATGCCTGCGGGGCATGTTGTACGCGATTCAGCCGGGCTTGGCAAACTATTTCTGAGCGCCTGCCCCAACGCTCAGACGCGCGGCTGGCGCGGCAAGCCCAGGGCGGCCCAGCCAGCATGACCCAGCTGACGCAGGGTCTGGATATTCTTCTCGAAGATATCCGCCGCATCCGGAAAGGCCGCCACGGCGCGGTCGAGGCTTTCCTCGCGTAGCAGGTGCAGGGTCGGGTAAGGCGCGCGATTGGTGTAGTTGCTGATATCGTCAGCCTCGGTGTCGGCAAACTGATAATCGGGATGGAAGCTGGCGATCTGCAGCACGCCCTCGAGCTCATGCTCGGCCACCACACCGTCGGCCACATCGAGAAATTCGTTGAAGTCGAGAAAGTCGTTCAGCAGCTGCGGATGAATGAGTAGCGTGGTGTCGATTTGGGCTGGATCGGTTTCCGCCAGCAACAGCAGTTCGCGGTCGAGCTCTTCCAGCAAGCCATCCAGATTGCGCGCCTCGCTAACCACAAAACGAATCTGGTCCTTGATGTAGACCGCCTTGGCAAACGGACAGAGATTCAGGCCAATCACGGCTTTTTCCAGCCAGTCGCGGGTATGGGCAATTACGGTTTGGGCATCGTAGGACATCGCGGTTTCCAGTCAGAGCAGATTCGGGCCAAGCGGCGCTCACGGCTGCTATTCTATCTGCTGCAGCCCTGCCCCATGCCCACCTCATCATGACCAGCCCAGCCGAACCGAACTACATCACCCCCGATCAGCTGTGCATAGGGCTGTATATCCGCCTCGATCTGGACTGGACTGCGCATCCGTTTACCTTCAATCAATTCAAAATCAAGAGCCAGGAGCAGATCGACACGCTGCGAGCACTGGGTCTTGAGCGTATACGTTACGACGCCAAACGCAGCGATCAGTCGCCGCTGCCGGCCAGCCCCCCCAGCGCATCCGCGACGCCTGCCGCACCCAAAGGGCCAAGCACGGAGCAGCTGGGGGCCATTGCCGCCAAGAAGGCACGCATCGAGCGATTGACTCAGCACCGCGCGGCGCTGAATGAATGCGAACGTAAATTCGTCGGTGCCAGCCGCGCGGTAAAAGCGATTACCCGCAATCTGTTCGCCCGGCCGGAGGAGTCGATGAAGGAGGCACTCGCGCTGGTCGGCGACCTGGTCGACTCGATGCTGACCGACCGCGATATCGCCATCCACCTGATGAACGACAAGGTGGCCAATGAGGAAGTCTATTACCACCAGCTGAATGTGGCTGTGCTAGCCATGATGCTGGGCAAGCAGCTTGGCCTCGGGCGCGAGGCCCTGACCGATCTCGGCATGGGCGCGCTGTTCCACGACATCGGCAAGGTTGATATTCCGGAGAAGATACTGCTGAAGACCGAGCCGCTGACGCCCAGCGAGCAGGATCTGATGATGCGTCACACGCAATACGGTCTGGACATAGGCAAGAAGCTTAATCTTTCGCCCGAAGCACTGGCCATCGTGTTCCAGCACCACGAGCATGTGGATGGCAGCGGCTACCCGCATGGCTTGCGCGCCGAGGGCATCCTGCCTTTGAGCAAGATCATCAGCATCGTCAACACCTATGACAATCTGTGCAACCGGCCCAATCCGCGTGACTCGCTGACCCCCTATGAAGCGCTGGCGATGATGTTCTCGCAGCTGCGCGCACGCTTCGAGCCGCATCCGCTCGGCATCTTCATCCGTTGCATGGGGGTGTATCCGCCTGGCACGCTGGTGCAGCTCTCCAACAATGCCTTGGGCTTGGTGATGGCGGTGAACTCGAGCAAGCCGCTCAAGCCCACCGTCCTGATCTACGACCCAAGCATTCCCAAGCATGAGGCGGTAATCCTCGATCTGGAGCAGGAGGCCGAGCTGAATATCATCAAGAGCATACGGCCGGCCCAGCTGCCGCAGCAGGTATTCACCTATCTGAACCCTCGCAAGCGCATGACCTATTACTGCGATGCCGTGCCAGGTAAGGCCGCGGGCGATTAGGCCTAGCCTCAGTAGCGCCAATGGCAAAGAAACAGGTAGCAGACCGAAATCTGCACCATGATCACAAACGCACCGCTTGCGCATACGCCGGTAAAGCCTGCCAGCAGGCTGGAGGCCTGCTCAAGCATGATGCCGGACGCACCCAGCGATTCCAGACTGAAGATCAGCCCGATCAGGCTCAGGAAGATCAGCGACCATTTGGCGATATAGGCGGGCAGGTAGATGCGTTTTTCGCGGTTGTAGCGATAGGCCGCCGCCTGTTCAAGCAGATTGCCCTGATTGACATCGCGGAACATCCAGAATGGCCAGAAGTACAGGTAGAGCAGGCGGGAGAGCGATTCTTCTTCCGCGGCAGTAAGGGTCTGGGCAGCCATGGCGAGCAAGCTCCTTGCAAGCAAACAAGCACGGTGGGATCGAGAGAGCGCAGGGAGCGGACAAGTCAGAACGCGTCTTGCCCGCATGCTTCAACATGGCTGATGGCCGTGCGCTTTGCATGGCCGTCCAGCGGAAAAAATGTCCGCAACAGGTCCGTCATGCCGCATGCGAGAAAGCGCGCCCATCCGGGTTGAGCGGGCATAATGGCAGCCTGTTTGATTGCCGGATGCCGTATGTCTACCCTGCCCCAACTCTCGCTGCTGGAAACCCGCGTGCTCGGCGTGCTGGTGGAAAAGCAGCGCACCGTTCCCGACACCTACCCGCTCTCACTGAATGCGCTGCTGGCCGGTTGCAATCAGAAAACCAGCCGCGACCCGGTCATCGAGGCCAGTGAGGCCGATGTCGCCGCCACCCTAGATCGCCTGCGCGGACTGAGCCTGGTCATGGAGAGCAGCGGCGGACGGGTGAGCCGCTATGCGCATAATGTCGATAAGGTTTTGGGCCTGCCCAGCCAGTCAGTTGCCCTCCTGACCGTACTGATGCTGCGCGGCCCGCAAACCGCTGGCGAGCTGCGCCTGAACTGCGAGCGCCTGCACAAGTTTGCCGACATCTCCACCGTGGAGGCCTTCCTGCAGGAATTGGCCGAGCGCAGCAGCGGTGCGCTGGTTATGGAGCTGCCGCGCCAGGCCGGTGCGCGCGAGAATCGCTGGGCGCATCTGCTCTCAGGTGAGCCGCAGCTGGATATGATCGCCAGCCCAGCCAGCACATTGCCGCTGGGTCTGGAAAGCCGGGTTAGCGAACTGGAGGCCGAGCTGGCCGAGCTCAAGCGCATCGTCGCCCAGCTGCAAACCGACCTCGGCGCTTGAAGACGAGCCCGTACAGGCAACGCTACAAATTTGTAATTTGTACAGGACATAAATATGGCAAATAATGTCGAGGTCTACCCAAGCCGACGGCAGCTGCCATGAACAGGAAAACCAGCGTGAGCAAAGCCCCCCCCACCTATACCGCGGTCAATGATGAAGCCGTGCCCGTTTCGGCGCGCATTCGTAGCCGCATCCGCGCCGCCCAGCAGCGCTTTCATGCCAACGACAATATTGCCGCCTTTATCCAGCCCGGCGAGATGGAGCTGCTGCTGGAAGAGGTGCAGGGCAAGATGAAGGCGGTGCTGGATAGCCTGGTCATCGACACCGAGAGCGACCACAACACCCAGGACACCGCGCGCCGCGTGGCCAAGATGTACTTGAATGAAATCTTCAAGGGCCGCTATGTGGCGCAACCACCGGTCACTGAGTTCCCGAATGTCGAGCATCTGAACGAGCTGATGATCGTCGGCCCGATCACCGTGCGCAGTGCCTGCTCACATCATCTATGCCCCATCATGGGCAAGCTGTGGATAGGCATCATGCCGAATCAGCACTCCAATCTGATTGGCCTGTCCAAGTACGCGCGCCTGGCCGAGTGGATCATGTGCCGCCCGCAGATCCAGGAGGAGGCGGTCACCCAGATTGCCGATCTGCTGATGGACAAGATGAGCCCGGATGGCCTTGCCATCGTGATGGAGGCCGATCACTTCTGCATGCAGTGGCGTGGCGTGAAGGATATGGATTCCAAGATGATCAATAGCGTGATGCGCGGCTCCTTCCTCAAGGATGCCAGCCTGCGCCGCGAATTCCTTTCGCTGTTGAACAACAAGAAATAAGCCCACAGGGGAGCTGCCATGCTAGTCCGTCTTTTGTACGCCAGTCGCTCTGCCAAACCGCTGTGTGCCGAGCAGATGGATTCCATCCTCGCCCAGTCGCGCGCCCACAACCCGGAAAGTGGCGTGACCGGCATCCTCTGCTACAGCGGCGATATCTTCATGCAGGTGCTGGAAGGTGGTCGGCGCGAGGTGTCGGCGCTCTATCAGCTGATCGCCAATGACCCGCGCCATCGCGATGTGGAGCTACTGTATTTCGAGGAAATCAGCGAGCGGCGCTTTGCCAGCTGGACCATGGGCCAGGTCAATCTGGCCAAGGTCAACCCGAGCACCCTGCTCAAGTACTCGGAAAAGCCTACGCTCGACCCCTATGCGCTGAGCGGCAAGGTCTCGTTGGCCTTGCTGGAAGAGCTGATCGCCACCGCCGCGATCGTTGGACGCTAAGTAGGACAAAAAAGCCCCGCGATTGCGGGGCTTTTTACATTGGCCAAGGTGGCGCGCTACTCGCTCACATCGTAGAAGGTCTCGCCCTCTTCGCCCTTGTCGAAGGCCGCGCCGACCGGCGCATCCAGATGCGGGATGATGGTCGGGTCGTAATTGGCAACGATATTCACATCCAGCAGGCTGAAGTTCTTGGCATTGTCGAGATAGGCATCGCTCTCATTGCCGGCGAAGAAGCGCCATCCGCTGTCATCGGCCTCCTCGGGTTCGTCGCGGTACATATAGGCCACGGTATAGCCCTCCACCGTCACCATATCGCTGACCATGGCCAGGCCGTAACCCTCGGCCAGTGCTTTGATCTGATGTTTTTCCAGTCGATAGTGCTTCATGGCTAGGCCTCTTGTATGCAAGGCCTACAGCATACGCAGGCGCACGCGGCGCGTCATGCCTCTAGCGCCGCCGACGCACCAGCCAGAACACCAACACGGCCATCAGGATCAGCGGCAGGCTGACCGGCAACATCAAGAGCAGTACCCCACCGGCCAGACAACCCAGTAACAGAACCAGCAACAGCGACACGCCGGTCAGCACGATGGCCAGCAGGACGAAGCTGGCGATGATGGCCAATCCACCGATCAGCAATCCGCCCCCGGCAGCCAGCACCGCCCAGATGCCTTCCACCGGCTCGCCATTCACATCCACGGCAATGAAGTCGGTCGGCAACTGCAACCATAGCCAGCACAGGCTGGCAATGATCAGCGCGGCTAGCAGCAAGAACACGCTTGCGCGGCGGCTGCGACGTGGTGCGACGGTATTGGTGTCGGCGAGATAGTCCATTTTCTGCTCCCGTTGGCGGGCCAGCCCGGCGGCGGCCCTGTCATGGAAGTCAGCTTAGCGAGCCCTGCCTCGCAAGCGCAGCGTGCGGCGATACAGTGCAGAAAGCGGGGGGTGGAATGCAGCGGCGCGCGATAAAAATCCGCCCGGCGCCTCGGTGCGATTGCGCGCACTCAAGCAGGCGAGTCCAGTTGCTGCGATAATTCGCGCCGTCATCCAATCTTCACAAAAAATTCATGTTTGATTTCTTCAGCGGGCTGGACTTCTGGGTCGCCGCCAGCCTGGTTATTGCCTTTGGTTTCGTGATGGCTTTCGAGTTCATCAACGGTTTTCACGACACGGCCAATGCGGTCGCCACCGTGATCTACACCAAGGCCATGCCACCCAAGCAGGCCGTGGTCATGTCCGGCATCTTCAACTTCCTCGGCGTGTTGCTGGGCGGCGTGGGCGTGGCCTATGCGATCGTGCATCTGCTGCCGGTGGAGCTGCTAATCAATGTGAACACCGGCCATGGTCTGGCCATGGTGTTCTCCCTGCTCAGCGCCGCCATTCTGTGGAACCTCGGCACCTGGTATTTCGGCATTCCCGCTTCCAGCTCGCACACCCTGATCGGCTCCATCCTTGGCGTGGGCATGGCCAATGCCATCCTGACCGGCATTCCGCTCGGCGAGGGCATCAACTGGAAGAAGGCCATCGATATCGCCCTGTCGCTGGTGATTTCGCCCACCGTGGGCTTTATGCTCGCCGCGCTTATGCTGCTGTTCTTCATCAAGGTCATGCCCTTGTCGAAGATGCATAAGACGCCGGAGACCCGCAAGCTGGTGGATGGCAAGAAACACCCGCCGTTCTGGAGCCGCCTGTCCCTGGTGCTGTCGTCGATGGGTCTGAGCTTTGTGCACGGCTCGAACGATGGTCAGAAGGGTATCGGCCTGATGATGCTGGTGCTGATCGGCATCGTGCCGACCCATTTCTCGCTCGATGTGGACAGTACGACTTACCAGATCGAACGCACGCGCGATGCGGCTATCTATCTGCAAAGCTTCTACCAGGCCAATGAAAGCAAGCTCGTGCAGCAGCTGAGCGCCGGCAAGGTGAACGGCAGCGAGATGCCGAAGAAATTCAAATGCGACCCGACCCAGACGCAGCAGACCATCGGCGATCTGCTCAGCATCATCAACAATGTGCGCGACTACCGCGACCTGGCACCGGAAACCCGCTCGCTGGTGCGTCGTCAGCTGCTCTGCCTCGACGACACCGCCAAGAAGATTAGCAAGCTGCCGGGCCTCGCCAAGCGCGACAAGGATGACCTCGACAAGCTGCGCAAGGACCTGACCAGCACCACGGAATACGCACCGGTCTGGGTAATCGTGGCGGTGGCATTGGCGCTCGGTATCGGCACCATGGTGGGCTGGAAGCGCGTAGTGGAAACCGTGGGCGAGAAGATCGGCCGCCAGGGCATGACCTATGCGCAGGGCATGAGCGCCCAGGTGATTGCGGTCAGCGCGATCGGCATGGCGAATGTGTTCAGCCTGCCGGTGTCGACCACCCATGTGCTCTCATCGGGGGTGGCCGGCACCATGGTGGCCAATAAGACCGGCCTGCAAGGCGGCACGGTGCGCAATATCCTGATCGCCTGGGTGCTCACCCTGCCGGTCTCGATCTGCCTGTCTGCCGGCCTGTTCTGGCTGGCGGTCACGCTATTCGTCTAAGCACGCTGGACGGGGCACAGCCCCGCTTCACCAAGCAAGGCCACCCCACGGGTGGCTTTTTTCATGCCCGCCCGCGGCACGCATACCGGTATCAAATCGTCTTTTCCCGCCTCGGCCGCCCTACAATCGGCGCCCCATGGCCGATCTGCCCCTCTACCGACATCCGCCCTTCCTGCTGCTCTGGTTGGCCAGCGTGGCCTCCGGCCTTGGTCTGGCCGTGGCCATGCTGGCGGAGACCTGGTACGCGGTGCAGGTGTTGCAACTGAAAGCCGAGCTTGGCTATCTGATGCTGGCCGGCAGCCTGCCGCGCATTGCCCTGATGGCGCTCGGTGGGGTCTTGGCCGACCGTTGGCCGCGGGCGCGCATCATGGCCAGCAGCTTTGCGCTGCGCGCGCTCCTGCTCGGGCTGATGGCCTGGGCGGCCGCCCAGCAGCAACTCGATCTGAGCCTGCTCATCGTGCTGGCCGCCGGCTTCGGCATGCTGGATGCGCTGTTCTGGCCCGCACGCGACGCCATGCTGCCGGCCATCGTGCCCGCGGCCCAGCTCGGCCAGGCTAATGCCTGGATGCTGGCCACCAACCAGCTCGGCATGCTGCTTGGCCCGGTGGTGGGCGGCCTACTCCTGGCCGGTCTGTCCTTTACCTGGGTGTTTGGTCTGACCGCGCTGGCCATGCTGCTGGGCGCGGCGCTCGCGCTCGGCATCCGCGAGCAAGCACGCAGAGATAACACCCGCCAGGCGATCTGGCCGGCTTTGCAGGAAGGCCTGGCCTGCGTACGCGATACACCGGTGCTGCGCCTGTTGCTGCTCATCTATGCGCTGGCCAATCTGCTCTTCATGGGGCCGCTCGGTTTTGCGCCGCCCTTGCTGGCGGCCAGCCTGCCCGGCGCCAGTGCCAGCCTGCTGGCCCAGCTGCAAAGCGCCTTCGCGGCCGGCATGCTGGCCGGTGGTGTGCTGCTGGCGCTGTGCCCGCCCACGGGGCGGCGCCTGCAATGGATCTGTTGGCTGATTGCGCTGGAAGGCCTGCTACTGGCCGCGCTACCGCAACTGAATGCCGGTGGCGCCACCTTGGTGCAGTTTGCGCTCGGCTTCTGCATCGCCTGCAATAACGTACCCATGCTGTCGCTGCTGCAGCAGTACAGCCCGCCCGAGCGCATTGGCCGGGTGATGAGCTTGAACAGCATGGCCTCGCTGGGCCTCACCCCGCTTGCCTATGCACTGAGCTCGCTGCTGCTGGGCGCGGGCGCCTCGCTCGGCCTATTGGCCGCCGTGTGCGGCCTGCTGCTCAGCCTGTTCTGCGTGCTGGTCGCCCTGCTCTCACCCACGGCGCGCCACACGCGCTAGGCATCAGGCATGGCCGCCAGTAAAGGCCAGCGTACACAGCAGCTCGGTCCCCCCGCGGTTCAGCGCCATCAGCACGCCGTTTTCTCCCAGCAGCACATGTGGCTCGTCCTGCTCGCCGGGCGGCTGGGTCGGGTTGTAGAGAAACCAGCCCTGTTCATTGCGGCTGATGATGGCCGGCGCGTGCGGCAGGCCGGCTTGCAGTGCGGTGATGAAGTCGGTGTACATGGCAGAAAGCGGTTTTTGCTTACCCTGCAGATGGGGCCGGCCTAGCCCGGCTTCAAGCCAGCTAGCACGCGCCGACGCCATGCCTTTCGCATAAACAAACCGCTCGAAACGCGCAAAACCCGCGTCAATACAGGGCGAAGGTGGGCGGAATCTGGTATCGTGCGCGCCGGCCCACCCTTGCGTGGTGCCAGCGGTACGGGCCCTGCCCGCCGCGCACTTTTCCGGCGCAGGCCGGTCTACCGGCGGGGCCGCTTCATCCACGCCCCGCGCCGCACGCTTTCCTCAACACGATTTGGAGTACACCCCATGCGCTACGCCTGGCTTGCCGGCTTCGCCCTCTTCCTGTCCCCGCTGGCTCAAGCAGACAGCCTCGATCTGCAACTGAGCAGCGATGTGTTCGCCGCACGTTACTCGTCCGGCCTGTTGGGCAAGACCGCCAATATGGACTTTGGCTTCCAGCACCACAGCGATAACGGCGAAGTCGCCACCCTGGGCCTGGAAGTGGAACAGAGCTCCGGTCAGCACGACAGCCTGGCGCTGGGCGCCCAGCTGGTCGGCATCTTCAATGACTATGACGATGCCGCCGCGCTGGCCCTGGGTGGCCGCTTCAATGTCGGCCTGCCTTCAGCCCCCAAGGTGCGCTTTGGCGGTCATCTGTGGGTTGCCCCGCGTGTGACCACCTCGGGCGCGGAAGACTACCTGGACTGGGGCGTACGCCTTGGCTACCAAGCCCTGCAACGTGGCGAGATCTATATCGGCTATCGCAATACCGAAGTCGGCTACAAGCACGGCGTGGATTTCGAGATGCAGGACGATGTGCATGTCGGCATGGAACTGAGCTTCTAAGCTCAGCCCAGGCAGCACGGCACAAAAAAGCCACCGCATGCGGTGGCTTTTTGCTGGGTGCGCCAAGCGATCAAGGTAGCTTGAGCAGCCGCGTCTTCAGGCTCTGGCTACCCTTGAGCGTATCGAAACGGTCGCCCATCGCGCGATCCACGGCCTCCAGGCGCAGGCTGGCGCTCGGATGGGTGCTGAACAGCATTTCCACCGCATTCGGCTGGGCCTCGGCCAGGGCATCCAGCTTCTGCAGCACGGCCGGCAAGCCGAGCGGGTCGTAGCCGGCGCGGGCCGCCAACACGATGCCCAGGCGGTCGGCTTCGAACTCGGCGCCCTGGTCGAGCTTGCGCGCCAGCAATTCGGCGCCCTTGCCTACCACCGCGTCAGCCTGCTCGCTCTGCTTGAGCTCCTTGCCCAAGAGGCCGCTGCCGGCCTGCAGCCATTGGCCCTTCTTCAAGATCTTCAGGTGATGCTTCTGCTGCACATGGGCGATCTCATGGCCGAGCACCCCCGCCAGCTCCGCCTCATTCCCCAGCTGCTGGTAGAGACCACGGCTGATGAACACATAGCCACCCGGCAGGGCGAAGGCATTCACGCTCGGGCTATCGATCACACCGAATACCCAGGGCAGATCGGGACGCTCGCTCTGCTGCGCGACCCAGCGCCCCACCTTGTTTACGTATTGCTGCAGCTTGGTGTTGTCCACCAGCGGATACTGGCCGAGCAGACGACCCGCCACCTGCTGGCCGATCGCCCGCTCCTGCTCCCAGCTGGCCGAGCCGACCAGCATCGCGTCGCCATCCACGCCGAGCTTTTCCTGCAAGGCCTGGTTCACGCCCTGCTTAAGCAGATCCTTGAGCCCCTCGGCCCCCACCGGCACGGCACACAGGGCGGCCACACACACTCCTAGCCAGAGTTTGCGCATGCTTATTTCTCCTCCGGCAGCCAGGCCAGCTGGCGTGCCTTCAATTTACCGGCCTTGGCAAAGCTGGCCGCCGTGGCGGCGCTCACGACCTGCGCTTCCGCGCGGGCCAGCGCCTCGGCATTGAACTTGGCCTCGCTCAGCGCCCTGCTCTCTTCTGCCTTGCCGCTTTCCAGGCCACGGATGCCGGTGGTGTTGACGATCTTGCCGCTACCCAGCCGGCCGGTATTCACGCCCGCCAGGCTGCTGCTGGGCAGCACGGCCTTGCCACTCTTCAGCGACAGGCTGCGCAGCCAGCCGCTCTGGCTAGCGGTCTTGACCTGGGCCCAGGCGCCCTGCTTCTTCAGCACGGTCACACTGCTGCCGCGCGCCAGCTTGGCTTGGGCGGGGGCATCGAGGAAAGGCTTGGCGCGCAGGCTGTCTTCCTTGAGCAGGGTGGCGGTCTCGGCCGCCAGGGCGGGCAGCATCAGGCTGCACGCGGCGATCATCATCATGCGTTTCATACGCGGGCCTCGGCTTCGGTAGGGGGTTGAACGGGTTGGGCGAACGCCTGGGCCAGCAGGCCCTGCCAGACGGCACGCGCGGGCAGTTCGGCATTCAGCATGGCTTGCTGCACGCTGCAGGCGCACAGCCGGTAGCGCTGCAGGCCGGTGGCGGCAATCCAGGCCTCCGCCTGGCTACGCAGTGTGTCGGCATCCAGCAGCGGCTTGGCATCTGGGTGGGCGAGATGGCTGAACAGCAGGCCGCCTTCCAGCATGCGCCAGCTGCTGTACTGGCTGCCTGCCAGGCTCATGGCTGCTGCCTGGATGGGCTTGGGCAGACTGGCACACAGCTTATCGAGCAACGCCTCGCTCATCGGCGCACCGCGCTCATCCACCAGCTGCAGCCAGGCCAGCTCGGCGCGACGCGGCGCGGTGTCGGGCAGGGCCAGGCTCTGCGTCCAGGCATTGTCTTCCAGCGCATGGCGGGTGGCGAAGGCGTACAGCTTGGCCAGAGTGAAGTAGGCAATGCTGAAGCTGACCGGCCCAAGCAGATTGATGTAGTAGTGGCTGAGATTGAGGCTGGCATAGGACAGCGCCAGCAGAAAGACCTGCGAGAGACCGAACCAGCGCGCGAGTTTTTCCGGCGCCGCATGGCGGTAGAAGCTCCAGGCCGTGGCCCAGACCAAGCCCAGGGCCAGCAGCAGATACAGCCAGCGCAGCGGTGGTACACGCAGATAGTCGTCGTGCTTGAGGTTGTCGATGGCGGTGGCCACGATCTCCACACCGGGAAACTGGTCTGCCACCGGGCTGGCCTTGATATCGAACAGGCTGGGCGCGGTAGAGCCGATGATGACGATCTTGTCGCGCAACTCATCGCGCGGCCGCGTGGGGGTTTCGCTCAGGCTGTCGCGGTAGAGGTCGGCAAAGGAGATATAGCGGTAGCTGAAGGGCTTGCCGCGCCAGTTCAGCAGCACGTTCTCGGGCAGGTTGGCCAGCTTCAGGCCGCTATCCTGCAATACCCGCGCCGGCAGCGACGCGAGGCGTACCCCGCCCAGCGTTTCATGCACGCCGTATTTGCGGATGATGCCGTCCGGGTCAGGCGTGGTGGAGTTGAAACCAAGCCGCCCTGCCGCCAGCCCGGCCGGGAAGTAAGGCAGGATGCCGGCCACCGTGGCCTCGCCCGGCCCAACGCGGACCGCACCCGGCACCTGGGCGGCGCGCAGATCGCTCTGCCCATCCTGGCTGGCATTCAGCCGCACCCAGGGCAGATAACACTGGCGGCAATCCTTCAAGAAGGCATCGAAGGCCGCATCGCTATCGGGGTTGTAAACATCCGGCTCGCTGAACAGGATGTCGAACACCAGCGCACGCGGCTGCTGTGCCTGGATCTGCCCGAGCACATCGCCAAGCACCTGGCGTGGCCATGGCCAGCGCCCCAGCTCGGGCGCCAGCTGGGCGAGGCTCGCCTCATCGATATCGAGAATGACGATGTCGGGGTCGGGTGGCGTGGTGAGCAGGCGATGACGCACCAGGGTGTCGAAGCTGGTCTGGCGCAAGTCAAACAGCTTGTGCAGATAGAAGGCATCTACCACGGCGAACACGCTGATGATGAGCGCCAGCACCAAATAGAAATGGTGACGCAGGCGGCGCGCCAGCCAGTTGCCCAGGCGGCCATACAGGGCGGCGAAACGATCGCTAACTTGCAATTGCCAGCGGGCAAACGACATGGGGCCGGTACCGGGGAATCAGTCAGGCTGCCATTTTACCCCGCCCCCGCCTGTCGGCAGGCTGAATACGGTCTTCGCAATAAGTTGCTTTTTAAATGCATGTTTAATATGCTGGCGTTGTTCGCTTCCCGAAAACTGCCGCCATGCAATTAACCCGTTTCTCCGACCTTGGCCTGCGCACGCTCATGTATCTGCAGCAGGCCGAGCCTGACCGCAGCCAGGCAGTGACCATCGCCGAGATCGCCAGCCAGTTCGATGTGCCGCACAACCACTTGGTCAAGGTGGTGAACCGGCTTGGCAAGCTCGGCTGGCTGAGCGCCACGCGCGGCCGCAAGGGGGGGCTGGCGCTGGGTGTACCGGCGGCCAATTTGAGGCTGGGCCAGGTGCTGCAGGGCCTGGAAGGCAGCCTCGAGCTGATCAACTGCGAAGACCCTCCCTGCACGCTGCGCGGCCAGTGTCTGCTCAAAGGCGCGCTGAATGCCGGCCTGGCCGCCTTCTACGCCAAGATGGACGAGTACAGCCTGGCCGATGTGTGCGCCACCCGCACTGGCGAGGCCATCATCACCCTGCACCGGCAGTTTCTCGGCCAGCAGGCTGCACGGTGCTGAGCATGCCCACGCTTGCCGAACAGATAGGCCTGGCGCGACTCAAGGCCGTGGTGGCCCGCTTTTACGCCCAGGTACGCGCACATCCGCGCCTGGCCGCCCCGTTTGCCCGCGTGCATGACTGGCCCGAGCATCTCGACCATCTGAGCCATTTCTGGTGGGTCAGCCTCGGCGGCGCCCGCTATCTCGACTATCGCTACGCCGTGCCGGCCAAGCATGCCGCCGCCGGCTTCACACCGGCCCTGCTCGACGACTGGCTGGCGCTATTTGCCCACACGCTGGCAGCCGAATTGCCGCCTGAGCTGGCCGAACCCTGGCTGGCGCGCGCCGAGAAAATCGGCCAGTCGCTACGCCTGATGCATGAGCTTGGCCACTTTGCCCAAGCCGCACCGCTTCCCACTGCAACGGAGTCTTGATCATGTTCAGTCTGGCCTTCTTCCAACAGCTGTCGCGGCGCCTGTTCCTGCTGGCCGCCCTGCTCAGTCTGAGCGGCTTCTACCTTGCCTATCTGCACGCCGACGCACACACGCTGGGCGCCCAGGTGGCCGGCCACCTGCTGCTTCTGCTCGGCCCCAGCCTGCTCAAGTTTGGCTATGTGCTCCAACTGGCGACCGAGGAGGCCACCAAACCCCCCCGGAGCGAGGCTGCCGGCAGTGCGCGCGCCATTCGCACGCACTAAATGTTGCATTTTATTTACCAATTAAAAAGGAAAACCATGCTGTCTGAAGCCGCCCGTCCCTACATCGCCGCCAGCGTGCCAGTGCTACGCAGCCATGGGCTGCAGATCACCCAGGTCTTCTACCAGAGCCTGTTTTGCGCCCATCCGGAATTGCACAATCTGTTCAATCTGGGCAACCAGGCCAATGGCGTGCAGCAGCAATCGCTGGCCGCCGCGGTATTTGCCTATGCGGCCAATATCGACAATGCCGCGGCGCTGGCGCCGGTGATCCGCCGCATCGCGCACAAGCATGCCTCGGTCGGCATCAGCGCGCGTCATTACCCCATCGTCGGCCGCCATCTGCTTGGCGCCATCCAGACCGTGCTGCGCGAGGCGGCCACGCCGGCCCTGCTGGCCGCCTGGGAAGAGGCCTACAGCCTGCTGGCCGATAGCCTGATCGCCGCCGAGAATGCGCTGTACACGCAGGCGGACAGCCAGGCCGGCGAGCTGCGCCGCCTGACCGTGCTGGCGGTGCGCGAGGAAAGCGCACAGGTACGCTCCTACTATCTGCAGGATGCCGAGGGTGGCTCGCCCGGCAGCTTCCTGCCCGGGCAGTATGTGAGTGTGGCGGTCCAGCTGGGCGAACTACGTCAGCTGCGCCAGTACAGCCTGTCGGATGCACCCGAGCAGCCCTGGTGGCGTATCAGCGTGAAGCGGGAAGATGGGGCAGCGGCCGGGGTGGCCGGCCAGGTATCGAACTGGCTACATCGCCAGTTGCAGGTGGGCGACACGCTCTTGGTCGGCCGCCCCTACGGGGATTTTGCGCCCGAACTGGGCGGGGAGCGGCCGATCTGCCTGATTTCAGCCGGGGTGGGCATCACGCCCATGGTGTCAGTGCTG
Organism: Chitinimonas taiwanensis DSM 18899; assembly: GCF_900119825.1. GTDB lineage: Bacteria > Pseudomonadota > Gammaproteobacteria > Burkholderiales > Chitinimonadaceae > Chitinimonas > Chitinimonas taiwanensis. The sequence continues at coordinate 201,291 of NZ_FPKR01000003.1, read as the reverse complement.
AACAGCCTGCGCAGCCGCCACCCGCAGCGCCGCGTCCTGTTTGCCCATGCCGCACGGCATGGCCGCCTGCATGCGCTGCGCAGCGATCTGGCCCTATCACGCCATGCGCACCCGGGCCTGCGCAGCGCGGTGTTTTATGAAACGCCCGAGGAAGGCGACCGGCTGGGCATTCACTACCAGCACGCCGGGCGCATGCAGCTGGCCAAGGTCTTGGACGCCGAGTTGTTGGATGGGGATTTCTATCTGTGCGGGCCGCTGGGCTTTATGCAGCAGCAATGGCAGGCCCTATTGGCCGCCGGTGTGAGCCCAGCGCGCATCCAGCGTGAGGTATTCGGCCCCGAGCTGCTCGATCAGCTCGGCTAGCGCCTAGGCGTCCGGCTCGGCCAGCCCCAGCCATGCCGCGCACAGCGGGTAGCCGTAGCGGCGCAATGCCTCGGCCAGATTATCGGCCAGGCGGCGCAGCTCGGCCGGCGTGCCGCCGGGCAGGGCCACCGGCTCGTCGAGCAGCGCCTCCAGCTGGCCGGAGGCCTCCTCGCGCAGCCAGTCAGGCAATGTTGCATCGGCGTGGGCCTGGCGCTCGGCCACGTGTGCGAGCAGCGCGCTCAGGTCAGTCAGGCGTTGCTGCCAGGCGGCCAGATTGTGCAGTTCGGGCAAGAGCAGCGCATAGGCGGCCAGCGCGGCAGCGAAATCGGCCTGCGCCCCGCCCGGCTGCGCGCTGCGCGGGGCGTCACTGGCCAATTCGGCTTGATCATCCAACGGGCCAATGCGAAAGGCCTGCGCCACACCGCTCTCATCCCAGATGCCACTGAAGTAAGTCAGGCCATCCTCACCGGGTTTCAGCTGGCCGGTCAGGCCAAATGCCACCACCTGGGTGAAAGGCTCGGGCGAATCGGCCGGTGGGTGGACGCTGTACTCGCCCTCCAGGCTCTGCACACCGTCGCGCAGGGCCAGCTCGATCTCACCACCATAGTGGCCGCCTTCGTCGGTCTCACCGCGAAACGCCAGCCTCAGCCGTTCGGCATCGCGCGCCAGCAGGCTGGCTTCCAGCTGCACGTCTTCCCACTCGGGGCTGTTCGATATCCACACTAGTTGCATGGTCGCCATCACGCTCTCCACTCAGTGCTTGCTAGCCTGCAGGGCCAGGTAAACGCGCAAGGCCACATAAGCATCATTGGCCGCATAGCGACGCTGGCCCACATTGAGTTCGGGCGCCGCCCAGTTGGACATCTTCACGCTCTTCGATTTGCGGTAATGCTGCTTGAACAGCAGCGCTACCGCCTGCACGGCACCCACGGTCTGGGTGTAGCCAAGCCGACGGAAGCGCCCGACCAGGTCTTCCACACCATGACAATGCACACCGTGGTTTCCCGCCAGCAGGGCGAGGTCGGAACGCAGATCGAAACCGATCTTGCGTACCTCGGGCGCGGCCAGCAGCTCGGCCAGCGGCGCGGGCACCTTATCGCCCAGCGGGAACAGGTAGGCGCGCGTGGCCGTGCTCAGCTGCACCAGGTGTGGACCCTGTGCATGCTCGCCCTTCTGGAAGGTCGGCTTGGATTCGGTATCGAAACCCAGCAGGCCATCACGGCGTAGCACGGCGCAAGCCTCGGCCACTTCGGCCGCTGACTGGACCACGGCAATCGCATCGAGCGGCAAGCCGGCGAAATCGGGCAGTGCGCGGATCGCCTCCTTGTCGAGCAAGACACGGCGTGGCTTGGGCTGGCGCACGCGCGGTGGCGTGTCCGGAATGGTGTCCTGGTGCGTGGACGGGCGCAGCCGGGCGCGCAGGCTGTGCCAGAGGCGGCTCAGTAGTTTCATTGGCCCACCTCGGGCCGTACAGCACCATCAATCAGCAACATAGAGCAATCAGGATTGGGGAAGCGAAGGCGCAAGACTATAGCAGCAAGGGGCCCGGACCGGACGGCGGTTTTTCCTAGTGCCCGTCGGTTTCCGCTGGCTGGATTCGGCTCTTTTGGTCCAGCCACCACTGCGCAGGCGCTAAGCGGGCAAAGCCGGCTGGATGGACTATGCTGCGAAGGCGCCCCGCCAGCCTGCACGGGCCGGGCGCGAGGAGGACACATCGCCACACGCTGCGATGTGCAATGCGCGGATGAATAACATCGAGTTCTACAGACCATGCGCTGTCAGCCTGTTCTTGCCTCGTGTGTTGCCCTGTCGAGCCGGATGGCCCGGCTGGTCCTGCTGCTGTCCGCCGTGGGCGCACTGGCGGGCGAGCTATCGGTCTGCGTGGGGCGCCAGCAACAGCCGCCCTTCGTGTTCAACGATACCGCGGGCCAGCTGACCGGCCTGGGCCTGGATGTGCTGAAGGCAGTCAGTCAGCAGCTGGAGCGCCCAACCCGCTTGCAAAGCCTGCCGCTGGCGCGCTGCATTGAGGAGCTGAAATTCGGTCGCTACGACCTGGCGCTGAATATGAGCAGCGGCATCGCACGCCGCCCTGGCCTGCTTGCCTCCCAAGCCTATTACCAGCTGCGCCCCGAACTGTATGCACTGCGCCGCCCCAACCGCCCCGCCCTGCCGGCCGAGGTCTGGCCGGAGGATTTGCAGCTGCTGCGCCTGTGCGGGCTGCGCGGCCTCAGCTACGAGGACTTCGGCGTGCGCAGTCGTGATATCGATACCGGCACCAATGTCTACCCGGAGCTGGTGCGAAAGCTGCTGCTCGGGCGCTGCGATGGCCTGCTGGAATTCCGCCAGATCGTGGCCGGCCTGTACCTGATCGACCGCGAAACCGGTGAGCTAGCCACTTCCTCGAATATCAGCCGCCACCGCCTACGCGGCCAGCCGGATGTGGGCCTGCATCTGGTGGCGCGCAGCGACAGCGCCGGCCGCGCACTGATCGCCAGCATCGACCCGGTCATCCGCCGTCTGCAGGCGCAAGGACGTATCGACACCCTGCTGAGTGCTTATCTGCAACCCTGAGCGAGATCACGCATGCCCATCCGCCCACTGCTGCTCCTGCTTGGCCTGCTGGCACTCAACCTTCCGGCAGCCCTGGCCGAGGACACACCACAGCTGCATCTATCCGGCTTTGGCAGCTTGGCTGCCACCCGCACCGATGATCCAGCCATCGGCTTCAAACGCAATTTCCAAGCACGTGCGAATGCGGATGAATGGTCATTCGAGGCGGACTCCCGCCTGGGCGTGCAGCTGGATCTGCAGCTGAACCCGAGCTGGCAGGGCGTGGTACAGGTTGTGGGTATGCAGCGCGAGCGCGGCAAATTCCAGCCTACGGTGGAATGGGCGAATCTGGCTTGGCAGGTCAACCCGAATTGGCGTTTGCGACTTGGGCGCATGGTCACGCCGGTTACCAGCACCTCCGAGTCGCGCGAAGTCGGCTATGCACAACTGGGCGCGCGGGCGCCGCTGGAAACCGTCGGCATCTACCCGATGGTCGGGCATGACGGGGCCGATCTGCGCTACCGGCAAAGCCTGGGCAGCGGCGAAGCGCGCGTGCAGGTCTTTGCCGGGCAGACCGCTTTCAAGCTGCCCTTTCTGGAATACGAGGTCGACCAGGTGGCCGGTGCGCTGTTCACCTATACGTTGAACGATTGGACGCTGCGCTATGCGCACACGCGCATCCGCGATGCGCGCGCCACCGGGGGTAGCTATCTGGAAACCACCCGCCCACTGGTAGCCGGGCTAAATATGATTGCGCCTTTCTGCGCCGCCACACTGTGCAGCGACACCATCACGCGCATCAACCGGCTCAGCTCGGGCTGGGGCGGACATTTCAATGTGCTGTCGTTGGGCTATGAGGATGGCAGCTGGAGCCTGCAAACCGAGTACGCGACACGCAAACTGGACACCTTTGTCAGCGACGGCCGCTCACTGGTCGCCCTGCTCGGTTATCACCATGGCGAGCTGACGCCGTATCTGGGCTTCAGCCGCGCCGATTCGACCAATCGCCAGCGTGCCGTGCAATTCGCGGTCAGCAATCCGGCCGTGCAGCCAACCGCCAATATGCTGGCCGGCATCGTGTCACGTAATCTGTATGAGCCACAGGCGGCCAATCGCAAGCTGTATACGCTGGGACTACGCTGGGATGTCCATGAGCAGCTGGCGCTGAAATTCCAGCTCGATCAGATTCGGCATAAATACACCGATGCCAATTACAACGGCTTCTATGTGCGGCAGCCCGATGCGGATGGCCAGCTGCGCCCCTATGACGGCAGGCTGCGCCTATACAGTCTGTCGGCTGATTTCGTGTTCTGAGGAGGACGATCATGCATATGCTCAGTCTGCCCCTCAGCCTGCTCCTGCTTTCCACCACAGCAAGGGCGGAACTGGTCGTAGTGACCTCGCACGAGTCGCCGATCTCCCAGCTATCGCGCGCCCAGCTGGCTGAAGTATTCTCGGGCCGCACCCGCATCGTAAATGGTCATGCGATCACACCGGTTGAATATGAGAATGCCGACCGTGAGCGCTTCTACCAGCAGGTGCTGGGCCGCTCGCCCAGCCAGATGCGCACCATCTGGGCCAAGCTGCTGTTCACCGGCGACGGCCAGCCACCGCGCGTCTTTGGCAGCTATGCCGAGGCGCGCAGCCAGCTACTCGCTGATCGAGGTCTGATTACCTATATCGACAGCAAGCAGCTGGGGCCGGGACTGAAAGTCATTTTCCCCTGAGCTTGCCGCTTGTCAGCGGTAGGTCCTCAAGGGAATTCAGCGCGCTTAACGCGCAGCGGCCAGGGCAGCCTCCTTGCTGATATGGATATCGCGGCTGCCCGATACGATCCAGACTTCACGCGCTTCCTTGGCGATGAAGAACATGTCCTTGCCGCCCTGATCCTTGCTCTCTCCCTTGTGCAAGATGTAGTTGACCTTGTCATCCGGAAACAGGTTCTGCTTGAGGGTGAAGATCACGCCGAAGTCATCCTTGCCACTGGGCATGACCGGCGTATTCCACTTCACGCCGGGAATTTCACCGCGCGAAGACCAGATATGCATGCCCCAGCCATCATATTTATTGTCCTTGCGCTTGTAGTGCACCACGATGGTGCCGGGCGCCGGATCGGCAAATGCTGGGGTTACAATTGCCATGGCAAGGCAAGCGAGTAGGAAAAGCAGGAACTTCCGGGACGATAGATACATGATCACTCTCTCTATGGATGGATGCCGCAGCTTATTGTTTTTGCTGGAAGGCAGCCGGCCCATCCGGCTGTCTAGGCCTGCGGCGGGCATCGATACTAGTGAGCCTCATGCAGGTACTCAAGCCTGCCGTGACTAGAAAAGACAACACCGGCCTATAGCCGGTGTTGGGAGTGAAAAACGGGTGGCCCTGGCGGGGCGGCCTACCAGAGATCCTGGCTGGCCTTGGTAAGCAGGTGGTCTTCTATCTTGCGGCGGGTGTCGCCGCGCTTGACCAGTCGCTTACTGTGTTGCTCGCCGCTCAGCGGCGCCTCGGTCATCAAACGGTGCAGAGCAACTTCGGTATCGGGTTCACCCAAGGAACGGGTCTTCGATGGTCTGGTGTTGGTCATTGCTTCCCTGTCGAACGAGTGAAAAAGGGTAACGCGAACACGACTGTAGCACCGGCGTGTTACGCAAGCATCGCGCTTAGATGACCTGTCGTTCAAATGTGACAGGCGGTGTGCATACCCACAAATAATTCGAACGATTAACTCAATAAATACCGGCTTTTTTCTGTGCCGCGGCCGGCCATACTGGTTGCTGAGCCCGCGTCCGCGAGCCCGTCCAATCAGCCAAGAGGAAAGCGCCATGAGCCAGATCGCCGTCGTCTATCACAGTGGCTACGGCCACACCAAACAAGCTGCAGAAGCCGTGCATGCCGGTGCGGCCAGCACTGGGGCCAACAGTACGCTCTACGCCATCGATGCCGAAGGCAATCTGCCCGATGGTGGCTGGGAAGCGCTAGCTGCCGCCGATGCGATCATCTTTGGCTCGCCCACCTATATGGGCAGCGTGTCCTGGCAGTTCAAGAAATTCGCTGACGCCAGCTCCAAACCCTGGTTCGGCCAGCAATGGAAGGACAAGCTCGCCGCGGGCTTCACCAATTCGGCCAGCATGAATGGCGATAAACACTCGACCCTGCACTACCTGATGACGCTGGCCATGCAGCACAGCATGCTCTGGGTAGGCACGGGCATGCTGCCCGCCAATAGCAAGGCCGCGCAGCGCAACGATCTCAACTACCTGGGTTCGTTTGCCGGACTGATGACTCAGTCGCCATCGGATGCCAGCCCAGCCGAAGGCCCGCTGCCAGGCGATCTGGAAACAGCACGCCAGTTCGGTGCCCGGGTAGCCCAACTCGCCGCCAAGCTGGGACACTGACCTCCTGCGCCAGAAACGACAACACCGGCCGCGGCCGGTGTTGTTCTGCGTGGCGATGGCCAGCCTGGGCTTACACGCCGCCTATCGTGAAGAAGCGCACCAGTGGCGTGCTGGTTTCTGGGCCGAACCAGCGCTGGAAGATGCGCGCGGCCTCGCCACTGCGCTCGGCTTCGATCAAGGCTTCGTTAACCAGCTTCAGAAAGCGTGGCTCGCCCTTACGCATGGCCATGCCATATACCTCAGTCGACAGCGAAAACACAGAAATCTCGTACTGATTGCGATTCGGCAGCTTGGCCTGCAAACCGGCCAGCGCTGGCTCATCGGCCGTTACGCCATCAATCTTGCCGTTTTGCAGGAAATTGACCGCGGCCTGGGTGTCATCCATGGAAATCAGGGTGGATTTGGGGAAGAGCTGCTTGAACTGCGACTCCGAGGTCGTGCCACGCGCGACACCGATGCTGCCACTCTGCAGTGCGTTCAGGTCAGCAAAGCGACCTTTACGCGCCAGCACCTTCTGGCCAGTCACAAAATAGCCATAGGAGAAATCCACCTGACGCTCACGCTCGGCGGTCTTGGTCATGGTGGCCACCACCAGATCGACCTTCTTGCTGCGCAGCAGATTCACCCGTTCGGCTGGATCAAGGTTCTGCACCACGAACTTCACGCCCAGCTTCTTGGCCACCAGAGCCGCCATATCCACGTCGTAACCGGAAATCGTCTTGTCACGGTTATGAAAACCAAATGGCGGGGCATCGGCATTGCAACCCACCACCAGTTGACCACGCGTCTTGATCTCGTCCACCAGGTCGGCCTGGGCAGCACCGCAAAGCAGGCCAAAGAGCGCAAACACGGCTGTAAGTCGTTTCATCATCATTTTTCTCACTGATCAGTCAATAAAAAAACGGCTGCAAGGCATTGCTGCCTCAGCCGTTTTATCCCAATAGCATGCCCTGTTTGCAGTCGGCTGTATGCTGCGGTTTACCCTGTCATAAGCAGGCAATCTGACTTAAGCCAGATCAAGGCAGGGTGGGTTTCGGGCTGACATCGAATCAGTGGCAACAGGATGCGCAACTCAATCGACCCTGTTGTTATAGCTGGCAATTGCGTGACTAGAGCAGCGTGTGCTCGGCAAGGCGTCGCTCACACTCAGCCAGCATGTCCTGCGCAAAGGGCGAGACATAGCGCGGATCGCGCGCCTCCATCATTTCATGCGCGGCATACAGGCCAGCTTCGCGCGACAGGCTAGCGGCCAGTTCGCGCGCCAGCTCATCGCCCAGGCGGGCAAAGTCGCGCTGCTGTGCGCTGGGCAGGCTGAGCTTGGCCTGGCTTAACCATTGCCCGGCCAGGGCGGATAGTTGGGTCTCGCTGAGCCAAGCAGCGTGCGCATAGAAATGCGCGAGGCTCTCGGCCAGCAAGGCAAACAGCAGGGCTTTACGCGTGGCGGGATCGGTCAGGGCGGCGCGGGACACAGTCAGCAGGGAGAAGAAAGGGCCAGGGGCCTAGCAGGAGCCTAAGTGCTCTCTGCCCGTATGGCAGAGGGCGCAGGCAGCGGGAAGGTGTTACGACTAAAACTAACGCGCAGCCAGTTGGGTGGCTTGCTCCTGCGCTTCCATGAAGTAGCGGCGGAATTCGAGCGGACGCGCAATGCCAGGAATCGGCGCCTGCGGCTCACCCGCACCAGCAATCACCAGTGAGCCGAAATTGAAGAGGCGCCCCAGCAAAGTCTGGTGCACCTGCAGACTCTCGATCTTGTTGATATTCAATTCAACTGTGCTGCGGCTGATAAACCCGAACTTGGCAATCACACGCTTATTGGTGATGGCCAGCTCAGTCGACTTCACCTTGATATAGATAGCCAGAAAAACCAGCAGACCCGCACCAAACAGCGGCAGCAGCACGACCCCCAGCAGCAGCAGCGGTAACTCGTTCCACATGCTCAGATTGGCGCGATGAATGACCCTCTCGCCGCCGATCAGTACGCTATCAATGTAATTCGCCATCTATGTCCCCAAGTTTGTTCAAGTGCAGCATAAGAGCTCGCGCGGCCTGACGAGTATGCAGCGCGGCCGGGTGGCTTGCCAGCGTAGCGCATATCTTGGGCATGATTAGCCGATTCATGCGGATCAACACAAGCACCCCATAGCCAACGGCAATAACGGAAACAAGCGAGGATTACATGGCTAAAGCTTCCCCTATCATCAATCAATAGTGTGTCTTTCCGTTCAATAAATGCGCCACCGTGGGGCGCATAGAGAGATCTTTCTCCCACTGATAGTGCGCACCTGCCGCAGTTGCAGCAGGCCAGTAAGCGCGCGTTCCGAATACTTCCCAACAAACAGCATCTTTAATAATCAATCCCTTAAAGATCCCCAAGTGGCTTACGCAGATTCGCGCCGGGAGCTGGCACGCTTACTGCAACGCACTCTGCGTTACCTAGCTCAATGTCGAGCTGGATCACTCTGGATTCGTTGGGGAGTCTGACTGGGGGCCCAAGCCTGTTCGCAGGTGGATAGCTCCAGGTTGTTGCAGCTTGCTGCACGACCAAGGACAACGGCGTCCTTCGCGCAGCTTGCTGCTCGAGGTTCGCCGTTTTTTTTGTCCCTGAATAAGGGCGGCGCGATGCGTGGGGTGGCGTGCATGGAGTCGCCAATGCCGACTACACTGCGCATGTACCCTTGCCACCTTGCTGGAGCGTGAATCATGAGTCTCTCTGTGCCCTGGTTGCCTGAAGTGGATGCCCTGCTGCTATGCGCAAGCCCGCGCGCGCAAAATGGCGATAAGGGCTTGCGCGCCTATGCCGGGGAGGCGGTGGTCATGCACACCTATGCGCGACTCCTTGAGCAAAGCTGCCCAGTCAGCAAGACCTATGTCAGCAGCAATGGTCAGCACGAGCGCTATCGGGCGCTGGGCTTCCTGCCGCTGGCCGATAACTATGCCGACTGGCCGGGTGCATTGGCTGCGATTGAGGCGGCGCTGTCGGTCAGCGAAGCTGAGTGTCTGTTGGTGCTTCCCTGCGATATGGGTGAACTGCCTTTGGATGCCATCGCCAAGCTGTGGCGTCCGCTCGCCTTGAGCGATGCGGCTTATACCTACGCTGTTTGCGAGGGCAGCGTACTTTCGGGCGTGTGCCTGCTTACCCATCGATTGCTACCACGCCTGCGCCGGCGTTTGCAGGCTGCGCGGGTTGATCTGGTGGACTGGCTGCAAGAGCCGGGTGGTGTGGCCGTGCCCTTCTCGGACGGCGCTGCTTTCTGCCCCTTGGGTACCACAGCCAATAGCTTTGCTTGATGGCACCTTTTTTCCTGCAGGGCGACTAAGCCACTATGCCTACTTTCTCGTCAGTTCAACCGCCGGGTCTGATCGATGCCTACGGGCGGCGTATCGACTATTTGCGCCTGAGCGTGACCGATCGCTGCGATTTGCGCTGCAGCTACTGCTTGCCGAAGGGATTCAAGGGCTTTGAGGAGCCTGAGCACTGGTTGCGCTTTGATGAAATCGAGCGCGTGGTGGGCGTGTTTGCCAGGCTGGGTGTCAGTCGTCTGCGCTTGACGGGAGGCGAGCCGCTATTACGTAGGCATCTTGCCGACTTGGCCGCGCGTCTGTCGGCCTTGCCTGGCGTGGAAGACCTGTCTCTGTCCACCAATGCCACCCAACTGGCTGAGCAGGCTGTAGCACTGCGCCAGGCTGGTGTACGGCGCTTGAATGTGAGCCTGGATAGCTTGCGTGCTGAGCGCTTCGCGCAGATCACTGGGCGCAATGCTTTGGCTGCCGTGCTGGATGGCTTGGCGGCGGCGCATGCGGCAGGTTTTGGACCGATCAAGCTCAATATGGTGGTTCAGGCTGGCGTGAATGAGGATGAGGTCGCCGAGATGGTGCGCTTCAGCCAGCAACAGGGCTTTATCCTACGCCTGATCGAAACCATGCCGGTTGGCGATACTGGCCGGCAAGCGGGCTTCCTGGATCTACAGCAGCTTTTGCAGCAGCTGGCGGTGGAGTTTGATCTGCAGCCTGCTGCGCTCGAATTGGGCGGCGGCCCAGCCCGCTATTGGCGTAGCAGGGACGGGCGCTTTACGGTGGGAGCGATCACCCCAATATCCCAGCGCTTCTGCGCCAGCTGCAATCGCGTGCGACTGAGCGTGGATGGCACCCTGTATCTATGCCTCGGGCAGAACGACAAACTGGCGCTACGACCGCTGCTGCGGGCCGGGATTAGCGATGCCGATCTGGAGCAGGCGATTCTGCATGCCATCGCCCAGAAACCCGAGAAGCACGAGTTCCGCGAACAACCGCAGAAGGTCGTGCGCTTTATGTCGGCAACCGGGGGTTAAGAAAAAATCTGTGAAGAAATTATTGACACGATTTTTTTGCCCCCTATAATTGCGGCTCTTCGAAACGCAGCAAGCAAGATTCGAAGCGGGAGTAGCTCAGTTGGTAGAGCGCAACCTTGCCAAGGTTGAGGTCGAGAGTTCGAGACTCTTCTCCCGCTCCAAATACAGCACACAGATTTTTAATATGCGGGAGTAGCTCAGTTGGTAGAGCGCAACCTTGCCAAGGTTGAGGTCGAGAGTTCGAGACTCTTCTCCCGCTCCAAATACAGAAAGGGAAAGTAAGACTTTCCCTTTTTCGTCTGCGATGCGCGGCGGGATAGCAAAATGGTTATGCAGCGGATTGCAAATCCGTCCATCCCGGTTCGATTCCGGGTCCCGCCTCCAGCTCTCAGTCGCTTGCCCGGATGGTGAAACTGGTAGACACAAGGGACTTAAAATCCCTCGGCGCAAGCTGTGCCGGTTCGATTCCGGCTCCGGGCACCATTTGAACGTCTGACTGTATCAAACCAAATCCAAAACCCGCATCGTTGCTAGCGATGCGGGTTTTATCGTTTCCTAGGGTGTCCGACGAAATGCTACCGAATCTGACCTCATCCCGACTAGCCGAGCGGTCTAGGCTAGAGATTTCCAGCTTCAAGGTGAGCGAGTCGAAACTCGCTCGGGGGCAGATCGCCCAGTTAACTGTCTAGCCTAAATTCGTTGTCATCCTGTCGCCAACGTTCGATCTTGTCACGAGCATCATCTAACGACAGAAACCGGCGCACGTTCAGGCACTACGTCCCGTAGACTGCCATTAAACGACTCGATGAACGCATTAACCATGGGCTTGCCTGGGCGCAAGAAATCTAAGGTCACGCCGTGCTCATACGCCCATTAAGCCAGCGCTACCGAAATGAACTCATTGCCGTTGTCAACCCGAATCCGCTGCGGCGTCCCGCGCAGCGCACGCACATGTCGCATCGTCGCCACCACATCAGCTGCATTCAGCGCGTAATCCACCGCGATGGCCAGACTTTCCCGGCAAAAATATTCGACCACAATTAACACCCGGATTTTCTGGCCATTGAACAGAGATGATCCGCGACGAAATCTATGCTCCAGTAGTCGTTAAAATTGGAGATTGCCGACCGCTTCTGCCGGGTGCGCTGCAGCCACGCGCCGCCTTGGCCGCTTTCGCCGCAGACTCAGCCCTTCCTCGCAGTAAATCCAGTAGGCCTTCTTGTGCTTGATCAGCCAACCCTCACGCCGCAACAGCACGTGAATACGTTGCGCCCCGTAATGGATCCGTGTGACGGCAATCCCCCGAATTACACCCTTTCCAACGCTCTGATCAAGTCGGACATTGCGGCTAAAAATTACAAGCTACTCGGCCTGACTACCTACTTCACGACTGGGGTCAAGGAAGTACGTGCGTGGACCATCCACGCTAGAAACACCGCGCTGCAGGCAGCCGGCATCATCCACACCGATTTCGAAGGCAGCTTCATCCACACCCAGACCATCGCTTTCGACGACTTCATCGCCTACAAAGGCGAGGCCGGCGCCAAGGATACCGGCAAGATGCACGCCGAAAGCAAGGAATACTTGGTCAAGGACGAAGACGTCCTGAATTTCCTGTTCAACGTCTAAGCGGACAGCAGAAGCGGATGGCGGCAAATGCCGCCATCACTCCGCGGCTTCACTGCGCTTGCCCTTGCTGTGCCGCCGTGCGCCGAAAAACAGCGCCAGCATCACAAAGACTACGAGACCAAGACGTTGCAACTGGTGCTTCATCTTTTCCTGCTTTTTCTGGCCGTCGCGTTCGATCACATGCTGGAGGTTTGCTGAAAAACGCTGGAACGCTTCCGGCGGCGCGCCGGTAACCAAGTATTTCAGCGGTATCTGCACCCGTTTGTCACCATCGATATAATCCTCATGCATCTGGCCTGGCTCAAAATGAATCTGCTGGGCCATGGCGAGTACCTCGGGAAAATAAACTTCGCCCAGCGAGTCACTGAAGGGGCCATCCCAGTTGGCACTAACCTGGACCAGATAGCTTCGCCCCGGAACCACGACATTGCCGACCACACCGTACCTGAAGCCCTGACCGGCGGCCTTGCCCGAATACATGTCGGAATAGCGATAGGCCCACGAAAGGATTTTTTTCGGTTGATCGAGGCGCAGAGGCGAAATCCATTCGTAACTAGAATGACCAATCACTTCCGTATCGATCCCGCCGGCATTGCGCCAGACACCGTAGATTTCCAAGGTTTCGATCAGGTCGTCGGGCGCGGGCAGGCTACTCTCGTCAAGATGCAGATAGCCGCTGGCAACAACGCGTAAGGAAGCCTGCCAACGGTCGTTTTCGTCCGCAATCATGGCCATGGGGATGACCACATCTTCCTTGTCCGCCGGTTTTTCGCCGTTCGGCTTGGTGGCAAATGCCTCGGGGAACATTTCACGCCACTGCCTTTCGCGCTTGGCGTAGTCCTCTTCCGTGATCGTTCCCGCCTGTTTCTGTTCCTGCAAAGCGAGATAGCCCGCCGGCAGGGGCAGGGGAATCGCCATTTCCGCCTTCATTCTTTCGCGCAGCGCCGCGACCTTTCCCGGCACTAGCAACTTGAGTCCGGCTGGCAACGTGATCCGCGCCGCCCCGTGCAGTGAAACTTCCTGCGCGCCACGGATCCAGCCGGCGTCTTCGACCAGTTTGCGCAGACGGTCGTCTCGTGCCGCTCTTTCCGGATACAGGCGACGCGTCATCAGGGTATAGATGTCGCCGCTATGCTTGTCGCGCTGCTCGACTTCATGCTGTCGCTCGGCATCGACACGGGCGCTGCGCCGTTTTTCCTTGAGATACGCCGCCCGCGCAGCCGGCGACAGCTTCTCCTCGTCATAGCCAAGGTTTGTTGACAATTGCTCTGCGGCGCAACGTCCCAACAGGTTTTCCGGCCAGATGCGCTCGCCCTTGGCATTGACTCCGACCTCGATACCGCACGGGTGCTGGCGCACGCTCGCCAGTAGTTGTTGGCCGTCGAAGAGCTCCTGAAGCATCGGTAGCCGAGCCACAGGCACCATCTCCGCATCGTCCGGGGTGTAGGGGCCACCAAGGCTGCCGCCGCTGCGATGGTAGGCAATCATGACACTTCGTAGATGTCCGGCATCCTGAATTTCGTCTTCGGACATACGCCGGAAGCTCTGCCCTTCTTGGGGCTTGCGCCACCATTGGCCCGTACGATCAATCACACCTTCGTGACTGTCTGCTCCCCAGACCACGGCCATCCCACCGACGAAAGGCGATGCTATGCGGAAACGCGGGGCGATCACCATCTTGCCGCTGCGATCGATGTAACCATCGCTGACATCCTTGTTGGGCAGCAGGATGCGCAGATTGGCCAGACCGTCGTTGAACATGCCGACCGACACCCAGTTGCGCTGCGGGGTGACGATGATTTTTCCTGTACGTAGATCGATGAGCCCAACGCCCTGCCCCGGTTTTTCGAAGGAGGCCAGCCCCTCACCCACATGGCGAATGTTCGCTTCTTCACCGCTCACCTGAAACAGGGTTTTCCCGTTGGCATTGACGAGATATTGGCTATTCCCGCGCTGGACAAAGATGCTGCCATCCTTCTCCAGATCGATGAATTGATCCTTCCTGGGCGGCACGATGAAACGCCCCCGATGATCGATCAGCGAGCTGAGCCCCTCACCATCGGCGCCAGCGACTTCGACCAGGTTCAGGCCGTTGACGCTGGGCGACGAACTGCTGCTGGCCAGGAATTCACGGGGAATAACCCGCTTGCCACTGGCGTCGATGAATTCCGTCGTCAGATGTGCGCCGTCCTTGGGACTGTGGATGACCTGGGCAATTCCCTTCTGGAAAGGGCGGGCACCGAAATAGCGCGGCCCAATGACCCACTTGCCGCTGGTGTCGATATATCCGTAGTTCTTGCTTTCCCTTCCCCTGGCCGGCGCCAGACCATCGACGAATTGACCGATGTCAAGAAAAGAGGGTGGAATCAATACCTTGCCCTGGGCATCGAGTAGCCCTTCGAGACCGGAAGCACGTTCGACAACCCAGTAAGGTCCCGAGGGCACCAGCTTCGAATAGTTCGGCTTGACCAGCCAGTTGCCGGAACGGTCGATCAGACCACAGCTGGCATCGACGCAGAAGGGATAAGCGGGCGCCGCTGCAAGTGCATTGCCCGAAAAATGCAGGATTAGGCCGGCAAGGGCCGCATAAAAAAAACGCATCGACGCGGGGGAGGAGAAATGAAAAATGGACAGTTTATCGCCTTGCCCTATGCCGTAGAGGTTGGTTGGCCCGATATCCGCGCGTGCTTGCCAAAAATTGTCATTTTTCCGGTCGACCGAGGCAGTTTTGGCACTGTCTTATTGGAGCAGGAAATCTGTCACTGAACCGAAAATGTGCCTTTATGCAAATTTGAGCGGCTTGGTTGGTATGGCGAAAAAGAAAACCCCGTTCAATCTATCGATTCAACGGGGTTTGTTTTGGTGGGCCCGCAGGGACTTGAACCCTGGACCAAAGGATTATGAGTCCTCTGCTCTAACCAACTGAGCTACAGGCCCGTAAGGCTTTAGCCCTCGCTAGCCAAGCTGTCGAGGAAGCTCTTCAGACGTTCCGAACGGGTCGGGTGGCGCAGCTTGCGCAAGGCCTTGGCTTCGATCTGACGAATACGTTCACGCGTCACGTCGAACTGCTTACCGACTTCTTCCAAGGTGTGGTCGGTATTCATTTCGATGCCGAAGCGCATGCGCAGCACCTTGGCTTCACGTGGGGTCAGCGTATCCAGCACATCGCGGGTTGCGTCGCGCAGGCTGGCGTAAACCGCCGCATCCACCGGGGCCAGATTGTTCTGGTCCTCGATGAAGTCGCCCAGATGACTGTCATCATCGTCACCGATCGGTGTTTCCATCGAGATCGGCTCTTTGGCGATCTTGAGGATCTTGCGGATCTTGTCTTCGGGCATGTCCATGCGCTCGGCCAGGGTAGCCGGATCGGGCTCGAGGCCGGTTTCCTGCAGAATCTGACGCGAGATGCGGTTCATCTTGTTGATCGTCTCGATCATATGCACCGGAATACGGATGGTGCGCGCCTGGTCGGCGATCGAGCGCGTGATGGCCTGGCGAATCCACCAGGTGGCATAGGTCGAGAACTTGTAACCACGGCGATATTCGAACTTGTCCACCGCCTTCATCAGACCGATATTGCCTTCCTGAATCAGATCAAGGAACTGCAGGCCACGGTTGGTGTATTTCTTGGCGATGGAGATCACCAGACGCAGGTTGGCCTCGATCATCTCGCGCTTGGCGCGACGTGCCTTGGCTTCACCTGTGGACATCTGACGGTTGATTTCCTTCAGGTCCTTGATCGGCAGCATGGCGCGGGTCTGCAGCTCGGTCAGCTTGCTCTGCTTTTCCATCACGGCGTGCTGATAGCGCTCGAGGATGCCGGCATAGGGCTTACCCGAGGCAATCTCGTTCTTCACCCAGTCAAGATTGTCTTCATTGCCGGGGAAGGTCTTGATGAAGTGCTCACGCGGCATCTTCACCTTCTGCACGCAGATATCCATGATCTCGCGCTCGTAGCCACGGATCTCGTCCACCATGCCGCGCACGCTGTCGCACAGGTTTTCCACCTGGCGCGCCGAGAAGCGGATCTTGAGGAACTCGGCCGATACCTGCTCTTGCAGCGCCAAGTACTGCTTGCTGTGCGGGCCGTGTTTTTCCAGCGCCTTGAGCATCTTGTCGAACAGGGCACGAATCACTTCGAAGTGTTCGCGCGCCTTGTTCTTCAGCTCTTCCAGATTGGCAGCGGCGGCGGCACTGCCATCGTCCTCTTCAGCGTCGTCGTCGCCACCTTCAATGGCTTCATCTTCCGCTTCCGGATCAGGCAATTCCGGCGCAGGCAACGCCTCTTCCTCAACCGCATTCGGGTCAATGAAGTCATCCACCACATCGTCGATACGAATTTCGTCCGCCAGTGCACGATCAACCATGCCGATGATGTCGGCCACGGTGGTCGGACAGGCCGAGATCGCCTGTACCATGTGCTTGAGGCCATCCTCAATACGCTTGGCGATCTCGATTTCGCCTTCGCGGGTCAGCAGCTCGACCGTGCCCATTTCGCGCATATACATACGCACGGGGTCGGTAGTACGGCCGAACTCGGAATCCACCGTCGACAACGCCGCCTCGGCTTCTTCGGCGACGTCATCGTCAGCCACTGCGGCAGGAGTCGAATCAGACATCAGCAAGGACTCGGCATCGGGTGCCTCGTCGTATACCTGGATGCCCATATTGGTGATCATGCTGATCACGCCTTCGATCTGCTCGGCGTCCAGCATGTCTTCCGGCAGATGGTCGTTGATCTCGGCGTAGGTCAGGAAACCACGCTCCTTGCCGAGCACGATTAGGGTCTTGAAGCGCGCCTTACGGGCCTCATTGTCGAGACGCGGTTCTGCGTCGCGCTGGGACTCTGACTTGCCGAGGTCTGGATTTGCCGCCATATGGGGTGATCTCGAATCTAATACGGGGAAACGTAGAATAGTACCACGGATCGCATCCTTTTGGGACGAAATCCTTGATCCAAAAGCGCAACTTGGGTAAGCAAGCGATGCGCCCAACATGATTTCGGCTGCACGGGCAGTAGGCGGTTTCCAACCCTCTACTCTGCAGCCAGCTTAGTTAGCCCAGCGCTGCTTTGCTGGCTTTTGTGCTCAACGTCCAAGCAGGACCAAGCGGCCATATTCTGCCCGCTCATCCGCACTCAGATTGCTCAAACCCTTGGCCGCCAGTTCCGCCTGCCGACGCGCCGCCTTAGGCTTTTCCATCAATAACAGATAGCGCGCGAGCGCCTGCTGCCAGGTTTGCGCCAGAATCGCCTCGTCACCCTCACGATAGATATCGCGCCCCTTTGCAAAGGCGCTCGCCAGCAAGGGGGCACAGGCATCCTCGCGCAAGGCTTCCAGCAAATGGCCGGTAGCCGGCACTTCTGGCTGCTCCACCACAAAATCCACCACACGCAGAATCGCGCGCATGGAAGCACTCAGCTCATTGGCCGGCAGCTCATTCTGCGGCAGCTCCAAGGCATATTTCGGGGCGATCAGCAGAATTTGCAATAGCTCGAAGCCCAGATCGCTCGCCTGTCGCTCGCCCGCAGGCGGCGGCGCACCTTCGTCACGACCTTGATCACGTCGCCAGCCATCGCGCGACTTGCCCTTCCAATCATTCGATTTTCCGGCCCAAGCACCGCCACTGCCAGATGCGGATTGCCTGGGTTTGAAAGCAGCTTGCGCCGCGGCTGGCGCGGGAACGGGTGCCTGGCGCGCAGCCATCGGCGAAGTACCACCCAAGAGCTGGCTGACCTCCGCCGCGTTCAAACCCGCCATCTCAGCCAGCTTCTTGCGCAACAGCACGCCCAGCGCCGGGGCACGAATCTGCTCCACCAGGGGCTTGGCTAGGAACAGAAGCTTGGCCTTGCCCTCCTCGGTACTCAAATCGACCTGTGCCGCCAGTTCGCGACAGAGAAAGGCCACCAGGCCAAGTGCCTCGTTATCGATCAGTGCCTCGAAGGCCTCGCGCCCGAACTCGCGGATATAGCTATCCGGATCGTGCTCGGCCGGCAGAAACAGAAAGGACAAGGTCTTGCCATCGCTCGCCAGCGCCAGGCTGTTCTCCAAAGCACGCCAGGCTGCCTTGCGTCCCGCGCGGTCGCCATCAAAGCTGAACACCACCTGGTCCGCCAGGCGCATCAGCTTCTTCACATGCTCGGGCGTGCAGGCGGTGCCCAGCGTAGCCACCGCATACTCAACCCCCAGCTGAGCGAGCGCCACCACGTCCATATAGCCCTCCACCACCAGCACGCGATTGCGCGCACGAATGGCAGCGCGCGCCTGCGGCAAGCCGTAGAGTTCCAAGCCCTTCTGGAATAGCGGGGTTTCCGGGGAGTTCAGGTACTTGGGCTCGCCTTGATCAATGATGCGCCCGCCGAAGCCAATCACCTGCCCCTTGCCATCCAGAATCGGGAATAGCACCCGATCGCGGAAGCGATCATAGCGGCGCCCAGAATCAGCGTTATCAATCACCAGGCCAACTTCGCCGAGCTGGGGATTGCTGGCGTAATCGCTGAAGCAGTCGGCCAGCGGATGCCAACCATCTGGCGCATACCCCAGGCCGAAGCGGGCTGCGATCTGACCACTGAGCCCGCGGCGCTTCAGATAGTCAATCGCGCGCGGATGGCGCTTCAACTGCTCACGGTAGAAATGCATGGCGCGCGTATTCAGCTCGATCAAGCTGGTTTGCAGCTGCCGGCGTGGCGCATCGTCGCGGCGCCCCTCGCGCTTGGGCATCTGCATGCCGATAGACTCAGCCAGCTTCTCCACCGTGTCCTGAAAACCCAAGCCCTCGTACTCCATGACAAAGCCGATGGCCGAGCCGTGCACACCGCAACCAAAGCAGTGATAGAACTGCTTGGTCGGGCTGACCGTGAACGAGGGAGATTTTTCCTTGTGGAAAGGACAGCAGGCCGAGTAATTCTGGCCGGCCTTTTTGAGCGGCAAATAGCGTTCCACCACCTCGACAATATCGAGGCGGTTGAGCAGGTCCTGAATGAAATCTTCCGGAATCAGCGCCATAGACAAGCTTCAGCCCAGCCTGCCTACGCGATCACCGCAACGCAGGCTAGCCGATTGCTTTACTGGATGCGCGCCTTCACCAAGGCCGACACCTTGGCCAGATCGGCACGGCCAGCTAGCTTGGGCTTGATCTCCGCCATGATCTTGCCCATGGCGGACACGGTGGCGCCATGGGCGGCAAAAGCCGCATCGATGATGGCATTGATTTCGGTCTCGTCCGCCTGCTGCGGCATATAGCCTTCCAGCACGCGCATCTCGGCTTTTTCGATATCGGCTAGATCCTGGCGATTCGCCGCTTCGTACTGGCCGATCGAGTCACGACGTTGCTTCTGCATCTTGTCGATGATGGCCACGATCTGCTCATCCGATAGCTCGATACGCTCATCAACCTCACGCTGCTTCATGGCGGCCAGCAACAGGCGGATGGTGCCCAGACGCGCGGTATCCTTTTCGCGCATGGCGGTTTTCATATCGTCGGTGATGCGTTGCTTGAGGCTCATGGCAGGACTCGATCAATGGAAGAGATGAACAAAAAAACACAAGGCCGCCAGTATAAACCGGCGGCCTTAGTGCGTAAGCGTGCAGGCAAACCTCACCCACACACTTTGTACAACCACGCATTAACGCACTAGACAACGCACGTTAACGGTACGCGGAAAACGCTGCTTAGTAGTACTTCTTCGGCAGCATCTGGCTGCGGATGCGCTTGTAATGGCGCTTCACGGCAGCAGCGAGCTTACGCTTGCGTTCGGTGGTCGGCTTTTCGTAGAACTCGCGAGCGCGCAGTTCGGTGAGAAGACCAGTCTTTTCCACCGCACGCTTGAAGCGGCGCATGGCTACTTCAAACGGCTCGTTTTCCTTGACGCGTACATTTGGCATGAAAATCAGTCCTGCTTTCTAACTGAAAGGGTTAAATAAAAAAACGTGGACCGTGATTTTAGCAGTGCGAAAACGGAAATAAAAGCCTGTTTTGCAAAAGAAATCTGCGCAGCGCAGCTCAGACGCCGCATTCCTGGCGCAGTTTGCGCAGCAGATTCAGCCGTTGCGGCAGGATCTCGCCGCGCGCCAGCGCGGCGATCAGCGCGCAGTTCGGCTCCCTGTCGTGTCGGCAATTATGGAAGCGGCACTGCCCGATATAGGGGCGGAATTCCGGGAACAGCGGCGCCAACCTATCGGCTGGCAGATGGCGCATGCCGAATTCCTGCAGACCCGGGGAATCGATCAGCTCGCCGCCATTGGGCAGCCTGTAGAGCGTGGCGTGGGTCGTCGTGTGCTTGCCGGAATCCAGCGCCAGGGAAATCTCATTGGTACGCACCTTGGCCTCGGGCAGCAAGGCATTCACCAGCGTCGACTTACCCATGCCGCTCTGGCCGACAAAGACCGAGAGCTGGCCTGCCAGATAGGGCCACAAGGGCGCTACATCCTGCTTGGCCGATAGCTCGAGCAGCGGATAGCCGAGCCGATGATAGGGTGCCAGCACCTCATGTGCCGCCGCCGTTTCGGGTAAGTCCGCCTTATTGAGCAGGATCAGCGCACGAATGTCCGCATCTTCCGCCGCCACCAGGCAGCGACTGAGCAGTTCTTCGTAAAAGCTTGGCACTGCGGCCAGCACAACGACGATC
Organism: Chitinimonas taiwanensis DSM 18899; assembly: GCF_900119825.1. Lineage (GTDB taxonomy): Bacteria > Pseudomonadota > Gammaproteobacteria > Burkholderiales > Chitinimonadaceae > Chitinimonas > Chitinimonas taiwanensis. The sequence goes on along the minus strand of NZ_FPKR01000003.1, from coordinate 180,403 downwards.
TGGGTGACATTGGCCGCGATCAGCTTTTCACGCCATTCGTCGGAGCGGTACAGCAGACTGCTGCGCGGCAGCACCTTCTCGATCACCGCCTGCTCTTCATTGATCAGCCCGACCTCGACGCGATCACCGACCGCATAGTCGGTCTTCTTCTTGCGCGCGGTCGCGATATAGCGACGGCCCTCGTCCAGCTCGACGATAAAGGACTTGCCATGCGTTTCGATGATACGGGCGATGTCAGCCATTAAATCAGGGCATCCAGCTTGGCGGCGCAGACAAAGTCATTCCGGCTCAGACCATTAACCGAATGGGTGTCGTAGGCCACCTGGCAGGCGTTGTAGCTCACATGTAGCTCGGGATGGTGATCCTCGCGATGCGAGATAAAGGCCGAGGCGTTCACGAAGGCCAGGGTCTCGTAGTAATTGGCGAAGCGGAAGGTCTTGACCAGCTTGCCGGCCTGGACCGACCAGCCCTGCACCTGCTGCAGCAGCGCGGCCAGTTCGGTGTCGTTCAAAGGGCTGACCACAGCCGGGCAATGTTCTTGAGCAAGTGACATATCAGCAATCTCTCTTCAAGCCTGGCGCAAAGCGGCAATGCGCAGCGCGGCGGGCGGATGGGAATCGTAGAACAGCGAATGAAGCGGATCCGGAGTCAGCGTGCTCGCATTGTCGCGGTAGAGCTTGACCAGACCGGACACCAGTGCATCGGCACTGCTGACCGAGGCCGCGTACTCATCAGCCTCGTATTCATGCTGACGCGAACCGCGGCTGGACAGCCAGCCGAAGGGAAAGGTGAATACCGGCAAGGCGGTAAAAAACAGCGTGAGCGCCGCGGCCGTCGAAGGCTGGTTGACCCCCAAGCCGGCGTAGAACCACTCAGCATCCTTCAGATACCCGAGCAAGGCCAGGGTCAGCAGCCCCAGGCCATACATGAGCACCATGCGTTTGATGATGTGGCGGCGCTTGTAGTGGCCAAGCTCATGCGCGAGCACAGCTTCGATCTCGGCCGGCGTTAGCCGCTCAATCAGGGTATCGAAGAACACGATGCGCTTGGTTTTGCCAAAGCCAGTGAAATAGGCATTGCCATGGCTGGAGCGCTTGCTGCCATCCATGATGAACACGCCATTGCTGGCAAAGCCGCATTTGCTCAGCAAGGCATCGATGCGCGACTTCAGGCTGGCGTCTTCCAGCGGGGTGAATTTATTGAACAGCGGGGCGATGAAACTCGGGTAGATCGCCATCAGGAAGAGGCCAAAGCTCACCCAGGCGGCCCACGCATACAACCACCACAGACTGCCCGCTGCATCCATCAGCCACAGCACCAAGGCCACCAGCGGCAGGCCAAGCGCGGCCCCAAGCAGCGTGGACTTGAGCAGATCGATGATGAACAGCTTGGCCGTCATCTTGTTGAAGCCGAAGCGCTCTTCCAGCACAAAGGTGCTGTACAGCGAGAATGGCAGGGACAGCACGCTGCTGAGCAGAGTCAGCCCGGCAATCAGGCCCAGACCCGCCCAGACACCCTCACCCAGCCCGGCGCGGCTCAGGCCATCCAGCCAACCTATGCCGCCGCCCAGAGTGAAGAAGCTGAGCACCAAGGCCTCCCAGGCAATGACCCAACGCGCCAGCCTAGCCTTGGCCACACTGTAGTCTGCCGCTTTCTGATGGGCGGCCAGCTCAATGCCAGCGGCGAAATCGGCCGGCACGGCAGCGCGATGACGCAGGATATGCTGCAAATGACGGGTTTTGAGCCACAACTGCAAGGCCGTGGAGAACAACAGGAAAAGCAGGAAAACCAGGCGGAAGTCGGTAGCGGACATGGGTGGGTGTTGTGGCGGCCACGAGGGGCTGTGAGACAATGGCGCCTATTCTACGCGACTACGGCGCGCAAAGGCCGCCCCAGCCGAATGCTGGCGCAAGCCGCACGCCGCTCGCTCACCCTCAGCTTGCAAGCAGGAATACCCCGATGGCCCAAGACGCAAACCGACTGATCTGGCTGGACATGGAAATGACCGGCCTCAACCCCGACAGCGACCGCATTATCGAACTGGCGGTGGTGATTACCGATAATGAGCTCAACACCGTGGCCGAAGGCCCGGTACTGGTCGTACACCAACCCGATAGCGTGCTGGACGGCATGGACGACTGGAACAAGAACACCCATGGCAAGTCGGGCCTGACCGATAAGGTCAAGGCATCCACCCAGGACGAGGCGGCCGTCGCCGCACAGATGCTGGCCTTCCTGGCCGAGCATGTACCCAAGGGGGCCAGCCCCATGTGCGGCAATACCATTCACCAGGATCGCCGCTTCATGGCGCGCTGGATGCCCGAGCTGGAAGACTGGTTCCACTACCGCAATCTGGATGTCAGCACGCTGAAGGAACTGTGCAAGCGCTGGAAGCCCGACGTGGCCAAGGGCCTGAAGAAGAGCGGCCGACATGAGGCGCTGGCCGATGTGTATGAGTCGATCGATGAGCTCAAGTACTACCGCGAACACTTCCTCAAGCCCTGAGCGCCTCATGCACACGGACGCCCAGATCGACACGCTGGCCCGCACACTCGGAGCGCTGCTACTGGCGCGCGGCTGGCGTGTGACGGCGGCGGAAAGCTGCACCGGCGGCGGCATCGCGCAGGCGATCACCGCGGTGGCCGGCTCATCGGGCTGGTTCGATATGGCCTTTGTCACCTATTCGAACCAGGCCAAGCAGCAATTGGTCGGCGTGCCAGCGCACACGCTAAGCGCCCACGGCGCTGTCAGCGAAGCGACTGTCTGTGCGATGGCACGGGGCGCGCTTCAGACTGCTGCGGCAGACATCGCGGTGGCGGTATCGGGCATTGCTGGCCCCAGCGGTGGCTCGCCCGACAAACCGGTCGGCACGGTCTGCTTCGCCTGGGCGCAAGCTGGCGCCGTCCACAGTGAAACCCGGATGTTTACCGGCGACCGCCATAGCGTGCGCCAACAAACCATCGCCCATGCCCTGCACGGGCTGATCCAGTTACTAGGCCAAGCCCAGTCATGACCACCATCGTCGTCGTCCGCAAGGACAATCTGGTCGCCATTGCGGCCGACACCCAGTCTACCTTTGGCGACACCCGCCTCGGCCATCTGCACGATGCGCGCCCGGACAAGATCTTCAGCTCGCACGACAGTCTGTTTGGCCTGTGCGGCGCCGCCGCGCACGATCTGGTGCTGCAGGCGATTCTGGCCAAGACCCGCGCACTCGACTTTTCCAGCCGCCCAACCATCTTCGATGCCTTCCGCAAGCTGCACCCCAAGCTCAAGGAAGACTTCTTCCTGAAGACCGAGGAAGAGGAAGACGATCCTTATGAATCGAGCCAGATCACGGCCTTAATTGCCAATTCACACGGCATCTTCGGCGTGTATTCGATGCGCGAAGTCTATGAATACCGCCATTACTGGGCGATCGGCTCGGGGCGCGACTTCGCCATCGGTGCCATGCGCGCCGTCTACGACAACCCGGCGTTCAGCGCGGCCGATATCGCCCGCATCGGCGTGGAGGTTGGCTGTGAGTTCGATGTGAATTCCTCGCTGCCAATGAGCTTGCGAACCGTGCAACTGGCCCCAACTAAGCCGGCTGAAACCTGAACGGCAGAACCAGAAAGAAACCCATGAGCCAAGACACCCTGCAACGCTTCCTGTTCGACGCCGCCCCGGTGCGCGGCGAGGTGGTGCGCCTGAGCGCCACCACACACGAAGTGCTCAAGCGCCGCGCCTATCCGCGGGTGATCCAGAAGCTGATCAGCGAGCTGATGGCCGCCTCGGCCCTGATGACCGCCATGCTCAAGTTCGAAGGCTCGCTGGTCATGCAGCTGCATGGCAAGGGCCAGCTGAAGCTGGTGGTCATCGAATGCGAATCGGATATGACCATGCGCGCCACCGCGCGCTGGGACGAGGCGGCTGGCGAGCTGCCCGATGCGCCGCTGTCCACCTTGCTGGGTGAAGGCCGCTTCGTGATCACCCTCGACCCCAAGGATGGCGGGCAGACCTATCAGGGCGTGGTCGGGCTCTCAGGCAGCAGCGTGGCGGCCATCATCGAGCACTATATGCAGAGCTCGGAGCAGCTGGACACCCGCCTGTGGCTCAGCAGCGAGAACGGCGTGGCCGCCGGCCTGATGCTGCAAAAGCTGCCGGCCGGGCATGGCGACCCGGAAGCCTGGCAGCACCTGACCACGCTGGCCGAGACCATCACCCCGCACGAGCTGAGCACGCTGGCACCGCAGGACCTGCTGTACCGTCTGTTCCACCAGGAAAGTGTGCGCGTTATGGCCGAGGAGCACCCGCATTTCGGCTGTCGCTGCTCGCAGGAACGGGTCGGCAATATGCTCAAGATGGTTGGGCGCGAAGAGGCTGAATCGGTGCTGGCCGAGCGCGGCAAGGTCGAGGTGACCTGCGACTTCTGCAATCAGCATTACCGCTTTGATGCAGTCGATGTGGCCCAGTTGTTCAGCGGCGAACTGAGCAGCGCGCCCAATCCGACCCGCCACTGAGCTGCACGCAGGCCTAGCCAGGCATGTAGCGCAGCAAGAAAAAAGGACGCCGTAGCGTCCTTTTTTCTTGCCAGCCCCAATCAGGCCACTTGCGGCGGGTTGCGCAGCTTGATGTGCAGCTCGCGCAACTGCTTCTCGTCGACCATATTCGGCGCCTGGGTCAGCAGACACTGGGCACGCTGGGTCTTCGGGAAGGCGATCACGTCGCGGATCGACTCAGCACCCGCCATCAGGGTGACCAGACGGTCGAGACCGAAGGCCAGGCCGCCGTGAGGTGGCGCACCGTAGGCGAGGTTTTCCAACAGGAAGCCGAACTTGTTCTGCGCTTCTTCCGGGCCGATGTTCAGTGCTTCGAACACGGTGGACTGCATATCGGCACGGTGGATACGGATCGAACCGCCACCCAGTTCCCAGCCATTCAGCACCATATCGTAGGCACGCGCCTTGCACTTGCCCGGCTCAGTCTTGAGCATGTCGATGTGCTCGACCTTGGGGCTAGTGAACGGGTGGTGGCAGGCGGTGTAGCGCTTGTCTTCCTCGTCGTACTCGAACATCGGGAAGTCCACCACCCACAGCGGCTTCCAGCCACGGGTGAAGTAACCGCCCGCCTCGCCCTTTTCGTGGCCGATCTTCAGGCGCAGCGCGCCGATCGCCTCATTCACCACCTTGGCCTTGTCAGCGCCGAAGAAGATGATGTCGCCGTTCTGCGCGCCGGTCAGCTCCAACGTGGCCTTCAGCGCGGCTTCGGACAGGTTCTTGACGATGGGCGACTGCAGGCCGGTTTCGTTCGGCTGGGTGATGTCGTTGACCTTGATATAGGCCAGGCCCTTGGCGCCGTAGATGCCCACGAACTGGGTCCAGGCGTCGATCTCGGAACGGGTGAAGGCAGCGCCGCCAGGCACGCGCAGACCGACCACTCGGCCGCCTTCCATGTTCGCTGCACCGGCGAACACCTTGAAGGCCACGTCCTTCATCACATGGGTCAGTTCGGTGAACTTAAGGTCCACGCGCATATCGGGCTTGTCCGAGCCGTAGTAGAACATCGCGTCGTCGTAAGCCATGCGCGGGAACTTGCCGAGCTCGACACCGATGGCTTCCTTGAACACATGGACGGCCATTTCTTCGGTGATATCCATGATCTCGTCTTCCGAGAGGAAGGAGGTCTCGATATCGATCTGGGTGAATTCGGGCTGGCGGTCAGCACGCAGGTCTTCGTCGCGGAAGCACTTGGTGATCTGGTAGTAGCGATCGAAGCCGGCCACCATCAAGAGCTGCTTAAAGAGCTGGGGCGACTGCGGCAGCGCAAAGAACTGGCCGTCGTGCACGCGGCTCGGCACCAGATAGTCACGCGCGCCTTCCGGGGTCGAACGGGTCAGCATCGGTGTTTCCACGTCGATGAAGCCACGGCTGTCGAGGAAGTTGCGCACCAAGAGCGCCACCTTGTAGCGCAGACGCAGGTTCTTCTGCATGGCCGGGCGACGCAGATCGATCACGCGATGCTGCAAACGGGTCAGCTCGCTGAGGTTTTCGTCGTCGATCTGGAACGGCGGGGTGTTGGCAGCGTTCAGGATCACCAGCTCTTTGGCCAGGATCTCGATCTCGCCCGAGATCAGGTTGGCGTTGGCGGTGCCGGCCGGGCGCTCACGCACGATGCCGGTCACTTCGATCACGAATTCCGAGCGGACGGTATCGGCCAGGGCAAAGGCTGCCGGGGTATCGGGGTCGATCACCACCTGCACCAGACCTTCGCGGTCGCGCAGGTCGATGAAGATCACGCCGCCGTGGTCGCGACGACGGTGGGCCCAGCCCTTGATGGTGACGGTTTGAGTCAGGTAACGCTTGTCGATCAAGCCACAGTAATCAGTACGCATAGCAATTCTCAAAGGGAGTACGCCCTCGTGGGGCGGAAATAAGCCGGAATGGGGTAAGGATTTAACGGGCTAAGCGTGCTGCCACGCTTAACCCGGTAGATTCGGATTGGCCGGATCGGGCCGCAACAGGGCCGCCAGCTTGGGCGTTGGCGATACCACACCCATTGAGATCACGTATTTGAGTGCCTCATCCACGCTCATATCAAGCTCTATCGTCTCGGACTTCTTGACCACGATGAAATAGCCGGAAGTCGGGTTGGGCGTGGTCGGCACATAGACCGAGACATGCTCGCCATCGAGCTGCTTGGCAATTTCATTGGCCGGCGTACCGGTCAGGAAAGCCACCGTCCAGGCCTCATTGTGCGGAAAACGCACCAGCAAGGCCTTGCGAAACGCATTACCCGAATCGGACAGCACCGTGTCGGACACCTGCTTGACCGAGCCATAGATGGACTTCACCACCGGGATGCGGTTCAGGATGTCTTCCCAGAACTTGACCAGGCGCTGACCAAGGATATTCGCGGTCAGGAAACCGGTCAGCAGCACGATCAGCACCACGCCGATCACACCGAGGCCGGGGATGTTGATGCCGAGCAGGTCACGCGGCCGGCTGCCCTCGGGCAGCAGCAGCAGGATGCCGTCCATGGCGCCCACCAGCGTGCTGATCACCCACAGGGTGATGCCGAGCGGCACCCAGATCAGCAGGCCGGTAACGAAATAGCGCTTCATGCGGTGGCTTTCTCTTGCTTCAGATGATGGGGCTTAATGGCTGTGACCGCAGTTACCCGAGCCACAGGCCGGTGCGGCGGTGGTGTCGGCCGGCTTGCTGACCGAGGTGCTGCTGGCGCCGCCGCACTTAAAATCGGTGGCGTACCAACCCGAACCCTTAAGCTGAAAGCCGGCTGCCGATACCTGCTTGGCAAAGCTGTCCTTGCCGCAGACCGGGCAGGCGGTCAGCGCCGGGTCGGAAATCTTGCGCAGCACATCGGCGCGATGGCCGCATTCGGAACATTGGAAATCGTAGATCGGCATTGCCGCTTCCCTCCAGAATCAGGAAAAGTCCAATCAAAGCCGCGCATTATAACGCAGCGCCGTGTTGGCTGTGCTGCTCTTCAATGCAGCGCAGCATGCGTGATATGGGGTCACCCGAACAAGCTTGCAACAGCCTGCCGACGCGCGTTTGACGGGCGGCGCGGCGGCCGCTTAGGCTGAGCGCTTGCTCAAAACAACGCCAATGAGGAGATCAACCATGCGCATGCTCAGCGCCCTGGCCGCCGGCCTGATCCTGTCTGTCGGCACGGCCTATGCCGACAGCCTGAGCCCGGTCGGCAACTGGAAGAATATCAGCGACAAGACTGGCAAGACCGAGGCCATCATCCAGATCTGGGAAGAGAATGGCGAGCTGCGCGGCAAACTGAGCCGCCTGTTCGAACCCAAGGAAACCGTGTGCTCTGCCTGCAAAGGCGACAAGCAGAACAAGCCACTGCTCGGGATGGAGATCATCTGGGGCGTGAAGCGCAAGGGCGAGGAATGGGGCGGCGGCAAGATCCTCGACCCCAATAGCGGCGATATCTATAGCGTGAAGATGAGCTTGGCCGAGGGCGGACGCCAACTCAAGGTGCGCGGCTTCATGGGCTTTGCCCTGCTCGGCCGCACCCAGACCTGGTTGCGCGAGTAATCAGCCGCCCTGCTCTATCCAGCCCGCCCCATGGCGGGCTTTTTACTGCACGGCCGGCCTAGAAGCGGTGCGAGACACCCAGCACATAGCCGCGCGATGGCTTGATGCGGTCTTCCAGGCGCAGCGCAAATGCCTCGCTGATGAGCTTGGTGCGGCGGCTCAGATAGCGCTCGTAACCGATGGCCAATTTATGGTCGCCATCGTGCTGATTGACGCCTGCCACCTTTAGGCTGCCGGTATCGCGGTAGCCGATGAAGGCCCCCCATTGCGAGGTGCCAGCCTCCCAGCTGGCCGACCAGCTACGCCGGCGTGCCGTCGCCTCCCCTTCGGGCAGATAGCGGTAGTGCCCGGCCATCAGATTGATGCGCCCAAACGGCAGCACATAGGAGGTCGCTAGCATCAGATTGTCGGTACGCGAGCGCGCGGCGGCCACATAGGGGTAGTAGACGGTGGGTGTGAACAGCGCGCGGCGGATGCCACCCGCCAACGGTGCCGGCATGCCGCTGGCCAACAGGCCCGCCTCCAGCTGCTGCTCGGTAGCCTGCAGACCAGCCGCGATCTGGCCGCGCAAGCTATTCGCAGCGATATGGCAATGACGCGTGTAGTCATAGGCAAGGTCGATGCGTAGCTGACCAGGCCGCTGCAGACCGTTGTGATAGCCAAGATTGCCGGAGAAGCGCCGCGTCTGTGCCTGGCCCTCGGTCTGGTTCTCATCCAGCCCCAGCATGGCCGCCCCATGCCAGCCCTGCTCGAGCTGGCCCCAGTCGTAGCGCACGGCATTATCGAACTGGATGGGCGCTTCCAGCATGCGCGCCAGCGCCGGCAGCATGGTGGCCGTGCGCACGCCACTGGCCGTGGCCTGCAACGCGGCATTCACACCCGCCATCGCCTGCTCGGCGGCCGGCTGGCCATATTGGGCGGCGACTGCTGCGCCAAACGCCGCCACCAGCGGCACGGCATGGGCCGGCTCGAGGCGCGCATAGCGCGGCAACACGGTTTCATTACGCACCGCCACGCCGGTGCCCAGGCCGGTGGAAGGATCGTAGCGGTCGGTCAGCTCTTCATAGGGGGTATGACCACGTCCGAGGCGCAGCTCGCCCCACTGGCCGCGCAGGCCCAGCCAGCCGGCGCGGTTGGCGAAGCCATCGCGCGGTGCGGCGCAATCGGTAGCTACCTTCTGCCCGCCATCCAGGCAGACATACTGCTGCAGATCGAAAAACAGCTGCCGCCCCTCATCCAGCGCCTCAACGCCGCGCAGGCCGATATAGGCGCTGGCGGTATCCACCAGCAGCATGCGCCCACCGCGGCTCTCGAAGTCGATGCTGGCAAGGCCAATGCGCAGATCGCCATACAAGCTGAGCTGGGCCCAGGCCGATTGGGCCGACAACAGTGCCATGGCCGCCGCCATTGGCTTGAAGCGATGCATACGACTCCCCCAGTAACACTTGGCGCGATTTTTCTAGGCGCAGGCCAGCCTGCTTCGCTGGGCGCGCAATATAGCCAAAATCTGATTTTGCGGGCGAATTCTGTCTAGCAGTTGCTCGCTTGCCGCGCTGAGCGCGGCTTTCCAGCATTGCCGCGCCGGGCGTCGCCCGGCAAGATGCCTAGCTTCGTCTCCGCCTTGCAGCCCCCACCATGCTCGACATCTTTACCTTAGTGCTGATTGCCTTTTCGGCGGGCCTGATCGACGCTGCCGTGGGCGGGGGCGGCCTGGTGCAGGTGCCCGGTCTGTTTGCGGTGCTGCCGCAGCAGACCCCGGCCACCCTGTTCGGCACCAATAAATTCAGCTCGGTTTTCGGCACCGCGGTAGCCAGCTGGCGCTATGCACGCCAGATTGATATCGCCTGGAAGCTGGTGCTACCGGCTGCGCTGACCGCGTTTGCCTTTTCCTTTGTCGGCGCAATGGCGGTCAGCTACATCCCCAAGGAATGGATGCGCCCATTGGTGCTCGGCTTGCTGCTGTTCATGCTCGGCTACACGCTGAAGAAGAAGGATTTCGGCGCGCTGCACCGCCCGGCCCATATCGGCCGACGCGAGTTGATCGTGGCCCTCGCCATCGGCGGCGCCATCGGTTTCTATGATGGCCTGTTCGGCCCGGGCACCGGCAGCTTCCTGATCTTCCTGTTCATCCGCTTCTTCGGCTTCGACTTTCTGCGCGCCTCCAGCGCCGCCAAAGTAGTCAATCTGTCCACCAATCTGGCCGCGCTGAGTTTCTTCATCCCCACCGGGCATGTGCTCTACCAATACGCCGTGCCGATGGCCGCAGCCAATATCGCTGGCGCGGTGTTGGGTGCCCGCCTGGCCATGCGGGGCGGCACCAGCCTGATCCGCCGCCTGTTCATCGGTCTGGTCAGCCTGCTGATCGCCAAGCTGGCCTGGGATACCGTACAAGGCCTGCTCTGAGGGCGCGCCCTACAAACGGCATCTTCTGCCGAGCCAGCACCGCCCGGTTTAGAATGCGGCCCTGCGGCCAATTAGGCCGCCATTCCAGCAAGGACAGAGCATGAAAGCACAGTACAAGCGCCCGGAATCGGTGCTGGTAGTGGTCTACACCCCGCAGCTCGAAGCGCTGATCATCGAGCGCGCCGATGTGCAGCACGCCTGGCAATCGGTGACCGGCAGCCTGGAAGACGGCGAAACCCCACGCCAGACTGCGGTGCGCGAGCTGAAGGAAGAGCTGGGCATCGATGCCGAGCGCTTTGAATTGCAGGACTGGGGACTGAGCAGCGAGTACGAGATTTATGAGGTGTGGCGGCATCGCTATGCGCCGGGCGTCACCCAGAACACCGAGCATGTGTTCGGCCTCTTGGTGCCCGAACGCTTTGAGCCGGTGCTGTCGCCGCGCGAGCACACCCATTGGTTGTGGCGCGATGCGGCCGTGGCCGCCGAGGCGGTGTTCTCGCCGTCGAACGCCGAAGCCCTGCGCCTCCTGCCAGAGATGGCCGAGAAGTTCGGTGCCCATCTGCAAGCACAGGGGCGCGCCTGAAGCGTCGCGAAAAAACGACGCTCATGCCTAGACAAGTCACCCAAAGGCCGGAATAACTGGCCGATTCCTCCCCGAACCCGCTACAACACAGGCCGCAAGCCCCACCGAGAGGGCATGTCCTGAATCTATCGCGGAGGAATCCCCTAATGCAGTTACTGACACAAAGCCTGCTGGCAGCCTGCCTATCGTCCCTGGTCCTGGCCGAAGTACCGACCAGCCCTTCCTTCGATTGGCACCAGTTGCATGCGGAAGTGAGCGCCGGCGCCTATCTGAACGAACACAGCGACGATGGGGGACCGGCAGTTGGGCTTGGTCTCGGCTATCAGTTCGGCGAAGGCGCCGTGCTGCTGCAAGCACGCCGCTACAGCAATCTGAGCGCCGAGCTCGGCTCAACCGTGGCCGCCGTCATCAACTGCTCGCTGTCCTCGCGCTGCGAACAAAAGACCGAGGACTTGAGCGGCATCAATCTGCTCTACCGCGCGAGGCCGCTATCCTGGTTCTCGTATGGGCTTGGGATCGGCACACTCAGTGCACGCAGCGTGGTCGAAGTACGTAGTTCTCAGGGCGCACTGATCCAGCGCGAGGAAACCCGTCAACGCCGCACCACCCTACCCTATGAACTGTTATTGCACCTGGGCCCAAGCCGGCAGAGCAGCCAGCAACCCTGGTCGGTCTACGTCGGCCTGCAGGGCCAGGTGTGCAAGACGCTGTGCAACCACGGCCTCTACCTAGGCGTACAGACCGGCTTGTAAGGCGGGGGCTGCAGGCGCACGGGCTGCACACGAGCGGCCGGGTCAAACTAGAATGGAAGTTAGTACGCCGACTCACTTTAGCCGCTCGGTCCAACATGGACGCCACCATCAAGATCGCCACCTACAACATCCATAAGGGCATGTCGGCCTTCAATCGCCGGCATGTGCTGCCCGATATCAAGCATGCGCTGGGCGGGCTGACTGCGGACTTGGTGTTCTTGCAGGAGGTGCAGGGCGAGCACCTGAAGCGCGCCGGCCGGCATCTCGACTGGCCGGATTCGCCCCAGCATGCTTTCCTCGCCGACGAGCAGCTGCACCATGTGTATGGCCGCAATGCCGAGTACCGGCTCGGCCACCATGGCAATGCCCTGCTCAGCCGCCACCCGATACTGCGCTGGCATAACCAGGACGTGAGCCTGAGCAAGCTCGAGCGGCGCGGCCTGCTGCACAGCGTGATCGCCCTGCCTGGGCGTGAAACGCCGCTGCATGCGCTGTGTGTGCACCTGAATCTGCGCGCCGGCGACCGCCGCCAACAGCTGCAGACCCTGATCGATTACGCACGCAGCCAAATCCCGCAGCATGAGCCGCTGATCGTGGCCGGTGACTTCAATGACTGGCAGCGTGAAGCCTGCGCGGTGCTGCGCGAAGGCCTTGATCTACGCGAGGCGTTTCAGAGCCTGCATGGCCGCCTGGCGGCTACCTTTCCAGCGCGCCTGCCCGTGCTGACGCTGGACCGCATCTATCTGCGCGGCCTGCATGTCGAGCATGCCGAGACCCATTCCGGGCGCGACTGGGGCCGGCTCAGCGACCATGCGCCGCTGACCGCCACCGTACGCCTCGATCCCCCGCCCAGCTTGGCGCCAGCACGGCTGCCGGACGACTGGGCACAGCCCGAGCTGCGCCGACGCAGCGGCAGCGCCTGATGCTCACCCGCCCTGCTATGAACGACCTTGCCCACCCCACAGGGTGCGTGGAACCGCATGCCCTGGCGTAATGGCAACCAGCTCACCCTGCTGCGCAACGGCGCCGAGTATTTCCCGGCCCTGCTGGCCGCCATTCGCGCGGCCCGCCATGAGGTGTTCCTGGAAAGCTATCTGTACAAGCCGGATAGCACCGGTCGGCAGGTCTCGGCCGCGCTGATGCGCGCGGCGCGGCGCGGGGTGCGCGTGCAGCTGCTCTTGGACGGCTTCGGCGCGCGCGATCTGCCCGACAGGTTGCAGCTAAGCCTGGCACGCGCCGGGGTGCGCCTCCTGTTCTTCCGCCCCGAGTACTCGCCGCTCTCACTCAATCGCCAACGCCTGCGCCGCATGCATCGCAAGCTGGCGGTGGTGGATGGTGAGGTCGGCTTTGTCGGCGGCATCAATATCCTCAACGACCACGACGGCCCGGCGCTGGCGCCGCGCTACGACTATGCGCTGCGTGTACAAGGCCCGCTGCTCAGCCAGCTGCATGCGGTGGCGGCCGGCCAATGGCGGCATACCTGCTGGTCGCAACTCAAGAGCGAATGGCACAAGCTGCCCAGCTTGCGCGGCGAACCCAAGCCGCAGGGCACGGTGCGCGCGCGCCTGGTGCGGCGCGACAATCTGCGCCATCGGCGAGCGATCGAGACCGCCTATATCGAGGCGATCGAGGCAGCGCATCAGGAAATCGTGCTGGCAAACGCCTATTTCCTGCCCGGCATCAGCCTGCGCCATGCGCTGCTGGCGGCCGCCAAGCGCGGCGTGCGCGTGGTGATCCTGCTGCAGGGGCGCATCGACCATGCGCTGCTGCATTACGCCACCCGTGTGCTGTATCGGCCGTTACTGGCGGCCGGGATGGAAATCCATGAGTACACGGCGGGCTTTATGCATGCCAAGGTGGCGGTGGTAGATGGCGAATGGCTGACCGTCGGCTCGTCGAATATCGACCCCTTCAGCCTGCTGACCGCGCGCGAGGCGAATATCGTCGCGCTGGACAAGACCCTGGCCAGCGCGTTGCGGCGCGATATCCAGCTGCATATCGATCGCGATGCCGAGCCGGTGCCGCCGCAGCGCGTCATGCAGGCTCGCTGGTGGCAGCGCGCGCTGCCCTGGCTCGCCTATCAGCTGGTACGCGGTCTGCTCGGGCTTACCGGCTATGGCCAGCGTGAGTATCGCGAATAGTCTGGATGTCGCGCTCGGCCTGCACGGCCAGGATGGCCTGATCCAACTCCTCGAGCAGGACTTCGATACGCCGTAACAGTTCGTCCTCGGCAGGAAGATGGCAGGCGGGATGGGCAGGAGCGACGAGAGAGGACATGGTGGCAAGGCGGCCCGGCGCGAAGCCGGGTAAATCATTCAATAAGGAATTGTTAATTTTAACAAATCCACCTCGCTACCAAGCAAGCAGCCGCTATTCGGTATCCGGCTGCCAAGAAGGGTGGGTATCGGCAAACGCCGCCAGCCCGCTCAGCGCGGCATCCACCGCCACGATATGCGGAAACGGGCTCAGATCGAGCTGGAAGCGGCGCGCATTGAACACCTGCGGCACGAGGCAGATGTCAGCCAGGCTGACCGCCTCGCCCACGCAGAAGCGCTGGCTACCAAGGCGGGCCAATTCGGCTTCCAGGCCCACGAAGCCGGTGCGTATCCAGTGCAGGTACCACTCGTCCACTTCGTCCTGACTGTGGCCAAGCTTGCCCTTCAGATACTGCAGCACGCGCAGATTATTGATCGGATGGATATCGCAGGCGATCGCATAGGCAAGCGCGCGCACCTTGGCGCGCTCGAGCAGATCGGCCGGCAGCAGCGCCGGCGTGTCCGGATAGCGCTCATCGAGGTATTCGCAGATCGCCAGCGACTGGCTTAATACCTGCGCCCCGTCGGCCAGTGCAGGCACCAGACCTTGCGGATTCAGCGCCAGATAGCGCGCCGACTTCTGCTCGCCACCATCGCGCAACAGGTGGATGGGCGCCGCCTCGTAAGGCAGGCCCTTGTGCGCAAGCGCAATGCGTACGCGCCAAGCGGCCGAGGAACGGAAATAGGTATAGAGCGTGCGCATCGCTTACTTCACCAGCTGAACCGTCTGTTCGATGCTGCCGAAGATCGAACGCCCAGCCTGGTCCCACATATCGATCTTCACCGTGTCGCCGTGCTTGAGGAAAGGGGTGGCCGGCTTGCCCTGCTCGATAGTTTCAATCATGCGCACCTCGGCAATGCAGCAGAAGCCACGCTTGCGGTCCTTGTTCGAGATGGTGCCGGAACCGACGATGGAGCCGGCGCCCAGCTTGCGCGTGGTCGCCAGGTGGGCGATCAGGTCGGCATGGCTGAAGGTCATTTCCTCGCCGGCATTCGGCTCACCAAACCACTCGCCATTGATCCAGGTGCGCAGCGGAAGGTGCAGCTTGCCCTCGCGCCAATCGCCTTCCAATTCGTCCGGCGTCACGGCCACCGGGCTGAAGGCGCTGGCTGGCTTGGACAGCACGAAGCCAAAACCCTTGGCCAGCTCGTTCGGGATCAGGCCGCGCAGGCTCACATCGTTGACCAGCATCAGCAGGCGAATATGCTTGTGCGCCTCCGCGGCCGTGGTTCCGATCGGCACATCGTCGGTGATCACCGCCACTTCAGCTTCCAGATCGGTGCCCCAGGCTTCGTCACGGATCGTGATTGGGTCACGCGCGCCCTGCAGATCGTCCGAGCCGCCCTGATACATGAGCGGATCGGTATAGAAAGACGGCGGCATCTCGGCATTGCGCGCCTTGCGCACCAGCTCAACATGGTTCAGATAGGCCGAGCCATCGACCCACTGATAGGCACGCGGCAGCGGCGCAGCGCAGTCAGCCGGGTCAAACGGCAGGGCATCGGCCAACTGGCCGGCATTGAGCGCATCGCTGATATCGCGCAGGTGGATGACCACATTGGCCCAATCGTCGAGCGCGGCCTGCAGGGTGGCGGCGATCTGCGGCACGGCAATGCAGCGGCTCAGATCGCGGCTGACGACCACCAGACGGCCATCGCGGCCGTGTTTGAGTGAGGCGAGTTTCATACTGTCTTCCTGTTCTTAAGCCTGGCGCCGCTGGCGGCGCAGTGTGATTAGGCGTGTCGTTTGGCGCTATGGTAGGCGGCGGTACCGCGGTGCAATACCTGGTCGGTATCGAGCACATCGCCCGGCTGCAGCTCGGGCTGGGCCTGGATGCGCGCATAGATGGGGCTGAAGTCGATGCGGTCGAGCTCGAGCAGCTCTTCCAGATTGTTCAGCACGAAATACACTTCCTGGAAGTCATCGATGCGGTAGTTGGTGCGCATCACCCGCTCGAGTTCGAAACGGATGCGGTTCGGCGAGGCATCGTCGAGGCAGAAAATGCTTTCGGTATAGGACGAGGCGATGCCGGCCCCATAGATGCGCAGGCCATCGGCCTGCTGCACCAAGCCGAACTCAACCGTATACCAGTACACGCGGGCCAGATTCTTCAGCATGCCCTGCCGGTGCGCCTTCAAACCACCCGCGCCATAAGCCTGGATATAGTCGGCGAACACCGGGTTCATCAGCATCGGCACATGGCCGAATACATCGTGGAACACATCCGGCTCTTCCAGATAATCGAGCTCGTGCGGCTTGCGGATGAAGTTCCCGGCCGGGAAGCGGCGATTGGCCAAGTGCTCGAAGAACACCTCGTCCGGCACCAGGCCCGGCACGGCCACCACCTGCCAGCCAGTCTGTTGCATCAGCACGGCCGACAGCTTGCGAAAGTCTGGAATCTCATCCGGCCCCATCGGCAAATCGCGCATGCCGGCCACGAAGGCATCGCAGGCGCGGCCTGCCAAGAGCTTGGTCTGGCGCTCGAATAGTGTCTTCCAGACCGCATGCTCCTCGGCCGTGTAGTTGGCCCAACCCTGGTCTATGGTCCAGTCCGGGCTGGGTGGCGCGGCATCTGCCGCGGCCAGGCCGTGCTTGACCTTGTCGGTGCTTGCGCTTGCCGCATTGGCATTCATGACCACTACCCCTGAAATTCACGCTCATGCAGAAAGGCTGCATGCTTGGGCGCACGCTTGGTGCGCGACCATTCTTCCAGCATGTCCCACTTCACCGCGTCGAGCTTTTCCAGCATGGCCGCTTCCTGCGGATCCGGGCAAGCCAGTTCCAGACGGTGGCCATTCGGATCGAAGAAATAGATCGAATGGAAAGCGCCGTGGTCAGTCACGCCCAGCACATCCACGCCATTGGCTTCGAGATGGGCGCGGAATTCGAGCAGTTCGTCCCGGTCTTTCACCTTGAAGGCGATGTGCTGGACCCAGGCCGGGGTATTCGGGTCGCGCCCCATCTCGGGCTGGGTGGGCAGTTCGAAGAAGGCCAGTACATTGCCCTGACCGGCATCCAGAAAGATATGCATATAGGGATCCGGCGCCTTGGTCGAGGGCACGAAGTCCTCAGCGATGGCCAGCACGAAATCCATCTTCAGCATCTTCTGATACCAGAGCACGGTTTCCTTGGCGTCCTTGCAGCGATAAGCCACGTGGTGGATGCGGTCGATTTTCATTGCAACTCCCAACAACAACTGGTCTGAAACATCCGCTCACCGCCCGGCAAAGCCGGGCGCGCATCAGCATCCCTGTTTGAGCGTCTGTTTACTGATCGATTCCACTCCCCCGCCCTCGCCGCCGCGACGGCAGTCCAAGTTGCACGGTCTTGGAGGGAGCCTCGCTGACGCTCGGACGGAGGTAGTGCAACCATGGCTTAGGCCTCGGCCTTCAGCACACCCCGACGGATCTGGTCTCGTTCGAGCGATTCGAACAGGGCTTTGAAATTTCCCTCGCCAAAACCATCGTCGCCCTTGCGCTGGATGAATTCGAAGAACACCGGGCCGAGCACGGTTTCCGAGAAGATCTGCAGCAAGAGGCGCTTGCTGCCATCGGCGGTACTGCCATCGAGCAGAATGCCGCGCGTTTGCAGTGCCGCCACATTCTCGCCATGGCCAGGCAGGCGCTCTTCAAGCATTTCATAGTAGGTGTCGCGCGGCGCGGTCATCAGCGGAATGCCGGCGGCGCGCAACTTGTCGATGCTGCCGATCAGGTCATCGGTGAACAGGGCGATATGCTGGATGCCCTCACCGTTGAACTTCATCAGGAATTCCTCGATCTGGCCCGCACCCTTGGACGATTCCTCGTTGAGCGGGATGCGGATCTGGCCGTCCGGCGCGGTCATGGCCTTGGAGGTCAGGCCGGTGTATTCGCCCTTGATATCGAAGTAGCGGATCTCGCGGAAGTTGAACAGGCGCTCGTAATAGTCGGCCCAGAACTTCATGCGGCCGCGGTAGACATTGTGGGTCAGGTGGTCGACCACCTTGAAGCCATGACCAAGCGGGTGGCGGTCAACGCCGTCGATGAATTCGAAGTCGATATCGTAGATCGAGCGGCCTTCCTCGAAGCGGTCGATCAGGTAGAGCGGTGCACCGCCAATACCCTTGATGGCCGGCAGCTTGAGTTCCATCGGCCCGGTGGGGATGTCGATAGGCTGGGCACCCAGTTCCAGCGCCTTTTCATAGGCCTTGTGTGAATCCTTGACGCGGAAAGCCAGACCGCAAGCCGAGGGGCCGTGCTCGGCGGCAAAATAGCCGGCCACGCTCTTGGGTTCGCGGTTGACGATGAAATTGATGCCGCCCTGGCGGTACAGCAGCACATCCTTGGAGCGATGGCGCGCCACCAGCGTGAAACCCATCTTCTCGAACAGCGGCTCCAGCACATTGGGCGTGGGCGAGGCGAATTCGACGAATTCAAAGCCCATCAGGCCCATCGGGTTTTCAAAAAGATCCGCCATGCTGCTGTCCTCTATCCATAGGTGGGGTTGGTCTGCGCTTGTTTGCGCGCCAGGTGATCCGGCAGCGAGAGCATACGAATTTGCTTGCGCAATGTGCTTGCAAATTCCTGCTTGGAGCAGCGCAGCATTGGCATAAAATGCCAATAAGCTTACAAACAGAGCATAAAAATGATCGAGCTGGACAAGATCGACCTGAAAATCCTCTCCGTGCTGCAGCAAGATGGCCGCCTCAGCAATCTGGAACTGGCCGAGGCGATCAATCTATCGCCCTCGCCCACCCTGCGCCGGCTGAAGCGTCTCGAGCAGGAGGGGGTGATTGGTCGCTACGTGGCGCTCTTGGAGCCGGCCAAGATCGGTCTGGGTCTGGAAGCCTTCGTGCGGGTGATGCTGGACAAGCGTGAGCGCCAGTTCGCCACGTTCGCCGAAGCGGTGCAGGCCTGGCCCGAGGTGGTCAGCTGCCATGCCATGGCTGGCGAAATGGATTATCTGCTGCGCGTGGTGTTCGAAGACCTCGCGCACTTCTCGCGCTTCGTGATGGACACCTTGCTGCCGCATCCAGGCGTGGTAGATGTGAAGTCCAGCTTTGTGCTGCAGGCGATCAAGCAGACCACTGCCCTGCCGCTGGCTCACCTGGTGGGTGGACGCAGCTGAGGCTTAAGTGCCGCTTCAGCCAACCGGTCTAGCCTCTGCCCCTTGTTTCGAGAGCCCTCTATGTCTGCCAGCCGCATCACCCCCCGCCATATGGCCATGCTGTCGATTGCCGCAGCCTGCATCACACTGAGCCTGAAATTCCTGGCCTATGAGCTGACCGGTTCGGTCAGCCTGTACTCGGACGCCCTGGAATCCTTCGTCAACCTGGCTGCCGCGATTGCCGGCCTGATCGCGCTCAGCATCGCCGCGAAGCCGGCCGACCGCGACCACCCCTGGGGCCATGAGAAGGCCGAGTATTTCTCCAGCGGTTTCGAAGGCGCGCTGATCATCATCGCGGCGCTGAGCATCGTGTACGAGAGTATTCACAAGCTGCTCGATCCGATGCCAATAGAGCGCATCGGCTGGGGCATCGTCATCTCCATGTTGGCCACCGCCGTCAATGCGGCCACCGCGCTGCTGCTGCTGCGCTATGCCAAGCGCCACGACAGCATCGCGCTGGAGGCTGACGCCCATCACCTGCTCTCGGATGTATGGACCTCGCTGGGGGTGGCGATTGCGCTGGGCCTGCTACTCTGGCTGCCGCCCACCTGGTATTTCCTCGACCCGCTGATCGCTATGCTGGTCGCAGTGAATATCTTGCGCATCGGCGCCCAGCTTCTGCGCCGCTCGGCCGATGGGCTGATGGACAGCGCCTTGCCCGATGCCGAGCTGGCCGAAATCGCCGCGGCCCTGCAGGCCAGCCTGCCCGCCAGCGCGCAGACCAGTGCGCTGCGCACGCGCAAGTCAGGCAATCAACGTTTCGTGGATTTCAAACTCAGCGTACCCGGCACGCTAAGCGTGGCAGACAGCCACAGCCTGTGTGACCAGCTCGAGGCCGCCATCCACGCGCGCCTGCCGCGCTGCCAGATCAGCATCCATGTGGAACCAGCCGAGCCGGCTGCGGACTAGGCCAGCTGCTTACTGCGCACCGTCTGCGGGCGGGCAACGCGTTGGGCCGCGTTGATCGCCAGCGCGGGTGCGCTAGACATGGCCACCGGCAGTTGCTGGCTGGCACGCGCCAGGCAGTACACGCTGCTGGGCGATAGCCAGGGGAAATCCTGCAACTCACCCACCGGCTGCAGACCCAGCTTGGCCAGGGTCTTGCGCGAGGGCAGATTGTCGGGGCGCACCAGGGCGTAAACCGCCGCCTGATCGAGTTCCTCGAAAGCCAGCGCCAGTGCGGCCTGGCCCAGCTCGGTGGCCAGCCCCTGCCCCCAGGCCGCCGGGCGCAGGCGAAAACCCAGGTTCAGCCGGCGCGTATCGCCATACTCGCGCCAGGACAGTCCACCAAAGCCCAACACCTGCTCGGGTGCCTCGCGCCGGCACACTACCCACATGCCAAAGCCATGCTGGGCCCAATGCAGCTGCCAGCGCCACAGCAGATGCCCGGCTGCCTCACGACTGGCCAGCGGGCCAGCCGGGTTGAAGCGCTGGGTGGCCGGGTCGGCATAGATTTCGAACAGCGCATCCAGATCGGCCGCAGTCGGCGCACGCAGGCATAGACGCGCGGTGAGGCGGACGTGAACGGGCGATGGCTGCTGGTTCATGACGATTCCTTGCGACAGGACTAGGGACCTGCGCATTGTCTAGCCGCGCCAGACATTCAGGAATACGATAGTTACTTATACTTTTTATAAGTATTGTTTATGTCTCTACTGATCAGCGATCTCGAACTGCTCTGCGATGTGGCCGAGCGCGGTAGCTTCAGCCAGGCGGCCGCGGCACGGGGCTGGTCACAGCCCCAGGTCAGCCAGCGCATTGCCCAGCTGGAAGCGAGCCTGGGTACCCAGCTGTTCCAGCGCCACCGGCGTGGTGCGGTGGCGACCGCCGCCTGCCTGGGCTATCTGGACTCGGTCAAGCGTGCGCTGGCCGAGCTCGACAATGGCCGGCGCCTGATTCAGGGCGCGCCAGCCCTGCCTGAAGCACGCGTGGGTTGCCCGCCCTCGCTGGCCTCGCTGGTGTTCGCCCCACTGCTTGCAGCACTGGCCGAGGCGCCACTCGAGCTGTTCTGCCATACCGACCACTCGCCCGAGCTGATGGAGCGCGTGCTGAGCGGGCGCCTCAAGCTGGCCTTCGTGCTGAACCGCCCCACCATCAATGGCATCCAGCTTGAGGTGCTGGCCGATTCGCCCATCCTGGCCCTGGCCGCCGCCGACCATCCGCTCGCGCAAGTCGGGCCGCTCTGCCTGGCCGATCTGGCCGATGCGCGTGTCTCCCCGCAGTGGTGGGGGCCGGATGTGGAGGACTTGATTCGCCTGTTGCGCCAGCACCGGCGCGCGCCGCTGCCCCTGCATACCAATCAGCCGGCCACCACCGCCTGCGACCTGGCACGCAAGCATGGTTTCATTGTCTTCATGCCGCGCATTGCCGCGCTGGATGAGCTGGATCGTGGCGAACTGGTCGCGCTACCGATTAGCGATCTGCCCGACTGGCGCTGGGAGATCATGATGGCCTACCGCGTCGGCAAGCGGCCAGACTCCACGCGCGAGCTTCTGCTCGCCAGCGCGCGCGAAATCGGGGCAGTATGGCGATCCCGCCTGTCTGCGCACTGAGTACCCATGTCATCTGCACTGCCCGAAGCCCTGATCGCCGGCGCCACCGGCCGCACCGGCGAAGCCTTGATCAATGCACTCCTGAGCAGCGGGCGCTATGGCAAGGTGCATTTACTGACCAATCAGCCCATGGAAACCAGCTCGCGCCACTTTGCCGACTGGCATGTGGACGAGCAGCAGCTCAGCCCCAACGCCATTGCCGGGCTTTGTGCGCCAGCCGTGCGCGATGTGTTCCTGGTCCTGTTTGCCGACCGGCTGCATTCCGGTCGCGATGTCGGCGTGCATGGGTTGACGCAGGCAATGGTGGAACCGCTCGCGCGTGCGGCAGCCGCAGCGGGCGCCGACCGCCTGTTCCTGGTCTGCCCGCTGGCGGCGCACGAGCAGATGTCGCAATTCATTCATTTCTACGGCGGCGCCGATACCACGCTGGCGCTCGCCGCCATGCCCTTCCAGCGGATTTGCATCCTGCTGCCGACCGAAATGCCGCGCAGCACGGCAAGCGATGGCTTCTGGGCTGGATTCAAACGCGCTTACCTAGGCCAGTTCCGCATGATGCTGCCGCAGAGCGTGACACCCTTCACCCCCGAGCGCTTCTGTCGCGCCGTACTCAAGGTGGCCGAGCAGGAGGGCCGCAATATTGAGGTATTCGACGCCGCGGCCTTGCACAAGCTGCTGAAGACGCAAGACGCACTGGCATAGGCCCCGCAGAGCCAATACATCCTTGCACCGACTCATCGTTTTGAGGTCGGCCAACAATTAAAGCAAGCGCTTGATTTTTTGACGTACCCCAGCCCCTCCCGCATCATTAGGCGATTTTTCTTCCCGAGGCGCTCCCGGCGCCAACAACAATAGCGAGGACCAACCCCGTGGAACGCGAATTCATGGAATACGACGTGGTGATCGTCGGTGCCGGCCCGGCGGGCCTGAGCGCCGCGATACGCCTCAAGCAACAGGCGGCCGAGAAAGGCGCCGAGATCAGTGTCTGCGTGCTGGAAAAGGGTTCGGAAGTCGGCGCGCACATCCTGTCCGGCGCGGTGATCGACCCGATTGCCATGAACGAGCTATTCCCCGACTGGCAGGAACGCGGCGCGCCGCTGAACGTGCCGGTAACGGAAGACAAGTTCCTGGTGTTGGAAGCAGACGACAGTTATCGCATCCCGAACTTCCTCCTGCCGCCGCTGATGAATAACCACGGCAACTACATCGTCAGCCTTGGCAATGTGTGCCGCTGGCTGGCCCAGCAGGCCGAGGCGCTCGGGGTGGAAATCTATCCAGGCTTTGCCGCTGCCGAGGTGCTCTACCACGACGATGGTTCGGTCAAGGGTGTGGCCACCGGCGATATGGGCGTGGCCAAGGATGGCAGCCACAAGCCCGAATACGCGCGTGGCATGGAACTGCACGCCAAGTACACGCTGATTGCCGAAGGCGTGCGTGGCTCGCTGGCCAAGGAAATCCAGGCGCGCTTCGACCTGCGCGATGGCGTGGACCCGCAGAAATTCGGCATCGGCATCAAGGAATTGTGGAAGGTCGAACCGAGCAAACATCAGCCAGGCCTCGTCATGCATTCGCAGGGCTGGCCGCTCGACGCCAAGACCGGCGGCGGCTCCTTCCTGTATCACCTCGACGATCACCAGGTGGTGGTCGGCTTCGTGGTGCATCTGAACTACGAAAACCCGCACCTGAGCCCCTACGACGAATTCCAGCGCTTCAAGACCCACCCGGCCATCCGCGCCACCTTCGAAGGCGGCAAGCGTATTGCCTATGGTGCGCGCGCGATCAATGAGGGCGGTCTGCAGTCGATTCCCAAGCTGGTCTTCCCGGGCGGCGCGCTGATCGGCTGTTCGGCCGGCTTCGTGAACGTGCCGCGTATCAAGGGCAGCCATAACGCGATGAAGAGCGGCATGCTGGCTGCCGAGGCGGCGTTCGAGGCGATCTCCGCCGGTCGCAACGGCCATGACGAGCTGAGTAGCTACGATGCCGCACTGCGCCAGTCCTGGGTGTGGGACGACCTCGACAAGGTGCGCAATGTGAAGCCGGCGCTGAGCAAGTTCGGCCTGTGGGCCGGTACGGCCTATGGCGGCTTCGATATGTGGTGCCATTCACTCGGCATCCGTCTGCCGTGGACCTTCAAACACAAGAAGGCCGACCATGAATACCTGAAACCGGCCGACGAGTGCACGCCGATTGCCTACCCCAAGCCCGATGGCAAGATCAGTTTCGACAAACTGAGCTCGGTATTCATCTCGAATACCAACCACGAGGAAGACCAGCCCAGCCATCTGACGCTCAAGGATGCCAGCGTGCCGGTGAAGCTGAACTGGGCCGTGTATGCCGGCCCCGAGCAGCGTTTCTGCCCGGCTGGCGTGTATGAATATGTGGGCCTGGAGGAAAACCAGCCGCGCCTGCAGATCAATGCGCAGAACTGCGTGCACTGCAAGACCTGCGATATCAAGGACCCCAGTCAGAACATCAACTGGGTGGTGCCCGAGGGCGGTGGCGGCCCGAACTACCCGAATATGTAAGCGTCAGCCGCCTGAAAAACCGCGCCCATGGGCGCGGTTTTTTCTTGCCCCCATCGGATCAGTTGGGCACAAAAAAAGCACCGCCGTAGCGGTGCTTTTTCATGCCCACGGGTGTGGATCAGAATGCGCGGCTATTGCTGCCATTGGCGCCGATGGCGATATAACCACCGTCCGCGCGCACCAGGTCGTAGACATCACCCGCCAGGCCGGTGCTCTTCACCGTCCAGCTGCTATTGCCCGTGCCATACAGCAGCGTACCGCCTGCCCCGGCAATCATCAGCCGGCTGCCCAGCGCAATCGCGTTCAGGTCAGCCGTGCTGCCACTGGCCTCGGCAACCCAGGTGGTCAAATCCGCCGAGCGCAGGATGGTGCCGGCACTGCCGACCACCACATAGCTGGCCACATCGTTGACCAGCACACCGGCGATATCGCGCAGATTGGCGGTGCTGCCGCTCACTTGCGCGGTCCAGGTAATGGCGTCCGGGCTGGTCAGGATGGTACCCGCGTCACCCAGGGCAATAAACTTGCCATTCTGGTAGGCCACCTTGTTCAAATTTGCCGTGGTGCCCGAGGTGCGTGCCGTCCAGGTGATGGTGGCGGTGTTCGGCGTGGTGGTGGTATCGGTCGCGCCGACGCCGGTCAGGATGGTGCCATTGGCACCTACTGCCACATAGGTCGATCCGGACAGCATCACGCTGTTCAGACGTACGGCGGTGCCGGTATTGGTGCTCTTCCAGGTCGGCGCGGTAGCCAGGAAATCGGTACTCATCCTGGCCGTACCATTGTCGCCCACCACCAAGAGGCGCGCGCCGTCATACAGCGCACTGCGCAGATTGACCGTGCTGCCCGATACGCGCGCCGTCCAGGTATCACCCAGCACCGTGGTGTACAGCGCGCCGGCGTCGCCAACGGCCACGATCAGGCCGCTCAGGTTCAAGGCCTCGTTCAGATGATTGCTGCCGGCCGTACCACCCGCCACCCAGCTATCGCCCGCCAGGCGCGGCACCACAGCCACCGACGGCGCAGCCGGGCTGGCCGGGCTACCGTCGCGCGTGGCATTGATGGTGAAGGCATAGGTCTGCCCATTGGTCAGGCCGGTGATCACCAGGCCCGAACGCACCGGCCAGAGCAGGCGCGCTTCGGGGAAACTCGCGTAATCGTCCGGGGTGATCTTGCTGGCACGTGCGCTGAACACCCAGTAGGTGAGGCCAGGATCGTCATCCCAGGTAATGGTCACGCGGCCATCGCCCGGCGTGACCACGAAGTTCTTCGGTGCATCACCCGGCGCATCCTTGGTCAGGCAGGCGCTCAACAGGAATAGAGGAAGAATCAACACCAGCTTAAGCAGTGTCTTGAACAGGGTGTGCTGCACCGCGAATTTCCTTTTAGAAACAAACCAGCAATAAGGCATGGCAACAGGCAGATACAAACGCATATGTCTCGCCAGCTTATCGATTCATGGCGGGGCCGTAGTCTCCCTGCCTTGGCAGGGCCAGCGCAAGCAATTTCCGCTCGCGTCACGCTGGCAATGGCTAAATTCTACTTACAAAGTTGTAACAGACCCGGGGCGATACGCTTTGGTTGCAACGCAGCCGCGCGCTTAGAACATTTTGGTAAGTAGCTAAGAACGACTACATCTGCGGAAAACCGAGGGACCGTTCAATTTCATCCTGTGAAACAATGATTTGGCATGATGCCGCGGCCAAGCGCTGCGGCCAGCACGTGCCGGCTGGGGATTTCCCGCTCGGACGCCCAAGCGACGCGAGCCTATAATCGCGAGCTAACCCTACCAAGACCGATGTTGGAGTTTGAGATGGATGAAGAACTGCGCAAGAGCGCACTCGAGTACCACCAGTTTCCGCGTCCCGGCAAGATTCAGGTTGCCCCGACCAAACCGCTGGCCAGCCAGCGTGACCTCGCCCTCGCCTATTCGCCCGGTGTTGCTGCCGCCTGCGATGCCATCGTCGAAGACCCGCTCAACGCCTATAAGTACACCGCGCGCGGCAATCTGGTGGCCGTGATCTCCAACGGCACCGCCGTGCTTGGCCTTGGCAATATCGGCCCCCTGGCCGGCAAGCCGGTCATGGAAGGCAAGGGTGTGCTGTTCAAGAAGTTCGCCGGTATCGACGTGTTTGATATCGAAGTGGACGAGAACGACCCGGACAAGCTGGTCGACATCATCTGCGCGCTGGAACCGACCTTCGGCGGGGTGAACCTGGAAGACATCAAGGCACCCGAGTGCTTCTATGTGGAGCAAAAGTGCCGCGAGCGGATGAAGATTCCGGTCTTCCACGATGACCAGCATGGCACCGCCATCATCACCGCCGCCGCCGTGCTGAACGGCCTGCGCATCGTCGACAAGGACATCGCGCGCGTACGCCTGGTGGTTTCGGGTGCCGGCGCGGCCGCCATCGCCTGCCTGAACCTGCTGGTGCAACTGGGCATGAAGCCCGAGAACATCATCGCCTGCGACTCGAAAGGCGTGGTGCATACCGCACGCGAGGACTGGGATAAGCTGGACGAATCGAAGAAGCGCTATGCGCAGGAAACCGAGTTCCGCACCCTGAAGGATGCGATGGTCGGTGCCGATATCTTCCTCGGCCTGTCCGGTCCCAAGCTGGTGTCGCAGGACATGGTGCGCAGCATGGCCGCTCACCCGCTGATCCTGGCTCTGGCCAACCCCGAGCCGGAAATCCTGCCGCCGCTGGCCAAGGAAGCGCGCCCCGACGCCATCATCTGCACCGGCCGCTCCGACTTCCCCAACCAGGTAAACAACGTCCTGTGCTTCCCCTTCATCTTCCGCGGCGCGCTCGATGTGGGCGCCTCGACCATCAATGACGAGATGAAGCTCGCTTGCGTGCGCGCGATTGCCGACCTCGCCATGGCGGAGCAGTCGGACGTGGTGGCCGATGCCTATAGCGGCGAGTCGCTGAAGTTCGGCCCGGACTACATCATTCCCAAGCCTTTCGACCCGCGCCTGATCGTCAAGATCGCCCCGGCTGTGGCCCAGGCGGCCATGGATTCCGGCGTGGCTACCCGCCCGATCGCGGATATGACGGCCTACCACGAATCGCTGCTGCAATTCGTCTACAAGTCGAATCTGTTCATGAAGCCGGTGTTCAGCGCCGCCAAGAAGGCCAAGGCACGCGTGGTGTATGCCGAGGGCGAGGACGAGCGCGTGCTGCATGCGGTGCAGGAAATCGTCGATCAGAAGCTCGCGCAGCCCATCCTGATCGGTCGCCCCAGCGTCATCGATATGCGTATCGAGAAGCTGGGTCTGCGTATCCGTCCGGGCGTGGATTTCGAGCTGGTCAATAACGAGAACGACCCGCGCTACCGCGAGTACTGGAACGAGTACTACCAGCTGCGCAAGCGTCATGGCGTGAGCCAGGAGTTCGCCAAGCGTGAAGTACGTCGCAAGACCACGCTGATTGGTGCGCTGATGATGCGCCGCGGCGAGGCCGATGCGATGGTCTGCGGTACTTACGGTCACTATCAGGATCACCTCGACTTCGTCTGCCAGACCATCGGCCGCCAGGAAGGTACGCATACCTATGCGGCCATGAATGCGCTGATTCTGCCCAAGGGCAATGTGTTCATCACTGATACCTATGTGAACCAGAACCCGACTGCCGAGCAGATTGCCGAGATCACCCTGATGGCCGCGCAAAGCGTGCGCAACTTCGGCATCGTGCCCAAGGTGGCGCTGCTGTCGCACTCGAGCTTCGGTTCGGTCGACTCGCCCACCTCGCTGAAGATGCGCGACGCGCTGGCCATCCTGCGCGAGCAGGCACCCGATCTGGAAGTGGACGGCGAGATGCATGGTGATGCCGCGTTGTCGGGCAGCATTCGCCAGATGGTGATGCCGGATTCGACCCTGACCGGCGACGCGAACATCCTGGTCATGCCGACCCTGGATGCCGCCAATATCGCCTTCAATCTGCTCAAGGCCAGCGCAGCCGATGGCGTGACCATCGGCCCGATGCTGCTCGGCGTGGCCAAGCCCGTGCACATCCTGACCCCGACCGCCTCGGTACGCCGCATCGTCAATATGACGGCCTTGGCTGCAGTGGAAGTCAGTCAGCGCTAAGACTTCGGTCGATTCGCCCCCGGAACGCCCCGCCTAGCGGGGCGTTCTGCTTTTACCCCCTATCCCTTTCACTAGGCACCCTGCGTTGAGACAGGCTCGGCATCGAATTCGCTGGCCGGATCGAAAGCGCGCGCGCCATCGCCCCAGTTACGCAGGCCCAAGATGCGTTCGCCCAGATCGCTCAAGGCTGCACGCGGATAGCGGGTCTGCTCCCAGCGGCGCGGGTCGCCCGGAAAGGCATGGCCTTGTGCGGCCTCACGCCGATACCAGGACTGCACGCGCTGGCGGCGCAGCGCCTGATTGGCCTCATCTGCCGGGGTAAAGCTGATGTACTGCGCAAGGCGCACGCCGTCCGCCGATAGATTGGGTTTGATGCCATGCGCCAGCAGGCTGTTGAAGATCAACAGATCGCCGGCCTGCATGGGAATGAAGCGCGGCGGCCAGGGCACGGCGCCCGGGGTGTCGAGATCAGGCCGCCAGGGGTTGCGATCTTGCGGGGCCTGGGCACGCCAGGCGGCAAAGTGCTCGAACAGTTCGGGTATGCACTGGAAGCCGCCGCTTTCCTCGCGCGTATCGGACAGCGCCAGCACGCCCTGCACATTGACCGGCAATGGGTCCAGCGTGGTATCGGCATCCCAGTGAATAAAGCCGCCAAAGCGGCGCGCACCGCGGTTCGGGGTATTCAGATTGGCGCGGTCTATGGTCACCCAGAGCGCGGTCTCGTCCCAGATATCGACGAAGGCCTCATACACGCGCCGGCTCTGCCGGTTATCCCACAGGGTCTGGTTCTGGTAGGCCTCGACCATGCCCGAGCCATTGAGCTCGGCCATCGCATGGCTGCGCAGCTCGGGCTGGTCCCATTGCTCGGGCCGCGCCGGGTCGAGCTGCTGGAATGCCCACAGGAAGTCGACTGTGCGCCGCACCTGCTCGCTGGGCACCGCCTGCTTGACGATCACATAGCCATAGCGCTGCCAATGCGCGAAGTCAGCCTCACTCAGCACGCGCAGCGGCAGGGTCTTGCGGATATCGCGCAGCTGGGGGCGTTCGGTGTAGGCCACGGTGGGGTTGCCGGGACGGGCATCGCCATAGCGGTAACGGTCATTCATCGTCTTGCTCCTGAACAGAAGGGGTGTGGCCATTCTGCCCAGCCAGGGTGCGGGCGATTTCGCCTTCCCTGTCGATGATTGATACGATTCTGACGTTCTGCATCCAAAGCTGCGTCGCCATGCGCCCACTATTCGAGCATGTAAGTATCGAGGCCGGTCAATCCTGGGCCTTGCTCTGGCGCGAGCTGCCCGAGATACCCTTCATCTGGCACTACCACCCCGAGTTCGAGCTGACGCTGACCCTGAATGCGCGCGGCCAGCGTTATATCGGCGAGCAACTGGCCGACTTCGCGCCGGGCGATCTGGTCCTGGTCGGCCCCAATCTGCCCCATACCTGGGCAGCCAGCGAGCGCCCCGATCCGAGCCAGCCCATGCTGGCCGTGGTGGTCTGGTTCACGCCGAGCTGGCTGGAAGGCCTAGTGGCCCAGCTGCCCGAGCTGGCACCGCTGCGGCGCCTGCTTCAGCAAGGCGGGCGCGGATTGGCCTTCTCGGCCGCAGCAGCGGCACGCGCCCAGCCACACTTGCTCGGCCTGCAGACGCGCAGCGCGGCCGAACGCATCCCGCTGCTGCTCGAAGCGCTGCTGATCCTGGCCCAGGACCTCAACGCCGCGCCGATTAGCAGCCAGCTGCCGCAAAGCGGTGGCGATGCCAGCCGCCAAAGGCTGGACCGGGTGCTCGCCCATCTGCACCGCCATTTCGCCGAGCCGCCCGATCTGCCGGCCCTGGCTGCACTGGCGGCGCTGTCGCTCGGCGCCTTCCAGCGCTTTTTCAAACGCCACACCGGCCATAGCGTGCTCAGCTATTTAAGCCAGCTGCGCATCGGCCATGCCTGCCAGCTGCTGATCCAGACCGATAAACCAATAGGCGTGATTGCCAGCGAGGTCGGCTATCGCAACCTTGCCCATTTCAACCGCCAGTTCCTGGCCAGCAAGCAGCTGACCCCGAGCGCCTTGCGCGCACGCTATCCGCGCGCACAAGAAGCGATGAAGGCGCGCGCTGGCCTGCCATAATGCGGACACGGCCCACCAGGAGGAAGCATGAGCGATCCCAATAACAGCAATCCGTTTGCGTTTTTCCAGCAGTTCTTCAAGCCGATGGAGAATATGCAGCCCTTTATGCCGCCGCTGACCGAGGAGGAATGCGCACGCAAGATTGCCGAGCTACGCACGGTTGAGCACTGGTTGAGCATGCAGGTTGGCATGCTGCAGATGAGCATACGGGCGCTGGAGCTACAGCAGGCCAGCCTCGCCGCACTCAAGCCGCGTGACAAGGCTGCGGGTGATAATCACTAGCCGCCTGCCGGCAAGAAGAAACGCTTCCTTGGGCAGCGTTTTTTCATCGGGCTAGCTCATCGCGATCAGTGGAACTGATCGGCCTGCACACCCGCGCGCAGCGCCATGCGCCAGCTCAGTAGGCCCAGCGCCGTGGCCGCCACCGCGCCCATCGCCAGGTAGAGCGGCTGCGGTGCCAGCCAGGGCGAGATCAGCCCGGCCACCAGCGAGCTGGTCATCAGCTGGATAAAGGCCTGCAGCGAGGAAGCCGTGCCGCGCTCCTGTGGATAAAGATCAAGCAGCAGCAGGGTCAGGGTGGGGAAAGCCAGCGAGATGCCGGCGCCATTGATCATCACCGGGATCACCGCCCAGGGCCAGGCGATACTGGGCGCCAAGGCGCAGTAAACGAGATTGGCGCCGCCGGCCAGCAGCATGACACGGTAGGCAAGCTGCACATTCGAGGCCGGGCTATAGCGGCCGGCACGCCGGCCGGACAACCAGGCGCCGCTCATCATGCCGATGATGGCCGGTACAAAGAAATAGCCGAACTCGGTTGCATCGAGCTGCAGATGCTGGAGCACGAAGGCCGGCGCCGAGGCGATATAGATGAATAGCGCGGAGAAGTTCAGCGCCCCGGACAGGCTAAGCCAGGTGAAGCGCGGATTGCGCAGCAGATCGAAGTAGCGCGCGAATAGCGGCAACGGGGCCAGTGGCACGCGCGCTGCGCGCGGATGGGTTTCCGGCAGCCAGCGCCAGCTGGTGGCCAGCAGCACCAAGGCGAACAGGGCCAGGAACCAGAAGATCGCCGCCCAGCCGAAACGGGTACCGATGATGCCGCCGATGATGGGCGCGATGGCCGGTGCCACGCCGAACACCATGGTGATGCGTGACATGACGCGCTGCGCTTCAGCACCGCTGAAACGGTCGCGGATGATGGCGCGCCCGACAATCAGCCCCGAGCCGGCCGACACCCCCTGCAGCGCACGGAACAGCAAGAGCTGCCACAGCGAGCTGGACAGCGCGCAGCCTATCGAGGCCAGCACGAACACCGCCACGCCCACTAGCACCACCACGCGCCGCCCCAAGGCATCGGACAGCGGGCCATGCAGCAGCGACATCAGACCATAGGCGAACAGATAGACGCTGATGGTCTGCTGCATCTGCACTGGGCCGATCTGCAGCGCCTGTTCCATCTGCGGGAACATGGGGAAGATGGTGTCGATGGAGAACGGGCCGAACATGGCCAGTCCGGCCAGCAGCAGGATCAGGCCGGCGCGGGACGGTTCGGAGTGGGTGGACGACATGAAAGCACTGCCATTACGAATAGATGGTGCGAAGATTACTGACTTTAAAGTCACTTTACCCGAGACAGTTGCGCACCGAATCGGCGGACAGCGCTTCAGGGCAGCAGGATGGTGGAGCCGGTGGTGCGCCGCTCGGCCAGATCGCGATGCGCCTGGGCCGCCTGCTGAAGCGGATAGCGCTGGGCAATCTCGATCTGCACCGCCCCGCTGATCACCACGGCGAACAGAGCCTCGGCGGCAGCCAAGAGCTCGGCGCGGCTAGCGATGTAATGGCCCAGCGTGGGCCGGGTCAGGAAGAGCGAGCCCTTCTGGGCCAGCAGCAGCGGCGCGATATCGGGCACCGGACCGGAGGCATTGCCATAGCTGACCATCAGGCCGCGCGGCGCCAGGCAGTCTAGCGAGCCGGCGAAGGTGTCCTTGCCGACCCCGTCGTAAACGACCCGCACGCCGCGCCCCGCGGTGGCCGCACGGGTAGCGGCCACGAAGTCCTCGCTGCGGTAGTCGATCACCACATCGGCCCCCAGCGCACGCACGCGCGCGCACTTGGCCGCCCCGCCGGCGGTGGCGATCACGGTGGCACCCAGTGCCTTCGCCCATTGCACGGCGATCTGCCCCACCCCGCCGGCTGCGGCATGAATCAGCACCGCGTCACCCGCCTGCACGGCATAGGTGCGGCGCAGCAGGTATTCGGCGGTCAGGCCCTGCAGCAGCATGGCGGCAGCCGTCTCAAAGCTGATTGCCTCGGGCAGCTTGATCAGCTTGTCGGCCGGCATGATGCGCGCCTGCGCATAAGCGCCCTGCGGGCCGCTGCAATAGCCGACCCGGTCGCCGACCTGGAACTCGCTGACGCCCTCACCCACCACCTCAATCAGCCCGGCGGCCTCACTGCCGAGGCCCGAAGGCAGTGGCAGCGGGTAGAGACCGGCACGGTGATAAATGTCGATGAAGTTGAGGCCAATCGCCTGCTGGCGGATGCGCACCTGGCCGGGGCCGGGTTCGCCCAGCTCCACCTGTTCCAGCTGCAATACCTCGGGGCCACCGGTCTGGTGGAAGCGGATCATCTCGGTCATGACGGGTTCCAATAAAAAGCCCGCATGCTTGGATGCGGGCGCCGGGAAAGCGCTGATTTACTCGATTACTCGACGACCAGCTCACCACCCGGCAAAGCCGGGTGCAAATCGACGCGATAACTCAATGATTCCTCGCTGTTTCATTCCACACCCCCCGCCCCCGCCGCCGCGACGGAAGTCCAAGTTGCACGGGCTTGGAGGGAGCCGCGCTTCGCTCGATCAGCGAATGCATCAGCGCTTCCCTAATGGGCGGGCAGTGCTCAGGTCTTGAAATACGCAACCATTTCACGCAGCTCGGCAGCCTGGTCGGTCATCGCGGTGGCGGTGGCGGACAACTCCTCGGCCGCCGCCGCATTCGACTGCATGGACAGGCTGATCTGGCTGACGCCGGAATGGATCTGCTCGATGCCATTGGTCTGGTCGCTCGATGCAGCGGATATCTCCTGCACCAAGAGCGCGGTCTTGCGGATGCTGGGCACCATCACATCGAACAACCGGCCGGCCTGATTGGCCAGCTCGACACTTTCACTCGCCAGCTCGCCGATCTCGCGCGCGGCGTTCTGGCTGCGCTCAGCCAGTTTGCGCACTTCCTGGGCCACCACGGCGAAACCCTTGCCATGCGTGCCGGCGCGCGCGGCCTCGATAGCGGCATTCAGCGCCAGCAGATTGGTCTGGTAGGCAATATCGTCGATCACGCCGATCTTCTGCGCAATCTGGTTCATGGCCGTCACCGTCTTACGCACCGCATCGCCGCCCGATTCGGCCTGCTCGACGTTCTGGTTGGCAATCGCATCGGTGGCGCGCGCATTCTCGGTGTTCAGCGCCACTGAGGCGGTCACCTGTTCCATCGAGGCGCTGGTTTCCTCCACGCTGGCAGCCTGGCTGCTGCTGCTGGCCGAGAGCGACATGGCCGCGCCGCTGATCTGCGCAGCTGCATCGCTGACGGTTTCGGTCGAGGCGCGCACCTTGCCGATGACGGCGGCCAGGGTCTGGCTCATACGCCGGGTGGCGGCCGCCAGCTGGCCAAGCTCATCACGCGTCGATTCGGGCGGCACCACGGTCAGGTCGCCCAAGGCCACGGCGGCCAGCGCCTTGTTCACATGCTGGAGCGGGTTGACCACATAGCGGCGCAGCGCCACGAACAGCGCTAGCACCAGCACTGCATCCAGCAGCACGATCTGCAGCACCATGAAGCGCAGATTGCTGCTCAGCTCCTCCTCGATATCGCGGTTGCTGAGCGTGAGTTCGATCTTGCCGACAATGCGCTGATTGCCATTGGCCATGTAGCGCAGCTCGGCCACTCTTTGCGTGGTGCCGGCCTCGGCCAGCGGTGCACCGCTTTCCACCTTGCCCTCGGGGCTGCGGCGCAGCGCCAGGAAGGCCTTGTCCTCGGCCTTGACCACCAGACCAAGAATGAAGCTGCGATTGATTTCCGAGCGGACGATCTGCTCGGATTGGGTCAGGTCGAAATTCCACACCGCCACCGGTAGCGACAGCGACAGGCGATTCAGGATGCGTGTGACCGCGGCCTGGCGATCCTGATAGAGGCGCGTCTGCGTGCGTTCGTAGTTGTAGGCGCCGAAGCTGGCCAGCACCACGGTCACAATGGCAACGAAGATCAGGTTGAGCTTGAGGCTGATGCTTTTGAAGTCGAACACGGCGGACCTATCGGAACTTCGAGACGCTTCATCCTAGCCTACGGATAGGCGCGCAAGGTAGCAAAACCGTGCTGTGTGCCACCTCCGCTGCGCGCCCAGCGCCAGCCGGGTGCAAAAAAGCCCGCCAGCGGGCGGGCTTTTTTGGGTGAAGGGCCAGGATCAGGCGTGCTCGCCTTCGCCGCCTGCCATCAGCTTCACATTGCCACCCACCGCGGCGGTATTTACGGTCACCGTGCGCTCGGCCGCGAAGCGCAGCAGATAGTGCGGGCCGCCGGCCTTAAAGCCGGTGCCGGACAGGCCTTCGCCACCAAACGGTTGCGAGCCGACCACGGCGCCGATCTGGTTGCGGTTGATATACAGATTACCAACCTTGGCCAGGCGGCGCACTAAGGCCACCGTGCTATCCAGACGCGTGTGCACGCCCATGGTCAGGCCAAAGCCGAGCTTGTTGACGCGGTGTACGGCGTCTTCCAGACCGTCGCTCTTGAAGCGGGCGATATGCAGCACCGGGCCGAAGGTTTCCACCGTAGGCAGCGCATCCAGGCTCACTTCAAACGCCTGCGGGGCGAAGAAGCAGCCGTTTTCCAGGCCTTGCGGCAGCGGCGTCTTGCCGATCAGCTTGGCGCTTTGCGCGAGCTTGTCGCAATAAGCTTGCAGATCACGCTGCGACAGCGTGTCGATGGTCGGGCCGATATCGGTTTCCAGCTGCAGCGGATCGCCCAGACGCAGCTCCTGCATGGCCTTGCCCACCCGTTCGATCACCGCATCGGCGATATCGTCCTGCACCAGCAGGATGCGCAGCGCCGAGCAGCGCTGACCGGCCGAGTTGAAGGCGCTCATCAGCACATCAAGGATCAGCTGCTCCACATGGGCCGAGCTGTCGGCAATCATCGCGTTCAGGCCGCCGGTTTCGGCGATCAGGCTGGCGATGCTGGAATCGCGCGCAGCCAGCGTGCGGTTGATCTTCCAGGCTGCACCAGTCGAGCCGGTAAAGGCCACGCCGGCCACACGCGCGTCGCCGAGTAGCTTGTCGGACAGGCCGCCCGACTCACCCGGCAGGTAGTGGAGCACATCGGCCGGGATGCCGGCATCCAGCAGCGCCTCGATGGCCCGCATGCCGATCAGCGGGGTGCGGCGCGAGGGCTTGGCGATCACGGTATTGCCGGCCGCCAGCGCGGCGGTGATCTGGCCAAGGAAGATGGCCAGCGGGAAGTTCCACGGGGCAATCGCGATAAACGGGCCACGGCCGGTCAGGCGCAACTCGTTTGCTTCACCGGTTACGCCCGGCAGGGCAATCGCGCTGCCCATCAGGCGGCGTGCTTCATGTGCGTAGTAGCGGCAGAAGTCGACTGCCTCGCGTAGCTCGCCCAGTGCATCGGGCAGGGTCTTGCCGGCCTCGCGGCTGAGCAGCCAGAGGAACTCGGCCTGGCGTGCTTCAAGCAGATCAGCAGCCTTTTCCAGCATCGCGGCGCGCTGGTTGGCGGCCGTCTCGGCCCAGGCATCCTGCGCCGCATCGGCCAAGTTCAGGGCCAGTTCGACTGCGCTGGCATCGCTGGCCACCAGGCTGCCGATTTCGCGCCGGCTGTCGATAGGGCTGACGCGCGGCTGGGCGGTACCGGTGCGGCGCTGGCCGCCGACGATGGGGCTGGCATGGAAGCGTTGGTTTTCCAGGGCAGCCAGTTGTTGGCGCAAAGGTGCGAGGGCAAGTGTGTCGGTCATGGCGAATCCTTGGCTATTGCGGCGCGGCGCGAAGACTTCGCTGGGGGCAATCACGCCGGTGGTAATCGGGTTACGAGCAATGCGTTCGGCCGGGTTGTCGGCGATCGCTTCAAGCGGCACGCGGGTATCGGCCAGCTGGTGCACGAAGGAGGAATTGGCGCCGTTTTCCAGCAGGCGGCGCACCAGATAAGGCAGCAGCGCATGGAAGCGGCCGACCGGCGCGTACACGCGGCTGGCCACGCCTTCGCGCTGGTGGATCAGCGTATGCAGCGCTTCGCCCATGCCGTGCAGGCGCTGGATTTCGAACTGCCGGTCGCTGTCGCGGGTCAGCTCCATGATCCAGGCCAGGGTCTGGGCATTGTGGCTGGCGAACTGCGGGTAGAACACGCCCGGGCCATAGTCGAGCATCTTGCGCGCACAGGCCATATAGGCGACATCGGTATGGCCCTTGCGGGTATACACCGGGTAGCCGGGCAGGCCGCCCTGCTGGGCGCGCTTGATCTCGCTATCCCAGTAAGCGCCTTTGACGAGGCGGATCGGCAGCACGCGGCCGGTGTCGCGCGCGAGGTCAGCCAGCCAGTCAATCACGAAAGGTGCGCGCTTCTGATAGGCCTGCACCACCAGGCCCATGCCGCGCCAATCCTTCAGGCTAGGTTCGCGCACCAGCTTTTCATACAGGGCGAGCGAAATCTCCAGGCGCTCGCTCTCTTCGGCATCGATGCTGAATACGAGGTCAGCCTTGGCCGCTGCCTGCGCAAGTTCCAGGAGGCGCGGGTAGAGCTCGCGCATCACCCTGTTCTGCTTGGCGAATTCATAGCGCGGATGGATGGCCGACAGCTTGACCGAGATGGACTGGCGCGCGAAGCCGGTATGGGCATCGGCCCGCTTACCCAGCGCGGCAATCGCTTCGTGATAGGCGGCGAAGTAACCGCGTGCGTCGTCTTCGGTCAGCGCCGCTTCGCCCAGCATGTCGTAGGAATAGCGCCAGCGCGGGTCGGCATTGTCGAGTGCCTGCTCAATCGTCTCGCCCACCACGAAGTGCTCGGCCATCAGCTTCATGCCGGTCTTCATCGCGGTGCGCAGCACCGGTTCACCGAGCTTGCGCAATAGGCGGTCGAACCAGTGGCGACCTTCGGACGCTTCGATCCAGCCATCGGTGAACAAGAGCGCACGGCTGGCGGCCGACACCAGCCAGGTGGCGGCCTGCGAGCGGCGCCAGTCCTTGTTCTCGAGCAGATCGCGGATCAGCCTGTCCTGGCAGTCGGTATCGGGAATACGCAGCAGCGCCTCGGCCAGCGCCATCAGCGCCAGGCCTTCTTCGCTGCCCAGGCCATAGCTTTGCAGAAAGGCCTCGAAATGGTTCTTGCTGGCCGCCTGGCGCACACCTTGCGCCAGCGATAGCGCGCGCACATGCACGGCCTTCTCGGCCTGCTCGCTCAGCCGGGCGGCTGGCAACAGGCTGCTGACCGCGTCGACCTCATCGCGGAACAGATTGGCCTGGATCGCGGCAAAGCTCGGCAAGCTGGGGGGGAGATCGGAATACAGGAGTGTCATGGAGCCCTACCTTGTGCACGGGGGCAGCGCGCCGCGCGCCACTGCCCAATCAATACTGCCCGCTGCTGCCTGCGGGCTGTCGTAGCGGCCCGGCTCACCGCTTACGCAGCGCCAGAAACCCCGCCTTGCGCCACCCCTTGCTCCAGGCAGCGCAGCGGGGCGAATCCTACGGACTCTACCTTCGAATGTGCTGCTGTTTTCAGGCCATTCAACAGGATAAAATCCGGCCTAAACACCACTTCATATTGAAATATCCAATGAACAGCCAACTTGACCGGATCGACAGAAAGATACTGCGCGAGCTGCAGACTGATGGCCGTATTGCCAATGTAGACCTTGCCAAGCGGGTCGGCCTGTCGGCTACCGCCTGCCTGGAGCGGGTCAAGCGGCTGACGCGCGAGGGCTTTATCCTCGGCTATGGCGCGCGCCTGAACCCGGAGCTGCTGGAGGCCGGCCTCTTGGTCTTCGTGGAGGTGCTGCTCGACCGCACCACGCCCGATGTGTTCGAGCGCTTCAAGGTAGCGGTGCTGGATAGAAGCGAGGTACAGGAATGCCATATGGTGGCCGGCGGCTTTGACTATCTGGTCAAGGCGCGCGTGCGCGATATGAAGGCCTACCGCGACTTCCTCGGCCACACCCTGCTCAGCCTGCCTGGCGTGCGCGAAACCCATACCTATGCGGTGATGGAGGAAGTGAAGGAATCGGGGGCCATTCACATCCCAAATTAAGTCGGCGCAAAGGACCCGGCCAAGCAGCGACCGGGTCCCACCGCACTTAGTTCAGCTGCAGGAAGGACGCCGTCACCGCGCCCCAGCTACCACCCGCATCACGTGCGCGCACATAGACAAGATGGCGCCCTACGCTGAGCCCGCTGGTGGCAATCGTACCGCTGGCCGCTTCGGTCTTGGCATTGAAGCTGCCATCGCTGGCCGCCAGCGCCACCGGCGTGGCACCGGCCACCCAGGGCGGGGTGTCGATGTAGTACTCGACCGCAGCAATGTTCTGCGTCGGTTCGGTGCCATTGCTGTTGCGGAAGCGGGTATCGGTGGCGCTGGCGCTCAGGCTGACCTGGGTACCGCGCGGCACACCGGTA
Organism: Chitinimonas taiwanensis DSM 18899; assembly: GCF_900119825.1. Classification (GTDB taxonomy): domain Bacteria; phylum Pseudomonadota; class Gammaproteobacteria; order Burkholderiales; family Chitinimonadaceae; genus Chitinimonas; species Chitinimonas taiwanensis. The sequence goes on along the minus strand of NZ_FPKR01000003.1, from coordinate 141,214 downwards.
GTGGCCGCCGTGCCGCCCAGGGTCACGCTGGTCACATCGGGGCCGGACGGAGTCAGATAGGGTGTGCGCACCACCTTGGCGGCGTAGATCAGCGCATTCAGGTTCTGCGGCTTGATCGTGCTGTTATAGGTCGAGCAGCTCTGGAAGAAGGAAGTGCCCAGCTCTATCGTGTAAGCCGCCACGCCCAGCTCGCCATAGCTGACCGCATCGCTGGTGCCATCAGTCGGGTAGAGACCGACCGACTGCTGCGGCGTGTAGTTATTGAAGAAGGCGAACTTGCGCCCCAGCGTCTGCAAGGCCGTGCCATTCGGCGCCGGGGTGGAGCGGTCACCCCAGGGCCACAACACCAGCTGGCTATAGCTGTGGATATCGATATGGATGCCGCTGGTGGTGGCCGGCGCCGCATCGCCGACATTCGGGCCGCGCTGATCGGGCCACAACGAGCGCACATAGTTCTGGATCGCCTGCACCTCGGGCTCGGAACCCGCCGAGGGGCCGCGATAGGTCAGATCGCAGGCATTGCCGCTGGAGCCCGAGCCGCCGGTGGAATTCCAGCTCTGGCTGAAGTTGCGGTTCAGGTCGGCACCGCGGTTATTGCTGGTTGCGCCGCAGTAAGCCTGGTTGGTGTTCTTGCGCCAGGACAGCCCGCCCTCGGCCTTCTTGCGCCCGTCCGGGTTGCTCTGCAGCAACAGGTGCACCTCGTGGTGATCGAGGATCCAGGTCGCATCGGCATTGCTGCCATAGCCATTGACCAGCCAGCGTGCGAACTCCAGCGTCAGCGGCGCGGTGGTGTACTCGCGCGCATGGATGGCGCTATTGATGAACAGCTTGGGCTTGCTGCCTGCGATCGCGCTATTGGTCAGCTTGAGCACACGCATATCGTAGCCGCCCAAACCATTCTTCTTCTGCCAGGAATCGCCGATATCAATCCAGCTGGCCAGGTTGGGCTTGCTGCTGACAAAGCCGGCCGCGGCCGCGAAGCTCTCCTCCACCGTCTCGTAGCAGGAATAGCCGGGGATCGCATACACGCCCACATCGGGCCCGCCCTCGCCCGCCGCCGCGCGCTTGAGATTCAACGCCTGCACCTGCTCAATCATCTGCTTGCGCTGGGCCAGGAACTCGGTGGCCGGCTTGATGCGAAAGCCGAAGCGGCGCAGCTCAGCCATCTCCTCGCGGTTCAGTTCCAGTACCAGATACCCCTCCTCGTAATGCGCTTCCAGCAAGGCATGGTGGAAGCTGATGGCCGCCTTGCGCGCGGTGGCCAGATTCGGGAAATACGCCTTGTAGACGTTATCGGCGGTTTTTTCTTCCTCCAAGCGCTGCTGCATCTCCATGCGGGCGGCGGCATCCGTTGCACCGTGCGCCCAGGCCAGCGGGGTGTACAAGCTCATCCCCAGCGCCAGCCATGCAATCTTCTGATCGGACATCTGTTTACTCCTTGTGGGTAGCGATGTTCGGGATCCAAGGACCCCAGCCGATGCCGGCGCGTTTGTGACGGCCGGCATCCAAGTTCACCGCCCCGTCGCCATGCAGGCCGACGGGGCGGTGAATGCTGCGGGCCCGCACTGGCTAAGCAACTCGGGCCCTGATCTGAATCAGCATGGCATATGACAAAACGGCTGCTGCGCAGCCGCCGAACGGCACGCGCGCTGTGGGGAAAATGCAAAAACGCCCCGCAAGCGGGGCGTTTTGTCGCGCAGTAACTGCTTTAGCCCGCGCGTGCCAACTTCTGGTTGCGCAGCACACATAGCAGGTCGGCGGCGATATGCGCGGCGGCCAGCGCAGTGATCTCGCTCTGGTCGAATGGTGGCGACACCTCCACCACATCCATGCCGACCAGATTCACCGGCCCCATGCCGCGCACGATGTGCAGCGCCTGGGCGCTGGACAGGCCAGCCGGCACTGGCGTGCCGGTACCAGGCGCAAAAGCGGGGTCCAGGCAGTCGATATCGAAGGTCAGATAGGCGGGGTTCTGGCCGACGATGGCCAGGATGCGCTCGAGCGTAGCCTGAGCGCCGATTGCATGCACGGTGGGGGCGTCGATGATATGGATGCCCATGAAGTCGTCGTTCCAGGTGCGGATGCCGACCTGGACCGAGGTCTTGGGATCGATCAAGCCCTCCTTGACCGCCTTGTAGAACATGGTGCCGTGGTTGAGGCTGTCCGGACTATCGTCGGCCCAGGTGTCGCAGTGGGCGTCGAAATGAATCAGCGACAGCGGTGCGCCGAATTTTTCGGCATGCGCCTTCAAAAGCGGATAGGTGACGAAATGATCACCGCCGAAGGTCAGCATCTTGGCACCCGAGGCCAGGATGGTGCGCGCGTGCTCGACGATGCTGGGCACGATGCTGAGCGGATTGTGCGCATCGAACCAGCAATCGCCGTAGTCGATGACCGCTAATTCCTCGAAGGGATCGAAGCCCCAGGGATAGGGCTTGAGCTCGGCCAGTTGCACGCTGGCGGCACGGATGGCGGCTGGCCCCAGCCGTGCGCCAGGGCGGAAGGTGACGGCCAGATCGAGCGGCACGCCGCTGATCACTACATCGGCGCCAGCCAGCTCGCGCGTGTAGCGGCGGCGCATGAAGCTGAGCACGCCGGCATAGGTGTTTTCAATACTGCTGCCATACAGGGAAGGGCGACGGATAGCGCCGTCGCCAAGGATCGGTTGGGTCATTGCGACATCTCTCCGATTGCGTCCGGCCGGTCGCAGCAATGCAGGTCCGGCCCAGGCGGCTCCCGTCCATCTTTCAACAGCCGACGCGTGGAGGCTGCGCGAGCGGGAAGACTCGCAGCGCGCAGCTTAGCGCCTTGATCGCGGATATGCATCCACCCGGGCAAGCAGCAGGCCTTTGGCATATTGTTCTAGGGAATCCGCCACCAAGAGACGGCATGTCCGCACGCCCCCTCCTCCACGCCCTGATGCTGCTCTGGCTTGCCCTGCCCATGGCGCAGGCCGCCAGCGACTGGACGGCCCTCAAGCAGCGTCTGAATGACGACCCGGTCAGCCTGAGCAGCGAGCTGCGTCAGCTGCTGGACAGCTATCGGCAACAGGGCGCGCAGCGCGATGAGCTGGCCGCCATCTTGCTGCTGATTGAAGCCAAGCTCACTATCGAGGAATTCAGCGAGCTCGGCACCCTGCTGGCGCGCGGCCAGCAGCTGGCCAAGGCCCTGGCCGACCCGCGTGCGCAGTCAAGGCTGGGCCTGGCCGAATCGCGCCGCCTGGCCCAGCTCGGTGATATCGGCGCCGCGCACCGTGCGGTGGAGGCGGTGTTCAGCCTGGCGCGCCAATATCCGCTGGGCGAGGAGCAGGCGCTCGCCTATGTGGAAAAGGCGCAGCTGCTGCAGGATGAGAGCCGCATCAGCGAAGCCTTGCCGCTGCTGCTGCGCGCGCACAAGCAGTTCAGCGAACTGGGTCTGGCCCAGGCGGCCAGCAATGCGCTCAACGACATCGGCAATCTGTACAGCGCGATGGACAACCACGGTGAGGCGGCCGCCTATTACCAGCGCGCGCTGGCCGGGCTGGACCCGCGCCATAACCGTCATGCGCTGTCGATACGCCTCTACAACCTCGGCGCCAGCCTGCATCTGAGCAATCAGCTGCCGCAGGCAGAGCGCACATTGCGCGAAGCGCTCGCCTATTCCGAAGCGCTGAAGGATGAGACCGGCGTGGCGTTTGCCCGCTACCGGCTGGGGCTGATCCTGCTCGCCCAAGGCCGGGCCAGCCAGGCACTGGGCCTATTCGACCAGGCCTTGCTCGAATTTGAGCGCGGGGACAATCTGGAAATGCGCTTTGCCAGCCAGAGCGCGCGTGCCGAGGCACTGGCGCTGAGCGGGCCGCGCTTCAGCAGCCGGGCCAGCCAGGCACTGAACCAGGCGCGCGTCCTGCTGGAAAGCGCGCCGAATCCGCGCCGCGAACTGGCCTTGCATGAGGCAGCCAGCCGCGTCTACAAGGCGCTCGGGCAATACCCAGCCGCCCTGGCCGAGCTGGAAAGCTGGGCGCGCAGCTATCGGACCAATAACGATCAGCTCAATCGCCAACTGCTGAGCGAGATGCAGGCGCGCTTCGAAACCGAGCGGCGCGAGGCCGAGAATGCGCTGCTCAAGTCGGAGCAACGCCGCCAAGCGGCCGAGCTGCAGGCCGGCCAGAGCCGCCGCCTGCTGCTGTGGCTGGGCCTGGGTTTCAGCCTTGTCTTGGCACTGGCGCTGGCGGTGCTGCTGCTGCGTCAGGTGCGCCAGAAGCGCCGCTTTGCCGACCTGGCGCTGCTGGATGAGCTGACCGGCGCACCGAACCGGCGCCATATCCTCGCCTATGCACGGCGCCAGCTGTTGATCTGCCGCGAAATCGACCAGCCTTATAGCCTGGCGGTCATCGATCTCGATCACTTCAAGGCCATCAATGATCAGTTCGGCCACGAGCAGGGCGACGCCGTGCTGCGCAGCTTTGCCAGTGCAGGCCAGGGCGTACTGCGGCGCGGCGACCGGCTTGGGCGCATCGGCGGTGAGGAATGGCTGCTGGTCATGCCCAGCACCTCACTGGCGGAAATCGACCATGTGTTCCAGCGCATGCGCGAAGCCGTGCGTGCGCAAAGTGTGGACGGTTTGCCGAGCGAGTTGCGCATCAGCTTCAGCATGGGTGCTGCCCAGGTACAGGCGGGCGAGTCCTTCGAAAAACTGCTGCAACGCGCCGATGCCGCCATGTACCAGGCCAAGCAGCGTGGTCGCGACCGGCTCTGCCTATCCGAGCCGGTCGGGCCGAACACCCAGCTCGGCCACTAGGCCATGCAATCAGACCTGCTTCACGGGTTCTCGGCCGACCAGGTCTGCATGCGTTGTTGCAGCTCGGCCTCGCTCAGGTCTTCGATATGGGTGGCGATATGCCAGCTGTGACCGAAGGGATCGCTGACGCTGCCCACCCGGTCGCCGTAGAACTGGTTGGCTACCGGGCGATCGAGCTTGGCACCGGCCGCCACCGCGCGCGCCACTACCGCGTCCACATCCTGCACATAGAACATCAGCGTGCCGCTGCGGCCACCCAGGGTCTTCGGGCTCAGCGCGCCCCAGTCGGGGAACTCATCCGACAGCATCACATGGGAATCACCAAGCTTGATCTCGGCATGGGCGAGCCGCCCATCCGGATTGGGCATGGTCAACACCACGCTGGCACCAAACGCACGCTGGTAGAAATCCAGCGCGGCCTGGCCATCGTGCACGGTCAGATAGGGGGTGATGCTGTGATAACCCTCGGGAATGGCTTGAACGGTCTTGGACATGGTGACTTCCTCCTGGTTGGGTCCCGTCAGTCTAGGCGGCCCGACCTGCGGGGCAAGCCCGCCCATCCGGGCCATTCCGCCACAGCCTTCCGTGTTATTCATGCATCGCCTTGTCAATAATATTTAACACCTTTAGCATCGGCCCGATTCCCAGCGGAGAGAGCCATGGCCCTGTTTTCCCATCAGCAGCAAACCCATATCGATACCTACTATGTGGCCAGCGCCGGAGCCATTCCCGACTTTCCCGCCCTGGATGGCAGCCAGCAATGCGATGTGTGCGTGGTGGGCGGCGGGCTCGCCGGCATCTCGGCGGCCTTGAACCTGGCCGAGCGCGGCTTTCAGGTCATCCTGCTGGAGGGTTCCAAGCTCGGCCACGCGGCTTCGGGCCGTAATGGCGGCCAGGTCATCAATGGCTATGCCTGCGATATCGACACCATTGCCAAGGCGCTAGGCGAGACGGCCGCCAAGGCGGCCTGGGATATGTCGCTGGAAGCGATCGAGATCATCGAGACGCGCGTGGCCCAGCACCAGATCGATTGCGACTGGGAACGTGGCCATGTCGTCGCTGCGGTGAGCGAGAAGAAGTACCGTGAGCTGGAAAGCTGGCACGACGATGCCGAGCGGCGCTTCGGCTATCGCGATTACACGCTATGGGATAAGCCCACACTGCGCAGCCACCTGGACAGCCCGCGCTATGCAGGCGGCCTGTACGACGCCTTGGGCGGGCATATCCATCCGCTCAAATACGCACTGGGCCTGGCACGCGCCGCCGTGGCCGCCGGGGTGAAGATCTACGAGCAGACGCCGGTCAGCCGCGTCGAGCAGGGTTCACCGGCACGGGCGCACACTGCGCAGGGCATCGTCACTGCTAGCCATATCGTGCTGGCGGCCAATGTCTTCGTGGATGAGATCGCGCCTGAGCTTGGCAGCAAAATCATGCCGGTCGGCACCTATGTGATCACTACCGCGCCCCTGGGTGCCGAGCGCGCACAGTCGCTGATCAACCCGAACTTCGCGGTGGCCGACAATCAGTTCGTGCTTGATTACTACCGGCTGACCGCCGACCACCGCCTGCTGTTCGGCGGCAAGGTCAGCTACTCGGGTCTTCCGCCGCCCAATCTGAAGCAGGCCATGCGCAGCGATATGCTGCGCGTCTTCCCCCAGCTGGCCGATGTGGCCATCGAGCATGGCTGGGGCGGCTTCGTGGACATCACCATGAATCGCGCCCCGCACTGGGGCCAGCTCAGCCCCAGCGTGTACTTCTGCCAGGGTTTCTCCGGCCATGGCGTAGCGGTGACTGGCCTGGCTGGCAAGCTGATTGCCGAGGCGATTGCCGGCGACGGGCAGCGCCTGGCGCTGTTCAGCCGTATCCAACATCAGGGCTTTCCGGGTGGCAAGCTACTGCGTACGCCCAGCCTGGTGCTGGGCATGCTCTGGTATCGGCTGATGGATTATTTTTGAGCTGCACCCGCGTGGGCGGGCTGGCATCACCGCGCTGAACTGCTACAACGTCTGTACACCCTGTGCCGCGCCAAACCGGAGACCCACCATGCTCGTACGCCTTGCCCACGCCCTGCTCGCCCTCGGCCTGTGTGTAAACGCCCTGGCCGCCGCCAATGTCACGACCGCGCGTGGCCAGGTTAATGTCACCCTGCCCGATGGCAGCATCCGCCTGCTGGAAAGCGGGGCACGGGTGGAAAGTGGCAGCAAGATCGTCACCGGCGCGAATGGCTTCGCCCTACTGCGCTTTGATGACGGTCAGCTGATCGCGCTGGAAAAGGACACCGACTTCCGCATCGAGCAATATCGCTACAACCGCGCGGAACCAGGCGCGGGCAGCGCTTTCTTCTCCATGCTACGCGGCAGCCTACGGGCCATCACCGGCCTGATCGGGCAAAGCAATAAGGCCGCCTTCCGCCTGAATACCCCGACCGCCACCATAGGCATACGCGGCAGCGATTGGATGGCCGCTTTGCTGCAAAACAATTTGTATACCGGGGTCAATTCCGGGGGCATTGGTATCAGCAACGCCGCAGGCAGCCTGGGGCTGAGCGCAGGCCAGTACAGCGCCACCTTGGGCACTAACGCCAGCCAGCTGGTGTCGTTCTCGCAGCTGCCGGCGGGCGTATTCGGTTCGTTGCCGCAGCTATCCTTGGCCGCCGCCAGCAGTACAGCCGGTTCAGCTGCCTCCGGCGCCTCAACAGCGTCTGGCGCCGGTATCGCCGGCGTCAGTACCGGTACGATTGCCGTTGGTGTAGGTATAGCGGGCGTGGTGGCCATTACCTCCAGCAACGATGATGCGACCAATAATCACGCCACCCCAAGCCATCACGGCGTCCAGTAAGTCCCCAAATAGAAAAAGCCGGCTGCTACGCCGGCTTTTTCTATCGCAACACTGAACTCAGCGTTTCCAACCACTGCGCACTTGGCTTGCAGCCAGGAAGTCAGCGCTGAGCGCCGCGGCATCGCCCGCTTCCAGCTGGGCGATGGTCTTATCCAGCTGCTGCTTGAAGGCAGCCAGATCAGCCAGCAGCGGACCACGGTTGGCCAACACGATATCGCGCCACATTTCCGGATGGCTGCCGGCAATGCGGGTGAAGTCGCGAAAGCCGCTGCCGGCCAGCTGCAAACAGCTCGCGGCATCCGGGCGCGCCAGCAGGCTGTTCACATAGGCAAAGGCCAGTACATGGGGCAGATGACTGACCGCGGCGAACACCGCATCGTGCTCGCTCGCGCTCATCTGCAGCACTTCGGCGCCACAGGCCTCCCAGAGCAGGCGCACGCGCGCCAGGGCCTCCGGGCTGGTCTCTTCCAACGGGGTCAGCACCACCTTCTTGGCCTCGAACAAGCCATAGCGGGCAGCCGCCGCACCGGATAGATCGGAGCCGGCAATCGGGTGGCCGGGCACACAGCGCGCCAGATGATGGCCGAGGTGGGCACGGTAGAGCGCTGCCACATCGCCCTTGGTGCTGCCCGCATCGGTCACGATCGCATCGTGCGGCAAGGCGCGTGCCAGCTGGGCCATGACGCCCGCCATCTGCCCGACTGGCGTGGCCAGCAGCACGAGGTCGGCATCCTGCACCGCGCTCGCAACATCCTGGCTGGCCGCATCAATCACCTTCAGTTGCAGCGCACGCGCCAGATTGGCTTCCGAGCGGCCGATGCCGACCACCTCGCGTACCAGGCGCGCACGCTTGAGGTCGAGCGCAAATGAGCCGCCGATCAGGCCGACGCCGATGATGACCAGTTTGTTCAACACCCGTGCAATCTCCGCGCTTATGCGCCCTATCCAATATTGGCTGCCGCCCTTGGCTGGGCCGGCAAGGCGCCGATACTGCCATGCTTGGCCTTAGCCTCGCCAAGACTTATCGCTTGCAAGCATATGGCGGAAGCCCTGCTTGCAAGCGCATGCGCCGGACGAGCAGTCCGCTTTACAGCTCGCGCCCCACCGCCTGAGCGATCAGGCGCAGCGAGCCCATCAGATCGATCAGTTCCTGCGGGGTCAGTGCCTGGTCGGCATCGCACCAAGCTTCGCATGGATTCGGGTGCATCTCGACCAAGAGGCCATCGGCGCCCGCTGCTACCGCGGCACGCGCCAGCGCCGGCACCATCCAGGCCTTGCCACCGGCATGGCTAGGGTCGACCAGTACCGGCAGATGGGTTTCCTTCTTCAACACCGGAATCGCTGTCACGTCGAGCACATTGCGGTAGGCGGTTTCGAAAGTGCGGATGCCGCGCTCGCACAGAATGATGTTGTTATTGCCGCCGGCGGCAATGTACTCGGCCGCCATCAGCCATTCCGAAATGGTGGCCGACAGGCCGCGCTTCAGAATCACCGGCTTGTTGACCCGGCCGACTTCCTTGAGCAAATCGAAGTTCTGCATATTGCGCGCGCCGATCTGGATCACGTCCACATCGTGCTCAAGGAAGGTATTGAGCATGCGCACATCCATCAGCTCGGTGACGATGGGCATATCGTGCTGGCGCGCGGCCTTCTGGAAGAACTCCAGGCCCTGCACACCGAGGCCCTGGAATGCGTAAGGGCTGGTACGCGGCTTGAAGGCGCCACCACGCATCATGCGACAACCGGCGGCGGCCACACCAGCGGCGGCCAGGTCCATCTGTTCCTGGGTCTCGACCGAGCACGGGCCGGCAATCACCTGCACCTGCTTGCCACCGAGCTTGATGCCGCGGATATCGATCACCGAACCGGCCGGATGACCTTCACGCGCGACCAGCTTGTAGGGTTTGACGATATGGATGGCGCGCTCCACGCCAGCCAGCTGCTCGAAAGCCTGCTCGCTCAGCGTGCGCTCGTCGCCGATGGCGCCGACGATGGTGCGCTCGCTGCCGCGCGAAATATGTTCGGTGAGCCCGGCATCGCGGATCTTGGCCACGACAGTGTCGAGATCGGCCTGGCTGGCTTGGGGGGACATAACGATGATCATGATGTTTCCTTTATCGGGGCGACGGCGGTAAGGCAGATCGGGACTTCGCGCACCGGACTATGTGATCAGGATAGTCCGCCACGCTAAGCATCGACCCACGGGAAAAGCACAAACAAAAAGGCGGGCCCGTTTGAGGGGCCCGCCTTGTTTTTTGATCCTGGTTTCTTCAGTGCGAAACCGGCCAGCCCGTGTCAAATGTGGACGGGAAGTAATAAAACGAAAAAAAGACGTTTTGCTTACGCATGGCGTGAATCTGGCTGAAAACTGAAGAAAGTGGACCGAGCTTAACCGAAAAAACGCCGCGGTGCAGCTGAGCAGGCGGCGGATTTCCCTAACAGCCGCGCTCAGGCCGTCTTGCGCTCGACGATCACATAGTGTTTTTCCATCGGTTCAAGCACCTCGAAAACCCCCTTGAAGCCGGCCGGTATCACCAGCGATTCGCCCGCCGCGCAGTCAACGGCCACGCCCGCCTCATCGATGATGCGGCAACGACCTTTGGTGACAAAGAAGAACTCATCTTCATCGGCGCCAAATTCGATGCGCCAGCTGCCAACCTCGCACGCCCATACCCCGGCAAACACCTCGCCGGAGTGGTTGGTGAAGTGGTTCCAGGTAGTGCGTTGCGGCTTGCCCTGCAGGCGGCGTGCCTCACGCGGAAAGTCGTATTCAGGCAGGGTGGTTTGCTGGGAAAAGGCGATGATGGACGACATGGCGGGCTCCGTTTCGACAGGCCGCCATTATTCCATGCTCGGCCCGTCCAGCGCAGTGGGTGGTAAGGCGCGCAGATCGGGGGGCACAAAGCGCAGGCGCGCCTCGTCCTGCAGCAGGCAGGCATCGCTGTAATAGTCGGCCAGCACCTCGCGGCTGCTGCGGAACAGCGCAGCATGGCGGCGCTCGAAGCGCTGCCACTGTGCCTGCCAGCGCCCTTCCGAATCCGCAGAGGCCGACAGCGCAGCCGCCACCAGGCGCAGCAGAGCCTCGGTGATGGTCACATGGTATTTGTCGGCTGCCTGCAGATGGGCGGTATAGGCACGCAGGGCCGGGCGAAAGCGCGCCGCGCCCTCCACCACGCCGTAGCGCAGCAGCGCCGACCAGGCGGCAAACAGATGCGCACGGTGATCAAACGCATGCGGCGCCAGGCTGCCCGCGTGCAGGGCGGCCAATACATCGGGCAGCGCAGGCAGGCGCTGGGCCGCAGCCTGGGCTGGCCGCACGATGCTTGGCGCATCCTCGTGCGCCGGGCTGTGAATTAGGGGTATCGCACTCATCAGAAGGACTGCAAGCGATCGTGTAGCTGGCCGCTGTCCACCGTGGCCAGGAACTCGTCGCCCAGTCGCTGGGTTTCCGAGCGCACCTGACGCCAGTAGCGCTGGCGCGTGGCATCGTCAAAACGGCGGAAATCGTCGCGGTCGGGAATCTTGCCCTGCGGCAGGCGAGCGACGAAATCGGCCGAGGGGGCCACCAGCAGCACATTATCGAGACGATGCGGCTTGGGCTGGCGCCAGGGCAGGCGCTTGTCGAACCAGCCCGGCACGATATGCGCGTAGAAATGCGGATAGAGCACCAGGCCATCGAGCTGCGGATAGGGCAGATCGAGGTGGTAGTCGATCAGGCCGCCATCGCGGTATTGACCGGGTGGCGCATGACGCGGATTGCGCACGCCCTCCACCACCAGCGGAATGGCCGCCGTCGCATGCAGGGCATCAAGCAGATTGTCGTCGCGCAGCGGTACCACGGTGGTCGGGAAGTCGGCGCTTAGCGCCGGGGCCGGCTGGCGCGGGTCGCTGAACCAGATGCGTTGCCAGCCGCTTGCATACAGACGGCGCGACAGCAGATTGGCCGAGGCGAGCGCCAGCACACCCGCCAGCTGTAAGGCCGAACGCTCGGATGCCAGCGGGCCGCGCGCGCGTACCGCGGTCAGGGTCAGGTGGTAGTGCGGGTGATCGAGCAGCTGTGCCGGCTCGGCCTGGAACAGATCCGCCAGCATCTGGCGCAGCGCCTGGGCAACCTCGGCGGCCGTTACGCCGGGCGCATAGGTCTCGGCCGTGTAGCGCTCAGCCAGATTGCCCAGCGCGCGGGCCGGGTCGGCCTGCATCGCGCAGACAAAGCGCCAAGCGCCAATCGAGCTGCCCAAAAGCTGGCGCTGGCGCGGTGCACGCTGCAGCCAGTCGCCGAAAATGGCCTGATCGAGCCCGGTCAGCGCCAGTGCCTTAGGGCCACCCGCCGCACCGGGCAGCAGGGCAATATCAGCCGGCTGCAGGCCCTGGGTGGCGATGCGGGCGCGGGCCTGAAGGCCAGCGCGCCAGATCAGCGCGGGGCCGTGCGGAATATGGATGTCGGGAGAGAGGGACATGGCGCGATGCGGCGTTGCAGCAAGGGCGCCATTGTAGTGGGAAGCGTGGGTCAGTAAGCGCGCTCGTTGCGCTTTTCTTGGGCCAGATAACGCTGCACGGTCTGGCTGGCGGCGCGATTGAGCGCGGCTTCACGCGAACCGCGTTCGGCGAAGATCAACCGCTCGCGCCGGCTGGGGCGATAGCGGTAAGCCACATACAGCACCAGCAAGAGCAGTACGACACCTGAGATCAACATGAACATGATGACAACCAGCGATGTTTTGGAGCCTGGATACTAGCGAGGCCGCCCGGCGCGCTCATCCACCATACAGAGGAAATGCGCGCGGATAACAACACAAAGCGTGGGTAAAATTACGCCTCAACCGTTTTCCGAGTCCGCGCATGCATCCCGAACTCTCGCCGCTGGGCAAGACCAGCGCCTATATCGAACACTACGACCCCAGCCTGCTGTTCCCGATCCCCCGCCTGGCCAAGCGCGTCGAGATCGGCGTGCCGGCCAGCCTGCCCTTCTTCGGCAGCGATATCTGGAATGCCTACGAGCTGTCCTGGCTCAACCCCAAGGGCAAGCCGCAGGTGGCACTGGCCAGCTTCGGCGTGCCGGCCGATTCGCCCAATATCATCGAATCGAAGAGCTTCAAGCTCTATCTGAACAGCTTCAACCAGACCCGGCTGGACAGCGTGGACGAGCTCAAGGCGCGCCTGCAGCGCGATCTGAGCGCGGCGGCCGGCGCTACGGTCAGCGTGCGCATCGTGCTGCCCGAGGACTTCGGCCGCGAGCGGGTTGCCGAGCTCGACGGTTACTGCATCGACAATCTGGATGTGGAAATCACGCACTACCAGCCCAGCCCCAGCCTGTTGCGCACCGTGCCGGCCGACGGTGTGGTGGAAGAGACCCTGTGTTCGAATCTGCTCAAGTCCAACTGCCTGGTGACCGGCCAACCCGATTGGGGCAGCGTGCAGATCCGCTACCGCGGCGAGGCGATCGACCGGGCCGGCCTGCTCAGCTATCTGATTTCCTTCCGCCAGCACAATGAGTTCCACGAACAGTGCGTGGAACGCATCTTCATGGATGTGTTGCGCGCATGCCGGCCACAGGCCTTGTCGGTGTATGCACGCTATACGCGGCGCGGCGGGCTGGATATCAACCCTTTCCGCACCAGCTTCACCCAGGCGGCACCGGCCAATGTGCGCAGCGCACGTCAGTAAGCCTTGCCTTATAGTGTTGGCAAACCGCGCGGAGCTGCCATGAACCGACTTTTGAGCGAGACCGATACCGCCAAGCTCTTGAAGAGCCTGACCCTGCCGGCGCTGCCCGCCGTGCTCAGCGAGCTGCGCGCCGCGCAGAGCCGCGAGGCAGGCGGGGCGGAGCTGGCCAAGATCATCGGGCGCGACCTGGGTCTGTCGGCCGCGGTGCTGAAGACGGCCAACTCGCCGTCCTTCGCCGCCGGCAAGCTCGATAGTCTGAACGATGCGCTGCACTTCCTTGGCACCGCTAATCTCGATTCGGTGGTGACCGGCGTGGCGCTCAAGCGCGCCCTGCCGCTGCCACCCATCCTGGGCATGTTTTGGGAGGAATCGACCCGCATTGCCGCCATCGCCGCCATGCTCGCGCAGCGCTGGCGCATGGTGCGCCCCGATCAGGCCTATCTGTTCTGCCTGTTCCGCGATTGCGGCATACCGGTGCTGACCCAGCGCTTTCCCAGCTATGTGAATACGCTGGCCCGCGCGATGGCCAATCCGGCGCGCTTTATCGAGATCGAGCAGAAATCGCGCGCCACCTCGCATGTGGTGGTCGGCTATCTGCTGGCACGTACCTGGTTCCTGCCTGAGCTACTCGCCCAGGCCATCCTGTATCACCATGATTTCGAGCAGCTGTACGACGAGCGCCTGCTCAGCCTCGATTCAGCCCGGCTGATTGCACTGGCGCGCCTGGCCGAGCACCTGATGCAGACGCGGCAGCGGCATGAAGCGGACCCGCACTGGGTGGACATCCAGGACTACATTCTGACCACGCTATCGATCAGCAGCGAGGCGTATGACGATGCGGCCGAGCTGGTCGAGGCAATGAGCTGAACAGCGCACCCAAGCCAAAATGCATCAGGCCGCTCGTGAGGGAGCGGCCTGATGCATTTCAATCCAGACAGGTAGATCAGCGCTTGCGATTGCCCATCAGCAGCAAGACCACGCCAAGCGCAATCGCGCCGCCCGATAACCAGGCCGGAATCGGCACCTGTTTTTCTTCCTTCACGGTCAGCTCAAGCGGGCCCAGCTTGGCGGCCTGGTTTTCCGTCGTGTAGCTGAAGCCGCCCATACCCAGGCCCAGCGCGCCGGCCAGGATCAGGGCAATCGCCACGATACGCAGTAGATTCATAGGGTTTTCTTTCGCTGTAGTGGCTGCCTAGCGCTTGCGCTTGGCAGAAAAGAACAGGGCCACGCCGGCCAGCAGCACACCGCCACTGAACCAGCGCGGGATGGAAAAGGCGATTTCCAGCTGCACCGGCCGCTGCCCGCTTACCGGCAACTCGGTCAGATAGTGAAACTGACCGAGGCTCAGACCGATTAGGCCCAGCAGCACCAGCAGTATGCTCAGTACCCTGACGGCATTCATGCTTACTTCCCCCGGGGCCTGAGCCCGCCATGGTTATACGCAGGCGGCGCGCTTCAGGCCTCCAAACTGGGCAGGGACAGTGGCTGATCCCCGCTCAGAGCCTGTGCCAGCGCCGCATCGGCCGCCACGGTATCAATACCGCGCTCGATATACCAGTCCGGCCGGTAATAGCTGTGCGCATAGCGCTCGCCGCTGTCGCACAAAATCGTCACTATCGCGCCTTTTTCGCCCGCGGCACGCATTTGCTGCGCGAGTTGCAACACGCCGATGAAGTTGGTGCCGGTGGAGCCGCCCACGCGTCGGCCCAGCTGCGCGCTCACATAGCGCATGGCCGCTAGGCTCAGCGCATCAGGCACTTTTAGCATCGCATCCACGCAGCTGGGGATGAAGCTGGCCTCCACGCGCGGTCGGCCTATGCCTTCGATGCGCGAGCCGCAGCCATGGCTAAGGCCGGCATCGGGCTGACCAGCCAGGGCCGAGCGGTAGTAGTCGAAGAACACCGAGTGTTCGGGATCGGCGCACAGGATGCGCGTCGCATGGCGCCGGTAGCGCACATAGCGCCCCAACGTGGCGCTGGTGCCGCCAGTACCGGGGCCGCAAACGATCCAGCTCGGCACCGGATACGGCTCCTCGGCCATCTGCTTGAAGATGGACTCGGCGATATTGTTGTTCGCGCGCCAGTCGGTGGCGCGTTCGGCATAGGTGAACTGATCCATGAAATGACCGCCGGTCTCACGCGCCAGGCGGGCCGATTCGGCATTGATGGCGGCAGGGTCGTCGACTAGATGGCAGCGCCCGCCATAGAAGGTAATCGCGGCGATCTTGTCCGGCGAGGTAGCGGCCGGCATCACCGCGATAAACGGCAGGCCGAGCAGGCGAGCGAAATAGGCTTCCGACACCGCGGTCGAGCCGCTCGACGCCTCGATCACCGTGCTGTGCTCGTGCAGCCAGCCATTCGCCAGCGCATACAGGAATAGCGAGCGCGCCAAGCGGTGCTTAAGGCTGCCGGTCGGATGACTGGACTCATCCTTGAAATACACGGGGATATCGGGGAAGCCGGGCAACGCCAGCGGAATCAGATGGGTATCCGCCGAGCGGTTGTAATCGGCATCGATCTTGTGAATGGCATTCGCCACCCAGTTGCGCTGGGGCATACAGAGCTCGTCTATCGGGGCTGCAGAAGCTCGCATCTTAGAAGCCTGCCCGGCGCTTGGCGAATTGGCGCTTACCCGCTTTTTCTGCAGTTCAGCCACACAGGCTGCCATTCGTCGCAGCAATTGGCGGTGCGCGCAGCCAGCTTGTCTACAATCGGCGCGATTCAAAAAATCATTGAGGGGGAGAGAGGCATGCGATTGAAGCAAGCAGGTATCGGGCTGGCCGTGTTACTGGCGTTGACGGGCGGGGTCGCCGTCAATGCGCTGTACTTCCGGCCTTGGTCCATCAATGTGTTTTTCGAGCGCACGGCGCTGCGCGAGCTGATCGAGATGCCGCAGCTAATGTCCGATCTGCGCCTCTTCGAACCCTGGGGCATACGCCGCCACAATGCGCTGCTCGACGATGCCAGCGATGCGCATGCCGATGCGGCGCTTGAGCGCGCGCAGGCGAATCTGGACACGCTGCAAGGCTATGCGCGCGACAAGCTGTCGCCCAGCGAGCAGCTGTCCTACGACACCATGGCCTGGGGCTTGCAGCAGCAACTGGCCGGGCGACCATTCCGCCTGCACAACTTCCCGGTCAACCAGATCTGGGGCGAGCAGCTGAATGTGATCAACTTCCTGACCGGCACCCACCAGGTCAACGATGTGCGCGATGCCGAGGACTATCTGGCGCGGCTGCGCGCGATTCCCACCAAGCTGGCCCAGGTGGAGGCCGCCCAAGCCCTGCGCGCCAGCCAGGGCATCGTGGCGCCGCATTTCGCGCTGCAGAAGTCGATCGAGGGCATGGGCAACCAGCTGGCCATGCCGGTCGAGCAGCATCCGCTCTACACGAGCTTTGCCGACAAGCTGCGCAAGGCCGGCCTGCGCGATATCGACCAGAGCGAGTTTCTGCAGCAGGCCAAGCTGGCACTGCAAGAGGCGGTCTACCCGGCCTACCAACGGCTGAACCAGGCCACCATTGCCCTGGCCGCCGCCCACCCGCGCAATGATGGCGCCTGGTCGCTGCCCAATGGCGATGCCTACTATGCCTGGGCGCTGCGTGGCCATCTGAGCACCGATATGACGCCGGATGCCGTGCACCAGCTCGGCCTGGCCGAGGTTGCGCGCATCCAGGCCGAGATGCGCAGCATCCTGAAAGCGGCTGGCGAGCCGCATGAGGATGTCGGTGCCGCCATGCTCAAGCTGGGCGAGGACCCGCGCTTTCTCTACCCGGATACCGAGGCCGGCCGCGCGCAGATCATTGCCGACTACAAGGCCATCCTCAGCAAGGCGCAGGCTGCCCTGCCCAAGGTGATTGGCCACCTGCCCAGCGCCGCCATGGATGTGCGCCCGGTACCCAAGGTGGCGGAAAAGACCGCCGCCGGCGCCTATTACGAGGCTCCTGCCCTGGATGGCAGCCGGCCCGGCGTGTTCTACGCCAATCTGTACGACATCAAGGCCACCCCGCGCTGGAGCATGCATACGCTTGCTTACCACGAGGGCGTGCCCGGCCATCATCTGCAGACAGCGATCGCGCGCGAGCAGACCGATCTACCCAGCTTCCGTCGCTTCAACTGGTACACCGCCTATGGCGAGGGCTGGGCGCTGTATGCGGAAAAGCTGGCCGAGGAAATCGGCCTGATTCCCGACCCTTACGACCGGCTCGGCCGTCTGCGCGACGAACTGTTCCGCGCCGTGCGCCTGGTGGTGGATACCGGCATGCATGCCAAGCGCTGGACGCGCGAGCAGGGTGTTGACTACATGATGCGCAATACCGGCATGGGCGAGGGCGAGGTGGTGGTCGAGATCGAGCGCTACCTGGTCAACCCCGGCCAAGCCTGTGCCTACAAGATCGGCATGCTGAAGATTCTTGAGCTGCGCGCGCGCGCCATCCAGCAGCTGGGCAAAGATTACGATGCGCGTCGCTTCCACGACCTGGTGCTGCGCAACGGCCCGCTGCCGCTGGCCCTGCTCGAGCGTATCGTGGACGACTGGATCAAGGCCGGCGGAAAGGCCTGATCCGCTTGCCGGGCAGGCGCGTGCCGTGAGACAAAGCGGCTCGCCCCAGCTTGGCCCAGCCACCATGCGCTCACCGACCCTCACGCCCGCGCCGTCCGCCGCCCGCTTCGACATCCTCGATGTGCTGCGCTTTGCCGCCGCCCTGGCGGTAACGGTGTTCCATTTCGGCTTTCGCGGCTGGATAGACGATGGCTCGGGCCTACTGGTCTTCCCCGCCCTCGCCCCGCTGGCCAAGTACGGCTATCTGGGCGTGGATGCCTTCTTCCTGATCAGCGGCTTCGTGATCCTGCTCACCGCCCTGCCTCGCGGGCCGGGCAGCTTTGTCGCCTCGCGCATCACCCGCCTCTATCCGGCCTACTGGTTCTGCGTGTGCACCGCCTTTGCCGGCTTTTACCTGATGGAAGGCCGCCACGACGGGCAGGCCTGGCTGATCTGGCTGGCAAACATGAGCATGTTGCAGAGCTTTGTCGGCCTGCCCGATATCGATGGCGTGTACTGGACGCTGGCGGTGGAGCTGCGCTTTTACCTGCTGATCTTCCTGCTGCTGGTCCTCGGCCAGGCCAAGCGTATCGAGGCGGCGCTGTGGCTATGGCTGCTGGCCCTGCTGGCCATGGACCTGAAGCTGCTGCTGGCGCCCGCCTGGCTGGAGGCCGCGCTGCTCAAGCCCTGGGCGCATTATTTCATCGCCGGCGCCGGCTTCTACCTGGTCTGGCTGCAGCGGCTGAGCTGGACGCGCGCGCTCTTGTTGGCGCTATGCGCGCTGCGCGCGGTCCAGCATGCCTACTGGTATATGTTGCTGAAGGCCAAGCTGACCGGGGTAGCCATGGACCGCTGGGTGGTGACGGCCGTGGTGCTCGCACTGTTCCTGCTGTTCTTGGCCATTGCGCTGCGCAAGCTCGATGGCCTGCGCCTCAGGCGCTGGGTCGGTCTCGGCGTGCTCACCTATCCGCTCTATCTGATCCACGAAGTGCTCGGCAAATGGCTGCTGTTTGGCCACCTGAACGCGACCTACCCGACGCTGCAGCTCGTGGCGGTCCTGCTGCTGGCCATTGCCTGCGCCTGGCTGATCCAGCGCCTGGTGGAACGCCCGCTGACTGGCCGGCTGAAGCGCTGGACGCAGGTACTGCATGCACGCCGCCTGCCTGCCAACGCCCTGCACCCACAAGGCGCCGAGCGCTGACGCTGCCGTCTACCTGGCCGCGCCGCTAGCCAGCTGCGTAGCCCAAGCCTGCGCAAGCACGCGCAGGCGGCCGGCCGCCTCGCGTTTTGCAGCTTCGATCTCGTCTTCATCCTCAACTTGCACCAGGCTCAGGCAGCAGCAAAAGCGCGTCGCCAACTGCGCATGCGCTTCGGCGGCAATCGCGCCCGACATCAGCACCGCCGGTACACCTTGGCGCGCCGCACGGGCTGCCATACGCCAGGGCAACTTGCCCAAGGGGGTCTGCAGATCGGAGCGCCCTTCCCCGCTGATCAGATAGTCGGCGCCACGCAGGCTGTCATCCAGACCTTGCAGATCGGCAATCTGCTCGGCCCCTGGTTCGAGCTGGGCACCGAGCACACGCAAAGCCCAGCCCAAGCCACCGGCCGCCCCACTGCCTGCCCTCCCGCGATCGGTCCGGCCTGTGCTCGCGTCGCCAAGTTCCCCGAGGTGCGCGAGGCTGGCATCGATCGCCGCCACGGCCGCCGCACTCACCCCCTTCTGCGGGCCGAACACCGCCGTGGCGCCATGCGGGCCGCTCAAGGGGCTGGCCACATCGGCCAGGGCCAGCAACTGCACGCCAGCCAGGCGCGCATCTAACTCATCCAGATCAAGCCGCGCCAAGCGGGCCAGGCCCTGTGGCGTGGCAGGTAACAGCTGGCCCTGTGCATCGAGCAAGCGCGCACCGAGCGCCTGTAATAAGCCGGCGCCACCGTCATTGCTGCCGGTGCCACCCAGGCCGATCAGGATGCGTGTGCATCCCTCGGCCAGCACGGCCAGCAGCTGCTGGCCCAGGCCCAGGCTGCTGCGCTGCTCGACCGGGCAGCCCTGGCTGAGCGGCAGGCCGAGCATCTGCGCCGATTCAAGCACGGCCACCCCATCCGGCAGCTGCAGCCAGCGTGCCTGGCAGGGCCGACCATCCAGATTGCTGACCGTCGTACTACGCCATTGCGCCTCGGGCCGGGCCGCGGCGATGGCCGCCAGCGTGCCCTCGCCGCCATCAGCCATCGGGTGCAGACGCAGCTCGGCCTGCGGCCATACCGCGCGCAGGCCGTCCGCCATGGCCTGCGCGGCGGCCTCGGCACTCAGCGAGGCTTTGAAGGAATCGGGGGCCAGCACGATGCGCATGGTGTTTTCCAGAGCAGAACGGGATGGCCACGATTATCGACACTTTGCGCACACGCTGCAGCGATGAACGGCACTTGATTTTATTACTTACGATATATATCTTACGACATATCTTACGATATAAAGGAGTAGCATCATGCGTGGACTCTTTTCGCATGGCCCGGCGCGGCATGGCGCAGGGCGACACGGCCTGGCCGCCCTGCTGGCCATGGCGCAACAACACGGTCGCGGCCACGGTGGGCACGGTGGCGGCGGACGACATGGCGACGGCTTTGGCGACGATGAGGGCCTGACCCGCGGGCGCAAATTCAGCGCTGATGATCTGCAACTGCTGCTGCTCGGTCTGCTGGCCGATGGCCCCAGCCATGGGTATGAGCTGATCAAGGCCTTGCAGACGCGCTCGAATGGCTATTACACGCCCAGCCCGGGCGTGGTTTATCCGGCGCTCACCTATCTGGAAGAAATCGGCCTCGCCAGCGTGGAAATGGTCGGCAATAAAAAGTCCTATCAGCTGACCGAGGCCGGCCAGGCACATCTGGACGCCAATCGCGAGCGCCTGGCGCTGATGCTGGCCAAGCTCCAGCATCTGGCGCGTAAATTGGACTGGATGCGCCGCGCCATGGCGGACGAGCAGGAGACACAGCCGGGCGACTGGCTGGCAGAGTTCGTTGCCGCACGTCAGGCGCTCAAGCAGGCGCTGCTGCTACGTGATGGCGCCGACCATGCTGAACAACGCCGCATCGCCGCCATCCTGCGCCGCGCCACGGCCGAGATCGAAACTCCCGCCCAGACGGAACCCAGCCTATGAAGCCAGCACTGACCGTACAACGCCTGCGCCACCCACTCGTGCTGCGCCTGCTGCAGGTGCGCCGCACCCGGCTGATCACGCCGCAGCTGCTATGCGTGACCCTGGCCGGCGAGGAATTGGCCGGCTTCACCACGGCCGGCTTCGACGATCACATCAAGGTCTTTCTGCCCGAGCCGGGCGCCAGCCGCCCCATCCTGCCCACGCTGGGGCCGAACGGCCCGCAGTTCAGCGCCGACCTGCCGCGCCCAATTGCGCGCGACTACACGCCGCGCCGCTACGACGCGCAGGCGGGTGAGCTCGATATCGAATTCGTGCTGCATGGCGATGGCCCGGCCTGCCAATGGGCCAGCCGGGCGCAGCCAGGCGACTATCTGGGCATAGGCGGGCCACGCGGCTCGATGGTGATCCCGACCGCTTTTGACTGGCATCTACTGGTCGGCGACGATAGCGCCCTACCCGCCATTGCGCGTCGGCTGGAAGAGCTACCCGCCGGCACGCAGGCCATCGTGGTGGCGGAGGTGGACGAGGCCAGCTGTCAGCCGGCGCTAAGCAGTGCCGCCCAGCTGAGCT
Source organism: Chitinimonas taiwanensis DSM 18899 (assembly GCF_900119825.1). Classification (GTDB taxonomy): domain Bacteria; phylum Pseudomonadota; class Gammaproteobacteria; order Burkholderiales; family Chitinimonadaceae; genus Chitinimonas; species Chitinimonas taiwanensis. The sequence continues at coordinate 119,675 of NZ_FPKR01000003.1, read as the reverse complement.
GCCACTGGCTGCACCGCGCCGGCCAAACTGCCAGCATGCAGCTGGCCGAGGCCGTGGCGGCGCTCACGCTGCCGGCCGGCGAAGGCTTTGCCTGGGCAGCCGGGGAACTGAATGCTATCCAGGCCGTGCGTCGCGTGCTGATCGAGCAGCACGGCCTGGCCAAGCAGCAGGTGCGCGCCGCCAGCTATTGGAAGCACGGCGCGAGCAATAGCCACCAGAATCTGGACGAGTGAAACGCCGCCGAACGGATGGTGAACGAACGTTCACCACACTGCTAGAATGGCTGCATGAGCCAAGCCATTCACGGCCGGGGCACCGGCCTGCAACCCGATAACCGCTATGCCGCCGAACAGCGCATCGCCATCGATGACGGCTGGGCGGCGGAAGCGGCGACCGCAAGGCCGCGCACCATCGTGCAGCTGCATCCGGCCAAGTCCATCATCAGCCGCAATCAGTCGCCTGATTTGCGCTTCTCGCAATCCATCAACCCCTACCAGGGCTGCGAGCACGGCTGCATCTACTGCTATGCGCGCCCAAGCCATGCTTATCTGGGCTTCTCGCCCGGACTGGATTTCGAAACCCAGATCGTGGCCAAACCGAATGCGGTCGAACTGCTGCGCACCGAGCTGGCGAGGCCAGGTTACCAGCCCGAGCCGATCAGCCTGGGCAGCAATACCGACTGCTACCAGCCGCTGGAGCGCGAACTCCAGCTCACGCGCGGCCTGCTGCAGGTGTTGCTGACCACCCGTCACCCGACCTATGTGCTGACCAAGAACGCACTGATCGAGCGCGATATCGATCTGCTGGCCGAGATGGCGCAGCAAGGGCTGATCAAGGTCATGGTGTCGGTGACGACGCTGGACCGCGAACTGGCGCGGCAGATGGAACCGCGTGCCAGCCAGCCCCTGCGCCGCCTGCAGAGCATCGAAGCGCTGGCGCGGGCTGGCGTGCCGGTGGGCGTGCTGACGGCGCCGATGATTCCTGCCCTGAACGATCATGAATTGGAGAAGATTCTGCAGGCCAGCCGCGATGCGGGGGCGGTATCGGCCGGCTATGTACTGCTACGCCTGCCTTTGGAGCTGGCCAGCCTGTTCGAGGACTGGCTGGCCACGCACTACCCGCTCAAACGCGCGCATGTGCTCAGCGTGTTGCGGCAATGCCGCGGCGGGCAGGATTACGATGCGCGCTTTGGCGCGAGAATGCGCGGAGAAGGCGTGTTTGCCGAGCTATTGGCCCGGCGCTTCCGTCTGGCCACGCAGCGGCTGGGTTTAGCCGGGGCGACCTGGGCGCTGGATGGCAGCCGCTTCAGTGCTGCTGCACTGCAAGGGCAGCTCGATCTGTTCTAGTCCTGCCTCAGCCCTTCTGGCGCGCGGCAACGATTTCGATGGTGGCGACCTGCAGCACGGCCGGTTCGCCACGGCTGGCCAACTGGCCGATGCTGTGTGCGCTACGGTCTTCACCCACGAAGGCGGTGCCGACGGCTAGTACAAACAGTGCGCCGATGCTGAATACCAATACCGGCTCGAAGAAGTCATTCAGATACGTTTTCATTTCCTGCTCCTGGATTACGTTAAGGTGGTTTCCCCTGTTTTCTTGGAGTGCATGATGCGCACTGGCGACGCTGGCCGCAGCCGATATGCGACCAAGTGCGGTCCAGACGGCGCTGAATGCGATTTATCGCGATGAAATGCGCGGCGGACGGACAAAATGCCGGCAGGAATATATAAATCAAGCGCTTGCTTGTTACGTAAACTCTGATCTAGCATAGGATTTTTCTGATGGAGATCGCCGCATGACCGCCTTTCGTCACAGCCTCGAGGTCCGCTGGGCCGACTGCGACGCCAACCAGCATGTGCGCCATAGCGCCTATGCCGACTTCTGCACCCATGCGCGTATCGAATGGCTGCGCGCGGCCGGTTTCGGCTTCGAGCAATTCCAGCGCGATGCCTTCGGCCCGGTGATCTTCAAGGAGAGCACCGAGTACTTCAAGGAACTGAAGATGAGCGAGCGGCTGACGATTGCTGTGCAGGTGGCCGCGCTATCGACCGATGGCAGCCGCTTCAGCATCCGTCACGATATCTATAAGGAAGACGGCCGCTTGGCCGCGCGCCACGAGGTCAGCGGCGCCTGGCTGGACCTGCGCGCGCGCAAACTGACTGCGCCGCCCGAACGCCTGCTGGCGATCTTCGCCGACCTCGAACGCACGGCCGACTTCAGCGAAATTGCGCTCAAGCCCGCGACGAGCGACGGCGCCTAGGCCGGCAGGCCGGCGCTACTTATAGAATAAGGGAAGCAGTGCGCTGCGCGGCCCTAGCCGAGCAACCAGCGCCACAGGAAGAACACCGCCATGCCGCCTCCGATGGCGGCCAGGAGGTGCTGGAAGCGCCAGGCGATCAGGCCGCTGACCAGGGCGCCGAGCAGCCAGGCATTGCGCCAGTCCAGCTGCCAGTGCTGGCCGTCGGGCAGCAGCACCATGGGCACGGTGATCGCGGTCAGCACCGCCACCGGCACATAGCGCAGCGCGCGCTTGACCAGGGGCGGGAAATTGACCTTGTCGCCCAGCGCATAGAACGCATAGCGTATGCCGAAGGTGACCAGCGTCATGCCGGCGATCAGCAGGATTTCATCGTGCGGCATCGTCACCCTCCGCGCGCCCTTCCAGCCATAAACCCACCAGCACACCAGCCAGCGCCGCCAGCATCAGTCCAAGCTTGTAAGGCAGACCACGCGCCGCCAATGCCACTGCGGCGGCAGCCAGCGCCGCAGCCACCATGGGGCGATTCTTCAGCATCGGCACCACAATGCCGGTAAAGGTGGCGGCCATGGCGAATTCCAAGCCCAGCTGATCGAGGCCGGCCACGCTATTGCCGAGCAGCACGCCGCCCAGCGTCCAGGCAAACCAGTTGCCATACATGGCGAGGCAGGAACCCAGGTAGTACCAGTGCTTGTACGGTGCGCCATCCTGCTGACCATAACGGTGCTGAACCACCGCGAAGGTCTCGTCGGTCAGCCAGAAGGCGAGCGGAATGCGCCAGCGCTGCGATAGCGAGGCGACATGGGGCAGCAGAGTGGCCGAGTAGAGCGCATGGCGCAGATTGACCACAAAGGTGGTCAGCACGATGACCGCCAGACCCGCACCGCTGGTCAACAGGGTCAGTGCGATGAATTGCGAGGAACCGGCAAACACGAATAGCGACATGCCGAGCGCACCGAGCGCCGACAGGCCGCTGCTAGACGCCAGCGTGCCGAAGATCAGGCCGAAAGGCGCGGCGCCCACCAGCATGGGCAGCGAATCGCGTGCGCCATGCCATAACTCGCTACGCCGTTCGGGATGAATGGAAACAGACAAGGCATTACCTCCAGACCGCGAGCTTAGTGGCCGCCGGCCTAGCATGACCATAGGTATTTTCCGCGCGAGCCGGTGTGCAGCAGGCTGGCGCACGGCGAGATTGAGTGCGGCCAAGCTTTGCCCTTATGCTGGCGGAATGAGATGTCTGCGACGCCTGATCCTCTTGCTGTACTGTGCACTGCCGCTGGCCGCCCACGCGGTCGTGGTCGGCGCCGAGGACGACTGGTATCCGTATGCGGGCGTGGCCGATGGCAAGCCGGTCGGCTTCGCGGTGGACATCGTCAGCGCGGCCTTCCGCGCGGCCAAGCTGCCGCTGCAATTGAGCAGCCTGCCCTATTCGCGCTGCATGACCCTGACGCGCCAGAACAAGCTGGCGGCCTGCTTCAACACCCTGCGCAACCCGCGCCTGGAACAGCAGTATCGCTGGCATAGCACGCCGCTATTCCGCGCGCGCATCCTGATCTTTGCCGAGCGGCACAACCAGCAGTCTCAGCTTGGCGCGGCCGATCTGCTCGGCCAGCGGGTGGCCATCACCAATGGCTACGACTACGGCGCCGAGTTCGACAATGATCCGAGCATACGGCGCGACCCTGGCCTGCGTGATATCGATGCGCTACGCAAACTGGCCGCCGGCCGTGTCAGCTATGCGCTGGTCTACGAGGCGGTGGCCGAACACCTGATGCGCGGCCATCCCGAGCTGGCGCAGGCGATCAAGCCGGTCGGCACCTTGATCGAGGCCGAACTCTTCCTGTCCTTCGCGCCCAAGCGGCCCGATAGCGCCCAGCTGGTCGAACAGTTTGAGCAGGGGCTGCGTAGCCTGCATCAGAGCGGCGAGTACCAACGCATCGCCGCGCGCTGGCGCCAGCCGTTCAGGCCAGCCGGCCCAGTGGTGGGCGACTAGCGAGCCGGCACTATCCGCGCAAGCCCATCGCATATTGACGCGCGCGGCATTGGCGCGGCGCGCTCTGGCATAATCCGCGCTTTCCTGCCGCTCACACCGCAATGCCGCATATCGCCAGCCACCGCTGGAACCACCCCGCCTGCCTCGCCCCGCGCGCCCTGCACCCCTGGCTCGTGCACCCTGGATCGCTGACGGCCCGGCTGATTGCCCACTTCCCCGCCTTCAAGGTGCGCCTGTTGCGCCAGCGCTGGGCCAGGCCAAACGGCGATGAGCTGGGTGCGCTGGGCCTGCGTCGACGCGACCTGGCCATCGTGCGCGAGGTGGTGCTGATGAGTGGCGACACACCGCTGGTGTTCGCCCATTCGGTCATGCCGCGCCAGGCGTTGTTCCATGGCTACCAGGGCCTGCGCCGCCAGGGCGTCAAGCCGCTCGGCGCCACCCTGTTTGCCAATCCCAAGATACGCCGCAGCCAGCTCGCCTATCGCCAGCTCGACCGCCGCCATGCGCTCTATCGCGCCGCGCAGTCCGCAGTCGGCCCGCTGCCGGCCGCACTGTGGGCGCGCCGCTCGCGTTTCGAGCTTGGCAGCGCACGCATCCTGGTCACCGAAGTCTTTCTGCCCGCCGTAAGGGAAGCCAAGCCATGAACTGGAATCTGCTCAAGGACCGCCTCGGTCAATACGAAAAACTGATGCGCCTCGACAAGCCCATCGGCATCCTGCTGCTGCTCTGGCCCACGCTGTGGGGCATCTGGGTGGCCAGCTATGGGCGGCCCGATGTGGTGATCCTGTGGATTTTCGTGCTCGGCACAGTGCTGATGCGCTCGGCCGGCTGCGTGATCAATGACTATGCCGACCGCGACTTTGACGGCCATGTCGAACGCACCAAGGACAGGCCGATGGCGGCCGGACGGGTATCAACCAAGGAGGCGCTGCTGCTGGCCGGCGGCCTCGCACTGGCTGCCTTTGTGCTGATCCTGCCGCTGAACCAGCTGACCCTGCTGATGTCGGTGCCGGCCGTGCTGCTGGCCGCCAGCTACCCGTTCACCAAGCGCTTCCTGCCGCTGCCGCAGGCCTATCTGGGCGTGGCCTTCAGCTTCGGTATTCCGATGGCCTTCGCGGCCATCCAGGGCCAGGTGCCGGCGCTGGCCTGGTATCTGGTGGTCGCGAATCTGTTCTGGGTGCTGGCTTACGATACCGAGTATGCAATGGCCGACAAGCCCGATGATCTGAAGATCGGCATCAAGACCAGTGCCATCACCTTCGGCCGCTTCGACGCCGAGGCGGTGATGGTCTGCCATGGCCTATTCCTGGCCGGCATGATCGCCATCGGCTGGCAGCTGCAACGTGGCCTGTTCTGGTATCTGGGCCTGCTGGTGGCCGCCATCCTGATCGCGCTGCAATACCAGCAGATTCGCGGCCGCGACCGCGCCAAGTGCTTCCGCGCCTTCCTCGACAATAACTGGGTCGGTGCCGCGCTATTCGGCGCCATCGTGCTCGACTACTGGCACTTCCTGCCGCTCTGAGCGTGCGACCCTAGACGGCCTGCCTGTGCTCGCGCAGGCTGCGCGCGGCCTGGGTCACCGTCAGCCAGATCAGCTGGCGCTCGTCCTCGCTGCAGTCGGCGTGGTAGCGCTTCTTGGCGCCAAGCTGGTTCAGGATCAGGTGGGTATGGGGCGCCACGCCGGCATTGGCAAGACAGGCTTGCACACAGGCCAGCGCACAACCATCCAGGGCCAGGATGGGCCGGCCGCTACGCGCGAGCTTGACCAGGGCGCCCACCCCGCCACCCACACCGCTGATGCAGGACATCTCGGCCTCGCCCTGCCTATCGAGCGCAATCGCCACATCATTGGCCAGCTGCGCCACGCTGGAACAACCCGAGCAGGCATAGACGAGGGGGCGAGTGCGAGGGTCCATGGTATGTCCTTTCCAAGGCGCAGAGGCCGGGCGCCGCATGCGCAGCACCGACGCAAAGCCGTCCTTGGGTCGCGTGCGGGATCAAGCCGGCAGGCAGCTCGCCAGCTTGTCCAGCCAGGCCGGCCGCTCGGCGGCGTCCAACCAATTCTTCACAATCAAACCGAGTTCGGTATCGCCGCTGATCTGCAGCCTGCGCTGGAAGAACAGCGTGTCGGCATCCATCTGGCCACGCAGCATGGCCAGGAAGTCGGCCGTGCTGGCACTCAGTTCCAGGTCCACCGCCTGCGGCCAGTGTGGGCGGAACTGACCCTGGCGGCAGCAGAAAGCATGGCGCAGACCGAGGTCGCGCAAGTTGATGGCAAAGCTGCGCCCATCGAGTTCAGGCGGCGGGCTGAGCCACTTCAGGCGTCGGGCGATTTCCAGGCCAGCAGCGAAGTGCAGCGATAGCAGCGGCGCCGGCACATGGGCGGCCAGGCGCTGCAGCGGGGCTTGCAGGCGTGTCAGAACAGGGTTCATGCGCGGGTCTCCAGCCAGTGGATGCCGGGCTGGCCAAACCAGTAGCCATTGCAGCGGCCTATGCCCGCGGGCGGCGCCACCGGCACCACCGCTTCACCCAGGCGCTGCCTGTCCAGTGCGGCAATCGCATCCAGCGTGCCCTGCGATTGCGGGCTCACGCGCAGTACATCGACACCGATTTCGGCCAGCTCGCTGGCCTGGGCCAGCAGGTCCAGGCATTGGCCGGACTGGGTCTGAATGCCGTTGATGGCGAGGAACTCGCCGTCTTCCTGGGTGCGCATGGCCAGGCCGTCCGGATGTTCGAGGCAGCGAAAGCCGCAGTCATCCTTCTTCAGACGGAAATGCCGCGCAGTGAAGCAGCGCGCTGAAAACGCCAGCGGCATGCGGCCCCACACCTGCATCTCGCTCTGCAGGCCAAGCGGTTTCTCGGCCAAGAGGGCAATCAGATCAACACGGCTCAGCTCCAGCGGCAGTACAAAGCGCACCGCGCCCTGTCCGCGCAGCCAGGTCAGCGTGGCGCCGTGGTAGGCGTTCAGATGCGGGCCGGCCACGAAGGAGCGCCCACCGAGCGCACGGATCGCGCCCAGCTCGCCAATCTCGATCGGGAATTCGTCCTGGGCGGCGATGCGGCGGATCTGGCCGACTTCGGCACCCGACTCCACCAGGGTGGGGGTGGACAGGATCACCGTCTTGCCCGCCTCGCGCAGCGTGGCGGCCAGCGTCAGCCAGTCGGCCGGACGCAGCTCGTGGCGCCGGCTGCAGACGGTGTCGCCGAGGTAGACGATGTCCACCGGGCTCTTGGCCACGGCGGCATAGAAGTCGAGTACCTGCTGGCGCGGCCAGTAATACAGCAAGGGGCCGAGCGAAATCTGGTAGGAGCTCATTTCCATGGCCTTTCGAACGCACCCTGGGTGGTTTGCGAACCCTCGGCGTGGCGGGCCAGGCTGGCCTGCCAGTCGGGGCGCACGCTGTAACGCGCCGGCGCGGCCTGCGCTGCATCGATGGCAGCACGCAGCGTGGCCACCACCTGGGCCACATAGGCGGGGCTGCGCTGGCGACCCTCGATCTTGATCGCGCGCACGCCCATCTGGGCAAGCTGGGGCAACAGGCTCAGCGCATTCAGGCTGGTCGGCTCTTCCAGCGCATGGTCGAACTCGCCATCCACCTCGAAGCGGCCCTTGCACAGGGTCGGGTAGGCAGCCGGTTCGCCCGGCGCATAGCGGTCGATCAGGATGCCGTTCAGGCGCGCATCGAGCTGGCCGTTCTGCTCGGTCCAGCGCACCGCGTGGGCGGGCGAACACACGCCCTTATTATTCGGCGAATCGCCGGTGGCAAAGCTCGACAAGAGGCAGCGCCCCTCGGCCATCACGCACAGGCTGCCAAAGCCAAACACCTCGATCTCTACCGTGGTCTGGCGCGCGAGCTTGGCTATCTCGTTCAGGGTCAGCACACGCGGCAGCACCACGCGCTGGATATTGAACTGCTCGCGCATCAGCTCGATGGCATCGAGATGGGTGGCCGAGCCCTGCACCGACAGATGCAGGCGCAGATGCGGGTAGCGGTCGCGCGCATAGGCCAAGAGGCCCGGGTCGGCCAGGATCACCGCATGGGCGCCCAGATCGTGTGCCGCATCCACGGCCGCGCGCCATTCCTGGGTACGGCCCGGTTGCGGGAAGGTATTGATGGCGAACAGCACCTTGCGCCCGAGGCCGCGCGCCAGCGCCACCCCGCTGCGGATATCGGTCTCGCTGAAGTTCAGCCCGGCGAAGTTGCGCGCATTGGTGGCGTTTTTCAGGCCCAGATACACGGCATCGGCACCCGCCTGCAGCGCCGCTTTCAGGGCGGCCAGGCTGCCGGCCGGGGCCACCAGTTCCATGGAAGCATAGTTAGAAGTCATGGCCGCGAGTCTAGCCAGCCGCCCGCGCCGCCACCTTGTCGTGCATCAAGCTTTCATGGTGCGCAGCGTGCCGACCAACGGCAGGACAAGATGGCAAATCCTTGACCGCGGATAAGGAAATCGGCGCGCATTGGGCGCAAACAGCAGGGACAGCCGCAGCGAGCTGGTAGCACGCCCTCATCGACCCACGCCACAGGAGCGAGACCATGAAACCCAGTGCCTATCCCCGCCTCTTTCTGTCCTATGACACCGGCTGGCCGGACCTGCGCCGCGAAGCGCCGCCGGTACTGCGTATCTTCCTCTTGCTGGTGCTGCCTTTTTCGCTGCTGCCGGCCGCGATGATCGCCTTCGTGGCCTCGGGCAATGCCAGCTATTACGCCGAGCACATCCCGGCCAGCCGCTATAGCGAGATCGCGCAGCTCTTCCTGCTCACCGAGCTGCTTAGCGTGCCAGTGATGGCGCTGGCGATACGCTCGGTGGTGATGTTGCGCGGGCCGGCGGTCAGCTTCCGGCAGTGCTTCCTGCTGGCCGCCATGGCGCCAGTGCCGATGTGGCTATCCTCGCTCTCGCTGCTGGTGCCGAATATCGCCTTCCATCTCGCGTGCGGCTTTCTGGGTCTCTTGGGCGCCAGCGCCCTGCTGCTGCACGGCATTCCCAGCCTGCTCGGGGTCGAGCGCGGCATCGAGGCCGAGGATGTCAGCTATGTGGTGCTATCGCTGGGCGGGCTGATGTGGGCGCTGATGGTGGGCCTGCTGCTGGTGCCGCTACTGGGCATCTGAGCATGAAGGCCGGCTGGTACCGGCTGGAACTGGGCGATGCCCTGAGTGCGCCGGGCGAGATCGCGCTGCTGGCGGCGCAGTGCCAGGCCCTCCGGCTAACCGGCCAGGCCGGGGCGGCCATCTATACGCGCCAGTGCGGTACGGCAGGCCTGCATTGCCGTGTAGAGGCCTACTTCAGCCCAGCACTGGCCGAGCTGGCCCGCAAGCTGGGCACCCTGCCCTGCCGCGCGCCAGCGCTGGCGGAGCTGGCGTGTATCTGCGGCGGCTAGCGCGTGCCCGGCACGGTCTCAGCGGCGGGCTTCGCTCTGGCCCACCGCGCCAGCACCCAAGCTGCGCTGCAGGCGGATAAAGCGCCAGCCCACACTCAGTAACAAGCCGCCCAGACCCGCTTGCGACAGCGCGAACAAGAGGCCCGCCGGCAAGGCCAGGGCGGCGGGCTGCAGCGGCAAGGCCAGCAAGGCGGTCAGCGCCAGCAAGAGGCTGGCCACCTGGGCGCGCTGCCAGACCGGACGCAGCAGGCTTTGCATGGGCGGCACGCGCACCCGCGCCGGCAGGCGTCGGCGCAGATGCAGCCAGACCAGGAAGGGAATGATCTTGCCCAGCATGGCATTCACCGGCAGCACCGCCCCACCCACCAGGGCCAGCACACCGAGCCACCACCCCAGCGGCCACTGCGCGGGCAGATAGTCGCGCGCCAGGCCCAGCGCGGCCACCAGCCACCAACTGAGCAAGGCACACAGCCATAGCAACCAGGCCGGGTCGTGCTTGCGCGCCGCACGCAGCACGCCAAAGAGCCCCAGGCTGGCCAGCAGGCCCACGCCGGCCAAGGCCATCTGGCGCCAGGGCAGCAGCAAGCCGGCGCCCTCCAAACCACCGAGCGCAAGCGGGATATACAGCAGCCAGGGCAGCAGGCGCTCGGCCGCGGCCGGCGGGCGCGGCGTCTGCCAGAACATCGGCAGCACGGTGGCCGCCACGCCAGCCAGCAGCGTAGCCAGCCAGCCGCCCAGGCCCCAGGCGATATGCCAGTCGAGCAACCAGGGCAGCGGCAGCGCCAGGCCTGCGCCGAACAGGCTGGCCAGCAGGCCGCCCAGCAGCAGGGTGAGCAGCAGCGCGATGCCGATATGGCGCAGCATGCGCGTGCTGGCATTCACCGCCACCACGCGCCAGCCAGCCCGGCAGATCGCCAGCGCGGGCAGGCCCAGTAGCGGCGCACCCAGCCAGCCAGCCCAGCGAAAGCCCAGGGCAGAACCCTGCAGAAAGCCAGCCGCCAGCGCGCTGGCCGTGCCTACGCAGCACAGCGCCACGCCAGGCGCCAGCCAGCGTGCCAGCGGCACCGGCACCCCGGCCAGCACCGGCAGCAACTGGAACAGCGCGCCCAACATCACTGGCAGCAACATGCCCAGCGCCAGCAGGTGCACGAGGCTGAGGCTGAGCGGGGCAAAGCGGTCGGGCAGCCCATCCGGCGGGCCGAAGGCCAGCAGCAGGCCGGCTGCCACACCTACCCAGGGGGCGGGCAGCAGGCAGCCGAAGACCAGGCCTGGCTGCGGCGCGCGCTCGAAGGCGAGCGCTGGCGCCGCACTCATGCCGGCTGGCCGCTGCGCGCCAGCAGGGTGGCAAGGTCAGCCACGCGCAGCGCGCACATCGGGTAGAGCACGTTCTCTTCCTTGACGTTGTGCTGCTGGATCAGCACCAGCAGCGTATCGAGCTCGGCCAGCAGGCCATCGCGGTCGGCGGCGATCAGCTGCATGCGGCAGCTGTCGAGCAGATCGCGCATGGTGGCGTGCTCGTCGCGCATCACCGCGGTCGGGCCGTGGCGCATGCCGGTGGCCGCCTCGAAGGCCGGAAACAGCTGCTGCTCTTCCAGCTCGAAATGCCCGAGCAGCGACTGCTCGGCCTCGTCGAAGCAGCGCTGCGCCAGCGGCCAATCGTCGCCACGCAAGGCGCCCTCCACGCGCGCCAGCAGCGCGTCAGCTTCATGGTGTTGATGGATGAGGGTGGCAATCGGGTCGGACATGGCGGCGCTCCGCGAAGGGGAATGCCGCCATGCTAGGGCGCCTGCCAGACGCCGGCCTTGATGGGGAGCAAGCGAATCGCTGCCGACGCCGGCATGCGGCGCGGGCGTGCCTACAGATAAGGCTGGATATGCGCGAGCGCCTGCGCCTGATACGCCTTCTTCTCCCCCACCGGGGCGACGTAATGCAGCGCGCTTTGCGCGGCCGCGATGCCGGCCAGGCGGGCGATCACCCAAGCGGCCAGATAGGGCGAGGCCAGACAGCCGCCGGCGGTGGCGATATTGCCGCGCGCCACGAAGGGCTGCTCGAGCACCGCCACGCCCGCTTCCTGCACCCAGGGCTTGCTGATCAGATCGGTGCAGGCCGGCAGATCATTGAGCAGGCCGAGCTTGGCCAGCACCAGGGTGCCCGAGCACTGCGCACCGAGCAGCTGGCGCTGTGGGTCCAGGTGCAGCCGCGCCATCAGCGCCGCATCGGCCACCACCTCGCGCGTGCGCATGCCGCTGCCCACCAGCACCGCATCGGCCATGGCCGCCTCCTCCAGCGAGGCCTGCGCCTCAAGCACCACCCCGTTCATCGAGCGCACGTGCGGCGTGGGGCAGGCCAGGCTCACGCGCCAGCCCGGCTGCTTGACCCGGTTCAGGATGCCCAGCGCAATCAGCGAATCGAGTTCATTGAAACCGTCGAAAGTCAGGATGGCGATATGCATGGCGGGCTCGGCAGCAGGTGGGTGAAGGCAATGCCGGCAGCGTAGAATCAGTCAGCAATACAATCAAAAAATTGTCATGGATACATTGACCGATGCCCATCGCCCGCTACCGCCTGCTGCTGGATAAGCTGGCCGCCGAGATCCGCAGCGGCCGCTGTGCACCGGGCAGCCGCCTGCCCACCCACCGCCAGTTCGCCGCCGAACAGGGCGTGGCCCTGGTTACCGCCAGCCGCGTGTATGCCGAGCTGAAGGCGATGGGCCTGATCAGCGGGGAAACCGGGCGCGGCAGCTTTGTGCGCGCCAGCGCGCTGCCGCGTGGCCAGGGCATAGACCAGCACGCCAGCGCGGCCGGCATGCTGGACCTGAACTTCAACTATCCGGCCCTGCCCGGCCAGGCTGAGCTGTTGCGCACGGCCTTGCGCCAGCTGGCCAGCAGTGGCGACCTGGACGCCCTGCTGCGCTACCAGCCGCACGGCGGCCTGCTGCATGAGCGCGCCTGCGTGGCGCGCCACCTGGCCGCGCGCGGCCTGACGGTAAGCGGCGAGCAGGTGCTGATCGTGGATGGCGCCCAGCACGGCCTGACCATCTGCGCGATGGCCCTGCTGCGTCCGGGCGATATCGTGGCGGTGGATGCGCTCAGCTATCCGGGTTTCAAGGTGCTGGCCGAGGCCCTGCATCTGGAACTGGCGCCCATCCCGGTGCGCACAGACGGCCCCGATCTGGCCGCGCTGGCCAAGCTGTGCCAGCAGCGCCCGCTACGCGCCATTTATGCCATGCCCACTCTGCACAATCCGCTCGGCTGGGTGCTCGATCAGGCACAACGCACGGCACTGGTGGCGATTGCGCGCCGCCATGCGCTGCTGATCATCGAAGACGCCGCCTATGCCTTCCTGGCCGAAGACCCGCCCGCGCCGCTGGCCGCGCTGGCCCCCGAGTGCACGGTCTATGTATCGGGTCTGTCGAAGAGCGTGGCCACCGGCCTGCGTGTGGGTTTTGTGGCGGCGCCACGCAAATGGATAGGCCGGCTGGAGCGCGCGATCCGCGCCACCACCTGGAATACGCCGGGTGTGATGACGGCCCTGGCCTGCGCCTGGCTGGAGGACGGCACAGTGGCGCGCCTGGAAGCCGAAAAGCGCGCCGATGCGCAGGCGCGCCAGGCCATCGCCGCCCAGGTACTCGGCCACCTACCCTGCACCAGCCACCCAAGCTCTTACTTTATCTGGGTAGCGCTGCCCGACGAGGCGCGCGCCGACCGGGTCGTCCAGGCCCTGCTCGCGCAGGGTATCTCGCTGGCCAGTGCCGAGCCGTTTGCCACCGGCGCGCAGATTCCCCAGGCCCTGCGCGTGGCGCTCGGCTCGCTGGCGCGGGATGCGCTGGGTGGGGTGCTGGAAAGCGTGCGCGCAGTGATCGACGCGCAGCGCTACCCCTAGCGCGGCGCGGCGAGTGGAGCGGCGCTGCCCGGCAGGCGCGCCACATATTCGCGTAGATGGAGCAGGAATTCCGCCGCTACCGGCGAGAGGCGCTTCGCCTTCTGGTGCACGATGTACCAGTTGGCCTCGATGGGAAACTGCACCACCGGCAGAATGGCCAGGCCATCGAGCGCCGGGTCGGCATGCAGCGCGTGGCGCGATAGAACGGCCAGCCCGAGGCCAGCGGCAACGGAATGCTTGATCGCCTCATTGCTGCCCAGCTCCATGCGGATCGAGGGCTGGAAACCCAGCGCGGCGAAATGGCTGTCCACTGCACGGCGCGTGCCCGAGCCCGGCTCGCGCAGGATGAAACGCGCGTCCTGCAGCGCATCCAGACTCAGCGCTGCCTGCCCAGCCAAGGGGTGGCCGAGGGCGGCCACCAGCACCAGCGGATTGGCCAGGAAGGCCTCGGAGGCGATATCGCTGTGCAGCGGCGGCTGGGACATGATGTAGAGATCGTCCTCGTTATGATCGAGCCGACCGAGCACCCCGTCGCGATTGAGCACCGACAGGCTGACATCCACCTGCGGATACTGGGTGCAGAAGGCGCCGAGCAGGGCCGGCACAAAGTACTTGGCGGTGCTGACCACCGCCAGGCGCAGGCGGCCGCGCTGCAGACCCTGCAACTGGTCGATCTGCTGACCGAACTCGCTCCAGGCGCGGTAGATGGTCTGCGCGGTCTCGGCCAGATGGCGCCCGGCCTCGGTCAGGTGCACGCGCTTGCCGATCACCTCATACAGCGGCAGACCAACGTTCTCCGACAACTCCTTCAGCTGCATCGACACCGTGGGCTGGGTGATATGGCAGGCCTTGGCCGCCGCGCTGATGCTGCCGTGCTCGGCCAGGGCCAGGAAGAGCTGTAGTTGACGGAAGGTGACATTCATCGTTTTTTATCTATGCAAAAGATATTTATTATCGATTTTACCTGATTAACGTAAAGCCCTAGCATGCCGGCCACATTAATCAGGGAGCCGCACCATGCAAAGCTTGCTCGACCCAGCCATCCTGTTCTTCGTCTTTGGCGTCGCCGCAGGCCTGCTGAAATCCAATCTGGAAATCCCCCCGGCCATCTCGCGCTTTCTCTCGCTGTATCTGCTGATGGCGCTCGGCCTGAAGGGCGGCTTCGCGCTCGCGCACTCGGGGTTGACGGGTGAAGTGTTGCGCAGCCTGCTGGTAGCGGTGAGCCTAGCCGTCCTGGTGCCACTGCTCGGTTACAGCCTGCTTAAACGCCTGACCACGCCCCTGGATGCCGCGGCCATCGCGGCCACCTATGGTTCGGTCAGCGCGGTCACCTTTATCACCGCCACCCAGTTCCTCGATCGCAGTGGGCTTGAATACGGTGGCCATATGGCGGCGGCCATGGCGCTGATGGAGTCGCCCGCCATCATGCTGGCGGTGCTGCTGGCCAATCAGCTACGCACCAGCGCCCAGCTGGCCACGTCGGGCGCGCACGGCGCGACCTTGCAGCTGGGTACACCGGCAAGCACACCGGTGGGCAAGCTGCTGCATGAATCGCTGACCGACGGTGCGCAGCTACTGTTGCTGGGCGCCATGCTGGTCGGCCTGCTGACCGGCGAGGCGGGCAAAGCCGCCATGCAGCCTTTCTCGGGCGATCTGTTCAAGGGCATGCTGGCCTTCTTCCTGCTGGATATGGGCCTGTTGGCCGCGCGCCAGCTGCCGCAGCTGCGCCAGAATTCGCCCTGGCTGCTGGCCTATGCGCTGCTGGCCCCGCTGCTGCATGCCGGCTGCGCACTGCTGCTTTGCCTCGTCATGCAGATCAGTGCCGGCAATACCGCCTTGCTGATGGTACTGGCAGCCAGCGCCTCCTATATCGCCGTCCCGGCCGCCATGCGCCTGGCCATTCCGGAAGCCAAGCCCTCGCTGTATGTCGGCATGTCGCTGGGCATCACCTTCCCCTTCAACATCCTGCTCGGCATTCCGCTCTACACCAGCATTGCGCGCTGGGCGATGGCCTGATCATGCAAGCCATCACCCTGCTCAGCCGTCATGCCAAGCAGATGGCGCTGACCGCGCCGCTGGCCCAGGCCGGTTACGCACTGCACTGCTATACGGATTTCGATACCGACCAGCTCGGCACCTTCTGCGGCCAGATTCCACGCCGCCAACACCAGATCGAGACCGCGATTCATAAGGCGCAGCTGGCAGCCGAGCTGGGCGGCACACGCTTCGGCTTGGGCAGCGAGGGGGCCTTTGGGCCCGACCCTTTCATCGGCCTCTCGGCCTGGAGCCATGAGCTGCTGGCCTGGTGGGACGCAGCGCAGCAGTACGCGGTGCTGGCCCATAGCGCCACGCCCGACACCAACTTCGCCCACGCCCTGGTGCATGGCTGGGATGCGGCGCGCGACTTTGCCCAGGGCGCCGGCTTCCCCACCCATGCCCTCATGGTCGGCACGCCGGCGCGGCAGATTCTGGCCAAAGGTCTGAGCGAGCCGGATGCCTTGCATGCCCAGGTCGAGGCCCTGCTGGCCGAGCATGGCGCCGCTTGGCTGGAAACCGATATGCGCGCACATCTGAACCCCACCCGCATGGCCGTCATTGGCCAGACCGGGTTCAAGCTGGCTGCCAAGCTGAATAGCCACTGCCCGGCCTGCGCGCGCCCCGGCCATGCCGCTCACCGCCCGCTTGCCGGCGCACCTTGCCGGCAGTGTGGTACGGCTACCCGGCGGGCCAAGGCGGAAATCTGGCAGTGCCCGGCCTGCCAGCACGAGGTGACCCTGGCCTTGGCCAGCCAGGCTGACCCGGCCGAATGCGACGCCTGCAATGCCTGAATGGCGCGCCCGACGGTCACGGCCTGCGCAATGCTTGATCCAGGTCCATGACCCAGGGCCAGCGCCACGCTAGGCTAGCTCCCCTTGTCTTTTCCGCTTTGCCCGCCCCATGCCCCAACACCATAGCCTGCTCGAAGACCTGCAAGCGCTGCTGATCGGCAGCCTGTTCGTGGCGCTGTCGGTGCTGTTGCTGCGTCAGAGCGGGCTGTTGACCGGCGGCACGGCCGGCCTCGCCTTTATCGGCCACTACCTGAGCGGCCAGGCATTCGGCCTGGTGTTCTTCCTGCTCAATCTACCCTTCTACCTGTTTGCCTGGCGCGCGCTGGGCTGGGTATTCACGCTGAAAACCTTCGCCGCGGTCAGCCTCTTATCGCTGTACAGCGAATGGCTGCCGCACCTGATCCATATCGACCGGCTGCAGCCGGCGTTTGCCGCGATCTTGGCCGGCCTGCTGGCAGGTGCGGGGCTATTGATGCTGGTGCGTCATCGCGCCAGCCTGGGCGGTCTGGGCGTGTTGGCGATCTGGTTGCAGGAGCGCTATGGCTGGCGCGCCGGCAAGCTGCAGATGGGGGCCGACGCCCTGATCCTGCTACTCGCCCTGCTGGCCATCGACCTGCATTCGGTCGCCCTGTCGGTGCTCGGCGCGGCAGCCATGAATGCGGTGATTGCCATCAACCACAAGCCTGGGCGCTATGTGGGCATGTAGGTCAGCCCGCATGTCCCAGCGAGGATGACGCGGGCCGGTACAGTCTGCGCGGGTTTCAGCCCTGCTCGCCACTCATGCCGTGCTCGACCGCGTACACGGCCACCTGCACGCGACTGCTCAGGTTGAGCTTCTTTAGGATGTTCTGCACATGGATCTTGACCGTGCTCTCGGCCACATCGAGGTTGCGGGCAATTTCCTTATTGCTTTCGCCGCGCGCCAGGCACTGGACGATCTCGCGTTCGCGCGTAGTCAGCCGGTCGCGTTCGGCCGGTGCGCTGGGACTGGGTGCGGCGCTCGGTTGGGCGCGGAATTGCGCCACCAGCTTGGCGGTCATGCTGTCGGCAATCACCGGTTCGCCCTTGTGAGCGCGGCGGATCGCGGCGGTCAGCGCCTCGGCCTCGATATTCTTGATCAGATAGCCGCGCGCTCCGTCGCGCAGCGCCTGGCCAAGCTCGTCCGCCTCTTCCGATACGGTCAGGATGATGACCGCGGTTTGCGGCAGGTCCTGCACCAGCAGCTGCAGGGTTTCCAGGCCGGATAGGCCGGGCATGTTCAGGTCGAGCAGGATCACATCGGGGTGATATTCCTTGGCGCGTTTGATGCCTTCCACGCCATCGGCCGCCTCGGCCACGATCTCAAGGTCAGCCTCGCGCTGCAGGAGCTGGCGTACGCCGGAGCGAAACAGGCTATGGTCGTCAATCAGCAGGATACGAATCGTCATGTCGGGTTCCGGGAAAAATTCAGGCAGCCTGGCGTTCGCTGCTGGGCAGGATGAGCTGGACGCTGGCGCCCTCGCCGGGGCGGCCCTCCAGGGTCAGCTGGGCATTCAGGCGCGCGGCGCGCTCCTGCATGATGTGCAGGCCGATATGCCGCTCGCCACGCTCGGCCACTTCGCCCGCCTCATAGCCCTCGCCATTATCGCGGACCAGCAGCTCGAAATCGCGCGCATTGCGGATCTGCACGTCCACTCGGCTGGCATGCGCATGCTTGCGCACATTCGACAGCGCCTCCTGCAGGATGAACAGCACCTGCAGCTGCTGCTCGGGCGGCAGCGGCGCGCCGTCCGGGTCGTCCACCTGCAGCGCCACCTCGATACCGGTCTGGCGACGGAAACGCGCCAGCGTGTCCTCCACCGCTGCCATCAATTCGCCCTGGCCGAGCTTGCTGCGGAAGTTGATCAGCAGCTCACGCACATCCTGGTAGCTTTCATCCACACCGGTGCGCAGCAGCGGCAGGATATTGCGAACCTCGTCCAGATCGTTGCGCTGCACTGCGGCGTCCAGCATCTGCAGCTGCAGATTGAGGAAGTTCAGGCCCTGGGCAATGCTGTCGTGCAGGCCCTGCGCGACCAGGCTGCGCTCCTCGGCCACCGCTAGCTGGCGCGCCTTGGCGCTCAGGCGGCGGTTGTCCAGCGCCACACCCAGGTGCTGACCGAGCGTTTCCAGCAGCTGGGCCTCGGCCGCCGGCACCTCGTGTGAGTTACGGAAATGCAGCGAGAAGGAGCCGAGCACCTCGTCCTGGGTCACCACGCGGAACACGGCCAGACCCTTGAAGCCATCCTTGGCGCAGTGGAAGGCCTCGGGCTGCGGCAGCTTGCGGAAGTCGCGGATCACGACCACGCCCTGCTGGGTGGCCTCACCACAGAAGCAGGCATCCACCTTCATGCAGTGCTCAGTCTCCTCGAGTGCTTCCGACAGGCCCTCGGACACCACCAGGTGCAGCTTTTCACCCAAGGGGTCAATCACCCGGATGCTGCCGCCGTCGGCATTGAACTGCTGCATCACGCGCTGCAAGAAACCCTGGCAGAGCGCATCGATATCATTGGGCAGGTTCAGGAAGGCGGCCATATCGTAGAGTGCCCCGAGCTCGCGGTTCTGCTCGGCCAGCTGGGCCGTTTTCTGTTGCACGCGGTCTTCCAGCTCGCGGTACAGTCCTTCCAGCTCATCGGCCATATGGTTGAAGCCCTGGGCCAGCGCGCCGAATTCATCGCGGGTCTCCACCGGCACACGTACACCGAATTCGTGTGCGGCCATGCGGCGCAGGGCGTCCTGCAGATGCAGGATGGGCGCGATGATCCATAGATACAGCAGGTAGATGGTGGCCAGCGTGCCCACGCAGGCCAAGCCCAGCAGCACAGCCTGCGACAGGCGTAGCAGCGTGGTCTTGCCGGCATTGTCGGTTTCTATCATCTGCACCAGCTGGTCGGCTTCGGCCACGAAGACCGGCAGCGCCTGCAGATAGCGGCTGCGGTCCGCCCCAGCCAACGCGCTGCTGGCGGCCGGCTGCAGCTGCTCAAGCCAGATCTGTTCGACCTTGCGCATCTGCTCGCGAATAGCCGGCACATTGGGCAGGAATAGCGGGCGCGATGGTACGCCGCTTTCCAGGCGCAGCAGGGTGTCTTGCTGGGCCTGCAGCTGCAGCTGGGCCTCGGCCGCATGCATGGAGCCCGGTTGTAGCAGCTCGATGGCCACCCGGTTGGCGCGCATGCGTAGGCTGCCAGTATCGTTGATGGCCGCACCCGCTCCTTCCAGCTGCCAGGACAGCCACAGCGTCCAACCTATCATGCCCAGCACCAGCAACAGCGCCAGCAGCGCGCTGGCAATGATGCGGGTAGACAGACGATCGCGTAGCGAAGGCTGTTCTACCGGGCTGACATCGGGATACACATCATTCATGGTCTTGATCTATTACAAGGCCGCCCTGGGCGGCTTGCCCTATGCTATCGCAGCGTCACCACACGGTCGCCGCATCCTGTTCACGCTTTCCGACATCCCAGCCATGAGCTATTTCGCCCTGCGCCATCTGCACATCAGTGCCGCCCTGCTCAGTATCACCCTGTTTGCGCTGCGCGGCGCGCTGGCGCTGTACGGCGTGCACTGGCGACGCTGGTCGCTGCTGCGCTGGCTGCCCCATATGAACGACAGCGTCCTGCTGGCCGCCGCCATCACCCTGGCCTGGATGAGCGGGCAGTACCCATTCCAGCAAGCCTGGCTAAGCGCCAAGGTGCTGGCCCTGCTCGCCTATATCGGCCTGGGCAAGCTGGCCCTACGTGCCGAGCAGCCGCAAGTGCAGCGGCTGCTTTGGTTCATCGGCGCGCTCGCCTGCGTCGCCTATATCGTCGCGGTGGCGCGCACCCGCAGCCCCTGGCTGGGCCTGGCCTGAACGCCTTCAAGCCGGGTCAAGCAGGCTATCCAGGGTATTCCGGTTCTCCAGGCGCTCGGCCACCCAGACCTCGCGACCACCCACAGCCTGCTGCCAGCGCATCACCCCGCGCTGGCCGGCATCCAGACGACGGGCTATCTCGGCGCGCTGGCTGCTGCGCAGCAGGCAGACCGCCGGGTGGCTGCGCGCGTTATCGCGCGCGCTGACCACCGCCACGCCGTCCTCCAATCCCGCCTGCAACAGCGCCAGCAAGTTGGCCGGGTAGGGTAGTACATCGCAGGGCAGCACCAGCAGCGCCTCGGCCTGGCTGGCGGCCAAGCCCGCCTCAATGCCGGCCAGCGGGCCGGGAAAACCGGCGCGCAGATCGCTGAGCACCGGCTGGCCATAGCTGCGGTAAGCATCGAGATTGCGATTGGCGGAAACCCACACCTGGCCCAACGGCCAGGCGCGGCAGGCCTGCAAGGCATGCTCGACCAGGGTCTGCCCCTGATAGCGCTGCAAGCCCTTGTCCAGGCCCTGCATGCGCGTGGCCGCCCCGCCGCACAGGATCAGCGCATCCACCTTCATGTCCACTCCCTTGCCTGGGCCAAGATAAACGCCGCCACGGCCTCAGCATCGTTCAGGTCGAGCTGGGGCAGGGTGCACGCCAGGCGCGCATCGCTAGCCACCGCCAACAGGCTGGCATCCTCAGCATACAAGGGCGGCAGGCCCAGGGCGGGGCGGAAGACCTCTAGGCGCGGCAGTGCCGCATGCTTGAAGCCTTCCACCAGGGTCAGCTCGGCCGGTGCCAGGCGGGCCAGCTGTTCGTCCAGCGTGGGTTCGGGTGCGTCGCGCAACTCATGGAAAATCGCATAGCGATAGGGTGAGGCGAGCAGCACCTCTGCCGCGCCGGCGGCGCGAAAACGCGCGCTGTCCTTGCCGCTCGGTTCCAGTACCACATCATGGTGGCTGTGCTTGATCACATTCACCCGCAGGCCCTGGGCAGCCAACAGCGGCAGCAGTGCTTCGATCAGGGTGGTCTTGCCGCTGCCCGAGCGGCCCACCAGACCAAACACGCGCCTCATGCGCCCTCCGGCACCAAGGGGCAGACCAGGGGCAGGAAGGCATCGGCGCGCGGCGAATAGGCGAGCAGCGCGCCGGCATCCAGGTCGAAATACCAGCCATGCAAGGTCAGACTGCCGGCGGCCAGCCGCTCGGCAATCCACGGGTAGCTTTCCAGATTACGCAGCGATACCAGGATGGCGGCCAGCTCGCAGGCGCGCTGGCGCTCGGCCGGGCTGGCGCTAGGTAGCTGGCGCATGATGGCGGCGCGGGCCGGCTCGGCAATGTGTATCCAGCGGCCGATATAGTCCATCGGCGCCTCGCCGCTGAAGCGCTGCTCGACCAGCGCGCGGATGCCGCCGCACTGGGCATGGCCCATCACGATGATGCGCGCCACATTCAGCTGCTGCACGGCGAACTGCACGGCCGAGGTGACCCCGGCGAAATGCTGCTTGGGGTCGCAAGGCGGCACCAGATTGGCCACATTGCGCACGGTAAAGATATCGCCCGGATCGCAGCCGAGCAGCAGGGCCGGGTCAACGCGCGAATCGCAGCAGCCGATTAGCAGCGTGTTCGGGTGCTGGCCCTGGCGCAGATCGCTGTAGAGCGAGGGGTCGGTTTCGAAATACTGCTGCTGAAAGCGCTGGAAGCCATCGATAAAGCGTTCAAGGTCGTGCATGGCCGGCTCCTAGCCCCCGGTCTGCGACATGAAGCGGATGATCTTAGACGGTGCGGTGTTGAATTCATGCCGCTCGGGCTTGATCGCGATGGCCGCCACGATGGCTGCGCGCAGCTCGGCATCCGTGGCGCCCGCGCGCAGCTGGGCGCCGAGTGCGACCTTGTCTTCCTGACCCAGGCATAGATAGAGCGTGCCATCCACCGACAGGCGCACGCGATTACAGGCGGCGCAAAAATGCTGCGACATCGGGGTGATCACCCCGAGGCTCATGCCGCCCTGCGGCGCGGTCCAGTAACGGGCCGGGCCGGCGCCCTGCCCTTTCAGCTCAGGGATCAGCGCAAAGCGCTGCGCCAGGCGCTGGCCGAGCTGGCTGAGGTCAATGCCGGCCGTGGCGCGCCCCGAGTCACCGATCGGCATCGGTTCGATCAGGCGCAGCACGAAGCCATGTTCGATGGCAAAGGCCACCATGCGTTCGACCTCAACCTCGTTCACACCGGCCTGCACCACCATATTGAGCTTGATCGGCGCAAAGCCGGCCTGTTTGGCGGCCATCAGCCCATCCAGCACATCGGCCAGGCAGTCGCGCCCGGTGATGCGCGCAAAACAGCCCTCGTCGAGGCTGTCGAGACTGATATTCAGGCGCTGCACGCCGGCCGCCTTCAGCTCGGCCGCATGGCGCGCCAGCTGGGTGCCATTGCTGGACAGGGACAAATCGCGCAGGCCAGGCAGGGCGGCTAGCCGGCCGGCCAGCTCGCTAATGCCACGGCGCAGCAGCGGCTCGCCACCGGTCAGGCGCAACTTGGCCACGCCGAGCTGCACGAACAAGCCGACCAGGCGGCTCATCTCGGCATGGCTCAGCCAGTTGGCCGGCTCTTCAAAGCCCTTGAAGCCCTTGGGCAGGCAATAGGTACAGCGCAGATCGCAACGATCGGTGACCGAAACACGCAGGTAATCGATACGGCGACCGAAAGGGTCGATCAAGGCGGGTGCGGCAGGATCAGCATTCATGGCTACAGCCCGAGGGGAGTCTGGCTGTCATTGTGCGCAAAGCCGCGCCGCCGCGCCATTGGCTGGTCGGACTAGTTACTTTGGGTGGCTAACGCAACTCGCCATCGGCGCAGAAGCGCGCCAGCAACGCACCCGGCTGCGCCTCCGGCCAGTGCATGCGCACCGTGTGGCCAACGCCGGGCGCTTCATCCAGCCATTGTCCATCCAGACCCTGCAGGGCGGCCAGCTGGCGCTGCTGGTTGCCACTGGGGTGGATCAGCTCCAGCTGGTCGCCCAGGCGGAATTTGTTCTTCACCGCGATCTCGGCCCAGCCCTCGCGCACCGCCAGCACATCGCCCACATACTGGCTGCGTGCCGAGCGCGAATGGCCGTACAGATAGTTCTGCGCCTCCTGGCTCGGGTGGCGCTGGTAGAAGTAATCGGTGTAGCCACGGTTGGACAGGCCATCCAGCTCGGCCAGCAGGGCCGGGTTGAACGGCCGCCCAGCCAGCGCGTCGTCGATGGCGCGCCGGTAGGTTTGCGCGGCGCGCGCCACGTAGTAGCGCGACTTGGTGCGCCCCTCGATCTTGAGCGAGTCCACGCCAATCTGCACCAGCCGTTCCACATGCTGAAGCGCGCGCAGGTCCTTGCTATTCATGATGTAGGTGCCGTGCTCATCCTCGCTGATTTCCATCAGCTCGCCGGGTCGGCCACCCTCCTCGATCAGATAAGCGTGTTCGGCGAGCGGATGGCGCGGCACCTGGCCCGCACTGGCCAGCGCAAGATTGGCGTCTGTCATGGCGCGGCCGACGTCGAGGTCAATCTTCTGCAGCTGACCGGCGCCATCGGCGCAACCGCCATGCAGCTTGTAGTCCCAGCGGCAGGCATTGGTGCAAGTGCCCTGGTTGGGATCGCGATGGTTGAAATAGCCGGACAGCAGGCAGCGGCCCGAGTAGGCAATGCACAGCGCGCCGTGCACGAAGACTTCCAGCTCCATATCGGGGCAGAGCTGGCGGATTTCCGCCACCTCATCGATCGACAGCTCGCGCGACAGGATGATGCGCGTGAGCCCCAGCGCCTGCCAGAACTTGACCGCCGCATAGTTGACGGTATTGGCCTGCACGCTCAGGTGGATGGGCATGTCCGGCCAGGTCTCGCGCACCAGCATGATCAGGCCGGGATCGGCCATGATCAGCGCGTCGGGGCGCATGGCAATCACCGGCGCCATATCGGCCAGATAAGTCTTCACCTTGGCGTTATGCGGCAGCAGATTGGAGGCCACGAAGAACTGCTTGCCGCGCGCATGCGCTTCTTCGATGCCGAGACATAGGTTTTCCAGTTTGAAGTCGTTATTGCGCGCGCGCAGCGAATAGCGCGGCTGACCGGCATACACGGCATCCGCACCGAAATCGAAGGCGGTACGCATGCGGTCCAGATCGCCCGCCGGCAGCAGCAGTTCAGGTTTGGGTACGGGCATGGGGGCTGGCTCGTGGTTCAAACCTGCCAGTTTAGCGAGCCGGCCGACACCAGGCAGGCATGCGGCGCGATGGCTTGATCTGGATCAAGCCGCGGCAGCGATCGGTTCATACCAGCCAGAGCCAGGCAGACGGCGTACTGCTACGGCGATTTCGTTCTATACCGGAGAGCAGCAAGCCGCCCGGCCCTGCCAGACGGCCTCCACCCATTCCTGCTGCCCGGACAAGGACCCATCATGCTCCGCTGGATTCAGCGCTGGCTTGCCGCTGGCGATGTCGTACAGGCGCTCAATAGCGCCCAGGCCGTCATACAGTTCCGTACCGATGGTTGCATAGAGCATGCCAATCCGATCTTCCTGCGCCTGATGGGCTATCAGGCGGCTGAGATCCTCGGTCAACACCACCGCCTGTTCGTGGACCCGGCCACCGCGCAGAGCGATGCCTACCGGCAGTTCTGGGAGCGCCTGCGCGCAGGCGAGGCGCAGACCGCCTGCTTCAAGCGCCTCGCCAAGGGTGGCCGCGAAGTGTGGATACAGGCGTCCTATGTGCCAATACGCAGCCGCGGCAAGGTCAGCAAGGTGATCAAGTTCGCCTCCGATGTGACCGAGCAGGTGCTGCGCAATGCCGATTACAGCGCGCAGCTAGCCGCCATCGATCGCGCCGAAGCCGTGATCGAGTTCGATCTCGACGGGCATATCCTGTATGCCAACGCGAACTTCCTGAACCTGATGGGCTACCAGTTGGCCGAGATCAAGGGCAAGCACCACCGCCTGTTCGTGGCGGCCGAGGAAGCGGCCAGCACCGAATACAGCCGCTTCTGGCAGCGCCTGCGCGAGGGTGAATACCAGACCGCCGATTACCGGCGCATCGGCAAGGGCGGCAAGGAGGTATGGATCCATGCCACCTATAACCCGATCCGCAGCCCGGACGGCAAGCTGATCAAGGTGGTCAAGTACGCGTCAGACATCAGCGAACAGGTGCGCCGCCAGACCGCCTTCCGGCTGATGTCGCTGGTGGTGAACGAAACCGATAATGCCGCGCTGGTGACGGATGCGGCCGGCGCGGTGATCTTCGTCAACCAGGGCTTTGTGCGCATGACAGGCTATAGCGCCGAGGAGATGCTTGGCCGCAAACCCGGCGAGCTGCTGCAGGGCGAGGCGACCGACCCGGCCACCGTGGCTGACATCCGGGCGAGCTTGAAGGCGCGCAAGGCCTTCAATGGTGAGATTCTCAATTACGACAAGCAGGGGCGCGAATATTGGATTTCACTGGCGATCAACCCGATCTTCGACGCCGAGGGTCGGCTGATCAATTTCGTCTCGGTGCAGGCCAATATCAGCAGCACCAAGGAGCGCGAGCTTGAGTACAGCAAACGCTTTGCCGCCATCGATGTGACCAATGGGGTCGCGCGCTGGGATATCCAGGGCAGGCTGGTGGAGGCCAATTCTTTCATCATCGAGCACCTCGACTACCCCAACCTAGCCGAGCTCTTGCCCAAGGCACGCACCCTGCCCGAGATTCTCGGCCCAGAACGTTTCCAGCGCCTGCTGGGCGGCGAGCAGATCGCGGCCGAATGCCAGCTGTTCCGTCGCGATGGCTCACAGGTGCTGATGAATGCCAGCATCTCCCCAATTACCGATGCCAAGGGACGGGTCAGGCATATCGTCAGCTATGGCGTGGATATCACCTCGAAGATGGAGGCGGAGCGGGTCACCGAGCAAGAGATGCATCAGGTAATCGCCTCGAGCGAGCAGATCCGCCAGATCATCGAGACCATCAACCAGATTTCCAAGCAGACCAATCTGCTCGCCCTGAACGCCGCCATCGAGGCAGCGCGCGCCGGCGAGCAAGGACGTGGCTTCGCCGTGGTGGCGGACGAGGTGCGCAAGCTGGCTGTGCAGTCGGCCAGCTCCTCGCACGAGATCGCCGGCCTGGTAGAGGAATCAATCGGGCGCATCCGGAACCTGGAGGCCTCGCTGCGCCGGCTCAGCGAAACCAACCGCGCGCATTAGCGCAGGCTGGGGCGTTCAGTGCAGCATCAGCAGCTCGCCCTGACGATCGAAAGCCAGGAAGGACTGTAGATGGCCCTGTTGGATGGCCTCGATCATGCGGTTCAGATGCGGCTCGGCCTCGGCGCTGCTGGGCGGTTGGCCGGCGCGGCCGGACAGGCTGGCGGCGAACATCAACTGCCAGTGCTGCCCCATCTGGGCCGCCTCGGCGGCCAGGCTGGCGAAGTCGGCCAGCTCGGCAGGCAACTTGTCCACGCACATACGTGGCACCAGCGCACCGCCTTGGCCAGCTTCGAAGCGGGCGCGTTGCGCCGGCGTGGCATCGCTGGGCAGCTCGGCCGCGGCAAACACGAACAGCAGCCTTTGCGGCTGGTCCTGCTGCTGGGCGGCCTGCAGCAAGTCGGCGAATGAGGCAAGTTGCATGGTCAATTCCCTGAAGTGAATGGCGTGGTGGCTAGGCGGCGGGACTGGCCTCAGCCAGTCGCACACTGGGCGCAAATGGGATAGCGAGGTGCTTACTGCACCAGCGGGCTGTCGGCGCCTTCCAGGGTAATCCCCTCGATCTTGGCCCGGCCCACCAGCAGTTGCAGGTACTGGCGCCAGGCTGCATCGCGGCTGGCTGCCTGCAGGGCCTCGCCGATATGGGCTTGCACACGCTCGAAAGGCAGCACACGCCCCTCGATACGGCGCGCCACGCGCACGATATGCAGGCCAAAACGGGTTTCCAAGAGGCGGGGCAGAATCTCACCCGGGTTCATGGCAAACACCACGCGCTCGAATTCCGGCACCGTGTCACCGCGGCTGAGCTGGCCAAGATTGCCGCCCACCTCGCCAGATGGGCAGTTGGACAGACTGCGCGCCAGCTCGGCAAAACGCGTCGGCTCGGCCAGCAGTTCCTGCAAGCTTTGTTCGGCCAGCTCGCGCAGCGCTTCCAGCGGCACGCGCTCGGTGATCTGGAACAGGATGTGATCGACCTCGACCAGCTCACCCACGGTAAAGCGCTGCGGATACTGCTGGTAATGACGCAGGCAGCTCGCCTCGTCCGGTTCGGGCACCTGCACCTCGGCGGCCAGCAATGCCTCGATGGCGGCTTCCTCGCTGGCGGCGGGCAGGCCCAGACGTGCCGCCTCGTCGAGCAGGATGCGCCGCAGCGCCAGGGTAGTCACCGCGCGCTTGAGCGGGTTGGCCGCATCCTGATGCAGCGGCAGCTCGCGCTCGACCTCGGCGTCTTCGATTTCATAACCATTGATGACGATAGCCATGCTGTACTCCTTGTGCCGGCAACGCGCCGGCCGTGCGTTCGGGCAGAAGCTGCTGCCGCTGTGCCTATTTCGGCCCGGCGCTATACAGCCGGGTCACCTCGTCCATCACCTCCACCAGGCGTTCGCTGGTGGTGGCGATATGCGCGACATCGCCTTGCGGCTGATTCAGTGCGTTTTCCAGGAATTGCCATTGCTGCTTGGCCAGCTCCAACTGGCGACGGATGGCCGGGCTGTTGACCGGCGCGCGTTGCAAGCTGTCCAGCGCGCCACCGAGCTCGGTACGTGCCTGCTCGGTCGCATCCCGCTGCACTGCACCATCCACACCCAGCTTCTGCAGCAGCGCGTACTTGGCCAGGCGCTGGCTGAGCATGCGCGTGCGGCCGGCCAGATTGACCCAGCGACCGCTATCGGTGCCGCTCTGCTCCTGCAGGCTCAGGGTCAGCACATGACTGGCGCCCAGCACCGCCTCGGCCTGCTGCTCGACCTGGCGGCTGCTGTCGCGGCCCGGCCGCTGAGCCAGCATGGGCTTGAGCCGCTGCCATTCGGCAGCCAGCCGCGCCAGCTCATCCTGGCTGGCCGGCCAGGGCGCCAGCTGCTGTTGCAGCTGCTGCTGGCTGGCATCGAAGCGGGCCACCGAGTCGCGCAGCTGTCGTTCGGCCGCCTCGCTCAGCACGCCCAGCCCCAGCTGGGTGTAGTTCTTCACGATGCGCTGGCTGAGCATGCGCTGCCGGCCAGCCAGGTTGATGGCGTCCAGCGCGCTGGCGGACTGGGTGGTGCCCGCCATCAGCGGCAGGAGCGCTGGGGCCAGCACCAGGCTGGCCGCGAACAGGAGCTTGCTGAAACGAAGAGACATGATGGGTTTCGATTCGGGGAAGGGGCTGGCCGCCGGCGGGCGACGGCCAGCGTGAAACACGCTCAGCGCGGACGGACCAGCTGCCAGGCACGGCCCAGATAGGTGACCGAGCCAAAGCCGCTCCACACATGCACGAGGCGGGTGAAGGGGAAGATCGCAAACAAGCTCATGCCCATGAACAAATGGGCTTTGAACAGCCAGTGCGCACCGACGATAAAGGCCGGGGCATCGCCCTTCAGGGTCACGATGTGCTGGGCCCAGCTCATCAGCAGCACCATTTCATGGCCGTCCATATGCTGGGCGGAAACAAAGATGGTCGACAGGCCCAAGAGCAGGGTGATCAGAATCCACAGCAGCAGCACCTTATCGCCCGGCTTGGTCACCGCGGCGATGCGCGGGTCACTGAGGCGACGATGCAGCAGGATGACGAGGCCCAACAGGCAGATCCCGCCCATCACACCGCCGGCGGCCATGGCAAAGCCTTGTTTGAAGCTATGGGTCACACCCAGCGCATCCCATACCGCCACCGGGGTGAGCAGGCCGACCAGGTGGCCGAAGAACAGGCCGATGATGCCAAGGTGAAACAGGATATTGCCCAGACGCAAATTGCCGCGATGCAGCAGCTGCGAGCTGTCGCTCTTCCAGGTGTATTGCTCGCGCTCGAAGCGCGCCAGGCTGCCGAAGATGAAGATGGCAAAGGCGATATACGGATAGATGCCGAAGATGAATTGGTGCAGGTAGCTCATGATGGTCTCCAAGGCTTACAAGCCCCTCTCCTCGCGGGAGAGGGGTTGGGGTGAGGGAGGGACGGCGGCGGAGGCATACAATGCCCCCTCACCCCCGGCCCCTCTCCCGGTGGGAGAGGGGTGAGCACGCGGGTAAAACTGCACGGTATGGGTGCCGTTCAGGCTGGGCTTGAGCAGCGGTTCGACGCCGTCGGCACCAGGGCCGAAGGTTTCCATCGCCTCGTCCATATCGCGTACCGGTGGGTCGGTCTGTTCCAGTGGCACCACATCGGTCAGCGAACACAGCACGACAAACACGCTCGCATACGGGCTGTCGTTGCGGGCCAAGCGCTTGCCGATGGCGGCCAGCACATGGATCGCATCGCCGAGCAGGGCCTGGGCCTGCTCGGGCTCGACCAGGCTCAGGTACTCGAGAAACAGCGGTACATGGTCGGGCAGCTCGGCAGCGTCGGGTTCGAAGCCGTTGCGCTGGTATTCCTGCAGCAGGTCGACCATGGCCTGACCACGGTCGCGGCTTTCGCCATGCACATGCTCAAACAGATGCAGCGAGTGCGCAGGGCTGCGGTCGAAGGTGCCGACATAGTTCTCCTGCAAGGCCACAAGACCGTGCTGCTTGAAGTAGTCGGTCAGCGGGCTCAAGGTTTCCTGCGCGTCCGGATAGGCATCGAGCGCGTCGTCGATTTCGACCAGCGCGTCGATCAAGTCCTGCTCCGGGTAGGTAAGCAGGGCGGAAAGAATTCGGTAAAGGCTCATGGTGGGCTCCTGAAACGATGGGGAAGATCGCGCAGCACAACGTCCCGGAAGGCTGCGCGCCCTCCCCTGTCGTTTACTCCTCCGTTGTCACTGGCTTCTTGCGCGACTTGGGCATGTCGACAAAGATCACGCTGCCCTGCGGCTTCTTGCCGAACAGCGAACCCTCCGAAGTCCCCCCCGAGCAACCATTGCCAAAGGTGAAGCCGCAGCTGCCCTTGTCATTGAAGCTGTCCTCGACCATTTCCTTATGGCTGGTCGGAATCACGAAGCGGTCTTCGTAATTGGCAATCGCCATGATCTGGTACATGTCTTCCACAGTGGCCGCGTCCAGACCCACCTTCTCGATCAGACTGGTTTCGGCCTTGCCATGCACGACCTCGCTGCGCTTGAAGGCGCGCATGGCGATCATGCGTTCCAGCGCGGTGACCACCGGCTTTTCCTTGCCGGCCGTCAAGAGATTGGCCAGGTAGCGCACCGGGATACGCAGGCTCTTCACATCGGGGATGATGGTGTCGCCCACGGTGCGATGCGGCATGCGCCCGGCCTCGGCCGCGCCCTGGATGGGTGAGAGCGGCGGGATGTACCAGACCATGGGCAGGGTGCGGTACTCGGGGTGCAGCGGAAAGGCCACCTTCCACTCGCAGGCCATCTTGTAGACCGGGCTCTTACGCGCCGCTTCCAGCCAGCTTTCCGGAATGCCCTGCTTGCGCGCCTCGGCAATCACGGCCGGCGAGTGCGGGTCGAGGAAGACCTTCAGCTGTTCTTCGTACAGGTCCTGCTCGTTCGGCGTGGACGCGGCCGCTTCGATCAGGTCGGCGTCGTACAGCAGCACACCCAGGTAACGGATGCGGCCTACACAGGTTTCCGAGCAGACCGTGGGCTGGCCGGCTTCGATGCGCGGGAAGCAGAAGGTGCACTTCTCGGCCTTGCCGCTCTGCCAGTTGTAATAAATCTTCTTGTACGGGCAGCCCGAGATGCACATGCGCCAGCCGCGGCACTTGTCCTGGTCGACCAGCACGATGCCGTCGTCCTCGCGCTTGTAGATCGAACCGGACGGGCAGGACGCCACGCAGGTCGGGTTCAGACAGTGCTCGCACAGGCGCGGCAGATACATCATGAAGGTCGACTCGAAGGTCGAGTACAGCTCCTTCTGCACGCCCTCGAACAGCGCATCGCGGCTACGCGAGCTGAACTCGCCGCCGAGGTCGTCTTCCCAGTTCGGACCCCATTCGATCTTGTCCATCTTCTTGCCGGTAAGCACCGACACCGGCCGCGCGGTGGGCGGGGTCTGGCTCAGCGGCGCATTCTTCAGATGCTCGTAGTCGTAGGTGAACGGCTCGTAGTAGTCGTCGATGGCCGGCAGGTTCGGGTTGGCGAACAGATTGGCCAGGATCTTCAGCTTGCCACCCTGACGTGGCTCCAGCTTGCCCGCGGCATTACGCTTCCAGCCGCCATTCCACTTAGTCTGGTTTTCCCACTCCTTCGGGTAGCCAATGCCAGGCTTGGTTTCCACATTATTGAACCAGGCGTATTCGACGCCATCGCGGCTGGTCCAGACGTTCTTGCAGGTCACCGAACAGGTATGGCAGCCGATGCACTTGTCCAGATTCAGCACCATGCCAACTTGGGCGCGGATTTTCATTTGGCGACTCCTTCTTCCTCAACCCGGGGGCCTTCCAGCCAGTCCACCTTCTTCATCTTGCGCAGCACCACGAATTCATCGCGGTTGCTGCCCACGGTGCCGTAGTAGTTGAAGCCATACGCTTGCTGCGCATAGCCACCGATCATGTGGGTGGGCTTGAGCACGGTACGGGTCACCGAGTTATGAATGCCGCCGCGCTTGCCGCTGGTTTCCGCACCCGGCACGTTCACGATCTTTTCCTGGGCGTGGTACATCAGGCACATGCCCTGCGGTACGCGCTGGCTCACCACCACCCGGGCGGTCAGCGTGCCGTTCACGTTGAAGACTTCCACCCAGTCGTTGTCGACGATGCCTGCCTGCTTGGCCTCGGCTTCCGAAATCCACACATGCGGGCCACCACGGCTCAGGGTCAGCATGCGCAGGTTGTCCGAGTAGGTAGAGTGGATGCCCCACTTCTGGTGCGGGGTGATCCAGTTCAGCACCAGCTCGTGCTCGCCATTCGGCTTGCGACCCAGCATGGGCTTCACGGTCTTGGTGTCGATGGCCGGCTTGTACACGCAGGAGCCTTCGCCAAAGTCCAGCATCCAGCGGTGATCCTGATAGAACTGCTGGCGGCCGGTCAGCGTGCGCCAGGGAATCAGCTCGTGCACATTGGTGTAGCCGGCGTTGTAGCTGACCTCTTCGCTTTCCAGGCCCGACCAGGTCGGGGCCGAGATGATCTTGCGCGGCTGCGCCTGCACATCGCGGAAGCGGATCTTGTCGTGCTCGCGGCCGATGGCCAGATGGGTGTGATCGCGGCCGGTGATCTTGGACAGCGCGTCCCAGGCCTTGACCGAGACATGGCCATTGGTTTCCGGCGCAAAGGTCAGAATCATCTCGGCCGCATCAATCGCGCTATCCAGACGCGGACGGCCCTTGCTCACGCCTTCCTCGGTAACGGTCTTGGTCAGATCGGCGATCTCATGCACCTCGTGCTGGGTATCCCAGTTGATGCCCTTGCCGCCGTTGCCGAGCTTGTCGAGCAGCGGGCCGATCGAGGTGAACTTCTTGTAGATGTCATGGTAATTACGTTCGACCACGGTCATATTCGGCGCGGTCTTGCCGGGGATCAGCTCGCATTCGCCATGCTTCCAGTCCTTCGGCTCCAGCGGCTGACCGAGTTCGCCCGGGGTGTCGTGCATGAGCGGGGTCAGCACGATGTCCTTGCGCGTACCCAGATACGGCCCGCCGATCTCGCTGAACTTCTTCGCCAGCAGCTTGTAGATTTCCCAGTCGGTCTTGCTTTCCCATAAGGGTTGCACAGCCTCACTCAGCGGGTGAATGAAGGGGTGCATGTCCGAGGTATTGAGGTCGTCCTTCTCGTACCAGGTGGCGGTGGGCAGCACGATATCGCCGTACAAGCAGGTGGTGCTCATGCGGAAGTCGAGCACGGTCAACAGGTCGAGCTTGCCCTCGGCCGCGGCGTCGCGGAACTTCACTTCCGAAGGCTTGATCGCATCGGCTTCATCGCCGAACAGCGCGTTCTGGGTGCCGAGCAGATACTTGAGGAAGTACTCGTGCCCCTTGCCGCTGGAACCGAGGATGTTCGAGCGCCAGACGAACATATTGCGCGGGAAGTTGGCCGGGTTGTCCGGGTCATCACAGCTCATATGCAGATTGCCGGACTTGAGCTGGCTGGCGGCAAAGGCGACCGGGTCCTGGCCGGCGGCTTCGGCGGCGGCCACCACATCGAGCGGGTTGGTCTGCAGCTGCGGGCAGGACGGCAGCCAGCCCATGCGCTCGGACTTGGCGTTCAGGTCGATCATGCTCATCCGGCCATATTTGGCGCGGTCGGCGGTCGGGGCGAGGATCTCGTCCACATGCAGCTTTTCATGCCGCCACTGGCTGGTGTGCGCATAGAAGAAGCTGGTGCCATTCATCTGACGCGGCGGGCGCTGCCAGTCGCTCGCGAAGGCCAGCGGTGCCCAGCCGAACTGTGGACGCAGCTTTTCCTGGCCCACATAGTGGGCCCAGCCGCCACCGCTCTGGCCCACACAGCCGCACATCATCAAGAGGTTGATGATGCCGCGGTAGGTCATATCCATGTGGTACCAGTGGTTGAGCGCGGCACCGACGATGACCATGCTCTTACCCTGAGTGTCATGCGCATTCTGGGCGAATTCGCGCGCCACCTGGATCACCAGCTCGGGCTTCACGCTGGTGTGCTTTTCCTGCCATGCCGGGGTATAGGGCACGTCGTCTTCATAATTGGCAGCCACATTGCTGCCGCCCAGGCCACGGTCTATGCCGTAGTTGGCCATCTGCAGGTCGTACACGGTGGCCACCAGCGCGCTGCTGCCGTCGGCCAGGGTGATGCGCTTGACCGGCACATTGCGTACCAGCAGCTCGTCGTGCTCGCCACCGAAATAGGGGAAGCCCACGCCGGCCACCTCATCGCGGCTGTCGATCAGGCTCAGGAGCGGGTCGACCTCGCGGCCGCTGCCGCCGTCCTTCTGCTCCAGGTTCCAGCGCCCGACCTTCTCGCCGTCATTGACCTTGCCTTCGCCCCAGCGGAAACCGATCGCGCCATTCGGCACCACCAGGTCGCCGGTCTTGGCGTCGATTTCCAGCGTCTTCCACTCGGGGTTGTTGGCCTCGCCGTGGTTGCCGGCCAGATGGGCGGCGCGCAGGAAGTGGTCGGGCACCAGGCAGCCGTTGCGCTCCTTGAGCAGCACCAGCATTGGCATATCGGTGTATTGCTTGGCGTAGCGGCTGAAGTACTCGGACTTAGCGCCATGGTGGAATTCCTTCAGCACCACATGGCCCATGGCCATCGCCAGCGCGGCATCGGTACCCTGCTTGGGCGCCAGCCAGATATCGCCAAACTTGACCATTTCGCCAAAGTCGCTCGACACCGCCACCGTCTTGGTGCCCTTGTAGCGCACCTCGGTATAGAAGTGGGCGTCCGGCGTACGGGTCATCGGCACGTTCGAACCCCATACCATCAGGTAGGTCGCGTTGTACCAGTCGGCCGATTCGGGCACGTCGGTCTGCTCACCCCAGATCTGCGGGCTGGCCGGCGGCAGGTCGCAGTACCAGTCATAAAAGCTCAGGCAAGCGCCGCCCAACAGGCTCAGATAACGCGCGCCCGCGGCATAGGACACCATGGACATGGCTGGAATCGGCGAGAAGCCGACCACGCGGTCCGGGCCGTATTTCTTGATGGTCAGCGCATTGGCCGCGGCAATGATTTCGGTCGCGGTATCCCAGTCGGCGCGCACAAAGCCGCCCTGGCCACGCACGCTCTTGTAGCGCTTGGCCTTCTCGGGGTTCTGGCTGATGGATTCCCAGGCCGCAATCGGGTCCATGGTCTTGCGCGCCTCGCGCCACATCTCGATCAGGCGGCCGCGGATCATTGGGTATTTCACGCGCTGGGCCGAGTACACATACCAGCTATACGAGGCGCCACGCGGGCAGCCGCGCGGTTCATGATTGGGCAGGTCGGGCCGGGTGCGTGGGTAATCGGTCTGCTGGGTTTCCCAGGTGATCAGACCGTTCTTCACATACACCTTCCAGCTACACGAGCCGGTGCAGTTCACGCCATGGGTGGAACGGACGATCTTGTCGTGCTGCCAGCGCGAGCGGTAAGCGTCTTCCCACTTGCGGTCTTCGTCCACCACCGCGCCGTGGCCATCCGCAAAGGTGGACTTCACGCGCGACATGAACTTCAGTCGATCCAGAAAGTGACTCATTGTTGTTCTCCGATGCGGCCACCCGAGGGGCGACCGAGGCTGCGATTGGGACAGTGCCACTGTAGGTTTTTGCGTGGCAGCGGCCCATTCACCGGAGGAGGAAGAGCGCCAAGGCAGTGGGACTAGGTCAGCTAGGTCGAAAGGACTAGATCGGCGCTCGACGACCCAAGCCTCGCGCACCTCTAGCTTGGCTTCAGCGCAGCGAAGCCCAACATCGGTCGCGGCAAAACAAAACGCCCGGCATGCACCGGGCGTTTTGGCTTACTGGACTGACACTCAGCACGGCATCGGCGCATTACGGCGTGCGTACCACCACCAGGTGATCGCCATGCAACTCAGGTAGAAGCCGATAAAGCAGATCAGCGCCGCATCCACCCCACCGGTCAGGTCGAGCGAGGTGCCGAAGCTCTTCGGGATGAAGAAGCCGCCATAGGCGCCGATGGCACCGGAGAAACCGAGCACGGCGGCCGCTTCCTTGCTGGCATCCAGCACGGCCTGCTTCTCGGCCTTTTCGCCCTTGCCGGCGGCGGCGCGCTGACGTTCGGTCAGGAAGATGACCGGGATCATGCGGAAGGTGGAGCCGTTACCGATACCAGTCAGCGCGAACAACACGATGAACATGGCCAGGAAGCCGTAGAAATCCCCGCCGACACCGTTCTGCGGCAGGTAGTGCAGCACGCCGAACACCGCCGCAATCATGGCCGCGAACGTCCACAGCGTGACGCGGGCACCGCCGAGCTTGTCCGACACCCAGCCGCCCAGCGGCCGCGCCAGCGCACCGACCAAGGGGCCGAGGAAGGCATAGGCAGTCGGGTTGATGCCGGGGAACTGCGACTTGGTCAGCATGGCGAGGCCGGCCGAGAAGCCAATGAAGGAGCCGAAGGTGCCGATATACAGCCAGCACATCAGCCAGTTGTGCTTGCGCTTGAAAATGACTGCCTGATCGGCGAACGAGGCCTTGGCGTCGGCAATATCGTGCATGCCAAACCAGGCAGCCAGGCTGGCGATGATGATGAAGGGCACCCACACGAAGCCGGCATTCTGCAGCCAGATGCTCTTTTCCACGCCGTCCTTCACATAGCTATGGCCGTCGCCGCCCAGCGTGCCCAGCACGGCACTGGAGATCACCACCGGCACCACGAACTGCACCAGGGAGACACCGAGATTACCGATACCGGCATTCAGACCGGTGGCCAGGCCCTTCTTCGCCTTGGGGAAGAAGAAGCTGATATTGGCCATGCTGGAGCTGAAGTTGCCGCCGCCCAGGCCGCATAACAGCGCCAGGATCAACAGGGTGGGAAAGCTGGTACTTGGGTCGCGCAGTGCAAAGCCCATGCCGATGGCCGGGATCAGCAAGCTGGCGGTGGAAATCGCTGTCCAGCGCCGCCCGCCGAAGATGGGTACCAGGAAGCTGTAGAAGATGCGTAGGGTGGCGCCCGACAGCGCGGGCAGCGCAGTCAGCCAGAACATCTGGTTCTTCGAAAGCTGAAAGCCGGCCTTGTCGAGGTTGACCACCACCACGCTCCACAGCATCCACACGCTGAAGGCCAGCATCAGGGCGGGGATGGAAATCCACAGATTGCGATTGGCGATGGCGGCGCCGGTTTGCTGCCAGAAGCCGGGGTTTTCCGGCTCCCAGCGTTTAAGCACATGACTGGACATGATGAAGATCCTGGTAAGCAGATAGGGAAGTCGGAATCAGGCGGGCTTGCCAGCCAGCGCGCGCTGGCCCTGGGCCACGCTCTCGGGGCGGAAGCTGAAGTGCATCCAGACCAGGCTCACGCACACCGTGCCGTACAGCAGCATGAAGGCGCTCGAACGCACGCCGGTCAGGTCGAGCAGCAGGCCAAACAGGATGGGCAGGATGAAGCCGCCCAGGCCGCCAGCCAGGCCAACGATGCCGGACACGGCGCCGATGTTTTGCGGGAACTCATCCGAGATGAACTTGAATACCGAGGCCTTGCCCACCGCCATGGCGATGCCGACCACGAACAGCAGGATGGTGAACAGCGTGGCATTCAGGCCGATATGGAAGGTCTGCGGGCCGCTCACGGTCAGGATGGTGAACTGGGTTTGCGGATAGCTGAGCAGGAAGAAGGCCACCCAGCACACCCACATCACCCACCAGGTGGTCTGGTAGGCGCCGTACTTGTCCGAGATCCAGCCGCCAATCGCGCGCAGCACACCACCGGGCAGCGAGAAGCAGGCAGCCAACAGGGCGGCCAGTTTCATATCGAAGCCGTATTCGCCGATGTAGTACTTGGTCATCCACAGCGCGAGGCCCACATAGCCGCCGAACACCACCGAGTAGTACTGGCAGTAGCGCCATACGCGCGGGTCGCGCAGCATCTTCAGCTGGGCGCCGAAGCTGGCGGTGGACTTGACCAGGTGTTCGGGCTTGCTGGCCGAGCCGAACCAGAACAGCAGCGCGGTCACCAGCATGGCCACCGCATACACCTTGGGCACGATCATCCAACTGCCGCCGGCTGCGGCGATCAGTGCCGGGGCGACGAACTTGGTCAGGGCCGAGCCGGAGTTGCCGGCGCCGAACACGCCCATGGCAAAGCCCTGGCGGCTCTTGGGAAACCAGCGCGCCACATAGGGCGTGCCCACCGAGAACGAGCCGCCGGCAAGGCCGACGAACAGTGCCAGCACCAGGAAGTGCCAGTACTCGGTCGCATAGCTCATCAGCCAGATCGGCACCACCGTGGACAGCATCAGCAGGAAGAGCACGATGCGGCCGCCGAAACGGTCGGTCCAGATACCGAGCGGCACGCGCACCAGCGAACCGGTCAGCACCGGCATGGCGGCCAACAGGCCAAACTGGGTTTCGCTCAGATTGAGCTGGGCCTTGATGGGAATGCCCAGCACCGCAAACATCATCCAGACGGCAAAACAGATGGTGAAGGCAAAGGTACTGGAGATCAGCACCGAGGTGGCGCCGGGTGGGGCCTTATCGGGTACGGTCGTCATGATGGGGGGCTCACGATCTTTCAGGGGTTTGTGACGCAGAGCTTAGGGCTGCCCCCCAGCGTCCACCATTCGCCACAAGGCGAGCCGGCCGCACGCAATCGGACTAGTTCGAGCTGCCTATGGCCCTAGTTCCCCGGACGAGCGTGGCGCCGCCAGACCACCCCGGCCGCACACCAGGCGCGGCGGCGCCAGATGCCTGCGCTACCATGGCAATGGCAATCTGTTCGTATCCAAACCGATACCTCAAGGACAACAAGGTGAAACGCGCTACCGTGCTGTGGCTGCTGGGTGTGATTGCGGCGCTGGCGGGCCTCTTGGTCTGGTTCATGCAGCCTGCGCGGCTGGTGGTGATCTCGCCGCAGCGCGGCGAAGCAGTGGAAGCCGTGTATGCCAGCGGCCAGATCGAGCCCGGCGTGCAATTGCCCATCGCACCGCGCAGCGCCGGCTATGTGGCCGCGGTGCTGGTGCACGAGGGCGATACCGTCCGGCGCGGGCAGCTGCTGCTGCGCCTGCAGGATGACGACCTGGCCAGCGGCGAGGCCGAGCTGGCCGCGCGCAGCGAACTGGCGCGCCGTCAGTGGGAGCGCGCCCAGGGCCTGCGCGCTCAGGGCTTCGTGTCCCAAGCCGAGCTGGACCGCAACCACACCGAATACCGGGCTGCGAAAGCCGCCCTGGCGCGCAGCCAGAGCCAGCGCCGCTTCCTGCATTTGAGCGCCCCGGCCGATGGCCTGATCCTGAAGCGCGATGTGGAGGTCGGCCAGTTCGTCAATATGGGCCAGCCGCTGCTCTACCTGGCCTGCTGCGCCCCCCTGCGCGTGGTGGCCGAGGTGGACGAGGAGGACATTGGCCGCGTGCAGCCGGGCCAGGCGGTGCTGCTGCATGCCGATGCCTTGGGCGAGGCGGTGCTGCAGGGTGAAGTCAGCGAAATCACCCCCAAGGGCGATCCGGTCAGCCGCAGTTATCGCGTACGCATGAAGATTGCCGAGCCCGCGCGCTTCAGGGTGGGCATGACGGTGGATGCGAACATCGTGCTGGCGCGCCGGCCCGATGCGCTGCTGCTGCCGCGCAGCGCCGTGCAGGACCAGCAGGTATGGCGCGTGCGCGCGGGCCGGCTCGAACGGGTAAAGGTACTGACCGGGGCCGCCAGCGCCGAGCAGATTGAAATCCGCAGCGGCGTGGCGACTGGCGACGCGATTGTGGCCAGCCCAAGCGACACCCTGGCGGTGGGCCAGCGCGTGCGGGCGGTGCGCGCACCATGATTGCGCTCGGCATTGCCTTCACCCATCTGACCAGCCGCAAGCGCCAGACCGCGGTCTCGCTGATCGGCGTCGTGCTCGGCGTGGCTTTCTTCCTGGCGGTGTCGGCGCTGATGCGCGGCTCGGAAAAGGACTTCATCGTCCGGCTGATCGACAACAGCCCCCACATCACCGTATCGGACGAATACCGCAGCGCGCGCCTGCAGCCGGTAAACCAACAATGGCCGCAGGCGCTGGCCGAGATCCGTGGCCTGAAGCCGCAGACGGAAACCCGCGGCATACGCGGCTGGCGTGCCAAGCAGGCGCTGATTGCCGCCCTACCCGGCCTGCGCGTGGCGCCGGTGCTGACCGGCTCAGCCGTGCTGGTGTTCGCCGGCCAGCAGCAGGGCGTCAGCCTGTCCGGCATCATTCCGGCGCAGATGCGCGGGGTGAGCACCATCGAGGACAAGCTGATCGCCGGCACGCTGGACCAGC
Source organism: Chitinimonas taiwanensis DSM 18899 (assembly GCF_900119825.1). Classification (GTDB taxonomy): domain Bacteria; phylum Pseudomonadota; class Gammaproteobacteria; order Burkholderiales; family Chitinimonadaceae; genus Chitinimonas; species Chitinimonas taiwanensis. The sequence continues at coordinate 79,589 of NZ_FPKR01000003.1, read as the reverse complement.
TGTCGGCCAATAGCAATGGCGTGATCATCGGTGCCGGTCTGGCCGACAAGTTCAAGCTGCGCCTGGGTAGCACCCTGAGCGTGATCGCGGCTGGCGGCGCCAACCGCACGCTGACCGTGGTCGGCATCTTCCGCAGCGGCAATGCCAGTTACGACGAGAGCCAGACCTATGTGCTGCTCAAGCGCGCCCAACTGCTGCTCGACCGTCCCGACCGCGTGAACCGCTTCATCCTCAAGCTGGACGATGCCAATAGCGCGCGGGCCGTGGCCAGCCGCATCGAGGCACAGATAGGTTACAAATCGGTCAGCTGGGCCGAAGCGTCCGAGGACATCCTCAATGTGCTGTTCGTGCGCAATGTGATCATGTACTCGGTGGTGTCGGCCATCCTCGTGGTGGCCTCCTTCGGCATCTACAACACCATTTCGACCATCGTGATGGAAAAAACCCGCGATATCGCCATTCTCAAATCGATGGGCTTTCTGGCCGCCGACATCAAGCGCATCTTCCTGCTGGAGGGACTGATCGTCGGTGCCATCGGCAGTGTGCTGGGGCTGCTGTGTGGCCTGGGGCTGATGCGGCTGCTGGCCAGCATCCAGATCCGCCCGCCCGGCGGCACCGAGACGGTAAACCTGCCTATCTGGTGGGGTAGCGAGCAATTCCTGATGGCCGCCGCCTTCGCGCTGGCCTCCTGCCTGCTGGCCGCCTGGCTGCCCGCGCGCAAGGCCGGTCGCCTGCATCCGGTCGATATTCTGCGCGGGGCGACATGAGCACCGTGTTACGCGCGCGCCAGCTGACCCGCATCCTGCCCGGCGAGGTGCCCACCACCCTGGTGCGGGGCATAGACCTGAGCATCGAGGCGGGGGAATTCGTCTGCATCATGGGGCCCTCGGGCTCGGGCAAGTCATCCCTGCTTTACCTCTTGGGCCTGCTCGATGTGCCGAGCAGCGGCACGGTGGAACTGGATGGCGTGAACACGCAGGGCTTCAGCGACGATCAGCTCACCAGCGCGCGGCTGGCCAAGCTGGGTTTCGTGTTCCAGTTCCACTTCCTGCTGGCCGAATTCACCGTGCTGGACAATGTGCTGCTGCCGATGCGGCGGCTGGGCAAACTCGGCGACAGCCAGGCCCGCGCCCGCGCCACCGAGCTGCTGGCCCGGCTGGATGTGGCCGAGCATGCACACAAACACCCCAGCCAGCTATCGGGCGGCCAGCGCCAGCGGGTGGCGATTGCGCGCGCCCTGGCCAATGACCCGCTGGTGCTGCTGGCCGACGAGCCAACCGGCAATCTCGACACCGCTTCCAGTAGCAATGTGCGCCAGATCCTGCATGACCTGACCCGCGAGATGGGCAAGTCGGTGCTCGCCGTCACCCACGACCCACGCTTTGCCGCGCTGGCCGACCGGCGCATCAATGTGGTGGACGGCCAGTTGGACCCAGACTGGCAACCTGTCTGACGCCATCGCGCAAAAGCTTGATCGCCGACAGGGCAGGCTGCACCGGCATCACGCATGCTGCTCACCAAGCCTTAGTGAAAGTCGCCCCATGTTGAATTCCCCTGCCATTGCACCCGGCTTTGACGAACCGATTGCGCTCTTGACCGCCTGCCACGACAAGGTGCGCCGCTTTGCCAGCCTGAGCCTGAAGCTGGACGAGCATCTGAGCCGGCGCGGCCAGGATGAGGAAGCGGCCCAGGCGGCGGCCAATATCCTGCGTTACTTCGATATGGCGGCGCCGCTGCACCACGCGGACGAGGAGGACGACCTGTTCCCCGCCCTGCGCGAGCTGGACGACCCGGCCCTGAATGCCGACCTCGCCCGCATCGAGGCCGAGCACGCCTCTCTGGATGTGCTCTGGCAAGCGGTACGCCCCTGGCTGCAGGCGATTGCCGACCACGGCGTGCCGCTGCGCCCCGCGGAGCTGGCCGCCTTCGCACGCGACTACCCGGCCCATGCAGCGCGCGAGGAAGCACTGCTCTACCCGGCCGCGCGCCAGCTCTCGCCCACCACCCTGGCCCGCATCGGCCAGAATATGCGCGCCCGACGCGGAGCCACAGCATGAGCCTGACCGTCTTCAATACCTCGATCGAACCACCGAGCCCCCCCACACCGGCCGTGGGCAGCGCCTGGCAGAGGCTGCGCAGCGTGCCGCACCGCGCCTATTTCGGCGCCGGCGTGCTGGCCATCCTCAGTCTTGGCTTCTGGTGGGCACTGGCCATTGCCCGTCCGCTGCTGGGCAGCTATCCGGCCCTGATGGTGCACGGGCTGATGACGCCGCTGGGCGTATTCCCGCTGTTCATGCTCGGCTTTATCTTCACCGCCGGCCCGCGCTGGCTGAATGTGAGCGAGCCGGCCGATGCCGCCAGCCACCTGCCGCTGGCACTCGCCTATCTGGCGGGTCTGTGGCTGGCCCTGGCCGGTTTCAGCCTGGGCGGCAGCTGGCCGGCCGCGGGCTTCCTGCTCATGCAGCTCAGCTGGAGCATCGCCAGCCTGCGCTGGTGGCGGCTGTACCAACGCAGCCAAGTGGCCGACAAGCGCCATGGCCTGCGCATCCTGCTGGCCATGGGCCTCGGTGCACTGGCGCTGATGCTGGCCCTGCTGTGGGTGCGCTCGGGCGATGGGCGACTGTGGTGGCTGGCGCGCCAGATCGTGTTCTGGGGCTTGCTGCTGCCGGTCTTCCTGACCGTGTCGCATCGCATGCTGCCCTTCTTCACCCAATCCGCCCTGCCCGGCCACGCCAGCTGGCGCCCGCACTGGCTGCTGGATGGCTGGCTGGCCGGCTGCGCGCTGCTGATCATGGCCGATGCATTCGGGCAGGCCTGGCTGGCGGCACTCAGCGCCTTCGCCCTGGCTGCCAGCCTGGCCTACACCAGCTGGCGCTGGGGTCTGCGCGCCAGCCTGCAGAACCGCCTGCTGGCCATGCTGCACCTGAGCTTCGCCTGGCTGGCGCCGGCCCTGTTGCTGCAGGGTCTGCATAGTGCCGGCGTGGCGGTGGGTGCCGCCCCGGCCCATGCAATCGGCCTCGGCTTCTGCTGCACCATGCTGGTCGGCTTCGTGACCCGCGTCACCCTGGGGCATGGCGGGCGCGATCTGGTGGCCGACAACACTTACTGGACCATCTATCTGGGCCTGCACGCCGTGGCCGCGCTGCGCGTGGGACTGGCGTTGTGGGGCGGCCCACCGGCCTGGCTGCATCTGGCCTCGGCCGGCTGGCTCTTGCTGATGCTGGCCTGGGCCGCGCGCGTGCTGCCCATCTACTGGCACGCCCGCGCCGATGGCAAACCCGGCTGAGTCGCTAAGCAGCCTTCCTGGCGGAGTCCCATCATGGCCAAGAAAATCCCGCTCCATCCCAAGCACCCCGAGCGCATCTGCTGGGGCTGCGACAAATACTGCGCGGCCGATGCGTTGAACTGCGGCAATGGCAGCGACCGCACCCAGCATCCGGTCGAGCTATGGGGCGAGGACTGGTTCGAATGGGAGCAGGCCACGGCAGGTACAACGCCCGCCCCTGCGGCCGGAACAAGCGAGTAAAACCCGCCCTGCCACTAGGCAGCGGGGCGCAGTGGCTTGCTCCGGCCCAGTCACTTCGGGGCAATCCGCCCCGACGATCTTGCGCCCTCTCTCTCGCTACACCGTGCGCTTGAGCGCCGCTTGTCTCCTCTGAGTTTGCGTCTGCTGCCTGCTCGCCAATACTGCTTCGGTTAGCCAGCCCACCGATACCGGATCAGCCAGCCACGGAGCACGCAATGACCGCACTCAACGTCAACGGCAAGACCGTTCAGGTCGATGTCGAACCCGATACCCCACTGCTTTGGGCCCTGCGCGACGAGCTAGGCCACACCGGCACCAAATACGGCTGCGGCATGGCCCTGTGCGGCGCCTGTACCGTCTGGATGGATGGCCAGCCCGTGCGCTCGTGCAGCATGCCGGTATCTGCCGTGGGTAAGGCCAAGGTCACCACGATAGAGGGGCTGAGCGGCAAGGCCGGCCGCGCGGTGCAAGCTGCCTGGCGCAAGCTGGACGTCGTGCAATGTGGCTATTGCCAATCGGGCCAGATCATGTCGGCCGCGGGCCTGCTGGCCAAAAACGCCAAGCCGTCCGACGCCGATATCGACGCCGCCATGGCTGGCAATGTGTGCCGTTGCGCGACCTATCACCGCATCCGCGCCGCCATCCACGAGGCTTCCGCCATCATGGCCGGCAAGGCCAGCGAAAAGATGGAGGGCTGAGCCATGCATCTGCCCGAACTCTCACGTCGCGATCTGCTCAAGGCCGGTGCCGCCACGGCGCTACTGATCGGCTTTCAACTTACCCCCGGTGGGCGCGCCCGCGCCGCCGCCATGCCGACCAGCGCGGTGCCGAATGCCTTTGTGCGCATCGGCAGCGACGACACGGTGACCGTGCTCTCCAAGCATCTGGAAATGGGGCAAGGCACATATACCGGCCTTGCCACCATCCTGGCCGAAGAACTGGATGCCGACTGGCAGACCGTGCGCGTGGAAGGCGCACCGGCCAATGCCGCCGTGTACAACAACCTCAACTGGGGGCCGATACAGGGCACGGGCGGCAGCTCGGCCATGGCCAACTCTTGGATGCAGCTGCGTCAGGCTGGCGCCAGTGCGCGCGCGCTGCTGGTGGCAGCGGCCGCCAAGGATTGGGGTGTGCCGGCCACGGAAATCAGCGTACAGGCCGGCTTGGTCACGCATGCCGCCAGCGGCCGCAAGGCTCGCTTTGGCGAGCTGGTGGCCACAGCAGCCACGCTGGAAGCCCCCAAGGAGGTCAAGCTCAAGGACGCCAAGGACTTCAAGCTGGTCGGCAAGCAGAAGCTGTCGCGTCGCGACAGTGCCGACAAGATCAACGGCAAGGCCATCTTCACCCAGGATGTTCAATTACCCGGCATGCTCACCGCCGTGGTTGCCCACCCACCGCGCTTCGGTGCCAAGTTGCGCAGCGTGGACGCGAGTGCGGCCAAGGCCGTGAAGGGTGTGGTTGATGTGCTCACCATCGAGTCGGGCGTGGCGGTGCTGGCCAAGGGTTTCTGGGCCGCCAAGAAAGGCCGCGATGCACTGAAGCTCGATTGGGACGAAAGCGGCGCAATCCAGCAGGGCAGCGGCGAGCTGCGCGATGAGTTCACGGCCCTGCTCAAGCAGCCCGGTGCAGTGGCCAACCTGCAAGGCGAGCCCGATGCTGCCTTTGCCAGGGCCGCCCAGGTGGTGCGCGCGGTCTACGAGTTCCCCTACCTGGCCCATGCCGCGATGGAGCCGCTCAATTGTGTGATCAGCCTGGGCACGGATGGCGCCGAAGTCTGGAATGGCGAGCAGTTCCACACCTTTGACCAGGGCGCGGTTGCCGCCGTGTTTGGGCTCAAGCCCGAGCAGGTGAAGATCAATACCCTGTATGCAGGCGGCAGTTTTGGCCGGCGAGCCAACCCGGCATCGGACTTCGTGATCGAATGTGCGCGCATCGTGAAAGCCAGTGGTGGCAAGACACCGGTCAAGATGGTGTGGACGCGTGAGGATGATATGCGCAGCGGTTACTACCGCCCTATGTATCTGCACGAGGCCGAAGCCGCGCTCGATGCGCAGGGCCAGCTGATCGGCTGGCGGCAGCGCATCGTCGGCCAGAGCATCATCACCGGCACCGCCTTCGAAGGCTTCATGGTCAAGAACGGTGTGGACGCAACCTCGGTGGAGGGCGCAGCCAACCTGTCCTACCACGTGCCCAATCTGCGCGTGGACCTGCATTCGCCTCAAAAGGCCGTGCCTGTGCTGTGGTGGCGTTCGGTGGGCCATACCCATACCGGCTTTGCCGTAGAGACACTGATCGACGCAGCGGCCAGCGCGGCCAAGGCCGATCCGGTCGCCTTCCGGCTGGCCTTACTCGACAAGCATCCGCGCCATGCCGGTGTGCTCAGGCTGGCGGCCGACAAGGCCGGCTGGGGCAAGCCGCTCAAACCCGGCAAGAAGGGCGAAAAACGCGGGCGCGGCGTGGCAGTGGTCGAGTCCTTCGGCAGCTATGTGGCCGAAGTGGCTGAAGTGACAGTGCTGGCCGATGGCAGCTTCCGCATCGACCGCGTGGTATGCGCGGTGGATTGCGGCATCGCGATCAACCCCGATGTGATCCGCGCCCAGATGGAGGGCGGCATCGGCTTTGGCCTGTCGGCCACCTTGCATGGCGCGATCACGCTCAAGGATGGGCAGGTGGAGCAAAGCAATTTCCACGACTACCCGGTGCTGCGCATCAACGAGATGCCCAAGATCGAGGTGCATATTGTGCCCAGCGACGCCCCACCCACCGGCGTGGGCGAACCCGGCGTACCGCCGATTGCCCCCGCGGTGGCCAACGCGCTAGCGGCCATCACCGGCAAGCGGCTAAGCACCCTACCGCTGAAGCTGGCCTGATGGACGCGCTTGATCTGCAGGTGTTGGCGCGGGCGCGCGACTGGTTCATGGCTGGCGAGGCCGTCTGGCTGGTCAGCGTGATCGAGACCTGGGGCTCGGCACCGCGTCCGGTCGGCTCCTTGCTGGCGGTGCGCGGCGATGGGGCGGTCACCGGCTCGGTATCGGGCGGCTGCGTGGAGGACGACCTGGTCCGCCGCGTCAGCCGCGGCGAGCGGCCGAGCGAGGCCGGCATCGTTCGCTACGGGGTCAGCAAGGAAGAGGCCACCCGCTTCGGCCTGCCCTGCGGTGGCACGCTACGCCTGCTGGTTGAGCCGCTGCGGGCGACCGACTGGCTCGACACCCTGCTGGCTGCCACCGCCCGCCATGAACTGGTCGCTCGCATCGTCACCCTGGGCAGCGGCCAGATCGAACTGCGCCCGGCCCAACGTGGCGACAAGCCGGCCTTCGATGGCGAACGCTTCACCAGCATCTTCGGCCCGCGTTGGCGCCTGCTGCTGATCGGTGCCGGTCAGCTATCGCGCATCACCGCGCAGATGGCGCAAGCACTGGGCTTTGCCGTGCATGTGTGTGATCCACGCCGCGAATACCGCAGCGATTGGGACGTGGATGGCGTGCTGTTCGAGGACGGCATGCCCGACGATGTGGTGGTGGCGATGGAGCCGGACGCCCACACCGCCATCGTGGCGCTGACACACGACCCCAAGCTCGACGATATGGCCCTGCTCGAAGCACTCAAATCGCCCGCCTTCTATGTGGGTGCACTCGGTTCGCGCAGCAATACGGCGGCGCGACGTGAGCGGCTGGCGCTGTTTGATCTGTCTGGCGAGGAAATCGACCGCCTGCACGGCCCAGTCGGCCTCTATCTGGGCAGCCGCACGCCGGCGGAAATCGCCATCGCCATCCTGGCCGAAATCGTCGCGGTGAAGAACGGCGTGCCGGTGTTGCAGCGTCCACCCGCTTTAGCGCCGGCCCATGTGGAAGCCAGCCGGCGATGAGGGCAGTAGGCCTGCTGCTGGCAGCCGGGCGCGGCCAGCGTTTTGATCCGAGCGGCGCCCAACACAAGCTGCTGCAGACCCTGCCCGATGGCCGCCTGGTGGCCGAAGCGGCCGCCGATGCCCTGCTGGCCGCCCTGCCGCAGGTGCTGGCCCTGCTGCCCGCCAATCACGATAGGCATACCGATGCGCTGAGTGCTGCTTTACAGCGCCGGGGCTGCAGGCTGCTCCATTGCGAGCAAGCGCACCTTGGTATGGGCCATACGCTGGCCGCCGGCGTGGCGGCCAGTGCGGATACCCAAGGCTGGCTGGTGGCACTGGCCGATATGCCCTGGGTGCAGCCAGCGACAGTCCGCGCGGTGCGCAATGCACTACGCGAGCGCGAGACGCTGGTGCAGCCGCTTTACGCAGGCCAGCCCGGCCACCCGGTCGGTTTCCCACACCGTTACCGAGCAGCCCTACTGGCCTTGCAAGGCGACCGCGGCGCGCGCGCTGTGCTGGCTGGACAGACCGTCTGGCAGATTGAAACCAGTGACGCCGGCGTGACGCGGGATGTGGATACGCCTGCTGATCTGTACCTAGCCTAGCCGGCAAGCTTCCAGCCCTAGCACGCCCTAAGCAGGACGAATCGCACCGAGTCCGTCTCACTGTGCATCGGCAGCCGCTAGACTGAAGCTAGGCATCCCTCAAGGAGTAAGTCATGGCCCAAACCCACGCCAAGTCGGGCGATCTGGTCTGGATCAATACCCAGAGCGGCGAAGCCAACCAGGTACTGGTGCGCGACACGCATATCGAAATCTTCCGCCTGAGCCTGGCTGCCGGTGCCCAGCTGCAAAGCCACCGCGCCGCTGGTGCCATGAGTGCGCAATGCCTGAGCGGCGAAGTCCGCTTCAGCTGCCACGGCCAGACCCACACCCTACTACCCGGCGCCCTCATCTATCTGCAGGACGCCGAACCGCATGCGGTCGACTGCGTGCAGGACGCCAGCCTGTTGGTCACGCTGTTCCTGCATCGCCGTTAAGGCCGAACTCAAGTGTGGCCAGCCAGCTGGCCGGGACGGCGCCATCAGTCCGGGAAACGCTCGATATGGGTCTCGCCCCTGCGCCCGACATAGCAGACATGACGCCCAGCCAGCCACACGGTGTAACCAACGCAGCCAGCGGCCTGGGAAAGTCGTTTGAACTCGGGATACATAACCTTGCCCTGTTGGGCGCCCACGATGGCGGCACGCAACACAGCTGCTGGGCCACGCGGCAGGGCACAAACTTGACCCTCATCAAGCCTTTGCAAAACACCCGCCCCGGCCTGCTTTAAACCACTACATCTAGTGCTAGTCTGCGCATCAAACCACTAGATGGAGTGTTTTCATGCATCCGCAGCACGTAATGAAACGTGATGGCACCTTGGCCGTTTTTGACCAGGGCAAGATACAGCAGGCGCTGGCGGCGGCTGGGCGGGCGACCGGGGAGTTCGATCCCGTGGTGGCCGGGCTACTGACCGAGCGGGTGCTGGCCAACCTGGCCGATCAGCCTTGTCCAGGCATCGAGACCATCCAGAACCGGGTGGAGGAAACCCTGGTGGCGGCCGGTTGCTGGCGCACGGCGCGCGCCTACATCGTCTACCGCGAGCAGCATGCGCGTCTGCGCGCGCTGCAGCACACGCTGGTGGACGTGGAAAGCGCGATGGAGGAATACCTCGAGCAGCGCGACTGGCGCGTGAATGCGAATGCCAACCAGGGCTATAGCCTGGGTGGGCTGATCCTGAATGTGGCCGGCAAGGTGACCGCCAATTACTGGCTCAACCATGTCTACAGCCCCGAGGCAGGCCGCGCGCACCGCGAGGGCGATCTCCATATCCATGACCTCGATATGCTCAGCGGCTACTGCGCCGGCTGGTCCTTGCGCCAGCTGCTGACCGAGGGCTTCAACGGTGTGCCGGGCAAGGTGGAGGCCACGCCACCCAAGCATATGTCGGCCGCCATCGGCCAGATCGTCAACTTCCTCGGCACTCTGCAGAACGAATGGGCGGGTGCGCAGGCGTTTTCCAGCTTCGATACCTATATGGCGCCCTTTATCCGCCGCGATGGCATGAGTTATCGCGAGGTCAAGCAGGCCATGCAGGAGCTGATCTACAACCTGAACGTGCCGAGCCGCTGGGGCACCCAGACGCCGTTCACCAATCTGACCTTCGACTGGACCTGCCCGCAGGATCTGGCCGGGCAGATTCCGTATATCGGTGGCGAGGAGATGCCATTCAGCTATGGCGAGCTGCAGCACGAGATGGACCTGATCAACCGTGCCTATATCGAGGTGATGATGGCCGGCGACGCCAAGGGCCGCGCCTTCACCTTCCCGATTCCGACCTACAACATCACACCCGACTTTGACTGGGATCACCCGAACACCGAGCTGCTGTTCGAGATGACCGCCAAGTATGGCCTGCCCTACTTCCAGAACTTCCTCAATTCCGACCTTGAGCCGCATATGGTGCGTTCGATGTGCTGCCGCCTGCAGCTGGATCTGCGCGAGCTGCTCAAGCGCGGCAACGGCTTGTTTGGCTCGGCCGAGCAGACCGGCTCGGTTGGCGTAGTCACGGTGAACTGCGCGCGACTCGGCTACCTGCACTGGGGTGACGAGGCCGGCCTGTATGCGGCGCTGGACCGCTTGCTGGAACTGGGGCGCGATGTACTGGAAGTGAAGCGCAAGGTGGTGCAGCGCTATATCGACCAGGGCCTTTACCCCTACACCAAGCGCTACCTGGGCACGCTGCGCAATCACTTCAGCACCCTGGGGGTGAATGGCATCAACGAGATGGTGCGTAACTTCAGCCGCAATGCCTACGACATCACTGCGCCGGAAGGCCATGCGATGGCGGTGCGCCTCTTGGACCATGTGCGCGCGCGCATGACCGAATTCCAAGAGCAGACCGGCCATCTGTACAACCTGGAAGCCACACCGGCCGAGGGCACTACCTACCGCTTTGCGCGCGAGGACAAGAAGCGCTGGCCGGGCATTTTGCAGGCCGGCACGCCCGAGCAGCCCTACTACACCAATTCCAGCCAGCTGCCGGTCGGCTACACCGACGACCCCTTCGAGGCGCTGACCCTGCAGGCCGAGCTGCAGGGCAAGTACACGGGCGGCACCGTGCTGCATTTGTATATGAATGAGGCGGTCAGCAGCAGCAGCGCCTGCAAGCAGCTGGTACGGCGTGCACTGAGCAACTTCCGCCTGCCCTATATCACCATCACGCCCACCTTCTCGATCTGCCCCAAGCACGGCTATCTGAGCGGCCAGCACGAGTTCTGCCCGAAGTGCGACGCCGAGCTGCTGGCGCGACAAAGCAGTTGTTGTGCCGAATAAAGTCCCTCTCCCCTCGGGAGAGGGGTTGGGGTGAGGGGCGACGCTTGTTCATCGCGCAGATGACTGATCAACCGACGTTCCCTCACCCTGCCCTCTCCCAGAGGGAGAGGGGCCAAACCCGTAGCTCGGTACTGGTGCCGGCCTACTCCAACATCACCACTCGCCAAGGAGACTTGCCATGATCGCGACACAGCCCCACCCCCAGCCCGTACTCGACCCCAGCCTGCGCACGCGCTGCGAAGTCTGGACCCGTGTGATGGGCTATCACCGGCCGGTTTCCTCCTTCAACACCGGCAAGCAGGGTGAATTCCATGAACGCCGCTTCTTTACCGAACAGCGCGGCGCCTGATGCCGGGCGGAGCCGGCTGGAGGGCGCGCAGCCCATCCAGCTGATACCGGCTCCCCGCCCCGGCCAGAGCGCCCCGCATGAGCCAGCCCTGGCCGGGCTGGTGCCGTTTTCCAGCGTGGACTGGCCGGGGCAGCTGGCGGCCGTGCTGTTTATCGGCGGCTGCCCGTGGCGCTGCCATTACTGCCACAACCCGCATCTGCAGGAACGCAGCAGCCAGTACCGCTGGCAGGCGGTGCGCGACTGGCTGCACAGCCGGCGCGGCCTGCTGGATGGCGTGGTGCTATCGGGCGGCGAGCCGCTGAGCGAAGCGGCCCTGCCCGGCATGATCGCCGAGCTGAAGGCGATGGGCTTCAAGGTGGCCCTGCATAGCGCCGGCATATACCCGCAACGCCTGGCCGCCGTGCTGCCCGATCTGGACTGGGTGGGCTTTGATGTGAAGACCGATGCCGACGGCCACGATGCGCTGACCGGCCGCGTGCGCAGCCATTGGCCAACCGGCATCAGCCTGGAAATGCTGCTGGCCTCGCCCTGCGCGTTCGAATGCCGCACCACCTGGAGCCCGGCCTGGCTCAGTGAAACCCGGCTGCTGGCCTTGGCGGAAAGCCTGGCCGAGCGCGGCGTGCGCCATTACGCCGTGCAGAACTACCGCAGCAGCCCGGATGTGCCGCCCGATGCGGTATTGAGCCTGTCGGCGCAGAGCCAGCTCGCGCAGTGGTTCGAACGCTTCGAATACCGTTAGGGCGGCCCGCAGCCTGACTAAGCCGCGCCGAAGGCGAACTCGGCCGCGCCGGCCACCGCATTGCGCCGGCCTGGGTAGCTGAGCCAGTGCAAGGCGATATTGAGCTCGCGCATGACCTGGGCGGCATCGATGCGGCTGCCGTCGTCCAGCACCAGGTTGGCGGTGCTGTGCGCGTCCTCCAGCAGGGTCAGGTCGTAGCCGCGTTCCAGCGCGGCATAGGCGGTGGCGCGTATGCACCAGCCCGAGGCCGCGCCGGCCAGCACGATATGGGCGATACCGGCCTCGGCCAGCACCTGCTCAAGCTCGGTCTGCTCGAAGGAGGAGTGGAAGTGCTTGTCGATAAGTCGCTCATGCGCCAAGGGCTTCAGCTCGGGCACCAGCTGCCAGGCCGGCGAGCCCTGCGACAGCTCGGCATCGGCATGCGCAACCCAGATCACCGGCACGCCGGCCGCGCGGGCGCGCGCCACGGCGGTCGCGATCTGGGCAATCACCCTGGCGGCATCCCAGCACTCGGCCATCACGCCCACCTGTACATCCACCACCAGCAAAGCCTGCTGGCTACCTGCACGAATACTGGCCATCGTTTTCCTCCTGACTGGGTTTTGATTCCATGCTGCTATCGGGCAGCTTAGGTGCCAGTCAGTCTAGTCCATCCGGCGAATACCGCCGCGCGCGCCACAGGCCTAGCATCGCGCCATCTTCCTCAGCAAGGCGGCACCGGCCATGGCCCACAAACTCGATATCGACGCGCTGCTGGCGCGCCTGCCGCTGTTTCGCAATTTGGATGCCGCCCAACTGGCGCTGATGGCACGTGCCAGCCAACAGGTGCGCGTGGCCAAGCATCAGTTCGTGTTCCACCGCGGCGATCCGGCCAATGGCCTGTATGTGGTGGCGGTGGGCGGCATCAAGCTGGCCATTCCCTCGCCCAGCGGGCAGGAAAAAGTGATCGAGTTCTTCGCACCCGGCCAGGCTTTCGGCGAAGCGGTGATGTTTCTCGACAAGCCCTATATGGTGCAGGCCCAGGCGCTCGAGGACACACTGCTGATCTGGATAGACAAGCAGGACATCTACGCGGCCATCGATCACGACCCGTCGTTTGCCAAGCGCATGCTGGCCGGCCTGTCGCTGCGCCTGCACGCGCTGGTGCAGGATATCGAGACCATCAATCTGCAGAATGCCTCGCAGCGCGTGATCAGCTTCCTGCTCAAGCAGCCGCGCGAGGGCGACCAGGTGCATTTCCCCTTCAACAAGAATGTGATCGCCTCCAAGCTCGGCCTCACGCCCGAGACCCTGTCGCGCCTGCTGCACCAGCTAAGCGCCAAAAACCTGATCCGCGTGGACGGCCGCGATGTGCAGATCCTCGACCCCGAGGCGCTGGAAGCCCAGCTCTACGGCAGCTAGGCGGTATGGGGCGGCCGGCCTGCGACATGCCCCGCCCCGCGCCCATTACCTTTCACGCCTCACGCCTCACCACCAAAAATTCGAGCAAGCGATTGATTCTGCAATACTTTCCCCGCCCGCATACGTCCTTGACGCCGCTCAAGGAAAGCCGGCGCACAAGCGCCTAGGCTGCGGCATCTCTTCCTATTCGGAGCATTAGCATGTGGTTCAAGCAGCTGAAACTGGCCGGGCGCGAGGTATTGCCCATCGTGCAGGGCGGCATGGGCGTAGGGGTGTCGGCACACCGGCTGGCCGGCGCGGTGGCCCGCGAGAACGCGCTCGGCACCATCGCCAGCGTGGACCTGCGTCACCACCACCCCGATCTCCTGGAAGCCACCCACCGCTGCCGCGACCATGCCCAGATTGACGCAGCCAATCTGACCGCGCTGGACCGCGAGATCCAGTCGGCCAAGGCGGTGGCCCAGGGGCATGGACTGATTGCAGTGAATGTGATGAAGGCGGTGCGCGAACACCCGGCCCTGGTGCGCCAAGCCTGCGAGAGCGGTGCCGATGCCATCGTGATGGGCGCCGGCCTGCCGCTCGACCTGCCCGAGATGACGGCCGATCACCCCAAGGTGGCGCTGATTCCGATTCTGTCCGATGCACGCGGGGTGAGCATCGTGCTGAAGAAATGGCTGAAGAAGGGACGCCGTGCCGATGCCATCGTGATCGAGCACCCAGCCCATGCCGGCGGCCATCTGGGCGCGGCACGCATCGATGATCTGCGCGATGCGCGTTTTGATTTCGCGCGCGTGCTGGAGGAATGCCGCGCGCTGTTCGCCGAGCTGGGCCTGGGCCGTGATGCGCCGCAGCTGATCCTGGCCGGCGGCATAGACAGCCATGCCAAGGTGCGCCACTGGCTGGAAGCGGGCGCCGATGCGGTACAGCTGGGCACGGCCTTCGCGGTCAGCGCCGAGGGCGATGCCCACCCCAACTTCAAGCACACGCTGGCCGGCGCCGACCCGGCCGAGCTGGTCGAGTTCGTCAGCGTGGCCGGCCTGCCGGCGCGCGCGGTGGCCACCCCCTGGCTGAACAACTATCTGCGCCGCGAAGCCAGCCTGCAGGCGCATGCCAAGGCCGATGTGCGCCGCTGCACCCAGCGCATGGACTGCCTGAGCCAGTGCGGGCTGCGCGATGGCATCAGCCGTATCGGCCAGTTCTGCATCGATCTGAAGCTGGCCGCTGCGGTGCGCGGCGAGGTGGACAAGGGCCTGTTCTTCCGCGGCGCTAGCCGCCTGCCCTTCGGCCAGGCCATCCGCCCGGTACGCGAGCTGATCGCCTACCTGCTGCACGGCACCTTCCCGGCGGATTTGCCCCAGCCGGTTTAACGGCAATGACCAATTCACCGCAGAGAACGCGGAGGTCACGGAGGAAGGCGGACTGGGCATGTCGGCCGCCCTCCTCACCCTGTATTCCCTTCCCGTACTCCGCGTCCTCTGCGGTGAAATCTCCGCTTGAAGCAACAAACAACATGGCACGCGATTTACTTGTTCTGGCTCAAGGCCAGCCTGCGCCGGCCTGCCTAAGATGAGCCCATCTCAAGCCCAAGCGGAGCAAAGCAATATGAACGGCATCATCAGCGACAACACCTTTGTTTTCGACGCGCGCGGCGTGGCCAAGCGCTTCCGGCATGCCGCCATCTTCGGCGCGCTGGAAGCGCTGCGCGAAGGCGAGGTCATGCGTTTCATCAACGACCACGAACCGCTGCCGCTGCTGCAGCAGATAGGTCAGCGCTACCGCGAACAGGTGCGCATCCACTATGTCGACCACAATCCCGAGCAGGTGGTGATCGATTTCTCCGTGCATCCGCTCAATCACAGCGAAGCGGCAGCCGGCGGTGGCTGCGGTAGCGGCCAAGGCAGCGGCTGCGGTTGCAGCGGCGGCTGATGCAGGCGAATCGCTTTGTCTCGCGCGACCCGCGCGACGGCCAGGTCTTTGCCGAACGGCCAAGCTGGCAACGACACGACACGCGGCAGGCACTGACTGCCGCGACCCAGGCCGCAGCGCACTGGGCCAGCAGCACGCTGGCCCAGCGCGCTGCCTTGTTGCGTGCGTTGGGCGAGGCCTTGCTCTTGGCCAGCCCGGTGCTAGCCAACAGCATCCAGCGCGAAATGGGCAAGCAGTATGCCGAGGCTGATGACGAGGTGCTGCGCGCGGCCAAGTGGTGCCAATTCCTAGCCGAGCAGGGCCCGGCCTGGCTGGCGCCCGAGCCAGGTGCACACGGCCAGATCTGGCGTCGCCCGCTGGGCGTGGTGCTGGCGGTTACCCCGTGGAACTACCCGGTCTGGCAGATCTTCCGCCCGCTGGCCGCCGCGCTGCTGGCCGGCAATGCGGTGCTGATCAAACCAGCGCCGAATGTGGCGCAGACCAGCGCGCTGGTGGAGATGATCTGCCGCGAGCTGCTGCCCAAGGGCCTGGTGCAATGCCTGTGGACCGACGAGGTAGGCACGCGCGAGGCGCTGGCCGACCCGGCGGTGAGCATGCTGGTATGCACCGGCAGCGAGGCCACCGGCCGCCAGCTCGGCGCGCTGGCCGCCCACCATCTGAAGCCGGCCGTGCTGGAGCTGGGCGGCAATAACGCCTTCATCGTGTTGGCCGATGCCGATATCGCGGCCGCGGCCGAAGCCGCTGCACAAAGCCGCTGCCTGAATGCCGGCCAGGCCTGTACGGCTGCCAAGCGCTTTATCGTGGTCGAGGCAGTGGCCGATGCCTTCCGCCATGCGCTACGCGCGGCCCTCGCGCATTACCAGTGCGGCAGTACGCTGGCGCCGCTGGCGCGTGCCGATCTGCGCGACAAGCTGGCGCGCCAGGTGAGCCTGAGTGTGGAACAGGGTGCGCGCTGCCTGCTCGGTGGCCAGCCGGCCGGCGGGCGCGGCTATTACTTTCCCGCCACCCTGCTCGAACAGGTGACGCCCGGCATGCCGGCCTTCGACGAGGAGCTGTTCGGCCCGGTGGCCTGCCTGAGTGTGGTGGCGGATAGCGCGGCCGCCATCGCCCTGGCCAATGCCAGCCGCCAGCAACTGGCCGCCAGCCTGTGGACGCGCGACACTGCACAGGCCGCGCCGCTGGCCGCCCAGCTGCAGGCCGGCATGCTGTGCCTGAACAGCCGCCCCACCTCACGCTTCGCCCTGCCCTTTGCCGGCAGCCAGGCCTCGGGCTTTGGCAGCACGCTGGGCCGCGACGGCCTGCTGGCCTTCACCCGACCGGTAGCCTGGCTGGCCGGCTAGCCGCCCCTCTCTTGCCCCCCCCGCTTTCCTTGATCCAGGACAAGGCTGCCCGCGCCTGCCATCCGCAAAATAACGATAACAATTCTCATTAAAGGAAAGCCCCATGCCCCACCTCTCCCTCGTCTCACGCCTGCTGCCCTTCGCCCTGCTGGCCTGCCAGCTACCCGCCCTGGCGCTCGAATACCCGATCGGCAAGCCGCAGCAGCAGGCTGGCCTGGAAGTGGCGGCCGTCTATCTGCAACCGATCCAGATGGAACCGGCCGGCATGATGCGCGCCGCGGCCGATAGCGATATGCACCTGGAGGCCGATATCCGCGCGCTGGCCGATAACCCGAACGGCTTTCCCGAAGGCAGCTGGGTGCCCGGCCTGCAGATCAGCTATCAGCTGAGCAAGGCGGACGGTAAGCCGGTGGCCAGCGGCAATATGCATGCGATGGTGGCCAGCGACGGCCCGCACTATGGCGACAATGTGAAGCTGGCCGGCCCGGGCAAGTACACGCTGACCCTGCGCGTGCAGCCGCCCGGTGGCGATGCCCACTTCGGCCGCCATGTAGACAAGGAAACCGGCGTGGCCGCCTGGTTCAAGCCCTTCTCGCTCAAATATCCGCTGGTGTTTGCCGGCACCGGCAAGAAGGGCGGGTACTGAGCATGCGCGGCGCCCTGCTGGCCGCACTGCTGGCTGGCGCCGCCGGCGCGGCCGAGCTGCCCAGCTACACGATCACCGCGCGCGATGGCCGGCTGACCCCGGCCGCGCTCAGCGCACCGGCCGGCCAGCGCATCAAGCTGAATATCGTCAATGCCGGCCGCAGTCCGATCGAGTTCGAGAACCTGCGTCTGCGCGTGGAGAAGGTGCTGGCGCCCGGCGCGCGCTCCTTCGTGGTGCTCAATCCGCTGCGGCCGGGCGAATACCGCTTCATCGACGAATTCCACCCGGCCACCGGCCTGTTTGTCCTCACTCTGCGTTAGCCCACCATGAGCCAAGCCCTGTTTATTCTCTGGCGCGAATCGGCCGAAGCGCTGCTGATCGTCGGCATCCTGCACGCCTGGCTGCGCCAGCAGCCGGAAACAGCCGCGCGCCTGCGCTGGCTATGGGTCGGCGTGGCGGCCGGCATTGGCCTCGCCCTGCTGCTGGCCGCCGCCCTGCTGGGCCTGCTGCGCCAGCTGCCCGAAAGCGCGCTCGACTACGCCCAGCTGGGCATGATGTTGCTGGCCGCCGGCCTGATCGTGCAGATGGTGGCCTGGATGCGCCGCCAGGGTGGCCAGCTGCGCCAGGCACTGCAGGCCGAAGTCGATGCGCGCGCCGGGCCGGGCATTGCCGTACTGGCTGCGCTGGCCATTGCCCGCGAGGGGGCGGAGACCGTGGTCTTTCTGTACGGCCTAGGCCTGGAGCAGACCAGTGCGGGCGAGCTGGCCCTGACCGTGTTGCTTGGCCTGGGCCTCGCGGCAGCTAGCTACTGGCTGCTGCAGCAGGGCGGGCGCTGGCTGCAGTGGCGGCATTTCTTCCGCCTGAGCGAAACCCTGTTGCTGCTCCTGGGTGGCGCGCTGCTGATCGGCGCGCTGGAAAAGCTCACCATGCTGGGCTGGCTGCCCACCCTGGTGGACGAGCTGTGGGACAGCAGCTGGCTGCTCGATGATGCGAGCCGGGCCGGCAATCTGCTGGCCAGCTTCACCGGCTATCGCGCCCATCCGGCCCTCAGCCCGCTGCTCGGCTTGGCGCTGTACTGGCTGCTGGTCGCTTATTACTTGCTCCCGGCCCGCCGGGCGGTCCGCTGACATGCGTGCCGACAGCCGCCTGGCGCGCCTGGGCCTGTGGCTGCGCGCCCATCAGGGCCAGATCCGCGCGCTGCAGTGGCTGGTGGTGGCGATCTACTTGGTCCTGCTGATCTTGCCGGCCCTGCTGCCCTTGCCGCCGGCCCAGGCCAGCTTGCTGGACAGCCTGAACGGCATTGCGCAGATGCTGTTCTGGGGCTTGTGGTGGCCGGGCGTCATCCTGTCGGTGCTGCTATTCGGCCGCCTGTGGTGCGGCCTGCTCTGCCCGGAAGGCATGTTGTCCGAATGGGCGAGCCAGTGCGGCCGTGGCCGACGCGCGCCCGACTGGCTGCGCTGGCCGGGCTGGCCGCTGCTGGCCTTCGTGCTGACCACCGTGTACGGCCAGCTACTCAGCGTCTATCAATATCCACGCCCGGCCCTGCTGATCCTGGGCGGCTCCACCGTGGCTGCCATGGCGGTCGGTTATGCCTATGCGCGCAATAAGCGCATCTGGTGCCGCTATCTATGCCCGGTCAGCGGCGTATTCGGCCTGCTGGCGCGCCTGGCGCCGCTGCATTACGCGGTGGACCGTGCGGCCTGGGATGCGCCACCCAGCCGCAAGGTCATCGCGATCAACTGCGCACCACTTATCGATATCCGCCGCATGGACAGCGCCAGCCAGTGCCATCAGTGCGGGCGCTGCGCGGGCCAACGCGATGCGGTGCAGTGGGCCTGGCGCCAGCCCGGCCAGGAAATCATCACGCTGCGTCCCGAGCAGACACGCGGCTGGGAAGTGGCACTGCTGCTGTATGGCCTGATCGGCACCGCCGGTGGCGCCTTCCTGTGGAGTAGCAGCACGCTCTTGCTGCAGGCCAAGCAGGGGCTAGCCGGCTGGCTGATCGAGCACGAGCAGGCACTCTGGCTGCTGGATGACACGGCACCGTGGTGGTTGCTTACCCACTACCCGCAGCTGAACGATAGCTTCAGCTGGCTGGATGGCGCGCTGATCCTGGCCTATATCGCGCTGGCTGCGCTGGCCCTGGGCAGCTGGGCCTGGGCTTGGCTGGCCGCTGCCGCGCGCCTGCTGCAGCACGACTGGCGCGCACGCCAGCGCCAGCTCGCCTACTGCCTGACGCCGCTGGCCGGCCTGACCCTGCTGCTCGGTCTGTCGCTGACCAGCTTCAGTCAGCTGCGCGGCCTTGGCCTGGCGCTGAACTGGCGCGGCTGGCTGCAAGGCGGTCTCTTGCTGGCCGGCCTGCTGTGGAGCTTGCAGCTGGCTTGGGCACAGCTGGCCGGCCTGCCGCGTCGCCGTCGCGCCCTGCTGCTGTATGCCCCCGCCCCCATCGGCATTGCCTTAGTCTGGCTGGGCCTCTTGTTCGGCGCCTAATGCAGATAGAGGCGCGCCAGGCTCAGGCCGCCTGTACCTGGCGCAGCTCGCGGCGTGCCTGCGGCAGCACCTGCCAGGCGGCTGCCAGCGCAAGGCCCGCCATCACGGCCGCCACGGCCAGATCGGGCCAGGCGCTGCCGCTGCCGAACACGCCGAGTGCCGCCAGCAACACGGCCAGATTGCCGAGCGCATCATTGCGTGTGCACAGCCACACGCTGCGCATATTGCTGTCCCCATCCCGGTACGCATACAAGAGGCCCGCCACGCTCAGATTGGCCAGCAAGGCCAGCGCACCCACCCAACCCATGGTCAGTGGCTCTGGGCTACTGCCCTGCCAGGCATGCCAGAGCGCGCTGCCTAGCACCCACAGGCCAAAGGCCGCCATGCTGGCCGCCTTGAACAAGGCGGCCTGGGCACGTCGCTGTAGCGACATACCGAGCACCAGCAAGCTGAGCGCGTAATTGGCCGCGTCGCCAAAGAAGTCGAGCGAATCGGCCAGCAGCGAGACCGATTCGGCGCGCAGGCCGGCGCCGATTTCCAGCGCAAACATGGCGAAGTTGATCCACAGCGCCAGCCACAGCACGCGCCGGTAGGCCGGGCTGGGCTGCGCCTTGACAGCAGGTTCTTGTGGGTGGGAATGGCAGCAGTGGGCGCCCATGGCTTGCTCCGGTCAGTAGGGAAGCCCTATGCTGAACCCTGTAGTCACTACAGGGTCAAGCCATGGGCAGCGCGTACAGCATCGGCACCTTGGGCCAAGCGGCCGGGGTGAATCTGGAAACCATCCGCTACTACGAGAAGATCGGCCTCTTGCCCGCGCCGGCGCGCGCGGCCAGCGGCTACCGGCGATACGACGAGGGCGCGGTCAAGCGGCTGCGTTTCATCCGCCGTGGCCGCGAACTGGGCTTCAGCATCGATGAGGTGCGCACTCTGCTGCAGCTGGCCGACCACCCCGAGCAGCCGTGCGTACAGGCCGATGCACTGACCCGCCAGCACCTGGCCGAGGTGGAGGCCAAGATCGCCGATCTGCAGGCCATCCAGGCCGCGCTGAGCCGGCTTGCCCACTGCGCGAGTGCCACGGCCGAGCACTGCCGGCTGATCGAAGCACTCGATGCGCGCCAGTGCTGCGCGCACGGCGACCAGCCCACCTAGCCCTATCCGGCGCACAAAAAGCCCCCGCCACGGCCATGCCGCGCGGGGGCTGTTTACGCCAGCGCGGGGCTTACTGCGCGCGGTAAGTCACTTTCAGGTTGTAGGTAGCGGCCGCGTAGCCATTCAGCATCACGTACACATCGCCATTGGCCGTCATATTCACCGTGCAGCTCTCGGTCGAACCCGATTTATACGGCCGGCAGTCATAGGCGCTGGTGGTCGGCGCGGCGCCCTTGCGCACATACAGGTCCGCGTCGCCAGTGCCGGTCAGATCAGCGACCAGGCTGCCACCCGCCGCCACCTTGAAGGGGCCGAAGTTGGCCTTCTGCCCCTTGGCCAAGCTGCCGCTGAAGGTCTCCACCTTGTCGCCCGGTGGCGGCACCGAGGGACCATCGCTACCCAGTTCCACCGCATAAGCGAGGGCCAGACGGCTGAACTTCAGCGCATGCAGGGCCTGGCTGCCGGTATTCGCATAGGTGTCGTTGATGGTGTGGATATACGGATCGGACTGGCTGAAGCTGGCTTCGAAGGGCAGCGAGGCGGCAAAACCCTGGCCATTCCAGGACGCATGGTCGGAGCAACCGTAGCCGCACCTGTCATAACCGACCTTGAGCGTGGGCTGATAGCTGCTGATCAGGCTGGCCAGGAAGCTGTTCTGTTGGCTGTCGGTGTAGTCGGTATAGATATAGATATCGTTGACCGAGCCCTTGTAATTGGTCATGTCCAGCTGCATGACACCCACCACATTCACATTGTCGGTCTTGAATTTCTTGGCGATATCCTGCGAGCCACGCAAGCCGACCTCCTCGGCCGCATAGCCCATGAACTTGATGGTGCGGCGCGGCTTGTAACCCGAGGCCAGCATCACGCGCGCGGCCTCGGTCAGGCTGGCGATGCCGGAGGCATCGTCATCGGCGCCCGGCGCGCGCTTGTTCTCGCTCATGCCGCCCGACACGATGGAATCAAGATGGCCGCCCAGCACCACCACTTCGCTGGCGTTATCGGTGCCCTTGATGGTGAGGATGACCGATTTCTGCGGATAGCCGGTGTGGATGAACTGCTCGACCGTTACATCGCTGCGCCCTGCCCCCAGCTGCTGCCAGCGTTGCGCGAGCCAGTTGGAGGCGTTCACGCCATGGGTAGTGGTGTAGTAGCGGTTGGTGAAGGCAGACAGGTCGTTGATGGTGGCGGCGATATTGCTGTCCTGCATCTGCGGCAGCAGCGGGTTGACCAGGGTCGGGTTATCGATCGCGTACGAGGGCCGGCTGGCCAGCAGATTGACCGTGCCGCTGGCCTGCAGGGCGGCCAGTGCATCGGCCTCGCTGGCATGGGCCATATAGCCACCGCAGCGGCGCAGCTCGTGGTGCACGGCCTCGCTCAGACTCAGCAGCATGTCTTCGTCGACCAGCACCGCATGCGCCTGCTCAAGGCGCGCAGCCTGGGGGCTGGCCAGACCCGCCGGCACGCCGGCCTGGCTGGCCGGCATGGCCCGGCTGACGCTGGCACGCGTGGTGGGGGAAATCTTCTGCAGCTCGGCCAGGGCAGCGTCGCCCACGGTAATCCAGACCTTCTTCGGCGCGGCCTCGGCAGTACTCAGCGTAAAGGCGCTGACCAGCAGCAGGGCGATCAGTTTGTATTGCATGACATGACTCCTTCCACCCGGCGCATGGCGGCGGGCAGCAAGCAAGATTTTGGGGGCGTTAGCGCAAGGAAAAAGCCCGCTCCCACGCAGGGAGCGGGCCAAGGGCTTACTGGTGATTGCCCACCAGGGTCACGCCGCTGAAGGTGCTGTAGGCATTCAGCATGATGTAGTAGGTCCCGACCTTGGGCGCAGCGATGGTCACAGTCTCGTTATTGCCGGAGCGATAAGGACGGAAGTCATAGGAAGTGAGCGTCGGCGCCGAACCGAACTTCACGTAGATGTCCGCATCGCCAGTGCCACCCGAGATCTTGAAGGTCAGATTGCTGGCCCCGGCCGGAATTACCATCGTGTAGTTGAGCTTATTGCTCTTGGTGGCGCCCAGGCCGCTGACCGGTACACCACGGGTCAGCACGGTGCCGGTGGGGGGCGGCGTGGTGCCACAGCTCACGCCCACGGCGCTGAAGGCCGCCGTGACATCGGCCTTGCTATAGCCACGGTTCTCGGCTGCCGTTTCCACCCCGCAAGCGCCCTGGTTGAAGGTGCTATTGGCGGTCCAGTGCAGGCGGTTGGCATCCACCATCACCTCGAAGGCCTTGCGCGTGTTCCAGCCCGGTTTATTGGCCAGCAGGTAGAAGGCCTTGTTGTACACACCGCTCGAGTAGTGGACATCCATGCCGCTGGTGTAATTGCTGGCGTGGCCAATCGAGCGACCGTCGCGTGTCGGGTCGTCCATATAGCGCAAGGCCCCGCTACGCTTGAAGATCTCGGCGCCCACCATCCAGTCATTCGTGCCCTTCATGTAGTACTCGGCCGCTTCGCCGGCCATGTCCGAGAAGGCCTCGTTCATGCCGCCTGACTGGGCCGAGTAAACGAGGCCCGAGTTCTGCTCGGTAAAGCCATGGCTGACCTCGTGGGCCGACACATCGAGCGAAACCAGCGGGTAGAAGGTCGAACCGCCGTCACCGAAGGTCATCGAGCTGCCGTTCCAGAAGGCATTCTCGTAATTGGTGCTGTAGTGCACGCGCATCTGCAGGGTCTGGCTGATCGGGCGCAGACCGAACCAGCTCTGGTACATATTGAAAATCACATTGCCGAAGTAGTGCGCGTCGTTCAGGGGTGAGTAGGCGCCATTGATCTGCTTGACGGTATTGCGCGGGCAGGTGAACTGGAACGGGGTGGAACCACTGGTACCGCCATTGAGGTTCACCGTGATCACATTGCCGCTGTTCATCTTGCAGTCGTCGGTCACCACCAGCGGGCCAAAATCGGTGCCGTATTCATACTGGCCCGTCTTGGTATTCCCCCCGGGGCCGGTGGCATCGCGGTGAGCCAGGCCTTCCCAGCGCTCAAGCACCGCGCCGGTATTGGCGTCGATGAAGAAGTGCGGGCGGCTCGGGTGGTCGGCGTCCTCAATCACGAAGGACACCAGGTAGACGAGACGGGCGACATTGTTCTTGTCCAGCTTCACATACAGCGTGGCTTGATCGTTTTCGGTCTTGCCATTCACCCGCGCCAGGCTTTTGGCCTGGGCCAGCATATTGGCCGCGCTGAACACCGGTTTCGCGCTGGCCAGATCACTGGCAATGCCGCTCAGCATGCTGCCGGCCAGGGCCGGTTGCACAGCGCCGGCCGTTTGCTGGGCCACCACGGCCTCGCCGAACACCGGCACGCCCTGGTAGTACTGCTGATAGCGGGTAACGGTTTTGCCATTGCGATAAGTCTGGCTGCGCTGCGCCTTCAGCTCGGACTGGCTCAGCCCCAGCATCGCATGTACACCGGTCTGGCCACTGGCCAGGGCAGCCGACAAGAGGCTGTCGGGCGAGCGTTCCTGCAGATTGATGCGCTCTGCGGCAGTGGCGCCAAAGGCGCCCAATACCAGCAGGGAAAGGACAGCGGGACGTGCAACGGCAAAAAGCACTGGCTTCATGACTTACTCCTCAGCTCCTCTGCGTGGGGACAATTCCCCAGATCTGGTGAACTCGCACGGCGATAGCCGGCGATATTCACCTCCCCGCACCACACGCCCGGTAAGACGTACGGCAGCGTCGTTTACAAATGGCGCATGGCACCACTTGTCATGCCTGGGCCAGCTCAATTTTTCGAGCAAGCGACCGCTTTGTCGTCTAGTGAGCAGTCAGCGCACGCGGTACGACTACGGTTTTGCAATCTGTGGGAACGACCGGCAGGCGGGCGAGTACACACCGCCTGCATTCTTGTATCGGCCGGGGAAACCGGGCCGGCTGCACGTTGAAGTGCTGGCCTACTGGTAGTAGTCAAGGGAAAAGCGTGCGTCAAAATACCGAAGTCAATCGCTGACGAACGGTAGGAAGACGGGTTGATGTGCAACAGTGGCTAGGCAGCAGCTAGTTCTGCCAGTCGCGAATGCCATATTTGGCCAGAATGCGCGCCAACTCGCCCGACTCACGCAAGGCACGCACACCGCGGTCGAGCATCCTGACCAACGCTTTCGCTTGCGGATGTTGGGGCGAGACCGACACATATACCGGCCCGCTATGCAGACAGCCTGCAAAGCGGAACTCCGCACTACGACCACTTTGCTTGAACCAGTCGTTCAGCACGTACTCGTCCTCGAGCGTCAGGTCGATCTGGCCGCGCGCCAGCGCCTCGAGGTGCTTGTGCAGATAATCGCTGCCGCCGCCCAGGAAGATATAGCTGCGGTTGCGCGCGGAGCGCACATGGCTGTCTACTGGCTCGCCAAAGGTCTGATCATTGTTCACGGCCAGGCGCAGGCGCGTGAGATCCGCCACCGAGTGGTAATGCCATTGCGAATCGGCCCGGGTAACGAAGCAGCTGCGACTGACGCCAAAGGCTTGCTGACCGAATACGAAGTCAGGCGCATCGCTCTTCAAGGTGCCGGCAATCAGATCGGTCTGTAAGTTGCGCGTGGCAACGATGGCCCGTCGCCAGGGATACTCCTGGTAACGCATCTTGCGCCCTTGCTGGGCCAGTGCGGCATCCAGAATTTCAAGCATAAAGCCTGGCCGTTTGGCCTGTGGGTCGGCCGCGCAGTTATATGGGCACCATAGCGCGCCCGCCACCTTCAGCGCCGGCTCTGCCGCCCAGCCCACACAGGTACTGCACAGCAAGCTGGCGAGCAGCAAGCAAAATCTCATCGCACTTCCTCCTCGGCGCATTGGCCACCTGGACCCGACGCTACCGTATGCATTCACCTCAGCAATGTAGTAGAAAGCCCCTTCTAATTGCAGGGCCATTTAACACTAGACGACTGGTCTATTTTTACCTACCATGCGAAACATGATGGAAAAACCCTTCGACAACACCCGCGAACACCTGCTGGCCACCGGCGAGAGCATCATGCTCGGCAAGGGCTTTGCCGCCGTGGGCCTGGCCGAGATTCTTGGCTCGGCCGGGGTGCCCAAGGGCTCGTTCTACCACTACTTCGATTCCAAGGAAGGCTATGGCGTGGCGCTGCTCGAGCGTTTCTTCGCCACCTACCTGAGCGGGCTGGATGCCATCGTGGCCGATGCCAGCCTGAATGGCCGCGCCAAGCTGGATGCCTATTTCGCTGGCTGGGACCGCGTGGCCGAACACGGCAGTTGCGAATCGCGCTGCCTGGTGGTCAAGCTCACCGGCGAGGTCAGCGACCTATCCGAAGCCATGCGCACGCAGCTTGAGCGTGGCATTGCCGGCATCATGGAACGCCTGGCCGCCTGCATTGTCATCGGTCGTGCCGACCGCTCGATTCCGCCCGGCCGGCCGGCCGAGCAACTGGCTGCCGCGCTCTACCAGCTCTGGCTGGGCGCGGCCCTGGTGGCCAAGGTTCAACACAGCCGCAGCCCCTTTCAGGCTGCGCGCCAATCCAGCGATGCCCTGCTGGCCCCCGTCATTCACTAGCCCAAGCCAGGACCTGCCATGCCTTATGTGAATATCAAGATCACCCGCGAGGGTGCCAGCAAGGAAGAAAAAGCCGCGCTGATCGCCGGAGTGACCGAACTGCTGCAGAAGGTATTGAACAAGAACCCGGCCACCACCGTAGTGGTGATCGACGAAGTGGATACCGATAACTGGGGCATTGGTGGGGAACAAGTCACCGAGCGCCGCAAACGCGGTAGTTAATCCCAATTCAAGCGCGCTGCAAGCGCAGCGCGCCCGCAGCACAAGCAGCCTTCGGGCTGCCTTTTTTGACGCACCAACTAGACGACCGGTCTAATTTAACAGGAGCACACCATGTCTCTGGACAAACTGCTGACCCCCGTACGTATCGGCAAAACCGAACTGGCCAACCGCGTGTTCATGGCGCCGCTGACCCGTTCACGGGCCGCCCAGCCTGGCGATCTGCCCGCCGAGCTGAATGCGCGCTACTACACCCAACGCGCCAGCGCCGGCCTGATCATCACCGAAGCCACCCAGATTTCGCGCCAGGGCCAGGGTTATGCCTGGACCCCAGGCATCTATACCGATGCACAGGAAGCCGGCTGGAAGAACGTGGTCAGCCAGGTGCATGCGGCGGGCGGGCATATCGCGCTGCAGCTGTGGCATGTGGGGCGCATCTCGCATTCGCTGCTGCAGGAGGGTGGCCAGCCGCCGGTGGCGCCGTCGGCCATCCGCGCGCAGAACTCGAATGCCTTCGTGGTACTGCCGGATGGCACGCCCAGCAACGAACCCACCGAGACGCCGCGCGCGCTGGAAGCCACCGAGCTGCCCGGCATCGTGGCCGACTATGTGGCCGCCGCGCAGCGCGCCCTGCGGGCCGGCTTTGACTTCGTGGAAGTGCATGCCGCCAACGGTTATCTGCTCAACCAGTTCCTGGACAGCGGCGCCAACCAGCGCCAGGACCAGTACGGCGGCAGCCAAGAGAACCGCGCGCGCTTCGTGCTGGAAGTCGTGGATGCCGTCGCTGCCGCCATCGGTGCCGATAAGGTCGGCGTGCGCCTGTCGCCCAATGGCGTGTTCGGCGATATGAGCCCGAACGGCAGCCTGGAAATGGGCCACTACCTGGCCGGCCAGTTTGGCCAGCGCGGCCTTGCCTATCTGCACATCGCCGAACCCGACTGGGCTGGCGGCGCCGCACTGAGCGAGGACTACCGACGCAGCCTGCGCGCGGCCTTCCCCGGCACGCTGATCTTCTGCGGCGGCTACGATGCCGAGCGCGCCGAAGCGCTGATCACCGCCGGCACCGCCGACGCCGTGGCCTTCGGTCGCCCCTATATCGCCAACCCCGACCTGGTGGCGCGCTTTGCCAAGGGCGCCGCGCTGAATGCACCGGATGCCAGCACCTTCTACGGCGGCGCGGACAAGGGTTACACCGACTACCCGACCCTGGCCGCTTAAGCCTAGGACTGGCCGCCGTAGCGCTTACATGCAGGCCAACGCTGGCCAGCCATCAAAAACGCCACCCAAACAGCGGGTGGCGTTTTTTTTATGGCTGTGGAATCAGGCCACGGCCGCCAGCGCGACAGCCAGATCATCGCAGCGCGTCTCATCCAGCCCAGCCAGATTCAACCGCCCACCGCCGACCAGATAGACCGCATGCTCAGCGCGCAGCTGCTCTACCTGGACGGGGCTGAGCGGCAGCATGAAAAACATGCCCTTGTGGCGGCGCAGGCGCTCGCCATCCAGGCCCCGCGCGGCCAGTGCGTCGGCCAGGCGTGAGCGGATGCACACGATGCGGGCGCGCATGCCGTCCAGCTCCTCGTGCCACTGCTGGGTCAGCGCCGGGCTGGCCAGGATGCGCGCCACTACCTCGGCACCGTGGTCGGGCGCCATGCTGTAGCTACGCCGCGCCAGTTCGAAAAGTTTGCCCTGCACGCGCTGCGCGCTGGCGGCCGAGCGCGAGAGCAGCATGGCCGCACCAGTGCGTTCTCGGTACAGGCCAAAATGCTTGGAACAGGAATAGGCGACCAGCAGCTGCGGCAGCGCGCGGGCCAGTATCTGCAAGCCGGCCGCATCGGCCTCCACGCCATCGCCAAAGCCCTGGTAGGCAAGGTCCACCCAGGGCAGGAAGCCCTGCCGGCTAGCCATGCCAGCGATGCGCTGCCAGTCGGCCAGACTCAGGTCCACGCCGCTCGGGTTATGGCAGCAGCCATGCAAGAGCAGCACATCGTCCGGCCCAAGGCCGGCCAGCGTATCGAATAG
Source organism: Chitinimonas taiwanensis DSM 18899 (assembly GCF_900119825.1). GTDB lineage: Bacteria > Pseudomonadota > Gammaproteobacteria > Burkholderiales > Chitinimonadaceae > Chitinimonas > Chitinimonas taiwanensis. Next base: position 51,043 of record NZ_FPKR01000003.1, on the reverse strand, counting down.
CGCATCACGGCGCAGGCTGCCGCTGGCCACGTCCAGATAGGGATAGCTGGCCACCTGCAAGCCGGCCGCGCGCAGGATGGGCGCGTGGTTCACATAGCTGGGGTCGCTGATCCACACGGTAAGGCCGGGCCGGGTCGCGGTCAGCAAGTCGGCCAAGAGGCGCAGCGCACCGCTGGCACCCGGAGTCTGAATCGCCGTCCAGCGCGCGGCCTCACGGTCAGCGGGCAGGCAAAGCTGCATGACCGCATCGAGGAAGGCTGTATTGCCCGCCAGGCCCAGATAACTCTTGCTGGCCTGCGCCTCGCACAGCGCGCGCTCGGCCGCCTTCACCGCGGCCATCACCGGTGTCTGGCCTTGCACATCGCGGTATACGCCCACGCTCAGGTCCAGCTTGTGCGGCCGGGCATCGGCGCGAAACGCCTCCACCACGGACAGAATCGGGTCGGCCGCAGCCGGGCTCAAGGTATCGAACATAGGTGGCTCCAGAAGCGTGGGCACTAGGTGTTAGGGCGGTTGGCCAGCAGCACGCCGGCCACAATCAGGGCCATGCCCAGCAGCGAGCTGAGCGGGGGCAGCTCGCCCAGCAGGGGCACAGCCAGCAGCGAGGCCACCACCGGGGTCAACGCGCCGGCAATGGCGGCCTTTTCCACCCCCAGCCGCGCCACCGCGTAGGCGTAACTGAGCGTGGACACGAGACCCACACCCAGGCCCTGCAGCAGGAATTGCAGCACAAGCTGGCTGGCCGGCAGCTGTGGCAGCTGCAGTGGTGCATCGCTTAGCCACAGCGCCAGCAGCAAGAGCGGCAGCGAGCCATAGGTAAGCACAGCGGCGCCCTCCAGCGGCCCCAGCCCGCTGCGCCGCAGCGCGAGGGTGAAACCAGCCCACAACAGGCTGCCGAACAGGAACAGCGCATAGCCCTGCCCCAGGCCCGCCTGGGCATGGCTGAGCGAGAACAGCAGCATCAGCACCACTCCGCTCGCGATCAGCGCGAGGCCTTTGCGACGGCTGGGCGCCAGCGGCTGGCCGAGCAGGCCCAGCGCCAGCAGCGATACAAACAGCGGCAGCGTGCCGGGCAGCAGCGTGCTGCCATCGGCCACCGGTGCGTGGCGCATACCCAGGCCCGCCACCAGGAAGTACGGCAGACCGGCACCGCACACCATCATCAGCAAAAGCGGCCAGGGCACGGCGGTGATCTTGCGCCAGCGCTGCCAGAGCACGGGCAGGAAGCACACGGTGGCGGGCAGGAAACGGAACAGGGCGATTTCCAGCGGCGGCAGCGCAGCCTTGGCGCCCAGGCGCAGCGAGAGAAAGAAGCCGGACCAGACCAGCACGGTCAGGCCCAGTGCCAAGAGGCCCAGAATGGGGGCGCTCAGGCGCGGGTTTGGGGCAAGCGTCAGGGCGGTGCTCATGGCAGCCTCCAGCCAGATTCGATGCGCCATTATCCCGGCGAGCGGCGGGGCGTTTCAGGGCAAACTTCGCAATATCAGGCCAGATAATTGGCGATAAACACCCACAAACAAGCCATAATTAGCGGAATCAACCAATACCTCGCTCAGCATGGACCGCACCGACCGCCAGATACTGCAACTGCTCCAGGAAGACGGCCGCCTCTCCACCGTGGAGCTGGCCGACAAGGTGGCGTTATCGCCCTCGCCCTGTGCGCGCCGCCTCAAGCGTCTGGAGGACAGCGGCATCATCAGCGGCTACCGCGCGGTGCTGAACCGCAATCTGCTACAGCTGGCCACCACGGTGTTCGTGAATGTGCGCCTGATGCACCACCGCGAGGACGCGGTGCGCCTGTTCGAAGCCGCCATCGAGCAGCTGAGCGAGGTGATCAGCTGTCATGTGGTCTCGGGCGCGTTTGATTACCTGCTGGAAGTGGTGGTGCGCGATCTGGCCGATTACGAAAAGCTGGTGCGCAAGCTACAAACCCTGGCCATGGTGCAGGACATCACCAGCAACTTCGCCATCCGCACGGTGAAAAGCGGCGCCCCCTTGCCGCTGGAAGGCAGCAGCACGCTGCGCGGCTGACACAGACTGTCCGGCCGGGCAGACAGAATCGGTGCCGGTGCCGGCAAGCTCACGTACACTCGCCCGAGGAGACAACAGCCCAAGAGGCAAGCTTATGAAACTCGGCCTGGACCTGCCCGAAGCCAGTGATCTGCCCCACCCTGCGCTGCAAAGCGTGCTGCAGCGTGCGTTTTTTGATGTATTCGAGCGCCAGTTTGCCGGCGCGGTAGTCATCAACACCGATGCGCGCGTGGTGTGGATGAACCCGCACTACGCCGAGATCCTAGGCATTGCCGACCTCAACCGCATCCTGGGCGAGCGCATCGACGTACTGCTGCCCAATACCAAGCTCACCGAAGTGCTGCGCACCGGCGAGCCCATCCTGCTCGACTTCATGACCCACCGCGAACGCACGTTCGTGGTCTCGCGCTTCCCCATCATGGACGACGCCGGCCAGATCATCGGCGCGGGCGGCATCATGCTCTACGACGCCTGGCAGCCGCTAAAGCCGCTGATGGACAAGTTCAGCCGCCTGCAGCAAGGCCTGTTGCAGATACGGCGCGACTTCAGCCGCGAACGCAGCGCGCGCTACACCTTTGCCGACGTAGTGGGCGAAGGCCCGGCCTGCAAGCGCATGAAAGACCTGGGCAAGCGCGCCGCCGGGCTCGACGCCACCGTGCTGCTGCTGGGCGAAACCGGCACCGGCAAGGAACTGCTGGCCCAGAGCATCCACGCCGCCAGCATGCGCGCCAGCCAGCCCTTCGTAGCCCTGAACGTCGCTGCCATCCCCGACACCCTGCTGGAAGCCGAGCTGTTCGGCGCCGCTCCGGGCGCCTATACCGGCGCCGACCGGCGCGGCCGCGACGGCAAGTTCAAGCTGGCCGATGGCGGCACCATCTTCCTGGATGAAATTGGCGACCTGCCGCTGGCCACCCAGGCCAAGCTCTTGCGTGTGCTGCAGGAAATGGAAATTGAACCCTTGGGCGCCAACCAGCTGATCAAGGTGGATGTACGCGTAATCGCCGCCACCAGCCGCGACCTGCCGGCCATGGTGGAAGCCGGCCAGTTCCGCGCCGACCTGTTCTACCGCCTGAATGTGCTGCCGATACGCCTGCCACCGCTGCGCGAACGCAGCGAGGACATCGCCCCGCTATCGGAAAAACTGCTCGCCGATATCTCGCTGCGCAGCGGCGCCGCGCGCAAGAGCCTGAGCCCGGAAGCACTGACCTGGCTAGCCAGCCAGCCCTGGCCCGGCAATGTGCGCGAGCTGCGCAATGCGCTGGAACAAGCCACCATGCTGGCCGACCACCCCGAACTGACCCCGGCCGACTTCCTGCCCGCCGGCCCGCCGCCACCGCTAAACCCGCTGACGCTGGCCGAAGCGGTGCGCCGCGCCGAAATGGAAGCCATCCGCAGCGCCCTCTTGGCCAGCCGCGGCAACAAAAGCGACGCCGCCCGCATCCTGGGCATAGGCCGCGCCACGCTGTATGAAAAGTTGGCGGGGTATGGGTTGGAGAAGGTATGAGGCCGCTGGGACTTCACGCAAGCGCGTGGTGTATTAATGTGCCGAAGACCGCTGGATGTCTAAATCACCCACAGCCCCGCGACAACACGCCAAGCGATACCCCCTACTCAACTAAGACCTCCACTTAGGGGGGCGAATTAGCTTCATTTATTTAGGAGCCGAAAGTGTTAGACCTCAATATTGATCTTGAAGCCCTGCTGGATGAATTTATCAAAGAGCAACACCAGCTACTGGCGGTGGACTCTAGCGAGCAAGCCATCGCTCACCAGCTTGCCAATAAACTGAAAGTTGCATTCCCAGAATGGGATGTTGACTGCGAGTACGATCGCGACATGGACAAGATAAAACGTCTGACTTATGCCATTTCGCCAAATGATCCTGCATCCACACGCAAGGTTGTTCCCGACATCATTATTCATCGAAGGATGACTAGTAAAAACTTAATAGCCGTTGAAATAAAAAAATCCACAAACCCAGAACAAAACTTCAAAGATCTTTCAAAACTCAAAGCATTCAGAGAGCAACTGGGCTACCAACACACACTTTTTGTACGCTTCTTTACAGGGCCAGGGAAAACAGGAATAGCAGATTATGAATTTTTCTAGCACCCAACAGTCCAGTAGGGTGGGCAAGGCAGTGCCCACCTTGGTGACCAAATCGATGGTGCACAATCGCTTCGACGCTAGGGTGGGCAGCGTGGCTGCCCACCGTACTTGGCTTACAACCTGAAGCGGCTGTGCTGGCTGAAGGAGACGAGCGTGGCGGCGTCTTGACGCCCGATGTGCGTTCTGGGCCAAGAGAAAGCAGGTTCAGGATTGGAAAGTGAGTCCGCAACGAGCCCGAATTTAGGCAAATTGCGCAAAAATTCAGCAGGTCATGTTGATCTGCCAGATCGGTGCCCGGAAACGAGGTTTCTGGAAGTACCCTTAAAGAACTTGATGGACGAAGAATTCAATATCACAGAGATGGTTCATTCAAAGGTTTTCGTGAGGATTAATATGGCTAAATTCAAAGATTTCAGCTTCACTGTTGGAGATGATGGAGATCACGAAAGACTGACCGCTGAGATTGATTATCAACAGACCTTTGTGGCAATGCTTACTCAAGAAGACGGATTTGAGAATTTGAAGCTGGAGCTCTTTTCCCCAGATAATCCTGATGTGGCAATACACAGCTTCCCGCTTCAGGACTTCTTGATGGCCATTGATTTGGCGAAGAATAAGCTCACCCAAGTTAGCGGCATTACACCGTTCGGTGATGATGTGCCTATGTAGGAAACCTCAGACAAGGGTGGACAACTTATTGGCCACGCATTCAGGTAAAACCAGCCCAGCAGGATGGGCAAGGCATTGCACACCTTGCCGGCCGTATAGATAGCACCCTCACTCTATTCTTTATTTAGAAAAACACTGTTGGAGGAAGTCAAGGTGAAGCAAAGCCCACCAATTTTCACCAAGAATACTCATGCACAGCCAAGTATCTGATTCGGCCTTCCATTCCTAGGAGAATGCCGCACGAATCCGCTCAATCTGGGAGTAATGCAATGCCCCGCTATTTAATTTCGTTTGATGATGGTTCGATGGACCATATTCCGGATGCGGATTGGCCGGCAGTGGGCGAGGCGGCGCATCAGGTGGTGCGCGAAGCCAAGGCGGCGGGAGTGTGGATATTCGGCGCGGGCATACAGCGTCAGCAATCGACGCTCGTAGCATGTGACGGCAGCACCACCGATGGCCCCATGCCAGAGACGAAGGCAGTGATCGGCGGCTTCTCCATCATCGAAGTGCCCAACCGCGAGGCTGCGCTGTATTGGGCTGCAAGAATCGCGGAAAGCTGCCGCTGCACGCAGGAAGTACGCGAGATCATGTTCGACCCAGAGTCTTGATACGGCCCAGCGCCCAGCCCAGTAGGGTGGGCAAGGCCTTGCCCACCTTGCCGGCCATACCGATGGCGCACTCTCGCCTCGGCACCACGGTGGGCAGCAAGCTGCCCACCCTACTTGGCTACGAGCAGGGTCTTAGCACGCATCGTGCTTTGTTCGGCTGGCGATAATGCGAGGAGCGCGAGATGAAAACCGAGGCCGTGATCCCTAAGCCCTATCCTGCCCGCGGCGCGCAAGCGTTTGGCGCCACAGCTAGCGATGCCATCGGTTTTGCCGCGATGCTGCAGGCCAAGACCGCACAGGCTGCGGCCGCGAGGGCGTCAAACGGGCCTGCGGCAAGCGAACCGGTGGATTTCACCGCCATGACGCGGCAGCAGCTGTTCGACTGGATGAATGGGCAGATTCGTGCAGGCAAGCTGTCGCTGGATGACAGCACGGCTTTTCTGGGCATGACGATCAAGGTCTCGGTGGCCAGCGGCCAACCCGTACCGCTGGCTGGCGACACCAGCCGCATCGATTTCATCGAGAAGGCGCGCCAGGGTGTGGTGGGCGCGCTGGAGCGCAAGGACCCGGCGCTGGCCAAGCACCTTGAAACGGCCATCGCCTTTATGCTGTGCAACCAATGCCAGCCATACCTTGCCTAGCGACGCGGTGTATTGTTGAGCGCACCGGCTGGTGCGGCTCGATATCCCCTCCGCAGAACCCATATCCGCTCCTTTCCTATGCTGCTAATCACACCTGCTACACCCGAAGACGCTCGCGCAGTGGCCGAAATCCATATCAGCGCCTGGCGCGCGGCCTACCGTGGCGTATTTCCCGATGCCTATCTGGCTGCGCAGTCGCTCGCCGAGCGCGAGGCGTGGTGGGCAGAGGTCATTGCGGGCGGCAAGACAGCGGTTTTGCTGGCTAAGTCAGCAGACACGCTGCGAGGCTGGCTGAGCTTTGGTGCTTGCCGCGACACCGATGCGCCGTCCAGCCAAGCAGAACTTTGGGCGATGTATGTGGCGCCCGACATCTGGTCGCGCGGCATTGGGCGCACGCTGTGGCATCACGCCCAGCAAACCATGCATGCTCAGGGCTTTACCCACTGCAGCCTGTGGGTACTCGCACACAATGCGCGGGCGATACGCTTCTACACCGCAGCAGGCTTCCAGCTCGATGTTTGCCCGCCTAAATCCATTGAACGCGGTGGCCAGTGCTTTGAGGCGCGACGCTATCTGTGCGTGCTGGCCACCTAGCCGGGCGGGCGTTTCTCGACTATGGTTCCGGCCGTCCGCCCAGCTCCGCGCGGCCTTCGCCTAGCCGCATGCCCCATTCGGGCCGGCCAAGCCAGGCCGCTGCGGCATGAAATTACCGCCGCCCACCATGAACACGATCACGATTACACCGGCAGGGCCAGCGCAGCATGGCCTGCTGTTCCGCCTGCTGCAGCTGTATTACTTCGAGGCCAGCCACTGGAGTGACGAGGATATCCTGCCCAGTGGCCTGTACGACGCCAGCGAGGAGGGCGTGCGTTCCTACCTGCTGGGTGGCGATGATTACGCGCTGCTAGCCTGGGTGGATGGGCACCCGGCCGGCTTTGCGCTGGTGGAAGCGGCCCAGGGCGTGCCACCGGCCCGGTATGAGCTGGCCGATATGTTTGTGCTGCCTAAATACCGCGGGCGCGGCGTGGCCGAGGCACTGCTGGCGCAAACCATGCTGCCCAGCCCCGCACCCTGGTTGGTGGCGGTGTTCAAGCGTGATGCGGCTGCGCTGCGCTACTGGCAAAAGCGCTTTGCGCAGTGGCCGGCAAAATCCGTCCAGGCGCAGGCCGACCGTGCCGACTCGCCTTTCCATCTGTTCGTCGTCAGCGCGCTGGCGCCGGCCGATGCCTGAGGCCGCTGCCGCTCACGCGCTCATTCCACCGCCTTAGCCACCCTTTGCGATGACACCTGGCTCCCACGTAACCCGTTCCGACTCCCTGTCTACGCAATGCGCGCGTCGCAGGGTAGGCAAGCCAGTCGGGGCGACACACCAAGGCATGCCCGCATGATCGAACTCTACACTTATCCGCTGATTGCCCTGCTCTTCGTGGCCATCTTCTGCCGCGAGGTAATCGCCCCGGCTTCCCGCAACCACTGCGACCGGCGCTGGCTGATCCTGTCGACCGGCCTTGGCGTGGCCACCGTGCTGGTCACGCTCTTGCTTGGCTATCTATTCGCCAGCGGCATCGAACAACACGCGCTGATCCAGGCCTCGCGGCACCTGCCCGACCCGGTCACCGGCCTGCTCAGCTTTCTGTTGGCGAGCTTCATCTTCTATTGGTGGCACCGCGCCACGCATCGCTTCGATCTGCTCTGGCGCATCTTTCACCAGCTCCACCACAGCGCCAAGCGTGTGGAAGCGCTGACCGCCTTCTATGCCCACCCGATGGATACCGCCGCGGCCGTGCTGATCAGCGCGTTTTCCAGCTATCTGATCCTGGGTGCCTCGCCGCTGGCGGCGGCCATCGCGCTCTTTCTGACCGGCGCCTTCGATCTCTTCCTGCATAGCGATCTGCGCACGCCGCGCTGGCTTGGCTATCTGGTACAGCGCCCGGAAATGCATACGGTCCACCACGAGCAAGACCACCATGCGCAGAACTATGGGCTGCCGATCTGGGACATGCTGTTCGGCACTTGGGCCAACCCCAAGGAGCGCTCGCTCGCGCTGGGTTTTGACGAGGCCAGGTCGCAGCGCATCAGCGATATGCTGCTGTTTCGCGATGTGCATCAATCCAAGCCCGATGCGATGCCTTAGCCATTGCCCCGTTGCACGTGGCTCATAGCGCGGTCATGCAATTCTCGTGGTTCAAACATCAACGCAAGTCACCAAATATGATTAGCAAAGCCAATGCGTAATAAGACAATCTCACGCCGGATCAGCGCATCATTTATTCGCAGCATAGGCAAGTGGGAAGTAGACAATAGGCGGAAAGGCGTGCTCATCATCGAACGAGACGAGATTGTACAGCCACTATTTTCACCACTTTGGCTTCTAGCCACACTCCTCACCATTTACATTGCCCATATAACTTTAATCATCAATGAGCGCGGATGGAAGGGTGCTTTCATATTGATCGCTCCAGCGCTATTTATCATCTGGCTGGCTATTAGCAAGCACCAACCCGTCATTGAACCAGAGCGCCTAGAATTCAATAGCACAGAAGAATCCTTGACCATCACAGAGTCGGACGGAAAAATCAAGCGGGCGCACACCCTTAAATATCAAGATATTGAAGCACTTGCATTTCACCCCCCACGCCTATCTCAACAAACTCGTGCCACGGACCTCATCATTATCAGACCAATAAATGAAGCCTTGCCAAGTATTAGAATTGAGAGCATTAGACAAGTTTGATCAACCATCTATACGGCCATTAATTCAGCACTGCCATCATGGGTTGATAGAGAATACGGCAGCATTGCATAGCATCACTTAGCAGCCAGCCAATGTCGCGCAGCGCATTTGGGAAACCATGCTAACTTACCCATGAGCAACGCTCATGAATTCTTAATAACCACCACTCAAGCCATGAAAATGAATCCACTCTCTCTTGCCAGCATCGCCATACTGTTAAGCGGCGCGGTCTACTCTGGTTTTTCCATTGGCCTCGCGCTACCCGGCGCGGCGATTTTCTCCCTGGTGGTCGCTGCACCTTACAGCTTCTTGCTGAGGCAGAGCGGTCAACGCGCGCTGGCTTTGCCACTCATCGGGGCTGCCGTTGGCCTCGCTGGCGTACTGCTGGTTCAGCTCATGTCAGGCGGTACACCATTCGCCCCTGACTATTACTTGTTTGGTTCGGCTTTAGGCCTATGTGTTGTTTCATTTATTGCGTCCCTACTCCTTTTGCTTGCACCCAAGCTGAGGGCTAAGTTATTTCCTTCTCGCTAACCCATCGCGGAGCACCGAGCGCGGTAGGCGTGCCCTGTAGTCACACTGGCGCTGCAGGTACCGCGATGTAAACCTGCTTGGCTTAGGGTCCTCACACGCAGTCAGGCAACGCGCTGCTTTCCATTCGATTACTATCCATTTTATTTATGTCAGTTACTGCTCACTCCACCTTGTTCTCCCCCGCCATTGAATCGTTTTGGCAGCACACCTTTCTGGGCGGCGACGTGCTGCAGCACAGCGCTGAGCTTAGCGTGGCCACCCAGGCCGACCTCGATGCGGCGCGGCGGGTGATGCTGTTGCGCCGGGCTGCTGGTCAGCTGCAGGCCGTCTGCACGCCAGCACTAGCCGAGCGGCTGGCGCTGCGGCAGCAGCCTGTGCGCAATGAGGCCATGCTGCGCGAACGTTTGCAGCAGGCCGATCTGCCGCTGCATGGCGCCGACTACCTGTTTCACTTCAGCGAAGCGGACAAGACCGCCCTGATGCAGGAGATCACGCCCAGCTCGGTGCGCCAGCTACAGGCGGCCGATGCCGAACTGTTTGCGGCCTTCCAGGGTGCGGCCTCCGAGCAGGATCTGGACGACGCCTATGTGGAGCTCGATCACTGGGCGGTGTTCGGCGCCTTCGAGCAGGAACGCCTGATCTGCGCGGCCAGCATGTACCCTTGGGATGGTCAGCAGATTGCCGATATGGGCGTGCTGACCCTGCCGCCCTACCGCGGCCAGGGCCACGCCAGCCGGGTGGTGCGCGCGATCAGCCGGCATGCGCTGACGCTGGGTTACCAACCGCAGTATCGCTGCCAGCACGACAATATCGCCTCGGCCGCACTGGCCCGCTCGGCCGGGCTGAGCCTGTTCGGCAGCTGGGAAGTGATTTCGCCCGATGCGGCAGACTAGAACCGGCGAGCGCCCGCACGATGACCACACCTTGCCTGACACAAGCCATCCCGAATGAGCAGGGCCAGCTGGTCCTGCGCTTCGGCGCATCCGAATACCGGCTGTTCACAATCGCACAGCTCTCCCAACAGGCTGGCTGGGCGCAGCTCGCCTACCCGCAGCATGGCAAACGCTTCAGCTTCGATGCGCAACGCCTAACCTGGCCGGCCGCCGGCGAAGTGGAGGCCAGTTATCTGTACGCACATTCGCAGCCGCTCAGCACTGCAGAGCTGGAACAGCAGACCCTGCGCCTGGGATACCAAAACGAGGCGCCCAGCGCGCAGGACGCGCGCCACCATGTCTACTATGTTTACCTAGCGCCTTTCAGCGCACAGCCCTTCCAGCTCGGGGAATCGATAGGCGGTGGCATGGCCGAGCGCGGCGGTAGCTGCGCGCTGAACCTGGCGCAACTGCGCGTCTGGCCGGACTGGCAAGCGCACTTCGCGCTGGCCGGCTGCAGCTGGGCGGTACCACTGATCGCGGCGCCGCAGGCCGAAGTGGCAAGCCTGCTCAAGGCGCTGATCGAGGGCGCTTGCCTGCGCAATGGTCTGCCCGAGCCGGCCTAAACTCAGGCGTACTGGCCATATTGTCATTTCCCCTCAACCGCCCTCCCCTTGGACCGACACGCTCATGCGCACGCTACTCTTGGCCCTATTACTGAGCCCGCTCTGCACCTACGCCGCCGAGGCCACGCCAGAGGCCGCCGTGTCTGCGCTTTGGCGTGCGCTGTCCCACGATGCGGGGGCAGATGTCGATCTTCCCGTGCTGAAGCGCCTGTTCCATGCTGATGCAGTGGTGTTTCTAGGGCACTACCAGAAAGAGCGCCTGCGGCTTCGCCGTCTGAGTGGCATAGATTTCCTCAAGCCCAGCGCCCCCATCAACAAAAAGGGCTTTTATGAGTGCGAGGTCGCGCGTCAGCTGCATCGCTACGATCGCTTCGCGGTCGCCTATAGCGTGGTGGAATCGCGCAGCGACCAGGCCGCGTCGCAGCCCGATTTCGTGGGGGTGAACAGCATCCAGCTTCAGCAGGTGGGCGAGCAGTGGCAGGTGCTGTCCTTGCACTACCAGGTGGAAAAACCCGGTCTGCCCATCCCGCTGGACGGCGGGCAGAGCGGCCGTTGCCTGGATTGAGCCACTGGCGCAAATTGCTGCGGCGCGCGCCGGACAGATGCTTTTTATTGAAATTTCGGCCGGCGCTGTCGAAACTCAGGCGCCTTGTCCGTCGTACTGCTAGAGGCTGCCGCTGGCGGCCTCCCCACCCATCAGGAGCCCGACCATGTCCTCTCGCAGCGTTCGTCTACATCGCGTGATCCGCGCCAAGCCCGAAAAGCTCTACCGTGCCTTTCTTGAGCCCGAGGCGCTGGCCAAGTGGCTGCCGCCTTATGGCTTTACCTGCACCGTCCACCATCTGGACGCGGTGGTGGGTGGCAGCTTCAGGATGTCCTTCCGCAATTTCTCCACCGGCCATGCGCATGCCTTCGGCGGCGAGTACCTGGAGCTGGTGCCCAATCAGCTGATCCGCTACACCGACCGCTTCGAGGACAGCAATCTGCCTGGTGAGCTGCGGGTCACGGTCCAGCTGAGCGAGGTGTCCTGCGGCACCGAGCTGACGGTGCTGCAGGAAGGCATTCCCGAGATGATCCCGCTCGAGATGTGTTATCTGGGCTGGCAGGAATCGCTGGCCCAGTTCGCCACCCTGGTCGAGCCGGACATCCCCGGCTGAGCCACCGCCGCCCGCTGCGGCCGACTGCAGCGGGCTGCCACGCCCTTCTTTCCAGCCAGCGAAAGCACCGCCCATGTCCGCCAAGACCGTTGAAGCCCTACTCGAAGACATCCGCCTGCTGGGCGAAACACGCCACGCGCTGACCTGCGCGGTGCGCGAACTGGTCAGGCAGCAATGCACGCCGTTTGCCGAGGAGGTCAAATACGGCGGCATCCTGTTTGCCTCGGGCGTGCCCTTCTGCGGCGTGTTCGCCTACAAGGAGCATGTGTCGGTGGAGTTCGGCCACGGCGCGGCCATCACCGACCCATTCGGCCATCTCGAGGGCAGCGGCAAGTTTCGGCGCCACCTGAAGCTCAGCACCCTGGCCGATATCGAGGGCAAGCAGCTCGCGCAGTACCTGCCCCTGGCCTTGAAGGCAGCCCAGCAGGCGGCTTAAGTGCCATCTCAGCGCAAACCACCAGTACGCGGAGCACCAACTCGCTGAGCTAAACCGGCACCGCCGGCTCGATGATCCAGTAATCGCCCCCACGCTTGGTGGTCAGCCAGTCGCCATCCCAGTTGGCGCTCAGCCGCTGGCCGCTGGCGTAGGCGCTTTCCAGGTAGATGCGGTCGCCGTAGTGCAGCGGTAGATGGGGCTTGTCGACCTGTTTGATGATCCAGGTCTGGTTCTGGGTGTAGGGTCCCTGCACATAGTTGTTGTAGTAGTAGCAGTCCGATGAATCGCGCCAGGCGCCCAGGAAGTTGGCTGCGCCTACGCCCTCCTCCAGCGTCAACAGCAAGCTGCTGCTGCCGTCGTCCACCTGGGCGGGCGGGTCGGCCAGCGTAGTGCGCAAGGTCAGCGTGGCGGCCTGCTCGCTCAGGGTGGGGAAATAGGCGGCCAGGTTCAGGTCGACCGCGAAGCCGAGCAAGTCGTCGGGTAGCCAGCCACCCTTCATGGCGCGCTGGAACTGGCCCAGGTATTTGCCGTACTGGTTGCGCAGCACGATCTGGTCGCCGAAGCGCACCGGCTCGCCCAGCCGGCGACCCACTTGCAGGAAGCCGATATCCGCCGCATCGCTGCGTGGCTGCTGCAGGCTCAGCACCTGCTCGAAGCTCGGTGCCTGGCGCGTACGCTCCCCAAAGTTGCCGATCTGCTCATCCAGCCCCTGCCATTTCAGCGTATTGGCAATGATGGCGGTATGGTCGAACGGCACCGGGCCAGGCGCGCGGAACACTGTGCCCCTGGCCACCCAGGGTGAAATCAGCAAGGTGGGCACGCGTGCGCCGTAGCGCTTGAAGTCAAAACCATGGGTGTCGAAACCGGGTGGCTGATCGCCCCAGGGTGCCACGGCGGCCGGCGGCGGCACATGGTCGAAGCTACCGACGAATTCGTCGAAGGTGATGATGAACAGGGTCTTGTTCCAGGCCGTCTGGTTAGCGATCAGGCTCGCATACACATCGCGCACGAAGTTTTCGGCCACGACCAGATTGCCTGGTGGGTGGTAGTCATTGCCCAGCTGGGTGAGCAGATTCTTCAGGCCGGCATCGGTGGCCGACTGCGAGATGGTCCAGGTCGGCTCCAGATAGCTGAAACGGGGCAAGCTGCCGGCGCGCGCCTGAGCATGAAACTGCTGCATGTCCTTGAAGTGGGCGCTGGCATCGGGAATCTGCTGGATCTGCGGGAAGAGCCGCCAGGTGTAGTTGGAGGGGAGCTCGCCCGAGGTGAGGCCATGCAGATAGTCGGTATAGCGCTGCAGCGCTTGCAGCATTTTCATCAGCGCATTGCCCACAGCCGGATCAAGTAGCTTGAGCAGGTCGATCAACGTCGGCAGGGCCTTGAGCAGGGCGGCGATCTTGTGCGGCAGAAAGCTGGTCTGCCAGAAAACTGCCCAATCCACCCCGCCCGCCGCCAGCGCATTGAACAGCGTAGGCTCGGGAAAGCGGTCATCGCCGATGCCCATATGCAGGATCTTCTCGATTTCCTTGGCCTCGGGCGAGGTTTCTAGCTGGCCGTTATTGACCAGGCCATGCGAAGTGCCGGTCATCAGGAAGGCGCGGTTCGGATTGGTTTGCGAGGGCACTGAGGCAAACCAGTCGTCGCACACCGCATAGTGGCGTGCCAACTGGCTGAGCACCGGCAGCTGGCCGGGCGTATAGGTTTGCATGATCATGCCGGCGGCTTCGATGTCCTGCGCGCTGAAGCCCTGCGCCGTCATCACGTCGACGAAGTCCTGCAGCACGCCGGTCATGGTGGCCGTAGCGCCGGGTGGCGGATTCGGCGTATTGAAGAACTGCTGGTTCACATGCGCGAACTCCTCGCCCGGATCGGCGCTCGGCACGGTGAAGCCAGCCGCCCCGCGCACCGGCGGCGAGGACAGCCCATTGCTGGCGCGGTTCAGAAAGGCTTGCAAATCCACCTGTTGCAGGCCGCGAAATGCATCACCCGGCGCGGCGGGCGGAATATTGACGGCCGGTTGATCGTGCTCGTACAACCAGCCCAGCATGCTGTCGAAAGACCGGTTCTCCAGCATCAATACCACCACGTGCTCAATCTGCTGCATGGACATACGCAATCCTCCTGGCGGCTTCCGCCCTGTCGCCGGCCTGTCGACTTTCCAAGGCACTGGCCTGCGTACGGGCGGTATGCATGATGTGGCGTGGCGCGGCTTGCGCACGCTCAGCATCACTCTAGGCGCAGTGCGCGCGACTGCCTGTGAAGCAGCCATCACGGTGCCCGCCAAGTAATGCCAAGCCAGCCGGCACAAAACTGGCACGGCCCGTGGCCGCGTGGCGGGGAAGCCACAATACGGCGGCCTAGTCAGTAGGCGCACTAGCCAGCGCGCGCGCCGGCGTGCTCCCATGCACGCGCCTTCCACCACCGCGAGCCAAGGTCTACCGTGCGCCTCTCCCCGTCCGTGTTTCCCTTCCACCTCCGCCTGATCGGTGTCTTCTACCTAGCCATCATTGTGCTCGGCCTGTTTGGCGAAACCCTGGTCAGAAACACGCTGATCGCGGTGGGCGACCCCAGCACCACGCTGGCCAATATCCAGGCCGCGCCTGGCCTGTGGCGCGCCGGCATAGGCGGCGATCTGCTCATGCATGTGCTGGATGTGCCGGTGATCGTGGTGCTTTATCTCCTGCTCAAGCCGGTCAACGCTCCGCTCGCCCTATTGGCAACGCTGTTCAATATCGTCCAGACCGCCGTGCTGGCGGCGAACAAGCTCACCCTGCTGCTACCGGCCTTGATCGCCACCCAGCCGGCCGGCCCGGACACGCCGGGGCTGGTCGTGCTGGCCCAGCTCGCCATACAACTGCATGGCTACGGCTTTGGTATCGGGCTGATCTTCTTTGGCATGGCCTGCCTGGTGCGCGCCTACCTGATCGTGCAATCCGGCTATTTCCCCAAGGCCATCGGCCTGCTGCTAGGCCTGGCTGGCCTGTGCTACCTGATCAATAGTGCGGCCCTGCTGCTGGCGCCGGCGCTGGCCGCCATGCTGTTCCCCGCCATCATGATGCCGCCGCTAGTGGGCGAGCTGGCGCTCTGCTTGTGGATGATGGTGCGCGGCGTGGATGCGCAGGCCTGGCAGCGGCGCCAGACCGCTTAGCTTCGCCAAGCGGGTGGCACAGGGCTACACTTTGCTACCGTCCTCCCGCTTACTCGCACCGGTGCGCATGCCATGTCCCACACCACCCTGACGTCCCTGTTTGCCTACAAGGCCTGGGCCAATACCGAGCTGTTTTCCCTGCTGGCCACGCTGGGCGAGGCACAGGCAGCCGAGCTGCATAGCTGCCTACGCACCCTCAACCATATCCATGTGGTGGACCGGCTGTTCCAAGCCCATCTGGGCGGTCCGGCATGCCCGTACAGCGCGACCAATACCCCGGATACGCCCACGCTGGCCGCGCTGCGCGAGGCCGTGGCCGCCTGCGATGCCTGGTATCAGGACCATATCGCCAGCTTGTCGAATGCCGATCTGGCGGAAAGCATCGCCTTCACCTTTACGGATGGCGATCGCGGCCGCATGTCGCGCGAGGAGATCCTCCTGCACGTGATCACCCATGGCGGCTATCACCGCGGCAATGTCGGCCAGATCCTCAAATCGCTGGGGATGGCACCGCCGCGCGATCTGTACACCAAATTTCTGCACCAGAGCGAACCGGCGCGCCGTCAGGGCTAGACAGCCGCCCCACAGGGTCGCAAGCGGCGCTCAGACCGCGCGGACCGTTTTTTTACCCGAAGCAGGAGGAAGACATGACCGAACAAGCCAAGCCCAAAGGCCCCGCCAGCTATTTCCCGTCCATCGAGAAGACCTATGGCCAGCCGATTGCGCACTGGCTGGACATCCTGACCCAGGCCGGGCCGCGCAAGCATATGGAGTTGGTCAGCCTGCTCAAGTCCGAGCACCAGCTCGGCCATGGGCATGCGAATGCCCTGGTTGCCCACTTCCTGGCCAGCCAGTAGCCGCCGGCCGCAGCGAAAGATGGCCATGTCCGCTCTCCCCGACGCCCAGACCAGCGCCGCGCGCGCCTTCCTGCATCAGCGCCTGCTGGATGCCACACCCACGCGGGTATTCGCCGCCTTTGCCGACCCTGCGCTGCTGGCGCGCTGGTGGGGGCCAGCGGGCTTTCGCAGCAGCTTCCAGACCTTTGAATTCCGGCCGGGTGGCGCTTGGCGCTTCGTCATGCATGGGCCGGATGGTCAGGACTATCCGAACGAGAGCCGCTTTCACACGCTGCAACCGGACCAGCGCATCGTGATCGAACACTTGGCGCTCGTGCACCATTTCTGGCTCGACATCACGCTGAGCGCCCAAGGCGCGCAAACCCTGCTGCAATGGCGGCAGGTATTCGACAGCGCGGAGGAAAGAGACGCGCTGGCCGACTTCGTCGGCCCAGCCAATGAACAGAACCTGGACCGGCTGGCCAAGCTGCTATGCACGTAGGGCTAGACGCGCGCCAGGCCAAGCAAGGGAGCAGCCCTGATGGCGATCGAACTCGATCATCTGATCGTTCCCTGCCGCGACCAGCGTGGCGCGGCTGCCCTGCTGGCGCGCATTCTGGGTGTCCCTTGGGCAGAAGCCGGACCTGGGCCGTTCTGCCCCGTGTATGTGAGCGCGGGGCTGACCCTGGATATGGACCAGGTAGCAGGGGAGCCTATGCGCCTCCACTACTGCTTTCGCCTGTCCGATGCCGAATTCGATGCGCTGCTGATGCGCCTGCAGGCGCTGGGCGTGGCCTACCGCAGCACACCGCATGGGCCGACCGATGGGCAGATCAATACCCAGCATGGCGGGCGCATCGTGTACTGGAGCCAGCCGGATGAGCATATCTGGGAGGCGCTGACCGTCAGCTATGCGCGCCAGCCCGCCCCCTAGCCCGGCAGGCGCACCGCGCGAGGGGCCGCTACACTGGGCGGCCCGCCCCACATGTTCGCCTCCCCCATGTCGCTCACCCTGGCCCGCTTCACCCCCGCCGACCTGGCCGCCGCGCGCAGCCTGACCCTGGCCGCACTGCATTCGACCGCCTATCTGAGCCCGGGCGAGATCGACGCTTTGCTTGAGCATTGCTGCGCCAACTATGCGCAATGCATGGCCGAGGGCGATGCCCATCTCTTCCTGAAGTGCCTGCAGGGTGATGAGATGGTCGGGCTGATGCTGGTCAAGGCCTACTGGAACCTGGCCGAGCTGTATATCCGCCCGGCCAGCCAGGGCAGCGGCGCCGGGCAGGCCTTGCTGGCGCAGGCGCTGCTGCAATGCCGCACACGCTCGCCGCGCGGGCATCTGCGCGCCAATGCCTCGCGCAATGCCGAGGGCTTCTACCGCCGCCACGGCTTTGTGGACTTCCCGCTCGCCCAATCGCTGCCCTATGGCTGCGTGCCGCTCGTCTATCCGTTTGACTAAGGCCGACCTGGCCCCCTACCTCGCATGTACTACAGTCAGGCTCACCCCTTCCTGATTGGAGTGACCGCATGCGCCGCTTCCTGCTCTGCTCGCTGAGCGTCCTGGCCCTGCTTGCGCTGGGCACTTTTGCTGCGCTGCAGCTGAGTCCCTGGCCGGGCGCGCTGCTGATACGTGCCGTATTTGATAGCGGCGCACAGCGTGCCTTCAGCGCGCAACAGCCTCATCTGCCGGCCGACATCGCCGAGCAGCGCGATCTGCAATATGCAGCGGATAGCCCGCATGCCTTTCTGGACCTGTTCTACCCGGCAAATAGTGCGCAGCGCAAACTGCCCACCATCGTGTGGATACATGGCGGAGGCTGGGTATCGGGCAGCAAGGCCCTGTTAGGGAACTATGCGCGCATCCTGGCCGGACAAGGTTTTAGCGTGGCGGTTGTAGGCTATGCGATCGCGCCCGGCGCCACCTACCCCACGCCCGTGCGTCAGGTGCACGCGGCACTCGGCTACCTGAGCCGGCAGGCCAGCATGCTACCTGTGGATGCCGACAAGCTGATCCTGGCTGGCGACTCGGCCGGCGCCCATATCGCAGCCCAGGTGGCGGCCAGCCTGAGCGAGCCGGACTATGCTCAGCGCATTGGCGTACAAGCCAGCATCGCGCGTAGCCAATTGGCCGCCGTGCTGCTGTACTGCGGACCTTACGATATACGCGAGGTCAATCTGGACGGCGGCTTCGGTGCCTTTTTGCGTACCGTGCTCTGGGCCTATAGCGGGCGCAAGGACTTCCAGCAGGACGTGCGCTTCGCCACCGCTTCGGTGCTGCCCGAAGTCAGTGCGCGCTTTCCCCCCGCCTTTATCTCGGCCGGCAATGCCGACCCGCTGCTCGGGCAGTCGCAAGCCTTGGCCAGTGCACTGTCCAAGCAAGGCGTGACAGTGGAAACACTGTTCTTTCCACCCGATCTCAAGCCCGAGCTCGGACATGAATACCAGTTCGATCTGGACGGCAAGCCGGGCCAGCAGGCCTTGGCGCGTTCGGTTGCCTTTCTGCGCCGCCACATTGGCCAGCCCGATTAGCTAGCGCTCGACCCGGTCTTATTGCCACCGACCACACTGGCCGCTCCCACGATGGGTAGGCGATACTGCGAGCCGGCCGCCACGCTGCGGCCAAGCCAACCATATCGATAGGGAGTAGGACTATGAAAAAGCTGATCACCATCGCACTGGGCCTATGCCTGCAAGTCAATGTCTGGGCCCTGGGTGGCTACGGCAGCCTGAGCGGCGATGAGAAAATGGTCGCCGAGACGATCAAGAACACGTTGGCGGTCAGTGAGGCGGACGCGTTTGCGCTGTTCGATGGTTATATCAAGAACTATCTGGATACCGATGACTGGCAGTACAACTCCTTCAATAACGAAACGCTGACCGCCAGCAAGGTCGAGCAGTCGAAGAACAAGACGCTCTACCTGAACTTCGTCACCGATAACCGCTATATCAATGTCTCGCTGATCAAGTTTGCGGCCGAGAAGCATGTGCAGATCCACGCGCTGGAAACCCTGCCGCGCACTGCCCAGATCGCCACCGACAAGCACGAGTCGCTGAAGGCCGATAAGGAATTCACGCTCGATACCGACAAGCCACAGTTCTCGGTATTCACCCGCAAGGGCTATAGCGACCGCGTCAAGGTGCTGGTCAATTCGGGCGTGGGCGGCATCCAATATGTGGACTTCATGAGCTACGACCTGAAGCAGTAAGCCCCCTGGCGCACTGGCCACGCCCGGCCCGGGCGCCCGCTTACAGGAACATGCCGCCCGAGGCCTCCACCCGCTGGGCATTCAGCCAGCGGCTCTCGGGGGCAAACAGCATGGCAATCGCGTCACCGATATCGTCGGGCATCCCCACGCGGCCTAGCGCGGTCTGGCTGGCCAAGTAGGCATTCATCTGCGCATTGTCGCGCACCACGCCGCCGCCAAAATCGGTCTCGATGGCGCCCGGCGCAATCACATTCACCGCAATGCCGCGCGCACCCAGCTCCTTGGCCTGATAACGGGTCAGCACCTCGATGGCGCCCTTCATGGCCGCATAGGCGGCAAAGCCAGGAATCGCGAAGCGGGTCAGCCCGGTGGATACATTGAGGATGCGTCCACCATCAGCCAGCAGCGGTAACAGGGTCTGGGTGAGGAAGAACGGCCCCTTGAGCTGGATATTCATCAGCTGGTCGAACTGCGCCTCGCTGGTTTCGGCAAAGCCGGCATGGATGCCGATACCGGCGTTATTGAGCAGGAAATCGAACTGCTCGCGCTGCCAGTGTGCGCGCAGCTGCGCCTGCAGCGCGCTGGCAAACGCGGCAAAACCCGCGCTTTCGCCAACATCCAGTTGCAGGGCCGCGGCCTGGCCGCCCAGCGCGTTAATCTCGGCCACCACCGCGGCGGCCTCGGCTTGCTGGCTGCGGTAGGTGAGCACCACATCCACCCCACGCGCGGCCAGCTTCAGCGCGGCATTGCGCCCCAGGCCACGGCTGCCACCGGTAATCACGGCAATCTGCTTACGCATCGGTATCACTCCTGTCGATTCAGCGTCGGGGCCCTCCCCCGTGCTTGCTGCGCAGTCTATTGCCGGCTTTAACCTCGATAAATCAGCCAGAAATGATTAGATTGTTCGCCATTAGCGAAAAATGGCAAAAGGGGAAAACATGGAACAGCTGCAGGCGATGCGCATCTATCTGCGCGTGGCGGAATTGGCCAGCTTCAGCCAGGCGGCCGAGCAGCTGAGCCTGCCCAAGGCCAGCATCTCGACCGCAGTCCAGCAGCTGGAGGGCCAGCTTGGCGCCCGGCTGCTACACCGCACCACGCGCAAGGTGCAGATGACCCAGGACGGCCAGGCCTACTACGAGCGCTGCCGCGACCTCTTGGCCGATATGGAGGAGTTGCAGAGCATGTTCCAGCAGGCCGAGGGCGGCCTGAGTGGGCGGCTGCGCGTGGATATGCCGAGCGGCGTGGCGCGCCATATTGTGCTGCCCGCCCTGCCCGCTTTTCTGGCCGCCCACCCGCGCCTGGCACTGGAGCTGAGCAGCACCGACCGGCGTGTCGATCTGGTGCGTGAGGGTTTTGACTGTGTGCTGCGCATCGGCACGCTGGGCGATTCCAGCCTGATCGCGCGCCCGCTTGGCCACTTCCGCCAGATCAACTGTGCAAGCGCTGCCTACCTGGCCCGCCATGGCACACCGCAGACCCTGGACGACCTCGACCAGCACCAGCTGATCCACTACCAGCCCACGCTGGGCAGCAAGGCGCTCGGCTTCGAATACCAGGATGCGGACGGCCAGCCGCGCTACCGCGCCATGCCGGGCGCGCTGAGCGTGAACAACACCGATGCCTATATGGGCGCCTGCCTGGCTGGCTTCGGCCTGATCCAAGTGCCGACGGTGGGCGCCGCCGTCCATCTGGCCAGCGGCGCCCTGCAAACCGTGCTGCCCGACTACCCGGCCCCGCCCATGCCGGTCAGCCTGCTGTATGCCAACCGCCGCCAGCTACCGCGCCGGGTGCAGGCCTTTATGCACTGGCTGGCCGAACTCATGCAGCCGCATCTGGCCAGCTAGGGCATGCACTCCGTCAGACTTGCGCGGCGATCTCGCGCAGGGCGCGCTCGAACAGCTCAGGTGGCTGGCCGCCCGAAATCAGGTGGCGTTCGTTGATGATGATGGCCGGCACCGAGCGGATGCCGTGCTGCTGGTAGAAGGCCTGCGCGCTGCGCACCTCGGCCGCGTAGGCATCGCTGGCCAGGATGGCCGCGGCACGCTCGCCATCCAGCCCGACCTGCTCAGCCAGCTGCTGCAAGACCGCGTGATCGCTCGGGTCAAGTCCATCGGTGAAGTAGGCCTTGAACAGCGCCTCCTTCAGCGCGCGCTGACGGCCTTCGCCTTCGGCCCAGTGCAAGAGGCGGTGCGCGTCGAAGGTGTTATAGATGCGGCTGCGCTTGCCCTCGGTAAAGCTGAAGCCGACCTCGGCACCGCGCGCACGTATCGCCGCACGGTTCTGCGCAAGCTGCGCCTCATCCAGCCCGTACTTGGCCGCCAGGTGTTCATGGATGTCCTCGCCCTCGGCCACCATCTGCGGATTCAGCTCGAAGGGCTGGAAATGCAGCTCAGCGCTCAGCTCGCCGTCCAGCCGGCGCAGCGCCTCAGCCAGCGAATACAGGCCGACTGCGCACCAGGGGCAGGACACATCGGAAACAAAATCAATCTTCAAGGCTTTGGCCATGGCGGGCTCGCATCAATGCGGTCTAGGAAGCGACAAGATGCGCGCGGCAGCGCCCACTTTCAAGCACCGGCCCGCTAAACAGCCGGCGCGGGCGACATCGATGGGCGGGCGAGCCATCGTGTCGCTACTTAAGCAGGCGCCCATCACCGCCGATCACCGTTACCTCGACAAAGCTGGAACCGCTGCGCTTGCGTGCGCCAAAGTCCACTCGGTAGCCGCCCACATCATAGGGGCTGAGCGAGGCCAGCGCGGCGTTCAACTTGGCGCGCGTCGGTGCGGGGCCGGCGCGGCGCAAGGCCTCGGTCAGCACCTTGGCGCCAATGAATTCCTCGAAGGCGGTGTAGCTGGGCTCGGCGCCGTCGCCATACTGCTTGAGCAGGGCCTGGAATTCCTTGAGCACCGGCAGATTGGGCGTGTACGGGTAAGGCACCACCTGCGAGATGCCGAGGCCGCGTACCGCCTCGATGCCGGCCAGGCGCACCAGCTCGGCCGGGTCGACCACCGAGATATTCATCAGTTGGGCCGCGCCACCGCCCGCGCGGTAGGCCTTGGCAAAGGCAGCAGCCGGCTTGTTGACCGCCACCATGATGATGGCCGCCGGCTGGGCCTTGAGCATGGCGGTCACCGCCGGGTTCACCTCGGCGGTATTGCGCGGATAGCCGACCGCCAGCAAGGGCTGCAGCTTGCGGCGCGCCAGGGCGTCCTTCACCCCATCCAGGCCCGATTTACCGAAGGCATCGTCCTGGTAGAGCACACCGATCCGCTCGTAACCGAGCGTGCTCAGCTGCTTGACCATGTGCTCGGCCTCGTCCGCATAGCTGGCGCGGATATGGAAGATGCTGGTATTGCCCGCCTCGCGCAGCGGCGCGCCACCCGTGTAGGGCGCCACCAGTGCGATGCCGGCCTCGCTGAGCACGCGCTGCTTGAGCAGCTCGGCGATATTGGCCGTGCCGGCAAAGCCGATCAGCGCGAGCGCCTGGTCTTCGGCTATCAGCTTGCGGGTCTGCGCTACGGTCTGCTCGACCTGGTAAGCATCGTCGCGCACCACATGGCGCAGGCGCGCGCCATGTATGCCGCCCTGGGCATTCACATGGTCGAACCAGATACGCGCACCCAGCACCATACGCTGGCCAGTGCTGGCAATCGAACCACTGAGCGGCGCGGCCTGGCCGATGACCAGTTCGGCCGCCAGCACGGGCACAACCAGCAGGACAAGCAGCGCAGCGGATAAAAAGCGATACGACATGGGATCTCCAAGGGGCACGGCCCCTTTGCAAGGTGAGAAAACAGAGGGAGAAAGACAGCGCGACCCGATCAAGCTGCGGGCCGCGCTGCGGCGCGCAAGGCGCCCAGTGCAGATCAGGAACAGCTGCCGATCAGGTAGTAATCGGGGCCGGTCTGCTTGAGCGTGGTGGTAGTGAAGGTGTTCCACAGGCCCATGTTCTGGCCGCTGCCCTTGGCATAGGTGTAGCCGCCGCTCTGAGTAGCGCGCCCGGCCGTGGTATGGGCGTAATTGCTGCTGGTGAAGCAGACCGGCGCGCTGCTGGTGGTAGCGCTGACTGCGCTGGAATCGGCGCTTTCCGTGCCACCCGCATCCTGGGCGCGCACACGCCAGTAATAGGTGGTGGCCGCGCTCAAGCCGCTGTCGGTGTAGCTGGTGGTGGTGATCAGCGCGCTGTTGTCGCGGCTATAGGGGCCGTTGGCGCTGCTGGCGCGATAGACGTTGTAGCCGGCCACGCCGGCCACCGCACTCCAGCTCAGCCCCACGCTGCTGTCGGCGACGCTGCTGATGGCGAGGCCGCCCGGCACCGGCACCGCGGGTGGCGTGCCGGTGGTGCTGGCATTCAGCATGCTGCTGGCCGCGCCCTCCACGCCACCGCTGCCCACCGCGCGCACCGTGTAGCTATAGGCGGTGCCGCTGATCAGGCCAGCATCGGTATAGGCGGTGCTGCTGATCAGGCTGGTATTGGCCTTGCTGCCATTGCGGTACAGGTTGTAGCCGCTGGCGCCGCTGACCGCGTTCCAGCTTAGGCTGATGGAACTGGCGCTGCTGCCGGTCTGGGCCAGGCCGCTTGGCGCAGCCAGACTCACCGCGCCGCTGGCAATGCGCTCCATCATGGCCTTGATGGCGCTGATCTGCACGCCGCTCTTCTGTGCGAAGTTGCTGCCATACCAGCCCACCCAGTCCCAGCAGCCGTTGGGATTGGGCAGGCTGCCGCTGGCGGCGGTGGCGTGGCTGCTGTTATCGGCCACAGTCTGCGGATACAGCACGATCAGCCGGTTGGTATCGGCCCAGCGGTTGTAGCCGGTGTGCTTGATGAACTTGTCGCCAATCTTGTCGTAGTACTGCTGGCAGCCGTGCAGGGCCACGTGCAGCTTGCAGGCTTGGCCCGCCGCACAGTCGGCCGGCACATACAGCCAGCCTGTGCTGTCCATGCCCCGGCTAGTCGGATTGGCGATGAACTCGCTCTGGTTGAACTCGATGAACTGGCCGGACAGCGTGCCGTTATTGCGCGCATTCAGGCTGCCGTAGATGTGCTGGAGCAAGGCGCCGGCCGCGTCATAGCCGCAGTTGCTGATATAGGGCGAGGTGGCGCTTGAGCAGGCGTTATTGCCCGTGCTGTCGAAATCGGTCGGGAAGGTATGCGCGGTATTGAGATTGTTCTTGTACTGCAGATTGGCGCTCGGCACGAAGTTCGAGGCAGTGGTGTAGTAGTCGCGCAGCTTGTTCATCACCCCTGGTCCCACCGTGCTGTCGGAGGTGCCCGAGAACAGGAAGACCTTGTGGCTGGCCAGATTGGCCACCGGGTCGATGCTGACCCCGCTGCGGCTGTTGGTGGTGCTGACCAGGGGCGCCACATTCGGGCTGCCCGCATACATGCAGGCCGTGTAGTTGTTCTGGCCTGCGCAGTCGTACGGGCCGCCGGCGATGATGCCGGCCCCCTTGAACAGACTGGAATGGGCGAGTTGTAACTGTACAGCCATGAAGCCGCCGGCCGAGAGACCGGAGACCGAGCTGTCATTGAGCGTGACGTTGTAACTGCCCAGATTGACGGCAGCGAGGGCGGCGGGCGCGATCAGGCCGAGGCCGAGTGCACCCAGGGAGCGAAAGGCTTGCATCGTGTTGTCTCCATATTGGTGTGGGGATTTCCTCCCTCGCCACGACCCTTCATCTCCAGGGCGAAGATCGGGTTCTCGGATTCACGTACTGCCCTGGCTGCGCCTTGCACGCAGCCTGTGCGGCCCGGGGCGGAAAAAAGGGCGGCGCAAGCCGCCCTCAAGGTGGTGCTAGTCCCGGCTGCTCACCCCAGGAAATCTGGACAGCCGGACCAGGGTTTGCCCACACAGGGCGCGCAGCGCAATGTGCGGGCAGAACCGGTGTTGGCCCATGCGCTTAGAACGCGTGCATGACGGCCAGGGTCAAGGCGGTCTGGTCATTGGCCGAGCCATCGGCATCCTTGCGCGCATATTCGGCCACCAGATTGGTGCGCTTGCTCAGCGCATGCTTGACGCCCAGCGCCATCAGCCGGTAGTCGCTGTTCGCCACGCTGCTGCCAGCCAGGTCCTGCTCGCCGGCCAGGATGATGCCGGCCTTGTAGGTGGTGGGGCCGACTGCATAGGCGAGCGTGCTAATCACGCTATCGCGCTCGCTCTGGTTGGCATCCAGCTCGCCGCGCTGCCAGCCCAGCTGCACGGTCAGCGCATCGAACTTGGCCGCGCCGCCCAGCAGCAGCGCAGTCTTGTCGGCGCCAGCCACACCGCCGGCATCGCTGATGCTCGAATACGCGCCGAACACGCCAAACTGGCCGAAGTTGTAGCGCGCGTTCATCGACAGCGCGCGGGTTTCCTTGACCGTATCGGTCTCGTTCTCGCCCACGCCAAGCTGCACGGCGGCGGTAAAGCCATTCAGGTTATTGCTGTCGTAACGCACACTGTTATGAAAGCGCGCGCCGCCGGCGCTGGCGGTGGCACCCAGCGCGCCGGCATTAGTCACGCCGTCCACGCCATAGATGGCCAGGCCCAGGCTGCTGCCGTCGAAGATCTCGAAGTAG
Organism: Chitinimonas taiwanensis DSM 18899; assembly: GCF_900119825.1. Lineage (GTDB taxonomy): Bacteria > Pseudomonadota > Gammaproteobacteria > Burkholderiales > Chitinimonadaceae > Chitinimonas > Chitinimonas taiwanensis. The sequence continues at coordinate 24,876 of NZ_FPKR01000003.1, read as the reverse complement.
TCGGCGGTATTGGTGTACGGCGTCTTGCCACGACCCAGGCCCAGCTTGCCAAAGCCGCCGCTCAGGGCCACCCAGGCTTCGCGCTGGCCGAAGTTCATGCCGTCACCGGTATCGATATTCACCTGCTGCTCGAGCTGGAAGCTGGCCTTCAAGCCATCACCGAGGTCCTCGGTGCCACGAAAACCGAGGCGCGAAGGAGTGTACAGATTGTCGATCTTGGTCTTGGTGGTGCTATTGGCCTTGTGCAGGATCAGGCCGGCATTGGCCTGGCCATACACGGTTACATCGGCCAACGCGCCGGCAGAAACCAGCAGGGCCAGCAGCAGGGGAAGCTTGCGTTGCATAGGTGTTATCTCCGTTGTCAGTACTGCGTTGTGTTTGTTGCCTGAATCGATGGGCCAAAAAAGGTCGCCGGAGCGGGCTGGCCGCCCCGGCGCGGTGGCGCAGGCCGGATCACGGCTGCCACCCAGTGTTTGCGGAGCACGCTTTGGCCAGACCCTGCCTTCCGCATTGCGACAGGGCCTTGTTCGGTAGTGGCATGCCGGGCAGGCGGGGCCGGAAAACCCGGACCAAGAAGCAACCGCCCCCGCCTGCTGGCATACCGGGTGCAGCGCCGCCAGCAGGCGGCGCCGGTCGGTGCGCAGACCGCCCTAGTTGGGCACGCTCAGCACGCCGGCCGCGTAGCTGATCGCCTCGCTGCCGGCCGGATTGGCGGCGATATAGGGCACATTGGCGCTGCTGATGTTGTCGCTGGCATTGACACGCGGCGTGGTGCGCACCAGCTGGCTCTTGGGTAGCGCCGTGCCGTGCTGCAGGTGGTCCCACATCGCATCCAGCGCGCGGCCCGCATACACATGCAGCGGGATAAAGCGGGTCGGGAAGCCGGACAGGCCGAGGAAGGCATCGAAATGCTGCCCGTGGGTGACCTCGATATAGCGCAGCCGCGAGCTGGCTCCTTCCACCTTCTGGTTGGCGGCGTAATAGGCGCGCGCTGCGTGGTTGACCGGAATCAGCGCATCGGCACGGCCGGCCACGATAATGGCTGGCTTGCCGCGCAGATTCGCACTGAGCAGCGTCTCGGCCACACCGGCGCGCACCTTGTCGGACTGGGCTAGCTCGCTGCCGCTGAGTGCCGCCCCGGTCAAGGGGTCGATGCCGGTGGCCAGCTTGCGCAGGCAGATCGCGCCATCGATGTTGTAGTCAGCGCTATTGGTGGAGGCCGACAGCGAGAAGGCATCGGCGCGCGCGCCGCCCACGCTCAGATTGTTGACCACGCTGATCCCGCCCGTGGGTGGCACGCCATTGCCATTGCCGAAGATGGCGGCCAGATTATTGGCCAGCGGTGCCACCACCGCACCGGTAGTCGCATCGGTAAATGCATAGCTATAGCCACACACATTGTCGGCCACGCTGAAGCGGCCATAGGCGTTCACATAAGCCATGGTCACGCCCAGGGTGGCATTCAGGCCGTAGTGGCTGGCGTGCAGCGCGTCAGCTTCGGCCAGCCAGCCGCCGGCGCGTAGCTTGGCCAGCGCATCGCTGGCCTGCTCCTCCAGCGTGGCGCCGGTGACCAGGCCCTTGGCAGCCAGGCTGCTGCAGCGCGCCGCCCCCAAGGTCGCGTTCACCGCATTGAAGGCCGAGTTGGTACCGGCCAGGGCAGCGGCCTGCACCGCGCAGGGCTGGTAGAGATTGGCCAGGGTGAAGTAGTCGATCAAGGGCTTGCCGATGCTGGTCTGCAGCACCCCGCCCTGCTGGATGCTGATGCCGCTCACATCCTTGGGCTGGGCCTGCGGTTCACCCACGGCCACGCCGTCGATCAGGCCGCGGCTGTCCTGCTCGGCCGCGGCCAGCGCGGCGCCACCGCCATTCGAGACCGAGGCGGCAATCACAGTCACCCTGGCCGGGGTTGCATAATCGGCGCGCTTGCCACCACCGTCGGCGGCCGCTGCGTATTTCTCGTTCAGCAGATAGAAGGCGAACTCGACCGCGCGCAGCGTGGCCTGACCCCAGTCCTTCTCACTGTTCTGCTGCGAATGCGCATGCTTGAGCGCAATCCGGTTCGGGAAGGCGGCATTGAAGCTGGCCAACTCGGCATCGCTGAGCGCGGCGCTGAAGTTGGCGTTCGTACCGGCGCTGGCACGGCTGGCGCGGGTGCCGTCGATCAGATTGACCGTGTCATTGGCCAGATCATGTACGCCAAGACCGCTGCCCTTGTCGGCATAGGCGACCGCGCAGCCTTGCTTGAGCCCCCATTCCCCCGCGGCCGAGATTGCGCCATACACGCCGCGCGAACCGCTTGAGGTGGCGGTCACCACGCAGGGGCGGCTGCTGTCGAAGCTGGCCGGAATCTGCACCATCAGGGTCACGTTCTGGCGGCCAGTGCCATCGTCGGCGAAGGCGATATGCTCCTCGCCGGCAATCTTGCCCTCGCCCAGCGAGTCATTGCCGCTGCGGTCGATATTCGGCCCATACAGGCGGCCATAGCCACCGGTCGTGGTCATATCCACCAGCGCGCGGTAGTTGTTGTAGATCGCATCGCGGCGCAGCTCGGCCGCTGTCGGTGCGCTCGCGTCGGCAAAGGCTGGCCGCGCACCGGCAAGGCCGGTCTTGCCCAGGCCCGCGGTCAGCAGGTCGTCGCTCGTGCCGTCGTAAGTCTTGCTGGCGATACTGCCCAGCCAGCCGGGTTTGACATTCTTGGCCACCGGGGCCGGGTCATCGCTACCACAGGCGGCCAGGGTAAAGCACAGGATCAGGGCGCTGCTCAAAGGCTTCAGGTAAGGCAGGGGCATGACATTGTCTCCAGTTTTTATGGGAAGTCAGGCTGCAGCTAGCCCGCCCGGCGCCAGCCAGCTGGCGCGGGAGGGGTGAATTCAGTGCGTGGAACGGTGTGGGTGGGCCGGGTGGCGCTAGAAGGTCTTCTTCAGCCTATGGGCAATCTCGCCCACGATGCCGCGCCGGAAGGCCAGCACGCACAGCACGAAGATGCTGCCGATGGTGACGGTGACCCAGGAGCCGAGGCTGGATAGCTCGTGGTGCAGGCTGACCACGGTGACCGCACCGACCACCGGCCCGAGCAGGGTGCCCATGCCACCCAGCAGGGTCATCAGCACCACCTCGCCCGACATATGCCAGGACACATCGGTCAGTGAGGCGAGCCCCACCACCAGCGCCTTGGTGGCGCCAGCGAGGCCGGCCAGCGCGGCCGACATCACGAAGGCGGCCAGCTTGTAACGGTCGACCCGGTAGCCGAGCGAGAGCGCGCGCGCCTCGTTCTCGCGGATCGCCTTCAAGGCCACGCCGAAGGGCGAGTTGACCGTACGCCAGATCAGCCAGTAACCGCCGAAGGTGATGGCCAGCACGAAGAAGTACAGCGCCAGCGGTAGCTGCTGGCCGCCGATGCTGACCGTGGCGGATAGATCGATCAGGCCCAGGAGGCGCCCCTTAGGAATGCCCTGCAGTCCGTCCTCGCCACCGGTCATCGGCAGCTGCAGGCAGGCGAAGAACACGATCTGCGCGAGTGCCAGCGTCACCATGGCGAAGTAGATGCCCTGGCGGCGGATGGCCACCAGGCCAATCAAGAGACCCAGCACGGCCGCGCCGGCGGTGGCGAACAGAATGCCGAGCTCGGGTGTCAGGCCCCAGACCTTGAGCGCATGGCCGCTCAGATAGGCGGCGCCACCAAAGAAGCAGGCATGGCCAAAGCTGAGCAGGCCACCAAAGCCGAGCAGCAGATTGAAGGCACAGGCGAACAGCGCGAAGCACATCAGCTCCATCGCGAACACCGGGTAAATGAAGAAGGGCGCGGCGGCGCAGACAGCCAGCGCCATGCCCCAGGGCAGGTAGTTGGGACGGGAGTCGGCCATGCGCACCACATTCAGGCTGGTTTGATTCAGATCATGCGCTTGCATCTCAGGCCTCCTTGCCGAACAGGCCGGCCGGGCGCCACAGCAGCACCAGCGCCATCACGATGAAGATCACGGTATTGGCCAGCGGCGGGTAGAACACCTTGACCACGCCTTCCAAGAGGCCGAGCGCGAGGCCGGTGACGATGGCGCCCATGATGGAACCCATGCCGCCGATCACCACCACCGCGAACACGATGATGATCAGGTCCGAACCCATCTTCGGGCTGACCGAGTAGATCGGTGCCGCCACCACACCGGCGAGGCCAGCCAGCGCCACTCCGAGGAAATAGGTGAGTGTGCGCAGCATCGGCACATCAATGCCGAAGGCGCGCGTCACATCGGGGTTCTCGGTGCCGGCACGCAGATAGCTGCCCAGGCGTGTGCGTTCGATCAGGTACCAAACGCCGAAGCACACCGCCAGCGAAAGCACGATGGCGAACAGCCGGTACTTGGGAAAGAACATGAAACCCAGGTCGAACGCGCCTTCCAGGATTTCCGGCTTGCCGTTATAGGGCTCGCCCGAGACATTGAAGTAATTGGTGAACACACCCTCGAAGATCAGCGCGAGGCCAAAGGTAAGCAGCAGGCCGTACAGATGGTCGACCTTATACAGGCGCTGCAGCATGGTCTTTTCCACCACCACGCCGATACTGCCCACGATGAGCGGGCCCAGGATAAGCGCGGCCCAGAAGCTCATGCGCAGCGATTCGTCGCCCAGGAAGCGACCTAGGTAATCAAAGCCGAGCAGCGCGGCAAACGCACCCAGCATGTAAAACGCACCGTGGGCAAAGTTCACCACGTTCAGCATGCCGAAGATCACCGCAAGGCCAAGGCTGAGCAGCGCGTAGAACGCGCCATTGTTCAGCCCGAGCATGGCCTGCGACAGTACGGCCTGGAGGGGGATATCCATGGAGTCAACCTCATCAAAACATCAGCGCTGCCCTCCCCCGCACGAGGGCGAGGGAGACCACACTTGCACGCGCGGCCCACGCCGGGGCCGCGCGCCACGGCTTATTTCTTCACCAATGCGCACTCGCTGGCCGACAGCGGCTTGAAGGCCTGCTCACCCGGGATGGTGGCCACCAGCTTGAGCTGATCCCACTGCCCCTTGGATTCGGACGGCTTGAGCACTTCCACCAGATACATGTCATGCACGAAGCGGCCGTCCTCGCGGATCACGCCCTTCTTGGCGAAGAAGTCATTGACCGGGGTCTCGCGCATCTTCTTCATCACCGCATCGGCGTCATCGGTGCCGGTAGCCTTGATCGCGTTCAGGTAATGCATGGTCGAGGAGTACACGCCGGCGTGGTCCATGGTCGGCATGAAGCCGGCCTTGGCGAAGAACTTCTTGCCGAAGGCTTCCATCTCCGGGTTCAGCTCCCAGGAATAGGCGGTGGTGAACTTCATGCCCTGGGCGGCGTTCAGGCCCAGTGCCTTCACATCGCTATCGAATACCAGGAGGCCGACGATGGTCTGCTTGAGGCCGAATTCCTTGGCCTGCTTGACCGCGTTGACGAAGTCGCCGCCCGCGTTCGCCAGGCCCACCACCTTGGCGCCCGAGCTTTGCGCCTGCAGCAGATAGGAAGAGAAATCCGTCGAGGACAGCGGATGCTTGACCGTGCCGGCCACCTTGCCGCCCAGCGCCTGGACGATCTTGGCGGCATCGCCTTGCAGGGCCTGGCCGAACGCATAGTCGGCCTGCAGGAAGTACCAGGAATCCATGCCCTGCTTCATCAGCGCGGTGGCGGTGCCCTTGGCCAGCGCATAGGTGTCGTAGGCGTAGTGGATGCCGTAGGGCGAGCATTCCTTGCCGGTCAGCGCGGTGGAACCGGCGCCGTTATTGATGGTGATGCGCTTCTTTTCCGCACCGAGCTTCTGCACCGCAATGCCCACGCCCGAGTTGAGCAAGTCATTGATCATGTCCACGCCCTGGGTGTCGAACCATTCGCGCGCCTTGCCGGCGCCGATATCGGCCTTGTTCTGGTGGTCGGCGCTGACCACCTGGATTGGCTTGCCCGCCACCTTGCCGCCGAAATCGGCAATCGCCATTTCCGCGGCAATCACCGAGCCCTTGCCGCCCACGCCGGCATACACGCCCGACATATCGGTCAGGATGCCGATCTTGACCACATCGTCCGAGATCGGGCCGGCCACGGCCAGGCCCGGCAGGGCCAGCGCAAGGGCCAGGGCGAGTTGTTTGCGTCGTGCTTGCATGATGATGTCTCCGTTGTTTTTGGATGGGTGTTGCAAGGGATGCGTAGGGGCGCTTAGACGCCCAGATACTTGTTGAGCCGGTCGGCGCTGGCCGACAGCTCCTCGGCCGAGACCGCGTCCACCACCTGGCCGTGTTCGATCACGTAGTGGCGGTCGGCAATGCCGGCGGCAAAGCGGAAGTTCTGCTCGACCAGCACGATGGTGTAGCCGCGCGCCTTCAGGAGGCGCACGCTGTCGCCGATCTTCTTCACGATCACCGGCGCCAGGCCCTCGGTGATCTCATCAAGCAGCAGCAGGCGCGCGCCGGTGCGCAGGATGCGCGCCATGGCCAGCATCTGCTGCTCGCCACCCGACAGGCGCGTGCCCTGGCTCTTGCGCCGTTCCCACAGATTGGGAAACAGCTCGTAGATTTCCTCCAGCGACATGCCATCGCTGCGCACCTTGGGCGGCAGGTTCAGGTTCTCTTCCACATTCAGGCTGGAGAAGATCGCGCGCTCTTCCGGGCACCAGCCCACACCAAGGTGAGCAATCTTGTGGGTGGGCAGCTGGATCGCTTCGCGGCCGTTGACCATCACCGAGCCGGCGCGCCGGCCGGTCAGGCCCAGAATGGCTTTGAGTGTGGTGGTACGCCCAGCACCATTGCGGCCCAAGAGGGTCACCAGCTCGCCGCGCCGTACGCCAAAGTCGATGCCATGCAGGATGTGCGATTCACCGTAAAACGCATGCAGGCCGGTCACGCGCAGCATTTCGCCGCCGTGGTCGAGTACATCAGCCATGGTGGGCTCCTTCGAGTTCGGTGGCCTCGTCGGCCGAGACGCCCATATAGGCTTCCATCACACGTGGGTCCTGCGAGACGGTGGCGTAATTGCCCTCGCTAAGCACCTGGCCGCGCGCCAGCACGGTGATCTTGTCGGCCAGGGTGGCCACCACCTTCAGGTTGTGCTCGACCATCAGAATCGTGCGCCCTTCAGCCACGCGGCGAATCAGCGCGGTCACTCGGTCCACGTCCTCGATGCCCATACCTTGGGTAGGCTCGTCGAGCAGCATCAGCTTGGGTTCGAGCGCCAGGGTGGTGGCGATTTCCAGCGCGCGCTTGCGGCCATAGGCGAGCTCGCCGGCCAGCACCTGGGCGAAGTCGGTCAGGCCGACATCGGCCAGCAGGGTCATCGCGCGGTCGGTATAGGCATCGAGCTGGCGGTTGGAGGTCCAGAAGCGGTGTGAACCACCGGCCACGCGCAGCAAGGCCACGCGTACATTGTCGAGCGCGCTCATATTCGGAAACACGGCCGAGATCTGGAAGGAGCGGATCAGGCCCTTGAGCGCCACCTCGGCCGGCTGCAGCGCGGTGATGTCCTCGCCCTGGTAGATCACCCGGCCATGGGTAGGCGGCAGGAATTTGGTCAGCAGATTGAACACGGTAGTCTTGCCGGCACCGTTCGGGCCGATCAGCGCGTGGATGCTGCCGCGCGCTACCTTCAGGTTCACGTCGGATACCGCGGCAAAGCCGCGGAATTCCTTCCCGAGGCCCTGGGTTTCCAGAATGATGTCTTGGTCCATCTTGTCTCCGTCATCCACCAGGGCAAGGCCCGGGCTTGAGGCGCGGAGAGGACAGGGGGGCACGGCAGGACAGCACGGCAGCGGGCGCTGCGTGGCAGGTCGGGCAAAGCGTCTGTCTTCTCCAGTGTTGTCGTCTGGCGTGCGGATCGAGCCACACGCCGAACCGTGCTCAGCCACCAGGGCCGGCCGGTAGCCTCTCATGGCAAGGCCTGTGCCAGTCACGACAAGACACTGAAAAATAAGAACAAATGCACTAATCACGCGGGTAAACACATAGTCCGGCTCCGCTGCCTGCCTGCCCAGCCGGACAAGCCAGTGCCGAAAGCCTGTCAAAGCCAGCCCGCGCCTGTCCGGCTGGCGAGACGCCGCGCCCGCAAAGCCGGACCCGACTGTTCGCGGCGGCGGAATCGCGCTCTATCCAGCACGCAACACCCCCCTTAAGCTGGCTTTAAGCCACAGCCCTCAGCATCTGCTCGTCCGGTTGGAAAACGAACGAGAACGAGCGATGCCCGCCTTGAGTGCCTATCCCTACAGCCCGCGTCCGTGCTTGCAAGCACGCCTGGAGTCGGCCGATGTGCCCGACATTTTTCCCTTTGTGCGTGCCCGCTTTCAGGCCGTGCACGAGGCACGCATCATTCGCCTCCTGCCCGAGCAGTTCACCGTGCGCGCAGCCGATGGCCAGCTGCTGGCCACGGCCGGCCTACAATCGGCCGAGCGCGGCAGCCTGTTTCTTGAGCACTATCTGAATCAGCCGGTGGAGATGGCCGTGGCCCAGGCACTGAACCGCCCGGTGGCGCGCGCCGATATCGTCGAACTCGGGAATCTGGCCGCCCAGGGTGGCCACACCCATAGCCTGATCCTGGCGATGATGCGTTACCTGGCCAGCACGCGCTGCCGCTATGTGGTGTTCACGCTGACTGCACCGGTACGCGCCACCTTCCGGCGCATGGGCCTGCCGCTGACCGCCCTGAGCGAAGCGGCGGCCGAGCGCGTGCCGCAGCCCGAGAACTGGGGCGCCTATTACCAGCAGCAGCCGATTGTCATGGTCGGCGATATCGCTGCTGGCCTGGCGGCGCTGGAAGCCAACCCGATTCTGGCCCGCGCCGCCGCCCAGCTCAGCACGCAGGAGGGGCAGCGATGAAAGCCGTCCTGCACGCCCTGCACACGCATGCACAACGCCAGGGCGATGCCCCGGCGCTGATCAGCCCGGCGCACACGCTCAGCTATGCCGAACTGGCCGAGCGGGTGGACGCGCTGGCCAACTGGCTGAGCCAGCAAGGCTGGAGTGGGCCACTGGCCTGGCTGGCCGACAACGATATCGATTGGGTGGTGCTCGACTTGGCGCTGGCCCAGGCGGGTATCGCCGGCCTGCCACTGCCGCCCTTCTTCAGCGAGGCGCAGCGCCAGCATGTGCTGGCCGATAGCGGCGCGCGCTGGCTGATTTCGCCCGACCCGCGCGGTCAGGCCCTGCCTAGCACCCAGCTGACTGCCCTGCCCTTGCCACACACCGGCACTGCCGCACCGCTGCCGTCCGGCACCTGCAAGCTCACCTATACCTCGGGCACCACCGGGGCGCCCAAGGGCGTCTGCCTGTCGGCTGCCCAGCTCGATGCGACCGTGGCCGCGCTGGATGCCGCCATCGGCCCCTTGGCAGTCAGCCGCCATCTGTGCGTGATGCCGCTGGCAGTTTTGCTGGAGAACCTGGCCGGCGTCTACCTGCCGCTGCTGCGCGGCGTGCCGGTGGAGCTGATGCCGCTGGCCAGCCTTGGCATGGCGCAGTTCCCGCCCGATGTGCCGCGCTTTATCGGCACCCTGGCGGCCAGCGCGGCCGATAGCCTGATCCTGCTGCCCAGCACTTTGCAGTGGCTGGTGGCCGCCACCGCGGCTGGTCAGCTGCGCAAGTCCTGGCGCTTTCTGGCCGTGGGCGGCGGCAAGAGCGCGCAGGCCACGCTCTTGCAGGCGCAGGCACTGGGCCTGCCGGTATTCGAAGGCTATGGCCTGTCGGAAGCCGCCTCAGTCGTCGCACTCAACCGGGTCGGCGCGCAGCGCATCGGCAGCGTGGGCAAGCCGCTCGCCCATGTGCAGGTGAGCATCGCAGCCGATGGCGAGGTGCTGGTAGGCGGCAACACCATGCTCGGCTACTTGGGCCAGGACAGCGCCTCCGCGCAGATCGCCACCGGCGATCTTGGCCAGCTCGATGCTGATGGCTTTCTGACCATCCTTGGGCGCAAGAAAAACACCATCGTCACCGGCATGGGGCGGAATGTCTCGCCCGAATGGCTGGAGGCCGAATTCTGCGCGCTGCCCGGCATACGCCAGGCCTTCGTCTACGGCGATGAGCAGCACGGCTTGCATGGCCTGTTCTTCAGCAGCGAGGCGCTGGCCGCCAACGCGCTGCTGGCCGCCCACAACGACCAATTACCGGGCTACGCACGCCTGAGCGGCTGGCAGCTGTTGGAGCAACCGCTGAGCGTGGCGGCCGGTGAAATCACCGCCAATGGCCGTTTGTGCCGCGAAACAATCCTGTCCAACCATCGCCTTATCGGGCTAGGGGAAAATACATGAGCTTCTATCAACGCCTGCAAGCCGAAACCGCTGCCGAGCGCGCCTATCTGCTGTCCGCACCGGCCATCCTCGACTGCCAGCGCGCGGTGGTGCCGCATGCGCGCTATGTGGCCTTCCTCACCGAGGCTTACCACCACGTCAAACACACCGTGCCGCTGCTGATGGCAGTGGGTAGCCGCCTGCGTGCCGATCAGCGCCCGCTGTTCGATGCGATTGTCGAGTACATCGATGAAGAGAAAGGCCACGACGAATGGATACTTGGCGATATCGCCGCCTGCGGCGCGGATGCCGAGGCAGTGCGCCATGGCCAGCCGCACGCCAGCACCGAGCTGATGGTCAGCTACGCCTGGGATAGCGTGATGCGCGGCAATCCGGTCAGCTTCTTTGGCATGGTGTTCGTGCTGGAAGGCACCAGCGTCAATCTGGCCACCCCGATGGCCGGCATCATCCGCCAGACCTTGGGCCTGCCCGCGCAGGCGATGACCTATCTGAGCAGCCACGGCGCGCTTGATCAGTCGCACATCCGCTTTTACGAGGAACTGGTCAACCGCCTCGACGACCCGACCGACCAGGACGCCATCATCCATATGGCGCGACGCATGTTCGTGCTGTACGGCAATGTGTTCCGCTCGCTGACCGAGCGCGAAACACGCGTCGCGGAGGCCGTATGAAACTCGCGCTGCTGACTGGCGCCAGCGGCGGCATTGGCGCGGCCATTGCCCAGGCCCTGGTGGGTGAAGGCTGGCAGGTGTGGCTGATTGCACGCGATGCGGCCAAGCTCGATGCGCTGGCCAAGCGACTGGGGCCGCGCGCGCGCGCACTGCCGCTCGACCTGAACGACCCGGATAGCCCGGCCCTGCTGGCCGACGCGGTGAACGCCCAGCCGCTGCCGCTGGGTCTGTTGATCAACGCAGCCGGCATCCAGCATTTCGGCCTTTTCCCCAGCCAGAGCGAGGCGCAGATCGACGCCACGCTGGCACTGAACCTGGCCATTCCCATGAAGCTGATCCGCGCGCTCTGGCCACAGCTTGGGTCCGCGGCCACCGTGGTCAATGTCGGCTCGGTGTTCGGCAGCATTGGCTACCCCGGCTTTGCCAGCTATTGCGCGAGCAAAGGCGGCCTGCGCGTCTTCAGCGAGGCGCTGGCGCGCGAAACCGGCCAGCACGGTCCACGCATCCTGCACTTCGCCCCGCGCGCGGTCGACACCGCACTGAACGACGCACGGGTCAGCGCGATGCATGCGGAACTGGGCACCGCCGTGGATGCACCCCAAAAGGTCGCCGCCGAGCTCATGCGCGCCCTGCGCAAGACAACGGTGCGCGAATGGGTGCTCGGCTGGCCTGAAAAGCTGTTCTTCCGCCTCAATCAGATTCTGCCCGGCGCCGTCGATGGCGCACTGGCCAAGCAATTACCCATTGTGCGCCGCTATGCGCAAGGAGAGAAAACATGAAAACCGTCGCCAAGATCCTGATCGGCCTCTTGTTGTCCGCCGCTGCCCTGGCGGCTGACCTCGGCCAGGTTCAGCAGCGCTGGGCCGAAGCACAGTACCAGCTGCAGGGCGATGCCAAGGAAGCGGCCTTCGCCCAGCTGGTCAAGGACACCGATAGCGCAGGCGCGCAGGACCTAGCCCTGCTGACCTGGAAGGGCATCGTCAATTCCAGCTATGCGGGCGCTAAGGGCGGCTTGGGTGCGCTCAAGTATGCGAAGGCGGCCAAGGCGGCGTTCGAGGCGGTGATCGCCAAGGACGCCAGCACGCTCAATGGCTCGGCCCTGACCTCGCTGGGCGTGCTCTACCACAAGGTGCCGGGCTGGCCGATTGGCTTTGGCGATGACAAGAAAGCGGCCGAGCTACTCAAGCGCGGGTTGGCGGCCAATCCGGACGGCATAGACAGCAACTACTTCTACGCCGAGTTCCTGTTCGACCAGGGGGATAAGGTCGCTGCGCGCCAGCATCTACTCAAGGCACGCAGCGCAGCGCCCCGTGCAGGCCGGGAAAGTGCCGATCGTGGGCGGCAGGGAGAGATCAACGCCCTGCTAGCCAAGTTGGAAAGCTAAAGGCGAGATAACTAAAGACGCGGCGGCGACAGGCGCCAGCGCACCGTCGTCGCCTTGCGCTCGCCCTGGCATTGGGTTGCGCGTTGGCAGTGGCCGTGGCGCCAGCAGCGCATGCAGGGCGGCATGCTGTAGCTGAGCCAGGCCACGCCCAGGATCACGCCCGTGAGCAGGATGAGCGCGATCCACATCGTTTACTGCCCCGGCTCGGTGACAAAGCCGAGCTTGTGTACACCGGTGCGCTGGGCGGCCGCCATGGCCTGGGCCACATGCTCGTACTGCACCTTGCGGTCGGCACGGATATGCAGCTCGGGCTGCGGAGTCTGCACGGCCAGCTCGGCTAAGCGGGCCGCATAGTCTTCCTTGCTGACTACCGCCTCATTCCAATACAGCGTGCCGTCCTCGGTAATTGCCAGGTTCACCGTCTTGGGCTTGATCTCGTTCGGCGCATTCTCGGCGCGCGGCAGATCAAGCTTCACCGAATGGGTGATCACCGGCACGGTCAGCATGAAGATGATCAGCAGCACCAGCATCACATCGACCAGCGGAGTCATATTGATCTCGCTCATCACCCCGCCGCCGCTGGGCCCTTCGAAGTTTCCGCTTCCGAACGCCATCGCTTAGCCCACCTGTTGCTGGCTGCGTACGGTGGTCAGCACCGGCTTGCCATTGTTTTCCGGGCGCACCACCGGCGCACCGGTCACGAAGTAGGCGTGCAGGTCGTGGGCGAAGCGGTTGATGCGGCCAAGCAGCGCGTTATTGCCGCGGGTCAGCGCGTTGTAGCCGAGTACGGCCGGGATGGCGACCACCAGACCAAAGGCGGTCATGATTAGCGCCTCACCCACAGGGCCCGCCACCTTGTCGATGCTGGCCTGGCCCGAGAAGCCGATGCTGATCAGTGCATGGAAGATGCCCCACACCGTGCCGAGCAGGCCCACGAAGGGCGCGGTGGATCCGACCGAAGCGAGGATGGACAGGCCGGACTGCATGCGCTCGACCGATTCATCGATCGCGCGCTTGAGGCAGCTGGTCACCCAGTCGGTCAGCGCCAGCTGGCCGTGCAGATCGTCCTGGCTGTCGCGATGGTGGGCAACCGCATCGCGCGCTTCCTCGGCCAGATGGCGGAAGGGATTGCTCTCGCGATCGCCATCCAGCAGGTGCAGGCCGGCGCTGAAAGACTGCGCATGCCAGAACTCGGCCGTGGCGGACTGAGCCATGCGGCGCTGGCGCATCTGGCGCAGCGCACGCGTGACGATCACATACCAGGACGCAATCGACATCAGCAGCAAGGCAATCGCCACGCCGCGGGTAACCACATCGCCTTGCGCCCACATATTGGCCAGGCTGAAATGACTCTGTTCCATTGCTACGTCTCTCCAAACAAGGCCCGCTTGCTGCAAGGCCGGATATCCATCATTGATGCGCGCAGGCCTAGCCCGCGTTCAGGGAAAAATTCAGCGGTTGCACATACCAGTAGGCAATGGCGTTATCGCCCTGGCGCGCCGGTACGAACTTCCAGCGCTTGACCGTGCTGAGCGCCACCTCATCGAGACGGCTGAAACCGCTCGATTGCTTGAGCTTGATCTCACCCACGGTGCCATCGGCCAGCACATAGATCGACAGCAGCACGCGCCCTTGTTCGCCGAGCTTGCGTGACAGGGTCGGATAGGCCGGGGCCGGGTTATTCAGATGGGCGGCATCGCTGCGCGGTGGTACCACCGCGGGCGGTGCTGGTGGTGCCGGCGGGGCGGGCGGCGCTTCGGCGCGCGCCACTTCCGGCTGCACGGGCTGCGGCTCGGCGGCGGGCGCGGTAATCGCATCCGGGGCCGGTGGCGCGTTTTTCGACGGCGGCAATGGCGCCGGCTTGGGTGGAGTGGGTCTTTGCTGCGGCTTGGGCGGCGCTGGCGTCGGTTCGGATGGCGGGGCGACGACGGGCAAGGGCTGCGGCGGCAACACCCCGGCGCTGATCACCGCCTGCGGTGGCGTTGGCGGGCTGCTGCCCAGACCATAGGCCAGTGCCAACAGGCCCAGCAGATGGGCCGTGCAGATCAGCAATAAGGGCAACGCCCGACGAGTCAGCTTGGACATCAAGGCCTTGAGGGAATAAGACTAAGAATGCTTTTGAGAATTATTCTTATTTTAAGGCAATTGTATGCAGCGGTAAAATTTTCCTGCATCGCAACAAAGTCATGTGCCCGATCGGTTGCACCGGTCGCTAAATGAAAACGCCCTGCCAAAATGGCAGGGCGTGTCAGGGATGGTAGTGCCGCGCTGGGGGCTCAGGCGAAAACCTCGGCCTCGGCGAAGCTCAAGGCCGCCACATCCTTGGCCGACAGCGCCGGCGCGCTCTGCAAAGGCCATTGGATACCGAGCTGCACGTCGTCCCAGCGTATCGCCCGCTCATGCGCAGGCGCATAGTAATCGGTGGTCTTGTACAGAAACTCGGCCACTTCGCTTACCACCAGGAAGCCATGCGCAAAGCCCTCCGGCACCCAGAGCTGACGCTTGTTCTCGGCGCTCAGGCTCACGCCCACCCACTGACCGAAAGTCGGTGAGCTGCGGCGGATATCGACCACCACATCGAACACCTCGCCAAGCGTGCAACGCACCAGCTTGCCCTGCGCCTGCTGCAGCTGGTAGTGCAGGCCACGCAAGACGCCCTTGGCCGAGCGCGAATGGTTGTCCTGCACGAAATTCACGCTGCGCCCAATCGCGGCCTCGAAGCGCGCTTGGTTGAAGCTTTCGTAGAAGAAGCCGCGCTCATCACCGAACACCTTGGGTTCGATGATCTTCACCTCGGCAATCGTGGTATCGATCACATTCACAGTCGGGGTTCTTTCAAAATCTGCAGCAGGTATTGGCCATAGCCGGTTTTCTTCAGGGGCTGCGCGAGCTGTTCCAGCTGCGCCGCATCCACCCAGCCCTGACGGAAGGCAATCTCTTCCGGACAGCAAACCTTGAGGCCCTGACGGCTCTCGATGGTCTGGATGAATTGACTCGCTTCCAGCATCGACTCATGTGTACCGGTGTCCAGCCAGGCATAGCCGCGCCCCATGGTCTGCACATCGAGCTGCCCTTCGCGCAGATAGACGGCGTTCACATCGGTGATTTCCAGCTCGCCACGCGCCGAGGGACGGATGCCCTTGGCGATCTCGACCACGCGCTGATCGTAGAAATACAGACCGGTCACCGCATAGTTGGACTTGGGCTGGGCCGGCTTTTCCTCAATGCTGATCGCCCGCCCGCCAGCATCGAATTCCACCACGCCATAGCGCTCGGGGTCGTGCACATGGTAGGCAAACACGCTGGCGCCCTCCGTCTTGGCGGCGGCGGCCTGCAAGAGCTCGGCGAACTCGTGGCCGTAGAAGATATTGTCACCCAGCACCAGGGCCACATTATCGCTGCCGATGAATTGCTCGCCGATGATGAAGGCCTGCGCGAGCCCATCCGGGCTGGGCTGTACCGCGTACTGCAGATTCAGCCCCCACTGACGGCCGTCGCCGAGCAGCTGCTCGAAGCGCGGCGTGTCCTGCGGGGTGGAAATGATCAGGATGTCGCGTATCCCGGCCAACATTAGCGTGCTGAGCGGGTAATAAATCATCGGCTTGTCGTAGATGGGCAGCAGCTGCTTGCTGACCGCAATCGTGGCCGGATAAAGCCGGGTGCCCGAGCCACCGGCCAGGATGATGCCCTTGCGCGCGCTCATGGCTTAGCTCCGTATTGCGTAAAGACCCAGTCGCGGTAAGCGCCGCTCGTCACATTCTCCACCCAGTCCTGATTGGCCAGATACCAGGCCACCGTCTTGCGGATGCCGCTCTCGAAGGTCTCGGCTGGCTTCCAGCCAAGTTCAGCCTCCAGCTTGCGCGCATCGATCGCATAGCGACGGTCGTGGCCGGGCCTATCCTGCACAAAGGTGATCTGCGTCGCATACGACTGCCCGTCGGCGCGCGGCTTTAGCTCATCCAACAGCGCGCAGATGGTCTTCACCACCTCAAGATTGGCCTTCTCATTCCAGCCGCCGACATTGTAGGTCTCACCCAGACGACCGGCCTCCAGCACGCGGCGGATCGCGCTGCAGTGATCCTTCACATACAGCCAGTCGCGGATCTGCTGGCCATCACCGTAAATCGGCAGCGGCTTGCCCTTCTGGGCATTCAGCAGCACCAATGGAATCAGCTTCTCGGGGAAGTGGTAGGGGCCGTAGTTGTTCGAGCAATTGGTGGTCAGCACCGGCAGGCCATAGGTGTGGTGCCAGGCACGTACCAGATGATCGCTGGCCGCCTTGCTGGCCGAGTAAGGGCTGTTCGGCTCGTAGCGGTTACTTTCCGAAAACGGCGCATCGGTCTCGCTCAGCGTGCCGTACACCTCGTCAGTCGACACATGCAGGAAGCGGAAAGCCGCCTTGGCCTGCTCGGGTAGCGCAGCCCAGTAGGCGCGCACGGCTTCGAGCAGATTGAAAGTGCCCAGCACATTGGTCTGGATGAAATCGCCCGGGCCATGGATGGAGCGATCGACATGCGACTCTGCGGCGAAATTCAACACGGCGCGCGGCTGATGCTCGGCCAGCAGGCGGGCGACCAGCTCGCGATCGCCGATATCACCCTGCACAAACACATGACGCGCATCGCCCTGCAAACTCTTCAGGCTATCCAGATTACCGGCATAGGTCAGCTTGTCCAGATTCACCACGGTCTCATCCGACTGGGCCAGCCAGTCGAGCACGAAATTACCGCCAATAAAGCCGGCGCCGCCAGTTACCAAGATGGTCATGTTTTACCCGTGAAAATATGCAAAATAGAATTCAAGGCCGAAAGGATACCGAGTCCTCGCCGCACTGCCCAGCTGTAACAGGCTAAGCCAACATCGCTTTGGCCATATGGCACAAGGCTGCGACGAGCGCGGCGGCGCCGACAGGCGCTACACTGAGAGCATGCTCAACACCCTGCCGCCCTACCGCCCAGCCGCCTGGCTAATCGGCCCGCACAGCGATACCGTCTACCCGGCCCTGGCGCTCAAGCGCCCGCCACCCGCCTACCGGCGGGAAATCTGGACTGCCCCTGATGGCGACGAGATCGCCATCGATTGGCTGGACGCACCCGCCCAGCCCGACGCGCCCTTGCTGGTGCACTTCCACGGCCTGGAAGGCAGCTCGGCCAGCCACTATGCGAGTGCGCTCATGCATATGGCCAAACAGCGACAATGGCGCGCTGCGGTCGCGCATTTTCGTGGCTGCGGCGGCCATCCCAACCGCAAACCGCGTGCCTACCATGCCGGCGACTCGGGCGAAATCGACTGGATATTGCGACGCTTCCGAGCCGTCCACGCCGGTGCGCTGTTCAGCGCCGGCGTGTCGCTGGGTGGCAATGCGCTGGCCAAGTGGCTAGGCGAACAGGCTGAGCAAGCGAATAGCGTCTTACAGGGCGCAGCAGTGATTTCCGCCCCGCTCGATCTGGTAGCAGCCGGCAAGGTGCTGGATCGCGGCCTGAACAAGGCCATCTACACACGCGAATTCATGCGTACCCTGCGCCCGAAAACCCTGGCCCACCTGGCGACGTTCTCCAAGGAGCTGTCCTTCCTGAATGTGTCGCCGCGCGAGATCGCCGCCGCCCGCACCTTCAAGCAATTCGATGCACGAGTGACCGCGCCATTGCACGGCTTCGCGGGCGTGGACGACTACTGGCAACGTGCAAGCGCCAAGCCGCATCTGAGGGCGATCGCGGTGCCCACACTGGTGATCAATGCACGCAACGACCCTTTCCTGCCCGCCAGCGCCTTACCCGGCCCGGCCGACGTCAGCACGGCCATCACCTTGCTGCAGCCGGCACGCGGCGGCCATGTGGGCTTTGCGGAAGGCCCCTTCCCCGGCCGCATCGATTGGCTGCCACGCTGCCTGATGAGCTTCTTCGATCAGCATGGCGGCACCGGCCCCGCGCGCTAAACCATCAGGCCAGGACTTCCACCGCATCGCCGAGCTTGACCAAGCCGGTGCCACGCGCGACAAGGTTGATGCCGAACATGGTACCGGCCTCGCTGCGCCGGTAGCCATTCAAGGTGGCCAGCGGCTCCTGCTTCGGATGCAAGCTCGCCTGCTCGGGATCGACGGTGGTGAAGATGCAACGCGAGCAGAGCTTGACGTTCTCGAACACCACCTCGCCCACGCGAATGCGTTGCCAGCCATCCTCGACAAATGCCTGCCCGGTCTGCACCACCAGATTGGGGCGAAACTGACGCATGCTCACCGGCTGAGTCAGGCGCGCATTCAGGTCGGCCAGCGAGGCAGTGCCGATCAGCAGCAGCGGATAACCATCGGCGAAGCCTACCGGCACGCTGGGGTCAGCATGGGTGCGCCGCGTGGTGTGCGCATCCACATACACCAGGCGGCAGGCCACGCCGAGAAAGTCGGAAAACCAGAAGTCTGCATCCCAGCTCCCGGTGCGCGCCGCAAAAGCACTGCGCCAGACCTCCACCGGCACATCCTCGTTCATGTCAGCACGCTCAACGCGCAGCTCGGGCATATCGGGCGCCGTAAAGCAGGCACCCTGCGTATCGGCCGCCACCTCGATCAGCACCAGACGCGGAAACTGCCGGCCAGTCATGAACTGCCCGTCGGCACCGATCAGCATCCAGCGCCGGTCGTGCTGCAGCCCCATGGGCTCGACCAGCGCCTGCTCGACCAGTTGGGCACGGCAGGATTTGAGCGGGTGAATATGTATTTCGGCGAGCTGCATGCTGAACTCCGAGAGGGCTACACGGACAAATGCCGAATATAAGCGCAAGTCCCCCGTCCCCGCAGCTAGAATCCTCGACCAGCCTTCATCCGCACCGGCTTCCTCCTCAGCGCGCCGGTCGCCCAATCGGAGCTTTACATGTCATTTCTGCGCCCTCTCGGCCTTAGCCTGCTTGCCAGCCTCAGCCTGCTTGCCAGCGCAGCCGATCCTCGTCTGGGGCAAACCTGGCTAGATCATGCTAAGCAGGACCTCTTGCCCTGGTGGACGCATGTCGGCGCGCAAGGCGAGCCGATAGGTCGCTTCCCCACCTTCCGCTGCAACGATGGCAGCGCCTACCGCAGCGAAGCCCCCTGCCCCGAGCTGGCCGATCCACCGGCCTGGATCAAGCCCGAGCTCGGCCGCCAGTATGTGCGCATGCAATCGCGGCAGATCTATGCGTACGCGATGGGCTTTCATCTGACCGGTGACATCAAGCTCCTGCAGCTGGCCGAAGCGGGCGTGCGCGACCTGCGCCAGCGCGCGCTGGACCACCGCAGTGGCAGCGCCGCGAGCTGGTTCGAAAACGGCAAGCCCAAGCCCGCCATCGGCCTGCGCACCAGCCAGGACCTGTCCTACGCGGCCCTGGGCCTCGCCTCGGTGTATTACCTGACCCGCGATGCCCAGGTCTTGGCTGACCTGATCCGCCTGAAACAACATATCTTCAATACTTATCAGGACAAGAAGACCGGCCTGATCAAATGGGTGGCCAAGGACGATGGCAGTGGCGAGGCCGAGCGCGAGGAGCTGGTCGCCACGCTTGACCAGCTGAACGCCTACCTGATCCTGGTCACGCCGGCCTTGCCAGAAGGTCCGCTCAAACAACGCTGGCAAAACGATATCGCCCAGCTCTCCAAGGCCATGATCGCGCGCTTTCATGACCCCGCCACGGGTCAGTTCTGGGGCACGCGTGGGGCGGCCGATAGAGAGAGCGCCGAGGGCCGGCACAACGACTACGGCCACACCATCAAGGCCTACTGGATGCTGTACCTGGGCGCACAGCAGAACCAAGATGCCGCCCTGGCCGAGTTTGCCCGGGAAGGCATGCGTAAGGTGCTGGCGCAAGCCTGGCTTGCCGATACCGGCAGCTGGGGAGAAAAACGGCTGGCAGATGGCAGCAGTTCCAACCGCAAATCCTGGTGGATCTACGCCGAACTCAGCCAAGCTGCTGCCACGCTAGCCATGCTGGAAGGCGATGACGCCGAACGCTGGCATGACGCGAGTCAATGGTGGCTGGCTCACTTCGTCGATCGCCAGCACGGCGAGGTCTGGGGCAGCCTGCCCGCCAACGGGCAAAGCGACGGCCGCCAGCTCAAGCAGCATCACTGGAAAAACGGCTTTCACTCGATGGAGCATGCGCTGATCGGCTACCTGAGCGCGCAGACCCTGGCCAAGCAAGCCAGCCGGCTCTACTTCGCCCAGCCGCCATCCCGCAAAGCCCCCGCACTGCGGCCTTATCTATTCGACGCAACGGTACTGAAAGTGCAGCAACAGCGCCTAGGTCAGCGCAACATCCAGCAAGTTGACTTCCAGATCATGCCGCAGCGCAACATCGAAAAGGCGACAGCCGCACAATAATGTGGGCAACTCAGGTTTTTCTGTTTGCCTTTTAGCCAAGCCGCCTATTACCATGCAGGTGGGAAGCTGTTTGCCCTCCGATTTGAAACTGAAGCGAGGAAACCAATTATGAAGCTGAAGATGATTCTGGCCGCCGTGGCCGCCCTGTCGATGTTCTCTGCCCACGCCGCTGAAGCTGCTGCCACTTCGGCTGGCAGCTCGGCCGCTGGTGCTGGTGCCGCTGGCGCTGGTGCTGCTGCTGGTGCCACTACCGCTGCGATCGCCGCGGGCGTTGCCGCTGCTGCTGCCGTTGCCGTGACTGCATCGTCGGACGACACCCCGTCGAGCCACACCACGCCGTCGCACCACTAAAGCAATCGCTTAGTAGTGAACAAATAGCCACTTCGGTGGCTATTTGTTTTTTTGCTTGTTCAGTTGCTCTTGATGACATCCCCTAATCAATGAAAACCCCCAATCTGCCCCCGCTTCTCCTGGCCTTTTTGATCGGTACCTTATTTGCCCACGCAGACAGCACGGTGAATGGGCAGCGTGGATTCATTCAAATGCCAGATGCGCGCATCGGAAAGGAGGGCAGCTGGCGGACTGGCTTTGCCCTCCAGTCACCCTACCGTGCATTTTGGTCTAGCGTGGCACTGATGCCCTGGTTAGAGACATCGGCACGCTTCACTCGTATTTCAGGGGTAGAAGGTTTCCCTGATAGCCCCCAGTACGGCGATTACGGTGACAAAGCATTCGCTGCCAAACTACAAATATTCAGCGAAGGCCCGTGGCAACCTGCTTTGGCGGTGGGCATTGATGACTTTGAGGGAACCGGCCTCTTTACGTCAAACTACCTAGTGGCCAGCAAACAGGTTGGATCAGCCGACGTCAGCGTGGGTTATGGTCGAAAACGAACAAAGGGGCTCTTCGCTGGATTGCGCCACCCGATTCCAAGCTTCGCTTATCTGGATGCCATTGTAGAATACGATGCCAACAGATATGAAACGGACTCGCGTGCACGAGAAAGCGGTGCGGACAAGCGCAATCCTGGGCTTAACATTGGTCTCGCTTATCAGTATGGGTGGCTCAATGGGCAGGTTGGACGCATGCGTGATGGGACAATGACCGCCAATGCATATGTGGACATCCCGCTCGATAGAAAAGAGTTCATTCCAAAATTGAATGAACCCGCGGCTTTGGAAAAGCTGCCAGTGCGACCAACCGAACAAGCTTGGCTAGACGACGGGCAGTACCAGCGAAACCTCCTCCGAGCATTGCAGCGCCAGCAGTATCGAGACATTCATTGCAGTTACCGCGCTGCGACGCTGGATATCGAACTTGCCAACACGCGCATTGCTCTGCCTAGCCGCGCCGCAGGGCGCGCCGCGCGCATTGCGCTTGCTCACGCACCTTTTGGTGTGCGTGAGATCAGTATTACCCTGAAGCAAGGCGGCTTGCCCGTCACCCAATACCGCTTCAACGATACCGATGCCCTCGCCCGCTACTTCAATGGCGCACTCTCACGTGAAGACCTTGCGCGGTCGGTCACGATCAAACAGGCGTCCGCCAATGAACCTGATTCGCCAGAGACATCGGCAGAACAGATCGCGCAATGGGATGAGCCCAACTACAGCGCCGATCTGGAGGCCGGGCAAAGCACAGGCGAAGTGGCAGCCCTCAGCGTGCGCGATCGGGGGCTGAGTCAGTTGCGCATAGCACCAAAACTCGGCGCCTACTTCAATGACCCGAGCGGCGTATTAAAGTACGACCTCTACCTACAGGCCTCCTTAAACGCCCGTCTTGCCCAGCGCACGTTCCTCGACCTCTCAGCCACCGCGTCGGTTCTGGAGAATGTTTCAAGCGTCACGCAAGATTCGAATAGCGCCCTGCCCCACGTACGCTCGGACGTTGCGCAGTACAAGCGCGATAGCAAAGCGGCATTGGAGCGCGCGGCGATCAGTCAGTACTTCCACTTGGGCCAGGGCTGGTATGGCCGCACCAGCGCAGGTTTGTATGAGGAAATGTTCGGTGGTATCGGTGGGCAAGTGCTCTATCAACCCAGTCGCGCCCCCTATACCCTTGATCTCACACTCGACCGGGTCAGGCAGCGGGATACCGGTGGCGGACTCAAGTTCAGAGATTACGAAACCACGACTGCCATTGCCTCGCTCCACTATCGTATCCCCAGTCAAGGCCTGACCACGACCTTGCGCGCCGGGCGCTTCCTCGCGGGAGATGAGGGCGTCAGGGCGGAAGTCGCCAAGCGCTTCCGATCCGGTGTAGAAATGGGGGCGTGGTATACGGTCACGAATGGCAATGACATCACGTCGCCAGGCTCACCGACCAGCCCTTACCACGACAAGGGTGTCTTCCTGTCCATCCCGCTCAATATTCTGCTGACCAAGGACACGGCGGCAGTGGGTCGTTACAGCTTGGCCCCCTGGACGCGTGATGTAGGTCAGATCGTTGCTTACCCAGGCGACCTTTACGGCATTGTGTCGCGCTACCTGACAAACCGGGAGGACCGTGACGGCTTGGTCGAACTGGATGACCTCGACGATGACTACCGGATGCCGGTGCCGCAAACGCTCTTTTACCGACAGCCAATTCACGACCAAGCCAAGATGCTCTGGTCTGGGTTGGGCGACACAGCCAGCCGCAGCGGCATGTCCAAGCTCGCCTACGCGGGCGGTGCCATCTGGTTAGCCAGCAGATTCGATAGCCGCCTGGATAGGCGAAGTGTCAAATCCACACCCAGCAAGAGCACGCAAAAAGTCATTGACGCGGGCGACGCCCTGCCTTGGGCAGGCTTGGCGCTATCGGGTGCGCTGGCTACTTACGAGGGCAATAACCGGTTAAGCCGCACAGCCTACTCCGCCTTCCAGGCGGGCATCTCCGCAGGGGTACTGGCTGAAGCGGGCAAATGGGCATTTGGGCGCACCCGTCCGAAGGCTGATGCAGGAGACTCGCTGGAAGGCTTCGATCGTCGCCAATCGCGACACAGCCTGCCATCGAGCCACGTTGCGGTGGCCACTGCTGTCGTGACGCCCTTCGCTCAGGAGTACGCGATGCCCGCACTCTATGCCCTACCAGCCATTACCCAGTACGGCCGTATGCGCTCCAGAGAACATTGGTTCTCCGATGTAGTTGCCGGCTCGCTGCTCGGTATTGCGGCTGGCCAATATAGCTGGGACTGGAATCGAAAACGCAGCAAGCTCGAGCCGGAAGTCCAAATTGGCACACGATCGATCAACTTGCGCTGGGACATGCAATGAAACCAATCTGGATGATTGCCACAGTGATGGTTACCATCTGCGGCTTGGCACAGGCCAGCTGCAGGGTACTGGACCCTGAGCTGCAGGGGCGCTACGAGGGTGCTTGCAACGGTGCCGGCCTGGCGGATGGCTTTGGTGAAGCTCAGGGGCCCGTCAGTAGCTACACTGGCTATTTTGAGAATGGAAAAAAACACGGCCAAGGGATTAAAACCTGGCACAAAACCGGCGACCAGTACCACGGTGAGTTCCGTGGCGACTATCGTGAGGGCTGGGGAAGCTACACTTGGGGCAGCCAATCACCCTGGGCTGGCCAGAACCACGAAGGCGAATATCTGAAGGATCTGCGAGAAGGATTTGGCGTTTACTTCTGGCCCAATGGTGATAAATTTTCTGGGCAATGGAAAGCAGGTTTACGTTATGGCGAAAGCTACATGGAAGTCAGAAAAAAACTAGCGACGAAACTCATCATGACGTCCATTTCACTCAATCAAACTGTCTGCACAGTTACAAAAGAAGGCATTGGAACAAGCAGACTAATAAGAGCCATGGTAACTAACGTGGCCAAGACAGACATCACACTGTTAATTGAAGAGGATGGCAAAACCACCAAAAAACTGATTACAGACCAACAGTTTGGCCAAGATTGGCAGCCCTGCTAGAAGGTCCAGAATTAACAACCAGCCCCATTCGCTCATCACCTTTTGATTAGTCATCCGGACTACTTCGCAGATCAGAGACCACACACTTCAACAGAGAACACCTGAAGCGCATCAAAAAACAGGAACTACTGTTTCATAAGGTAATCCCCCCGTTTTTAACGGGAGTCAGAAGTAGAGGTAAGCGACCATGGCCAGCCGCTGTTTGGGGGTGATGCCGCCCAAGGCCATGTTTGGGTGGACTGTCCCGGAAACGGTAGACAACCTCCAGCCTCACGCCGCGGCTAGTTCAAAGGCCTCGGGACTGACGCCGCCAAGATGGCTATGACGG
>NZ_FPKR01000002.1 GCF_900119825.1 Chitinimonas taiwanensis DSM 18899 | reverse complement strand
GGATAACAGCGCCGCTGCTGTGCAGGGTCTGGCCGCAGGCCAGACCGTCCCACTGCAATTCCAGGTAGAAAGCCTGGATGGCACCACGTCCACCGTCAGCATCACCGTCACCGGCACGGGCGAAACCGCCACCATCGGTGTCGGTCGTGTGCAGGAAGACACCACGCTGAGCGACAGCGGCACGCTGAGCGCCACCGGCGGCGCCAGCTTCGTGGCGGAAACCCTCAATGGCAGCTACGGCAGCCTGAGTGTGGGCAGCAATGGTCAATGGACCTACACCCTGGCCAACGGCCAAGCCGCCGTCCAGGCGCTTAGCAGCAACGACACCCAGACGGAAACCTTCACCGTCAAGCTGAGCGACGGCAGCACGACCACGGTCAGCATCGACGTCCGTGGCCTAGACGACGCCGCCGTGATCAACGGCGACGCCACTGGCGCCGTTACCGAAGATGCCAGCACCCCGAACCTGACCGACAGCGGCACGCTGACGATTGCCGACGCCGATGCTGGCCAAGCTAGCTTCCAGGCTGGCGCCGCCACTCCGGTGGGCAGCACGCTGGGCAGCCTGAGCATCACCGCGGCTGGCACCTGGACCTACACGGTTGCCAACAGCGCCGTGCAGTATCTGAAGGCCGGTGAGACGAAGGTCGAGAGCTTCACGGTGCTGGCTGCCGATGGCACCACACATACTGTCAACGTGACCATCACCGGCACCAACGACGTACCGGTGATCAGCGGCGACGCCACCGGCGCCGTCACCGAAGACGCGACCACCCCGAACCTGACCGACAGCGGCACGCTGACGATTGCCGACGCCGACGCTGGCCAGTCGAGCTTCCAGGCCGGCACCGCCACCCCGGTGGGCAGCACCCTGGGCAGCCTGAGCATCACCGCCGCTGGCACCTGGACTTACACGGTCGCCAACAGCGCCGTGCAGTACTTGAAGGCCGGTGAGACCAAGCTGGAAAGCTTCACGGTGCTGGCAGCCGATGGCACCACACATACTGTCAATGTGACCATCACCGGCACCAACGATGTGCCCGTGATCAGCGGCGATGCTATTGGCGCCGTCACTGAAGACGCGACCACCCTGAACCTGACCGACAGCGGCACGCTGACGATTGCCGACGCCGATGCTGGTCAAGCTAGCTTCCAGGCTGGCGCCGCCACCCCGGTCGGCACCACGCTGGGCAGCCTGAGCATCACCGCCGCCGGCACCTGGACCTACACGGTCGCCAACAGCGCCGTGCAGTATCTGAAGGCCGGTGAGACCAAGCTGGAAAGCTTCACCGTCAAGGCAGCGGATGGCACGAGCCACACCGTGAACGTCACCATCACCGGCACCAACGACGTACCGGTGATCAGCGGTGATGCAATTGGCGCCGTCACCGAAGACGCGACCACCCCGAATCTGACCGACAGCGGCACGCTGACGATTGCCGACGCCGATGCCGGCCAATCGACCTTCCAGGCTGGCGCCGCCACCCCGGTCGGTACAACCCTGGGCAGCCTGAGCATCGCCGCTGCCGGCACCTGGACCTACACGGTCGCCAACAGCGCCGTGCAGTACTTGAAGGCCGGTGAGACCAAGCTGGAAAGCTTCACGGTGCTGGCAGCCGATGGCACCACACATACTGTCAATGTGACCATCACCGGCACCAACGATGTGCCCGTGATCAGCGGCGATGCTATTGGCGCCGTCACTGAAGACGCGACCACCCCGAACCTGACCGACAGCGGCACGCTGACGATTGCCGACGCCGACGCTGGCCAATCGACCTTCCAGGCTGGCGCCGCCACCCCGGTCGGTACGACGCTGGGCAGCTTGAGCATCACCGCGGCTGGCACCTGGACCTATACGGTCGCCAACAGCGCCGTGCAGTATCTGAAGGCGCGTGAGACCAAGGTGGAGAGCTTTACCGTGCTGTCTGCCGACGGCACCAGCCATACCATCACGGTGACGATTACCGGCACCAATGATGTGGCGACCATCAGCGGCACGGCCACGGGCAGTGTGCTGGAGGCGGGTGGGGTGGCGAATGCGCTGGCGGGTAGTGCCACGGCCAGTGGCACGCTCACGGTCAGCGATGCGGATAGTGGTCAGTCCAACTTCCTGGCACCGTCCAGCCTGAACGGCACTTACGGCAGCTTTACCTTCAATATCAGCACCGGCGCCTGGACCTATGCGCTGGACAATAGCAAGGCGGCGACCCAGGCCCTGAAGGGTGGTCAGCTCGTGCATGACACGCTGACCGTCAGCAGTAGCGACGGTACGGCCAGCCAGGTGATCGACGTGACGATTACCGGTGCGAATGACCATGCCAGCATCAGCGGCACGGCCACCGGCACGGTGACGGAAGACGGCAACCTGAACGCCAGCGGCACACTGAGCGTGGCCGACGTGGATAGTGGCGAGGCGGTATTCCAGACGCCGGCCAGCCTGACCGGCAGCTACGGCAGCTTCACCTTCAACACCAGCACCGGTGCCTGGACCTATGCGGCCAATAATGGCGCGCTGCAGTCGCTGGCTGCCGGCCAGAGCGTGACCGACACCCTGGTGGTGAAGAGTGCCGACGGCACGGCCACTCAGAATGTGGTGGTGACACTGAATGGCGCCAATGATGCACCGACCGGCGCGAACAATACCTTCACCATTCAGGAAGATGGCAGCAAGAGCTTCGCCGCGGCGGACTTTGGCTTCAGCGATGTCGATAGCGGCGATAGCCTGAAGGCCGTGCGCATCGACAGCCTGCCCACCGCCGGCAGCCTGACCCTGGGTGGCGTGGCCGTAACGGCCGGCCAGCTGATCAGCGCAGCGCAGCTCGGTAGCCTGGTATTTACCCCGGCCACCAATGTCAACGGCAGCAACTACGCCAACTTCACCTTCTCGGTGCAGGATCAGGCCAATGCCTTCGATACGGCGCCTAACACCATCTCGATCAGCGTCAGTGCAGTGAATGACGCGCCGACGGCAGCGGGTGGTCTGGTCAGCGGTACGGAAGACGTGCCCCTGGTCTTCAACTGGGCCAACTTCAATGTGGCCGATGTGGACAGCAGCGCGGCCAGCCTGGGCATCAAGATCAGCAGCCTGCCGGCCGACGGCTTACTGCAGTACTCGACCAATGGCACGAGCTGGCAGACCGTTACGCCCGGCCAGACCCTGAGCAAGACCGCCATTGATGCCGGTTTGTTGCGCTTCGTGCCAGACGCCAATGAGTCGGGCAGCGATGCGCTGGGCGGCAACGGCGTGGGCAATCAGCAGGCCGACTACACGCGCTTCAACTATGTGGCCACTGATGGCAGCCTGGAATCTGCCACGGCCACCGTGCGCGTGGATATTTCGCCGGTGGTGGACCAGCCGACCTTGTCGCTGGTGAATGCCGCCAGCAGCCAGCTGGTCAGCACAAACTGGGATTCTGTGGGGAATTCGGGTCAAAGCTCGCAGCTTGTGAGCGGTCCGGCGCTGGAAGGCTGGACGTTGATTACGACGGATGACAACTATGCGGGCGGCGACAATGTGTTTGAGATATGGCGGGCTGGCGATAAGCAGGTGTCGCAGAGCGGTAACGAGAACACGGTTGTTCTAAGTTCGGCAAACAACTTGAATGCGCTGGAACTGAATAATGCCAGCAGCAATGCTCAGACCTTGGGCATCCAACGTGCGGTCAACACGGTCGCGGGTGCGGTCTACGATCTGTCCCTCGACTATGCGGGCCGACCTGGCTTTAACGAGAACTTCACCCGTATCGCCATCTTTGTAGATGGCAACAAGATTGCGTCCTACGCCAATACCAGCCCGCAGAACGGTTTCAACTGGCAGAACCTGCACTTCAGCTTCGTGGGTACCGGGGGCAGCCAGACCATCAAGATCGTCACTGATGCGAGCCAATTCGATCCAAACGGCCGTGGCGCGATGATCGACGATATCGTGTTGACCCAGTACCAAGGCGTGGTGTCGGGCAATAGCAGCAGTGGCACGCAGACGGCTGTCACGCTGAAGAACTATGTGGGTGCCGCGCTGACCGATACCGACGGTTCGGAAAGCCTGAGCCTCAGCTTCAGCGGCCTGCCCATCGGTTCCATCATCACCACCAGCAGCAATCCGGCTGGCTATGTGCTGAGCGGCGGCGTCATCACCATCAGTGGCAGCGAGCTGGCTTCGGCCCAGCTGATCATGCCGTCGAGCTACAACGGCGCGCTGGCGATTGGCGTGACCGCCACCTCGACCGAGCTGGGCCAGACTGCCAGCACCAGCGGCACGCTCAATCTGCAGGTGCTGCCTGGCTCCATCCCGCCGGTGGCCGTCAATGACACGACCAATACCAATGAAGACACGGCAGTCACCATCACTGTGCTGGCCAATGACAGCGACCGCAATGGCGATACACTGACCGTGCAGACCGCTACGGCGGCCAATGGCACGGTAGTGATCAATGCCAATGGCACGATCACCTACACGCCGAATGCCAACTTCAATGGCAGCGACACCATTAGCTACTCGATTGGCGATGGTAAGGGCGGCAATGCTTCGGCCACGGTGGCGGTGACGGTGGCGGCGGTGAACGACGCGCCGGTGATTGCGGCCGGTGCCGCGGTAACGGGCAGCGAGGACAGCCCCTATGTGTTCAACTGGGCCGACTTCAAGGCTTCGGATGTGGACAATACGCTGACCATCCAGATCCGCAGCCTGCCCAGCGATGGCAAGCTTGAGTACTACAACGGCAGCAGCTGGGTGGCGGTCAGTCAGAACCAGAGCCTCACGCAGGCCGATATCAGTGCCGGCAAGCTGCGCTTTGTGCCGGATGCGCATGAGTCGGGCGCCGATGCCTTTGGTGGCACTGGTGTGGGCAATCAGCAGGCGGATTACGCGACCTTCACCTACCGCGCGAGCGATGGCACGGTGAACACCGGCGCTGCCACCATGCGCGTCGATGTGACCCCAGTGGCCGATTCGCCCAAGCTGTATATGGGCGGGGTGTCGTCTGCCGATGGTTCGGCACTGATCTCGACCTCGCCGGGCGGTGATGGTCTGACCGTGCGCCAGTACACCGCGCTGGGTAATGTCAGTGCCGGAAATATGGACACGGCCGATGAGGTCAAGCAGCTGCTTAGCCTGCTCAATGCGGCAACGCCGGCTTCGACCTCGGTGTCGACTGCGCCGGAAAACTACACAGCTGGTGTGAATGGCGGTGCGCCAACCGGTATTCCGACCGATGGCGCTTACCGTGTCAGCGGCCTGATCTATCTGGAAGCCGGCAAGACCTATACCTTCAGCTCCTACCAGGATGACACCGCGCTGCTGCGCATCGGTGGCACCGAGGTGCTGGCCAAGGAGCACGATAGCTGGGGCAATATCACCGCCAGCGACTACACCCCGACCGTCAGCGGCTACTACACGATCGATTGGGCCGTGTACAACGGCAGTGGCGTCGGTGCTTACAAGCCTTATCTGAGCGTGAACGGCGCCACACCGAAGGAGCTGACCAATGGCAACTTCAAGCTGTACAGCTCGCTCAGTCAGCTCGACAGCGCCGGCGGCGTGTATGACCCGCTGACGGTGGGGCCGGATGCCAGCGGTGGCTACTATCCGCTCACCATCCGCGGTGTGGAGGACAGTGAGATCAAGCTTGGCGCGGTGTCCTATGCGCTCAGCGATACCGATGGCTCGGAAGTGCTGGGCGCCTTGCTGGCCAAGAATCTGCTGGTTGGCACCGTGCTGAGCGACGGCACCAACAGCTTTACCGCCACGGCCGGCAATACCAGCGTGGATATCAAGTCCTGGAATCTGAGCAGCCTGAAGCTGGTACCGCCGAGCAATTTCACCGGCAGCTACAACCTGGTTCTGGAAGGGCGCAGCATCGAAAGCAGCACTGGCGCCGTGACCACCAGCACGACCAGCATGGCCATCACGGTGGCCAATGTGAACGATGCGCCGGTAGCCAGTGCGGATGCGGGCTCCGTGACCGAGGATTCGGGCAGCTATGTGGTGAGCGGCAATGTGCTCGGCAACGATAGCGATGTGGATGGCGACACCCTGGCCGTGCAGGCGGTCAACGGCAGCGCAGCGGCCGTGGGCAGCGTCATCAACACCAGCTATGGCACGCTGCGCATCAATGCTGATGGCAGTTACACCTACACGTTGAACAACGATGATGCGCGCATCAATGCATTGCGCGGCGGCGAGACCCTGAGCGAGCGCATCAACTACACCGCCAAGGATCCGGCCGGCCTGACCAGCAATGCGGTGCTCACCATCACCATCCATGGCAATACCGACCAGGTCGTGCTGTGGGGTTCGAACGGCAATGACCAGATCGGCGATGCCTACGGTGAAACCGTGGTGGCCGGTGTGGACAACAATGCCTTCGTACTGCAGCTGACTGGTGCAGCGCTGGGCAGTAATCCCGCTGCGAATGGCCAGGGCCAGGTGGTGGCCGGCAGTGCGGCTGGTGCGCAGATCATCGACGCCGGCGGCGGTAACGACTATGTCGAGGCCGGCGCGGGCAATGATGTGATCTATGCCGGCGATAGCGATTCGAGCGGCCACACCTTTGCCGAGGTGAAGGCACATAGCCTGATGACCTTGGCCGATGGCGCCGGCAATCTGCTGATGAGCGATGGTTCGGGCCTGCTCGACCAGAGCAAGGTGTCGGTCAGCAATCCCTGGGCCGATATCGTCAACGGCGGCTCGGGCAATGATGCGCTGATCGGGCAGGGCGGTTACGACCTGCTGTACGGTGGCAGTGGGAACGACTACCTGTCCGGTGGTAGCGGTTCGGACGGCCTGCGCGGCGGCACGGGCAATGACCGCCTCGAAGGTGGTTCAGGCAGCGATGTGCTGCGCGGCGACCTGGGTGCGGATACCTTCGCCTGGTCGTTCGGCGATCAATCGGCTACGGCTGGTGCAGTCAACGCCGGTAGCGGCAATGACTACGGTTTGAACGCATCGATCAAGCTGGTCAGCGGCGCTACCGATCTGGTCACCGACTTCAGCAAGACCGAGGGCGACAAGCTTGATCTGCGCGACCTGCTGCAAGGCGAAAGCCATGTGGGCGAGAACCCGGGCAATCTGAACCAGTACCTGCACTTCGAGTACAGCAACAACAGCACCATCGTGCATGTGAGCAGCAGCGGCGGCTTTGCCGGCGGTGTCTACGACGCCAGCAAGGAGAACCAGACCATCGTGCTGCAGAACGTGAACCTCTTGGTGGACAGCAACGGCACCAGCTTGCTGAACACTAATGCCATCGTGCAGGACTTGCTGAAGAACAACCGCTTGATTACCGACTAAGCGCTGTACGCCCCGCTGCGCTGCGCGCCTGTCCTTCCCGGATGGGCGCGCTTCACCGGGGTTCAGTGGCCTAAGGGGTTGATGTGACAGTGCTTGTTTGGCTGTCTCCCCAGTTTTTCCCAATAAAAAGCCCCGCTTCCGCGGGGCTTTTTATTGCCTGGGTGGCTCGCGTCAGCCCTGGAATTGCTCGGTGGCCAGCGGGCCAGTCATGCCGTCCACGCCCAGCGCATGCAGGGTCGTCCATTCCTCCGCCTGGTGGACGGCCTCGGCAATCACCTGCAGGCCAGCGCCGGCGGCCACACCGACAATCGCCTTCACCAGCTGCTGGTTGCCACTGTGAGTGTGGATGTCGCGCACGAAGCTGCCATCCACCTTCAGGTAGTCTAGGCGCAGATCGTACAGCGCCGGGATGCGGCCGAACTGGCGGCCGAAGTGCTCGATGCCGACCTTGACGCCAAAGCGGTGCGCGAGCGCGCAGAGCCGGCTCAGCCGCTCGTAATCACCATGCAGACCGTATTCATTCACCTCCAGCCAGAGCTGGGCTGCGGCATCGGCATGCTGGCTGAGCAGCGCTTGCAGCTGGGTGAGGAAGCCCGCATCGGCAATCGAGGCCGAGGACAGATTGACCGCCATCGGCTTGGGCTGCTTGGCGATCTGCCGGCAGGCGAGGGCGACCGCCACCAGGTCGAGTTGGGGCAATAGGCCCAAACGTGCCGCCATGGGCATGAACTGGCCAGCTGTCTGCAGTGTGCCATCACGCCCACGCAGGCGCAGCACGGCTTCCTGATGTAAGAGTTCGCCGCTGCGCTGCAGTACCGGGAAGCAGGCGAGCTCGAAACGCTGCGCCGCCAGTGCCTGCTCCAAGGTCTGGCGCCACTCTGCCACGGTGCTCGCATCGTCGTCGGCATCGCTATCGAGCACCACCGCATTGCTGCCCTGATTTTCCGCCTGGGCCAGTGCCTGGTCGGCCGCGCTGAGCAGATTGCGTTCCTGACTGCCGCGCTGATAGAAGCCGACGCCGATATGGGCGAGATTGTTGTGCTCGGCAAAGCCCTCCAGGGTCAGGCTTTCCAGCGCCAGCAGACATTGCTTGGCCAGCGCCTCGGCGCGTGCACGACCCAGGCTGGGCGCCAGCAGCGCGAAGTCGGCACCATTCAGGCGCGCTAGCAGGCGCTCGCCATCTTCCTCGGCAATGCCGCTCAGGGCTTGGGCGACCCGGCGCAGATAGTCATCGG
Source organism: Chitinimonas taiwanensis DSM 18899 (assembly GCF_900119825.1). Taxonomy (GTDB): domain Bacteria; phylum Pseudomonadota; class Gammaproteobacteria; order Burkholderiales; family Chitinimonadaceae; genus Chitinimonas; species Chitinimonas taiwanensis. The sequence continues at coordinate 388,154 of NZ_FPKR01000002.1, read as the reverse complement.
TGCCCAGACGGCCCAGGCTGCGGTTGACCCCGTTCAGATCGTGCAGGCGGATCAGCAATAGCGCACCACGTGGGGCAGCCATTTCATCGACCATGGCCTGGCGTAGCCGTCCCATGAAGTTGTCACGGTTGGGCAGGCCAGTCAGCGCATCGCGGTTGGCGTGGGTACGCAGCTCATCGATGCGCGCAGCCTGCTCGTTGAACATGGCTTTCACCCGGTCGACCATGGCATTCATGGTGCGCACCACTAGGCGCAGCTCGCTCACATTCGGTTCGCGTATGGTGACGAAATGCCGCTCGCCAATCGCCGCCGCCTGGGCTACCAGCTCGCTTAGCGGCCGGCGCACCCAGCGGATCAGCGCGGTGACGGCGATGCCGGACAAGAGGCCGGTCAACGCGATCACGGCCAGGAAGGTCAGCGCACCATGCCAGAGCGAATGGTAAGCAAAGCGCTCGTGGGCAATCACCGTGACGCGCCCGGCCTGCTTCCAGCCATCCGACACCATGCCAGTGCCAGCCTGCACATGCAGCGGTACCAGGCGGGTAAACCAGGCTGGCACCTCGTCAGCCTGTTCATGGCTGCGCCGCTCGGTTACCAGCTTGCCGTTCACATCCTCGAAGCGCACCAGGCGGAAGTGGCCGGAATCGAATAGCGCGCTGACCATCAGCTCCACCGTGGCGGCATCCTTGCTCTGCTGCGACATCGACAGCGCCAGCGAGGCGGCATTGTCGCTGCTCTGGGTTAGCAGCTGCTGCTCCAGATACTGGCGCGCTGTGCTCAGATTGACCACGAAACCACCTACAAAGGCCATCAGGGTGGAAATCACCACCACCAGCCATAACTGCCTGAGTAAAGACATAACCCTCTCCTGATACCGGATACCTCGGGTGCCGGCGCACCCCGCCCTGGGGCGGATAATTCCCCGCTAGAAGCTGAAGCCCTCGCCACGCATGCGTGCGACCAGATCCTTCCAGCGCGATAAACGATCGGACGAGGCATTGGGTTGGCTGCCGCCCGGCACCCAGATGCCATCGCTATTGAAACTGAATACCGGTAATAAATCGGGCCGCCGCGAAGCAGGGCGTATATCGCCAATCAGATTATCCAGTACCAGGGGTTCGGCATCGGGCTGGCTGTAATAGGCGAGCACCATATGCGCCTGGCTGACCGTGCTGCTCGGGCCGCCAATTTTGGCTTTCACATAAGTCAGTCGCAGCTTGGCCGGATTGATATCCAGCATTTGCAGGGTGAAATACTTGGCAATGGTGAAATCTTCGCAATCGCCCGCACCACGGCCCAGGGTCTCCAGTGGTGTGGCCCAGTAATCGGTCTGTTGCCAGATCACGCTATCGTCTTCGAAGCGAATCTGGCGATTGAAGAAATCATTGACCCGCTTGAGTTTCTCCGCCTCGGGCAAGGTAGCCGAAATGCCTTGTAAGTCGCGCCAGGCTTGGAACTTTTGCACAGCGCCCGTACCCCAGCGCTGGTTCAGGCTACGCAGCAGGCGGTCGAAATCGGGGGCTGAATATGCCAAAGACATAATCAGCAGGCAGGCCAATATGCTGGGCCATTTCGCCAAGCATTTATTCCAACTGCTTGTTATTGCTTTAAAAAATTCGCAATGGCGCACAAGCACGCTAGGGTGAAGACCCCGCCCGATGATTTGTTTATCCACAAGCTAAATTAGCAGTGGCTTAATTGGAAGTCTTTGATTGCAATGTGTTTTTATTCAAATGGCCGGTTATAATTCGCGCCATTCCCAATTAGCCTGCGCAGCGCGGTGTTTTTACCCCAATACGCTGTGCACTAATTCACACCGCGACCGTAACCGAGAATAGCGGTCGGCTTCAACAGCATGGAGATTGGTTTTGATGAAAGCAATGTTTGGCTGGTTGCCCCTGACGGTGATGGCCCTGAGTCTGCAACAGGCTTATGCCGCACCGCAAACCCTGAAAGAGGCCGTCGAGCAAGCCATTCTGCAGAATCCGGAAGTACGTTATCGCTATCACAATCTGCAGGCCAGCACCGAGGAGCAGGACGCCGCCAAGGGCGCCTACCTACCGCGCGTGGACCTGAGTGCTGAGGCCAATCGTACTCGTACCGATACGCCGAGCGCGGCCTCGCGCTCCTATCAGAACCCCAGCGCAACCATCCAGCTGCGCCAGACCCTGTTCGATGGCTTCGCCACCCGCAATGAGGCGCGCCGCCTCGGCCATGTGAAGCAGGCGCGCTACTACGAGCTACTGGCCGCCAGCGATGAAGTGGGCCTTGAAGCTGCGCGCGCCTATGTCGACGTGCTGCGCTATCGGCGTATGGTTGAACTGGCGCGGCAGAATTATGCGGTGCACCAGGAAATCCACGCTTTGCTCAGCCAGAAGGTGGCGGCCGGCGTCGGTCGTCGCGTCGACCTTGAGCAGGCGGCGGGTCGCCTTGCGCTGGCTGAGTCGAACTGGCTGACCGAAGAGAGCAATCTGCATGATGTGTCCACCCGTTACCAGCGCGTAATCGGCGAGCGCCCAGCTGCCCAGCTGGGTGAGCTGCCCAAGCTGGATGCGGCCTTGCCGGCAGGCGACACCCTGCTGCAGGACAGCATCCGCCGCAACCCCACTTTCCTGGCCGCTGTCTCCGGCATACGCGCCGGCCGTGCCGATGCCGATGTACGCCGTGCCGGCTACTGGCCGACGCTGGAGTTCAAAGCCAGCCAGAGCCTGGAACGTAATCGCGATGGCGCCAAGGGCGAGTACCGTGATGGCGTGGTGGGTCTGGTACTCAACTACAACCTGTTCCGCGGCGGTAGCGACCGCGCCCGGGTGCGCCAGTACAGCCAGCAGCTGAACGCGGCCTATGATCTGCGCGACAAGGCCTGCCGCGATGTGCGCCAGACCGCGCTGATCGCCGTCAACGACGTGCGCCGCATCCGCGAGCAGATCAAGCTACTGAGCCAGCATGAGCTGTCCACCGCCAAGGCGCGCGATGCCTACCGCCAGCAGTTCGATATCGGCCAGCGCTCGCTGCTCGACCTGCTGGACACCGAGAACGAACTGTTTGAGGCGCGCCGCTCGCTGGCTTCCGCCGAGTTTGACCAGGAACTGGCTAAGCTGCGCACGCTGGCCAGCGGCCACCGTCTGTTGTCGGCGCTGGAACTGCAAGCCATGCAGAACGGCGTCGAGGAAGAAGACGGCGGTGTGGCCGAGGATGATGGTCTGCTGACCTGCAATACCGATCTGCCACCCACCCCGGTGCTGGACAAACCGGCCTTGCCCGCGCTGCCACCCGTGCTCGTGCCGCCCAAGCCACAAGCGCCTGCAGCTGCGCCGGCCCCGGTGGTCATTCCGCCCGCGGCTAAAAAGCTGGAAACCCTGACCGTGAGTGCTGCTGCCTGCTTCGACTTTGGTAAGTCCGAGCTGAAGAAGGATGGGCGCAAGATCTTCGACGAGATTGCCGCCAAGCTGATCGCCCGCAACTACGATCCGGCCAAGACCCTGATCGTGGTGGAAGGTCACTCGGATCGCATCGGCAAGCCGGCGAAAGTGCAGCAGATTTCCGAGGCCCGTGCCGAGAATATCCGCGAGCGCTTGATCGAGCGGGGCCTGCCGGCCAGCATGATCAGCGCCAAGGGCATGGGCATGAGCGAGCCGGTGACCAAGCCGCAAGACTGCAAACCGGTGGCCAAGAACCGCAACAAGCTGGTTGAGTGCTATGCGCCCGACCGCCGCGTGGAGGTGGAGATTTACGCGACGGTGGAAAATTGAACTCACCGCACGACCTTAGAACAACCGCCCTGCTAGGGCGGTTTTTTATTGCAGCTGGCGGGCTTAGATCGCCTGCATCCTCTAAGCAGGCGCCAGCGTCTTTACGCCCCGCCCAGCGGCTAGCGCATGATTCGCGGCACGGCGATCAGACCTGTGCCGATGGCAAGTACAGGCTGGCCAGCAGGCCGCCGCCCGGCGCATTGCGCAGTATCAGCTCCCCGCCATGGCGATGTGCGACCCGTTCGGCAATGGCCAGACCCAGGCCACAATGGCCGTGACCGCGCCGGGCCGGATCAAGCCGATGGAAGGGACGCGGTGCGGTTTGGAGCTCGGCCTCGCTCATGCCGTGGCCGTAGTCGCGCACCTGCAGGCAAACGCGCTCGGCCTCGGCCCGTGCGCTCAGTACAATCGGCGCGCTGCCGTGGCTAAGCGCATTGTCGATCAGATTGCTGAGCGCACGCAGTACGGCCAGCTTGTCGATCTTGGCGTACAGGCCGGCCGGTGCATTGAGGCTCAGGCTACAGACCGGCGCATAGCGCTCGGCTACCTCGGCCAGCAGGCTGGCCAGCTCAACGCGTTCGATCGGGCCGGCTTCGGCCTGGCCGCGCACATAGGCGAGGAACTGCTCGGTAATCCGCTCGATATCGTCGAGATCGCGCTCATACGGCGCGGTATCAGTGCCGTCCAGTAGTGCCAAGCGCATGCGCAAGCGGGTCAGCGGCGTACGCAGATCGTGTGAAACGCCGGCCAATAGCGTGCGTCGCTCGTCCTCCAGCGCACTCAGATTGTCGCTCATCTGATTGAAGCCACTGGCCAGCTGGGCCAGCTCGTACGGGCCTTGTGTGGGCAAGTTGGCAACGCGTTCGCCACGCCCCAGCGCGGCCTGGGCCAGACTGAGCCGGCGCAGCGGGCGATATAGCGGCCAGAGCAGCGCCAATGTGCCGAGCAGGCCGATGCCGGCGCTGACCAGCACCAGGGCGGCGGCCATCCACGGGTCGCGTGCCGGCTGCGGTAGGAATTCGCCTGGGCCGGGCGGGGGCAGAGGACGCGGTGGTGGGCCTGCTGCATCGCTCGGGCGCGCAGGTGGTCTTTCCGCGAAGTCGGCCTGGGGTGGTCGGCCCTCCAGCACTCCACCGAGCGGCGGCATGCCCGCGCCAAATGGCGTCTGGCGCAGCCACAGCCAGCGACCGCCTATCAATACCCTGACCCACAGCGCACCCTGGGGCGGTGGCGTACGACCGATCTGGATGTCCTGGCCGAGACGCTCGCGCAGCGCCGCGGCCAGCTTCTGGCTCTGCGGCCCTAGGCCCAGGGGCTGCAGCTCAGCGGGTGCTTCCGCGCGCAGCTGGGCGTCGTGCTCGCCGTGGCCGTGCAGATAGGCCTCGCGCTCGGCCTCGGTCAGTACACGCCAGATGCCGCGCTGGGTCTCCACCTCGGTGGCGATGCGTTGCGCCCATTGCTGTACCGGGCCATCGCGAAAGGCCCAGCTAAACAGCGCGAAAGCCGCGGCATGGCTGAGCACCAGGGTCAGGATCAGCACCAGGGCCGTGCGCCCGAACAGGCTGCCAAACAGGCGTTGCAGCGCGCCGCTCATCGTGCCTTGCCATCCGGCACGAATACATAGCCAAAGCCCCACACGGTCTGGATCAGGCTGGGCTGGCCGGGGTTGGGTTCGATCAATTTGCGCAGGCGGGAAATCTGCACATCCATGCTGCGTTCGAAGGCTTCGGCCTCGCGCCCGCGCGATAGCTCGATCAGCCGCTCGCGGCTCAGTGGGCGGTTGGGGTAACGCACCAGCACTGCCAGCAAGCTGAATTCGCCACTGGTCAAAGGCAGGGTCTGGCCGGCGCGCTGCAGGCGGCGGGTCGCCAGGTCGAGCTGGCAGTCGCCGAACACCACCACCCCGCCATCCGGGTCGGGTGCGCCGGCTGGGCCGCGCAGCTTGCGCCGCCGCAGAATGGCCTGGATGCGCGCCAGCAGCTCGCGCGGATTGAAGGGCTTGCCCAGGTAGTCGTCGGCACCCATCTCGAGGCCGATGATGCGGTCGATCTCGTCGCCACGTGCGGTCAGCATCAGGATGGGCAGGTCCTCATCAGCCAGCTTCAGACGCTGGCACACCTGCAGCCCCGACTCGCCCGGCAGCATCAGGTCGAGGATCAGCAGATCAGGGCGCTGGCGCGCCAGGCGGCGATCAAGCTGGCTGGCATCGCTGAGCGTGGCGACCTGGTGACCGTGTTTTTCCAGATATTGCTTGAGCAGGCTGCGCAAGTCGGGGTCGTCGTCGACCAGGAGCAAATCGTATTGGTTCGTCATGCGGGTCAGTTTACCGAGCGCTGTTGCTGCGAGATGGCCGGTCTGTAAGCAGATATTGCGGGCAGACCCTTACGGCAATATTCGCTTACAAATGCCGATTCGCCAGTGACAAAGCACTTACCGCGGCCGGCTAGTTTGGCCAGCGTGCGCGTCGTGCGCACGTTACCAAAGGAGCCCCCATCATGCTTTCCGGTATTTCATCGGCTGTCAGCTACGGCTACAGCCCCCAGGTCCGATCGGGCGGGCAACGCCCCGATCCCGCTGCCATGCAGCAAAAGCTGTTTGAGAAGATAGACGGCGATGGTGACGGCAGTGTCACGTCAGCCGAGTTCACCAGCTTCAGCCAGAATGCGCCCGCCTTGCCCGAAGGTGTGACCGCGCCAAGTTTCAGCGACTTCGATGCCGATAGCGATGGCGCGCTGAGCCTGAGCGAGTTTGCCGAGGGCAGCAAGGTCTTGGAAGCGCAGCTGCACAGCCAGTTCGACAGCCTGCGTGCGGCGGGTGGCATGCCACCACCGCCGCCCGAGGGTGACAGTGAGCAACTCGATCTAAGCAAGACCGAGCTGAGCAGCCTAGCCAGCGCCTTGGCCGACAGTGATAGCACGGTATCGGGCAAGCTGACCGCCTTGGCAGAGAACTTCGAAGCGGCCGATAGCAATCAGGATGGCAAGGTCAGCATCCAGGAGTTGCTGGTTTACCAAGCCGAACAGGACGGCGCGACGGACGCCGCAGCAAGCCAGGGTAGCCTGCTGCAGGACAGGCTGCAGGCACTGGTAGTGGCCTTGCTCGGCGAAGGGCAGGGTGGGCAAGGCAGCTTGAGCGTGAGCGCCTAGTCAGCACAAAACAAGATGCGGTCGCCACCGGGGGCAATCAGCGGCATGGTCCAAAACCATGCCGCTTTTTCATGGCCGTGCGCAAATGTAAAAAAGCGTCACGCCGGCGCCCAACGCTTACACACCCTTACATCCGTCGCCTGGCCTGCAATCGCTGGTTTACCGCTTGGGCCTAGATTGACAGCCATACGCCGCACCCCGCGGCGCTTTGCCCGCCGGTACTTGCTAAGCCGGCATGCTGACAGGAGAAATGAAGATGAATCGACTAAGCCGTTTCGCTGCTGTGGGCTTGATCGCGCTAATGGTTGGCGCGCAGGCCGCCGATACCCCGCCCGAGCCGCCCATGCACGGTAAGCACCCGCATCGTGCCGATGGTGCGCTGGGGCATGGCCCCTTGCAGATGCTGAATCGCCACAAGGCGGAGCTCAAGCTCAGCGCGGCGCAGGAGAAGCAGTGGTTGGCCGCCGAGGCCGCCAGCCAAGCGGCCAGCCAGGCGCGCCGCGACGCGCATGCCAAGCTGCGCGAGAGCCTGGCCGCCGAGCGCGAGAAGGAGGTGCTGGACTTGGCCAAGATCGATCAGCTGATCGAGCAGCAGCGTGAGCAGGCCCAGGCTCAGCAACGTGCGGCACACGAGCAATGGTTGGCTGTGTACGCGAGCCTGAGCCAGGAACAGAAGCGCCTGGCCAGCCAGCATATCAAGCAGGGCATGGCGCGCATGGACAAGCGCATGGCACGCAAGCACCGTCACCACGACGGCCCGCCGCCGGGTGCACCCATGCACTGAGGCATCCATTGCCTTGAAGCTGAACGTCTGGTGCCCCATCCGATCTGCTCGCAGCGAGGGCGGAGCCAGGTAAATAGAAAAGGGCCGCTAAGCGGCCCTTTTCTACATCGCGGCTGGAATTTAGCGCGGTACCACGCGGCTCACCCGGCCCTGGGTAATCACGCGCACCTTCTGGCCCGGGCTCAGCGCCACGTCGGCCTCCTGCACAATGGAGATCACTTCGCCGCTATCCATCTGCAGCACGATCTCGAGGCCTTCCTTGCTATTGGCCTCCTTGCCGATGGCATTGCCGGCCGCTCCACCGACCGCCGCACCGATTGTGCCGCTGATGATGGCGCCGCTGCCCTTGCCGATATTGCTGCCGGCCGCCACGCCGCCAATGATGGCGCCCATGATCTTGCCCAGCTCGCTATCAGCCTGGATCTTCACCGGACGTATCGACTCGACCACACCGGTGCGCACGCGCGATTCATTCATCGCCTGGTTGGGGTTGTAGACATTGGCCGAGCGGTCGGAAGCGCAGCCGGCCAACAGTACTAGCAGACCAAGGCCTGTGGCCGCGAGCAAGTGGGATGTGCGTGATGGCGTCATGGCTTTTCCTCGAATCAATGATTGTTATGAACGACAACTAGACCAATTATCCGCCCAGCCGTTCCCAAAACCAATGCGCCGACGCCAGCTTTCCGCCAGCGAGCTGGCAACGGTAGAATGCTGGCAGACCAAGCGGCGAGCCAGCCGCGATAAGCGGGCAGCCTGCCTGTGACTAGGGAGCGGCATGAAATTCCTGTTGAGCAATGACGACGGCTACTTCGCCCCCGGGCTGGCTGCTCTGGCGGCTGCGCTGCAAACCCAGGGGCAGATCGAGGTGGTGGCGCCCGAGCGCGACCGTAGCGGTGCCTCGAATTCCCTGACCCTGGATAGGCCTCTCAGCCTTAAACGTGCGCCCAGCGGCTTTCATTATGTGAATGGCACCCCGACCGACTGCGTGCATCTGGCGGTGACCGGCATGCTGGCAACGCCGCCCGACTGGGTGTTCTCCGGCATTAATCACGGCGCCAATATGGGCGACGATACGATTTATTCCGGCACGGTGGCCGCTGCCACCGAAGCCTATCTGCTCGGCATTCCGGCTGTCGCGATCTCGCTGGTCAAGCGCAGTGGCGGTCATTTCGATACCGCGGCCCAGGTGGCGCTCGATCTGGTCGAGCGCCTGCGCCGCGAACCGATCCGCGGTGCCGTGCTGCTGAATGTGAACGTGCCCGACTTGCCCTATGCCGAGCTCAAGGGTTGGCGCGTGACCCGGCTGGGGCGGCGCCATAAGGCGGAGCCGGTGATCAAGGCGCAGAATCCGCGCGGCGAAAGCATCTACTGGGTAGGCCCGGTGGGCGAGGCGCAGGATGCGGCCGAGGACACCGACTTCTGGGCGGTGGCCAATGGCTATGTGTCAGTCACGCCCCTGCAGATCGACCTGACGGCCTTCAAACAACTCGACTTCCTTTCTTCCTGGTTGCAAGCGTGAAACACGACTTTTCCGGCATTGGCATGACATCGGCCCGTACCCGTGGCCGCCTGGTGGAACGCTTGCGCCAGCAGGGCATACGTAACGAGGAAGTATTGGCCGTCATGGGTAATACGCCGCGACATATCTTTGTCGACGAGGCCTTGTCGCATCGCGCCTACGACGATGTGTCGCTGCCCATCGGTCTTGGCCAGACGATTTCCCAACCCTATATCGTCGCGCGCATGGTGGAGTTGGCCATCGGCGGCGCGCGGCGCGACAAGATTCTCGAGGTGGGCACCGGTTGCGGCTACCAGACCGTGGTGCTCGCCCAGCTGTTCAAGACGGTCTATTCGGTGGAGCGTATTGCCCAGCTACTTGAGCGTGCACGCACCCGCCTGCGCGATTTGCGCATTAGCAATGCGCGCTTAAAGCATGGCGACGGCTTTATCGGAATTACTGAAGCAGCACCTTTTGACGCGATTGTGATGGCCGCCGCACCGACCTATGTGCCGGATGCGCTACTGGCCCAGCTGGCCGTCGGCGGACGCATGGTTTTCCCCATTGGAACGGTCGATCAGGAGCTTCGAATAATCGAACGTACTGAAGATGGCTTTACCGATACCAAGCTGGAAAAAGTCCGTTTTGTGCCGATGTTGCCTGGACTTGCCTAGCTTCAATAAAACTGTCATTGTGGGTCCGTACCTTGTTGTACCACTCGCTACAGACGATGCCATATACAAGGGAGTAACGAGTTGAATGTTTGTCGCACCGCCGGTCTTTTGTCCGCCCTGTTGTTAGCTGCCTGCGCCACAAAGCCGGTTAGTCCCGTCCCAGTTGTTGATCGCAGCACGCCGCAAGGCGCAGCGGCCGGCAAGCCCATTGCCAACAATGGCGCGCGTGCCCCGCAAGCGGGCGATGGGAAGACCTGGGTCGTCAAACCGGGCGACACCCTGTACAGCATCGCGTTGGAAAATGGCCTTGATTACAAGGAAATCGCCGCCTGGAACCAATTGGCCGATGTGAACCTGATCAAGGTCGACCAGGTATTACGCCTGACCGAGCCCGCTGAGGCCGTTGCCGCTACGACATCTGCACCCGCCAGTGGCGTGGTGATCAAGCCGCTCAAGTCCGATGTCGACCTGCCTGCACCAGGCGTCGCCGGCGTCGTGCCCAGCAAGCCCGCCACTGCGCCGGGAACTGTTGCTACCGTCAACTATCCGAAATCGCTCAAGCTGTCGTATAGCAGCGACGCTGCCACCGTGGCACGCCAGGCTGAAGGCCCGGTGCAGACCGCCGCGCTGGCCAAGCCGCTGGATGCCGGCAAGCCAACCGAGGCCAAGCCTCTGGAAATCAAGCCGCAGGAGCCCAAGCCTCAGGACAGCAAGCCGGTGGAAAAGCCCGCTGCGGGCGGTGAGGAAGATATCGCCTGGAGTTGGCCAACCGCCGGTAAAGTGATCACCCCGTTCTCCGAGACCGCCAAGGGCTTGGATATCGGTGGCAAACTGGGTCAGCCTGTGCTGGCCGCCGGCTCTGGCCGGGTCGTCTATGCAGGCAGCGGCCTGCGTGGTTACGGCAAACTCGTCATCATCAAACACAACAAAACCTATCTGTCGGCGTACGCGCACAACAATCAGCTGTTGGTGAAAGAAGGGGATAACGTGAAAAAGGGAGACAAGATTGCCGAAATGGGAAACAGCGATGCAGAGCAGGTCAAACTGCACTTCGAGATCCGGCGCTTTGGGAAGCCGGTTGATCCATCGAAATACCTGACAGCGGGCTGATCATGAACCACGCCATCGATACCGTAGACGACGAGCTGCTCGACGAAGACCTCCTGGATGATGCTGAAGAGGAGGATGAGGCCGAAGATGAAGCTGAAGTAGAGGGTGTGCAGGCGGATGAAAAAGAACGTTATGTCGTTGAATCGACGGGCGATGTCACCCAGATCTATCTGAACGACATCGGCCAGAATGCCTTGCTGACCCCGGATGAGGAACGCCGCTTGGCGCGCTTGGTGGTCGAGGGTGATTTTGCGGCTCGGCAGAAGATGATCGAGCACAATCTGCGCTTGGTGGTGAATATCGCCAAGCATTACATCAATCGCGGCATGGCCCTGCTCGACCTGATCGAGGAAGGCAATATCGGCCTCATGCATGCGCTGGAAAAGTTTGATCCCGAGCGTGGCTTCCGCTTCTCCACCTATGCCACCTGGTGGATACGCCAGAGCATCGAGCGCGCGATCATGAATCAGTCGCGCACCATCCGGCTGCCTGTGCATGTGATCAAGGAATTGAACGTCTATCTGCGCGCTCAGCGTCATCTGGAAGCGCAGATGGGACGCGAGCCGACTCTGGAAGAGGTTGCTTATCAGGTCGACAAGCCGGTGGAGGATGTGCGCCGCGTGCTCAGCCTGAACGAGCGCATGGCCTCGCTGGATGCGCCGCTTGATATCGATCCGATGCTGTCGATTGGCGAATCGATTCCGGATGAGCAGCAGGAAGGGCCGGAAATGATTCTGCAGAACGCCGAGGTGCAGCGCTATGTGCGCGACTGGCTCAAGCAGCTGAACGATAAGCAGCGCATGGTGATCGAGCGCCGCTATGGGCTCAATGGCTACGATATCTGTACGTTGGAGGATCTGGCGGCGCACTTGCAACTGACTCGCGAGCGCGTACGGCAGATCCAGATCGAGGCGCTGGAGAGTCTGCGGCGACTCCTGCGCCGCCAGGGTGTATCGCGCGATGTCTTGTTAGGCTAGTGCGACCAGGGCAGTCAGAAACAGGCCGGAGATTCCGGCCTGTTTCTTTTTGCGCCGCCAGCCCTACTGCCGGGCTTGACGGCTTTGTTAGAATCACTTTTTTGGCCTAGTCGGCCACGAACTCCCCAAGAGGACAGCATGCTAACCGTCTACAACACCCTGGCCCGCGAAAAGCAGGTCTTCACACCCATCGAACCCGGCCGGGTGCGCATGTATGTGTGCGGCATGACGGTGTATGACCTGTGCCATATCGGTCACGCGCGCATGCTGACCGCCTTCGATGTCATTGTGCGCTGGCTGCACGCCTCCGGTTACGAGGTCAACTATGTGCGCAATATCACCGATATCGACGACAAGATCATCAAGCGCTCGCTGGAAGCCGGCATCACGCCAGAGGCGTTGACCGAGCGAACGATTGCCGAGATGCACGAGGATCTGGCCAAGCTGCTGCTTCTGCCGCCTACCCATGAACCACGCGCTACCCAGCACGTGCACGGCATGATCCATATCGTGGAAGGTCTGATTGCCAAGGGGCGCGCCTATCCGGCTGCCAATGGCGATGTCTATTACGCAGTGCGCGAGTTCCCTGGCTACGGCAAGTTGTCGGGCAAATCGATTGACGATCTGCGCGCCGGCGAGCGTGTGGATGTCGATCCGCATAAGCGTGATCCGCTCGATTTCGTGCTATGGAAGGCGGCCAAGCCTGGCGAGCCGCAATGGGATTCTCCCTGGGGTAAGGGCCGTCCGGGGTGGCATATCGAGTGCTCGGCCATGTCCGAGCATCATCTGGGCACGCATTTCGATATTCACGGCGGCGGTGAGGACCTGCAGTTTCCGCACCATGAGAACGAGATCGCCCAGAGCGAGGGCTGCCACGATCACACCTATGTGAACTACTGGCTGCATAACGGCTTTGTGCGCTTGCAGGGTGAGAAGATGTCCAAGTCGCTGGGCAATTTCTTCACCATCCGCGATGTGCTCAAGCACTTCGATGGCGAGGTGGTGCGCTTCTTCCTGGTGCGCGCCCATTACCGCAGTCCGGTCAATTACTCGGACGAGCTGATGCGCGATGCCAAGGCTGGGCTCGATCGCCTGTATACCGCGCTCAAGCTATGCCCACCGACCGCGCGCGCGCCGATCGACTGGCATAGCGATTACGCCCAGCGCTTCAAGGCCGCCATGGATGACGATTTTGCGACCTCAGACGCGGTGGCCGTGCTGTTCGAGCTGGCGGCCGAGGTCAATCGCAGCGGCTCGGCCGAATTGGCCGCGCAACTGAAGGGCCTGGCCGGCATCCTCGGCCTGCTGCAGCGTGATCCGGAAGCCTATCTGCAAGGCGGCCCGACGGCAGAGGGGGAAATCTCGGCTGAGCAGGTCGAAGCGCTGATCCTGGCGCGCGCCGAAGCACGCAAGGCAAAGAACTTTGCCGAGTCGGACCGGATTCGCGATGAGTTGCTGAAAAACGGCATCGTGCTGGAAGACAGCGCACAAGGCAGTAGCTGGCGGCGGCAGTAAACGTCCCTTACGGCGCTGGCTGTGCTTGAGTCAGCGCCGCATTCACACCTTTTTTCATTGATGAGTCTGTATGTCTGCTATTCCCGTCATCGCCATTGATGGCCCCTCCGCCTCGGGCAAGGGTACGGTTGCCGCGCGCGTGGCAGCCAGCCTGGCCTGGCACTATCTTGATTCCGGCGCGCTCTACCGATTGACCGCCCTGGCCGCCCTGCAGCGTGGCTTGGCGCTGGACGACGAGCCCGCGCTGGCGGCTTTGGCCGCTAAGCTGGATGTGGCTTTTCTCGAGGGCATGATTCTGCTCGACGGTGAGGATGCGACCGAAACCATCCGTGCCGAAGCGATAGGCGAGGGCGCTTCGCGCGTCGCCGTCCTGCCCACTGTTCGCACGGCCTTGCTGCAACGCCAGCGTGATTTCGCCCATGCGCCGGGTCTGGTGGCCGACGGACGCGACATGGGTTCGGTGGTGTTTCCCCATGCTCCGCTGAAGATTTTCCTGACCGCCAGTGCCGAGGAGCGTGCGAATCGCCGCTATAAGCAGTTGATTGCAAAAGGGGAAAAGATTACACTCTCGCAGATTTTGCAGGATATCGAGCAACGCGATGCGCGCGACCGCGCCCGTAGCGTCGCTCCACTCCAGCAACTGCCTGATGCCTTGCTGCTTGATACGACCCGTTTAAGCATCGAGCAGTCAGTGCAATTCGTGCTTGATCATTGGCGGGCTGTGTCCGCCGCCTGATCGGGCAAACCGTGTTGCTGATGCCAGATTGGCGGCACGGCGGTGCCAGTCCTTGCGCAAGGCGGGTTTGGCTTTTTTAACTTGACCCCACAGGCAGTACACGTGGGCTATCTGGATAATCAAATGACTACCGAAGTTTCTTCCATGGAAAGTTTTGCCGCCCTCTTCGAGGAAAGCCTGGCGCGTCAGGAAATGCGCGCTGGTGAAGTGATCACTGCAGAAGTGGTTGCTGTCGAAGACAAGGTGGTGATCGTCAACGCCGGCCTGAAGTCCGAGTCGCTGATCGACATCAATGAATTCAAGAACGACCAAGGCGTGATCGACGTTAAGGTTGGCGACTTCGTGCAAGTGGCCATCGAAAACGTGGAAAACGGCTTTGGCGAGACCAAGCTGTCGCGCGACAAGGCTAAGCGCCTCGCTGCCTGGATCGACCTGGAAGAAGCTCTGGAACAGGGCATCATCAAGACCGGTCTGATCTCCGGCAAGGTCAAGGGCGGTCTGACCGTCATGATCAACGGCATCCGCGCCTTCCTGCCGGGTTCGCTGGTCGACATCCGCCCGATCAAGGACACCACCCCGTTCGAAGGCAAGGACATCGAGTTCAAGGTGATCAAGCTCGATCGCAAGCGTAACAACGTGGTTGTTTCGCGTCGCGCCGTGCTGGAAGAAACCATGGGCGAAGAGCGCGAGAAGCTGCTGTCCACCCTGTCCGAAGGCGCTACCGTCAAGGGTATCGTCAAGAACATCACCGACTACGGCGCCTTCGTGGACCTGGGCGGTATCGATGGTCTGCTGCACATCACCGACCTGGCATGGCGTCGCGTGAAGCACCCGTCGGAAGTGCTGACCGTTGGCGACGAAGTGACCGCCAAGGTGCTGAAGTTCGACCAAGAGAAGAACCGCGTTTCCCTGGGCCTCAAGCAGCTCGGCGAAGATCCGTGGGTGGGCCTGGGTCGTCGTTACCCGCAGAACACCCGCCTGTTCGGCAAGGTCACTAACATCACCGACTACGGCGCCTTCGTTGAAATCGAACAAGGCATCGAAGGTCTGGTCCACGTGTCCGAAATGGACTGGACCAACAAGAACATCCACCCGACCAAGGTCGTCCAGCTGGGCGATGAAGTCGAAGTGATGATCCTGGAAATCGACGAAGATCGTCGTCGTATCTCGCTGGGCATGAAGCAGTGCATGTCCAATCCGTGGGACGATTTCCAAGCCACCTACAAGAAGGGTGACAAGATCAAGGGCGCCATCAAGTCGATCACCGACTTCGGCGTGTTCATCGGTCTGCCTGGCGGCATCGATGGCCTGGTCCACCTGTCCGACCTGTCCTGGAACCTGACTGGCGAAGAAGCCGTTCGCAACTACAAGAAGGGCGACGAAGTGGAAGCCCTGGTGTTGTCGATCGACGTCGAGCGCGAGCGCATCTCCATGGGCATCAAGCAAATGGAAGGTGATCCTTTCAACAACTTCGTGTCGACCTTCGACAAGGGTGCCGTGGTCAAGGGCGTCGTCAAGTCGCTGGATGCCAAGGGTGCCGTTGTTGCCCTGAGCGAAGAAGTCGAAGGCTACCTGCGCGCTACCGAAGTGTCCCGCGACCGCGTGGAAAACATCGCTTCGGTGCTGAAGGAAGGCGACGAAGTCGAAGCCATGATCATCAACGTTGATCGCAAGAACCGCTCGATCAACCTGTCGATCAAGGCCAAGGATTCGGTGGAAGAATCCAGCGCCATGAACAAGCTGGCCAGCGAAGCCACTGGCAACGCCGGTACGACCAGCCTGGGCGCACTGCTGAAGGCGAAGCTCTCGGGCAACCAAGAGTAAGTCGTGATGCCTTCCGGTAGCCCCATGACCAAGTCCGAGTTGATCGCCAAGCTCGCGGAGCGGTACCCGCAGCTCGTGGCGAAGGACGCCGAGTTGGCCGTGAAGACGATCCTGGATGCAATGGCAGTCAGTCTTGCCAGTGGCCAGCGTATCGAGATTCGGGGTTTCGGCAGCTTCGACCTGAACTACCGCCCGCCACGGGTGGGGCGCAATCCGAAGTCCGGGACGAAAGTCGCGGTGCCGGAGAAATATGTGCCGCACTTCAAGGCAGGCAAAGAGCTGAGGGAGCGCGTGGACGGTCAGGAGTAATCCTGCCGGCCCCGTGGCCCTGGTATCAAGAGAACGCGGCATCGCAAGATGCCGCGTTTTTCTTTTGCTGGGCGCGTGCCTGGCGGCAGCCGTGCAGTTTGCCGCCAGCCCTGCGCTGGCCTCGGTTAAAATGGCGGCCTTGCCCGCTTCTGGAGTTGCGCAGTGCGCTATCTTTCCTGGCTACTCAGGCTGTTTCTCTTTCTGTTGCTGTTTGCCTTTGCCTTGAATAACACCGCCCTGGTTGCCGTACAGGGCCTGCTGGGCAGCGAGCTGAAATTGCCGCTGATCGTATTGATCCTGCTGTGTTTTGCCTTGGGTGTGGCTGCCGGTGTGCTGGTCATGCTCTTGACGCAGCGCCGGCTGCAGCGGGAACTGGCCGCGGCAGAGTTGCGCCTCAAGCAGCTGCAGGCCAAGCCGGCTGCCCCGAATGAAGTCGAGCCGGCCGCGCCGCTCGACGCCGTACTTTGATCAAATAGGAACACAACGTGGAATTTGAAGCCTGGTGGCTGATCCTGTTTCCGCTCTGCTTTGGGCTGGGTTGGTTGGCGGCGCGTGTCGATATCCGCCATCTGCTGGCCAACTCCAAGCTGCTGCCGCGCCAGTATTTTGAGGGGCTGAACCACCTGCTCGGCGAGCGCACCGATAAGGCGGTCGAGGTCTTTGTCGATCTGGCCCGCAACCATAGTGAGACGATAGAGCTGCAGTTCGCACTCGGGCATCTCTTCCGCAAGAAGGGTGAGATCGAACGCGCGATCCGTATGCATCAGAAGCTGCTGGCCCGCCCAGAGCTCAAGCAGCATGAGAAGCACTCAGCCCAGTACGAGTTGGCGTTGGACTTCATGAAGGCCGGTCTGTTCGACCGCGCCGAGGAGCTGTTTGGCCAGCTCGATGACACCGACTTTGCCCGTGCCGCACGCCGCCATCTGCTCGATATCTATCAGCAGGAGAAGGAGTGGAAGAAGGCGATTGAAACCGCGCAGCAACTACGCGATACCAGCCATACCTATCAGCATGAGATTGCCGAGTTCTACTGCGAGCTGGCCACAGCGGCGATGACCCGCTCGCAGCCGCAGGAAGCGCGTCAGTATCTGCAGCAGGCGCTGGCTGAGCACCGCAAATGTGTGCGCGCCAATCTGCTGCTCGGTGAGCTGGCCGCCAATGAGGGCCAGTTCGCCGCCGCTATCGAGGCCTGGCTGAAGATCGAATCGCAGGATCATCGCTTCCTGCCTTTCGCCGCGCGCAAGCTGCTGGATGCCTATGACAAGCTCGGCAAGGCTGAGGAGGGCACGGCCCTGCTCAAGGGCTTTCTCAGTAGTTATCCCGAACTCGATATGCTCGATGTGCTGGTCGAGCGCATTGCGGCGACCGAGTCGGATGCGGCGGCCTATGACTGGCTGCGCGAGGAACTGCGCCGTAATCCGACCATGGCGGGCCTGCTCAAGCTGCAGGATGCGCAGACCAAGAGCGCGCCGGCCGAGCGTCGTGCCGAGCTGGAGACCATCCAGCGCCTGACACAGGAGGCTACCCGTGGCGCGAGCATGTATCACTGCGCGTCCTGCGGCTTCAAGGCGCGTCAGTACTTCTGGCGCTGCCCGGCCTGCAATGACTGGGAAAGTTTCCTACCGGCCCGCGGCCAGACCAAGGCCTGAGTCACTTCACCTCCATCGCCGCAAGGGCTGCGAGTACGCGCCTCGGCAAACCCACACACGAAGAAAGTACTGCCATGGCGCATGACCCGAAAATTCTGGTGGCCCTCGATTTCCAGGATGCTGCTGCTGCCCTGGCCTTTGCCGAGCGCGTCAGCCCCAGCCAATGCCGGCTCAAGGTTGGCAAGGAGCTGTTCACCGTTGCCGGCCCGCAGCTGGTGGAACAACTGGTGGCGCGCGGCTTCGATGTCTTCCTCGATCTGAAATTCCATGACATTCCGAATACCGTGGCGCAGGCCGTCAAGGCGGCGGCGCGGCTCGGGGTGTGGATGGTCAACGTGCACGCCTCGGGCGGACGCAAGATGATGGAGGCCGCCCGTGATGCGCTGCAGGATGAGCCGCGCAAGCCGTTGCTGATTGCGGTGACCGTGCTGACCAGCATGGATGGCGCGCAGCTGGCCGAACTTGGTCTGCCCGAGCCGGCGGTACAGGTGCCGCTGCTGGCGCGCCTGGCACTGGATTGCGGCATGGATGGCGTGGTCTGTTCGGCCCAGGAAGCCGTCGTGCTGAAAAAGCTCTGCGGGGCGGATTTCAAGCTGGTCACCCCCGGCATTCGCCCGGCCGGTGTCGATGCCGGCGATCAGAGCCGCATCATGACGCCGGAAGCCGCCATGGCAGCCGGTGCTGACTATCTGGTGATTGGCCGCCCGATCACCCAGAGCGCCGACCCACTCGCCACTCTGCAAGCGATCAACGCCAGCCTGGCCTGACCACCGCTCTTCCGTCGGTCCTGCGCGCCAGCGCTGTCATCTGCCTGCAAGCCTGCCGCTCTAGCCTCGTGGATATTCATCCACGAGGAGTAGCGCATGAAGCTCACCATTATCGGTACCGGCTATGTTGGCCTGGTCAGTGGCGCCTGCCTGGCGGAAGTGGGCAATGATGTGTTCTGCCTGGATCTGGATGCGGACAAGGTCGCGGCCCTGCAAGCTGGGCGAATCCCGCTCTATGAGCCAGGCCTGACCGAGCTGGTGCAGCGCAATCTGGCTGCCGGGCGCTTGCGCTTCTCCACCGATGTGGCGGCAGCCGTCGCCTTCGGCACCCTGCAGATTATCGCGGTGGGCACGCCGGCCAGCGCCTCGGGTGAGGCCGATGTCAGCCAGGTCTGGCAGGCCGCACGGGCGATTGGTCAGCATATGACCGACTACAAGGTGGTGATCGGCAAGTCCACCGTGCCGGTCGGTACCGCGGATCAGGTCAAGGCGCTGATCGCAGCCGAGCTTGCCCAGCGCGCGGTGGTCGTGCCTTACGCGGTGGTGTCGAATCCCGAATTCTTGAAGGAAGGTGCGGCGGTCGAGGACTTCATGCGCCCGGATCGCATCATCCTCGGTAGCGAGGATGAGCGTGCCACGCTCTTGCTGCGCTCGCTGTATCAGCCGTTTCAGCGTAATCGCGAGCGGCTGTTGCTGATGGATGTGCGCTCGGCCGAGCTGACCAAGTATGCGGCGAATGCCATGTTGGCCACGCGTATTTCGTTCATGAACGAGCTGGCCAATCTGGCCGAGGTGCTCGGCGCCGATATCGAGCAGGTGCGCCACGGCATGGGCTCGGACCCGCGCATCGGTTACGACTTCCTGTATGCGGGGCTAGGCTACGGCGGCTCCTGCTTCCCCAAGGATGTGCGTGCGCTGCGCCATACCGCCGCCCAGCATGAGGTACCGCTGCGCTTGCTGGGTGCGGTCGAGCAGGTGAATCGTCAGCAGCGTCTGCGCTTGGTCGCTAAGCTGGCCACTCTCTGGGGGGGAGACTGGCAGGGCAAGCGCTTGGCGCTGTGGGGCTTGGCCTTCAAGCCGAATACCGATGACATGCGCGAAGCGCCAAGTCTCGCTATCATCGAGGCCGTATTGGCCAGGGGCGCCAGCGTGCTGGCCTATGACCCGGTGGCCATGCCGGCGACCCGCGCGCTATTGGGTGAACAAATCGGCTATGCCGATAGTCCCATGGCCGCCCTGCATGAAGCCGACGCGCTGCTGATCGCCACCGAATGGAAGGAGTTCCGCAGCCCCGACTTCGAGCAGATGCGTGCGCTGCTACGTGCGCCGCTGATAATGGACGGGCGCAATCTGTACGAACCGAAGCGCATGCGTGAGCTGGGCTTCGTTTACCACGGCATAGGCCGTTAGTTTCCACCTCATTTCTGCCCGTGCCGCTGCGCGGGCTGGCAAGGCAAGCATGAAATACGACGATATCCGCCGCCAGTTGGCCCAATCCCGCGTCCTGATCGTGGGTGATGTGATGCTGGATCGCTACTGGTTTGGCGATGTGGAGCGCATCTCGCCCGAGGCGCCGGTGCCGGTGGCCAAGATCAGCCGTGTGGAAGAGCGCGCCGGCGGTGCGGCCAATGTGGCGCGCAATATCGCCGCGATTGGCGGCCAGGCCACGCTGCTGTCGGTGGTGGGCGACGATGAGGCGGGCACGGCGCTGCAAAAGCTGCTCGAGCAGCATCAGGTGGTGACCAGCCTGCACCGCGACGCGAGCATTACCACCACGGTCAAACTGCGCGTGGTCGCGCGCCAGCAGCAGTTGATCCGCCTGGATTTTGAATACAGCCCCAGCCATGAAGTGCTGGCCGCCAAGCTGGACGATTACCGCGCTGCCTTGGCTGCCCATGACGTGGTGATCCTGTCCGATTATGGCAAGGGCGGGCTTACCCATGTGACGGCCATGATCGAGGCGGCGCGCCAGGCCGGAAAGCCGGTACTGGTTGATCCGAAAGGCGATGATTACCGCCGCTATGCAGGCGCGACGCTGCTGACGCCCAACCGTGCCGAGCTACGTGAAGTGACTGGTCGCTGGTCCGATGAAGCTGAACTGGAGCGCAAGGCCCAGCAACTGCGCGTGGAGCTGGGTTTGGCAGCCTTGCTGGTCACCCGCTCCGAAGAAGGCATGAGCTTGTTCGAAGCGAGCGGCGTCAGCCATGAGCCTACGCTGGCTAAGGAAGTGTTCGATGTGTCGGGGGCGGGCGATACGGTGATCGCCACCCTGGCCGCCATGCTGGCCGCGGGTCTGAGTCTGCCGCAGGCCATGCACTGGTCGAACCGCGCGGCCGGTATTGTGGTGGGCAAGCTGGGCACGGCGGTGGCGACCGCTGAGGAATTATTTGCCGATTAATGGCTGCACCAGCCGATCGAATAATGCCCGCGCCATGCGGGCATTATTCATTTACACCCTTGATAATGCTGTTGGAATATTTGCCGCGCAGGGCGCCAATCGATACAGCACATTCATACTGAATAATATGTCTACATAATCGACTGCCATACGCCATTTGGGGGATGCGAGCGCCGTAGCAGCCCAACTAGAATGCGCCTGCCTTGTTGATCTGCCTGCAGCCTGCTGCGGGTAATAGCTTGAATCGAATTGGGCCTCTTGCCCGTCAGGTGTCATTAGTTGTTCGGTTGGCAGTGCGTTTTATCACTTCAAATCTGCTTTTTCCCGCCGTTCTAGGCAGCGCAGTTTTTCTCTACCGCTTATTATTCGATATGTAACAGACCGGCACCCAACCTGGGTGCCGGCCTTTAATTTGCCTGCAAGGTGTGGCGATGGATCGCAATGATTTATTAACCGCAACCCGTGTCGAATTCCTGCGTGCGTTTGCCAAGTCCTTTTCCGAACTGCTGCCCCAGAGCATAGACCGCCTGTTTGCGCGCGCCGACCAGGCGCGCTCCTCGCGTGAGCAACGCAGCCTGCTCGATGCACGCGCGGTGTTGCAGACGCGTGGCGAAGAGGTGCTGCGCGTGGCCAATCAGTCCATGGAGCAGCTGCTCAATCGCAGCTTCCGCACCGCTTACAGCACTTTCCGTCCGCAGTTCCAGGCCACCAGCGGCGGATTGGCCAGCCTCAGCCTGGTCGATACCTCTTCCTTCGAAGGCGAGCTCAAGGTGGACGACATCACCTTGCGCTACCGCAATGCGGCCGATGAGCAGCTGCGTGACCTGAATATCCGCATGGCCATCCTGTTCGAGCAGGACGATATCAAGGAGCGCGAAAACCCGTTCCGGCCCTATCTGTTCTCGCGCTGCGTGATCAATAGCGTGGAGGCGCTGGCACTGAGCCAGGAGCTGGCCGATGCGCTGATTGGCCAGTTCCGCGACGACCTGACCGAGCATGTGGTGGCGATCTACACGCGGCTGAATGCCTTGCTGGCTGACCATGGCATTGCCGCCCAGCTGCGCCTGCAGGCAGTGCGTAATCCCAATTACACGCACAGCCAGGTGCCACAGGAAGGGCTGAGCGCGGAAATCCGTGCCGATGACGAGGCTTATCTGCAACAAGTGGGTTTTGGCCGGCCGGCCGAGCCGGCACGCGCCAGTCCCGCCATGCCCAGGGGAGGCAGCGCGCCGGCCGCGGCGATGCCGAATGGCATGCCGGATCGTGCCGAGCAGCTGCTGAGCTGGGTGCGCCAGAGCAGCAGTGGCGGCGGATTCGCGCCCATGCCATCCTCCGACGGCGGTTGGGCGGATGGCGGCGGGCTGGACGATGGCTGGTCGGCCGAGGCGGCGCTTGCCGCGCCGACCACAGCCAAGCCGGGCGGTGGCGTGCAGGGACGGCGTGGTTGGCTATCGGGCATGCAGGCCGTGGGCAGCAGCCTGCGCGAGTTCTTCTCCCCAGCCAGCCCGGCGCGCCCGACGCCTGCCAATAGCCCCTTGGCGAGCGCCGTGCAGGGGTTGCAGCAGAACAGCCCGGCGGCTAGCGAGCTACAGGCGGCCGACGGCAGCTTGCGCAATCTGATTCTGGAAATGCGCCCAGGGCTCGGGGGCATGGTCAGCGATGTCAGCGAAGAGATGACCATCGACATCGTGGCTATGCTGTTCGAATTCATCCTGCGCGATAACCAGGTACCGGCCGAAGTACGTGCCCAGCTCGGGCGCTTGCAGTTCCTGGTGCTCAAGGTGGCGCTGCAGGACCCGACCCTGCTGACCCAGCGTCACCATCCGGCCCGCATGCTGGTCAACCGCATTGGTTCGATCTCGCTGGGCCTGCAGCAGGCAGGTGCGCATAGCGAGCGGGTGATCAAGGAAATTCAGCAGATCATTGAGCGCCTGCTGGCCGAGGAAAGCCCGCAGCTGTTTGCCACCATGCTGGATGAGTTCGACGCCTTTATCGCACGCGAGCTGCGTGCGGCCGACGAGCAGGTTGAACGCGCGGTGCGGGTGCTGGAAAGCGCCGAAAGCCATACCCTGCGTTTTGCCCGCACCAGCGCGGGCCTGGGCGATGCGCTGGCTGGCCTGACGCTCGACCCCTATCTGCACGACTTCCTGCTCAATGGCTGGGCGCAGGCCATAGAGCGTGCCGATAGGCAGGACAGCGCAGCGGCCACGCGCTACCGCCAGATGGTGCCCGACCTGATCTGGAGCATTGCACCCAAGAGCAGCAAGGAGGAACGCAGCCAGCTGCTGGCACAGATTCCGCTGCTGCTGGGCAGCTTGCGCCAGGGTCTGGCCCTGACCGGCTGGTCGGCCGAGCAGCAGCAGGAATTGCTGGCCTGGCTGATTGATGCGCACACCCATGCCTTGCGTACGAGTGCGCAGAGCTTCGCCGTGCCCAGTCTGGCCGATATGCGTGCACGCTTTCAGTCTTTTGTCGGCGGGCAGGATAGCGAGCCGATATCGATGCCCAAGCGCCCGGCATTGGATAGACGCATGCTGGACGAGGCGATCAATGAGATCGAGGCTGAGCTGAACCTGATAGAGCGGGTCCTGGCGACTGAGGACAGCCCGGCCATCGAGGAACCGGCCCTGTTTGTCGAGGATGAGGTGGAGGGCGCGTCGCTCGAGTACGCGGCGGCCGCATCCGGCGATGTGCTGGATCGTTTGCGCAGCGGCGTCGCGATCGAGATCAATCTGAATGGCAAACCCAGCCGTGCCCATCTGAACTGGATCAGCCCAACTGCCTCCAGCCTGGTGCTCAGCATCGATGGCGATGACAAGCCGTCCGCGCTCAGCGTGCGCCTATTCCTGCGCCTGCTAGAAAATGGCCGCGCTCACTTTCTGGAGGCGGCGCCCTTGTTCGAGCGTGCGGTGCAGTCGCTATTGCAGTCGGCAGACCGCATGGACAGGCTGGACCCACATGCAGCAGCCCGTCTGGGTGCCAGTGCCTGATGGACTGAGCGTAAAAAGCCCCGCCTGTGCGGGGCTTTTTACATGGGACTAGGGCTGCGTGCGGGCCAGCACGCCCTGGGCGGCGGCCACGCCGCTGCGCACGGCGCCTTCCAGCGTGGCCGGGTAGGGGCCGGCCGTGTAGTCGCCGGCCAGCCACAGGCTGGGTTCGCGGGTGGCATTGCCGGGCCGTGCCAGATCGGGCGTACAGGCATAGGTAGCGCGCTTCTCGGCGATAACCCGCTGCCAGAGTGGTGCAGGCAGCTGCGGCTGGCAGCGCGCCACTTCTTCGGCCACCACAGCGGCCAGCTCGGCCTGCGTATAGGCCTCATGCCTACCCTCGGCGCTGATCACGGCGGCCAACAGCCCATCCTGGCCACACAGCTGGCCGCGGTCGAACAACCACTGCGCGCAGCTGTCCACCATGCCTAGCATGGGCTTGGCCAGGCGGGTGCCGGCTGGGTACTGCAGATAGACGGTGTAGATGGGCTGCCACTGCCAGTTGGCCAGCATGGCCAGCGGCTGGCTCAGCGCCGGGAGCGATTCGGCCAGCATGCCCAGGCGGTGCGGCGGCAGGGCCAGGATTAGTTGCGCGTAGTCGCCCGTGCCGCGGTCGAGCTGCCAGCCCGTGTCGGTACGGGTGACCTGCTTGACCAGCGCCTGGCAATGCAGCTGGCCACCGCGCGCCTGTAGATAGCGGGCGGCGGCCTCGGGGAATAGGGCGGACAGATCGCTGCGTGGCAGCAGGAAGTCGCTGGCGGCGCGCTCGGCGGCCAGGCTATCGCGCAGCACATTCAGCAGCACCTGGGCGCTGGCGCTGGCAATTGGCGTATTCAGTGCGGCCAGGGTCAGCGGCTCCCACAGGCAGCGCACAAGGATATCGGGTTGGCCTTGCGCGGCCAGCCAGCCGGCCACGCTCTGGTCCTGCTTGAGGCGCCAACCCTGCAGGCGCGCCACGGCCATCGTGCGTATCGCCGCCCAGCGTGCGCGCGCATCCAGGCCCTCGGCGCACAACAGGCCCACCAGCGTATGCCAGGGCGCGGGCAGGCGCGGGCAGGCCAGGCGCATGCGGCGCTGGCTGCCGCTGTACACATCCAGCTCCATGGGCAGGCGGGCAAAGGCGGCATCGACCTCCACGCTGGCCAGCGCCATCAGGCGCAGCAGCTCGCGGTAGGCGCCGATGGCCATATGCTGGCCATTGTCGAGCGCCAGGCCGTCGATCTCGACCCGGCGTGCACGGCCACCGGGCAGCGGGCCGGCTTCGAAGACCTCGACCTGTCGACCGTGGCTGGCCAATTCCATGGCAGCGGCCATGCCGGCATAGCCGGCGCCGATAATGGCAATGCGCATGGTTCAGATCTCTTCGCGAAAAATTTTCATAGAATAAAATACATTAATTAAAACAATGCTTTGATGTGGTTTTGCTTGTCCAAAATTTCTGACTTATATCCCCAATTGGTGGGCTATGTACAAGTTGGGACAAATGGCGACCATCGAGAAGATTTCTGGAAACCATGCTCGCATTGACCGTTGCTGAACTTCGGCATTTGCCAAGCCCAGACAAGATTAAAGAAATTCCGGTTGCTGGCTATCCGGTAATGGTCGCTCAACCCTACCCAAAAGCTTCGCCCAAGTTCTTCTATGTGTGGAAGGGAATGGGTGCGGCTGGGACGCGTACAACTCGCCGTATTAAGCTTGGGGGAGTTTGACCATATCTCAGCCCATGCGAAGCGCTCACTCGAAGATGCCCGCCTACATGCAGGCAGTACGAATTCGAGAGTCAAGCGAGGAACCAACCCAAGCAGCCGCTGAGGCAGGAGATGATGACCTCACTGCGCGTTCCTGCCCGATGGTGACTTTAGGGAGGTGCGGGGTTCAAGATTGGCCCCCTAGTAGTGAATGAATGCATCGAGTGGCTTGACCGTGACTCGATGCTGTCGAAAAACACCAGAAGGGCACGCAGTAAATACCTTCCCAAGTTCCTAACGTTCACCGGGAACGTGATTCTATCGAGTATCACTGCTGATGAGGTCAATGACTTCATTGCTAATTGACTAGAGGCCCAAAAGACGGTTCGCCATGATGATGGGAGTGGCACCTGACGCGCTGTCCTAGTTGCCATTTCATCACTGTTTCGGTGGGCGATTGAACGTGGGTATGCGGACGACAATGCCCACCCCACAGCCTGTTCTATCAAATCTCGAACGTCACTTGAGACAAAGGAGCACTGGGTCACGATGATGCCATTGACTCACTGACAATGGCCTGTGCTCAGTCCAAGAGTTGGTGGTTGTCGAAGAAGAGGTGACAGAGAGGCTGCACCATGAATGGATGGTGCAGTCTTGGCTGGATGAACTGACTATGGATTCTGAAGTTCTGCTGGGTCAGGAGTATCGGATTGTTTAGATGGAAGGTGGCGGATGATCGGCAAACTTTTATCGTTAATAATATTTAGTTCGTGCAGTCTATTCATATAAGCACTGGAATTACTTGATATTCTGTAAGTGGCTGGGGTGGTTTCCGTAATGAATCCAGCAGCTAGAAGTTTATTGAGGGTATGTGCTATTCTTTCGTTGTCGTCTTTTGCGCTGAAAAGAATTTTTGCCTTTATTTCATATAGTGTGGTTACATCGAAATATTCAAGCGTGACATCGAACTCTAAATTTGCAATCGCAATTGCAAATAATTCAATTTGAATGCGCCTGCTCTCTGCTATTTTGTGCTTTTCCTGAAGTTCAGCATTTTCATTTTTTATTTTTTCTATGGATTCATCACGATTTTTCAAATCTTCCTTTAGTCTCACTGCGTCCTGAAAGCTGCTACTCAGCTCATTCGCTGTCTTTGCTCTCTGCTTCTCTATCTGGGCAACCTCTTCTTCATAGTCTTCACGTATCGCCTTGGATTCTTTGCGAATCTTAATGGCTTCTTGGTAGCTAATGGGCTTCTGCTTATCCATCTTCAACTGCATGGCCTTGTGGTAGTTCTGGCGCTTCTTGTAAGCGACCATAATTTTGGTGTTGATATAGGGCCACCAGAAGATATAGAAGAGGACAGTGGTTAGTGGGAAAACCCAATTCGACCACAAGTTACAGTTTGCCCAGTGTGAGTACAAGCCATTAAAGTTAGTGCAACTTGTCCAACTGGTCAGATTGTTTTCAATATAACTAAGCTTCTCATAGCCCTTCATGTCTGACACAGCAATGAGAACAATCTTGTAGTTCCACAGCAGCCAAGAGATTGCATAAGCCCCAAGAAACGGACTCGATACCCTGTCGTATAATTGAGCCTTTACTGAATTCGAGAATTCTTCAAGCATACTCATTCATTGGCCCCCTCACTTCTTGGCGCAAAGCGCACGGTCAACATAAGTTTTGTTGCCGTTCTTGTTGATGTAATAGCAGCCGCCCTTTGGTCCGAGAATATAAATTTGTGGCTTTTTAGGACGATAGGTGTTGGCTGCCGAAGCCAGCAGCGGTGCGGTCGATAGTGCCAAGCAGGCCAGTAGCATCGTGAATTTCATGTCTCCCCCTTGTGGAGCCTGCACTTTTTAGTCGTGCATGTAGGCTTGAAGAGCACAATACATCCTGATTCTGGGACAAGTAAGGGAGTGCCCAAAGAAATACCATTGGCATTCCTTGCCGGCGCGCGCTAACTGTGTCGTATATTTGAATCGCGCTAGACCCTTCGTTAGCGATTTTACGCGAGTAGAGTCTCATGATACGTAATTCACTAACTTGGACTTACAAAAGGTCTACCTTGCGTGGGCTTTTTTATTCGTGTTCACTTACAAGCAAACTAGCCTACTTAGTAGGCAATTGATCTTGTGATAACAGGATTCTGTTGTAAGAAATTGATTCTTTTGAAAACAAATGCAATTAGATCTCTTCGCGGAAAATGTCGCGGTACAGCTCGGGGTAGCGTGCCAGCACCTGGCGGGCGCGGTCGGGCTTGATGGGGTGCAGGGTGGTGATGAAGTGCAGATTGCCTTCTGGCTCGATGGCGACGAGTTCGAGAATGAAGAACAGCCGCCGCTCGGGCATGAAGTAGAGCCAGGAGGCGGAGCCATGGCCGTACTTGACGATATGGTTTTCCAGCTCGAGTAGGCGCTTGGAGTTTTCGGCGCTATAGAGGAACTGTTCGACGCTGCCGTCTTCGCGCTCGTATTTGCGCACGATGCGGAACTGCTCGAGCGCCTCGCGCATCTTGCGCTTGCGGATGGCAACGCGGTCAGCCTGCCGCATCTCAAGCCAGCCTGCCACGACGATGGCGATCAGCACCAGCGCAGCGAGCAGCACAAACCAGGGCGAGATCGGCAGCGCGTTCATTTCAGGCGAACCACCAGGTCTTCCAGGCCAGCCAGAGTTTGCGCAGTGGCGTGAGGCTCAGGCGTTGATTCAGCACCTTGGCCGGGCCGTCGAGCTTGATCTCGTCCAGGGTGGCGCGGTAGATGGCCGCCATGACGAGGCCCGCGCGCTGATTCTTGCGGTCGGCCTTAGGCAGGGCGGCCAGTGCGCGTTGGTAATAGCCCTCGGCGCGTTCGATCTGAAAGGCCATCAGCGCCTTGAAGTTATCGCTCTCGCGGTATTGCTGGATGTCGGCGGCCGGCACATTGAAGCGCTGCAGCTCTTCCACTGGCAGGTAGATACGCCCGCGCCGCGCGTCTTCACCCACATCGCGGATGATATTGGTCAGCTGGAAGGCGAGGCCCAGCTGCTCGGCGTATTCATAGGTCTTCGAGTCGCTGACGCCGAAGATGCGCGCCGACAAGAGGCCCACCACCGAGGCGACCAGATAGCAGTACTGGCGCAGGTCTTCGAAGCTGTTGTAGCGCGCCTGGGTCAGGTCCATTTCCATGCCGTCGATGATCTGCAGCAGCTGTTCGCGCGGCAGATCGAGGCGGGTTACATGCGGCAGCAGTGCTCGGGTCACCGGATGCTGCGGCGTGCCGGCATACAGATTGCCGATTTCGCTACGCCACCAGTTCAGCGTGGTGCGCGCCACATTCTCGTCATGGGTCTCGTCCACCACATCGTCCACCTCGCGGCAAAACGCATACAGGGCGGTAATCGCCAAACGGGTTTGCAGCGGCAGGAAGCGGAAACTGTAGTAGAAGCTCGATCCGCTCTGGGCGGCCTTGTCTTCGCAGTATTGATCGGGCGTCAAGTGGGCTCTCGGGATGTACGCGGTCGGGAACGGCGCGATTGTAACGGTTCCCGGCCACGCTGGCCCAAGGCTTGCGGCGATTTACACCCTGGCAACACTCATTGCTTGCTGCGGCTGATCCAGCTTACCCCGCCGAGCACCAGTGCAAGCCCCAGCAACTGCGCCCAGGAGAAGGGTTCGCTGAGGATGAACCAGCCAAAGACGATGGTCAGCACCGGCCCTATGGTGCCCATGGCAGCGGCCTTGCTGGCGCCGAGCGCGGCCACGGCGCGCGCCGCCAGCCAGATCGGCAGCACGGTGGAGAACAGTGCCATGGCCAAGGACCAGCCCCAGATGGCCGGGGCAAGCTGGGCGAGGCTGGCCAGCGGCCGGGTGGCGGCGAAATGCGCGAGCACGAAGCCGCAGGCCAGGCTGCCCGACAAGCCGGCCAGGCGCATGGCGCCCACGCGCTGCACATAACGGCCGGTGCCCAGGTAGTAGACCGAGTAGCTGAGGCTGGACAGAAAGACCCAGCCTGCACCGATCAGCACCGCGAGGCTGGCCTGGGTGTGAATCAGGTCGTGCCAGAAGGCGGCCAGCAGGCCCAGATAGGTGAGACCCATGCCCAGCCAGACCCGCGCACCTATCGGCTTGCGCCGCCACACCGCTTCCATCAGCAGCACCAGGGTCGGGTAGGTAAACAGGATCAGCCGCTCAAGCCCGGCGCTGATAGTCTGCAGGCCGATGAAATCGAACAGGCTGGACAGGTAGTAGCCGACCAGGCCGAGCAGCAGCATGCCCAGCCAATCCCCACTGCTCAGGCGCGTGCCACCCGCCTTGTAGACCAGCCAGATAAAGGCGGGCAGGGCCAGCAGCATGCGCAGGGCGAGCAGGGTGATGGCATCTACGGGGCCGGCAGCATAGGCGAGCTTGACGAAGATGGCCTTCAGCGAAAAACCAGCCGCGGCCAGCAGGGCCAGATTGCGCCCATCCTGCCACCAGGGCGGGGTTTCGGTGTTGGCGAAGTGAGGGCGGGCGCTGGGGGCGTGGGACATGGCCGGAATTCCTGAGGCAGACCCGCGCCATTCTGCAAAAAATGCCGGCACTGGAGAATACGTGATTGTTGCAGTAGCCTTCGCCAATGACGAAACCTGTGCGCTTTGATCTGATCGATCTGAAACTGTTTGTCGCGGTGGCACGCGCCGGCTCGCTATCGCGCGGGGCGGCCAGCCTGCCGTTGGCGCTGTCGGCCGCCAGCAGCCGGCTGCGTCTGCTCGAACACCGGCTCGGCTTCAGCCTGTTCGAGCGCCATGCGAGCGGCGTGCGCCTGAACTCGGCCGGTGAGCAGCTGCTTGAGCATGCGCAACGCGTGCTGCGCGCGGCCCAGGATGCACAGGCCGCCATGGACCAGCTGCTGGATGGGCAGCGCGAGCTGTTGCGCCTGTATGCGAATGCCACGGCCAATAGCACGGTGCTGCCTGCCGCACTCGGGCGCTTTCTGGCCGAGCGGCCGCGTGTGGATATCAGCCTGAATGAATGCCCGAGCCGCGAGGTGATAGCGGCGGTGCGCAATGGCGAGGCCGACCTCGGCGTCATCGATACCGATTATGCCCCGGCCGATTTGCTGACCTTGCCGCTCAATCGCTACCGGCTGGCGGTGCTGCTCTATCCCGAGCATGCCTTGGCCACGCACGCCAGCATCAGCCTGCGCGAGCTGGCCGAGCAGGCCTTGGTCGGCCAGCCGGCCCACACCGCCTTGCAGGGCTTTTTGCACAAGATGGCCGAGCTGGCCGGGGTGGATTTACATGTACGCGCGCGGGCGCCGAGCTTTGCCGCCATGGCGCGCTTGGTGGCCGGTGGGGCAGGGGTGGCGGTACTGCCGGAAAGCACTGGGCGTAGTTTTCGCGACAGCCTGGGCCTGGTCTTGCTGCCGCTGAACGAGGAATGGGCCGAGCGCGGGCTGCAGCTGTGCCTGCGCCCCTGGGACGGGCTGAGCCCGACCGTGCGCGCATTGGCCGCCCATCTGGGCAGGGTGAGCTAGGCCCCAGGCTGGCGGCGCGCTAGCCTAGCCAACCGCTGGCGGCGCGCTTGATGCGGTCGTTGACGGCCAGCCAGTCGGCTTCCTCGGGCGGGCGTTCCAAAAGCAGCACATCGAAACGTCCACCATCGCAGGCGCGCAGCGTGGCATACAGCTCACGCGCATAGTTGGCCGGGTCCAGCGGCATGGCCACCGACTCGGCACCGCACACCGCCTGCAGCATTTGCGAACGATGCAGCAAGGCCACGCGCTGGCCGGCTTCGAAACGCCGATAGGCCTCGCCTTCCAGCGCGGCCAGCGGGCCGACCAGCAGCGGGGTACGCGGCGCATAGTGCGAATCGAGCAGGCCGGAGACACGCAGCTTGGCACTGTCGGCCTTCTGGTGGTGGATGAGCTTCACGCCCAGCACCGCCTCGATGGCCTCGGCCGGCACGCCGCCCGGGCGCAGCAGAGTGGGCTGTTCGCCAGTCAGGCCGACGATGGTCGACTCCACCCCGACCTGGCAGGGGCCGCCGTCCAGGATCAGACCGAGCTGGCTGCCGAACTCGTTGTACACATGCTGGGCTGTGGTGGGGCTGACATGGCCGAACTGATTGGCCGACGGGGCGGCCAGCCCGCCGCCGAAGCGTTCGAGCAAGGCATGGGTGAGCGGATGGGCGGGCGCGCGCAGGCCGACCGTGTCCTGGCCGCCAGTCACCGCATCGGGCACATGCGGCTTGCGCTTGAGGATGAGCGTGAGCGAGCCGGGCCAGAAGGCGGCGGCCAGCTTGCGCGCGGAGTCGGGGATATCCTGCGCCCAGTCGTCCAGCTGCGCGGCACCGGCGATATGCACGATGACCGGATGGTCGGCGGGGCGGCCCTTCAGGGCGAAGATCTTGGCCACCGCCTCGGGGCGGCGGGCATCGGCCGCCAGGCCGTAGACGGTTTCGGTGGGAATGCCGACCAGCTCGCCCGCTTGCAAGAGGGCGAGGGCTTGGTCGAGGTCGGTGGAAATGGTGTTAGGCATGCCGGCATTTTACCCAAGCGTGACGGCGGGCACGAATCGGCTAGTGTCGTATCCAGCCGAAGCGGGTAACCGTTTGCAGTAATTCGGCCTGGCGCCGGCAGCCAGTCTTGCTTAGCAAGGCGGTCAGTTGGCTGCGCACCGTGCGTATACCCACCCCCAACTGTTCCGCGCATTCGGCCGGGGTATGGCCCTGCATCAG
Organism: Chitinimonas taiwanensis DSM 18899; assembly: GCF_900119825.1. Taxonomy (GTDB): domain Bacteria; phylum Pseudomonadota; class Gammaproteobacteria; order Burkholderiales; family Chitinimonadaceae; genus Chitinimonas; species Chitinimonas taiwanensis. The sequence goes on along the minus strand of NZ_FPKR01000002.1, from coordinate 355,643 downwards.
GCAGGCAAGCAGGCGGTTTTCCGCCGGAGTGAAGCCATACAGTGCGCTCAGCAGTTGGCTGGCGCAGGCAGGGGACTGATCGGGTTCATGCAACAAGACCAGCATGGCCGGGCCGGATGGTCCAAGGCCAAGCGGGGCATGGGCGGGCAGCGGTATCACTTCAAGCTGGATGGCATGGGGCGATGAGACATTGCCCACCCGCATAGCCCCGGCTCGCTGCCCACCTTGCTGCAATAGCGCGCGAAAGGTGGCTTCGGGCTGGGCGCACAGATATTGATTACGTATCGATACGCCCAAGCCACGCCGCAAGAGTTGTTCGGCAGGCCGGTTGGCGAAATGCAACCGCCCTTGCATGTCCACAATGGCCAAGGCCTGGCTGAGCAGATTAAGCGCAGCTTCCTCGCAGGCTTGCGCCAGTCCCAACTGGGCCAGTTCCATGCGCAGACGGGCGGCGCGGCGAAGGTGGGGGAGGAGGGACTGCAATTGTTCTAGCTCAGCCGCTGTGAATTCGGCACGGCCCAGATTGTGGTAAAGCGCTATCCATATCTGCAGCCCGCTGGATTCGCTGGCCCTGCTGCAAATTAGCTCGCCAAAGCCGTAGTGATGGAAAAAATCCTGGTAGAAGGGATGCTTGCGGATGACATCGAGCCCGAGATCGCGCCTGTCGTGATACCAGCGGTCGGTGATCAGCGAACCTGGGCCGCGGGCCGGGTCGGTGCCGGCATAGTGGGTCGCATAGTCAACCTCCATGGCAGGGTCGACATCGCTGCTGACCACCATGGGCGGCACATCGGGACGGGTGGGGTCCAACATCAGCATGGCTGAACCATCACAGAGGGCAAATCGTGCCAGTGAGCTACAGGCTTCGCGCCAGCGTACCGGGTCGCTAATCCCGGCATACAGCGTATCGAGCAGACTGGCTTCATCCATGGCATTTTTCCTTGGGTATCCGTCATATGACGGATGCTCAGGAAAAATATATTAAGTAGATTTGCACTTGGAAATGCCGCTTGTCGGGGTTTATAGGTTCTTCCTGAAGCCTGTTTTTTGAAAATCCAGGCATCAGAAAATCAGCCGCTTACAACGCAAGGGATGCCAAAAGTTGAAGTTTCTGGAAGTGTCATTAGGGAGCCTTTCAGCAACTTAAGTTTCTAAGCGAGGCAAGGTGCGAGTGAAATAATTTCGACGCAGCATCAGTGCCGGTGACCTCCACATTAGGCGCAGTGAGGGCGCCTCCTACCCCTCATAAAAAGGAGAATGCATATGTCTATCAAGCTAACTTCTGAAGAAGCAAAGAAGGCAGGCTATAAAAAAATTCCTTCAGGTACTAAAATTGACAAAACCAAAGGGGTGAATATTGACGCCGTAAAAAATGGTGACCTTTGTTACGTAGGTCCATGCGAACCAGGAGCTGGAGCAAGAACAGTCTGCTATCGTTCCGAGAATGGTTGCGATGATTGTTGGCTGGAAGATGATCTGCAGTGCAATAACTTGTCCGCCACAGAACAGACTGTCGAGCTTACAACAGCGTTCAAAATTGAGAGGTTAAAATCTGACTTTTCGCAATCGGTCCTTGTGACAGAGAGGACTATATATTCAGCCCCGACGAGCAATACTCCAATTGAAATTAAAGCCTGCGTGAATTTCTTCTATCACTCTGGCGGATTGGGAATTAGAAACAATTGCAGTGAATGCAAGGTTGCCGTAGTCAACTGGGATGGACGCGGAATCTACTACTATAAAGTAGCGGGCTACAGTCAAATTGTGGTAGCTCGTGAAAGCTCCTTTGGGCAACTAATTGGCGAAAACCCTTGCTAGCCCCTAACTACTCGCTCAACGGCCCCAAAGATAACGCTTTGGGGCCCCCTCGCTAACGTGATAGCCACTGCCAGTGAGTTTGGCGACGTTCAGGCAACGGCTTTGTGGCTGAGTTGGCCTGTGCCCGCCTAGTGCGCCACGTCGCCGGCCTGGGCCATGCGCGGTGGTGTGCGCATCCAGAACAGCAGCGGCAGCATCAGCACGATGGCAATGCCGAACAGCATAAACAGGTCGGAGAAGGCCAGCATCATCGCCTGCTTGGCCACCTGGCCATTGATAACCGCATACGCTTTCTGGGTGGCCAGCGCGGCGGCCTCGCCCTTCTGCTGGAACAGGTGGGTGAATACATTCAGGCGCTCGGCCATGGCGGCATTGTCATGGGCCAGGTGTTCGACCAGGGCCGAGCGCTTGATGTCCTCGAACTTGACCAGCAGGGTGGCCGACAGGGCAATGCCCACGCTGCCGCCCAGCTGCCGGGTCAGGTTATACAGGCCCGAGGCATTCGGGATCTCCTGCGGCTGGATGCGCGCCAGGGTCAGATTGTTCAGCGGCATGAACACGAGGCCCAGACCAAGGCCGCGCAGGATCAGCGGCCAGAAGAAGTCGGCCGCCCCCGATTCGGTGCTGAACAGATGATGGCCCCACATCGCGTACAGGAAGATGGCCGCGCCGGTGGCGATCAGCCCCCAGGCCGGTACGCCGCGCGCCAGCAGCTTGGCGGCAATCGGCATGGCAAAGGCGGCGGCCAGCGCCGAGGGCAGAATGATCATGCCGGTCTGGAAGGCGTCGAAGCCGATCAGGGTCTGGGCATAGACCGGGAACAGGAAGACGGTGGAAAACAGTGCGGCCCCAAGGAAGAAGGTGAACAAGAGACCGGCGCTGAATTGGCTGTCCTGCATGATGCGCAGATTGACGATCGGGTGCTCATACTCGAGTTCGCGGATCACGAAGGCGATCAGGGCCAGGATGCTGGCGATGGTGTAGGCAATGATCTCGGTCGATTCGAACCATTCGAGCTTCTCGCCGCGCTCCAGCATCAGCTGCAGCGCGCCCACGCCCACGGCGAGCAGGATCAGACCCAGGTAATCGACGGCGGGGATGGTTTTGCGGTGGGCCGAGTCGGGCACGAAGACGAGGACCAGCAGCAGGGCGGCCGCGCCCAAGGGCAGGTTGATATAGAAGATCCACGGCCAGGACCAGGTGTCGGTAATCCAGCCGCCCACGGTGGGGCCGAGCGAGGGGCCGAACATGATGCCCATGCCGAAGATGGACATGGCGGTAGCCATCTCCTTGGCCGGGAATACCTCGTACAGCGTGGCTTGCGCGGTGGCGATCAGGCCGCCGCCACCCAGGCCCTGCACGATGCGCCAGAACACCAGCTCGCCGAGCGAGTCGGCATTGCCGCAGGCCCAGGAGGCGATGGTGAATATCAGGATGGACAGGGCCAGGTAGTTGCGCCGGCCAAACTGGTTGGCCAGGAAGCCGGAAATCGGCAGCACGATCACATTCGCCACCACATAGCCGATCGATACCCAGGTGATCTCATCCAGGGTGGCACCGAGGCTGCCCATCATATGTGGCACCGCGACGTTGACGATGCTGGTGTCGAGCAACTCTAGCACGCAGGCTAGCGTGACCGTGGCGGCGATGATGAAGCGGTTCTGGAAAATGCTGGCAGGGCTGTTGCTGCGCAACAGGCCGGGAAGAAAAGGTTTCATGAATCAGGCCTGTGGGCTAAGGGCGAGCTTGATGCCCAGGAAGAGGAAAAGCGCACCGATGCCGCGGTTCAACCACTGGCCGACGGCGGCGCTGGCCTTCAGCTTTCAGCTGGCGATATGTGGCGAATCGGGGCCGGGGCTGATATTGCGCAGCAGGCCCGAGACGATGAACAGGGCAAGATCGCGGGTTCCTAACATGGCTATCCTAGTTGGCAGCGAGAGCCAGTGCGTAACCGGTGCGCAGCGCATGCGCCCAGTCGTGGCGCTGCTTGCGCTCGGCCTGGCGTGCGGCGGCTTCGTGGTCGTAAGGCAGGCTGATCAGCTCGGCGCGCCAGCCTGCGGCCGTGTATTCGGCAATCGCATAGCGGGCGTTCGGGCTGCCGTTCTCAATCACATGCGGGTGCGGATGGGCGTCGTCGTAAGCGGGCAGGCCCACGCTGCCCGGATTGAGCACCAGCTTGCCGTGGCTGGAGTGAAGCACACGTGGCACATGGGTATGACCACAGGCGATCAGGCCGGCCGACACGGCACCGAGCCGGGTATCGACCTCAGCACGGCTGGCCATGCGCACGCCCTGCGGCGTGACGGTTTCCAGGAAGTAAGTCAGATCGCTATCCGGCGTGCCGTGGCAGAGCAGGATGTCCTCGAATTCCAGCCGGGCCGGCAGCTGCGCGAGCCAGGCCAGCACGTCGGGCGATAGCTCGGCATGGGCCTGGCGGTCGCTCAGCCCCATGCGCTCGGGCGCTTGCAGCAGCTGGCGCTCGTGGTTGCCGGCCAGCTGGGGCCAGCTCTGCGCCATCAGGAACTCGGCCGTTTCCTGCGGCCATAGCGGCCCGCTCAGGCTATCGCCCAGATTGGCAATGCTGTCCACCCGGTGGCGGCCGATATCGGCCAGCACGGCTTCCAGGGCGGGCAGATTGCCGTGGATATCGGAAACGAGGGCGAGGCGCATGGTGGGCTCCCTGGGATTTGTGCTTAGCCGAGGCGGATGCTGGCCAGGACGCTCATGCCTGGGCGTAGCGGCGTGTGCTGGCTATCGAAGGCATCCAGTTTGACCTTGACCGGCACGCGCTGCACCACCTTGGTGAAGTTGCCGCTGGCATTGTCGGGCGGCAGCAGGGCGAACTTGGCGCCTGTGGCCGGGCTGAACGATTCCACCTTGCCGGTGAAGGTCTTGCCTGGATAGGCATCGACTTCGATCTCCACCTGCTGACCGGCCTGCACGCGGCCGACCTCGGTTTCCTTCAGATTGGCCGTCACCCACACATCGTTGAGCGGCACCAGATACATGAGGGTCTGGCCGGCCTGCACGAGCTGCCCCACTTCGACCGACTTCTTGCTGGTGACGCCGGCCAGCGGCGCGGTGACGTGGGTATCGGCAAACTGGATGGCGGCTAGGTCGCGCACGGCGCGCACCGACTCGACCTTGGCCTGGGCCGACTTGAGGCCGGCACCGGCCACGCCGATCTGCTTGCCGGCCGCAGTGGCGGTATCGCGCGCGGTGCGCAGCTGCGATTCGGCGGCACGGGCGGCTGCCTCGGCGGCATCCAGCGCGGCGGCACTGGTCATGCCCTTGGCCGCCAGCGATTTGGCACGGGCCAGATCATTGCGGCTGCGTTCGGCATTCGCCTCGGCCTGGGCAATGGCCGCCTGGGCGGCAGCGGCATTGGCCTGGCTATAGCTGAGCTGGGCGCCGGCCTGGCCTGCGCCATCGCGACCGCCGGCATTGGCCAGGGCAATCTGCAAGTCGGCCTCGGCCTGCGCCAGGCGCGCCGCATAGTCGCGCTCGTCAATCTGTACCAGCTCGCCACCCAGCGCCACCGGCTGGTTATCGCCGACCTTGACCGCCTTCACATAGCCGCTGACCTTGGCTGCGATGGGCACGATATGGCCTTCGACCTGGGCGTTATCGGTTTCCACGAAATGATGGCCATGCCACCAGTGGTAGCCGACCCAGCCGATGATGCCGGCCAGGGCGAGGGCAAATACCAGACGGGCCTTGTGTTGCTTCTTGGGGGGAGTGAGATCGCTCATGCTGGGCATTCCTGCTTCAAACGGGGCGCTGGGTGCGCCGAAAAAGGTGGGCTTGGGCTGAACTCATCGCTGGCTAGGCCAGGGCGGTAAGCAGCACGCATTCGATGATTTCTGTCAGTACTCGGTGCCTGGCGCAGCGCCTTCACAGGCGCTGTGAGCGGACGAGCCCGCCAGGTCGAGCTGCGGTGTGGCTTAACGGGCCTGCAGGCCCTGCAGCATCAATTCATAGTGAAAGCGCGCGAAATCCCTGAGGTCGACCGGCTCGGTATCGCATAGCGAGAAGCTCTGCTTCCAGACCTTGATCATCATCAGCGGCGAGATCACCGCGCGCGTTGCCAGTGCCACATCGACCGGACGGAACTCGCCGGCGGCAATGCCACGCTCGATCACATTGGCGAATAACTTGCGGCTGCGTATCACCACTTCTTCCACATAGAAGCGCGCCAGTTCCGGGAAGTTGTTTGCCTCGGCAATCATCAGCTTGGAAATGCCGGTCGAGGCCGACTGCTCCATGCGTTCGGCCCAGCGCTCCAGCAGGGTCCAGAGCAGATCGGCCCAGCGGCCTTGATGTTCGGCCAGCAGGGTTTCGCCCGATTCGATGTTCGGCAGCACGGTTTCGCGTACCACGGCCTTGAACAGTTCTTCCTTATTGGCGAAATAGAGGTAGACCGTTCCCTTGGTGACGCCGGCCAGCTTGGCCACATCGTCGAGGCGGGTAGCGGCAAAGCCGCGTTCCACGAACAGGCTCAGGGCGGCTTCGATGATTTCGGCCGGGCGGGCGTCTTTGCGGCGCTGCCAGCGTGGGGTGGGCGTATTCATAGCTGTCTCGGGGTCTAATGACTTGGCGGTAATTTATTACTTACTGACTTAAAGGTCAACAACTGCTGCGTGAGCATTGAAGCAGGCGGCGCTTTGGCGTAAGGTGCAATCAATATTCATGTTGGCTAATAAGAATCGCGCCCAAGTGCCTGAACTCAAACTGGAAATGCTATCCGTACTGCCCGCGGCGACCATACCAAGGCGCCCGCTGCTGTTTATCCACGGTGCCTATGTCGGTGCCTGGTGCTGGCAAGTGCATTTCCTGCCTTACTTCGCCCAGCGCGGCTATCCGGCCCATGCGCTGAGCCTGCGCGGGCATGGGGCGAGCGAGGGCAGGGCGCAGCTGGCCGCCACGCGCATCGATGACTATCTGCAGGATGTTGAGCGCGCCGTGCGCCAGATTGAGCAGCAACATGGCCAGACCCCGCTGCTGATCGGTCACTCGATGGGCGGCTTCCTGGCCATGGCCTATGCGCGCGAGCAGGCGCTGCCCGGCCTCGCCTTGCTGGCCACCGTGCCGCCCGAAGGGCTGATCGGTTCCGCACTGCACCTGTTCTGGCAGCACCCGCAGCTGATGTGGGAGCTGAACGCGCTGCAGAATATCGGCCTGCCGCCACGCCTCGACAAGCTGCGCGAGCTGCTGTTTTCGCCCGCCTTGCCCGAGTCGGAACTGCAGCGCTATGCCGTGCAGTTCCAACATGAGTCCGACCGCGCGCTCATCGATATGACCATGCCGCAGTTCGACCAGCGCCCACCACGTGGTTGCCCGCCCGTGCTGGTGCTGGGTAGCGAGCAGGATCTGCTGATGCCTGGCCATCTACTGCATAGCGCCGCCCATGCGCTGGGCGTGCGTGCGCAGTTCCTCAAGGGCTTGGGGCATCTGCTGATGCTGGATGCGAGCTGGTCTGCTGCGGCCGATACCTTGGCTGCCTGGCTGGAGGATTTGCCATGAATCCGCTCAATCTGGATGGCATGCCATCCATCCTGCTTGACCCGCATCTGCCGTCGCGCCAGCCCAAACGCCCGCCGCTGCGCAAATCGCGCCTGGCACGCGTGCGCACGCCCTTACTCTGCGCGCTGATTGCACTGCTGCTGTCGGCCTGCGGCAGCAATCCGCCCAGCAAGCCCGTGGCGCGCGCACCGGCCAAGCCGGCCTTGAGCAGTATTCAGATCAATGACGATGCGGGGCGCGAAATCGTCATGTATGCACTTGGCCTGCTGGATGTCGGCTATGTCTTCGGCGGCAAGAACCCGGAGGCCGGGCTCGATTGCAGCGGTATGGTCAGCTTCATCTACCGCCATGCCGTTGGCGTCGATCTGCTCGGCAGCGCGGCCGATATGGCGCGCAAGGGGCGGCCCATCTCGCGCGAGCAGCTGCAGGCTGGCGATCTGGTGTTCTTCAACACCATGAATCGGCCGTTCTCGCATGTGGGCATCTATATCGGCGACGATAAATTCGTGCATGCCCCGACCAGCAAGGGACGTATCCGCATCGAAAGCATCCGCAATAAATACTTCGCTGCCCGCTTCGAGGCGGCGCGCAGCTATTTCGCTGGTTAAGCGGGCGTTATGTGGATGGCCTGATACGCAGGCGCTGGCGCAGAAAACAAAACAGGGAGCCTAAGCTCCCTGTTTTGTTTGGCTAGTCTAGCAATCAGGCTTTATCACCGTGCTGCGTCTCCACCATCACCAGCTCGGTCTGCACCGGGGCGGGGGCCTCGGTCGGCTTGACCTCGCTACGGCGGCGGCGCACCGGCACTTCCAGCTGCACATCCACCGGCTCGAAAGCCTTCAGCTGGGTGTTGACCTGCACAAGACCCACATCCTCCGGGCGGCCGATTTCCAGCTGTACCTGCACAGGCTGGCTGCTGGCTACCGGCGCAACTTCCGCAGGGGCGGCTTCGACAGCCGGAGCGGGGGCTGCGGCTGCCACTTCGGGTTCCGCTGCGGCTTGCGCGGCAGCGGCGGGCGCTTCCACCGGGGCTGCCACGGCAGGCGCTGCGGCGACTTCCTCGCGGACATTCGCTACCACTGGCTGCTCGGCCGGTGCGGCTGCGACGGCTTCAACTACGGTCTCGGCAACCACTGGCGTAGCGACTTCGACCTGGGCGAGCACTGGTGCAGCTTCCTGCGCGGCGACCGGGGCTTCCGCGGCCGGGGCGACGACAGCTTCCGGCGCATTCACTTCCGCATTGGCCGCGTCTTCCTGAGTCATGGTCTCGGCTTGCAGGCCATTCGCTTGCTGCTCGTTACGGTCACCACGGCCACCGCGACGACCGCGACGACGACGACGGCCTTCATTACCTTCATTCGCCTCGTTGGCGGCGCTGTCCACCGGCAGCAATTCCTGCTGCGACGGCTCGACTGCCTGCTCGGCGTTCAGCTCGGCACGGGCTTCCTGCGGCTGGCGCGGGGCGCGTGGTTCGCGTTCGGCACGCGGTTCACGCTCAGCACGCGGTTCGCGTTCGGCGCGCGGCTCACGTTCCGGGCGTGGCTCGCGTTCGGCACGCGGTTCACGTTCCGGACGTGGTTCACGCTCGGCGCGCGGCTCGCGTGGCTGACGCGGTTCGCGCTCGGCGCGCGGCTCGCGTTCATTGCGACCTTCTTGGTTCTCGCGCGGCGCACGTGCTTCACGCGGCTCGCGGGCTTCGCGACCTTCGTTCTGGCGCTCGTTGCGGTTGTCCTGACGCTCGGCACGGCCTTCGCCTTGCGCGCGCTCATTGCGGTCACCGCGCTGACGCGGCTCGCGCGGCGGACGCGGCTGCTCGTCCTCCTCGATGCGCGGCTTGCCACCAGGGCGACGCTCATTGCGCTGCTCGGCATTGCGCTCGCCGCGCTCGCGACGGCCTTCGCCACGCTCGCCACGGCGGTTGTTGTTGCGCTCACGACCACCGGTCTTGTTGGCTGGTGTCGGCTGTTTGACTTCCTCGGCCTTTTCGCCGGTGAAGAAGCGCACGATGCGGCTGAACAGCGAGGGCTTGGCTTCCTCAACCACCGGCTTTTCCACGGCGACCGGGGCAGGCTGGGTCGGGGTGATGCCCTTGACGGCAGCTTCCTGGCGCGGCTTGCTCGGCTCATTGTCCTTGCCGTGGCTGTGCGCCTCCTCGGCCGGGGCTTCCATCATCTTGTAAGACGGCAGGACTTCCTCGATGTGGTTGAGGTCGTCGTGACGCAGACGGGTCAGCTGGTAGTTCGGCGTTTCGAGGTGGATATTCGGGATCAGTACCACGCCCACCTTGAGGCGCGATTCGACCGAGAAAATCTCGGCGCGCTTCTCGTTCAGTAGGAAGGTGGCCACATCAACCGGCACCTGCGCGTGGATGGCGCCGGTGTTTTCCTTCATCGCCTCTTCCTGAATGATGCGCAGGATGTGCAGGGCCGACGACTCGGTACCGCGGATAAAGCCAGTGCCATGGCAGCGCGGGCAGGGTTGGTGGGCGGTTTCGCCCAGGCTCGGTTGCAGGCGCTGGCGCGACAGCTCCATCAGGCCAAAGCGCGAGATCTTGCCGGTCTGCACGCGGGCACGGTCATGGCGCAGCGCATCGCGCAGGCGGTTTTCCACCTCGCGCTGATTGCCAGCCTTTTCCATATCGATGAAGTCGACCACGATCAGACCGCCCAGGTCGCGCAGGCGCAGCTGGCGGGCGATTTCGTCGGCGGCTTCCAGATTGGTGCGGGTAGCGGTTTCCTCGATATCGCCGCCCTTGGTGGCGCGCGCCGAGTTCACGTCCACCGATACCAAGGCTTCGGTGTGGTCGATGACGATGGCGCCGCCCGAGGGCAGGCCGACTTCACGCGAAAACGCGGTTTCGATCTGGTGTTCGATCTGGAAGCGCGAGAACAGCGGGACATCGTCCTTGTACAGCTTCACGCGGTTCACGAAGCCCGGCATCACATGGCTCATGAACTGCTGGGCTTGCTCGTACACGAACTCGGTGTCGATGAGGATTTCGCCGATATCGGGCTGGTAGTAGTCGCGAATCGCGCGGATGACCAGACTGCCTTCCTGGTAAATCAGGAAGGGGCCCTTCTGGGCGCTGCCGGCGTTCTCGATGGCGCGCCACAGTTGCAGCAGGTAGTTCAGGTCCCACTGCAGCTCTTCGGCGCTACGGCCGATGCCAGCGGTGCGGGCAATGATGGACATGCCGGCCGGCACATCGAGTTGATCCATGGTGGCGCGCAGTTCCTGGCGCTCCTCACCCTCGATGCGGCGGGATACGCCACCGCCGCGCGGGTTGTTCGGCATCAGCACCAGATAGCGGCCAGCCAGGGAAATGAAGGTAGTGAGGGCGGCGCCCTTATTGCCGCGTTCGTCCTTTTCCACCTGGACGATCAGCTCCATGCCTTCCTTGAGCGCGTCCTGGATGCGCGAACGGCCATCGGCGCCTTCCTTGAAATAGGCGCGGGCAACTTCCTTGAAGGGGAGGAAACCGTGGCGGTCGGTGCCGTAATCCACAAAGCAGGCTTCGAGCGAGGGCTCGATGCGGGTGATGACAGCCTTGTAGATATTGCTCTTGCGTTGTTCCTTGCCGACGGTTTCGATATCCAGATCAATCAGCTTCTGGCCGTCTACGATCGCGACACGTAGCTCTTCGGCCTGTGTCGCATTGAACAGCATGCGTTTCATGTTTTGTTCTCCCGCTGCCGGACAGGCAGGGGCGAACACACCGACGGTGGAAGCCGCCGAGGGAACGAATCAGACGATGGGGCGTTGCGTAAGCTTGTGCAAGGCAGAAAAGTCCAGTGGTTCCGTACTGTCGTCGTGGCCGAGATGTCGTTGCCACGCACGGGTGTGTCCTGTGTGCCGACTGGTTTACTTGTAATGCACCAGCCTGCGAATGTCCGGTCTAGCGTTTTGTCACTTTGTGTCGTCGTTGCTTGGCGGTGAACGACGTTAACCGCACCGGCTGGATCGACTTTCCCGTGTTTTCCTGTGCACTGTGAGCACTCGCGTCCGCCTTGCGCGCTAGGTGCGACCGGGTTTCGGATTGCACGGCAAGAGAGATGAGACGCGGGGAAAAGAGCGGGAAAGGCCGCGCGAGCCGGTCGCGCGTGAGATAATCCGCCTCTTTGGAAGTCATCGCCGTGTTGGCAGGTGACTGGAAAACAGGGCGGCGGCTGGTCTTGTTTTCTCGTGTCGGCAGCGCCCTTGGGCGTGGCCGCATGCGTTGCGCAAGACCGCCAGAGTATATGACAAGATGGATAATACGAGCAAAGTTTCCTACCTCACCGTTGGCAGCGAAGAAGCGGGTCAGCGGCTGGATAATTATCTACTCAAACATTTGAAGGGCGTGCCCAAATCGCTGGTCTACCGCATCGTGCGTTCGGGCGAGGTGCGGGTGAACAAGGGGCGGGCCGATGTCACCTATCGCATCGTCGAAGGCGATCTGATTCGCGTCCCGCCGGTGCGGGTGGCTGAGCCGAATGCCAAGCCCAGTCAGGCGACCATGGCGCGCGGCCCCGAACTGCCGATTCTGTTCGAGGACGAGGCCTTGCTGGTCATCGACAAGCCGGCTGGCCTTGCGGTGCATGGTGGCAGCGGGGTCAGCTTTGGCGTGATCGAGCAGCTGCGTGCGCAGCGCCCACAGGCCAAGTTCCTGGAGCTCGTGCACCGGCTCGATAGAGAGACCTCGGGCATCTTGCTGATTGCCAAGAAGCGCAGTGCGCTGGTGGCCATGCATGAAATGCTACGCAACGATCGCGGCATGGATAAGCGCTACCTGGCCCTGGTGCAGGGGCAGTTTCCCGATGCGCGTCGGCATGTGCGCTTCAAGTTGCAGAAATATGTGACTGCGGATGGCGAGCGACGCGTCGCGGTGACGCCCGATGGTCAGGAGTCGCACACCGTCTTCAATCGCCGCGCGCGTTATACGGCTGCCACCTTGCTGGAATGCGAGCTGAAGACCGGCCGCACGCACCAGATTCGCGTGCACTGCGCGCAGTCGGGTTTTCCGATTCTGGGTGATGATAAATACGGTGATTTCGCCCTGAACAAGCGCCTGCCGCGCGAAGGGCTTAAGCGTATGTTTCTGCACGCCTGGCGGCTGACGCTCAATCATCCGCTCAATAATACCCCCTTGAAACTGGAAGCCCCGCTGCCGACTGAGCTGCAGGCCTATCTGGATACGCTGGAGGCTATCGATGGCTGAACGTTTTGATCTCTTGGTATTTGACTGGGATGGCACGCTGGCTGATTCGACCGGCCTGATCACCCAATCGATACAACAGGCCTTCGCGGAAGCGGGCCTTAGCGTGCCTAGCCGCGAGGCGGCCAGCTATGTGATCGGCTATGGGCTGAACGAAGCGATGCAGTATCTTGCACCCGAAGCTAGTGGCGCGGAAGTGGCGCGCGTGGTGGAGGCCTACAAGACCCATTACCTGGCCCGCGATGGCGAAATCCTGCTGTTCGAGGGTGTGGCTGAAGCGCTGGCGCGCTACAAGATGGCCGGTTATGCGCTGGCGGTAGCCACCGGCAAATCGCGTCGTGGCTTGGATAGGGTGCTGGAACAAACGGGCTTGGGCGTGTATTTCGACACCACGCGCTGTGCGGACGAATGCCACTCCAAGCCGCACCCGCAGATGCTTGAGCAGATTGTTGAGCACTTGGCGGTGCCGGCGGCGCGAACGGTGATGATAGGGGACACCACGCACGATTTGCAGATGGCGATCAATGCCGGTACGGCGGGTCTGGGCGTCAGCTATGGCGCGCACCCGCGGGAGAATCTGGCCGAACTGGCGCCGCTGGGTTTGTTCGATAGCTTTGGCGAGCTGGATAACTGGTTGATTCAATATGGCTGAGCGACGTTGGCGCATCTGCGCGAGTGAAGATCTGCCTGATGCTGGGCTGGGCGTGCGCTTTCAGGCTGAGTGGCGTGGGGTGCCGGCACCTGCTTTTGCCGTACGTTGGGCCGGCAAGGTGCAGGCTTATCTGAACGAGTGCGCGCACATCCCGATCGAGCTGGATTTCAACGAAGGCGACTTCTTCGATCTGAGTCGCAGCTATTTGATCTGCTCGACGCACGGCGCTTACTATAGGCCGGACACCGGTCTATGCCTGGGCGGGCCTTGCAAGGGCGCCCGCCTGACCAAGCTGGCCGTGCTGGAAGAGGCGGGTGAGGTCTTCTTCCTGCCGGATGCCCAACCCTGATTGCCTTGAAGTGGAATGTAAAACCCTATGAATGAGCAGCAAAACCCGAACTGGGAACGCCAAGTGCTGGAAAACCTGCTGCAGGCTGGCCTGAAAGAGCAGCGTAAGACGCGTAACTGGAAAATCTTCTTCCGCTTTGTCGGTTTCGCCTGGCTCTTCCTGCTGCTGGCGATTCTGGTGAGCTGGCGTAGTGCTGGCAATGTTGAAGCGGTCAGCTCCGGCCCCCATACCGCCTTGGTGGATTTGCGTGGCGTGATTGCCGCGGGTGGCGATGTGGATGCCGACACCGTGATCGAAGGCCTGCGCAATGCCTTCAAGGACAAGCAAACCAAGGGTGTGGTGCTGCGTATCAATAGCCCGGGCGGCAGTCCGGTGCAGGCCGGCCAGGTGGCTGATGAGATCAAGCGCCTGCGCAAGCTGAACCCGACCACGCCACTATATGTGGTGGTCGATGATATCTGCGCCTCCGGTGGTTACTACGTTGCGGCGGCGGCCGACAAGATCTTTGTCGATAAGGCCAGCATGGTTGGCTCGATTGGCGTGTTGATGGATGGTTTCGGCTTTACTGGCGCCATGGAGAAGCTGGGCGTTGAACGTCGTCTGATCACGGCCGGTGAGAACAAGGGCTTCCTCGATCCGTTCTCGCCACAAAGCCCGGCTCAGCTGGAGATTGCCCACAAGATGCTCGATGAAGTGCACCAGCAATTCATCAAGGTGGTGCGCGAAGGGCGTGGCAAGCGCCTGAAGGAAACGCCAGATATGTTCTCGGGTCTGGTGTGGAGCGGTGAGAAGAGTGTTGAGCTGGGGTTGGCCGATGGCTTTGCCACCGTGGACAAGCTGGCGCGTGAAGTGATCAAGGCGGAAGAGATTGTCGATTTCACCCCGCGCGATGACTGGACGCAGCGCTTTGCCCGCACCTTGGGGGCCTCGGCTGGCGCACAACTGGCCAGCCAGTTCACCCTGAGTCTAAAGTAAGCCTACAGGCCCGCCCTGGTGCGGGCCTGCTTTCCAGACGGAGTCGCCATGGCGCGCAAACATCGGGTCGAAGAGCATGAGAATCACGAACGTTGGCTGGTGTCCTATGCCGACTTCATCACGCTGCTGTTTGCCTTCTTCGTCGTCATGTATGCGATCTCCCAGGTCAACGAAGGCAAGTACCGGGTGTTGTCCAATTCCCTGACCGTGGCTTTCAATAAGCCGGATGCCGCTTCAGAAGCGCTGATCAAGTCCGATCCGAATGGCAGCAATGCCTCGCTGATCGACCTGCCTTACCGTCAGCGCCGTGAGGCCCAGCAGGTACAGGAGCTGGTGCAGGAGCGTGCACGACAGGCCGAGGCCATGAAGCAGATGGCTGGTGAGTTGAAGCAGGACCTGGCCGCCTTGATCGACGATGGTCAGGTGCGCGTTACCGAGAGCAAGCGCGGCATCGCCATCGAGGTGAATGCCAGCCTGCTGTTCCCGGTCGGCTCCGCCACCCTGGATGAGCGTTCGGCCCAGTCCCTGGCCGATATCGCGCGCAAGCTGGCGAGCGCCGAGAACCTGATCCAGATCGAGGGGCATACCGATAATGTGCCGATCAACTCGCCGCTGTTTCCGTCCAATTGGGAGTTATCCGCAGCGCGTGCCGGCACGGTAGTGCGGCTGTTCGAGGCGAATGGCGTGGCGGCGCGGCGGCTGGTTGCGCTGGGCTATGGCGAAAATCGCTCGGTGGAGTCGAACCAGTCCGCCGAGGGGCGTGCGCGCAATCGGCGCGTGACCATCCAGATCCTCGCCGATAAGGAAAATGAGGTGGCCACCTTGCCGCTGCCGGATGCCACGACGCCTTGATGCTGAAGCTGCCAATAAAAAAAGCCCGCCTTGAAAGCGGGCTTTTTTTATTGGGTTGGATGCTGGACTAGGCCTTACCCAGCGAGCCGCCCGGGCGCGACAGCTTGGGCTGGCCATAGGCATCGTAGGATAGCGTTGAGCTTTGGCTATTCTGCAGCAGGGTCATCAGCTGCTGGTTTTGCTGATGGCGGGTCTCGATCAGCTTGCCATTGGTCTGGTTCAGCGCACTGGCCTGGCGGGCGGCCTGGATCAGCTCCTGCCAGAGTGAGGCGATGGGCGGCCAGGCCTCGGCGGGCAGATGGCGCGCCTGCGCGAATAGATGGGGTGCATCGGGGGACAGCTCTACGCCATTGATGTCGAAAAGGCGCTTGCGTTCACGCGCCAGGCTCTCCAGGGTTTGCGCGCGCGCCGTCTTTTGCTGGGCGTAGCCGACCAGGTCGGCCAGGGTGTTCTTGATCAGCGCATCCTGCTCCTGCTCCAGCAGCTCCACGAAGCCGAGCAATTCGGCCAACTCATTCTGCAGTACGGACATGAGAGGGGAGGGAAGCATGCGGATGCACCTGTCGAAGCGGGATGGGGTGGACGTCAAATAAGAAACGCCAACCACCGGTGATCCGGCAATTGGCGTTGCGTAGTATGCCTGCAAGTGCTGCTGGCGTCAGGGCTTCGCGAGCAGTTCCTTGACGCTGGCCATCAGCTTATCGGCGATGGCATCGGGATTCACGCTGAAGCGGCCCTCGGCAATCGCTTGGCGAATCTCGCTGATCTTGGCTTCGTCCATGACCGGCTGGCTGCCCAGATTGGCCTCCAGCGAGGCGAGGCGCGCGCTGAAGCTGGTGATGTCGACATTCTCGCCACGCACCTCTGCTGCGCCGCTGCTCTCGCTGCTCGTCTTGCTGCTGGGGCGGCTGTCGGTGCGGTTCAGCGCCGCGCCTAATGGCTTGCCGGAATTGTCGATTTTCATCATGCGTCCTTTCGTCGACTACTTTGGCCGACTCCTGTCACTTTAAACCTTACTCTGGTTTATCGGCATGGTGGCTGAAAACTTTAGCCCGGCTGGTTGAAAAGCTGCGAGATATCGGCAGGGTAGGGCGGCGATTGCCGTATAGGCCTGATTTCGGCTAGATTGCCTGCAGACTTGAGTGCTTACTAAGGGAGATTGTTCCATTATGCAAATCGTCACACCTCGCTTCGGCGTGCTGGAGATCGAAGAAAATTCCTTGATCACCTTTCCGGATGGTCTGCCTGGCTTTGATAACTGCAAGCGCTTCAAGCTGCTGCATGAAGACGTGGCCGAGCCCAAGGTATTGTGGATGCAGTCCTTGGATGAGCCCGAGGTGGTAATCAGTGTGATCGATGCCAATCTGCTTGGCTTGCACTATCAATTGGCGCTGAGCGACGCAGAAAGTGCACTGATTCAATATACGGGCGGGCAGGATGTGATCCTACTTTTGACCCTGACGCGCGACGGCGATGGCAACAAGATTCAGGCCAATACCCAGTCGCCTATTGTCTTGAATGCCGCCAGCCGCCTTGCCCTGCAGAAAAGCGGCGTGCGTGCGGAGATCGTTTTTACCAACGAATAGTGCCGGACGGCTGCTCGAAACGCGCTACTGTCAATCTTGCGGGGTGGCGGCATTTCGCCATAATGGCGCACTTTTCGCCGTTACGTCCGGCATTACCGGAGATCGATCGCATTGCAAAATGCGGCCAGCCCGAGCATGAAAACTACATTCCTCGACTTTGAACAACCGATCGCCGAGCTTGAAGGCAAGATCGAAGAACTGCGCTATGTGCAGGATGATTCGGCGGTCGATATCTCGGTCGAAATCGACCATCTGCAGAAAAAAAGCCAGGAGCTGACGCGCGGCATCTACGCCAAGCTCACGCCCTGGCAAATCTCCCAGGTATCGCGCCATCCTCAGCGGCCCTACACGCTCGACTATATCCGCGAAATCTTCACTGACTTTCAGGAATTGCATGGTGATCGGGGCTTTGCCGATGATCTGGCCATTGTGGGTGGTCTGGCGCGTTTGAATGGCCAGTCCTGCGTGGTGATTGGTCATCAGAAGGGTCGCGATACCAAGGAAAAGATTCTGCGCAATTTTGGCATGCCGCGCCCCGAGGGCTACCGCAAGGCTTTGCGCCTGATGCGTCTGGCTGAGAAATTCGGTCTGCCCATCTTCACCTTTGTCGATACGCCCGGTGCTTATCCAGGCATCGGCGCGGAAGAGCGCGGCCAGTCCGAAGCGATTGGGCGCAATCTGTATGAAATGACCCGTCTGCGCGTACCGGTGGTGGTGACCATTATTGGTGAGGGTGGCTCGGGCGGTGCGCTGGCCATTGCGGTGGGTGACCAGGTGCAGATGTTGCAGTACTCGACCTACTCGGTGATCTCGCCCGAAGGTTGCGCGTCCATTTTGTGGAAGAGCGCCGAGAAGGCGCCTGAAGCGGCTGAGACTCTTGGCATTACGGCTGCCCGCCTGAAGACCCTGGGTCTGGTCGACAAGGTGGTGGCCGAGCCACTCGGGGGTGCACATCGCGATCCGCAGGCGATGATGCTGACCTTGCGCAAAGCCTTGCAGGACGCACTGAAGAATCTGCAGGACAAGCCGATCGACGCGCTGCTGGAGACGCGTTTCGAGCGCCTGATGAGCTATGGCAAGTTCAAGGAAGTTGCCGCTGTCTGAGTCTGATCAGCTGTATGACCGCTTTCGGCAGCTGGCGCTGGTACGTTGCCAGTCGCCAGCCCGGGTGGCGGTCGCTTACTCCGGTGGGCTGGACTCCAGTGTGCTACTGCATTTGTTCGCCCGTCTGCGTGCCGAGCAGGCTTTCTCGCTACAGGCCTTTCACGTTCATCACGGTCTGAGTGCCCATGCCGACGCTTGGCTTGCGCATTGCGCGCAGGTCTCGGCCCAGCTCGATATTCCCTTCTCCAGTGTGCGTGCTGATCTATCGGCTCGCTCGGGTGCCGGCCTGGAGGCCGACGCGCGCGCCGCGCGCTACCGCGCCTATGCCGATCTGTCCGTCGACTGGGTAGCGCTCGCACATCATCAGGACGATCAAGCTGAAACTGTGCTTTTTCGGCTGGCTCGCGGTGCCGGGGTGCAGGGCGCGGCTGGCATGCCGGTGCAGCGCGCGCTGGCTGCGGATAAGCAGATATGGCGTCCACTGCTGGATGAATCACGCGCCAGCTTGCTGTGCTACGCACAGCAGCAGGGCTTGTCTTGGGTGGAAGACGAGAGCAATGCGCGCCAGGATTTTGATCGCAACTATCTGCGTCACGCGGTGATGCCGGCCTTGCAAGCGCGTTTCCCCGCCGCGCCAGCGGCCATCGCCAGGGCTGCCCGGCATTTCGCCGAGGCTGCCACGCTGCTCGATGAGTTGGCGCAGGAGGATGCGGGCGAGGTGGCGCCGCTCAGTCTTGATCTGGCCCGTTTGCGTCCTTTGCCGCCAGCTCGCCAGCGCAACCTCTTGCGCTGGTTTCTTGCTCGCCATGCGCTGCGCCTTGAGGAGCGCCAGCTCCATTTGCTGCTCGATCAGGTCCTGCAGGCGCGCGATGATGCGATGCCCTTTTTGCGAGTGGCCGAGCGCTCGGTGCGCCGTTATCGTGAGCGCTTATGGGTGGCGATCCTGCCGCCGCAGGTGCAGAGCTGCGTGCTGAATGCGCCTGGCGATCTGCCGCCTGACTGGTGTGGTGAGCTGCGTTGGCAGCGTCGCAATGGTGGTTTGGCGGAAGGCTGTTGGCCGGGTGTGCAGGTGCGCCCGCGTGTGGGTGGTGAGCGCTTGAAGGTGCGTCGGGGTGGGCCTACCCGGCCGGTCAAGGATCTGTTGCAGGAGGCGGGTGTGCCGCCCTGGTTGCGTAGTTATTGGCCCTTGCTGTGGCGCGATGAGGTCTTGCTGGCCGTAGCGGGAATTGCCGTGGCGGCCGATTATCAGGCGGAAGGCGGCTGGTGGCCGATCTGGCTGCCGCAGGGCTGGCCCCTGCCGGCTAGATTGGAATGAGGCTGAAAATGAAGAAGCCGCCTTTGATTCAGGGCGGCTTTTTCATGGGTCTTACGATATGCGTGGCTTTACTGGGGTGCAGGCGCCTGCAGTATGGGCGTCACGCCCATTTCACGCAGCCGGCGCATCATCAGGTCGGCTTCTTCGCGGCTTTTGAACGGGCCAATCTGCACGCGTGTCTCCAGGCGGGCGGGAATGCCGGCGCTGCTCAGGCGGCTGATCAACTTCTCCGCATTGCTGCCGCTCTGGAATACACCGGCCTGCACGGTAAAGCCGCGTGTGCCGGCGGGTTGTACGCCAGTGGCCAGGGCAACAATCGTCTGCTCGGGCGTCGTGGCCGGCGCGCGTGCGGCGCGCGGTGGTGGCGCGATGACGGGCTGGCTATTGCTGGGCGATGCGCTTGGCGTGCTGGCTACCTCGGTGCGTGCTGGGCTGCTGGCGGGTGGGTTCGGCTTGTTGCTTGACGTTGTCGGGTTGGTCTTGGCTGGGGCTGCTGGCTTGTCTTGCTTGATGGTGGCGGGTGGGATATCGGTTGAGCCACCGTCTGGATCGAAGGGGGCGAGTTCGACCTGTGCGCCACTCGGTTTGCTGACGGTGGCGTTGGTGCTGTTTGCGGGTGGTGTGCTGGCAACTGACTCTTCGGCGTTGGGCTGGGTAGTGGCTGCCTCAGGGCCGGCGCTGCCGGTTTCCGGATCGGGGCCAATACTGATGATGGGGGCGGTCTCTGTGTTGGCGGCTGGCGGGGCGCTGACGGCCGGCGCGGGTTCGCTCGAGGTTTCCGCCTGTAGAGGGTTGATGGCTGGGCCTTCCGCGCTGACCGTGGGCTTTTGCTCAAAGCGATTCAGGAAGGTAATCGCGAGTGCGGCAACCACGATCAGGCAAACGGCAATCGCCAGGCGCTGCATCAGGCGCTGGCGGATTTCCTTTTGCTCGGCGTCTTCTTCGGGAGATGGGGGCGGTTGAACCCGATTCGGGCTGGGGCGGATCGCGCTCATATGATTATCTGCGCCACTTCGGGCGCGCTCCCTTGGGATAGGCTTGAACCGACAGATCGTGCTTTGCGCGCCTTGGCGGCAAAGCTGGTAGAATATTCGGTCATTTTTATGCAGACAAGCTGCGCAGCCCTTCGTGGGCCGGGCTTGTGGTGCGAAATTATCTGCTTTTCCCTTTTTCCTCTACGAAATAATTGGAGTAGTAACCATGGCTGTTGAACGCACCCTGTCCATTATCAAGCCCGATGCCGTTGCCAAGAACGTGATCGGCCAGATCTACACCCGCTTTGAAAACGCTGGCCTGAAGGTTGTGGCTGCCAAGCTCAAGCAACTGTCGCGCGCTGAGGCTGAAGGCTTCTACGCTGTGCACAAGGCCCGTCCTTTCTTCAATGATCTGGTGAACTTCATGATCTCCGGCCCGGTCATGATTCAGGTGCTGGAAGGCGAGAACGCCATGC
Organism: Chitinimonas taiwanensis DSM 18899; assembly: GCF_900119825.1. Lineage (GTDB taxonomy): Bacteria > Pseudomonadota > Gammaproteobacteria > Burkholderiales > Chitinimonadaceae > Chitinimonas > Chitinimonas taiwanensis. Next base: position 334,825 of record NZ_FPKR01000002.1, on the reverse strand, counting down.
AGACCAACCGCGACCTGATGGGCGCTACCGATCCGAAGAAGGCCGAGAAGGGCACCATCCGCGCCGACTTCGCTGATTCGATCGATGCCAACGCTGTGCACGGTTCGGACAGCCTGGAGAATGCCGCGATTGAAATCGCCTACTTCTTCGCGGGAACCGAAGTTCACGCTGCTTAATTGAACGCCTTGGCCATGTCTATCAATCTGCTCGACTTTGACGCTGAACGCTTTGCCACCTTCCTTGCGGAGCGTGGCGAGAAGCCGTTTCGTGCCAAACAGCTGATGCGCTGGATCCATCACTTCGGTGCGGCGGATTTCGGTGTGATGACGGATATTGCCAAGGCAACGCGTGAAAAGCTGGCGGCGGAGGCAGTCATCGCCCCGCCCAGCTTGATGCTGGAACAGAAATCCGATGACGGCACCCGTAAGTGGTTGCTGGATGTCGGCACCGGCAACGGTGTGGAAGCGGTCTTCATCCCCGAGGATGACCGCGGTACTTTGTGCGTATCCAGCCAGGTTGGCTGTGCACTGGAATGCACGTTCTGCTCGACGGGACGACAAGGTTTCAATCGCAACCTCAGTACGGCGGAAATCATCGGCCAGCTGTGGTGGGCGAACAAGGCCCTGGGGCGCGACCCCAAGGGTGATCGCATCGTCTCCAATGTGGTGATGATGGGCATGGGCGAGCCGCTGGCCAACTTCGACAATGTCGTGGCCGCCATGCGCCTGATGCTGGATGACAATGCTTACGGCCTGAGCCGGCGCCGCGTCACGCTGTCCACCTCGGGCCTGGTGCCGCAGATGGACCGCCTGCGCGAAGCCTGCCCGGTGGCTTTGGCCGTATCACTGCACGCGCCTAACGATGCGCTGCGTGATGAGATCGTGCCGATCAACAAGAAGTATCCACTCAAGGAATTGATGGCTGCCTGCCAGCGTTATTTGGAAAAGGCGCCGCGCGATTTCATTACCTTCGAGTATGTGATGCTGGACGGGGTAAACGACAGCTTTGAACACGCCAAACAGTTGGTGGCGCTGGTCAAGGATGTGCCGTGCAAGTTCAATCTGATCCCCTTCAACCCTTTCCCGAATTCAGGTTATGGTCGCTCCAAGCCGGATGCGATCCGTCGCTTCCGCGATCATCTGATACAAGCGGGTTTCATCGTGACGGTGCGCAAGACGCGCGGCGATGATATTGATGCTGCCTGCGGCCAGCTGGCTGGCCAGGTGAAGGACAAGACCAAGCGCACACTGCGCTTGGCTGCGGAAGGCAAGACCACGCAAACCATTCAAATCACAAGGGACTAGCCCGTGAAACTCAGCCTGATTGCCCCGCTTCTGCTGGTTCTGAGCCTGCCCGCCCTGGCTGCGGAAAATGACGCCGATCGCAGCAGCCAGGTTCCGCGTCTGCGCACCGAGCTTGCCGCGGGCTACTATGCGCGTGGCCAGTATGGCGTGGCCCTGCAGGAAGTGGACAAGGCCTTGGCGGCCGATTCGAGCTATGCGCCGGCCTACTATGTGCAGGGCCTCGTCTATATGGATCTGCAGGAGTTCGATACCGCGGACAAGAGCTTCCGGCGTGCCGTCTCGCTCGACCCGACCGAACCGAATGCCAATCACAATTACGGCTGGTTCCTGTGCAATAAGCGCAAGGCCTACAAGGAGTCGATTCCTTATTTCCTGGCTGCGCTGAAGAACCCGCTCTACAACACCCCGGAAAAATCGCAGCAGCAGGCGGGCTTATGCGCGCTGAAGGCGGGCGATACCGCGGCGGCTGCAACTTACCTGCGCCAGGCCGACCGTGCCCAGCCGGACAATCCGCAAACCCTGTATGGACTGGCGCTGCTGTCCTATCAGCGTGGCGATTTCGAAGCCGCCCGCAATATGCTCTCGCGCCAGGCACGCCTGGGGCAGGGCGGTGCCGAAGAGCTGTGGCTGAACCTGCGGGTTGAGAACAAGCTGGGGAACACCGACAATGTGGCGGGCTTCGGCAAGGAATTGAAGACCCGCTTTCCCGATAGCGAAGAAGCTCGCCTGCTGGCTGCCGGCCAGTTCGATTGATTCCCTCCATCCGCGATGACCGCGCCTGCATGACGCCCGAGATGAGCCAAGAACAAGCGCCTACCCCCTCCCTTTCCGAAATGCTGGCCCAGACGCCAAGCGCGGGCGCCATCCTGGCGGCGCAGCGCAAGCAACTGGGCATGTCGGTGGACGAAGTGTCTGCCAAGCTTAAGCTGTCGCACCGCCAGATCGAGGCGCTGGAAACCGATCGCTACGATGCCTTGCCCGGCAATACCTTCGTGCGTGGTTTCGTGCGTAATTACGCACGCCTCTTGCAGATCGATGCACAGCCCCTGCTGCACTACCTGGAAAGCCATCTGCCCCAAGAGGCGCCACAGGCCGCCCTGCCGCGCCTGCAGAGTGAAACCCTGCCCACCCTGCGTCCGGGTGGCTCGCCTGGTCAGTCGTCCTTTCTGCTTGCGGTCTTGGGCGGTTTGGCACTGGCGCTGATCGCCTTCGGTGCCTACTGGCTGGTCCAGCAGTCGCGTCAGGAACCCATCCTGACCCTGCCGGAAACCCAGGCGCCCGTGGTGCTCGAGACGCCTGCACCGATCGCCCAATCCGCTCCTGTGGTCAGTGCACCAGCAATCGAGGCCGCACCGGCTGCGGTGCCGCCTGAGCCTGCATTGCCAGCTCAGGCTGCTGCACTGACGCCGGCGTTGCCGGCAGCGCAGCCTACGCCCGCGCCCGCTACGGCGGCACCCACGCTGCCGCCGGCCACTACACCGCAGGTCACACCGCCGGCTGTAGTGCCAGCACCGACTGGCGAGATTCGTGTCGTGGCCAAGCAGGAAAGCTGGGTGCAGATCACCGATGCCAATGGCCGTCGTTTGGTCAATGAGCTACTGCCGGCCGGCCAGGTGCGTGTGGTCGGCGGCAAGCCGCCTTACCAGGTACGCATCGGCAATGGCCGCCAGACCGAGCTGTATTACAAGGGCAAGGCCACGGATCTGGGGCCCTATATCCGCGTCGATGTGGCCAATCTGGAATTGAACTGAATTCGAGTATGAGCAAACTTCCCCGTCGTATTTCCCGTCAGGTCATGGTTGGCCATGTGCCTGTTGGCGGTGACGCGCCCGTGGTGGTCCAGTCGATGACCAATACCGACACCGCCGATGCGGCCGGTACCGCCCAGCAGGTATTCGAGCTCTGGCAGGCGGGCTCGGAGCTGGTGCGCATCACAGTCAACTCGCCCGAAGCCGCGGCCCAGGTGGGTGAGATTCGTCGCCGCCTGGATGCCATGGGTTGCGATGTACCGCTGGTGGGCGACTTCCACTTCAACGGTCACAAGCTGCTGAGCCAATACCCGGAGTGCGCGGCTGCATTGGCCAAGTACCGGATCAATCCTGGCAATGTGGGCAAAGGCAGCAAGCGCGACGAGCAGTTCGGCGCCATGATCGAGATGGCTATCCAGTACGGCAAGCCGGTACGCATCGGCGTGAACTGGGGCAGCCTGGATCAGGCCAAGATGGCGCGCATGATGGATGAGAATGCCCAGCGTGCCGAGCCGCTGCCTGCCGATGCGCTGATGCGCGAGGCGCTGATCCAGTCGGCGCTGGAAAGCGCGGCCCAGGCCGAGGCACTGGGCCTGCCTGGCAACGCGATTACGATCTCCTGCAAGGTGTCGGACGTGCAGGACCTGATCAAGGTCTACCGCGATCTGGCCAGCCGTTGCGACTACCCGCTGCACCTGGGCCTGACCGAAGCTGGCATGGGCTCCAAGGGCATTGTCGCCTCGACCGCGGCGCTGTCGGTGCTCTTGCAGGAAGGTATCGGCGACACCATCCGCGTGAGCCTGACCCCTGAGCCGGGCGAGGCGCGCACCAAGGAAGTGGTGGTGGCGCAGGAAATCCTGCAGACCATGGGCATCCGCTCGTTCACCCCGCTGGTGACGGCTTGCCCCGGTTGCGGCCGTACCACCTCGACCTTCTTCCAGGAGCTGGCGCAGAAGATCCAGCGCTATCTGCGCGAGCAGATGCCAGTCTGGCGCGCTGACTATCCGGGCGTGGAAACCATGAACGTGGCCGTGATGGGTTGCGTGGTGAACGGCCCGGGCGAATCCAAGCTGGCCAATATCGGCATTTCCCTGCCGGGCACTGGTGAAGTGCCGGTGGCACCTGTCTTCGTCGATGGTGAGAAGACCGTCACCCTGAAGGGCGAGGGCATTGCCGAAGCCTTCCAGGCCATTGTTTACGACTATGTGCGCGCCAATTACAGCGAGGGTGGCAAGCTGCGCCGCCGCATGGACGCACCCAAGACCATTCCGCTCAAGACGATCTGATACCTGCATCCATGGCTGACAAGTTCCAAAGCATCAAGGGTTTCTACGACATCCTGCCCGGCCAGACCGCGCTGTGGCGCCATCTGGAAGACGTGGCCAGTGAGGTGCTGGCCCAGTACGGTTATCGCTATATCCACCTGCCCATTGTCGAACCGACGGCGCTGTATGTGCGTGGCGTGGGTGAGCACACCGATATCGTCGAGAAGGAGATGTATTCCTGGACCGACGCGCTGAATGGCGACAAGCTGACCCTGCGTCCGGAAGGGACGGCTGGTTGCGTACGCGCCGTGGTTGAGCACAGCCTGACCTATAACGGCCCGCAACGGCTCTGGTATATGGGGCCGATGTTCCGCCACGAAAACGTGCAGAAGGGCCGCCAGCGCCAGTTCCACCAGATCGGCGCCGAGGCTTTCGGCTATGACGGGCCCGATGTGGATGCCGAGCTGATGATCATGCTGGCGCGCCTCTGGAAGGCGCTTGGGATTACCGATGTCGAACTGCAGATCAATACGATTGGTGACGCCAGCGAGCGCGCGGCCTACCGCCAGACCCTGATCGCCTATTTCGAGCAGCATGCCGAGCTGCTGGATGAGGACGCCAAGCGCCGTCTGCATGCCAATCCGCTACGCATTCTCGACAGCAAGAATCCGCGCATGCAGGCCATGATCGAAGCGGCGCCCAAGTTATTCGATGTGCTGGGTGCTGAATCACGCGCGCATTACGACGGCCTGTGCGCGCTGCTCGATGCGGCCGGTGTGCCTTACACGCTCAATACCCGCCTGGTGCGTGGTCTCGATTACTACAATCGCAGCGTGTTCGAGTGGGTGACCACCAAGCTGGGTGCCCAGGGCACGATTGCGGCCGGTGGTCGCTACGACAGCTTGGTGGAAACCCTGGGTGGCAAGCCGACCACGGCCTGCGGTTTTGGCATGGGCATGGAGCGGGTGTTTCTGCTGATGCAGGAATACGGCGTGCAGGCCAGTGATGCGCCTGATGTCTATCTGGTCAACGCCGGCGAGCAAGCCCAGGCCCAGGCGCCCATTCTGGCCGAACGTCTGCGTGACGCAGGCATGGCGGTGGCCGTGCATGCCGGTGGCGGCAGCTTCAAATCGCAGATGAAGAAGGCGGATGGCTCGGGTGCGCGCTTTGCCGTGATTCTGGGTGAGGACGAAGCCCGCGCCGGTACCGCGGTGATCAAGCCGCTGCGCGACGGTGGCGAGCAGCGCAGCGTAGCCCAGGCTGAACTTGCTGCGGCTTTGATGGACTGAGCCCATGGCGCAGCAAAAGCTCAAGGTTTCCTTCAAGCTCTTCGTGCTCGACATCATCGGCGCCATGCTGGCCGGTTTTGGTCTGCTGGGCGTGGTGGGCGAGGGTGGCCAGGTGCATCCTTGGCTGGCAGACCCGCTGCATGGCGCGATCCTGCTGGTCACCGGACTAGGCCTGATGGCCTGGTTCATGATCGATCTTCTCAAACGTATCCGTGCGCAACGCCAGTCGCGCACCAATCAACCCGCTAACGAACGGAAGTAAGCACAGATGGCCGCATTTGATTTGCAGGAACAGGAACAAATCGCCGAGATCAAGGCATGGTGGGCGCAATGGGGCAAGTGGCTGATCGCCCTGGCCATTGCCTTGCCGGTGGCCTATGTGGGCCAGTACGGCTGGAAGGCTTACCAGAAGTCGCAAGCCGAGGCGGCCGCTACTGCTTACGCTAATGTGGAAAAGGCCTTCCAGGCTAAGGATGCCGCCAAGACCCGTGCTGAAGCCGATGCGATGACCAAGGCTCAATCGGGCCATGCGCTGACCAGCCGTGCCATGCTGCTGGCTGCCAAGCTCGCGCACGACGCGAAGGACCTGGATAAGAGTCGTACCGCCCTGGAGTGGGTAGTCGCGAATGCCAAGGAAGACGGTGTGGCCGACGTGGCGCGTCTGCGCCTGGCTGCCGTGCAACTCGATCAGAAGCAATTCGATGCCGCGCTGAAGACCTTGGACAAGCCTAAGGGCGCCGCCTTTGACGGCCTGTTTGCCGATGCACGCGGCGATGTGCTGGCCATCAAGGGCGACGCCAAGGGCGCTCGTCAGGCTTACGAGCAGGCCTTGGCACAGCTGGAGAAGGATGCCCCGGCCCGTGACCTGATCGAGATCAAGCTGTCCTCGCTGGAGGCGGCCAAGTGAAGCAGCTTCTCGCGCTGAGCCTGTTGGCCACGCTGGCTGCCTGCGCCGGCACCGACAATAGCCCGGTACCCACCGAGCTGAAGGATGTCGCCAATACAGTGGCATTCAGCCAGCAATGGCAGGCTAGCTACTCGGAGGGCGGTATCTACCATTTCGCGCCAGACGTCACAGGCGGCAGCGTATTCATGGCCGGTCTGCAAGGTATTGCCGCCTTCAATCCGCAAGATGGTCGTCGGCTGATGGAAGTGCGCAGCGACAAACCGCTGGCAGGCGGCATCGGCGCAGCCAATGGCGTGGTGGCAGGCGGTTCGCTGAAGGGCGATCTGTTCGCCTGGGATGTGAGCGGCAAGGCCAAGTGGCAGGTGCGCGTTTCCAGCGAAGTGGTGGCCCCGCCGGCCATCGCCGAGGGTGTGGTCGTCGTGCGTACCGTGGATGGCCGCATCACCGGCTTGAATGCCGAAGACGGCAAACAGCGCTGGCAGTTCTCGCGCAGCCAGCCAGCGCTGATTCTGCGCAGCTATGCGGGCGTGACGATTGCCGATGGCGTGGTCTATGCCGGTCTGGCTGCGGGACGTCTGGTGGCGCTGTCGCTGGCCGATGGCCGCGTGCTGTGGGAATCGTTGGTGGCCCAGCCCAAGGGGGCTACCGAGCTCGAGCGCATCGCCGATGTGACCTCGCTACCGGTGGTCGATAAAGGTCAGGTCTGTGCGGTGGCCTACCAGGGCCGGGTGGCCTGTTTCGCGGTGAGCAATGGTTCCTTGCTGTGGGCGCGCGATATTTCCAGCTATGCAGGTCTGGCCATCGACGACAACCATGTCTATGTGACCGATGATGTCGGTACCGTCCAGGCGTTCGAGCGCTCGGGTGGTCGCAATCTGTGGAAGAGCAGCGATCTATACGGTCGTCGCGTGAGCGGCCCCGCGGCACTCGGCGGTGACTATATTGCAGTGGGCGATTTCGAAGGCTATGTGCATGTGCTTGCCGCAGCCGATGGTCGCCTGGTCGCGCGTCAGCGTGCGGATCGCAGCCCCATCGTGGTCGCTCCGCGCCTGATCGATGGCAAATTATTGGTACAGACACAGGCCGGTGGCCTGTATGCCTATACCCTGAAGTAATCTCCTGGTCTGCCTGGCCAGCCTTGGTTTGCCGAGCGGTGAACCCAGGCTGGCCGCTGTGTTGTACCGGTAATGCAATGTTGTTAGGAAACGAATGAAACCCACCATCGCCCTCGTCGGCCGTCCCAATGTTGGCAAATCCACGCTGTTCAATCGGCTCACCAAAAGCCGTGACGCGCTGGTAGCCGACCAACCGGGCCTGACGCGTGATCGTCACTATGGTCACGGCAAGGTGGGCAGCAAGCCCTATCTGGTGGTCGATACCGGCGGCTTTGAGCCGGTGGCCGATGACGGCATCCTGCATGAGATGGCGCGCCAGACCCTGCAAGCGATTGATGAGGCCGATGCGGTCGTGTTCATCGTGGACGGCCGCACCGGCTTGACGCCGCAGGACAAGCTGATTGCCAACCGCCTGCGCCAGCTTGATCGCCCGGTACGCCTGGCCGTCAACAAGGCGGAGGGCATGGTGTCGAATCTTGTGGTGGCCGAGTTCTTCGAGTTGGCCCTGGGTGAGCCCTGGCCGATTTCCGGTGCCCATGGTGAGGGTGTACGCAGCCTGATCGAAGACCTGTTGGCCGGCTTCGAGGTGGAAGTCGAGGAAGAAGACCTCGATTACCCGAAGTTCGCCATCATTGGTCGCCCGAATGTGGGCAAGTCCACGCTGGTGAATGCCATCCTGGGCGAGGAGCGGGTGATTGCTTTCGACCAGCCCGGCACCACGCGCGACTCGATTTATATTGATTTTGAGCGGAACGCCCGCAAATACACGGTGATCGACACGGCGGGTGTGCGTAAGCGCGCTAAGATCGACGAGGCGATCGAGAAGTTCTCGGTGGTGAAGACCATGCAGGCGATTGAAGACGCCAATGTGGTCGTGCTGGTGCTCGATGCCCGTCAGGACGTGGCCGAGCAGGATGCGCATATCGCCGGTTTTGCGTTGGAGGCGGGGCGCGCCATGGTGGTGGCGGTGAATAAATGGGAGGGCATGGACTTGTACGCGCGCGATCAGATCAAACGCGATATCGCGCGCAAGCTTGGCTTCCTCGACTTTGCCCGTTACCACTATATCTCGGCGCTGGAAGGGCAGGGCGTGGGAGATCTGTTTGCCAGTATCGATGCCGCTTACAAGGCCGCCATGGCCAAGTTGCCGACGCCGCGCTTGACGCGCGCGCTGCAGTTGGCCACCGAGAAGCAGCAGCCGCCACGCGCTGGTTTGGTGCGTCCGAAGATGAAATATGCGCACCAGGGTGGCACCAACCCGCCAGTGGTGATCGTGCATGGCACGGCGCTCGAACATATTCCCACCAGCTACTGGCGTTATCTGGAACATTCCTTCCTGAAGATGTTCAAACTGCAGGGCACGCCGCTGCGGGTACAGTTCAAGAAGGGTGAAAACCCGTATGACACCAAGCCGGGTGAATTCAAGCCCGACCGCAAGGGTGTGATGCGCGGCGAGCACAAACCCGGCAAGGAAGTCGTCAAGCGGGTGAGAAAGAAAACGGGCTGATCCCGGTTGTGCTTGGCAGAAAAACTGCTACAAGTCACAGTGACCAGCCGGATTGGTTTGCGCAGGAAAACAGATTGGGCGGATTTCCGTCGTTTTTTAATTGCATAGTGGAGAACTACAAATGAGCGCTAAAGGGCAAATGCTACAAGACCCGTTTCTGAACATCCTGCGCAAGGAACATGTGCCGGTTTCGATCTATCTGGTCAACGGCATCAAGCTGCAAGGCCAGATCGAGTCGTTCGACCAGTACGTGGTGTTGCTGCGTAATACCGTGACCCAGATGGTCTATAAGCACGCCATCTCCACCGTCGTGCCGGCCCGCGCCGTGTCGATTCCTTACGAGAACAAGGATCAGGCGCCAGCTGCCGAAGCCTGATCCTGATCGATCAAGCCAGCGCGGGGCACTTCGGTGCCCCGTTTGCTGTAAGGCTGCAGTGTGGTGTCATTGTCGCAACCATGGAGTAAACCCCCAGCGTGTTTGAACGCCATCAAGGCGGCGATAAAGCCGTCCTGGTCTGTCTCGATTTTGGCGAGCCGGACTATCTGGAAAACATCGAAGAATTCAAGCTCTTGGCGGAAGGCAATGGCTATAAAGCTTTGGCCGTCATCCAGGGCAAGCGCCAGCGTCCCGATCCCAAGCTGTTTGCCGGCTCCGGCAAAGTGGAGGAAATCGCCGCCGCCCTGGCGGCCACCGGTGCCAGCACAGTCCTGTTCAACCATGCGCTGGCTGGCGCGCAGGAACGTAATCTGGAGCGCGCGCTCGAATGTCGCGTTTCCGATCGCGTACGGCTGATTCTGGATATCTTCGGCCAGCGCGCGCGCTCCAATGAGGGCAAGCTGCAGGTCGAACTGGCGCAGCTGCAATATATGTCCACCCGTCTGGTGCGCGGCTGGACTCACCTGGAGCGCCAGCGCGGTGCCACCGGCACGCGCGGCGGCCCGGGTGAAACCCAGCTGGAAATGGACCGCCGCATGCTGAATGAGCGGGTGATCAAGCTCAAGGCCAAGCTCAAGGATCTGCAGCGCCATCGCGACACCCAGCGCCGTGCGCGCGAGCGCAGCAAGCAGTTCTCGGTCTCGCTGGTCGGCTATACCAATGCCGGCAAGTCCACGCTGTTCAATGCGCTGACCCATGCCAAGGCCTATGCGGCCGATCAGCTGTTCGCGACCCTGGACACCACCAGTCGTAAGCTTTTTCTGGATCCGCAGCATTCTATTGTGTTGTCAGACACGGTCGGTTTCATCCGCGATTTGCCCCATGGCCTGGTAGCGGCATTCCGTGCCACGCTGGAGGAAACGGTGCGGGCGGATCTGCTGCTGCATGTGGTTGACAGTGCGAGCGATACACGCGAAGCGCAGATCGAGGCGGTGAATCTGGTCCTCAAGGAGATCGACGCCGATGCGATCCCGCAGATCGTGATCTGGAACAAGATCGACCTGAAGGGCGGCGAGCCTGAAGTCGAGCGGGATGAGTATGGTAGGATTCGCGCCGTCCGCATGAGCGCAAAAACGGGACTGGGCCTGGATTTATTGCGGCAGGTACTGGTCGAAGCAATGCCTGACTATTCAACGACGGAATAAAGCTATATGTCGCAAGACCCGCAATGGGGCCGCCGAGGCAAGGACGGCCCTCCTGATCTGGACGAAATCGTCCGTCAGTTCAGCAATAAGCTCAAACAGTTCCTGGGCGGCAAGCCCAGCGGTCCGAGCAACTCACCCAGCGGTTCGCCCGGCAATGCGCCGGATGCACGCACCATGATCGGTGGCATGTCCATCGTCTTGGGCGTGATTGCTGTGCTGTGGGTGGCGAGCGGCTTCTACGTGGTGGATGCACGTGAGGAGTCGGTCGTGCTGCGCTTTGGCCGCTATGTGGAAACCACGGGTTCCGGCCTGCACTGGCGCATGCCCTGGCCGATCGAGCAGAACGAGATCGTCAAGCTGTCCGAGGTGCGTTCGGTGGAAGTCGGTTTCCGCGGCGATGCCAAGAGTCGCGTGGAAGACGAGTCACTGATGCTGACCCAGGATCAGAACATCATCGAGATGCAGCTGGAAGTACAGTATGACGTGAAGTCGGCCTATGACTTCGTGTTCAACAATGCCACCACCGATAGCGATGCGCGCGACCTGGTCAAGCAGGCCGCTGAAACCGCGATCCGTGAAGTGGTCGGTCGCAACAAGGTCGATTTCGTGCTGAACGAAGGGCGCGGCCAGATTGCCGCTGACACGACCCGCCTGATCCAGACCCTGCTTGACGACTACGGCACCGGTATCCGGGTGAGCCGCATCAATATCAATGATGTGCAGCCGCCGGAAGCCGTGCAGGCAGCCTTTGCCGATGCGGTGAAGGCCGGTCAGGACAAGGTCAAGCAGACCAATGAAGGTATCGCTTACGCCAACGATGTGATTCCGAAGGCCAAGGGTTATGCTGCGCGCCTGCTGCAGGAAGCCGAAGGTTACAAGCAGAGCGTGATCTCCCGCGCCGAGGGTGATGCAGCGCGCTTCAAGCAGGTGGCCAGCGAATATGCGAAGGCACCGCAAGTCACCCGTGATCGCCTCTATATCGATGCGATGCAGCAGGTGATGAGCAATAGCACCAAGGTGCTGGTGGACCAGAAGTCCAACGGTAATCTGCTATATCTGCCGCTCGACAAACTGATGCAGATGAGCAGCCAGCAGGCGCCAGCTGTTGAGAGCGTGCCGGCTGCGGCTGCCGATGCACCAGTTACCATCGTGCCGCGCACCAGTCCGCTGCGTGGCGAACGGGAGGGTCGTTAAGATGAATAGATTGATTCCGGCACTCGCCGTTGTGCTGCTGGGCCTGATGGTGCTCAGCATGAGTGTGTTCACGGTCGACCAGCGCCAAGCGGCCATGGTCTTCCAGCTTGGTGAAGTGGTGCGCGTGGTCAAGGAGCCTGGCATACGCTTCAAGGTGCCCTTGCTGCAGTCAGTGCGCTACTTTGATCGCCGTATCCTGACCATGGATGCCGAAAGCCCGGAGCGCTTCAATACGATCGAGAAGAAGAACGTATTGGTCGACAGCTATGTGAAGTGGCAGGTCATTGACGTCGAGCAGTACTACAAGAGCGTGGGTGGCAGCGAACGCATCGCCGCAGCGCGTCTGCGCAAGACGGTCAATGATGTGCTGCGCGCCGAGTTCGGTAAGCAGACCGTGCAGGATGTGATTTCCGGCAAGCGTGATGAAGTGATGGAAGTGGTCGGCCAGGTTGCCGACGCTGATGCGCGCAAGATTGGTGTGCGCATCGTCGATGTGCGTCTTAAGCGCGTCGATTTCCCGAACGACATCAGCAATGCGGTGTTCGACCGCATGATCTCGGAGCGCAAGACCGTGGCCAACCAGCTGCGTTCGGAAGGCTCGGCCGAAGCGGAAAAGATCCGTGCCGATGCCGACCGTCAGCGCGAGGTGATCCTGGCTGAGGCGTATAACAAGGCCCAGCAGCTTAAGGGTGAGGGCGACGGTCGTGCAGCCTCCATTTACGGTGCCGCGTATGGTCAGAACCCTGAGTTCTATGCCTTCTACCGCAGCCTGGATGCCTATAAGCAGACCTTCAAGTCCAAGTCGGATGTGATGGTGGTGGACCCGAGCTCGGCCTTCTTCAAATACATGAAGGACCCGCGAGCGAAGTGACGAGCTTGTGGGATAATCTCGGTTTCGCCCTGGCCCTCGTGCTGATCGCCGAGGGCCTGTTGCCGTTCTTGTCGCCCACTTTGTGGCGCCATACCTTCGAGCGCCTGGCCGCGCTGGAAGACGGCCAGCTCCGCTTCGTCGGTTTTGTCTCCCTACTGGCTGGTCTGCTTTTGCTGCTGGTCTTTTGAGCGTCTGTTCCAATGAGAAACTGGATTCTTCCTGAAAATATCGCCGACCTGCTGCCGCCCGAAGCGCGCCGGGTCGAGACGCTGCGGCGCGCTTCGCTCGATCTGATCGCGGGTTTTGGCTATGAGCTGGTACAGCCGCCGCTGATCGAGTACGTGGACTCGCTGCTCACGCGTGACGATGCTGCGCTGGATTTGAAGACCTTCAAGCTGACCGATCAGCTGTCAGGTCGTCAGCTTGGCCTGCGCGCCGATATCACGCCCCAGGTTGCCCGTATCGATGCGCATCTGCTCAATCGTCAGGGCGTGGCACGTCTGTGCTATGCCGGGCCGGTCGTGCATACGCTGCCCGACGGCATCATGGCTGCACGCGAGCCGCTGCAGCTGGGGGCTGAAATCTACGGCTATGCCGGTGTGGCGGCCGATGTGGAAATCGTCGAGTTGATGGGCGAGTGCCTGAAGCTGGCAGGTATTGCCCATGTGCATCTGGATATCGGTCATATCGGGCTGTTCCTGGCGCTGGCTGATGCGGCAGGCTTGCAAGGTGGTGCGCGTGAAGCGGTGTTCCGTACCATCCAGCAAAAGGATGCCGCCACGCTGGCTGCGCTGCTGGCCGATGTGCCGGCCGATCTGAAAGCCGGCTTGCTGGCCCTGCCGAATCTGTATGGCGATCTGCAGGTGCTTGAGCAGGCCGAGCGCAGCCTGCCCGCGCTGCCTGGTGTGCAGTCAGCGCTGCGCGAGCTGCGCGAGCTGAGCGTGGCCCTGGCAGCACGCGACATTACCCCGAATTTTGATCTGGCCGAGCTGCGTTCGGGCTACTACCACACCGGCCTTGTATTTGCCGCCTATGCGGAGGGCTGGCCGAATGCGGTGGCGCGCGGTGGGCGCTACGACCATGTCGGCGAGCAGTTTGGTCGTCCCCGTCCGGCCACCGGCTTCAGTCTCGATTTGAAAGAGCTGGCCTGGCGCCTGCCGCCGGCAGCCGCGCGCGCGGCGATTCTGGCGCCGTCCACTTTCGATCTGCAACTGGCCGATGCGATCCGCCAGTTGCGTGCAGCGGGTGAAACGGTGGTGGTGCGTCTGGGCGAGGTGGTGGACCCGGAAGAACTGCATGCCAACCGTGAGCTGGTGCTGGTGGATGGCCAGTGGCAGGTGCGTGCGCTCTGAGCGGCTTGACTGTCTATGCTGTAGTGCATTGCATGGCAATGCCAAGGAAAACCGGCGGTCGTGGTGCCAGGATGGGCCAGGACTGTTTCCCTGACCGGTAGGCCGATTTCGGGCCTGCAGGCCGCGCCGCTGGCGCGAATTTGATTTGATCTGTAATGAAGGAATATCCATGAGCCGTAACGTCGTGGTGATTGGCACCCAATGGGGTGATGAAGGCAAGGGTAAGATCGTTGACTGGATGATGGATCACGCCGAGGGTGTGGTGCGTTTCCAAGGCGGTCACAACGCTGGCCATACCCTGGTGATCGGTGGCAAGAAGACCGTGCTGCGCCTGATTCCGTCTGGCATCATGCATGCTGGCAAGGCCTGCTTTATCGGCAATGGCGTGGTGATCTCGCCGGAAGCGCTGCTCAAGGAAATTGATGAGCTGAAGGCGGCGGGTGTAGATGTGGAAAGCCGCCTGATGATTTCCGAGGCCTGCCCGCTGATCCTGCCGTATCACGTGGCGCTCGATCAGGCCCGCGAAGCGGCCAAGGGCGATAAGAAGATCGGCACGACCGGTCGTGGTATTGGCCCGGCCTATGAAGACAAGGTGGCACGTCGTGCGATTCGCGTGCAGGACCTGTTCTTCCCTGAGCGCCTGGCAGCCAAGCTGGGTGAAAACCTCGCTTACTACAACTTCCTGCTTAAGGAATATTTCAAGACCGCGACCGTGGATTTCCAGCAGACGCTGGAAGAAACGTTGCGTCTGGCGGAGCGCATCAAGCCCATGGTGGGCGATGTATCGCGCACGCTGCACGATATGAACCAGGGCAATAAGCCGCTGCTGTTCGAGGGGGCGCAGGGCACGCTGCTGGATATCGACCACGGCACCTACCCCTATGTGACCTCCAGCAACTGCTCGGCCGGTGCGGCTGCGCCCGGTGCAGGTGTGGCGCCGCAGATGCTCAATTATGTGCTGGGCATTGTGAAGGCCTACACCACCCGCGTGGGTTCCGGTCCTTTCCCCACCGAGCTGTTCGATGATGTGGGTGCAGGTCTGGCCAAGCGCGGCAATGAATTCGGTTCGGTGACTGGTCGTCCGCGTCGCTGCGGCTGGTTCGATGCGGCTGCTCTGAAGCGCTCGATCCAGATCAACGGCGTGTCCGGCCTGTGCGTGACCAAGATGGATGTGATGGACGGCATTGATGTGATCAAGCTGTGTACCGGCTACCGCATCAATGGTGAGATCGTAGACATCCTGCCGGTAGGTGCCGAGGAGCTGTCGGGTTGCGCGCCGGTGTACGAAGAGCTGCCGGGTTGGAGCGAATCGACCTTCGGTGTGAAGCGCTTTGAGGATCTGCCGCTGAATGCGCGCAACTACCTGAAGCGTATCGAGGAAGTGACTGGCGCACCGATCGATATCATTTCGACCGGCCCGGATCGTGAGGAAACGATTGTGCTGCGGCACCCGTTCAATCACTAAGCATCAGGAACGCCCGGCCCGTGCCGGGCGTTGTCACATGGGGCGGGCGGGATTGCCTGCCGCTGTCATCGAGAAATGCCGCAATGACCGTATTGTCCGTTAACGTTAACAAGATCGCCGTGCTGCGCAATTCGCGTGGTGGCGATATGCCCAGTGTGCTGGCCGCAGCGCAAACCTGCCTGGCGGCCGGTTGCGGCGGGATCACCGTTCATCCGCGCCCCGATCAGCGCCATATCCGCCCTCAGGATGTGCTCGATCTGGCGCAGTTGCTGGCGGGCTCGCCTGCCGAGCTCAATATCGAAGGCAATCCCTTCGCACCGCCGCGCGATGCTTATCCGGGCTTGCTGGCGCTGTGTGCGGCGGCCAAGCCGGCTCAGGCTACCTTGGTGCCCGATAGTGATGGCCAGATCACCTCTGACCATGGCTTTGATCTGCGCCGGGATGCTGAGCGCCTGCGCCCGCTGATTGCCGAGTTGCATGAGGTGGGTTGCCGGGTCAGCCTGTTTATGGATGCGGATTCGCCGGATATTGAACTGGCAGCTGAGATCGGCGCAGACCGGATCGAGCTCTACACCGGTCCGTATGCGGAAGCGTTTGAGCGTGGCGATGCCGCGCGGCAGCTGGCGCTGTGCGCGCAGGCGGCGCGACGTGCGCAAGCGGTGGGCTTGTCGGTCAATGCCGGCCATGATCTGAATCAGGCCAATTTGGGCGCTTTTCTTGTCCAGGTGCCTGCCGTGGCCGAGGTGTCGATAGGCCATGCCTTGATCGGCGAGGCGCTCTACGCGGGCCTAGCCGCTACGGTAGCGGCTTATACGGCAATCTGTGCGGGAGAGGGGCGCTGAGTCGCATGCGGGCGCTTATGGCCTGCCTGTGTGGCAGCGAGCGCCTGCTTGCTGCCGCAGGCAGCCTGTCAGTCAGCCAGTCGGGTGTGGTGGCGCGATACGTTTCGAACGCACAAAACAATAAAGCCGATACTTTTGTATCGGCTTTATTGAGTATTGGTGCCCAAGAGAAGACTCGAACTTCCACGCCCTTGCGAGCGCTAGGACCTGAACCTAGTGCGTCTACCAATTCCGCCACCTGGGCTTCAAGACTTGCTGCATTGTGTTCAGCGCGTCGAGAGGTGCGCATTATAGGGGATCGAAAACTGCTGTCAAGCTTTTGGCTGAAGAATTTTGCGCAGCCTGCCTTGCGTACCGCTCAGCGCGCTGCTGTTAGCGCTCCGATGCTGCATGCACAGAGCAGTGCTGGCGCTGAAAACAACAAAGCCGACGCTTGCGCATCGGCTTTGTTGATTAATACTGGTGCCCAAGAGAAGACTCGAACTTCCACGCCCTTGCGAGCGCTAGGACCTGAACCTAGTGCGTCTACCAATTCCGCCACCTGGGCTTCGAACATCGCTGCTTTGCAGTAGCGCGTCGAGAGAGATGCGCATTATAGAGAGGCAAATCGCCGTGTCAAATACCAAATCGAAGAAAAACACTTCCTCCAGCAAATTGCCGCGCGCCGCGCTCAAGCTGCGCCAGGCAGATCCTTTTTATGAACAAGAGCTTGCGCGTTATGCGCAGCCCATGCCGAGCCGCGGCTATCTGCTGCAAATTCTTGCCGAGCATGGCGCGCCGATGATGCCGGAGGAGCTGGTGGCGATGTTTGCCATCCAGCCCGAGGAGTCGGAATTCTTCTCGCGCCGCATCAATGCGATGGCGCGTGAAGGTGAGGTGGTGATCAATCGCAAGGGGGCAATCTGCATTGCCGAGAAGCTCGATCTGATCAAGGGGCGGGTGGTAGGTCATCCGGATGGTTTCGGTTTCGTGGTGCCGGATGACGGAAGCCCCGATCTCTTCGTCGGCCCGCGCGAAATGCACAAGGTGCTGCATCGCGATCGGGTCATGGTGCGCGAGATCGGTGTGGACAGACGTGGGCGGCGCGAAGGCAAGATTGTCGAGGTGCTCGAACACGTGAATAGCCGCGTGGTGGGTCGCTTGAAGGAGGAGCGCGGTGCGCGCTTCGTGCTGGCCGAGGATCGCCGCATCACCCAGGAAATCCTGCTTGCCCCGGAGGGCAGCCTGCCGGCCGAGCCAGGCCAGATCGTGACCGTGGAGTTATTGAGTCAGCCGAGCAAGTATTCGCAGGCGGTTGGGCGCATTGTTGAAGTGCTCGGGAATTATGCTGACCCGGGCATGGAGATCGAGATCGCGCTGCGCAAGCATGATTTGCCGCACGAATTTTCGGCCGAAGCCGAGGCCCAGGCCAAGAAGACCCCGCAGAAGGTGTTGAAGAAGGACTGGCAGACCCCGGAGGGGCTCAAGCGCGAAGATCTGCGCGATATGCCGCTGGTGACGATAGATGGCGAGACCGCGCGCGACTTCGACGATGCCGTGTATGCCGAAAAGCAGGGACGCGGCTGGCGGCTGGTAGTGGCGATTGCCGACGTCAGCCACTATGTGCGCCCCAAGGACGCGCTCGATGAGACCGGCTACGAGCGCGGCAATTCGGTGTACTTCCCACGCCGCGTGATTCCCATGCTGCCGGAGCAGCTATCCAATGGGATTTGCTCGCTGAACCCCGATGTCGAGCGCTGCTGCATGGTGTGCGATATGCAAATCGACGCCAAAGGCCAGGTCAAGCAGTACCGCTTCTACCCGGCGGTCATGCTGTCCAAGGCGCGCTTTACTTACACTGAAGTGGCGCAGATCCTGGCTGAGCCCAAGGGCGAGGCGGCCCAGCGCCGCAAGGCCCTGCTACCGCATCTGCAGAATCTGTATGGCCTGTTTCAAGCCATGCTCAAGGCGCGTAGCCAGCGTGGGGCGATCGATTTCGCGACCACCGAAACGCAGATGATCTTCAACGAGCAGGGCAAGATCGAGCGTATCGAGCCGGTGCAGCGTAACGATGCGCACCGCCTGATCGAAGAATGCATGCTGGCGGCCAATGTCTGCGCGGCCAACTTCCTGGCCGAGCACAAACATGCCTCGCTCTACCGCGTGCATGAGGGGCCGAGCGAACGCAAGCTGGAGAATCTGCGTCGCTTCTTGGGCGAGCATGGTCTGAGCCTGGGTGGGGGCGACGAGCCGCAGGCCAGCGATTATGCCGCGCTGATGGAGCAGGTGAAAACCCGTCCGGATGTGGACCTGATGCAGACCATGCTGCTGCGTTCCATGCAGCAGGCGGTGTATAGCCCCGAGCAACTCGGCCACTTTGGCCTTGCTTACGATGCGTATGCGCATTTCACCTCGCCGATACGGCGCTATCCGGACCTGCTCGTGCATCGCTCGATTAAGGCGGTGCTGAAAGGCCAGACCTATGCGCCAGGCAAGTGGGAAGAAATCGGCGCGCATTGCTCGAGCACCGAGCGGCGCGCCGACGAGGCGACCCGCGATGTGCAGAACTGGCTCAAGTGCTACTTCATGCGCGATCGCATCGGCGAGGTGTATGAGGGCGTGATCTCGGCGGTGACCAGTTTCGGGGTATTTGTGTTGCTCGACGGCCTGTTCGTGGAAGGGCTGCTGCATATCTCCGAACTGGGTAAGGACTATTTCCACTATGACGAGGCCAAGCATGTGCTGCGCGGCGAGCATGGCGGCCAGGTCTATGGGCTGACCGACCGCATCCGCATCCGG
Organism: Chitinimonas taiwanensis DSM 18899; assembly: GCF_900119825.1. Taxonomy (GTDB): domain Bacteria; phylum Pseudomonadota; class Gammaproteobacteria; order Burkholderiales; family Chitinimonadaceae; genus Chitinimonas; species Chitinimonas taiwanensis. The sequence continues at coordinate 315,607 of NZ_FPKR01000002.1, read as the reverse complement.
GTGGCACGCGTCGATCTGGAAACCAGCAAGATCGACTTCGCGCTGGCGCAAGCGCCGGCCGAGCAGGCTGCCAGCAAGGCAACGCGCGCTGGCCGGGCTGGCGCCAACAAGACCGTGGCGCCAGCCCCGGCTGCAGCACCCGCACCCTTACCCGCCAAGACGCTGCCTGCGGATATGCCTGCCAGCAAGCCAGCGCGCGGTGCGCGACGCAGCAAGGCCGATGCGCCTATTGCAGACGCACCTGCGCCGGCAGCGCCCGCTAAGTCCGCGCCCAAGGCCAGGGTGAAGCAGGCTGCATCGGTGGCTGCGGCCGAGCCCGATCATCAGCCCGACTCGCCACGCCTGGCCAAACGCCCCGCGCAGGTGGCGGCCCTGTTGTCGCCCAAGCCGCAAAGCAGCCCGCTGGATGTGGTGTTGGCCCAGCTCGATACGCCGAAAACCAAGACCAAGGCCAAGCCAGCGGCGGAAAAGACCGCGGCACCGGCTAAGCGCAGGAAGGCACCGGCCAAGTTGCTGAGCCCTGAGTCTGGGGCGGACAAGCTGTCTGCACCTAAGCCGACGAAGGCCAAACCCGGCAAACGCTCCAACTAACATGGCGCCGGGCATGGCGGAGGAGGATGCGGATGTCGCCTTTGGCGTGGGACGTGCTGGCCCACTACCGCTGGCTGAACTGCCCGGTGTGGGTGTTCAGCGAGGATGGTCGACACATTCTGTGGGCGAATCCGGCCGCCTGTGCCTATTGGCAGGCGACAGACTCGGTCGCACTTGCTCAACGTGATCTGGGTGCAGACGCCGCCTTCCCTTCGGCAGCCTTTGCCCAGCTAAGGGCCGAGCTGGCCGAGCAGGGCAGGGCGGCCTTGCGTTGGCCGGGGCGACTGCCCCTGCAGCTCGAAGCTTGCCTGATCCGCTTGCCCGCTGGTGGCATGGGGATATGCGCGCAGGGCCAAGCCCTGACGACACCGATCGAGCCGGCCGCCTTGCGGGGTGTGGAGGCGGTGCTGCATTTCTCGCTGGCCGTGGTGATGTTCAGCCTGGATGGTCTGGTGCTGATGCAGAACCCCGCAGCGCTGCGCGCGTTTCCACAGCTCGCCCAGCAGGCGGTCGGCAGCTTTGCCAGTCTGTTCGAGCAGGCCTGGGAGGCACAGTCGGTCTGGCAGGCGGCGTTGGAGCAGGGGGTGGAGCAGGGCGAGCGCCTGCTGGCTGCGCGCCCCAAACCGCGCTGGTATGCGTATAGCCTGCACCGGGTGCTCGACCCGGTCAGCGGCGCCCCGGCCATGCTGCTGACCGCGCAGGATGTGTCGCAGCGCGTACTGTCCGAGCAGAAGTTCCGCGTATTGTTCGAACAATCGGCCAATCCCATGCTGCTGTATGACCCGCAGACCGGCCGGGTCGTGGATGGCAATCGCGCTGCCGCGCAAGCGCTACGGTTGGCCGGGCGCCAGCAGCTACTGGATGCCGATCCGGCCGATTTCTACCCGCTGCTGCAACCGGATGGTCATGCCTCGCTCGAGCGGGCCGCCGAATTCGGGCAAGCGGCCCTGCGCGCGGGTTGGCAGCGCTTCGAATGGCTATTCCGCCGCGCCGATGGCACCGAGCTGCTGGTTGAGGTCAATCTTTCGCCGGTGACGGTGGATGAGCGCAGCCTGCTGTTCGGCGTCTGGCACGACTTGTCCTTCCGTCGTCTGATTGAGCGCCAGCTGACCGAGGCCAAGGAGCAAGCCGAGGCGGCCAGCCGTGCCAAGAGCCAGTTTCTGGCCAATATGAGCCACGAGATACGCACGCCGCTGAACGCGATTCTGGGCATGAGTGGCCTGTTGCAGGAGACCGAGCTGCAGCCGCGCCAGCGTGAGTGGCTGGATGTGGTGCGCTTCTCGTCCGAAGGGCTGGCCGAGCTGGTCGGTGACATCTTGGATTTCTCGCGCATCGAGGCGGGCAAGCTCAGTCTGAATCAGGCGCCGTTCGACTTGCTGGCCCTGGCGCAGCGCACGGTGGCTTTGCTGCGTCTGACGGCCACGGAGAAGGGTTTGGACCTGCGCCTGGAGGTCGAGGATGGCCTGCCCACGTGCTTGAGCGGCGATGCCGGGCGGGTCCGCCAGGTGTTGGTCAATCTGCTCGGGAACGCGATCAAGTTCACCGAGCGGGGCGAGGTGAGCCTGAGCCTGGCTGCGCGCCCGCTCAGCGAGGGGCGGGTCTGGGTGGAGATGGCGGTGCGCGATACCGGCATCGGGATTGCCCCAGCCAAGCTCGAATCGATCTTCGAGGCCTTTGCCCAGGCTGATGACGCCATCAATCGCCGCTATGGCGGTAGTGGCCTGGGACTGACCATTTCGCGTCGCCTGGTGTATGCGATGGGTGGCGAGTTAAGCGTGCAGAGCACGCTTCAGCAAGGCAGCGTTTTCCAGCTGCGCATCCCTATGAATCTGGCCGAGATGCCAGCCGCGCAGGTAGTTGCGCCGCCGGCTGCGCTGCGGCCTCTGCGCATCCTGCTGGCGGAAGATAATCCGCTCAATCAACAGCTGGCGCTGGCCCTGCTGGCGCGCGATGGGCACGCTGTGACCTTAGCGCAGGATGGTGGCGAGGCGATCGGCCTGTTTGCCGAGCAGGACTTCGACCTGGTGCTGATGGATATGCAGATGCCGCGCATCGATGGCCTGGCTGCCAGCCGGGCGATTCGTGCGCTGCCGGCTGCACGACGTGTTCCGATCATCGCCATGACCGCCAATGTGCTGCCCGAGGACCGCGCACGTTGCCTGGCCGCTGGCATGGATGACTTCCTGCCCAAACCGATCTCCCCCGAACGCCTGCGTGCACTGCTAGCCGGCTTGCCGCTGGCGGCGCCAGATGCAGTGGCTTCGACCGAGGAGGCGGCGGTGGATTTCGATCCTGAGCAGGCGCTGGCTGGCTGCGGGGGCAACCGTAAGTTGCTGGCCAGCTTGCTGAGCTTGTTTGCGGCGGAATGGCCGGCGCGCCGCAGCGCGTTGGTGGCCTGCTTGGATCAGCGCGATTCAGCCGCGCTGGCGGAGGCGCTGCATAGCCTGAAAGGCAGCCTCGGTGCGCTGGCCTTCAGTGCAGCATTACAGCGATTGCGGGGTCTGCAGGCGCATAGTCTGCCCGCCCTGGGGGACTTGATCGCGGCGGTGGAGGCCGGCGTGGAGGCAGGTCAGCACTGGCTGGCCAGCGATTAAGCCAGTTTTGCTTCAATCGGCTTGGTTTGGCCAGCCACGCCAAGCCGTGGCTGGCAATCAGCCTATGCCGCGCAGCAGTTGGTCGATCTTGGTACGGTATTCATTGCTCGGATCGGTGATGCGCATGCCGGTGCGGAATTCACCCATTGAACCGACTAGGGAAGAGTAGATAGGCTTGCCCTGTACATCGACGTAGGACACGCTGATATGCATCGCATCCGGGATCTGCAGAATGATCTTGTAGGTGATGTGTGGAAACAGCTGCTCCTTGCAGAACAGCGAAATCCCCTTCTGCGCCACCTCGGTTGCCTGGCCCTGAATCACCCGGTCTGGCTCATTCAGCGGGATCACGGCCGCTTTCCAGCGGACCAGTCGGCGCCCTGAAGTGCGTTGGTCGAACATGCTCAGCCCTAGTTGATATGCTTGTTAGCGATTCTATGCGATGGCCTGGGCGCTTCATAGCGTGGCGCAATGTGCATGCTATGCTGAGCCAGCCTTATTCTGGAGAACCCCATGTATTTTGTTGACCGCTCGATCGCTGTGATCAAGCCGAAGAAGCCGTTTCTCGATTGGCTGAATGCCCTGCCGGACACCGAGGTGACGCTGACGCTGGAAGATGTGCGCAGCGATTGCACCGTGCTGATGATTCCCGAGGTCAATGAGCAAGAAGATGGGATTGCCTATATCGACGATATGGCCGACAAGGTCTTCGAAATGGAACTGGCCTCCTGGAGCCAGGAAGAGAAGCTCTGGCCCAAGTCGCGCAATCTGAAGACCTTCTGGGAATGGTTCGATGTGGAGATCCACACCGTGCTGATGGACAGCGTGGACCAGGACATCCGCAATAGCCCAGCCGATCACGGCTTGCACTAAGCCTGGACAAGTTCAGGCTCGATTCAGGCCGGCGCACTAGACTGGCCCCATCTCAACGGAAGAGGAATACCTGATGAAAAAATTAGCTCGCCTGACCGCCTTGGCCTTGTTGGCCAGTAGTGCATTTGCCAGCGAAGCTGTGCTGTTCAATGTGGTTAGCCTGCAGGCGGAAGCGCGCCGCGAGGTGCCGAATGATCTGGCCCAGGCTTCGCTGTATGTCGAGTTCAGCGATGCGAATGCCGCTCAGCTGTCCGATAAGCTCAACCGTGCGCTGAGTGATGGACTGAAGGCCGCCAAGGCCTACCCGACGGTGAAGGCGGCCAATGGCGGCAATAGCGTCTACCCCTTGTATGGCAAGAACAATAAGGCGGAAGGCTGGCGCGGTCGGGCCGAAGTGCGCCTAGAAAGCACCGATTTCAAAGCGCTGGCCGAGCTAGTCGGCAAGCTGCAAAGTACTATGCAGCTGGGTGGGATGAGCTTTGGCGTGTCGCCCGCCACGATGGAAAAGGCGGAGACCGAGTTGATCGACGAGGCGGTCCGAGCCTTCCGCAGCCGTGCTGAAGTGGTCAAGCAAAGCGTGGGCGGCAAGGGCTATAAGCTGGTGAATCTAAGTGTGAATACCCAGGGTGGCTATGCCCCGCCGCCTATCATGCGCGCCAAGGCCGGCTTTGCCCGTGCCGAGGCGATGGATGTGGCTGCCCCACCGATGGAAGCCGGGCAGAGCCAGGTCACGGTGGGTGTGGCCGGCAGCATCCAGGTCGAGTAAGCAAAAAGGGCAGCCCAGGCTGCCCTTTGTTCTATGCCTGCACATAGCGCCCCCCCGCTACGCCTATCGCTGCGCCCGTCTCGCCTAGTCTGCAAGGGGCTGCTGGCTTTGTACGCGCTGATCCTGCCGTCACTCTGGCTGGCCAATCTGCCCTGGTGGGGCAGCCTTGGACTGAGCCTAGCCCTGTTGCTGGCCGCATATTGGCATCGACGCGTACAAGCGCAGCCAGTACCCGAATTGCTGCGGCTTCTGCCGGATGGCGGCTGGATGATCGTGTGGCCATCCGGTGTGGAAGAGCTCGCCCAGCTGGCGGATGGGGTCTACTGCAGCCGCTACCTGATTCGTCTGCCGCTGCGTCTGGATGATGGCCGCCAGCTGCGCCTGATGCTCTGGCCTGATAGTGCAGCGGCCGATGAGTTGCGCCGTTTGCGTGTCTGGCTGCGCTGGGGTGTTCGCGATGAGCGGTCTGCAGGGCAGGGCGGGGCCAGCTGAGCCGGCCCCTTCCGACTAGCTGCCCTGACGCGCGGGCAGGATGGTGGGCGTGGCGACCGCAGCCGTATCCGGATAGTCGCGGCTGTAGTGCAGGCCACGGCTCTCCTTGCGCAGCAGGGCCGAGCGCACGATCAGATCGGCGGTGTCGACCAGATTGCGCAGCTCGATCAGGTCGTTGCTGACGCGGAAGTGGCTGTAGTACTCGTCGATTTCGCTACGCAGCAGGGCGATGCGATGCGCGGCGCGCTCCAGGCGTTTGTCGGTGCGTACGATGCCCACGTAGTCCCACATGAAGCGGCGCAGCTCATCCCAGTTGTGCGCAATCACCACCGCCTCATCCGCATCGCTGACCCGGCTCTCATCCCAAGCCGGCACGGCCAGTCGCTGCGCCTTGGGCGCGGCGGCAATCGTGCTGGCTGCCGCACGGCCGAGCACCAGCGCCTCCAGCAGTGAGTTGCTGGCCAGCCGGTTCGCGCCATGCAAGCCGGTGCATGCGGTTTCCCCTATCGCATACAGATTCGCCACATCGGTGCGCCCCTGCAGATCGGTGACCAGGCCGCCGCAGGTGTAGTGGGCGGCCGGCACGACCGGGATAGGCTGACGGGTGATGTCGATGCCCAGCTCCAGGCAGCGCTGGTGGATATTCGGAAAATGCTCGCGAATGAAGTCGGCCGGCTGATGGCTGATATCCAGGTGCACGCAATCGAGACCATGCTTCTTCATCTCGAAGTCGATGGTGCGTGCGACGATATCCCGCGGCGCGAGCTCGGCACGCGCATCGTGGGCGGGCATAAAGCGCGTGCCATCCGGCAGTTTGAGCAAGCCGCCCTCGCCGCGCACCGCTTCCGAGATCAGGAAGCTCATCGCATGTGGGTGGTACAAGCAGGTCGGGTGGAACTGGATGAATTCCATATTCGCCACCCGGCAGCCGGCGCGCCAGCCCATGGCAATGCCGTCGCCGGTGGCGGTGTCCGGGTTGGTGGTGTACAGATAGACCTTGCCCGCACCGCCGGTGGCGAGCACGGTCTGGTCGGCCAGCAGGGTTTCAACCTTGTCAGCATGGCGGTCCAGCACATAGGCCCCCAGGCAGCCCGCCTCGGGCTGGCCAAGTTTCTTGCCTAGGATCAGATCCAGACCAATATGGTTTTCCAGCACCTTGATATTCGGGTGGGTCAGCACCTTGGCCGCCAGGGTCGCCACCACGGCCGCGCCGGTCGCATCGGCGGCGTGGATGATGCGCCGATGCGAGTGCCCGCCCTCGCGAGTCAGATGGAAGCCGGTTTCATGCGCGGCATCGGGCGTGAAAGGCACGCCCAGGCGTATCAGCCACTCGATCGCCTCGCGCGCATGGCTGAGGATACATTCGGTGGCGGCAGGGTCGCACAGACCGGCGCCGGCAATCAGCGTGTCTTCGACGTGTTCGGCAATGCTGTCGGTCTGGTCGAGCACGGCGGCGATGCCGCCCTGCGCCCACTGGCTTGCGCCATCGGTGAGCTGGCGCTTGGTCACCAGGGCGACCTTGTGCGTGTCGGCCAGCTGCAAGGCCAGGGTCATGCCAGCCAGGCCGCTGCCCAGGATCAATACATCGTAACGTTGCATGATGTTCGCGAGGGTTGAAGTGCGCCCACTATACCAAAGCGTGCCCTGAGCGAGCTTTGCCTGCCTCCGGAACTTTTCTGCAGCTGCCGCAGTCAAGTTGTTGTGCCCGCAAGGGAGGACACTGCGTAAAGGCCTTACAGAATATGGACACCATTACACTCCGGCCCACGAATCTGCTCGACGTATGGGACGCCGAGCCCAAAACTGCACGCAAAACAGCGCCAGTGCTTGAAAAAGCGCCGGCCAGCAGGCATGTTGACCCGATTGCAGCGCCGCAAGCGCAAGCTGGTAGTGCGCTGAGCGAGGGGAAAACATCGACCATGTCGAGCGAGCGGGACATCGACCACGAATTGGTACTGCGCGTTCAGCGCGGTGACAAGAAGGCTTTCGAGCTGCTGGTCGCCAAATATCATCGCAAGATCGCACGGCTGCTCAGCCGCATGATCCGCGATCAAGCCGAGATCGAAGACGTCTCGCAGGAGGCCTTTATCAAGGCCTATCGCGCTTTGCCCTCCTTTCGCGGCGAAAGCGCGTTCTACACCTGGCTGTATCGCATTGCCATCAACACCGCCAAGAACTACCTCGCTTCGCTTGGCCGTCGTCCGGTGCTGTCGACCGAGTACGAGGACGAGGACGGTGAGACGCTCGATACCGCTGCCCAGTTGCCGGATATGAATACGCCGGAAACCGAGATGATGAATCGCCAGATTGTCGATACCGTCAATCAGGCGGTGGAGGCCTTGCCGGAAGAATTGCGCACCGCGATTACCTTGCGCGAGATGGAAGGTTTGTCGTACGAAGACATCGCGGCAGTGATGAACTGCCCGATTGGCACCGTGCGTTCGCGGATTTTCCGCGCGCGTGAAGCCATTGCGGTACAGTTGAAGCCGCTTATCGAATCAGCTGGCAAAGACCGGCGTTGGTAAACAAACAGGGTAGATGGGTGTTGAACATGCAGGAAAAGCTCTCTGCAATGGTGGATGGCGAGTGGGATGACCACGAGCTGGAAAAGCTGATCGCCTCGATTGATCAGGATGAGTCCTGCGCGCAAGCGTGGCATGACTATCACCTGATCTCCGATGCAATGCGCCAGCAGCCCGTGGTATCCGACTGCTTCCTGGCCAAGTTTTCCGCCCGGCTGGAAGCCGAGCCGGTGGTGCTGGCACCGAGTGCTCTGCGCCGACGCCCGGCCGCCCCGCGCAAGCAATGGGTGGCGCTGTCGATGGCGGCCTCGGTGGCCTTGGTCAGTGCAACAGCCTGGTATGTCGGACGTGCCCAAGGCGGCAGCCTGCCTGCGGCTGAACTGCAGGTGGCGGCCAATCAGCCGGCACCGCGCGCCGCGCAGAATGTGGATGCCCTCAATCCCTACCTGCAGGCGCACCAGGCTATGGTGGGCAATCCGGGTTTCAGCCACCGCCCAGTCATCCTGACCGGTGCCGAAGCTGAACGTGCGGTCGCACCGCGTTGATTCGGCGTCCCTGCGTATCTTGCCTACTCCTCATGCTATGAAGCTGCGCTTGGGAATTTGCGGTCTGCTGCTGTTTGCGCTGTCCGCCTCGGCGGCTGAACTGCTGACGGCGTCCGAGTCGGTTAGCCTGCTGCGCAAGATGGGTACGGCAGCTCGCTCGCTCAATTACAGTGGTGTGTATGTGTATCAGCATGCTGATGTGATGGAGACCTTCCGGCTCGTGCATGCCTTTGATGCCAGCGGCGAGCAGGAGCGCCGCGAGTCACTGGACGGCGTGAGACGCGAGTTCGTCCGCACCAATGACCAGATCGTCTGCTACTCGGCTGAGGCGAGACCCTTCTTGCTCGACCGGCGTGCGGCCAACAAATTCTTCCCCGGCGTCATGCCCGACCAGGCCGCTGATGTGCTCAGCAACTACGCCTTCAAGCGCCTCGACACCGAGCGCGTGGCAGGGCACGAATGCCAGTCCATTCTGATGGAGCCGCGCGATAAGCTGCGCCATCCGCACAAGCTGTGTGTGGAACCCAATTCCGGCCTGTTGCTCAAGTCCACCATGTACACGACGGGGCGGCGTGAGCCTCTCGAGCAGTTCGCCTTCACCCAGCTGGAAATCGGCGGGCCGATCAATAAACAGCTGCTCAAGCCCACGCTGGCCGGTAAGGTACCGCCCCCGGCGCCTGCGGTTGCCGCCAAGCCGCAAACGCCGAGTCCAGCCGCGACCGAGGTGCAGTTCGTGGCCGAGAACCTGCCGGGTGGCTTCCGCCTGGTGAAGGAAGCGACCAGTCAGATGCCTGGCAAAGCGCTTCCGGTGGCGCATTATTTGTACAGCGATGGCATGGCGACGGTATCGGTGTTTATCGAACCGGCCAGCAATGGCCCTGTCAGCTTGCCGCTAACCCAGGGTACGCTGAACTTCTACTCGCGCCAGATCGATGGCTGGCGTATCACCGCTCTGGGCGAAGTGCCGCTGCGCACTGTGCAGCTGTTCACCCAGGCCTATTCGCCGCGCTAGCTCGTCTACCACGCATTCCGTCTGTGGCTATTGCAGTTCGCGCCCACTATCCCCATCTTCGTCGCGTCCACGTGCTGGCCTTGGAACTCCACGCGCCAGCCCGGCTCGAATCTCCCGATTGCACTGGCTTGACCGCGAAGGCTTCAAGCCATGTAAAGCTTGCTCGTCAACATAGAAAAGGGATCTAAGCATCATGAAGAACAGCCTGTTGACCGCCGCATTGATTGCCTGTGGTCTGATTGCCTGCACCGAAGCGGCCAATGTGGGTGCCGCATCCCAGCCGGTAGTGGCTGCCGCTGCGCCTGCCGTTGCGGCCAGCGCCCCTCTGGTGACCGGCCTGCCTGACTTTACTGCGCTGGTGGAGCGCGAGGGCAAGGCCGTGGTGAATATCAGCACCGCGCAGATTCGTCGTAATGCCGGCAATCAGCAGATTCCTGGCCTGGGCGGTGACGATCCGTTCGAATTCTTCCGTCGCTTTGGTTTCCCCATTCCGCCCCAGGGTCAGCGTCCGCAGCCGCGCGAAGAGCGCGCCCAGTCGCTTGGTTCGGGCTTCATCGTGGAGGCCGATGGCTATGTGCTGACCAATGCCCATGTGGTGGCGGATGCGGATGAGATCACTGTCAAGCTGGGGGACAAGCGCGAGTTTAAGGCCAAGGTGGTGGGCTCGGATGCGCGCACCGATGTGGCGGTGTTGAAGATCGACGCCAAGAATCTGCCGGTGGTGGATCTGGGCTCCAGCGAGAAGCTGCGTGTCGGTGAATGGGTGGTGGCGATTGGCTCACCGTTTGGCCTGGAAAACACCGTGACCGCAGGTATCGTCAGCGCCAAGGGGCGTAATCTGCCCGACGAGAATTTCGTGCCCTTTATCCAGACCGATGCCGCGGTAAATCCGGGCAACTCGGGTGGCCCGTTGTTCAATGTGCGCGGCGAGGTGGTGGGCATCAACTCGCAGATATTCAGCCAGTCGGGCGGCTATATGGGTCTGTCTTTCGCCATTCCCATCGACGAGGCAATGAAGATCGTCGCGCAGCTGAAATCGGGTGGCAAGGTGACCCGTGGCCGCATCGGCGTGGGCATCCAAGGGCTCAGTGATGAGCTGGCTGCCGACTTTGGCCTGAAGAGCGCCAAGGGTGCACTGGTCAGCAATGTCGAACCCGAAGGCCCGGCTGCCAAGGCCGGCTTCAAGGCTGGTGATGTGATCCTCAAGTTCAATGGCCGCGAGGTCGAGCAGTCGTCCGATCTGCCGCGCATCGTCGGTGAAACCAAGCCAGGCAGTGCGGTGCCGGTAGAGATCTGGCGTGATCGCTCGGCCAAGACCCTGAAGGTGACCGTGGGCGAGCTCGACCAGCTGGCGGATGGCCGCTCGGCTCAGCGCGAACTGAAGCGCGATCGTGGCGCCGCCGAGTCCTTGAACAAGTCCGGCCTGACTGTGCGCGAGCTCAATCCACGTGCGGCCAAGGAGCTAGGCATCAAATTCGGTCTGCAGGTGACCAATGTGGAAGGCCCGGCCGCCCGTGCTGGCGTGCAGCCTGGCGATGTGATCGTCGGTCTGGGCGGCGAGGAGCTCAGCAGCTTCGCCCAGCTTGAACAGACGATTGCCAAGGCCAAGCCCGGTAGTTCGCTGCCGCTGCGTCTGCGTCGCGGTGAGGCTGCGCTGTTTGTCAGTCTGAAACTGCCGAGCAAGGGCGAGGAATGACAGAGCGGGTGCTGCTGACCCTGTTTGGTCGTGAGTATTGCAGTCTGTGCCAGCAGATGCGCGAAGAGCTGCGTCTGCTGGCGCCTGAGCTGAATCTGGACATCGTCTGGTTCGATATCGACGATGACGATGAGATCGAGGCGCGCTACCACGAGATGGTCCCGGTGCTGACGGGTGATCAGGATGAGGTGATCTGCTTCTATCACCTTGATCGCCACAAGCTGGAGGCTTACCTCGTCCGTCGGTCGCTTGGCTGATCTAGCAGCCAAGCGGGCCCGATTCCGGTAAAATCGCCGCAAATCTACGTGGGCACGCCACAACGTGCCCATTTTTCATGCCGGTTTCCGGCAGCTGTCAGCCGGAAAAGTACCCACAGAAGTTTATGAACCACATCCGTAATTTCTCGATCATCGCCCATATCGACCACGGCAAATCCACGCTGGCCGACCGCTTCATTCAATACTGCGGCGGCCTGGAGTTGCGCGAAATGAGTGAGCAAGTCCTTGATTCGATGGATATCGAGAAGGAGCGTGGCATCACCATCAAGGCCCAGACCGCTGCGCTGCATTACAAGGCGCGCGATGGCCAGATCTACAACCTGAACCTGATCGACACCCCAGGTCATGTGGACTTCAGCTATGAAGTGAGCCGTTCGCTGGCTGCCTGCGAGGGCGCGCTGCTGGTGGTTGATGCCTCGCAGGGCGTAGAAGCGCAGACCGTGGCCAACTGCTACACCGCCATCGAGCAGGGTGTGGAAGTGGTGGCGGTGCTGAACAAGATTGACCTGCCGGCTGCTGAGCCGGAACGGGTGATCGAAGAGATTGAAGACATTGTCGGCATTGAGGCCACCGATGCCGTGCATGCCTCGGCCAAGAATGGCATCGGTATCCAGGACATTCTGGAAGCAGTGATCGCGCGAATTCCCGCCCCGAGCGGCAATCCGGATGGTCCGCTCAAGGCGCTGATCATCGACTCCTGGTTCGACAACTATGTCGGCGTGGTCATGCTGGTGCGCGTGGTGGATGGCGAGATCAAGCCCAAGGACAAGCTCCTGTTCATGTCCACCAAGGCCCAGCATCTATGTGAACAAGTCGGTGTGTTCACGCCCAAGTCACTACAGCGCGATTCGCTCAAGGCGGGTGAAGTGGGTTTCGTCATCGCCGGCATCAAGGAAATTGCCTCGGCCAAGGTGGGCGACACGATTACCCTGGTCAAGCCGGCCGCTGAGCAGCCGCTGCCTGGCTTCAAGGAAGTGAAGTCACAGGTGTTCGCAGGTCTGTACCCGGTTGAGTCGCATGATTACGACTCGCTGCGCGATTCGCTCGAGAAGCTCAAGCTTAATGATGCTTCGCTGCATTTCGAGCCCGAGGTATCGCAGGCGCTCGGCTTCGGCTTCCGCTGCGGTTTCCTGGGTCTCTTGCACCTGGAAATCGTGCAGGAGCGCCTTGAGCGCGAATTCAATATGGATCTGATTACCACGGCGCCGACCGTGGTCTATCAGCTGCTGTTGAAGGACGGCGAGGTGATCGAGATCGAGAATCCCTCACGCCTGCCTGAACTGGCCAAGATCGAGGAAATCCGCGAGCCCATCATCACCGCCACCATCCTGATGCCGCAGGACTATGTCGGCCCGGTGATGACGCTGTGTAATCTGAAGCGCGGTGTGCAGAAGAATATGCAGTATATGGGCCGCCAGGTGATGCTGACCTATGAGCTGCCCATGGCCGAAGTGGTGATGGACTTCTTCGACCGCCTGAAGTCGGTATCGCGCGGCTATGCCTCGCTCGACTATGACTTCAAGGAATTCCGCGCCGACGACCTGGTGAAGCTCGATGTGTTGGTGAATGGCGAGCGTGTCGACGCGCTGAGCCTGATGGTGCATCGTGCCAATAGCGTCTACCGTGGCCGCGAGCTGGTCAGCAAGATGCGGGAACTGATTCCGCGCCAGATGTTCGATATTGCGATCCAAGCCGCCATCGGTGCGCACATCATTGCGCGTGAAACGGTGAAGGCCATGCGTAAGGATGTGCTGGCCAAGTGCTACGGTGGCGATATCACCCGTAAGCGCAAGCTGCTGGAAAAGCAGAAGGCCGGTAAGAAGCGCATGAAGCAGGTGGGTAATGTCGAGATTCCGCAGGAGGCCTTCCTGGCCATTCTGCAGGTTAGCGACAAGTAAGACTACGCCGGGGCGACCCGGCGTTTGAATTTGCTGCCGACTACTTGTTTCATGCCGCGCTATCTGCGCTTGGTCGCAAAAGCACTGACGGATAACTGGCAGCCCGAATAATCTGAATACTTTCTTTCAACCCACGAAAGCCCTCATGAACTGGACACTGCTCGCGCTTGCCGCATTGTTTATCGGTCCCATCCTGATCTGGCGCGCCCGACGTAAGGCGCAGCCGGTATTCGATGCCGAACAGATGAGCGAAAGCGCTCTGTGGGGCTACTTCCTGATCCTGGTCGGTGGTTGGGGCGTGTTGTCGATGTTCGCTAACCCGAGCGACCTGTTCTTCCTGGTCATGATGGTGGCGGCTGTACTGGCCTTGTTCGCTAAGCTGCGTGGTTACAAGGCCAAGGGCAATGAGCGGCCGCTGCCGGACTGGGCAGCCTTCGGTTTTTCCAATGCCTTGGTGCTGGCCGCCATCGGTGTGGGCAAGACCTTTGTGGTCGAGCCGATGCAGATCCCGTCCAGCTCGATGCGCCCTGGCCTGGTGGTCGGTGATTTCATCCTAATCAATAAATTTGCTTACGGCGTGCGTATTCCGTTTATCAACGAGACCGTTGTGCCCTTGGGCAAGCCACAGCGAGGCGACGTGGTGGTATTCCGTTACCCAATGGATACCCGACTCAACTACATCAAGCGTGTGATCGGTGTGCCTGGCGATAAGGTCGAGTACCGCAACAAGCTGCTGACCATCAATGGCGTAAAGGTTGATAGCGTGCCGGTGGCCGAGTATCGCTACGCCGATGGTGGTGGCGAGGGTATCCAGGCTGTGCGCATGCGCGAGACCCTGGACGGCAAGGTGCATGACACGCTGAATGTGCCGGGAGCCCCCACGCTGCTACCGCCGGGTGTCATGGATTTTCCTGGCCGTAGCGAATCCTGCCAGCACGATGAAACGGGCTTCAGCTGCACGGTGCCGGCCGGTAAGTACATGATGCTGGGCGATAATCGTGATAACAGTAATGACGGCCGTTACTGGGGCTTTGTGCCGGAGAACCATCTGGCCGGTAAGGCTTTCCTGATCTGGATGAATCTGGGCGAACTGAGCCGGATTGGTACCAAGATCAACTGAAATGGGCTGGGGCGGTGAAATCCGTCGCCACAGCCACTAGAATGGCGCGAATCGACCCGCCCGGGTCTTTAGCCAGCGAAGAATGGGGAATCGAATGCGTAAGCAAGCAGGTCTGAGTCTGATCAATATGTTGCTGTGGGCCATTGTGTTGGGTTTTGGCCTGCTGCTGACCTTGAAGTTGATCCCGGTATATACCGAGTACTTCGGCATTAAGTCGGCCTTGGCGGGTCTGGTGAAGGAGAAGGCTGGGGCGCCAGTGAGCGATATCCGCGAAGCCTTTGTCCGTCGCGCCGAGATCGAGAACATCAAGTCCCTGAAGGCGGATGATCTGGACATCATTCAGGATCAGGCTGGTACAACCATCAGTGCCAGTTACGAGGCCATCGTGCCCTTGGTAGCCAATGCAAGCTTGGTGTTCAATTTCGAACTGGAAGAAAAGCAAGGCGGCAGCCCGGCGGCTGAATAAGGTGAGTGGGGATCTGAATCGGCTGGAAGCCGCGCTTGGTCATCGCTTCAAGGATGCTACCCTGCTGCGCCAGGCCTTGACACACCGTAGCTTCGGCATACCGCACAATGAGCGGCTAGAGTTTCTTGGCGACAGCATCCTGAACGTGGTGACCGCCTGGTTGCTGTTTGATGCGTTTCCCGAACGTAGCGAGGGTGAGCTATCGCGTTTGCGTGCCAGCTTGGTCAAGAAGGAAACCTTGGCCGAATTGGCCAGCGATCTGGGGCTGAGCGACTATCTGCGCCTCGGCGATGGTGAAGCGCGTAGCGGCGGTTACCAGCGCCCGTCCATCCTGGCCGATACGCTGGAAGCCTTGTTTGCCGCCATCTGTCTGGATGCCGATTTCGAGGCCGCCAAGCGCTCGGTGGCCCGCTTGCTCGGCCCGCGCATTGCGACGATAGACCCGGAAACGCATGGCAAGGACAGCAAGACCCGTTTGCAGGAATGGCTACAGGCGCAGCGACTGGCCTTGCCCGATTACCAGATCGTTAGCCAGCACGGTGAAGCACATGACCAGCACTTCGTGATCGCTTGCCGCATTGCGGCGCTCGATCTGGTGTGCGAAGGCGAGGGCGGCAGTCGCCGCGCTGCCGAACAAGTCGCGGCTACCCGCGCGCTGGCCTTGCTGCCGGCAGTCAAGAAAGGGAAGAAGCCATGAGCGACGCCACTGCATTCCATACCGGCTTTATCGCCATCGTTGGCCGCCCGAATGTGGGCAAGTCCACCCTGCTTAATCGCTTGATTGGGCAGAAGATCAGCATTGTCTCGCGCAAGGCGCAGACCACGCGGCACCGCATTACCGGCATCCGTACGGATGCTGATGCGCAGTTTATCTTCGTCGATACCCCGGGTTTTCAGACCAAGTACAAGAGTGCGCTGAACGAGGCGATGAACCGTGGCGTGACCACCACCTTGTCCGATGTGGACGTGGTGCTGTTCGTGATCGAGGCGAGCAAGTTCGACGAGCGCGATATCGAGGTCATGAAGCTGCTGCCCAAGCACCGACCGGTGATCCTGGTGCTGAACAAGGCCGATCTGCTCAAGGACAAAGGCCAGTTATTGCCCTTTATCGAGCGCATGTCCAAGCAGTTCCCCTTCCATGCCATTGTGCCGGTGTCGGCCAAGAAGATCATGAAGGTTGATGTGCTGGTCGACTCGATCAAGCCACTGCTGCCGGTGGGCGAGCCGATGTATGAGGAAGATCAGGTTACCGACCGCAGCGAGCGCTTCCTCGCCTCGGAGCTGATCCGCGAAAAGATCTTCCGTCTGGTTGGTGATGAATTGCCCTATTCGACCACGGTGGAAATCGAGCGCTGGGAAGAAGAGGGTAATCTGCGCCGCATCTATGCGGCCATTCTGGTTGACCGCGATGCGCAAAAGGCCATCGTGATTGGTCATGGCGGCGAGAAGCTGAAGGAAATTTCCACCCAGGCCCGTACCGATATGGAAAAGATGTTCGACGGTAAGGTCTATCTGGAAGTGTTCGTCAAGGTCAAGAGCGGTTGGGCCGATGACACCCGTCTGGTCCGCCAGTACGGCTACGAATAAGCGACCCTCAGGCCCGCCGCATCAGCTGCAGCGGGCCTGCCTTCTCTTTCTCCTTCCCACGCATGGCAGCCACCTTCGCCCGCAGCAAGGAACGTGTCGAAGCCAGTCACAGCTGGCTGCTGCACAGTTATCCCTATAAAGAAACCAGCCTGATCATTGAGGTATTCAGCCGCGAACATGGTCGGGTAGCCATGGTGGCGCGCGGTGCGCGTCGGCCGACCTCGGCCTTGCGCGGCAGCCTGTTGGCCTTCCAGCCGCTGGCTCTGTCCTGGTTTGGTAGCGGTGCGCTGAAGACTCTGCATGCAGCAGAGTGGCAGGGCGGTGTCGCTCAGCTGGCTGGCCTGCCACTGATCTGTGGCTTCTACCTGAACGAGGTACTGCTGAAGTTGCTGCCGCGCCAGGACGCTCACCCGGCCCTGCAAGCCGCCTATGCAACGGCCATTCGCGCGCTGAGTGTGGCCCAGGATGGTGAGGTGGAGCCTATCCTGCGCCGCTTCGAGCTGACCTTGCTGCGTGAGCTCGGCTACGGTCTGGCGCTGGACAAGGATGCGCATGGCAGCCCGATCTCGCCCACGCGTCATTACCGTTTCCTGAGCGGACGCGGCCTGTTGCTCGATGAACAGGTGGCGGGCGAGCAGGGCGTACCCTTGGCGGGCAGCAGCGTGCTAGCGATGGCGCGCGGTGAGTTTGCCGACAGCTTGGTGGCCCAGCAGGCCAAGCACTGGGTGCGCACAATGCTGGCCGAGCTGCTTGGCGACACGCCGCTGCATACCCGCAATATCCTGCGTGATCTGCACAAATTATGATTTTCGGCATCGGTACCGATCTGGTCGACATCGCCCGCATCGAGCAGGCTTACGCCCGCCACGGACGGCGCTTTCTGGCGCGCATGTTGGGGCCGGATGAGCTGGCCGGCTTTGTCGATGACGCGAACAGCGCGCGCTTTCTGGCCAAGCGCTGGGCGGCCAAGGAAGCGTTTGCCAAGGCGCTGGGCACTGGCATCCGGCCACCGGTCAGCTTGGCCTCTATCCAGATCTGCCATGATGCAGCCGGTCGTCCGCTGCTGCAGCTGGACGCGGCAGTGCTGGCCCATATGCAGCAGCTGGGCGCCGGGCGAGCCCATCTGTCGCTGTCGGATGAACGTCAGCAAGCCTTGGCATTTGTACTGATTGAAGCCGCTGTTTAAGCCACGGCATGGCGCAGCACCGGCAGCTTGCGTATAAAGAAACAAGGCCAGACCCGGCGGCAGGCATACAGCCTGTCGTTTGCTGAGCCAAGATCCGCACAGATTTGTCCACGTAATGCCTTCACCGGGAGAAAGCTGATGATTGCGATTGAGCATAAGGCGCATGGCGTGCTCGCGACGGTAGCCGGTGAATTCACGCTGGCGGATTACCGCGAGTTCGAGGAGAACGTGCTGTACGAGGTGCAGTTCCACGGCAAGCCGAATCTCTTGTTCGATCTGACCGAGATGCTCAGCTACACGCTGGATGTGGTCTGGGAGGAGATACGCTTTTCGCGCCAGCATGGCCATCAGTTCGGTCGCGTGGCCGTGGTGACACAAGACCAGTGGATGACCTGGGCGACCTGGCTGGCGCGGTTATTCGTGGACAGCGAGGTCAGGGTGTTTGACGATGCAGCGCAGGCGGAGGCCTGGCTGGGTGAAGCAACAATGGTGATGAACTGATGCGGAAACTGTTTGAATCGATTTCCGGGCTGGTCAAGCGCGATGCCGATCCGCTGGCCGATGCCCGCTCAGCCACACAATGGATGAAGGAAATCGGCCAGGAAGACCTGGGCGGCCGCCTGAGCGCGGTACGGGCGGTGTTGGCCAGCGTGGCCGGCCGCCCCAATCACAAGCTGGACAATCTGCTGGCCCTGTTCGTGATCGATGAGCAGATTCAGACCACCTATGCCCAAGTCTGCCAGCAGTATGTGCAGAACCCGCGTGCCGGCAAGGCCATCGAGGAAAAGCTGTGGAGCGATATCATCGGCTTTGCACGCGATATGCTGGCGGCCTACCACCCCTTTGTCGTGCTGGAGGAGCCTGGCCCACAGGAGGCGAACGGCTTCCACCAGGCCAGCGCGAAGATGCTGGCGCGCGCGCTCCACTATGTCGGTATTCAGGTGAAGTGGCATTTCTTCCGCTTCCAGGCACCACCTGCCCAGCTCTGGGCGGCCACCAACCAGCTGTATCGGCTAGCTGAAATCAGCAATGTCGATTCCGACCCTTTCCCGCTTTATCCGGCCCAGGATGCGACGCCTACCTCCTGTGCGGATGAGTTCATCCGCATCCAGATGCTGGCCACGCTGAATAACGGCAACTTCAGTCTGCGCCAGTTTGATTGGGCCGACCGCTGGCTGGCCAGCTGGTCGCGTCATGTGCAGATCGAGCGCAAGTACCGTGACAATATCCACCAGTTCTGCGTGAACCTGGCCGAGCCGACCGGCCCGGCCAAGATCCATGCCGCCATCGAGGGCGAGATGCTGCGCTTTTGGGGCGTGGCAGAGCTGCTGGCCGAAATGGGTCGCACCATGCGCGCGCTGGAAGGCGGCGACTCCCCGGCTCGCCTGGGCCTGGGTGACGATGCGCGCATGCCAGCCTGCCTCGATTTCATGCGCCAGCTGGAAATCCTCTGGTCGCGCGAGCGGCATCAGCAGCATAGCCGCGATGAGCGCACCCAGGTCAGCAAGCTTGTGCAGATTGCCTCGGGCTTGAGCAATATCTTCGCCGCGGTGCGCCTGGACGACGAGCGTGCCATGGCGCGCGCGAGCGGCCGTCATGCGCCCGATAACGACGAAGTGATGGACATGAAGCTGTATGGCTATGTGACCGAGCGCACCAAGCAGAAACTGGCCGCCATGCAGTCGCGCAACCATGCTTATGTCAGCAAGGCCAAGGCGGTCGAGCACGATGAATGGGTGATTGAAAACCAGTCGGCGGGTGGCTTTGGCGCCGTGCTGCCACTGAATGGCCACGATTGGGTGCGGCTGGGGGTTTTACTGGCGGTGCGCAATGAGGTGCAGGGCAGCTGGATGATTGCGGTGATACGCCGCCTGAACCGCATGGATGCCGAGCAGCTGTATGCGGGCGTGCAGATTCTGACCACCACGCCGGTGGCGGCCAGCTTGAAGTCGATGGATGAGGAGCAGCGCGCGGTGCCGATGTCGCTCGATGGTGGCATCGACACCATAGGCCTGACCATGCCGAAGAGCGCACTCTATATCCCCTATCTCGGCGAGGGTAAGCGTCTGAACAGCCTGCTGATCCATACCTCGGACTACGCACCCGGTCGCGTCTATCAGGTGGTGGCGCGCGATAAGGCCTTCATGGTGCGGATTGCCGATACGCTGGAGAAAGGGCCAGACTGGATCTGGACCGCGGTGGAAGTGCTGCGTCGCGACGCCTGAAACGCGCGCCCAACAAAAAAGCCGACCAGCGAGGTCGGCTTTTTATTTACCTGGGCTTAGACGCCCATTTGCTGTTTCAGCCACTGGCCGATGGCCTCGATCTCCTCCAGGCAGACCGAGTGCGGCATGCGGTAGCTATGCCAGCTCACCGCGCGCCCCCCCTGCACCTTGTCGCGCGCGGCCTCGCCCAGTGCATGCGGCACGATGGGGTCTTGCGCGCCATGGGCGGCAAACAGCGGCGTGGCGGCATTGGCGGGCGTGGCTTCGGCCTCGATCAGGCTGGCGGACGGGATATAGGTGGACAGGGCGATCAGGCCGGCCAGCTTGTCCGGATGGGTCAGGCCCACGCTGTACACCATGGCACCGCCTTGCGAGAAGCCGGCCAGGAAGATGCGCTCGCTCGGAATGCCGCGCGCGTTTTCCTTGGCAATCAGGGCGCGGATCGCCTCGCGGCTCTTGCGTATGCCGGCCTCATCCACGCGCCGGCCAATCGCGCTCAGTTCCAGGATGTCGTACCAGGCACGCATCACATAGCCGTTATTGCAGGTTACCGGCATGGTCTCGGCATGCGGGAAGATGAAGCGCACGCCGGGCGCATCCGCGAGGCCCAGCTCGGGTACCACCGGTACAAAGTCACTGCCATCGGCCCCCAGGCCATGCATCCAGATCACCGCCCATTCGGGCTGTGGCTTGGTTTCCAGTTCGATTACTTCCAGCGCATTGCTCATGCGGCGAGGTCCTTCACTTGTTGGTAGCGGAAGCAGTTCAGCGCATGGTCGTTGACCAGGCCGCTGGCCTGCAGATAGGCATAGATGATGGTGGAACCGACGAATTTGAAGCCACGCCGGCTCAGCTCCTTGGAAATCTGGTCGGACAGCGCAGTCTTGGCCGGTGCCTGCCGGTAGTCCTCGATAGTGTTCTGAATCGGCCGGCCGTCGACATGGGCCCATAGATAGCCATCCAGCGTCTGGCCTGCCTCGCGCAGGCGCAGATAGGCCTGGGCATTGGCGATGGTCGCGGCTACCTTGAGCCGATTGCGCACGATGCCGGGGTTGGCCAGTAGCTCGGCCACCTTGGTTGCATCGTAACGGGCAATTCGCTCCACATCCCAGCCATCGAAAGCCTCGCGATAGCTGTCGCGCTTGTTCAGGATGGTTTCCCACGACAGGCCGGCCTGGGCGCCTTCCAGATTGAGCATCTCGAACAAACGCGTCTCATCGTGGCTGGGCACGCCCCATTCCTCGTCGTGGTAGGCGAGGTAACGCGGGTTCTTCGGGTTGGCCCAGCCGCAGCGGCACAGGGTATCCATGCTTATTCCTTAGGCAGATTCAAGGCGGGGATCGGCCGCGCCTGCAGCGGTGCTGGCGCAGACTGACTGAGTTTATCGTTCAGATAGCGCAGTGCAGTCTCCAACTGCAGGTCTTCACCGCGGAAGGTGGCATGGGGCGGATTCTCCACCTCGATATCGGGCACCACGCCGCGGCCTTCAATCAACCACTGCCCATCCAGACCGAACTGGGCGTTTTCCGCCACGCGTGGCTTGCCGCCATCGGCGAGGCGGAAGCTGTCCGACAGCCAAACGCCCGCGCCGGCGGTGCGCGTGCCGATCAGCGGCCCGAGTTTCAGCGCCTTCACGCCGGCGGCAAAGGTTTCGCCATCGGAATAGGTGAGCGCATCGGTCAGCACCACCAGGTGGCCACGGAAGCTCTGCTGCATATTGCCATAGGGCGTAGCGCCCGGCGGCGCCCAGAAGGCCCACACGCGGCGCAGCAGCTTCTCGATGATCCAGCTATCGATATTGCCGCCATTATTGCGCCGCACATCAATGATCAGCCCGTCGCGGTCATACTGGGCATAGAACTCGCGCGCGAAGCTGGCGATATCGCTGCTGCCCATAGCGCGCAGATGCAGATAGCCGATGCGCCCAGCGCTGGCCTGCGCCACGCGCTCGAGCCGGCTGCGCTCCCAGTCGGTGTAGCGCAGTGCGGCATGCTGGCGCGCACTCACCGGCACCACCACTTGCTGCAAGGCCTGCTTGCCACGCAGCAGATTCAGCAAGAGCTGTTGCCCGGCCTGATTGCGCAAGAGGTCGGACAGATCGCGCAGCGCCGCTGTAGGGCGGCCATTGATGGCGGTGATCAGGTCGCCTTCCCGCACGTCCACACCCGGTGCCTGCAGCGGCGAGCGCTCGCTGGGCAGCTCGGCCTCGCTGCGGTAGATATGCTTGACCAGCCAGCCCTGCTCGCTGCGCTCGAGCTGTGCGCCCAGCCCGGCCGTGGCCACCGTGTCATCGGCGCTGCGCATGTCGCCTGGGATGATCTGCGAATGCAGCGCGCCAAGCTCGCCGATCATCTGCGCGAGCAGATCATCCAGCTCGGCGCGGTCGCTAACCCTGGCTACCAAGGGCGCGTACTTGCCACGCATGGCCGGCCAGTCCACGCCACGCATGGCACGGTCGAACAGGAAGTCGCGATGAGTGCGCCAGGCATCGGCAAACATCTGCGTCCATTCCTGGCGCGGTTCGACCAGCAGGCGCCAATCACCCAGGCGCACCGCATGCTTGGCCAGCTCGCTGGGCGCCTTGGCGGCGGCCGGCACGATGTAGAGCTCATTGCCCTTGCGGTAGAGCAGCTTCTTGCGGTCTTGCGACAGTGCATAGCTGCTCAGCTCGGCCACAAAGGTCTCTGCCTTCGGGCTGTTATTGTCGATGGACAGGGTCTTCAGCGTCAGGCTACCCTCGTCGCGCTCCAGCCAATACAGGCGCTTGGCATCGACATTGAGCTCGCTGTAATTGCCCGCGGCCAATGGCACCTCGAATAAGCGCTCTGCCAGCCCGTTCCAGACGATGGCGGGCAGCTTGGGCGCCTTGCTGGTCTTGGCCTTATCGGCCTTGTCTTCGTCTTTTTCCTCGTCCTTCTCGCTGCTCTCGGGCGCCTTCTTGGCCGCGCTCAACTCATCCTTGGCCTGGAAAGGGAAACGGTTATCGGCCTGCAGCGCCAGTGCATAAATCTTGCTGCGCTTGTCGAAATAGGGGCCAAGGTTGCGGTCGCCCCAGGGGTGGCGGTTGACCGCATTGAAGCTGCGCTCAGACAGAAAATACAGCCAGCGTCCATCCGGGCTGAAGGCGGGCGAGCCCGATTCATATTTATCGCTGCTCAGCCAGTGCAGCTGCTTGCTGGCCAGGGCAAACAGACCGAGCTGGGCGCGACTGCGCGCGCTATTACTACGCACGATGGCCAGACTCTGGCTATCCGGCGCCCAGCGCAGGCTCTGGAATTCCTCAATGCCTTGTGTACCGGCGTCGTCGATCAGCTGGTTTTTGCGCGTGGCCAGTTCCAGCAGCCACAGGCGCGCACGCTTATCGGTATGGGCCAGCCACTTGCCGTCCGGCGACAGGGCCAGATCGAGGCGGTGCACCTGACCATCACGGGTCAGTTGCTCTGCCGCCGGGCTGCCATCGGCCGGCAGGCGCCAGATTTCCTGTTCACCGCTCGCATCGCCAATGGCATACACCCATTTGCCATCCGGGCTGGGCACGGCTTGCCAGAGCCGGCTGCCCGCTGGGGCGCCCAGCTCCACCCGGCGCAGCGCACCGGTACCGGCCAGTGCCACCTGGCCGCGCGCGGTCAGCGCTACCCGCTCGCCATCGGGCGAGAGCTGCATATGGTTCAGGTATTGCAGCGGCTTATCCAGCCAGCGGCTGCGCTGCTGGTCGAAATCGGACAGCAGGGAAATCGGCGGCGTACTGTCCTGACCACTGGCCAGGTCCAGCACATGCAGGTCGGCCCCCAGCTGATAGCTGATGCGCCCATGCGCGAGCTGGGCGCTGCGTACATCGAAATCGCGGTACTGGGTCAGCGCACGCGCATCGCTGCCATCGGCCGCCAGGCTCCAGAGATTGTCGCGCCCGTTCATGTCGGCAATCACCACCAGGCGCCCCTGCCACCACATGGGCCGGCGCAGATTGGCATCCTGCGGGCCGATGCGCTCGGCTTCCGCCTGGCCGGCGAGCTTGAAGCGCCATAGCTGCGACAAGGCCCCGCCGCGATAGGCACGCGCATTGTCGCCGGTGCTAGCGAGGCCAAAGCGCACGAAGTACAGATACTCGCCGCGCGCATCCACTACGGCGTCGTTAGCATCGGCGAGCGGAAAGACGCGCCGCGCCAGATTGGCCGGGTTCACGGCCGCCACGATGCGCAGCGAAGACGGCCCCTGATCGTGCTGCGCGCTGTACAGCACCTCGCCCTGCGCCGTCCAACCCAGCGCCAGCGCACGGCTGTTTTCAAAGCTGATGCGCTTAGGCAAGCCGCCGGCCAGGGGCATTACATACACTTCGGTGCTGCCTTCGTAATTGGCCGAAAACGCCACCCATTGGCCATCGGGCGACAGGGCAGGGCGGGTCTCCTCGGCCGCATGGCTGGTCAGCCGCCGCGCCGCCCCGCCCGCCAGCGGCACGGTCCATAAATCGCCCTCGGCGGTGAACACCAGGTCCTGTTGGCTGATGGCCGGAAAACGGAAATACGCACTATTGGCTGCCCAGCCGGGCAAAGACAGCAGCAGGCCTAACAGGCCTGCCGTCAAACGTACTACGCGCATCGCCGCGCTCCCTGTATTTGGTATAAGCCCGGCGGATCACGCCGGTTGGCGGCGAGTTTACAACGCGATGACAGCCCGGCGTACAGCGGGCGGGCAAGTTGAGGCAGCTTGGCGCTACTTTAGCGGCCGAGTTTGCACTTACCAACGAAAGTCGCTTAATAGGGTTCTGCGTAGTGGACGAATTTGACTGTTTCTCCAAATCTATCTTGAAATAATGGAGATTTATTCAATTGCAACAATTCATCCCGCAAAGCAGAGCTATTCAAGGCTAAGTTCTTTCTTCTATGGGTTGGAAAGCATTGCCCTAAAAATACCCATCCTGAGCAATCTATCGTGGTGATCTGACGCAGACGAAGGCTTTCACCTAGCGGATCATTGCGGAACGTGCATTCATGTTGCATCTCGAGGTAAAGCAATGTGCTTGCGGGGAAAGCAAGTCCGCTCCCGTTAAACCAGATGCCGAATGTATCCGTGGCATCATGAAGCCATAGAACTACTTTCCCTTCGATTGCGGCGCTAGGCGGAATAAGGCCGCTAGCCAGTTCCTTCACTTGCGTGATACCTAAGGGAGTCTCGCGGATGTTGCTTTCTTGAATATCGATTTTCAGTATCCAAACATGCGTAATGCCATCGTCAAAATTTCGCTTGTAATATCGCATTTCTGCTCCGAATAATTTTTCGGTTATTTAATGTAATCCTTGCTTTGGGTGAGTGGTCATGGTGCTGCATGTTAAATACATTGCTGTATGGCATCGATATGAAAACTTTCTAAGTCGATCGGTTATTCCTATGTGGTAGGGGGCTGTTTGGTTTGTCAATGGAGAAATTAATGCACTGTAAAACCCTGGCCCTCTTTTTATTATTTTTACAGATACTATTGCTGATAGTGAGGCTTGCTGATTGCAAAGATGCTTATAGGTGTTGTAGGGGGGTTGATGCTTTTGTCTTTCATGTTGAGTTCAAGTGTATGGCGTGTTTGGTTGTAAAATTGGTGGGGCTGCGACAATTATAATACTTCAGTCGCGATGGTGGGCAATTAATTGGCTAGTTTGGGTAGAAATGAGATGTCGACGAGATATTTTTTTGGATTATCTTTGTTGATAAAAACGGTGATTTTTTCTCTGTCGATATGATCTGTTGGGTCAAACCATATATTATTGCTTTTGAATACGTGAATTTCCGAGGTGAGGGGATTCTTCCATTGAGTAATGATCACGTACGGATTTCTATTGTTGATCGAATAATTGGTGTTGATTTCAATACCATTGAGGTCGGATTCAATTTGTTTTCCATTTTCCTTTAGCTTGGTGTTGCTTTGGCTTTTTAGTGCCGGAATCATAAACAAGCAGCCACCAACTAGCGAGAAAGCGCCGCCGAGGATTCCAAGAATGATGGTTCCACCCCAAAGGGAGAATGTGCTATTGATTTCCGCTTTGCGCGGTTCGCTGGGGATGTAAAGAATGTCCACTTCTTCATCGATGTCAAAGCGAGGTGGATTGCTGCTAGACGATGTCGAGAATTGAATTTTTTCGCCGCTCTGAGTTTGAAATTGCACAACCGGTTTGTAAGTTGTGGAGTTATTATAGCTTGATGCAAGCAGGTCAATGACGATGCCTTTGGTGGGAACGGCACGGTCTAAAAAGGATGAGGTACTATTGAATGTTAATACTGCACCGATCAGTAGTGCTGCACCTGCCAGGGTGAAGGTGTATTTGATTATGCTCAATGTCTTCATGGCTCGTTTTCGCTGTAGGTAATAGATGAGTGTGCACGTAGTGTGCAGCGTTTAGGGTGAGTATTGGCTTTGGTATGTGGTGTGAGTAGGTGAATGATTAAGGTACTGCTTAGTCTAAGCCGGAGCAGGCTCTTACCGAATCAATCTCACACTTGATATAAGCTTGGCAGCTGTGAAACTCCGTACTCTGTCGATCGGCTGGTATTTTGCACTCGTCTGCTGTGGCAACCTTGCATTTTGCCTGCATATTATCCAGGCAGGCGTCCATCTCCTTATCTGGTTGCTGTGAGCAGCCGAATAGAGAAAGTGCAAGAAATAAATTAATCGTAGTGTTTGGCTTGATTTTCACGTCAGTTGCGGGCTTAAGTTAAATAGGGAGGTTTGGGATTTTTGTCGGCGTGAATGCTTGGTCATATGAATTTCTCAAGTTGTAGTCCCCTTCAACGGTTACTCGTGATGTAGGTGCATGGCTATGATTGGCCGATTACAATCCACCTCGGTGCGTTGCAGATCATCTGGTTGATGCTCC
Source organism: Chitinimonas taiwanensis DSM 18899 (assembly GCF_900119825.1). GTDB lineage: Bacteria > Pseudomonadota > Gammaproteobacteria > Burkholderiales > Chitinimonadaceae > Chitinimonas > Chitinimonas taiwanensis. The sequence continues at coordinate 288,896 of NZ_FPKR01000002.1, read as the reverse complement.
ATAATTACCTGGATGTGCAAGTGCAGAATGATAAGCACTACTTCGCGGAGGGTGCTGGGCTATATGAGTAGAGGAATCATCTTGTCCATTGAGTAATGTGCCTATGTCCATGCTGAAATGTTTGCGCTTTTGACACGTCACTCGGACTTGATCAAGTGAGCAAGGCTTTTAGCATATTCAGTATGCTTGGCGCATGCCGCAAATGGGGTAGGGATGTGGCTCGGATTGCAGCATCTACTTGCTGGGTGAGGCTTGATGATCCTGTGTTTGCACTTTGGTAATTTGACCAATGTTTGGGTGGCAGGCAATCAACAGCGTGCTATGAGTGCACTGCTGAAATAGGGCACATTACCCGCGAAGCATATTGCCTTGTCGTGCTGTCTGGCTTCATGGGTGTTAGGTAGCGATAGATTTGCTATTGGCTTTCAGCCCGTGGCGTATTGGGATATGTATCCATGTGGCGCCTAACTTAGAACTAAGCGGCGTATAACGCCCCACAAGCCAGAATGTCTTGGTCTATTTGGCTGCAGAGTTAGCTGTGGCGAGCACATTCAGATCTGTGGAATGACGCTACAAATCGACTAACTCGCGTAAAGCAAATGTCAGTCGTCTCATGCAGTGGACGTGACATGAGTTGGCCTTCTAGCCAGATAACAAATTCACCTTTGTCTGTGAACTCTTTTCGTTCGGGGTTGCCGTGGTAGCAATTGCCGGGGCCGCATATATCACCATCATGTACGGCGTCATATATGAATATTCCGTCTATGTGCGCTAAACCCATGCCGCAATAGTAGGCATGACTGTCTGCAATCCACATACCGCTTTCGAGAAGATCGGCTGTCTCAATGGCGAGATTATGAGCGTCAGCCTTGCTTGGGAGTCTAGGGGAGCGCCTGAGCGGTAAAACGATGAAGCAAACTACAACGGTTCCGATCGCAAGCGCTATCTTCCAGGAGGTGATCGTTAAAAGTACAAAAAGAGCAGTAGTTAGGCTAGACATGGCTAATTAGGGTGTACCAGGCGCTGCGCGGCTTTATCGCGCGGTGTCTGTGTTGGCTGCAGGATTAGAAGGATACGTCCTACTAAGTCGCAATAAAGACATCGGCACAGGTGTCCCGGTGACTCAAGCGGTAAGTGCATAGCCATCTTTTGAAGCATCATTCTTCTTTGTAAGCCTACTGAAGGCATTAGCCATATTCTGAATGCACGCAATAGTAAACTGCTTTTGCATGCCGTTTGGGAAAGAGGCTAGGTATGCCTCCTGCTCCGAAATTGCGGATGCCCTATAGTTACAACCACTAACACAGCTGATGTTCTTCCACTGAGACGAAGAGTCATTCTTCCCTTCTAGGACCCATTTGCCATCAGGTCTGGACAAACGTATCTGCCTACCGCTGGGTTGTCCGTCCTTTCTTGTCAGTGAGTAAGTGGCAATATCCAAATCTGATATTCCATCGGCAAAAACAAAAAGTGAAGAAAGGAGAGCAACTGCAACAAGTAGAAGCCTAAGCATGGTTGTGTCTCTTCTTACGTTAATTCGACCCTAATTAGGGTAATAGAAATACTAGGCGAGAGGTGTTGCACACTCCGATTCGCTACTAAGTCATTGATTTGTTTTCAAGTACGTATCGCTGAAGATGTTGACATGACCGATAACACTTTTCTAGCACCCGATGCGGCGCCGGCAGCGTCTTCGCGTTTGCTTGTCCTGGCGCGCGAGCGTTTGCGGCTTAAGCATTGCAGCATTCGCACCGGGCAAGCGTATCTGAGGTGGATCAGGCGCATCACTCTGCATCACGATAAGCGTGACTCGCGCGAGATTTTATGGCATCCGTTTGCGTTTGCAGGAGGTTTTGCGCCTGCGCGTGACAGCAATGCCCGCCCCTTGGCGGGCATTGTCTTGGTCATGGTGCTTGCCTCAGGCCTTGGCCATCAGCTCGCGCAGCACAAAGGGCAGGATGCCGCCGTGCTGGTAGTAGTCGACTTCGATTGGGGTGTCGATCCGGCAGAGCAGGGTGACTTCGGACTGGCTGCCGTCGGGGCGGCGGATGCGCAGGGTCAGGTCCTGTTGAGGGCGTAGCTGGGCGTCCACGCCCAGGATGTCGAAGCTTTCATCGCCGCGCAGGCCCAGCTTTTCGTGGCTGTCCTCACCCTTGAACTGCAGCGGCAGCACCCCCATGCCGACCAGATTGGCGCGGTGGATGCGTTCGAAGCTGCGCGCCACCACGGCTTTCACGCCCAGCAACTGTGTGCCCTTGGCGGCCCAGTCGCGGCTGGAGCCGGTGCCGTATTCCTCGCCGGCAAACACCATGGTGGGCGTACCACGCGCGATATAGGCCTGGGCGGCCTCGTATACGCTGGTCTGCTGGCCATCCAGCAGGGTATAGCCGCCTTCCACGCGGCTGCCGTCGGCCTTCGGTGGCAGCATCAGGTTTTTCACCCGCACATTGGCGAAGGTGCCGCGAATCATGATGTCGTGGTTGCCGCGCCGGCTGCCATAGCTATTGAAGTCGCTTTTCTGTACACCGCGCTCCAGCAGATAGCGGCCAGCTGGCGTGCTGTCCTTGAAGGAGCCGGCCGGCGAAATATGGTCGGTGGTCACCGAATCACCCAAGATCAACAAAGCGCGCGCGGCGCGGATTTCGGCCACGGCGGCCGGCTGCATGGCGAAGTCGGCAAAGAAGGGCGGCTGGGCGATATAGGTGGAGGCTGGCCAGTCGTAGACCTGACCAGTGGGGGCGGGAATCGCATTCCACAGATCATGGTCGCGGGTGAAGTCGCCATACAGACGGCGGAACACCGCCGGGTTCATCGCATGGTGCATGAGCTGGGCGATCTCGTCCGAGCTTGGCCAGATCTCGCGCAGGAACACCGGCTGGCCATCGCTGCCGTGGCCAAGCGGCTCGGCTTCCAAATTGATATTGGCGCGCCCGGCCAGGGCAAAGGCCACCACCAGCGGTGGGCTGGCCAGGAAGTTGGCCTTGATATTCGGGTGGATGCGCGCCTCGAAATTGCGGTTGCCACTCAGCACCGCCGCCACGATCAGGTCATGGCTGGTAATCGCCTCGTTCAGCTCGGCCGTCAGGTCGCCGGCATTGCCGATGCAGGTGGTGCAGCCATAGGCGGCCACATTGAAGCCCAATTGGTCCAGATAAGGCTGCAAGCCGGTTTCGCGCAGGTATTCGCTCACCACGCGCGAGCCTGGGCCAAAGCTGGTCTTGATGCGCGGGTGCACACGTAGGCCGCGTTCGACCGCCTTCTTGGCCAAGAGACCCGCCGCCAGCAGTACGCCGGGGTTGGAGGTATTGGTGCAGCTGGTAATTGCCGCGATCAGCACATCGCCATGGCCCACATCGCCGGGCATTGCGCTGCTGGCCGCCGTGGGTTTATCGACCATTTCCACCATATTGCGCGCTGGTTCACTCTGGCGCAGTGCCTGGCTGGCTGCGGCGCCATTCGCCTGGGTGCTCACGCGCTGGCTCAACGCCTCGGCTGGCTTGCCGAAGCCGTTTTCGCTGATCGGCAGGCTGAACAGGCTGTTGAAGGTGCTGGCCATATCGGGCAGGGCGATGCGGTCTTGCGGGCGCTTGGGCCCGGCCAGGCTGGGCACGATGCTGGCGAGGTCCAGCTGCAGGGTCTTGCTGTAGGCAATGTCGCCGGCCTTGGGCATACCGAACAGGCCCTGGGCCTGGAAGTAGGCTTCGAAGGCTTCCACCTCGGCCTCGCTACGGCCGGTGCCGCGCAGATAGGCCACGGTCTTGTCGTCCACCGGGAAGAAGCCCATGGTGGCACCGTATTCGGGCGCCATATTGCCGATGGTGGCGCGGTCCACCACGCTGAGGCTGGCGGCACCGGGGCCGAAGAATTCCACGAACTTGCCCACCACCTTTTCCCGCCGCAACAGCTCGGTTACGGTCAGCACCAAGTCGGTAGCGGTAATGCCTTCGCGCAGCGCGCCTACCAGTTCCACGCCCACCACATCGGGGGTGAGGAAGTAGACCGGCTGGCCGAGCATGCCGGCCTCGGCTTCGATGCCGCCTACGCCCCAGCCCACCACGCCCACGCCATTGATCATGGTGGTATGGCTGTCGGTGCCGACCAGGGTGTCGGGGAAGGCGATGCCCTCGCGAATCTGCACGCCACGGAACAGGTACTCGAGATTGACCTGGTGGACGATGCCGATGCCGGGCGGCACCACCTTGAAGGTATCGAAGGCCTGCATGCCCCATTTCATGAACTGGTAGCGCTCGCGGTTGCGCTGGAATTCCAGCTCCATATTCAGGCGCAGCGCATCCGCCGTGCCGTAGTGGTCAATCATCACCGAGTGGTCGACCACCAGATCCACCGGCACCAAGGGCTCGATGGTCTTCGGGTCCTTGCCGAGCTTGGCCGCCACATTGCGCATGGCGGCGAGGTCTGCCAGCAGCGGCACGCCAGTGAAGTCCTGCAGCACCACGCGCGCTACCACGAAGGGGATTTCGTCCACGCGCGCGGCATTCGGCGCCCAGTTGGCCAGCTGGCGCACATGAGCCTCGGCCACTTTCTTGCCATCGCAGTTGCGCAGCACCGATTCGAGAACCAGCCGTATCGACACCGGCAGTCGGCTGACCGGGCCAATGCCGGCCGCTTCCAGTGCAGGCAGGCTGTAGTAGTGCAGGCTGCGGCCCGAGGGCAGGGTAAGCGGGGTGAGCGTGTTGTACAGATTGTGCGGCATGACATTCTCCGGCAGCGATCAGGCGATGGGACAGCATGCTGTTGCGACCCGGCGCAGGCGCGCCGGGTCGCTGGCTGGGCTTAATCTTTGCCCATGCTGGCCAGGAAGCAAGTCGCCGTGCCCGATGGCGCGGGCCTCAAGGCTGACGGCATTCGCTATCGGCACGCTGGGCACGTGCTGCGTGCGGGCTGGCCAGGAAGTCGCGCAGGGCCGGCACGCTGCAGGTGCTGGCATGCCAGAGCAGGAAATGGCTGCCGCCCTGCACGCGGTGCAGGCTGACTGGGCCGCGCGTGCGCAATAGCTGCAGATGGCTGACTGCGCCCGCATAGCTGGTCTTCGGGTCGTGGCTGCCATGCAGCAGCAGGGTGGGTGGCAGTTGCAGCGGTAGCGCCAATGCCAGCTCGCTGCGCGCGTAGCTGTTGCCGCGGTGGCGGGCCAGGATGCGCGGCAGCGGGCTGAGAAAGCCGAGCTCGGCCTCGCTGCGCCTGACCTCGTCCAAACTGCGCGTGGGCTGCAGATCGTTCTCGCTGGCGCTGATCAGCTGGGTCAGCGGTAGGGCAGGTGGGCTTTGCGGGTAAGCAAGAAAGGGTGCCAAGCGCGCTGCCTGGGCTGCCTGGGCAGTTTGCAGCGCAGTCGAGTCGCCCTGCAGCAGGCCGTTCAGGCTGCGGATCAGATCACGGCCCGGTTCTGGGCCATCGAGCAGGCTGCCCAGCTGCAGGCGCAGGCTGTCGCTGGCGGCCGCATCCTGGCTGGCCAACCAGGCACGGTAGCGCTCGCCCAGCTTGGGGCCGGCCGCCTGCCCGCAGGCCGGGTCGGCCGCGCAATCGGCCAGCCACTGCCAGCCGGCCCGGTCCACATCGTGCGAACGCATGGATAGATCGTGCGCGGCATCGTCCTGGCGCGGTACCAGTGAATCGAGCATCAGGCCATCCAGGCGTGGGCGATGGCTGGCCAGCATGCGCAGGCTCAGCTGTGTGCCATAGGACACCGCATACAGATAACGCGGCCCCGTGCTGGCATCGCGTGCCAGCAAGGCGGCCAGATCATCGGCGGCCTGGGCCAGGCTGAATTGCTGCAGGCGGGCCGGGGCCTGCGCCAGGCTCCCATAGCAGCTCGCCCATTCGGCGCCCTCCAGCGCAGCCCCGCCCGGGCTGTGCACGGCTTCCTCGGTTGGGCAGAGCCGGGTCGAGAAGCCGGTGCCGCGGTGGTCGGGGATGATCAGGTCATAACCGGGGAAGGCCTGTGCGAGCTGGCGGCGCAGCGGATAGAACATGGCGCCCGATTCACCTGGGCCGCCCGCCACCAGCCAGACCGTACCGCGCGCGCGACCCGGCGCGGGGAAGCGGCGCAGGAACAGTTCGATCTGCTCGCCACCCGCTTGGGCGTGATCGGCCGGCATGCTCACGCGTGCACACTGGCTGTCGGCCAGCTCGGCAAAGTCGCTGCGGTCGGCGCAGGGCTGGAAGTCGAGCGCAGCCAGCGCGGCGGGGCTCAGCAGGGTTAGGCCGGCCAGCAGGCCGAGGGCAGTAAGCGGATGGGGCATGGCGCGGACCTGGTGGATAAAGGTGCGCCAAGGCTGGCGCGCTCGGCCTGGCCTGCCCAGCACGCGCCGATGAAATGCCGCCTGGGCGGCATGGGCTGCACCTGGCGCCGACTGGCGCCTTAGCCCGGCTGGCTTTGCGGTGCAATGCCGGTGCTGGCGGCCTGTTGTTCCAGCCAGCGGGTCAGCACATGGATGGTCGGGTCATTCATGGCCGCGCGCGGGGCAATCCAGCAATAACCGCGCACCACCACGCTCGGTTCCTGCAGCGGGGCGACCAGGGTGCCGGCATCCAGCTCGGCCTGCATCATCGGCAGCGGGCCGAGTACCACGCCCAGGCCATTCATGGCCGCGCGCAGGGCCAGGTAGAAATGGCCGAACTGCTGGGTGGCGGCCGGCTTGAGCTCGGGCACGCCGGCCAGGGTCAGCCAGCGTTGCCAGGCCGTCGGGCGGGTGTCGGCTTGCAGCAGCGTGTGCTGGGCCAAATCCTGCGGGCTGTGGATGGGCAGTCGCTCAAGCAGGCTGGGCGCGCACAGCGGCAGCTCGCGTTCTTCCAGAAAGGGCTTGCTGACATGGCCGGGCCAGTCGCCCGGGCCGCGCCGTATCGCCAGGTCGAACGGCGCATCGAGGCGCGAGATATCGCGGTCGCTGGTCATCAGGCGCAGCTCGATATCCGGGTGTTCACGCTGGAAGGCGCCCAGGCGCGGCAGCAGCCAGAACATGGCAAAGGTGGGAATCGAGTTGATCACGATGCGGCGCTGGCGGTCGGGCTGCTTGAGCTGGGCGGTGGCGTTGGCAATGATGTCGAGGCCGTCCTGCACCTGCACCAGATAGCGCCAGCCCACTTCGGTCAGCTTGACGCGGCCGCCGCTGCGCTCGAACAGCGGCACGCCCAGCCAGTCTTCCAGCTGCTTTATCTGTTTGCTCACAGCGCCATGGGTCACGAACAGCTCGCCCGCCGCGGCGGAAAAGCTCTCCAGCCTTGCTGCAGCCTCAAAAGCGCGCAGGGCATTCAATGGGGGGAGGGTAGCGGTCATTGTGTGAGTTTAACTCACAGAACCTGTCGCAATTACTCGTTTGTGCATTGCCGCGCATGGCGGTAATCTGCGAGCACTTCAAAGAAGCCCCTGCGCCCAGCGCGGGTAGGGCGCAGCCGGCAAGTGGCTGATTCGCCAACTAAAATACCGCTGTCGCCGCGGGGTTTCCCGACAAAGATGCCACGGGCCGCCAAGGCTCCAAGCGCTTCCCGATCACACGCAACCGCAAGCAAAAAAGGTCATCGCCATGCTAGAAGCCTATCGCCAGCACGTATCTGAGCGCGCCGCTCTGGGTATCCCGCCGCTGCCGCTCAATGCGCAACAAGTCGCCGATCTGGTTGAACTCCTGAAGAACCCGCCCGCGGGTGAAGAGCAGACCCTGGTGGATCTGATCACCCACCGCGTGCCGCCCGGCGTGGACGATGCCGCCAAGGTGAAGGCTTCCTTCCTGGCCGCCGTGGCCGAAGGCAGCGTGAAGAGCCCGCTGATCGACCGCGCGTTGGCGACCAAGCTCTTGGGCACCATGGTCGGTGGCTACAACGTCAAGCCGATGGTGGATCTGCTCGGCGATGCCGAAGTGGGCACCATCGCCGCCGAAGGCCTGAAGAAGACCCTGCTGGTATTCGACTTCTTCCACGATGTGAAGACGCTGGCCGACCAGGGCAATGCCAATGCCAAGGCGGTGCTGCAAAGCTGGGCCGATGCCGAATGGTTCAAGAGCCGTCCGGAAGTGGCAGAGAAGATCACCGTCACCGTGTTCAAGGTGACCGGCGAAACCAATACCGACGATCTGTCGCCGGCCCCGGATGCCTGGTCGCGCCCGGATATTCCGCTCCACTACCTGGCCATGCTGAAGAACGCCCGTCCTGGCATCACGCCGGAAGAGGATGGCAAGCGCGGCCCGATGCAGTTCATTGAAGACCTGAAGAAGAAGGGCCACCTGGTGGCCTATGTGGGCGATGTGGTCGGTACCGGCTCCAGCCGCAAGTCGGCCACCAACTCGGTGGTGTGGGCCACCGGCCAGGACATCCCCTACGTGCCGAACAAGCGTTTCGGTGGCGTGACCCTCGGCGGCAAGATTGCGCCGATCTTCTTCAATACGCAGGAAGACTCCGGCTCGCTGCCGATTGAAGTCGATGTGTCCAAGCTCGATATGGGCGATGTGATCGACGTCTACCCCTACGCCGGCAAGATCGAAAAGAACGGCGCTGTGGTGGCCGAGTTCAAGCTGAAGTCCGATGTGATCCTGGACGAAGTGCGCGCCGGTGGCCGTATCAACCTGATCATCGGCCGCGGCCTGACTGGCAAGGCGCGTGAAGCGCTGGGCCTGCCGGCTTCCACCGAATTCCGCCTGCCCAAGGCCCCGGTCGACAGCGGCAAGGGCTTCTCGCTGGCGCAGAAGATGGTTGGCCGCGCCTGCGGTCTGCCGGAAGGCCAGGGCGTACGTCCGGGCACCTACTGCGAACCGAAGATGACCACCGTGGGTTCGCAAGACACCACCGGCCCGATGACCCGCGACGAGCTGAAGGACCTGGCTTGCCTGGGCTTCTCCGCCGATATGGTCATGCAATCGTTCTGCCACACCGCTGCTTACCCGAAGCCGGTGGATGTGAAGATGCACAAGGAACTGCCGGCCTTCATCAGCACCCGCGGCGGCGTGGCCCTGCGTCCGGGCGATGGCGTGATCCACAGCTGGCTGAACCGTCTGCTGCTGCCCGATACCGTCGGTACCGGCGGTGACTCGCACACCCGTTTCCCGATTGGTATCTCTTTCCCGGCCGGTTCCGGTCTGGTGGCGTTTGCCGCCGCCACCGGTGTGATGCCGCTGGATATGCCTGAATCGGTGCTGGTGCGCTTCAAGGGCAAGATGCAGCCGGGCGTGACCCTGCGCGACCTGGTGAACGCGATTCCGCTCTATGCCATCAAGGCTGGCATGCTGACCGTGGCCAAGGCCGGCAAGAAGAACATCTTCTCCGGTCGCATCCTGGAAATCGAAGGTCTGCCCGACCTGAAGGTGGAGCAGGCCTTTGAACTGTCGGACGCTTCGGCTGAGCGCTCGGCTGCCGGTTGTACCGTGCACCTCGACAAGGCCCCGATCATTGAATACATGACGTCGAACATCACGCTCATGAAGAATATGATCGCCAACGGCTACCAGGATGCCCGCACGCTGGAACGCCGTATCAAGGCCATGGAAGCCTGGATTGCCAAGCCGGAACTCTTGAAGGGTGACGACGACGCCGAATACGCCGCCGTGATCGAGATCGATCTGGCCGATATCCACGAGCCTATCGTGGCCTGCCCGAACGACCCGGACGATGTGAAGACCCTGTCCGAAGTCGCTGGTGCCAAGATCGATGAAGTGTTCATCGGTTCGTGCATGACCAATATCGGTCACTTCCGTGCCGCTTCCACGCTGCTGGAAGGCAAGCGCGACATCCCGGTCAAGCTGTGGGTGGCCCCGCCGACCAAGATGGACGCCGAGCAACTGACCAACGAAGGCCATTACGGCACCTTCGGCACTGCTGGCGCACGCATGGAAATGCCGGGCTGCTCGCTGTGCATGGGTAACCAGGCGCAGGTGAAGGAAGGCGCGACCGTCATGTCGACCTCGACCCGTAACTTCCCGAACCGTCTGGGTAAGAACTCCAACGTCTACCTCGGTTCGGCTGAACTGGCCGCCATCTGCTCCAAGCTGGGTCGTATTCCGACCAAGGAAGAGTACATGGCCGATATGGGCGTGCTGACTGCCAAGTCGGCCCAGGTCTACAAGTACATGAACTTCAATGAAATCAAGGACTACCAGGACGTGGCCGACACCGTGAAGGTGTAAGCCCAGCTACTGGCCTTGCGAAACAGCCCGTCGGGAAACCGGCGGGCTGTTTTGTTTTCTGGCCACGCTCGGGGAAGGAGCGGAACCGAGCGCTTGCTTTCATGCTTATGTCATCTATGTTGCCCACACTGCTGCGCCGCCTGGCCCTCTGCAGCAAGGGGCCCGCGCTGTGCGGCATCGACCAATAAGACATGGAGCAAGATCAATGCAAAAACCGCTATCACTGCTGGCCTGCTTTGCCCTGTCGGCCAGTCTGGCCGCTCAGGCTGCCTGCCCCGACTACCGCACGCCCCAGCAGGCACCCAGCGCGCCCACGCCGGCCAAGAAAAGTTTCCGCCATTTGGGCAGCAAGCTGCTGGCCAGCCTGTACCAGCCCTGGCATATGGTGCACGACAGCCTGGTGGCGGCCGGCCAGCCGGCCACCCTGGTGGGCAAGTTCGATTACGACGCGGTGCTGCACAAGGACTTGGAAGACGAACGCGTGCATGTCTACCTGTACGGCAGCGGCATGAGTGGCTGGGAATACCTGGGCAGCCAGCTCAGCAATAGCGATGGCAAGATCAGCCTGAGCATTGCGCCGCGCCCGGTGGGCGAGTACCGCGTGCGCATGGTGGTGGAGGGCGATGGCTCGGCGGTGGAGGGTTATCTGAGCGTGGTCGACCCGGCACGCGAGGCGGTGCTGTTCGATATCGACGGCACGCTGACCATCAATGACTTCGAGGCCTATGCCGACTATGCGGGGCTGAAGACCGCCAGCGCCTATTACTACGCGCCCGAGGTGGTGCGCGCCTATCAGCAGAAGGGCTATCAGATCATCTATCTGACCGCGCGGCCCTACTGGGTGACCCGCGATGCGCGCGAATGGTTTGGCCGCCAGCAGCTGCTGGGTTGGCACTACCGCAGCAACCCGTATGGCGATGGGCCGATTCCACCCAATACCGAGCAACACAAGACCGACTATGTGCGCTATCTGCGCGAGACGGTGGGCTTAAAGATCGTGCGCGCCTACGGCAATGCCACTACCGATATCGCCGCCTTTGCCAAGGGCGGCATTGCCAAGGCCGATACCTGGATCATCGGCGAGCATGCGGGCAAGGACGGCACGCAGGCGATACGCGGCGACTATGCCTACCACTACAGCACCGTGGTGGCGGCTACCGCACCGGCCAGCTGCCAGCGCTAAGCGGCAGACAGTGCGGACTGTGGCGATGTCAGGCCATAGTCCGCTGCAAGGCCCGGCCTGCCGTCAACTGGGCGGGCCGCGCGACTGAATAGCGACTGTTCTGATCGATCATGTAGTGCATTAATTTGCACTACATGTGGCATATGCTGGTAAAAAGCGCCCCCATAGCAAAGTGCGTCCTTCAATCAAAGGCTTAGCACCCGGCACACAGCCCATCAGGCTGGCATTCAATATTCAGTATTCGCGCGGCGCACCCGGCCGTGCCCAGTAGGAAAAATCCATGTCCAAGCAAGCAATTGGCGTCATCGGTATGGCCGTCATGGGCCGCAACCTGGCGTTGAACATCGAAAGCCGTGGCCACTCGGTCTCCATCTACAACCGCTCGGCCGATAAGACCGATGAAGTCATGGCAGAAAACCCCGGCAAGCGTCTGGTGCCTTTCCACACGCTGGAAGACTTCGTGGCCTCGCTGGAAACACCGCGCCGCATTCTGCTGATGGTGAAGGCCGGTACCGCCACCGATGCCACCATCGAGCAACTGAAGCCGCTGCTGGACAAGGGTGACATCATCATCGACGGTGGCAACACCCTGTACACCGACACCATCCGCCGCAATAAGGAGCTGTCCGCGCTCGGTTTCAACTTCATCGGCACTGGCGTATCGGGCGGTGAAGAGGGCGCGCTCAAGGGGCCGGCCATCATGCCAGGTGGCCAGCGCGAGGCCTACCAGCTGGTGGCGCCGATTCTGAAGCAGATTGCCGCGCGCGCGCCCGATGGCGAGCCCTGCGTCGGCTATATCGGCCCGGATGGCGCCGGCCACTATGTGAAGATGGTGCACAACGGCATCGAGTACGGTGATATGCAGCTGATCGCCGAAGCCTACGACATCCTCAAGCGCGTGCTGAACCTCAGCAATGCCGAGTTGGCCGAGGTGTTCGCCGAGTGGAACCGTGGCGAGCTCGACAGCTTCCTGATCGACATCACCGCCAAGATCTTCAAGAAGGGCGATGACCAGGGCGCCGGTGGCGAGCTGGTCGACTACATCCTCGACTCGGCCGGCCAGAAGGGCACCGGCAAGTGGACCAGCAAGAGCGCGCTCGACCTCGGTGTGCCGCTGCCGCTGATCACCGAATCGGTGTTCGCCCGCTTTATCTCCTCGCTGAAGAGCGAACGCATCGAAGCCGCCAAGGTATTGCGCGGCCCGGCTACCCGTGCCGCGGTCAGCGACCGTTCGGCCTTTATCGAAGCGGTGCGCCGCGCGCTGTTCCTGTCCAAGATTGTTTCCTATGCGCAGGGCTTTGAGCAGATGCGCAAGCAGTCCGAGGAAATGGGCTGGAACCTCAATTACGGCGATATCGCGAAGATCTTCCGCGCCGGCTGCATCATCCGTTCGCGCTTCCTGCAGAACATCACCGATGCCTACGCCAGCAACCCGCAGCTGGTGAACCTGCTGCTCGACCCGCACTTCGCCAAGATCGCCAATGAATATCAGGCCGCGCTGCGCGAGGTGGTGGCCACCGCGGTCATCGACGGCATTCCGGTGCCGACCTTTGCCTCGGCGATTGCCTACTTCGACAGCTACCGCGCCGAACGCCTGCCGGCCAACCTGATCCAGGCACAGCGTGACTACTTCGGTGCGCACACCTTCGAGCGTACCGACCGTGAGGGCGTGTTCCACGCACAGTGGTTCTGATCGTCTGATCGTGGCATCGCGCCAGCAAAAAGCGCCCCTTGGGGCGCTTTTTTCATGCCTGCTGTTCAGGCAGCGCGGCCACCAATGCAGCCAGCCGGCGCAGCGCGTGTTCCAGCTCGCGCGTGTAGGGCATGCCGCAGCTGATGCGCAGATAGGCGTTGAAGCGGTTGGAGTTGGAGAACATCAGCCCCGGCGCGATGCGTATGCCTTCCTTGAGCGCGGCATGGAATAGCGCCTCGGAGGAGCGCTGGCCGGGCATTTCCACCCATAGCGCCAGCCCGCCATTGGGCAGATTGAGCCGCGTGCCGGCCGGGAAGTAGTGCGCGACCGCCTCGGCTACCTGCTCGCGCTGGCTGCGCAGGCTGGCGCGCAGGCGGCGCAGATGGCGCTCGAAGGCGCCGCTGTCCAGATAGTCGGCCACGGCGATCTGGCCGAGCACCTCGGTAGAGCGCGATTGCGCGTACTTGAGCATTTCCACCCGCGCCTGCCAGCGTCCGGCGGCAATCCAGCCCAGGCGCATGCCGGGGGCCAGAATCTTGTGCAGCGAGGCGCAGTGGATGACATTGCCGTCCTGGTCCCAGGCCTTCAGCGCCGCCTGCGGGGCCTCGCTATCGCTCAGGGCCGAATAGGTGTCGTCCTCGATCAGTGGAATCTGCCGTGCCGCGCACCAGGCCACCAGGGCGGCCTTGTTGGCATCGGGCATGGTGCTGCCGAGCGGGTTCTGCAGATTCGGTACCACCACCAGCGCCTTGATATCGCGGTAGGTATGCGCGGCCAGCTCCAGCGCCTCCAGCGAGATGCCGGTCTGCGGGCTGCAGGGAATCTCCAGCGCCTTCAGTCCCAGGCTTTCCAGAATCTGCAGTAGGCCGAAGAAAGTCGGTGATTCGACCGCCACCACATCGCCCGGCTGGGTGACCGCGCGCAGCGCGAGGTTAAGCGCTTCGATGCAACCATGGGTGACGATGATCTCGTCCGGCGACAGCTTGATGCGCGACACCAGTGCCTGGCGCGCCATGGCGGCACGGAATGCTGGCTCGCCATTCGGCGTGCTGGGGCCGGCATGGCCGAACAGATCGGGGCGCTGGCGCAGCGCGCGCAGCACGCCCTGCTTGAGCGCCTCGCTCGGGTAGAGCGCCGGCGCGCCGCAGGCACCGGCCAGATTCACCGCCACCGGGCGCTGCTGGCCCTGGGCGATGATGGCTGAGACGCGCTCGTGTATGCCCACATACTGGGCCGGGTCGGGCAGCTGCTGGCTAGGTTCGGTGCTGGGCGCCAGCCCGCTGCGGCGCAGGCTGCGCACAAAGTAGCCCGAGCGCGGGCGCGCTTCCAGATGACCGCTCTGCTCGAGCTGGCGGCAGGCATTCAAGGCGGTCGACAGGCTCACGCCATGCCGCTCCATCATCACGCGCAGCGAAGGCATGCGGTCGCCGCTGCGCAGGGTGCCTGCGTCGATGGCTTTCAGATAATGGCCGGCCAGCTGCTGGTAGAGGTTTTCGGTGTGCATGCGCGATTATTTGGCCGGCGGGCCAGGCAGAACAGATACAGATGCGGGCCTTCTGCTACGTAACAGATGGCAAAACCCTACGCTGTTCTGCTGGCGAAGTACGCGGCTTGTGCCTGTTGGCGCGCCGGGGCGCGGCCTAAGCTGTGCACTCCCTGTTCGCCGATCCGGAGTCGCCCATGAGCGCAGCCCATCCCCCCATCCAGCACCTGGCCGCCGGCCGTAGCCTGCAGTTCTGGGCCGCCAAGGGCAGTACGCTGCATCTGCTGCGCGGCAAGGTCTACCTGATGCCGGCGCCGCGCTGGCTGGCCGACACCATGCTGCAGGAACCCCAACTGCTGTTGGGGGGCAGCGCGCAGCGGCTGCATGAATCGGGCTGGGTGGTGCTGTATGCGGTCAGCGCGGTTGAGCTGCAGCTTTGCCCAGCCGCGCCGGCCAAACCCTGGCGGCTGCGCGCGCGGCAGGGGCTGGCGGGTGTGCTGCTGCGCCTGGCGCGCCAGCTGGTGCTGCTGAGCCGCCCGCTGCGCCGGGGCTGGCAATGAACGCCAGCGCCAGCCCCATGCTGGCCATCGACTATGCGGCCATCTGTGCCGCCCAGGCACGCATCGCCACGCGTGTGCAGCGCACCCCGGCCTTGCACTCGCCGCTGCTCGATGCGCACTGCGGCGCACAGGTCTTCCTCAAGTGCGAGAACCTGCAACACAGCGGCGCTTTCAAGCTGCGCGGGGCCTTCAACACGCTGCTGCAGTTCAGCCCGGCCCAGCGCGCGGCCGGCGTGGTGGCGTTTTCGTCTGGCAACCATGCGCAGGCGATTGCGCTGGCCGCGCGCGAGCTGGGCATGCGCGCCGTCATCGTCATGCCCAACGATGCGCCGCCGGCCAAGCTGGCCGCCACGCGTGCCTATGGCGGCGAGGTGCTGCTGTACGACCGTTACCGTGAAGACCGCGAGGCGATTTGTCGCGAGCTGGCGCGGGCGCAGGGCCTGACCCTGGTGCCGCCCTACGACCATCCACTGGTGATGGCCGGGCAGGGCACGCTGGCCAAGGAGTTGTTCGAGCAATGCGGCGAACTGGATGTGCTGCTCAGCCCGCTGGGTGGCGGCGGCCTGCTGTCGGGCTGCGCGGTGGCCGCACAGGCGCTGTCCCCGGCCTGCCGCGTGGTCGGGGTGGAACCGGCGGCAGGTAACGATGGTCAGCTCAGTTTGCAGCGCGGCGAGCGCGTGCGCATTGCCACCCCGCGCACCGTGGCCGATGGCGCGCAGACCCAGCAGCTGGGCGAGCTGACCTTCGCGGTGATCCGCCGCCATGTGGCCGAGATACGCACGGTGGACGATGCGGCCCTGCTTGATGCGCTGCGCTTCGCGGCCCGCCAGCTCAAGCTGGTGCTGGAACCGACCGGCTGCCTGGGTCTGGCTGCGCTACTGAGCCAGCCCGATGCCTGGCGCGGCTTGCGTGTGGGCGTGGTGCTGTCGGGCGGCAATGTCGACCCGGCCCAGCTGGCCGGCTATCTGGCCGCAGCCTGAAGGGGGCTTCCAGAGGCCTCTGTTTCTAAGCGAGGCAAGGCGCGAGTGAAAAATTTCGACGTCAGCTATGTCTGATAGCTAAGGAGAAATTTTTCACGCGCAACGCCGCATCGCGACGAAAAAAGGGGTTGCTGCAAGCGCCCTGAACTGGCCCGGGGCCACACATGCGCTTACACTGGCGCGCTCGTCGGGTCTGACCCGTGCATGCCCCTGTTGGAGGAATCGATACGATGTTGACTAAACACGCTAGCAAGCTTGGTCTGAGCCTGGCCTTGCTCCTGAGCCTGGGCGCCTGCGCGCCCTTCGTTGCCCTGCAGCCGGCCGCCGAGGCGGTACAGGTGAGCACGCTGGAAGCGACCACCGCCTGTACGCCCAAGGGCAGTGTGCATGTGAAGGTGCTGGGCAAGCTTGGCCCGGTCGAGCGCGATCCGGGCAAGATCATCATCGAGCTGAACACCCTGGCGCGTAACTCGGCGGTCGGGCAGGGCGGCGACACCATCGCCGCCGCCGGCCCGATCAAGGACGGCGAGCGCGACTACAAGGTATTCCGCTGCCGCTAAGCACTGCGCCGGCCTGTCGGTCAGTCATGAAAAAGCCCGCCGTTGAAGAACGGCGGGCTTTTCATTCATTTTGGCAGCCAACTAGGTCCCAACAGCCTGGACGTCGGTGTCGTCTTCAGGATCGCTCGGGTAGACAGACACACAGAGCGATACACCCGTAGCGCCTGCAAGGGCCAGCAGTTCCGTCGGGAAAGTGAACGATGCCCAGCCAGGCGGATGCAGCTCAGCACCGAAGTCGAGAACCGCGCCTTCCACGCCGTGAAAGGCAGTCAGCATCTTGATGGCATCTAGGTGCTGACGTAGGAATGCGATCACATCTTCAATCTGTCGTGACAGCTCGGAGAAATCGGCCTCACTTGCAACAATTCGGATGCCCGAAGCCTGGTTGGTTGTTTCATTCGTTCTGCTATTAGGGAAGCGCTTCTCCCCTTTGCGCCAAAGCGAGCTGGTAATCAGCGATGACTTCGAGATGAAGTCATCAACATCAAAATGCTTGCCGCTGGCGCGAAGGATGCAGGTCATGAATGCCCCAGTTAGTTGCTAGCGCGCTGTAGCGATTCCGCCTTGATGGCGGCCTGTTCGATACGTTCCGGGGCGCTCAACTGGCTGTCGGCCAGGATGCGGTCGATGGCTGGCCATTTGCCGCTGCCGTTCAGCGCGTCCTCGCCCAGGAAGCCGATGATATTCACGTAGAAGGTGAAATCGCGCGGGCTGATAAAGCCGCGTGCATAGGCGCTATCGGCCCAGGCCAGGGTCTTGGCGAAGCGCTGCTGCTGGTCGAGGCCACGATATAGGGCCGGGAAGTAGCGGTCGACATGGCCAAGCAGGGACAGCACATTGCGCTGGTAGTGGCCCTTGCTCACGGTATCCAGCGGCATCACCTTGCGCTTGGTCTGCGCCAAGCGCTTGGCCACCTGGGCGCGCTGCGCCTTGCTCAGCTTGGCCTGTAGCGCGCTGGCCTGTTCGGCGGCACCCGGCTCGCCGTATTCGGCGGCCAGCTGATACCAGATCAGGGCGTTCACGCGGTCGCGCGCCTGTTCATAGCGCTGCGCCACCAGCAGCTGGGCGCTGCTCATGCCATTGTGGGCGGCGCGCAGATGCCAGCGACGCGCTTCGGCCGCATTGGCCTTCACGCCATCGCCTTCCAGGTAGGCATTACCCAGGCCGTATTCGGCGCAGGCGTTATTGCGCTTGGCGGCTTCGCGCAGCTGCTGGGTGGCGGCCACCCGGTCGGCCGGCACGCCGCGCCCACCGCGCAGAATCACCGCCAGATAGCAGCGCGCATCGGCATCGCCCTTGCTGGCTGCCAGCTCGAAGCAGCTGGCGGCCTTTTGCTGGGCGGCATCGCTGTCTTCCTCGTACAGCTGCTGGCCGCGGCCGAACAGCAGGTCGGCATCCACACTGCTATCGCACTGCACGCTGTCGACATAGCTGAGCGCGGCGATCGTGGGGTTGCTGGCATGGGCAGCCAGGCTGGGCTTGCCATCAGCCGGCGGCAGATTGGCTGGCTGCTGGGCAACGGGCTGGCTGGCGCAGGCACCAAGCAGCAGGGCGCCAAGCGCCAGGCAGTGGCGGTAAGAGATGGACGACATGGTTTTTCCTCCCGGAGACCGGTTGCTTTTGTCTGGCGAGCCGCCGTGGCGGCCACGCTGCTTATCGCAGCTGCGTATTGCAGCGGCATGACGCGCGGCCTGTCGGCTCATATAGGGGCGGCGATTTTAACCGGGCGGTGATGCCTGTCCATGTCATTTGTGCGCTTGCCAGCGCGGTGTCGCATCCGCGCCGCGATGGCAATGCGCGTTAGCGCGGCGGCACACGCCATGCCTAATCGCGTCGCCAGCTGGTCCACAGCGCGGCGGCCACAATCAGCGTGCCGCCCAGCCTGGCCAGCGGGCTCAGGCTTTCGTTCAGCCACAGCACGGCAAACAGGGCGCCGAAGGCCGGTTCGCTGCTGGTCAGCAGGGCCACGCGGCTGGGCGCGCTGTGCTTGAGCGCCCAGTTCTGCGCAAAGAAGGCGAACACGGTGCAGCCAAGTACCAGGTAAACGCTGGCCCACCAGAAGGCCGGTGCGCTGGGCAGCGGCGGCAAGCCACCGGGCAGGGCCAGCGCCAGCAGCAGGCTGCCCAAGCCGATCACCGCCGCCTGCACGGCAGTCAGTGCCAAGGCCGGCGCCGGGTGGGCGCGGCTAAGCTTGCTGGTCTGGCAGACGGTAATCGCGCGCAGCACGGCCGCCGCCAGCATCAGCCCATCACCCAGGCCCAGCTGGCCGCTCAGCCCACCGCTCAGCATGGCTGCGCCCAGCAGCGATAGCGCGGCAAAGCCAAACACCGCGCGGCTAGGCCGGTTGCCCAGTAGCGCCCATTCCACCAGCGGGGTGAACACCACGCACAGGCTGATCAGAAACGCCGCATTGCTGGCCAGCGTGTGCGCTACGCCATAGGTTTCGCACAGGAAGATGCCCAGCATCAGCCCGCCCAGCGGCAGGCCGCTGCGCCAGGCGGCCAGCTGTTCGGCCCGGCTGGCGCGCAGCAGGCTGGGCAGCAGCAGGGCAAAGGTCAGCAGGAAACGCACGGCCAGAAAGCCCAGCACCGGGTAAAAGGCCAGCGCGCCCTTGGCCACGCCATAGCTGGTGCCCCATACCAGCGCCACCAGCAGCAGGGTGATGTCAGATAGGCGCAGCAGGGCTTTGGGCTGCGCCAGGCTCAGTGTAGTTGTCATGGCAAATCCTCATCGTATCGGGTCGATGGGGATTATCCATTCATGCATTCAGGGCGATAATGATCTGAAATGGAATAGCACCTGTGCTGGAAAGGCATGAATATGCAGATCGATAGCCTGCCCGATATGGCCGTGTTTGCCCGCGTGGTGGAGGCGGGCAGCTTCTCGGCCGCCGCGCGCCAGCTGGGTAGCACGCCCTCGGCCGTCAGCCGCCAGGTGGCGCGCCTGGAAGGCCAGCTGCGCGTGCGCCTGCTGGAACGCACCACGCGCAAGCTGCGCCTGACCGAAGCCGGCAGCGCCGCCTATGGCCGCTGCCAGGCCATGCTGGCCGCCGCGCGCGAAGTGTGGGCGCTGGCCGATGCCGACGCAGCCACCCCGCGCGGCCTCTTGCGCGTAAGCATGCCCAAGGCGGTCGGCCGCCAGGTCATCCACCCGCTGATGGCCGGCTTTCTGGCCCAATACCCGGAGGTGGACGTGCAGCTGGTCATTACCGACCGCACGGTCGACCTGTACCAGGAGGCCATTGACCTCGCCATCCGTATCACCGACGCCCCACCGCCCGGCCTGGCCGGCCGCCCGCTGATGCCGATACGCCACCTGCTGGCCGCCAGCCCCGCCTATCTGGCCGCCAACGGCACACCGCAACAGCCGCGCGACCTGGCCGCACATAGCTGCCTGTACCTGGGCGAAGACGAGCGCGACCGCCACTGGCGCTTCCGACGCGGCAACGAAAGCGCCGAAGTGGCCGTGCGCGGCCGCTATGTAGCCAACCACAGCGAGGTACGCCTGGAAGGCGCCCTGGCCGGCCTCGGCATCGCCAGCCTGCCCGAATTCGCCGCCCGCACCGCACTGGCGCGTGGCGAACTGCACACCGTGCTAGCCGACTGGGAACACCTGACCGACTACGCCGGCACCGCCTGGCTGCTCTACCCGAGCAACCGCTTTCTGCCGGCCAAGCTCAGGGTGTGGATTGATTATGTGGTGGGGTGCTTGGGGAGTGATGGGGCAGGGGGGCAGCTTGAGAGACGCGCTGGCTGATGTGTGCAAGGTGGTATGTCTATTTTCTGGACGGAGACACTCAGCCAGGGTTGATTCGACTATGACGGGCTGTTGCTCGGCCTTAGCGGCCATTGGCCTTGGTTCCAAAGATAGGCGGCAATCTGCCCAACAGCCACCATTCAGCCATTGCCCTCGTTGAGCGACCAATTTCCTAGGCAAACTCAACAAAGTCCCCAGAAATCTGGATGTGGCTGTCTCGGAGTTCAGCGCTGAGTTCGTCGAGCAACTGTTGCCGAACATTTCTTCCAAGGCGCTGAAATCCTTGTGCCTTCGCGCGTTCCCGCAGGACATCCTCAAGCAGGACACGTCCACCGTTTCGCATTAGATAAATTTTGAGGTCAGATTTTGGCGCCATCACAGACACTTCCGGCTGCTCGTAACTCACTTCGGGCGCGAACATTTCCGAAGTCACCTCTGCGTTTGCCCTAGGTGTAGTGAAATCACAGGCGATGAGGTTATCCAACTCGTAGATGAGCGACATGTCGTCCGTTCCCTCATTCCCGATTGAAGCTTCTTTCGGAATTTCGAGTTCAGCCAGGCGCTCGAAAACGGGTTGCATCGCCGCCTCCGCATCACGATAGAAAGCGCTGCCGCGAATGCGCGCGAATTGCCAACCAAGACGCTCGAGAATCGTCTGCCGCTCGATGTCTTCAGCGAGCTTTTCAAAGGGATGATAACGGTCACCATCACACTCGACTGCGAGGCGACGACCACCGCCTTCAACAACGATGTCGATACGGTAGTATCCCACTTCGACCTGGGTCTTCACGCGGTATCCAGCATCCGTCAGCAGCTTCAGCACCGCACGCTCGAAGGGGGACTCCGTCTTTCCAACCTCGCGATGGTATTCACGAAGAGATGCTAGCGGGTCCTTGATGTGTTGCATCAGTCGCAAGCGCATGTCTCCGGGCTTCAGATGCAGGTCCGGGTCAAACGAATGCACCACAAACAGCTGGTCTCGCGCCCGGCTTACGGCCACGTTGTAGCGCTTCTTGAGCAACTCAAAAGCGCCTTCACCGGTCAGGCGCATTGGCCCCTCGTCTTCGGGGCTGTCCAGCATCGAGAGGAGTATGACATCACGTTCGTCGCCCTGAAACTCGCTTGAACTTCCTGCGAGGATGCGCCTACGCTCGATTTCGGTGCCGGGGATTTCCTTGAGGATGAGCGACTGGATTGCCAAGGTTTGCTGGTCGCCAACCATACCAATGACGCCGATGGTTTTTTCGGCATACGCTGGGTGGGCAATCATCGCCTTAATCAAATCGACGATGCGGCGAGCTTCGGCCTTGTTGACGTGTCCGTCCCGACGGCCATCAACCCGAACGCCAACGCATGCCGGTTTGAGGTGCGCTGAGTTGGATTCGCGCAGTGGCTTAATTTTTCCGTCGTAGGAAAGTTGGTTCGAGAAGGCGATGATTTCCGGCACGCACCGGAAATGTTCAACCAATCGAATACCGTCCCCAAAGGACTGCCGGCCAATGTCGTAAATAGAGAACCTCGCGTCAAACAGGTGCGAGTTCGGAATGTCCTCAAGAATCTGCTTTCGAAGGTTGTCCAGCAGCGCCTGTCCTTGACCGACCCCGAGAGGGGTTACCTGCTCATGGTCGCCCACAATGATGACCTGCTTGCCGAGGTACATTGGAATTAGCGCGTTCAAGTCAGCCTGACTCGCTTCATCGATAACGACGACGTCAAACCGCGTCGTCCGCGGGTCAAAGTTTTCTGCGACCAGAGAAATAGGCATTACCCAAACGGGGACAGCGCCAGCAGCGCGGGCCATCAATTTCCTCGCCTCTGCAAGGAGCATCTGACGCCGGTCCTGCTGCCGAGTGGAGATAAGCGCCTTCGCCGTATCCAGCCATCCAACCAGACACTGTCGAATTGAATTGTTCTGCTTCAGGCGCTCCAGCTGTTTTCCCCAAGCCTTCGCATCAATCAGCCATACGGTCACTTCCCTGAGTGTGGCCTCAACCTTGTCGATTTCACGCTGAATTTCGTTAGCGCTAAGGGCATCTCGAGCCACAAGCTCGTCATTAAGTTGTCGCCAAATCCAGCCAGCAGGAATGTCGCCAGGAATTTGCTCAGTATCGTGAGGAGATGTCCGCGTCTGGATAAGTTGAGACCATACCGGTGCGACCATTTCCAAGCGCTTCAGTAAGTCGCTCCGTTCCGAGACCAGCGGCTTTACGGTTTGGAGCCGGCGCGCGTATTCAAGAGCTGTGTCGTAGCTGGCGGTATCTCTTGCACGCAAAGCAGTCACGATTCGTCCGAGACAGCCCGTGTTGTTTTCGCTCGGGTCCAAGGAGAGCGCTAAGCGCTCGATTTCCGCAATACCGGCCTCGCATTCCGCCAGCTTGCGCCGCCCAACTTCGGCCGTCATGAGCGGTGGCAGCATACTCGAGGCCAATGTCTCGATGACTTGATATTCGGTGATTTGAGACGCCTGGCGCGGAATCAAACCGAACAGGTCGTTCAGCTTCACGCCTTCTCCCACCAGTCGTTCTGCCAGCGGTTTCCATACACGGTCGTGCCACTCGAGGCAACGCTGCATTTCCGGAATAAGCGCTCGGCAAGACTGCTCGGGCACCATGCCAAGGCTCGCAAAAGGCTGTTGGATGTGCTGTCCAATCAGCTGGTCCCAAAGCGGTTGGACTGACTCGCGAGCGTGTTCCAGTTCGACCAATGCTCGAAGCGCGGCGAAATGGTCCGTGTGGTTAGGCTCACCTGCCGAGACGGTGGCAGTCTTGATGAACTGCTTCCACTCGCCTCGCGTGACCAAATTAAAGAAACCGAGTTTTCCGCCATTCTCAAGATGCTCGCAGATTTCAACGACCACCTTCTTCTGAATGACGACCGGCATGCCAGTCGCCAGCTTCGGCTGGTGGTGCAGCATGAGTGCATGCTTACCCTGAGCTTCTGCGCCACCATTAATTTGCTCGATGAGCTTCAGCCAAACATCCTTCGCCGTGCCGCCATGGATGCCCGCAACAATGGCAAATGGCCGCCAGGACTGCTGGCGCAGCTCGTCCGAAAACTCAATGCCAAGGTCGAGCATCAATTGCGCGAGCGTCTCGCTACTGCCTTTGCCTGGTGTATTCCAGCGCTCCTGGCCAACCGTCAGGTCAGTGGTGGTGAGATTGTTGTATTCCGTTACCATCACCCTGAATTGGCGCTCGCTAGGCAAGCACGCAATATCTGGCAGCGGTTTCAGCGCATCTTGCTCCTCCAATACGGAGAAATGAGCACCCAAACTGTAGAGGCGGGCAAACTCCTGGAGAGATAAGGGGAGGCTGGCGCCCAATTTGACCGGCGATGGAATCCACGATGCGGACACCTTGTTGTCACGGACATGCCGAGCTGCCTCAGCTGGGGAAAAGGCGCGGTCGCCAACCTTGATTTCGCGATATTCGTTTTCGAGGGCCTGCCGCAACTTCTGCTTGAGGCTGCGCTTCTTGCTTAACAGCTCTTTACGCTGTTGTTCAAATTGCTGGGCTTTTGCGAGCAGCGACTCAGCCGAGTCGTGAGTCATCCGCTCCGTGATGGAGCCAATCGCTGTTTCCAGTTGCTGGCGAGCGCCTTGGTCGCTGCCAAGCACGGATACTGCTAATGGCCGGAGCATCTCCGGCACTTTGTCGCGGACGACGCGCAGCGCCTTAGCCGTCTGGGCGGTGACCAGGATGGACTTGCCTTGAGCCAGTAGATGGCTAATGACGTTACCAATTGTATGGGTCTTGCCAGTACCAGGGGGGCCTTGAACGATTACGGAACCGCTCTTGGAGAGCTTCCGGATGATTTGCAGCTGCTCTTCGTTGGCCTCTTTAGCCAGAAGAATCTCATCGTCCGATACTGACGAATCCTCGCCAGCCCCTGTCCCGTAGCCTTGTGCGCACCCGCCAGTGCTGCCATCACCAATGGTCTCTGGCGCCCAATCGTCTAGTGTCCCCGTAATTTGGCCTAATGCTGGCGAAAAGACAGTCTGGTTATCGATGTCCTCGATGATGGCGTTCACGAAATTGCCGAGGCCCGCGCTTCGCTTCCGAAGGAACAAGACGGTGTCCCGATACATGCGCGGGGTCGAGGTCGCGTCATCCGTAGGTGGTTCCTCGAGGAATTCACCCTTGATGGGGGAAACCGTCTGAATGAATGCCTTGAGGTAGGCCGTCGTGTCTTGCCACCCAAGGGGGTGGTAGCCGGCTTTCTCGAGTTCGTTGCTGCGATTCCGAATTGAAACCGGCAGCACCTCTTTCAGGTCAGTGAAGAGGCTGTTGTACAACTCTGGTTCGCGCTCGGTCTCGCAGACAACGAACTCTGGGACTTCGGCGTCGAAACGGATTTCCACGCGCTTGAGAAGAATTGGATGGCTGATGCGAACCGTCGTCTCTTCTGTGCTCGACATCGTGGACCAAAGCAGTTGGCCATCGCCAAGCATCAATTCCAGTTCTTCGCCGTCCTTTTCGATGGACGCATAGATATCGTAGAACTTCTCGTAGAAGGACATCGCAGAGCGCGCTGCAATCTCCGGCCCCACCCAGGCCGAGCGCTGTTCCAACCATGCAGTGTAGTTTGCGACTCGCTCTCGGTCCGCATCGAAACGTACTGTCCTGGTGACGCTCAATATCTCATGTACTTCCGGAGGCTTGCCTGGGAGGTCCCAGCCTTCCTTCAGCCAAGACGCAATACTCAGTGGTGGCTCAACGACGCCAGCTTCTCTAGTCGCTTGGCTACGATTGGCTTGGTATTGGCGGAGCGCTTCCACTCGACCGGCCTCATCATCAAAACGCTGAGTCGTCGAGACATTCAGGCTTTGGACTACTTCGGGTGTCTTGGCGGGGTCGTCAAATCCCGGGGCGAGCCACTGGAGCAATGACGTAGGCGGTTTGGGGCAGGGCGTCAGGTTCGGGCGCCGGATGCGAATCAAGACTTCGGGTATTTCCTGGGTCGTATCGGAGGTGCGGACCGGCCGAAAGAGTTGCATGCTGGGATGCTCGGGCATATCCGCCAAGCGAATGACTTTCACCTGTTCGGCCAGCTTCCGAATTGGCCTGTAACGGAGCTGATTTGCCTCTTTTAAGAACTGATAAAGCTGACGTACTTTGTTTTTTGTCGAATCGTTCAACACATCACCCAGAACGCATGGCGGAGCGCCGATAAAAGGCTTGCCGCAGTAATTAATTAACCGCTCAAATCATACGTCATCGAGTCGTTACTCGGTAGCGTCCGGCAAAAGGCTTCCGCCTCAACATGTCGCTTAAATCCCAGCCCTCTAAGGAGAAGCAGGACATTCAGTTTGAATCGCCCCCGCTTCAGTAGACTGTTTTGAGAGTCTGCATTGCGACCTAAATCGGCCACAGAGAGAAAAGCAGCTAGATGGCAGCTTTGGCCGATAAGCCGTCACCGACGATGCGCACCCTAGCCGCTGAACTCCCCCCGCCCCGCGCTTTCGTCTGCCATCCCCCACATCGCAACACGACTAGGCAAGTTGGTGTGCCGTTTTGGGGGTATACGGCCCGCAATGATGCTGCACCATTCCCTAAGCCAACATTTGCGCATCGGGTAGGCGCAACCCCCTAAGGCTGCCGTGCCGAATAGCTGAGCGTGGCTTTGCCACTGTTGAAGTTGTAGTGCCAGACCTGCTCGACCACGCCGGCTTCGATGCGTACCAGTGCCACCTCGGGCGAGCTGGCGTACAGGGCCAGGCGTGGCATCGATTCATTGCCGCGGTCGTAGCCGCGGCCAAAGCCGCTCAGCTGGTCGAGGATGCGGCGGGTGGTTTGTAGCTGGCAGGCGTGGCTGAGGAAGACCAGGCTGCCCTCGCTGGACCAGCCCATATAGCGGTCGGCCTTGGCGTCGTAGCTGAGTGCGTTCAGGTCGAGGTTGTCCAGCGAGCGGTAGTCGAGCCATTTGCCGCTGCGTGCATTGAAGCGATACAGTAAGCCTTCGCCGCCCAGGCTGCTCAAGGTCACGATATGGCGGCGCGTGTCGTAGGCAAGCGCGGTGGGCCAGGATAGGCGCGGGAAGGTGCCCGGCAGTGCAAAGCTTTCGCGCTTGCCGCTGCGGCGCTCGCTACGCACCAGTTGGTCGTTCTCCAGCGTGTACATCACCTTGCCGGTCTCGTCCCAGGTTTGCAGGCCGATATCGCGATAGCCCTGCTTGCGGCCGCTGTGCGGGCCGTTGACGGTCCAGGGCTCCAGCTGCTGCTCGGTGTTCCATAGCCCGAATTCCAGCTGCGATGGCAGGTTTTGCGCCGCCGGGCCTTGCAGCGTCAGCATCGGGTTGGGGGCGTCTGGCTGGCGAATGCTGACTTGGCGCGCCAGGCTGTAGGCGCCATGAAAGCTGTCGACGCTGCTGCGGCCAAACCAGCCATTCAGGTGCGCGAGTATCTGCACGAAGTGCTTGTTGTCGGCCTCGTAGCTATACGGCAGCGTCACCGGGTAGCGCGCGGCCTTGCCGGCTTTGACGCTGGCTTCGCCGTCCGAGGCGGTTTTGCTGTACAGCACGGCGCTCAGCTGGGTACGCGCGCTGGGCACCACCAGCCAGTCGATGGCGTGGTAGCTGCTCAGCACCAGCAGCACGCGCTTACCGGGCCGATCCAGGTCCACCCGGACCTGGCGTGTCTCGGATTCATAGCCCGAGACCAGCACGATTTCGGCGCCTGCGGCCAGTGCGCGTGGCGGGCCGGGCGGAATGCTGGGCTCTGGCAGGGCGATGTCGGCCAGCGTGTCGCTGCGCGTGGCGGCCTTGCTGGGTGGGCTTTTCAGTGGTGGTGTGGCGCCAGGGCAGGGGTTGTCCTGGTAACTGATTTCGCCCTTGTGCAGGCATTGGTAGACGGTGGCGCTGGCGGGCAAGGCAAGCAGCGGCAAGAGCAGGATCAATAGGCGCATGGTGTGGGTAGGTGAGGCGGCGGGGCAGAATGGGCGGCGATGATACGGCCGATTGGCGCTGCTGCGTGCTTTGCGGGTGCTTGACGACCCGCGCAGCCCTGTTCAACAAAGCCGCTCCGATCAACGCCTAGCCTTCAGAAGGAGAACCCGCATGACCCACGCCGCCTCTCCCGCTTTTACGCGCTGACCCTGATTCCGCCACTGGCGCACGGGGTCTGTTGCCCCTTGCGCCGGTTGCCCTGAAAAGCCCCGGCCTGTCCGGGGCTTTTTCATTCCGTTTTGCCTTGGGCGGCGGAATGCAGGAAATCAATACTTATGCCTATTTTGCAAACCCTGGCCGGCCAACAGGTGCCGGTCAAAATCTGGACCGACGAGATTGAATTCGCCGCGATCCAGCAACTGAAGAACGTGGCCGCGCTGCCGATCGTGCGCGGCCATATTGCCGCCATGCCCGATGTACACCTGGGCATTGGCGCCACCGTCGGTTCGGTCATTCCCACCCGGGCGGCCATTATCCCGGCCGCCGTGGGCGTGGATATTGGCTGCGGCATGAATGCGGTGCGCACCACGCTGACGGCCAGCGACCTGCCCGACAGCCTGGCGCGCCTGCGCTCGGCCGTGGAAGCCACGGTGCCGGTGGGCTTTGCCCAGCATGCCTGGGACAAGGTGCGCGGCAGCAAGCACCAGCGCGCGGCGCGGCCGCTGGACGACCGCCTCGACCGCATTGTCGGCAAGCATCCGGGCCTGATGAAGATGCAGCGCCAGTTTGCGCAGAGCTGGATCTGCCAGATTGGCACGCTGGGCGGTGGCAATCACTTCATCGAACTCTGCCTCGACGAGGCGCAGCGGGTGTGGATCATGCTGCATTCGGGCAGCCGGGGTACCGGCAATGTGATTGGCCGCTACTTCATTGAAGCTGCACGCAAGGATATGCAGCGCCACCAGCAACAGCTGCCCGACCGAGACCTGGCCTACTTCAGCGCCGGTTCCAGCCTGTTCGATGACTATGTGGAGGCGGTGGACTGGGCGCAGGACTACGCGCTGACCAACCGGCGCGAAATGATGCGCCTGGTGGTGGAGGCGCTGCAGGCCCACCTGCCACCCTTCAAGCTCAGCGATGAGGCGATCAACTGCCATCACAACTATGTGCAGCAGGAGACCCACTTCGGCGAAAAGCTGTTCATCACCCGCAAGGGTGCCATCTCGGCCCAAGCGGGCGAGCTGGGCATCATTCCCGGTTCGATGGGGGCGAAGAGCTTTATCGTGCGCGGGCTGGGCAATCCCGAGTCCTTCTGCTCGTGCTCGCACGGCGCGGGCCGACGCATGAGCCGTAGCGAGGCCAAGCGCCGTTTTGACCAGTTCGACTTGCGCGAGCAGACCGCCGGGGTGGAGTGCCGTAAGGATGGCGGCGTGGTGGACGAGATTCCGGCCGCCTATAAGGACATCGATACCGTGATGGCGCAGCAGACCGATCTGGTCGAGATTGTGCATACCCTCAAACAAGTGATGTGCATCAAGGGCTAGGCCCTACCCAACCGAGCAAGAGGAGCAAGCGCATGAAGAAAACCAAGCTGACCGTGGTGCTACCGGCATCCAAACCGCGCAACCCGGTGGCGCTGGCCGCACGCCAGCGCCAGGCGGGAGCACATGATAAAGGCGAGAAGACCCGGCGCCGCGATGCGCGCCAAGCCTTGCACAAGGCACTCAAACAAGGGCGGGAGGATTTCTCGCCCTTTTTCATGCCTGCTTGCGGTCAGTAATACTTGAGCCGGATCAAGCTAAGCCGGTTTATTCCAAAACGCTGGATGCAAATGCCTGAATGTGTGGAGGAAAGTTCTAATAATTTGCTAGAATTGCCGCCTGCCAATAACAGCTGTTCTCATCTACTACCCATGTCCACGATCGCCACCGAACGCGTCCTGAGCGTCCATCACTGGAACGACACCCTGTTCAGCTTCACCACCACGCGCGACCCGGGTCTGCGTTTTGAGAACGGCCATTTCGTGATGATCGGCCTGCAGGTGAACGACCGCCCGCTGATGCGCGCCTACTCGATCGCCAGCGCCAATTACGAAGAGCATTTGGAATTCTTCAGCATCAAGGTGCCGAACGGCCCGCTGACTTCGCGCCTGCAGCACCTGAAGGTGGGCGACGAATTGCTGGTCAGCCGCAAGCCCACCGGCACCCTGGTGGTCAGCGACCTGAAGCCGGGCAAGAACCTGTTCCTGTTTGGCACCGGCACTGGCCTTGCGCCCTTCATGTCCATCATCAAGGACCCGGAAACCTACGAACATTTTGAAAAGGTCATCCTGTTCCACGGTGTTCGCACGGTCAGCGAACTCGCCTATGCCGACTACATTCAGGAAGAGCTGCCCAAGAACGAGTTCTTCGGCGACATCATCCGCGAGAAGCTCATCTACTACCCAAGCGTGACCCGCGAGGAGTTCCGCAACCAGGGCCGTCTGACCGATCTGATCGAAAGCGGCAAGCTGTGCGCCGACCTGGGCCTGCCGCCGCTGAACCCGGAAACTGACCGCGCCATGATGTGCGGCAGCCCGAGCATGCTGAAGGACACCGCCGCACTGCTCGATGCACGCGGCTTCCAGGTTTCGCCGCGTATTGGCGTGCCGGGCGACTATGTGATCGAACGCGCCTTCGTGGAAAAGTAAGCCACGCGCTTCGCCGCGCGGTTTACCGCAGTGAAAAGCCCGTCTTGCGACGGGCTTTTTGCATTTCAGGCTCTCAGGCTCAGGATCTCGCTGGCGATGCGTTCGGCGGCCGGTGGCGCGCTTTGGCTGCGCTCGGCCAGCCGGTAGCAGGCATCGGCCACGCTGCGCGAGCGGCTCAGTTGCAGCAGCGCCTTGCTCCACTGGGCCACGCTGGCCGTGGGCGACACGCTCAGCCCAGCGCCCAGCGTGGCCAGCCGCGCGGCATTGTCGAACTGGTCGTGGGCGAAGGGGGTGATCAGCTGCGGCACGCCAGCCGCCACGCATTGCGCGAGCGTGCCAATGCCGCCGTGATGGACCATGACACTCAGATGCGGCAGCACCAGGTCGAACGGCACATAGGGCGTATGGCGCGCAAAGCTCGGTAGCTTGGCCGGCAGCTGTTCGCGGTAGGGCGTGATGAGCAGCGCGCGCAGGCCCAGGCTGTCGCAGGCGGCCAGTGCGCGTTCGAATAAGGGGGCGGCGTGTGCCATGGCAGAGCCGGGCGTGATGCCGACCACCGGCTGACCGGCGCTGAGAAAGCGTGTGAGCAGGGGGTCGAGCACCGTGCCGGCCGGCGCCGACCAGCGCGGGAAATCGGTGCATACGCTGTGTGCGGGCCAGTCGCGCTGCGGCGCGGCAAACCAGTCGGGAAACGCGCAGATCACCTTGTCGGGCGAGTTGGCCCACTGGCTGAGCACGCGCTTAACCGGTGGTAGGCCAAGTTCGCGACGCAGCTGGTTCAGTCCGGGGCGCAGCATGGGGTCGAGCGCGCTCGCTTCGATCAGCCTTTGCAGCGGGCCAGCCAGCCAGGGCGGCAGCTGGCGCAGTGCGGTCAGCCTCGGCCAGGCGGCCGGGTCGTGGGCGGAAAACAGGCAGGCAGGCGCCAGGTGCACGGTGGCGCCACGCAGCACCAGCTTTTCCTGCGCGAGGCGACTGTTCCAGGCCAGGGTGCTGCCCACCAGCAGGGTATCGGGCTGCGCATGCTGTTCGATTTGCACATAGGCGGCGCGCAGATTGCGCGCCAGATGCTGCGAGATCACCCCCAGACCCTTGCGCGGATGCCAGAGCAATGGGTCCTGCACAGCCTGCTCGTAGTCGGCACGCGTGCCCACCGGCAGAAAGCCCAACCCGGCCGCCTTGATGCGCTGCGCAAACCAGGGCGATGAGAGCAGGGTGACGGTTTCGCCGCGCGCCTGCAATGCCTGGCCAATGGCCAGGAAAGGGTAGACATCGCCGGCGCTGCCAAAGCAGGAAATCAGGATGGACATGGGGAATCGCGGTGAACGGTAGCGGGGACGGCAGGCGCTGAGGCGCTGCGGCGCGGCCCGTATTATCGCCAAACTGGCCGGGCTTGCCGCGAGCTTTTCTGCCCGGCCGGGTGGTGCGGCAGCAGGCACTTTGGTGGTTTCGGGCTGGTTTGTGGCTATGTCCCTAATCTATAAGACAAGTTTCGCGCATTTACGGGCTTTTCAGGCTTGCCCCTCCCGCGCATTTGGGCCACAATCCGCCCTCATTTTTAGCGCCGCGGCACCTCGCCCGGCGCGGGTATTAGGGCGCTTTCGGGCGCGCCTGGTGCTTGCCCCAAAGGGCCATGAGGCTAGGGAGGCGGGTCATCGGCCCCTCTCCGGCGCGGCGCAAAGCCGGGCCGACTCGTAATCCATCAAGGCAAGACGTTCTTAGACCTTCGGGTGTTGGGGCGCCGGTCTAGGAGTCTGAACCCGCTTTGCGGCAGGGCAGGCTTCGATGGGATTGCGCCTCACCCTGACTACTTGGGGGTGTGGGATATGTCCAACTTGGAATCTCGCAATCTGCTGCGCGCAGCTAACGCGCAACTGCCGGTCTCGGTCTATTTCGACGACGACTTCTACAAGCTCGAACAGGACATCCTCTTCGCCCATGGCCCCAAATATGTGGGGCATGAGCTGATGGTGCCCAATGTGGGCGACTATCAGGTGCTGGAGATGTACGACCGGGCGCGCATGCTCAAGCGCACCGAGGGCGGCGTGCAGCTGCTGTCGAATATCTGCCGCCATCGCCAGGCGCTGATGCTGGATGGGCGCGGCAATAACAATCACATCGTCTGCCCGCTGCACCGCTGGACCTACGACAACCAGGGCGTGCTGCTCGGTGCGCCGCATTTCCCGGAAAAGCCGTGCTTGAACCTGCCCAATACGCGGCTGCAAAGCTGGAACGGCATGCTGTTCGAACTCGGCACCGGCGGCCGCGATGTGGAGGCCGACCTGAAGGACCTCGGCGTTGCCAAGGACCTCGACTTCAGTAACTACATGCTGGCCGATGTGCAGGTCGATAGCTATGCGGGTAACTGGAAGACCTTTATCGAGGTGTATCTCGAGGACTACCACGTCGACCCCTTCCACCCGGGCCTGGGCCGCTTCGTTGAATGCGATGACCTGAAGTGGGAGTTTGCCGACTGGTATTCAGTGCAGACCGTGGGCATTCATAACGAGCTGGCGCGGGCTGGTTCGAAGTCCTATGCCGAGTGGCACAAGCAGGTGCTGGCCTTCAACCGTGGCGTGCTGCCCAAGCATGGCGCGATCTGGCTCACTTACTACCCGAATGTGATGGTCGAGTGGTATCCGCACACGCTGGTGATTTCCACTCTGCTGCCGGACGGCCCACGCAAGTACAAGAACATCGTCGAGTTCTACTACCCGGAAGAAGTGGTGCTGTTCGAACCCGAGTTCATGGCGGCCGAGCAGAAGGCCTACCAGGAGACCGCGGTCGAGGACATGGAGATCATCCGGCGCATGGAAGAGGGGCGCGAGCGCCTGTTCAAGGAAGGCCGCGATGAATTCGGCCCCTACCAGAGCCCGATGGAAGACGGCATGCTGCACTTCCACGAGTTCATGCGCCGCCAGATGGGCACCCATATCCCAGCCATGCGCGGCTAAGCGTTCGCTACCCGCCTGTGTGCAAAGCCCCCGTAGCGTTCAGCTAGCGGGGGCTTTGTTTTGGGGCCGGTAGCACGTGTGCTAACGGCCGATGGGCGGGTAGTCGCCGTAACCGTCCGGCCATGCAGTCAGTACCTCGAAACCGCTATCGGTGACTGCCACCATATGTTCCCACTGCGCCGAGAGCGAGCGGTCCAGCGTGACCACGGTCCAACCGTCGGCTAGCTGGCGCGTATCGCGCTTGCCAGCATTGATCATCGGTTCGATGGTGAACACCATGCCGGCGCGCAGCTTCATGCCCTGGCCGGGGCGGCCGTAGTGCAGCACGTCCGGTTCATCGTGGTAAACCCGGCCTATGCCATGGCCGCAGTAATCGCGCACCACGCTGAAGCCGGCCGCCTCGGCCACGGTCTGAATCGCATGGCCGATATCACCGAGGGTGGCACCGGGGCGCACCTGGTGGATGCCGGCACACAGGGCGTCGTAGGTGACCCGCACCAGGCGCTGCGCGAGCGGGCTGGGCTGGCCAACCACGAACATGCGGCTGGTGTCGCCAAACCAGCCATCCTTGATCAAGGCCACATCGACATTGACGATATCGCCGTCCTGCAGCGGCTTATCGGTGGGAATGCCATGGCAGACCACCTGATTGACCGAGGCGCAGATGGTTTTGGGATAGCCGTGGTAGCCGATATTGGCCGGCACGGCCTGCTGCACCTTGACGATATGGTCGTGGCACAGCTGGTCAAGCTGATTGGTGCTGATGCCGGGGCGGATATGCGCGGCCAGCATGCTGAGCACCTCGGCCGCCAGCTGGCCGGCACGGCGCGCCATGACAATCTCACTGGCGCTGTGAATGACCACCTGACGCCGGGTCATGCGCGCGCCCGCAGCATGGTGTTGGCATCGGCCGTGCTGGCCTGCTGTTCGGCTTCGATCAGCAGCTGGCAGATATCGCTATACGCCAGCTGCGGATGGCGCTCGGCCAACTGGCCTACGCGCAGCCAGTGCTCGGCCTGCGCGTTGATCGAGCGGCTCATCGCGCTGCTGGTGATGCGCAGCTGCTCATGCATCTGCTCGGAGATTTTGACAATGCCCATGCTCGCCCTTGAGATATATGAAACGTATATAAATCGTATATTGCCTGCTTTGCGGGCGGCTGGCCATTCGGGTTAGTGCTTAGCCAGGGCAGGGCGGCGCTGTCGGGGTGTGGCGCTGCTGCGCTACACTGGCCCGCTGTTCCCGAAAGCACATCATGACCGGCATCACCGACTTCCCCGCCTTCCTCTTGGCCTCCATCCTGCTGATCCTGTCGCCTGGGCCGGGCACGCTGTCCATCCTCGGTTCGGCCACGGCCTCGCGCCGGGCTGGCTTTGCCGCCCTGGCCGGCACCAGCACCGGCGATGCCATCCTGATGGCCGCTGCCGCGATTGGTGCGGCGGCGCTGCTGGTCAGCCATCCGTTTGCATTTACCGTGCTGAAGTACGGCGGTGGTGCTTATCTGGTTTGGCTGGGCATCAAGAGCCTGCTGGCGCGCGAGCAGGGCTTTGCCGTCACCCAGCCGGCCGAGGGCGATGCCTACCGGCGTAGCCTGCTGGTTACCCTGCTCAACCCCAAGGCCATCGTGTTCTTCATGGCCTTCTTTCCACAGTTCGTGCAGCCCGGCGCGGGTGCGAGCGCCTTCGTGCTGCTCGGCGCCGTGTTCATTACCCTGAACTGCTTGTTCCAGGCCCTGCTGATCAGCGGCGCTGGCGTGGTCATGCGCCATCTGGACCAGGCGCCGCATTACGCGCTGTGGGTGAATCGCGTGCTGGGCTGCGTGTTCATCCTGTTCGGCCTCAAGCTCGCGCTGGGCTGAGGGCCGCCGCGCCCATATGTAAAGACCCGCCGGCGCTTTGCCTGGTGGGCGGCAGGCCTGCTAGGCTTGCCGCCAACTGGCAGTGCAGGTGCCAGCCTGGACAGTCTGGCGGCTTCATGCCCCAAGCGTGCCTGTTCAGCCCCTGCCTGCCGCAGCTTGAATGCGCCTGACCGCCCCGAATCCGACCGAGATGCCGACCATGCAAGACGATTTCGAACTTCACCTTGAAACACTGGCGATTCGCGCCGGCCAGGAACGCAGCCAGTTTGGCGAGCACGCCGAAGC
This sequence comes from Chitinimonas taiwanensis DSM 18899, assembly GCF_900119825.1. GTDB lineage: Bacteria > Pseudomonadota > Gammaproteobacteria > Burkholderiales > Chitinimonadaceae > Chitinimonas > Chitinimonas taiwanensis. Next base: position 253,892 of record NZ_FPKR01000002.1, on the reverse strand, counting down.
GCTCTACCTGACTTCCAGCTTCGTGGCCGATAACGCCGCCCAGGCCGCCGCCCGCTTTACCGGCGTGGAGCCGGGTTACATCTATTCGCGCTTCACCAACCCCACCGTCACCCAGTTCCAGGAAAGGCTGGCTGCGCTGGAAGGCGCCGAGGCCGCCGTGGCCACCGCCAGCGGCATGTCGGCCATCCTGGCCCTGTGCATGGGCCATCTGAAGGCCGGCGACCATATTCTCGCCTCGGCCGGCATGTTCGGCGCCACCATCCAGCTGTTTAACAACTGGCTGGGCAAGTTCGGTGTGAGCGCAAGCTATGTGGATGCCACCAACCCGGCTGCCTGGGCCGCCGCGGTCAAGCCGGAAACCCGCTTGTTCTATCTGGAAACCCCGTCCAACCCGCTGACCGAGGTGGCCGATATCGCCGCCATCGCCGCCGTGGCCCATGCCCATCAGGCGCTGATGGTGGTGGACAACTGCTTCTGCTCGCCTGCGCTGCAGCAGCCGCTCAAGCATGGCGCCGATCTGGTCATCCATTCGGCCACCAAGTACATCGACGGCCAGGGCCGCGTGCTCGGCGGCGCCGTGGTGGGCAGCAAGGCCTTGATCGAGCCGGTATACCAGTTCCTGCGCACCGCCGGCCCCACGCTGAGCGCCTTCAACGCCTGGGTGCTGACCAAGGGCCTGGAGACGCTGGGCATCCGCATGAAGGCGCATTGCGAGAACGCACTGGCGCTGGCCCAGTGGCTGGAAGCGCAGCCTGCGGTGGAAAAGGTCTATTACCCAGGCCTGCCTTCGCACCCGCAGCACGAGCTGGCCAAGCGCCAGCAAAGCGGTGGCGGCGGCGTGGTCTCGTTTGAACTGAAGGGCGGCAAGGACGCGGCCTGGAAGCTGATCGACGCGGTGCAATTGCTCAGCCGCACCGCCAACCTCGGTGATGTGAAGACCACCATCACCCATCCCTACACCACCACCCACGGCCGCATCAGCCCGGAAGCCAAGGCTGCCGCCGGCATACGCGAGGGCCTGGTACGCATCTCGGTCGGCCTCGAACACATCGAAGACATCCAACGCGACCTGGCCCGCGGCCTGTAAGGCGCAGCCAGCCAATGAAAAAAGCCACCGCGAGGTGGCTTTTTTCATTTGGACAGCGACCTTATTCGAAGCTGCTTTCCCGTTCCGAGGCGAAGCCGACCGACAGCGCGCCGATGCCGACGTTCACGCCGGCCGGCGTGCCCATTTCGGACAGCATGACCTTGACCCCGCGCATGCGCGCGGCCTCCAGCAGGCGCTGGTAACCGGACATGGCTTCCACCACGCTCGGTTCACCGCCATAGCTCACGCACACCACCGGGGCGAGCAGGCCGCCGTTGATCTGGGCGATGGCGGCGTCGAACAGCTTGTCGCAACCGACCTCGAAGCCGCGCACCTTGCCCACCGGGTGGGTGTCGCCACGGTAGGCACGCAGAATCGGCTTGATATCGAGCGCCGAGCCGAGCGCATAGGTCATGAAGCCCACGCTCTTGTCACCGCGCGAGCGCGCCTGGCTGCGCAGCTGGCCGAGGCCCGACGGCACCATGAAGGCCTGGGTGTGCTGGGTCAGCTTGTCGATATGGCGAATGATGTCGAGGGTGGAGGCGTCGGCAGCGATCAGGCGCGCGACTTCCGACACGATCAGGCCTTGGCCGGTGAACAGGCTGCAGCTGTCGAATACGCGCAGCGAGAACGGCGCCTTCACACCGGCTGCTTCGCGGATGGGGCGGTAGTCGTTCAGGATGCGCAGCGAGGCATGGGTGGCGTTTTCGAAGATCAGGCTACGGCTCTTCATCAGCGTGATGCAGAACACATAGTCGAATTCGAGCACCAGGCGACCGAGGAACAGCTCGCGGATCTGATCGGGGTTGAAGGGGCTGGAGCTGAGGCCGCCTTCACCGCGCGCAATTACATCGCGGTAGAAGGCCAGGGTGGCGTCGGGGTTGCGGTCGTCGATGAAATCGCCGTCCGGGCCGTGAATCGTGATCGGCATGATCACGATCTTGTGTTCATCAAGAAAGCGACGTGGCAGGTCGCAGCTCGAATCGGTAACGATGCCGATGCGCATGCAATATCTCCGGTGTGTTCATTGCTGAGCCGTCTGACGCGGCTTGGCAACAAGCCTAGCATGTCGAGCATTTGCTCGGCACCGGATGTGCAAGTTTTTGCTTATAAAGGCAAGCTGGCCGTGCCAGCCTTACTTCAGGCTTGCAATTGCAGGCTGGCCAGGCGCTGGTAAAGCGGGTTATTGGCGAGTAGATCGGCATGCTTGCCGATGCCAGCAATACGCCCGGCATCGATGACCACCGTGCGGTCGGCATGCAGCACGGTGGACAGGCGATGGGCGATGATCAGTGTGGTGCGCCCCTGCATCAGCCGGTCGAGCGCCTGCTGCACCATGCGTTCGCTATGCGAATCGAGCGCGCTGGTTGCCTCGTCCAGCAGCAGGATGGGCCGGTCGGCCAGAATCGCGCGCGCAATGGCGATGCGTTGGCGCTGCCCGCCCGATAGGCGCACGCCACGCTCGCCCAGGTCGGTCGCATAGCCCTCGGGCAGCTGCTCGATGAATTCGCTGGCAAAGGCCGCTTCACAGGCCGCCTTCACCTCGGCCTCGCTTGCCTCGGGCCGGCCATAGCGCACATTGTCCAGCACGCTCATGGCAAAGATCACCGCCTCCTGCGAGACGATGGCAATCCGGCTGCGCAGATCGGCAATCGCCACCTCACGTACATCGCGCCCATCCACGCGCACGCAGCCTTCGGCCGGGTCGTAAAAGCGCAGCAGCAGCTGGAATACCGTGCTCTTGCCGGCGCCGCTCGGGCCGACCAGGGCCACTTTCTCGCCTGGTGCCACCCGCAGGTTGAAGTCGGCCAGCGCCGGCTGTTCGGGCCGCGTCGGGTAGTGAAAGCGCAGCTGCTCGAATTCGACTTCGCCGCGCGCCGGCTGCGGCAGGGCCAGCGGCACGGCCGGTTCGGCCACCTCGGGCCGGGTGGCCAGCAGTTCCAGCAAACGCTCCAACGCACCGGCCGCGCGCTGCACATCGCCAATCACTTCCGAGATGGTGGCCACCGCGCCGGCCACGATGACTGCATAGAACACGAAGGCCGACAGCTGACCCGCGCTGATCTTGCCGGCCAGCACATCATGCCCGCCCACCCACAGGATGGCGGCCACCGCGCCGAACACCAGCACCATCACCGCTACGATCAGGGTGGCGCGCTGACGGATGCGCTGTTTGCCGGTGGCAAAGGTGGCCTCCACCCGCTCGGCAAAAGCTGCGCGGTCGGCGCCCTCGTGGCCATAGGCCTGCACGGTGCGGATCTCGTGCACGGTTTCGTCGATCACGCTGCTGACCGCCGCCACCTTGTCCTGGCTCTGGCGCGACAGCTTACGCACGCGGCGGCCGAACAGCAGGATGGGCACGACCACCAAGGGCACGCAGACCAGCACCAGCAGGGTCAGCTTCAGGCTGGTCACCGCCAGCATCACCATGCCGCCCACCAACATCAGCGCATTGCGCAGCGCCATCGAGGCCGAAGAGCCGATCACGGTCTCGATCTGGGTGGTGTCATTGGTCAGCCGCGAGATCACCTCGCCGGTGCGGCCGGTTTCGAAGAAGGAAGGCGGCAGCGTGAGCAGATGGTCGAACACCCGCCGGCGCAGATCGGCGGTCACCCGCTCGCCCAACCAGGACACGAAGTAAAAGCGCGCATAGGTGGCGGTCGCCATCACCGCAATCAAGCCGAGCAGGGCCAGCAGAGCCTGGTCGAGCAGGGCCGGATCGCTTGCTACAAAGCCCTTGTCGATCACTGCGCGCAAACCCTGGCCGACCAGCAGCATGCAGGCCGCTGCAATCACCAAGGCCACGGCGGCGATGGCAATGCGGGCGCGGTAGGGGGCGAGCAGGCTGCGTATCAGGGCAAGAGGGCGCATGCGGGTATCCGGTTGGCTGCGCTGCTGCGCAAAGAGGGTGCGTTTCAGATGAGGACGCGGGCGCGGATTTAAAGCGGCAGGGGCGTGAAGGTGTGATTGGCCAGTGCGTTACCCAACACGCATACCGCTGGGAGGCGAGTTGGTTTTAATGACGACGTCTGCTGCGGCTATTGCGATTGGTCGTATTGGGTGCGACTTGCTCAAGAAGTTGCTTCGGCAATTTGCACGCAGCGGCTGTGAAGGCTGCGCGTGTGCCGCACAATGGCGCCCTCTCTCAAGGACGGTTATCCATGCACGCACCGGATGCTCATCTAGCCAGCGCCACCTGGCTCTACCTAGGCGGCCCCTCGGGCGCGCTTCACTGCCTGGCGCGGTGCGACAATGTCTCGCCGCTCTGGTGCCTGCTGCTGGCCGGCGCTGCCGAGGTAGCCGCGATTACTACGCCGGAGCCCGACACCCAACTGCCGCGCCGGGGACTCAGGGTCGGTGCCTTGCGGGCGCTGCACAACTGGCGACTGTTCTGCGATTTCATCGCTGTCCATCCACAGTACCATCGGGTACCGGCACTCAGCATTTATCTGTCTGCAGTGGCAGAGTGGATTGAACAGCTCGCTGCCGAAGTGGGTCAACCCTTGGACGCGCTGTGGCTGCAGGGGGATTGGGATGCGCTATCCGGGCCGTTCGATGAGCATGAGTCTTCGCGTATCGCCTTCTGGCGCTGGAACGCCGACTCGCGCTTGGCCTTAGTACAGGGCGGTGATCCGCTGCAGCTGCACGAGATCACCCAGGTGGTCGATTTCGAGGCGTTGCAGGACTGGGTGCGTGGCTTCGGCCTGAACAGTCTCGATCATCCTTACTTCGATGCGTTGGCCCAGGAGGAGGCGTTCGAGGCACAGGGCACGCCCTTCGAAGATTTTCAACAGGCCGAGGCGCTGTCCTTCGACCCCTGGTGCGAGCATAACTTCCGCCCCCGCGAGCAGGCGGGGCTGTTTGGCCTGGTCGACGACGATGGTGCCTGGCATGAGCCGCCACAGTGGCAGGAAATACGCCCGGACGCTGGCAGCCTGGTGCGTGTCTGGGTCAGGCTGGGCGCGCGCTGGGGTCTGCTACAAATTGAGCCCACGGCGGAGCTGTTGTTCGCTCCGCAGTTCGATGCTGTGGTCGATTCGGCGGCGGGCGAGCTGTGCGTGGCGAGCCTGAACGGCCGCCAGGGTCTGCTCGATATCGCGCTGCGCCACTGGCGCTTGCCACCCGAGCACGAAGAGCTGCGCCGCGAGTGCAGCGGGCTGCTACGCGTGCGCCAGGGAGAACGGCTGGGCTATCTCGATGAAGACGGCCAGGTGCTCTGTGCGCCGCGCTATCAGCAGACCCGTCCGTTCGGCGGCAGCCAGCTGTTTGAGGCACAAGGCGTGGCCTGGGTAGTCGAAGCCGGGCGTTGGGGGCTGATCGATACCGGCTGTCGCGAGCTGCAGCCCTGCCAGTTCGAACGCGTGGAGTTTCGCGAGGAACATGATCAGCGCGGCTGGCGGGTATGGCGTGACGGCCATCAGGGCTGGGTCAATGCTGCTGGCGTGCTGGTGGTGCCTTGTCAATGGGATGAGGTGGACTGTTTCGAGCCCTACCAGCATGCCTGCGCCGCCGAGGGTATTTATCGCGTGCAGCGCGCCGGCCGCCATGGCCTGCTGCCTAGCCGGGGTGATTGGTGCATTCCCTGCGAATACGAGGATATCGAGCCGCTGGGCGTTGGCCCGGGCGCGCCACCTTTGCCGGAGGATGCGCTGCGCCAGGCTGCCGAACCGGAACAGGGCGACCTGGCCGTCTATATCGCTGACGGTGATACTGGCCAGTCGCGCCTACTGATTCGCGTACGCAATGCGCAGGGCGAGGGCGTGATCGATGAGGCCGGCCGGCAGATCGTTCCGCCCGCTGCCTGGCGGATTGCGGCGATCGGCAACCAAAACCTGCGCTGGCTGCGGCTGGAGGACGAGCAGTCACATTACCAGCTGTGGTGCGTCGAGCGGTGTGCACCGGCGCTGCCGGGCTGGCATGCCGGGGTCGATGTGCTGGACTTGCCCGGCCAGACACTGCTGTTGAGCTTTGCCGAGTCAGCGCCCCGAGACAGCGATTGCAGCTTGGAGTTCTGGACCACTGAGGGGGAGCCTGCGCTGGCTGGCCGCTTCATTGGCCTGCTGGGCGAGGTACTGTACGACTGCCGCTTGCTCAGTGATCAGCGCGAGTTGCTGCTGACGCATTGGCGCCGCGGCGAGCCGGTCGAGGCTTGCGAAATCCTCGCTGAGGGCGGTACCCGAGCGGTCTTCATCCAACCCGGCCAGGCACCACTTGTGGCTAGAGAGGAATGGCAGCGGCGTTATCGCCAAGGCGATCTGAATGCCGCGCTGGCCTTGTCCCGGCACTGTGAGACTAGGACACAGGCCTATCAGTGGGCGCGCCGTGCCTGCGGCCTGGACGAACTTGCCAGACAAGCATCGGCGGCAGCCTGGTTGCAATTGATTGAGCTGAGCTTGCAAGGGGCTGGCGATCTGTACGAGGCAAGGGACTGGGTCGAGCGCGGCCTGGCAGCCATGCCGGAGCTGGACGAGCGAGCACGCTTGTGGCTCTGCGCCGGGCGTCTGTGGCTGAATCCGGCGGCGGGTAGGGTGGATGCTGAGCGGGCTCGCCAGGCACTAGAGTGTGTGCAGCGCTTCAGTGACCAGCAGGACGCGGAGCATATCGAGAGCCGCTTTTACCTTGGGCATTACTGGTATGAAGGGCTGGGCGGCACGGTTGATCGCAACCAAGCGCGCGAGCTCTGGCGCAGCGCCGCGGCTGACGGCCATGCGCCCGCCTGCGAGGCGCTGCTGCGTCTACTGATCGACGACGCCCATGCTCAGGTGAATTCGGATGCTGCAGGGCAATGCTTGGAAGAGGCGCTTTACCATGCTCGGCAGTTCCTGGCGCACCCGCAGCATGGGGTAGCGTCGACGACGCTAATGGCCATACGCTACCAACTCGGTGAACTGCTTCTGGTTTGCGAACCGGTAGCCTGGGAGGAGGCAGAGCAAGTGCTGCACCAGGCTGCTGAGGCTGGTCATGCCCAGGCTATGGGCCTGTTGGCGGAGAAAATCTATCGTGACCGGGCTAGCCCGCTAAAGCGCGCAGGTGCAGCCACGCACTGGGCTTGGCGCTACGCCGCTGCACAGGGGCTCCTTGCTACGGCCGACAAGGGCTGGCGGCGCTGGCTGTTTGCCCTCGTCTGGTGGCTACGCGGCTAGCTCTTGCTCGCCCGAGCAACTTAGCAGGCGGCTACTTTCGTTCTCTGCAGCCAGCCTTGGCTCCAGCGCATTGGGTGCTGCACGGGCATCTCCAGTGCCACAGACTCAACGCTAAGGCGCGCCAACGATGGATGCGTTGGCGCCGAGTTGGCCGACTAATTGATTGAACAGCAACCGAATACCGGCGGATACCGGGCCGCGCTGTGGTTCGTAGGCATAGCGATCCTGGCTTGGCGGAGCCCATGGCTGTACCGCCTTAATAAGCTGACCACAGGCTAGATACGGTGCGGCCTGGAAGTCAGCCTGCTGCCTAAATCCACGCCGACTAATACGGCGGCTCATCTGCTTCAGGGTGCCAAGTTTGCCGTGCGTGCGATTGCGGAAGGCTTGCGCCACGAGGTCGGCGGCCAGATCCGCTTGACCGGTATCGAACCGGGGGCAGTGGATTCGTAACTGAAGTTCGGTAGCTCACTCGCGCGATAGCGCCAAGGCTATCGGTGAGTTCTACGACATTGCCATCCCGGCCGAATCGGTGGCACGTGCCATTGCGTTTGCCGTCGCGCAGCCGGCTGAGGTCGGTATCAGCGAGATCGTGCTGTGGCCTACGGTGCAGGACTTCTAAGCGGTAAGTCTCGGTCATGGCGACACGCCTACAACCAGATGGCGGGCGCGCTCCGACCACGGGCCTCACTTTGCCGACAAGGCGCTCAGCTTGCGCCAGGCGTGCTGGTCATCCGCTGCGGCTGCTTGGCGGAGTAAACGTAGCGCAGTCTGCCGGTCGCCCTTGCTGCCACGTTCCAGATACAGCATGGCGGCGTTGTAGGCGGCGATGGAATCACCAAGCTGACTGGCCGCCGTGAAGGCCTTCAGTGCACGCTCGGGACACAGGAAGAACATTTCCCAACCCGCGCCAGCCCGGCGGATGCCTTGTGCATGCTTGTGCTGCATCAGCTCGGCTTCGAAGGTGGCAGGCCAGCCGCCCGCCAGTGCCACCATGACTTCGCCGCCTTCCGCAACCTGGTAGGGCCCACCGCCCTGCGATAGGGTAAACGCCTGCCTGGTGGTGCGGGATTTGCCATCCTTGTCCAGCCAGATAAAGCCATCCTGCCCCTGAACGGGAAAGCCCTTCAGTGCGCGTGACAGCTTTACGGCCAGCGATTGTCCGCCGGGCTCGGCCGCCACCCCGCTCCAGGATGCGAGCAGGATGATCTTCCTGACTTCGGCGGATAGCTTGGGGCGCAGGATATCGGCCAGTTCTTCGGCGCCGAGAATGCGCCAATCCGCATCGTAGAAATGCCTGGGACTGGCATGCAGGCTCAGGTAGAGCGTCGATGGGTCATCGTCCCTCGCCCTGCTGTAGTTGAGGATGGCGTCTTCCGCCGGTATGCAGCGTTGGGTCCTGGCATCACAGTAGGGTATCGAGGCCGTACCGGTGAGTGGTAGCGAAGATGCACACTCGGCGGCTGCGAGGCTGTGGAGGGCGAACAGGGCTGTGTATACGATGATTTTCATACAGTTTTGCAGCGTCTCAGACCATCAAGGTCGCTATGCGATCGTGGTAGGCCTCGTCAGCAGCGATTCCAGCAGTTCGGGTAACCATTCGGGTTTGAACAGGCCTGGTGGTGCCTGCTGCAACTGTTCGATATCCCACCACTGCCAACGCTGGATCGTGTGTTGTTCTTCCTCGGTCCAGTCGGCGGCGAAGATCGTGGTCGGCGCCGGGCAGGCGACCAAGTAGTACTGCTCCTGCCAGCGCGCTGTGACCGACCTCGCCACCGCATAGTCGGCTTCGCGCTGCTTGAGCATGGGGCCGATGGGCAGCCGCAGACCGGTTTCCTCATAGAGTTCGCGCGCGGCCGCCGCCGCGTAGTCCTCGCCTGGCTTCAGTTCCCCGCCCGGCGTGGCCCAGAATGGCGCCTGATGTTCGTCCTGATACAGAAACAGCAGTAGCCGGCCAGCGCCGTCCACGATGATCAAGCGCGCAGAGTATCGGGTTTGCATGGTATGTTCTCGCTAAAGGCCACAGCTTGCCATGGGCTTGCACTAGCACAAATCACATGTTCTTCTTCGCAGAAGATGTCCGCGTCATTTAGAACCCATGCAGATCAGACCGAATGGGCGTTTCACAGTGCAGATCGCAAACTCGCAGCTTCCGGCTAATTCAATTCGGCGACTGCCGTATCTGGATGTCAGGATTTCACTTCTTGTGGTGTTGTTTGAATATGGTCAGTTCGCCATTGTCATCGGTGTTTTTAATGACCCAGTACCCGATAACGGCAAGTAATAACAAGGCTGAAATGAGTATGCCTACAAGGGACGGCATCAGGCCATGCGTGGCCAGCATGGTTTCCCATTTGGAATAAAAGAATGCGACGAAGCTTGCAATAAAGCAGAGGTAAAACTGTGCTGAGCCTTTGGGGAGTAGTTTTTTCATATTCATAAGCCATTGATAATTAATTCAATCATTGCAATTTGCTGTGTTGCTGCGAACGAAAGCCTGCTTTCAATCAGCTGATCTATGCGCTGCCCAGAGCTTGGGAATGGCGCGATACGCGGCGATCAGCCGCCTTCACAGCGTGTGGGCAACAGCTTAGCGCCTTTTGAACGCCTGGTGACAGCAGGGCGGGCAGCAGTGCGAGCCCGCCAGACAGCTAATGCGCATCCCCACGCAGCACCGTCACCCTGGCTTGCAGATCGCCCAGATCCAATTCGCTGGTGGGCACCGGCGCGCTCGCCACCAGGGCGATCTTGGACCAGAAGCGGCGTGGCATTTTCAGCATGGCGCTGCCGTCCTTGCGGCTGAAGAAGCTGCCCCACAGGCCGCGCAGGGCCATGGGGACGACCGGGGCATTGGCGCGTTGGGCGATTTCGATCACGCCGGGTTTGAAGGGGTTGATCTGGCCGTCATAGGTGATCTTGCCTTCCGGGAAGATGCATACCACTTCGCCGTTGGACAGATATTCCTGCACTTTGAGGAAGGCGCGTTCCTTCATGCCCGGATCTTCCTTGGCCGGGGCAATCGGCACGGCGCCGGCGGTGCGGAAGATGAAGCTCAGCACCGGAATCTTGAAGATGCGGTGGTCCATCACGAAGCGCACCGGGCGGCGTACTGCGCCGCCGATGACCAGCGCGTCCATGAAGCTGACATGGTTGCAGACCAGCACGACCGGGCCCTGATCGGGAATATGGTCTAGGCCCTCGTGCTTGACCCGGTACATGGTGTGGGTGGCGATCCAGACCAGGAAGCGCATCAGGTACTCGGGCTGCAGGCCGTAGACATAGAGCGCGACCGGGATATTCATCAGCGCGACGATCAGCAGCAGCTCAGGAATGCTGGTGCCTGCCTTGAGTATCAGGATGCTGACCACGGCCGAGACGACCATGAAGCAGGAATTGAGGATGTTATTGGCGGCGATGATGCGCGAGCGGTATTCGGGCTCGCTCTCGATCTGGATCAGCGCGTACAGCGGCACGATGAAGAAGCCGCCGAACACGCCCAATAGGGTGATATCGGCGATCAGGCGCCAGTGGCTGGCGTCGGCCAGGAAGGCCAGCGCACCAATGCCGGCGGCGGGCATGGCCGGAGCGGCGAAGTAGAGGTCGATGCCGAACACGCACATACCGATCGAGCCAAATGGCACCAGGCCGATTTCGATCTTGCGCCCGGACAGTACCTCGCACAGCGCCGAGCCCGCACCGACGCCGACCGAGAACAGCGCCACCAGCAGCGTGTAGACCTCGGCACTGCCACCGAGCACGTCCTTGGCATAGGTGGGCAGCTGGGTCAGATAGACCGCGCCGAAGAACCAGAACCAGGAAATACCCATCAGCGCGTGGAATACGCTCAGATTGCGCCGGCTCAGGCGGATGATGTGCCAGGTCTCGGTGAAGATATTCCAGTTGATCTTCAGGTCCTTGGCCTGCGGTGGGGCAGACGGCATGCCGCGGCTGGCCAGATAACCGAGCACGGCCACGCCCACACAGGCCATGGCCACCACGGCTACATTGTCCGGATTGTGTTCGACCAGCAGGGTGCCCCCGATCTGGCCCAAGAGGATGGCGATAAAAGTGCCCATCTCGATCAGGCCATTGCCGCCCAGCAGTTCACGCTCTTCCAGGTATTGCGGCAGGATCGAATACTTGAGCGGGCCGAACAGCGCCGAGTGCACGCCCATCAGAAACAGGCAGCCCATCAGCAGGGCGGCATTGCGATAGAGAAAGCCCACGCTGGCCAGCAGCATGATGGCGATCTCGAGCAGCTTGATCCAACGCGCGAGCGTGGCCTTGTCGAACTTTTCCGCCAGCTGACCGGCGGTGGCCGAGAACAGGAAGAAGGGCAGGATGAAGATGCCGGCCGCCGCATTGACCAGGGTGGGGGCATCGAGGCCGGCGAAACCGAGGCCAAAGAAGGTGATCATCACCAGCATGGCGTTCTTGAACAGATTGTCGTTGAAGGCGCCGAGGAACTGGGTGGTGAACAGGGGCAGGAAGCGCCGGGTGCGGAAGAGTTCGAACTGGTTATGGCCTGACATGCATGCTCCCGGGGGGCGGATTGGCTGTGCTGGCGCGGCGGCCAGCGATATTGCGCGCGAGATTAGCAGGCGACGCCCCCTTTGCCTACGCGGGCCGCCGCGCACGGCCAGTGCTAGAATTCAGCCCACCGCATGGGCCGACCCGCCTGGTACGGCCCGATTGGCCCGCTTCACAAGAGCGCGCCGCACAAGGGAGACTGCGTTGAACCACACCTTTCTGAGCCATCTGCAAGCCGAACTGGCTGCCATTCAGGACGCCGGCTTCTTCAAGCCCGAGCGCGTCATCGCCAGCCACCAGCGTGCCGACATCGCCCTGCGCGACGGCAGCCAGGTACTGAACTTCTGTGCCAATAATTATCTGGGCCTGGCCGACGACGCCCGCCTGATCGCCGCCGCCAAAAAGGGCGTGGACGACTATGGCTATGGCGTGGCCAGCGTGCGCTTCATCTGCGGCACCCAGAGCGTGCACAAAGACCTGGAAGGCGCGATTTCGCGCTTTCTGGAAACCGACGACACCATCCTGTATTCGAGCTGCTTCGACGCCAATGGCGGCGTGTTCGAAACCCTGTTGGGCGAACACGATGCGGTGATCTCGGATGAGCTCAACCATGCGTCCATCATCGATGGCGTGCGCCTCTGTAAGGCACAGCGCTATCGTTACAAGAACAACGATATGGCTGATCTGGAAGCGCAGCTGAAGGCCGCCGATGCGGCCGGCGCGCGCTTCAAGCTGATCGTCACCGACGGCGTATTCTCGATGGACGGCTTTATTGCCGATCTGAAGGCCATCTGCGATCTGGCCGATAAATACCAGGCCATCGTGATGGTGGACGACTCGCATGCAGTCGGCTTCATCGGCGAGAACGGCCGCGGTACACCCGAGTACTGCGGCGTGGCCGAGCGGGTCGATATCTATACCGGCACGCTGGGCAAAGCGCTCGGTGGTGCATCGGGCGGCTATGTCGCCGGTCGCCAGCCCATCATCGACCTGTTGCGCCAGCGCTCGCGCCCCTATCTGTTCTCCAACTCGCTGGCCCCGGCCATTACCGCCGCCAGCCTGGAAGTGTTCCGTATTCTGGAGAGTGACGGTGCGCGCCTGCGTGCCAAGGTCAAGGCCAATGCCGAGCTGTTCCGGCGCAAGATGAGCATGGCCGGCTTCACCCTGCAGCCGGGCGTACACCCCATCGTGCCGGTGATGCTGGGCGATGCGAAGCTGGCCAGCGAAATGGCCGCGCGCCTGTTGGCGCATGGCGTATATGTAATCGGCTTCAGCTTCCCGGTCGTACCGAAGGGCAAGGCGCGCATCCGCACCCAGATGAGCGCCGCGCACGAACCCGAGCATATCGAACGCGCAGTGGCGGCCTTTATCGCCGTGGGCAAGGAACTGGGCGTGATCGCCTGAGTGTAGCAAGCACTTTGTAGCCACTATGGCCGCGCCCACAAAGCGCGGCCGGACTTTCAGGAATATCCAGCATGAAAGCACTCGTCAAAGCCGAAGCCGCGCCGGGACTGACCCTGCAGCGGGTGAAGAAGCCCGAGGTCGGCCATAACGACCTCTTGATCAAGATCCGCAAGACCGCCATCTGCGGCACCGATATCCATATCTGGAAATGGGATGAATGGGCGCAGAAGACGATCCCGGTCGGCATGCATGTCGGCCATGAGTATGTTGGCGAAGTGGTCGGCATGGGCTCGGAAGTGCGTGGCTACAAGATTGGCGACCGGGTCTCCGGCGAGGGCCATATCACCTGCGGCTACTGCCGTAACTGCCGTGCAGGCCGCGTGCACCTGTGCCGCAATACCACCGGCGTGGGCGTGAACCGCGACGGCGCGTTTGCCGAGTATCTGGTGATCCCGGCCTTCAATGCTTTCAAGATTCCCGACGATATTCCGGATGAGATCGCCTCGATTCTCGACCCGTTTGGCAATGCCACCCATACCGCGCTGAGCTTCGACCTGGTCGGCGAGGATGTACTGATCACCGGTGCCGGCCCGATCGGCATCATGGCTGCCGCGATTGCCCGCCATGTCGGTGCGCGCCATGTGGTGATCACCGATGTGAACGAATACCGGCTGGAACTGGCGCTGAAGATGGGTGCCACCCGTGCGGTGAATGTGGCCAAGCAGGACCTGAAGGCGGTGATGCAGGAACTGGGCATGACCGAGGGCTTCGATGTGGGTCTGGAAATGTCCGGCAACCCGAGTGCCTTCCGTTCCATGCTGGAAACCATCAACCACGGCGGCAAGATCGCGCTCCTGGGCATTCCGCCCGGCGATATGGCCATCGACTGGAACCAGGTGATCTTCAAGGGCCTGGTGATCAAGGGCATTTACGGGCGCGAGATGTTCGAGACCTGGTACAAGATGGCCGCCATGCTGCAAAGCGGGCTCGATCTGTCTCCGATGATCACCCACCGCTTCCCGGTCGAGCAGTATGTGACCGGCTTCGAGACCATGTTGTCCGGGCAGTCGGGCAAGGTGATCCTCGACTGGACCGAAGCGGCCGAAGCGGTCTGAACCCCGCCGCAGCCAGCCAAAGCCGGATCGATGATCCGGCTTTTTTCATGCGTGGCGCGAGCGGCTTGGGCCGCACCCGGCGCAGTTAGGCGCTTGCCTGCGGCAGCCGCACGGTCACCAGCAGACCGCCATCCGGGTGGTTGGCCAGCTGCAGCTCACCGCCATGAGCATGGATGATATGGCGCGCAATGCCGAGGCCAAGGCCCATGCCCTCCTGGCGCTGCAGGCGGCCGTGTTCGAGGCGCACATAGGGCTGGAACAGGCTGTCGAATGCTTCCTCCGGCACGCCCGGCCCGTGGTCGCGCAGGCTCAGCTCCACCTGGCCGGCATGCTCGCTGAGCAGGATCTCGGCCCGCTCGCCATAGTGGAGCGCGTTTTCCAAGAGATTGCTCAGCGCGCGCTTGAGCGCCAGCGGCTTGGCGCGCACGGTCAGCGCCGGGCCGGCCCAGCGCACTTCCTTGCCGGCCAGCTTGGCATCCTGGGCCAGGCGCTCCACCAGTTGGTCCAGGCGCAGGGCGGTGCGGTTCTCGTGGATATCGCTGTCCTTCACGCTTTGCAGCGCGCCCTTGACCATCACATCCAGCTCGTCGAGGTCCTCATGGAACTCGGCGCGCGTGGTCTCATCGTCGAGCAGCTCGGTGCGCAGCTTGAGGCGGGTGATCGGGGTGCGCAGATCGTGCGAGATCGAGGCGAATAGCCGCTCGCGGTCATCGATATAGCGCTGAATGCGCGCCTGCATGGCATTGAAGGCGCGCGCAGTCTGCACGAATTCGCGGCTGCCGGCCTCGGGCAGCGGCTCGGGCGTCACGCCCTCGCCAAATGCTTCGGCCGCGCTGGAGATTGTTTCGAACGGCCGGGTCAGCCAGCGCACCACGCCGATCGACAAGAGCAGTACCGACAGCAGCGTGGCCAGTTGCAGGGCGAGTCGGTCCAGGCTGAGCGGGTCGGCATTGTCGAGGAAGTAGGGGTCGGGCATCAGCGCGGCCAGATACAGCCATTCCTCGCTGGCCAGCTGGGTCTGGATCACCAGGATGGGCGCCGGGCGCGGACGCACGATCAGCGTGTGCTGCACCCATTCGTCCGGCAGCTCGGCCAGGCGCATGCCGGCCTCGTTCACCACCAGCTGTTCAGGCCAGACAAAGCGCGCGCTGACCGAGGCCGGCTTGCTCAGCCCGGCCTGCAGCGTGGCCACCACGGTCTGCTGCACGGTGCGGGTGAGGGCGGAATCGGCTATGCCCTGCAGGGCCAGCGGCTGGCGGTTCACATTCACGAAAAAGCGCGTGCCGCCCATCTCGCGTAGCTGGGCAATCAGCAGCGGGCGGTAGTTGGCTGGCAGGCTGGCAAAGAAGCGCGTGGCGCTGGCGGCACTGGCGCCCAGATGGCGCGCCGCCTCGCTCGCTTCACGTTGGGCCTGCTGGCGCAGCTGGCCGGTCCAGATCAGATTGGCCACCAGCTGGGTGGCCAGTACGCCAGCCACCATCACCAGGCTGAGCCGGCCGGTCAGCGATCGGGGCAGTAGGCGCATCAGGCTTGCTCGGCCACGACTTCGGCTGAGAACACATAGCCGCTGCCGCGCACGGTCTTGATCAGGGTCGCATCGTCATTCAGACGCTGGCGCAGGCGGCTGACCTGCACATCGAGCGAGCGGTCGAGCGGTCCGAGATCGCGGCCTCGGGTTTCCTCGGCCAGCACATCACGGTCGAGCACCTCGCCCGGATGCTCGAGGAAGTACTTGAGCAGCTGGAAGTCGAGCCCGGTCAGCTTGACCGGCTCACCCTGTGCATCGCTGAGCGTGCGCTCGACCAGATCGAGCCGGAAGGCATTGAAGCGGTAAAAGCGTACCGGCGCACTGGCCACATCACCGGTACGGCGGTGGATGGCCTTGATGCGCGCCAAGAGCTCGCGCGGGTTGTAGGGCTTGCCGAGGTAGTCATCGGCCCCGAGCTCCAGGCCGACGATCTTGTCGGTGTCGTCGGCGCTGGCGGTCAGCATGATGATGGGCACCTTGCTCGTGCGCCGGACCCGACCGCACAGCGCAAAGCCATCGGTATCGGGCAGCATCACGTCCAGAATGACGAGACTCAGCTCATCCTGATAGCGCTCGAACTCGGCCAGAAAGCTCGCGCCATCGTGGGCCAGGCGCACCTCGTACTGGTTCTTCTCCAGATAGGTTTTCAGCAGGGTGCGGGTTTTGGCATCGTCATCGACGATCAGGATTTTGCGCGGCATAAGTAGTTCTAATCAGCGTGAGCTTGGCGTAATGAGCCCATATCGGGTATTCAGCGCCGGTTAAGTGGCAGGGCCTGAGTATGAACGTACACAACAGGGCCCGCGCCCCCATCCGAAGGAGTTTGCGATATGAAACGATTTTCCATCCTGGCCACCCTGGCCCTGCTGACCGTGCCTGTACTGGCCACCGATGTTGGCGTGTCGGTGACGGTGGGGGAACCCGGCTTCTACGGTCGTATCGATATTGGCAGTTTTCCGCAGCCGCGCGTCATCTATCGCGAACCCATCATCGTGCATCGCTCGCCAGTGATTGTGCATGAGCCGATCTATCTGCATGTGCCGCCCGGCCATGCCAAGAACTGGCGCAAGCACTGCGGTCGTTACGATGCCTGCGGTCGGCGTGTCTACTTCGTGCAGGACCGCTGGTACAACGATGTGTATGTGCCGCGCTACCGTGATCGCCACGGTCGGCACGATGATGATCGCTATGACCGACCCGGCAAACATGATCGTGATGACAAGCACGATAAGCATCCAGGCAAGGGCCATGGCCGTGGCAACGGCAAGGACTGAGGTCCGCCCGAACTGATTGGCAAGCTGATCCAGCCGCGCCCTTGGCGCGGCTGTGTTATTGCCGGCCCAGTGCGCGCGCATAACCGGCCAGTTTCCGCTGGGTTTCCGCCGTGCTCAGCCGTTTGTCGAGGAAGTAGCGATGCACCTGGGCAGTGATCGCCTCCTTCAAGGTTTCGCCGGTGGCCATGCGGTGCACGATGCTGGGTGCCTGCACACCGCTGCCGCGCGCAAAGGTCTGCCAGGATGCGCGCCCGCAGGCATCGAGTTGGGCCGGGTTGATATCGCGCCGGACCGGCACCGAGCCCTTGATGCGGTTATACGCAATCTGCACCGGCGCATTCACCACCAGAGCGGCCAGCGCCAGCTGGGCCGGCTGGCTGTCCTTGCCGGCCAGCATGGCCAGCGTGTCCACGCTGTAGAGATGGGCGTCCTCGGTGGCCGGTGAGGCCTGACAGTCGAAGTCCGCATCGGCCAGCTGGCCCATGGCCAGCAGTTCGCCCTTGGCCCAGTCGCCCATGATCCACATCACTGCCTCGCCCCGCGCAAAGCCATGCGCAACGGCCTGCCACGGTTGCTCGCGCAGCGGCTGCGGCATCCAGCGCTGCAGACGGCGCAAGCGCTCCAGCGCACGCGCTACCGGCGCGCCTTGCCACTGTGCGGCATTGCCGGCTTCGAAGAGCGCGCGGTAGCCGGCCGGGCCAGCTTCGCCGAGCAGAATCGCTTCGAACAGGGTGGCGACCTGCCAGGGCTCCTTGCTCTGGGCCAGTGGCACGAAGCCGCCGGCCTTCAGCTTCGTCGCCAGCAGCTCGAACTCATCCCAGTTGCGCGGTGGCTTGAGCCCAAGCTTGCCAAGCAGGGCAGAGCGATAGAACAGGGTATTGATGCGATGCAGGCCGACCGGCACGGCCACGCTGCGCCCGCCCGGGCTGACCAGCTGGCGTATGGTGGGGAAGAGCTTGTTCTGCCAGTCGTCGCGTTCGGCCACCTCGTCCAGCGGCAGCAATAGCCCCAGCTCGCTCCATTCGGCAATCGCCGGGCCGATCAGCTGGGTGACGTCGGGCGCCTGGCCCGACAGGATGCGACTCTTGAGCACCTTCATCGCCCCCACGCCGGCGCCGCCGGCAATCGCCGCATCGCGCCAGACGATCTGTTCGGCCGCAGCCCGCTCGGCCAGCAGGTCCGCCGCGCGCCGCTCGCTGGCCGAGGTCCACCAGTGCAGCACATTCAGCTGCTCGGCCTGGCTAGGCAGCGCAAGGCTGGCCAGCAGCGCCCAGGGCGCGGCATGCCGGATCAGCCAATGGCGAGGGAAGGGCATCGGGCGTTGTCTCCTTGGATGCGGGCCAGTGAACACGAACGAGCGTGGTTTTCTTGTCTTATACCGGCCTGCGCGGCGCAGCATAACGTAAGGCTGGCTATTGATTTGTAACAAAAGCTTGCAGGCCAGGATGCCGGTCTGCTGCGCGCGGTGGCAGCGGCCATTCGCGATGATCGTGCCGAATAAAGCAGGTATATCAAGGCTTTAAGCGTGTGCTTTCCTTTGCCTACTCAGCGGGGGCTGCAGGCTGGCAGGGCCGGGCAGTGGTTTGGTGCGATAGATTGCCTTACCTGAACTGGTCTGCTGGCGGTATTCAAGTATCTGAAAACAAAGGATTTTATATTCCATCGCCGTGGCGGCGCTCATCGTCGTGTCACACAGCCGCCGGTGCTAGTTTGCCCTCAACCCCGGAGCGCCGGGGCGCAACCGCCAATGAGGAGCAACAAGAAAATGAAGCACACCAAGCACACCCTGAGCATGCTGAGCGTCGCCCTGCTGGCGGGCGCGGCCCAGGCCGGCACCCTGAGCATCGAATCCTGGCGTGTGGATGACAAAGCGCTGTGGGAAGACGTGCTGATCCCGGCCTTCCAGAAAAAGCATCCGGGCATCACGGTCAAGTTCGCCCCCACCGCGCCGACCGAATACGACTCTAGCCTGACCGCGCGCCTGACTGGCGGCACGGCTGGCGACCTGATTACCTGCCGTCCTTTCGACAAATCGCTCGATCTGTACAAGAAGGGCCAGCTCGAGAAGCTGGATGGCAAGCCCGGCATGCAGCACTTTCCGGCCAGTGCCAAGGTGGCTTGGCAGAGCGATGATGGCAAGGACAGCTTCTGCATGCCGATGGCCTCGGTCATGCATGGCTTCTTCTACAACAAGAAGATTTTCGCCGACCTCAAGCTCGCTCCACCCAAGACCCAGGCTGAGTTCTTCGCCGCGCTGGACAAGGTGAAGGCGGCCGGTAAGACCCCGATTGCATTGGGCACGGCCGATCAGTGGGAAGCCAACCAGATCGTGTTCACCGGCATTGGCCCCAACTATTGGCAGGGCGAGGCCGGCCGCAAGGCACTGATCGCCGGCAAGGCCAAGTTCACCGACCCGCAGTTCGTGGCGGTGTGGGAGCAGATGGCCAAGTGGGCGCCTTACCTCGCCAAGGGCTATAGCGCGCAGACCTATGCTGACACGCAGAACCTGTTCGCCAGCGGCCGCGCCGCCATCGTGCCGGCAGGCTCCTGGGATATCGCCTACTACAAGCAGCAGGGCCTCGACTTTGGCGCGTTCGCCCCGCCGGTAGCCAAGGCTGGCGATAAGTGCCAGATCTCCGACCACACCGATATCGGCATCGGCATCAATCCGAAGTCGAAGAACAAGGCCGACGCCAGCAAATTCCTCGAATGGATTGCCTCGGCCGAGTTTGCCGACCTGTACACCAATAAGGTCACCGGCTTCTTCTCGCTGTCTTCGCATCCGATCGAGGTCAAGGACCAGGTCGCCAAGTCCATGCTGGACTGGCGCAAAAGCTGCGGCTCGACGATTCGCCTGAATGCCCAGGTGCTGAACCGCGGCGAGCCGAATATGGAAACCGAGCTGTGGAATGTGAACAGCCAGGTGCTGAACGGCAAGCTGGCCCCCAAGGCCGCTGCGCAGCAGATCCAGGCGGGTTTCGCCAAGTGGTACAAGCCGCAGCAGTAAGGCCCGGCAGCCCTGCGCCACACCTTGGTGCAGGGCTGGGTGAGGGCGCTGCGGCCGCTACACCAGCACCCCAGGCATGCCCAACATGCTTCGCCACGGCCGCCGCCCGCGGCGCCACACCCTCGCCACCCCGTGGTCGCTGCTTCCCAGCCGACGGCGGGGCCTGCATTCCATCCTGATGGCTTGCAGCGCGCACCGCGCCTGCACAAGGAAAGTCGCACCATGAACCGAATCGCCCGATGGCAGATCGCCATCTTCCTGGCCCCGGCGCTGCTGATCTACGCCAGCTTCAGCGCCTGGCCCCTGCTCGATACGCTAGGCCTGGGCTTCTTCAACACCGATGAAGCCGGGCAGCAGCACTTTGCCGGCCTGGCCAACTACTACAAGCTGCTGCTCGACCCGCAGTGGTCGGATGGCTTCTGGAACGCGATGGGCAATAACGTCGAGTTCTTCTTCATCCATATGCTTGTGCAGAACCCGATCGGCCTCTTGCTGGCCGCGCTCTTAAGCCTGAAGGGCGTGCGCTTTGCCAAGAGCTACCAGACCCTGTTGTTCCTGCCCACGCTGTTGTCGGTGGTCATCATCGGCTTTATCTGGCAGCTGATCCTGTCGCCGCTGTGGGGCGTGGCCGAAAGCCTGCTCGCCCAGGTCGGCCTGGCCGAGCACTTCCAGCCCTGGCTGGGCGAGGAGGGCAGTGCGCTGCTGACCCTGGCGCTGATCTCGGTGTGGCAGTTCATCGGCATTCCGATGATGCTGATCTACGCGGCGCTGATCGCCATTCCCGAGGAAGTGATCGAAGCGGCGCGCGTGGAAGGCGCGTCGGCCTGGCGCATCTTCTGGCAGATACGCCTGCCGCTGATCCTGCCCACGCTGGGCCTGGTGACCATCCTCACCTATGTAGGCAATTTCAATGCCTTCGACCTGATCTACTCGGTGAAGGGCGCGCTGGCCGGCCCGAACTACAGCACCGACATCCTCGGCACCTATTTCTACCGCACCTTCTTTGGCTACCAGTCGCAGATTGGCAGCCCCACCATGGGCGCGGCCGTGGCGACGCTGATGTTCCTGGTCATCCTGGCCGGGGTGGGCGTGTATTTCTTTGCCGTGCAGCGCCGCCTGCAGCGGCACGCGTTTTGAGGAGGCCCGCCATGCGTCAACCTGTAAGCCACTTGGCCGGCAGCAGCTTCACCCATCTGGTGCTGGCCGGCTACACGCTACTGTCGCTGTTCCCACTGTTTCTGGTGCTGATCAACGCGTTCAAAAGCCGCGCCGGTATTTTCGATGCACCGCTGGCCCTGCCCAATGGCGAAACCTTCTCCACCATCGGTTTCGAGAAGGTGCTCGGTAAGGCGCACTTTCTGGGCTTCTTCGGCAATAGTCTGACGGTGACCGTGCTGTCGCTGGTGCTGATCCTGCTGTTCGGCGCTATGGCGGCTTGGGCGCTATCTGAGTACCGTTTCCGCGGCCAACGCCTGATTCTGCTGTTTTTCGCCTTCGGCATCATGGTGCCGATACGTCTGGGGACCGTGGCGATTCTGGAACTGATGGTGAAGTTGGAGCTGGTCAATACGCTGAGCGCGCTGGTGCTGGTCTACACCGCCCAGGGCCTGCCGCTGGCCATCCTGATCCTTAGCGAATTCATCCAACAGATACCCAAGGAGCTGAAAGAAGCCGCGCGCTGCGATGGCGTGGGGGAATTCACCATCTTCTTCCAAATCATCCTGCCGCTGATCCGCCCGGCCATTGCCACCGTAGCCGTATTCACCATGGTGCCGGTGTGGAACGACCTGTGGTTCCCGCTGATTCTGGCCCCAGGTGAGGCTACCCAGACCATCACCCTGGGCGTGCAGCAATTCATCGGCCAGTACGCCACCGACTGGAATGCGGTGCTCGCCTCGCTGTCGCTGGCCGTCCTGCCGGTGCTCGTCATCTATGTGTTTTTCTCGCGCCAGCTGATACGCGGTATCACCGCCGGCGCCGTCAAATAAGGGAGGTCATGTCATGGCCCAAGTCAGCCTGCAACAAATCCGCAAATCCTACGATGGTCAGCATGATGTGCTGGCCGGTATCGACCTCGACATCCAGGACGGCGAATTCGTCGTGCTGGTTGGTCCCTCCGGCTGCGGTAAATCCACGCTCTTGCGCATGTTGTGCGGTCTGGAGGAAATCAGTGGCGGCGAAATGCAGATTGCCAATCAGCGCGTCAACGATCTGCCACCGGCTGAGCGTGGCATCGCCATGGTGTTCCAGAGCTACGCGCTCTACCCGCATATGACGGTGTACAAGAATATGGCCTTCGGCCTGAAGGTAGCCGGCGCGGACAAGGCCGAGATCGCGCGACGCATCCGCCATGCGGCTGCCATCCTCAAGATCGATCATCTGCTCGAACGCCTGCCGCGCGAGCTATCGGGCGGGCAGCGCCAGCGTGTGGCAATTGGCCGCGCCATTGTGCGCGAACCCAAGCTCTTCCTGTTCGACGAGCCGCTGTCCAACCTCGACGCCGCGCTGCGCGTGCAGACCCGGCTGGAGATTGCCAAGCTGCACCGCGAACTGAAGGCCACCATCGTCTATGTGACGCACGATCAGGTCGAGGCGATGACCCTGGGCGACAAGATTGTGGTCATGCACGACGGGCGCATCCAGCAGGCCGGCACGCCGCTCGAACTCTACCAATGCCCGGCCAATCTCTTCGTGGCGGGTTTCATCGGTTCGCCCAAGATGAATCTGCTCGATGGCGTGGTGGCTGAGGCGGGGGGCGAGGGCGTCAGCATTAGCCTGACCGGGGGCAAGACCGTACACGCCGCGGTGGATGGCAGTGGCCTGAGCGTGGGGGAACGCGTGACCCTGGGCATACGCGCCGAACACTGGCAGGCGGGCGAGCAGGGCAGCGAGCGCTTTTGCGGCACGGTCAATCTGGTCGAACACCTGGGCGAAGCCAATCTGCTCTACTTGACTCTGGAAGGCGGCCAGGACGTGGTGCTACGCGGCGACGGCAATGTCGAGGTCACTTATGACAGCCAGCTCAGCCTATCGGCCGACGCCAGCGCCTTCCACGTCTTCGACCGCGACGGCCAGGCACTGCGCCGCCTGCAACCGGGCAATCTGAAGGTGGCAAGGCGGGCGGCGGCGCTGGTCTAGGTTGTTGGAAATCAAAACGGCGCACCTTGGTGCGCCGTTTTTTGGTGTGAGCCGGTGTCAAACTGCCACTACACCCTTGATCGCCTCGTGGCTCTGATAGCCCTCGAGCGTGAAGTCCTCGTACTGGAAGGCGAAGATGTCCTTGATCGCCGGGTTCAACTTCATCTGCGGCAAGGGCAGTGGCTGGCGTGTGAGCTGCAGCTGCACCTGTTCGCGGTGGTTGCTGTAGATGTGGCAGTCGCCGCCGGTCCAGATGAAATCGCCCGGCTGTAGGTCGCAGACCTGGGCCACCATCAGCACCAGCAGCGCGTAGGAGGCGATATTGAAAGGCACGCCGAGGAAGAGGTCGGCACTGCGCTGGTAGAGCTGGCAGCTGAGCTTGCCGTCGGCCACATAGAACTGGAAGAAGGCGTGGCAGGGCGGCAGAGCCATGTTCTCGATCTCGCCCACATTCCAGGCCGATACGATCAGGCGGCGTGAATCGGGATTGTGCTTGATCTGCTCGACCACCTGGGCAATCTGGTCGATATGGCGGCCGTCGGCCGTGGGCCAGCTGCGCCATTGCACGCCGTACACCGGGCCGAGGTTGCCGTTTTCGTCCGCCCACTCATCCCAGATGCGCACGCCGTTTTCCTTCAGATAGCCAATATTGCTATCACCCTTCAGGAACCACAGCAGCTCGTGGATGATGGATTTCAAGTGCACCTTCTTGGTGGTCACCAGCGGAAAGCCCTCGGCCAGATTGAAGCGCATCTGGTGGCCGAATACCGACTGGGTGCCGGTGCCGGTACGGTCGGTTTTCTCGGTGCCGTGGTCGAGGACGTGTTGCAGAAGGTCGAGGTAGGCGCGCATGGGATCTTCGCTAGCTTGGGTGAAATCGCTTGGGCGAGCAGGCTCGCCGCGTGGCCCGCGATTCTAACAGCGCACCGGCTCGCGGCGCAGCCCGATGATCGGGCCGGCGCGCCCGCAGCGCGCTGTGGCGCGCATGCCCACAATGGCGAGCGGCGCAGTGCAAATTGCTCGCATCTGGGGCAGGCGGCATGGTGTAATACCGCCCGCTAAACCCCGCCTTCAGGCGCATCGGCACAGGGTTTGGCGGGTCGCTCCCCGCCGCTGTTCAACGCTCTTCCGGAGTTCAAATTCTCATGGTCCCGTTCCGCTTCCAGCCGACCCTGCTCGGCGCCGCTCTTGCCCTTTCGACGACCTTTGCCGTGCAAGCTGCCGGCACGGTGAATGTGTACAACTGGAACGATTACATCGCCGCCGACACCATTCCCAACTTCGAGAAGGCCTCGGGCCTGAAAGTGAAGTACGACCTGTTCGACAGCGTGGAAACCCTGCAGTCCAAGATGCTGACCGGCAAGTCGGGCTATGACGTGGTCTACCCGTCGGCCGACTACGCTGGCAAGTGGATTCAGGCCAATATCTTCCAGCCCATCGACAAGAAGAAGCTGCCGAATCTGGCCAATCTGAACCCTGAATTCCTGAAGAAGCTGGAAGCCGTTGATCCGGGCAACAAGTTCCTGGTGCCGTATATGTGGGGCACCATGGCCTTCGGCATCAATGTCGACAAGGTCAAGAAGGCACTGGGCAATGAGCCGATGCCGGCTGATCAGTGGGACCTGGTGTTCAATCCGAAGTACACCAGCAAGCTCAAGAGCTGCGGTATTTCCTACATCACCATGACCAAGAACCTGTTCGCCATGGCGAACATCTACAACGGCAAGCCGGCTAACGACTTCTCGAAGGACAGCGTGGCTGCCGCGCTGAACACCCTGAAGGCTGTGCGCAAGGACGTGCGCGTCTTCAACGACAGCCCGATCGATCTCTTGGCCAATGGCGATGTGTGCGTGGCCATGGCTTACAACGGCGATGTGTATATCGCCAAGGATCGTGCCGCTGCCGCCAAGAAGCCGCAGAACATCGAATACGTGGTGCCGGCCAAGGGCACCATGATGTGGTTTGACGTGATGGCGATTCCGAAAGACAGCAAGAACGCCGACAACGCGCACAAGTGGATCAACAACATCCTTGATCCCAAGGTGGTGGCCGCCATTACCAATACCGTCAGCTACGCCAACCCGAACGCCAAGGCTGATGCCCTGGTGGACAAGAAGATCAGCGGCGACGCCAAGATCTACCCGAATGCCGCTGCGCTGCAGAAGCTGCAAC
Organism: Chitinimonas taiwanensis DSM 18899; assembly: GCF_900119825.1. Taxonomy (GTDB): domain Bacteria; phylum Pseudomonadota; class Gammaproteobacteria; order Burkholderiales; family Chitinimonadaceae; genus Chitinimonas; species Chitinimonas taiwanensis. The sequence continues at coordinate 228,494 of NZ_FPKR01000002.1, read as the reverse complement.
CGCTGGCTGTGATCGACCTGCCGACCCAGGTTGCACTGACCAAGGCCTTCAACCAGTTCAAGACCGCCAAGTAAGCTAGCGCGCCTTGTAGGGACCGAATGGCCGGGCTTTCGCCCGGCCGTTTTTTTATATTCATGCCCCTGGGTTCATTTTCCAGCGGCGTGGACGATAGCTCGGTCATGCCCAACTTCCTTGCCCTGCCATGAGCTTAATCAACGGCCTAGCCGGCCCCGCCAGGGCACCCTGGCTCGCACAGCAGAACACCGCGCCACAAACTGTGCCGGCCGGCGCGTCCACCAATACACCCAATGCCAGCCCCGCCAGCGTGGTGAGGCTCAGTGCAGCGGCCCTGGCTGCCGAGGCTGGCCAGATGCCTGATGGCCTGCCCATTACGGTTGCTACGGTATGGGAGCGCGCCGACGGCGATGCGATCTCGACGCTGATGGCCAGCAAGCAGCAGGCGTTTGGCCGCTATGGCTCGGTGCTGCAGGGCTTGGGGGCGGCCCTGCTGACGGCTGGCAGCGATTATTCCCAGGCGGCCGTCTGGTTCAATCCGGGCGGCGCCAGTGCGGCGCTCGCGCCGGCAGCCCGCCTGGCCGGCTTGCACACGCAGGCGAGCAATCAGGTGAGCCTGAACCTCGGCTTGCGCTCTGGCACCCAGGTCAGCTTATTTATCGGCCATCAGTCTGATGGCCTGGCGGTGCGCTTCGAGAGCAGTGCGGCGCTGGACGAGCAGGAGCGGGCCGCCTTGGCTGGCCTCGCCGAGGGCTTCGAGCAGGCGCTGGCCGCCTGGACGGCTGATACGCCGACGCTGGACTTGGCGGGCCTGCTCGCTTACGACGCCAAGGCGTTCAGTAGCCTGTCCTTGCGCATCGATCAGGACCAGCCGGGCAGCACGGATTTGAGCCTGCAGCTCGATATCGATGCCAAGCAACGCAAGCTCAGCGTGGACGGGGCCAGCGGCAAGCTCGAGCTGCGCCTCGACACGGCCCAGCAGCAGATCCTGGGCAGCCCGGCCCAGCGTGAGAAGGCGCTGGCCACCTATGCGCAGCGCTTTGCCCAGGCGGGCGATGCCGGCCGTGCCGATAAATCCTTGATCACACTGTTGCAGGATGCGTTTACCCAGCTCAATCGCAGCGCGCCTACCCAGACCGGTGGCGCTGCCTATGAGCGCTTGCTGGCCGCCATGCCCTTAGCCGACCACGACCAGGCCATGCTGAGCGGTCTGGCGGATTTCCAGATCGATCTGGTGCAGGCTAGCCGGCGGCCTAACCCGCGCCGGCCCGATGAGGTGAACCGCTTTAGCTACCAGGCATCGCAACAGACCGAGATCGAGGGGCGGGACAATGCGAAGCGAACCATCACCCAGCAGCGTCATCACAAGCTCGAGGCCAGCTATCACCAGCCCCTGGCCGGTAGCAAGCTGATGCTGGACGACAACCCGGCCAGCCAGTACTACACCTTCCATCGCGTCGAGGCGGAGAGTGAGAGCCGTGCGCAGATCCGCTATGCCGACCATCTGATGGTGGCGGCCAGCCTGCAGCAGCAGGGTAGTCAGCGCCATGAGATCACCGAGTACCAACATGGCGTGCGTACCCAGCACACGGTCACGCCGAACCGCTATGGCTGGGTCAAGGATTTGCTGGCCACGCTGAAGCCGCTGTACGAAGAAAAGGCGGATTCAGACATCGAATCCGCCGCGCGTGAGGCCTTGCTGGCCAGGGTGAACGCCCAGGTGCTGGCCGCACCTGAGCCGGGCTTCATGGTCTAGGACTGGCGGCGCACGCCGACTTCTGGCGTTTGAGCCGGTCCAAGCCACCCTTACATGGTTTCCAAAACCTCGATGCCGAGCAGGTTCAGGCCGCGCGCCAGGGTCTGGCCGCTCAGCTCGCACAGCTTGAGGCGCGAGGTGTTCGCCACGCCGTCCTGCAGCACCGGGCAGGCTTCGTAGAAACGCGAGAAGGCGGTGGCCAGGTTGTACAGATAGGCGCACAGGAAGTGCGGCATGCTGTCGCGCGCCACCTGGTGCACCACATCGGCAAAGCGCGCCAGTTCCAGCGCCAGCGCATGCTCGGCCGGCTCGCTCAGCAGCAGCGCACCACGGCGGTCCCAGTCACCCACCTTGCGGAAGATGCTCTGCACGCGTGTATACGCATACTGCAGATAGGGCGCGGTATTGCCTTCGAAGCTGAGCATGGCGTCCCAGTCGAAGATGTAGTCGGTATTGCGGTTCTTCGAGAGGTCGGCGTACTTGAGCGCGCCGATGCCGACCGCGCGGGCAATCTCGCGCCGCGTAGCCTCGTCCTGATCGGGGTTTTTGCTGCTGACCAGCGCAAACGCGCGTTCCACCGCCTCGTCGAGCAAGTCGCCGAGCTTGACCGTGTCGCCCGAGCGCGTCTTCAAGGGCTTGCCGTCCGGACCCATGATGGTGCCGTGGCCGATATGCTCGAACTGCGCGTCGGCAGCCAGGAAGCCGGCCTTGCGTGCGGTGGTGAACAGCTGCTGGAAGTGCAGGGCCTGGCGCGAGTCCACCACATACAGGCAGCGGTCGAGCTTCAGCTCGCGGGTGCGGAAGCGAATCGCGCCAAGGTCGGTGGTCGCGTACAGATAGCCGCCACCCTGCTTTTGCACGATAAAGGCGGCCGGGTCGCCTTCCTTGTTCTTGAACTCATCAAGAAACACGACCTGGGCGCCATCGCTCTCGGTCAACAGACCTTTCTCGCGCAGCTCATTCACCAGCACGGGCAGGTCGTCGTTGTAGAAGCTCTCGCCGCGCACATCGTCGTCGTTCAGCAGGAGGCCGAGCTTCTGGTAGATGGCATTGCAGTGGGTGAGCGAAATCGCCACGAACTGCTTCCACAGTGCCAGCACCTCGGCGTCGCCACCCTGCAGCTTGACCACATAGTCGCGCGCGGTATCGGCAAAAGCCGGGTCTTCATCGAAGCGCACCTTGGACTTCTTGTAGAAGCTGTCGAGATCACCCAGTTCGAGCGAGGCATTGCCGGTCTTGCTGGTCTCCACCATATAGGCCACCAGCATGCCGAACTGGGTGCCCCAGTCGCCCACATGGTTCTGGCGCACCACCTCCTGGCCGACAAAGCCCTGGATACGGGCCAGCGCGTCGCCGATGATGCCGCCGCGCAGATGGCCGATATGCATTTCCTTGGCGAGGTTCACCGACGAGTACTCGACCATCACCTTCTGGCGCGGCAGGGCGTCCACGCCCAGCTGGGCATCGCCGAGCGCTGTTTCCACGCGCTGGGCGAGGAAGCTGTCGGCCAGCTTGATATTGATGAAGCCTGGCCCGGCAATCTCGAGGCTGGCGGCGATGCCGGCCAGGTCGACCGCATCGATGACCTTCTGCGCCATCTCGCGCGGGTTGAGCTTGAGCGCCTTGGCGGCACCCATCACGCCATTCATCTGGTAGTCGCCAAACTCGGGGCGGCCAGCCTGCTGAACCAGCGGCTGGGCATTCGGGGCGCCAACCGCAGCCAGGGCAGCGGCGAAGCGGTCGTTAAGAAGCGGGAGCAAGGACATGGTAGGTAGTTCCTGAAAAAACAATCCCCTCCGCAGGGAGGGGCTTGTTAGTAAGCGTTGACGCGATTTTACGGGCCGGCGCCGGGGCGGGCAAATCAGCGTGCGACGCCGGCCAGCACCTCGAAATACTCGGGGAAGGTCTTGGCCACGCACTTCGGGTCATTGATGCGTATCGGCGTGCCGCCCACCGCCACCAGCGAGAAGCACATCGCCATGCGGTGATCGTCATAGGTGTCGATAACCGCATTCGGCGTCAGCGCGGCCGGCGGGGTGATGGCGATATAGTCGGCGCCTTCGTCCACCGTGGCACCGAGTTTGCGCAGCTCGGTGGCCATCGCGCTCAGGCGGTCGGTTTCCTTCACGCGCCAGCTGGCCACATTGCGGATGGTGGTGGTGCCATCGGCAAACAGCGCCAGCACCGCAATCGTCATCGCCGCATCGGGAATATGGTTGAGGTCGGCATCAATGGCGGTCAGCTTCTTGCCCTTGGCCACCACCGGGCCGGTGGCCTCGATCCAGTCCTCGCCCATGGCGATCAGCGCGCCCATCTGAGCCAGGGTTTCGGCGAACTTCACATCGCCCTGGATGCTGTGATTGCCCACGCCTTCCACCCGGACCGGCCCGCCACCAATCGCGCCAGCAGCCAGGAAATAGGAGGCCGAGCTCGCATCGCCTTCCACATGGATGGTGCGCGGGCTGTGGTAGCGCTGGCGGCCCGGCAGCTGGAATTCATTCCAGCCGCGTCTTTCCACCTGCACGCCAAAGCGGCGCAGCAGATTCAGGGTGATATCGATATAGGGTTTGGAGATCAGCTCGCCGACCACCTCGATGCGTGCATCCTCGCCGCCCAGCGGCAGGGCCATCAGGAGCGCGGTCAGGAACTGGCTCGATACATCGCCACGCACGCGTGTGCGCAGGCCCGGCGTGGCGTCGTGCTGGTTCTGCCAAGGGCGGATGCGCAGCGGCGGATAGCCCTCCTGGCCCAGGTAGTCGATCTGAGCTCCCAGCTCGCGCAGCGCATCGACCAGGTCGCCAATCGGCCGCTCATGCATACGCGCCACGCCCTTCAGCGTGTAGTCGCCATCCATCAGCGCCAGTGCCGCGGTCAGCGGGCGGAAGGCGGTGCCGGCATTGCCAAGGAAGAGCTCGCCCGACTTGACCGGGAAAGCACCGCCCACGCCGTGCACGCGGTAGTCGCGCTCAGCAATCTGCTCCCAAGCCACGCCCAGCGCCTGCAGGGCCTCCAGCATGCGGCGCGTGTCGTCCGAATCAAGCAGGCCGCGCACCTCGGTGCTGCCCTCGGCCAGGGCGGCTAGCAGCAGCGTGCGGTTGGAGATGCTCTTGGAGCCAGGCAGGCGGATGGTGCCGCTGGCGGTGCTGCAAGGGGAGAGATCGAGATATTCCATGGGAGGGCCGGGGCGTATGTTGCACTGCGATGAGAGCTAGCGAGTGTAGCCGCTGGCGGGCCGGGCCGGAAGTTGCCGCGCGCGTAAGGCTTGCGCTTTGTGCAACGCGCATGGGCAAAACAAAGCCCTGCCGTGCAACGCCATGCTGGGCGTGCAGGGCAGGGCGGTTGGATGCAGCGAGGGGCCGGCTTACTTGAACAGGCCCTTCAGCCCCTTCTTGATTGCCTCATCGGCCTTCTGCTTGATCTCTTGCTTCACTTCTGCCTTCTTCTCCTCCAGCTTCACACCGGCGTTGTCCTTCAAGGCGGCACTCAGGTCGAGCGAATACTTGGGTTCGGCAAAACTGCCCTTCACCCGTACCGGAATGGTCAGTCCGCGTAGCTCATCGCGGCTGGCGCCTTCCTGGCCCTTGCTGGTCGCCACCAGGGCGGCCTTGATCAGGTAGTTGACTGTCTCGCTCTTCAGATCGGCCTCGCCCTCGCCATTCACGCGGATCAGCGGCGATTTCATGCTCAGGTCCTTATTGCTGACCAGGCCCTGCGCTAGCAGCAAGCTGGCGGTCAGCTCGGTGAAGTCGGTCTTCTCGTTCGGGCTGCTGGCCACAGTCTTTTCGCCGCCCTGGAAATTGGCCAGCGTGGCCTTGGCGTCGCGCAGGGTCTTGCCGATATTGATGCCGCGCAAGGCGCCATCGTTAAGCTTGGCGCGCAGATTGCCGCTCACGCTGTGCTTCATGGCCGTGGCGTCGCTGCCTTGCACGGCCAGATCACCCTCGACAAAGCCGCGCCCTTCCAGGCGGTCGAAGTTGGCGAACTGCTTGAGCACCGCATGGATGTCCACATTGCTCAGCTTGGGCTTGACCGTGATGCGCGGGCTGGCGGTGGCGGTGGCCGTGGCGCTGGCGGCGATATCGCCACCGAAGGCCTTCAGGCTGGCCAGCGGCACATTGATCAAGCCGTGCTTGGCCGCAATCACCACACGCACTTCGCGCGCATCGAGCGGTGCCTTCTTCAGCTGGCCGACGCTGATACGCCCATCGATATTGAGGTCCTTCAGCGCGGACAGGTCGATCTTGGCCGGTGGGCCGGCCTTGCCGCTATCGGCCTTGGCTGGCGCGATATAGCGGTCGAGGTCGAGGCGGTCGGCCTTCAGCTCGAAGCGCACGGCTGGCTGGCTGAAATTCTTCACATCGGCGCTCAGGTTCAGGCCATTGCCGTCCAGCTTGCCGGCCAGCGCGGTATCGAGGTGCTGGGCCTGCAGGCCGAGGTTCAGATGGCCGCTCAGGTCCACCGGCGCGGCCTTGGCCGGCCCGGCGGTGATATTGCCCTGGATGGCCAGGCGCGACAGGCTCAGCGCGAGCTTGTCCACATCGAAGCCCAGCGGGCTGCTGATCTTGAGCTTGGCGGCGGTGCCGGCCTGCTGGCCATCCACATCGACCACGAAGGCGCGTGCGGCGATCTGCTTGCTATCGCCGGACAGGTTTTCCAGGCGGAACTTGGCATCCAGCTTGCGCGCCGCGCCGCTGAGCAGCGCGTCCAGCGTCAGCAGCTCGGCGCTGGCGCCGTTGCCACTCAGGCTCAGCTTGGGCGCCGCCAGGTTCAGCTTCAGCGTCTCGGCATCCAGCTTGCCCTCCACGCTGCTTTGCAAGTCATCGAGTTCGAAGCGCTTGGCCTCGGTATCCATGTCCAGCTGGTTGAGGCGGGTTTTCAGCTGCACATCCAGCAGCGGCTTGGATACCTGGGCGCGCGTGCTGAAGTCCAGATTGCGCGCGCCCTTCAGGGTCAGCCCATCGGCAGCCAGCGCGAGCTCGCTCAGCGACATCTGGCGGCCGGCCTGCTGGTCGTCGAAGGCCACATTGACCTTGTCCACGCGGATGCGCGAGATATCGAAATCCACCGGCGGGTTGGGTTGCGGGTCTTCTTCCTTGCTCATCAGGTCGGCAAAGTTGAATTCACCCTGCGCATTGCGCACCAGCTTCACTTGGGCGCCATGCAGCTCGACCGCGTCCACGATCACCTTCTTTTTGAGCAGCGGCCAGAACTGCAGCGACACGCGTGCATCGCTGATCTGGGCGAACTGTTGGGTGGGCGCATTGCGCTCGGACAGCGAGACATCGCTGAGGGTGGCACCCAGGCTGGGCAGGATGGACAGCTTGATCGGACCATTGAGCTTGAGCGTGCGCTGTTTCTCATCCAGCACCAGCTGCTCGATCTGCGGCTTGAGCGCATTCGGGTCGAACGTGGCCACGATATAGGCGAGCGCGCCGCCGCCCAGCAGCACGACGCCGCCGGCACCGTACAGCGCGTATTTGACGATCTGTTTCATCTTGTTTTCCTTGTATCGAACTGACGCAGCCTGCGCCTGGCAGGCAGCGCCCTGATCTGATCATCGCGCCGGCTGGCTGACTGCCAGGTGAATCGGCGTGGGCAGCGTGTGGGGCAGCATGGGCCTGCGCCTAGCCAAACACGACATGCCAGAGGCTGCGTACCGCCTCGCAATACGGTTGCACGGCGGCCAGTGCTTCCTCGCTCGGCGCGCTACCGTCCAGGCGTTCTTTGTGCTGCAGCTCGCGCAAACGCCGATAGGCTTCCTGCGCATCGCTGGCCAGGGCGGCCGGAATCAGCCCGGCATCGGCCGCCACGCGCAGCAGCGCGATATTACCGCTATTGGCCAGCAGGCCAGGGTGCTGCCAGGCGTGAGCCAGCACCAGGAATTGCACAATGAACTCCACGTCTACCAGACCGCCGCGCATATGCTTGACGTCCTGCGCCTTGGCCGGATGGGTGGCGAGCATCTTCTCGCGCATGCCGACCACATCCTCGGCCAGTTTCACCACATCGCGGCGCTGGCTGAGGATGGCGCGTCGCACGGTCTCGAACTTGGCCCCTACAGCCGCGTCACCGGCGGCAAAGCGCGCGCGGGTCAGCGCCTGGTGTTCCCACACCCAGGCGTTTTCCTGCTGATACTGGGCAAAGCCGCTCACGCTCGACACCAACAGCCCCGAGGCACCATTCGGGCGCAGGCGCAGATCGACCTCGTACAGCGCGCCGGCCGCGGTGGTGGTGGAGAGCCAGCTGATGATGCGCCGCGCCAGCTTGGCGTATTTCTCGCCCGCCTCCGCATCCTCGTCTTCGTAGACGAAGATGATGTCGAGGTCCGAGCCATAGCCGAGTTCCTTGCCGCCCAGCTTGCCGTAGCCGATGGCGGCGAAGCTCGCCTCGGGCTTGTGGCGGCCGGGCAGCTCGGCCCAGGCACGTTCCAGTGTCACGGCCAAGATCAGATCGGCAAGGTCGGACAGATGGTCGGACAGCGTGGTCAGGCTGTATTCGCCGGCCAGGTCCTGCGCGCATAGGCGGAAGATCTGCTGGTGCTGGAAATGGCGCAGCACATCCATCTCGGCTTCCTGATCCTCGCCCACGGCGGCGAGGTCAGCGCGCAGCTGCTGGCCCAGGCGTGGCCAGTCGGGCGCGCTGTACAGAAGGCGCGCGTCGAGCAGCTCGTCGAGCAGAATCGGGTGGCGGTGCAGATAGTCGGCCACCCAGGGACTGGCGCTATGCAAGGCGGCCAGGCGGCTCAGTGTCTGCGGGTGCTCGGCCAACAGGGCCAGATAGCTCTCGCGCCGGCTGATGGTTTCCAGAAAACGCAGGATGCGCGCCAGCGTGGCATCGGGGTTGCGCTGACGCGCCGCTACTTCCACCAGCGGCGGGATCAGCGCATCGAGCCGGCGTCGGCTCTTGTCCGCCAGGCTCTGGTAGCGGCCGCCCTGGGCAATGCCGGCGAGTTGGCGTTCGATCTCGGCCGGGTCCTGATAGCCGAGCGCGGCCAGCTTCTCCAGGCTGGAATGGCCATCGGCAATACCTAACCAAACGCCGGCCAAGGGGTGCACGGCATCGCCCTCGGCCTGTGGCAGGGCGAATACCTGCTCGAAGTGGCGTGCGACATTATTGCGGTGCACATCGAGCGCGCTGCAGAAGCTGTTCCAGTCCGGGTGGCCCATGCTGGCGGCGATCAAGGCGCGATCCGCCTCGTTGCTCGGCAGCATCTGGGTCTGTGCGTCATCGAGGTATTGCAGGCGGTGTTCGAGATCACGCAGGAAGACATAGGCGGCATTCAGCTCCACCACGGCCAGCGCTTCCAGCTGGCCCATGCCCACCAGCTCGGCCAGCACCTGGCGGGTCGGGCGGATGCGCAGGGCAGGGCGACGCCCGCCGCGAATCAGTTGGAAGACCTGCGCGATGAATTCCACCTCGCGGATGCCGCCTGGGCCGAGCTTGATATTGTCAGCCATATCGCGCCGCGCCACTTCGCGGCGAATTTGCGCATGCAGATCGCGCATCGAGGCATAGGCGCCGTAATCGAGGTATTTGCGGTACACGAAGGGCGTAACCAACTGCATGAGCCCGGCCGCATCGCCACCCAGGCCGGCCACGCCACGGCGCGCATACAGGCCGTTGTCGTCGCAGATCGCGCGGCCTTTGATCCAGGCATAGCGCTCCCATTCGCGTCCCTGGGTAAGCAGATAGTTTTCCAGCGAGGCAAAGCTCGAGACCAGTGGCCCGCTATCGCCATAGGGGCGCAGGCGCATATCGACGCGGAACACAAAGCCATCCGCCGTCACATCGTGGATCAGCGCAATCAGGCGCTTGCCCGCGCGGGTGAACCATTCCTGGTTGGATATCGGCCGCGTGCCATTGCTTTCGCCATCTTCAGGAAACACGAAGATCAGGTCGATATCGCTCGACACATTGAGCTCGCGCCCACCCAGCTTGCCCATGCCCACCACGATCAGCTGCTGCACCTGGCCCGATTCGGCCCCGATCGGCACGCCGCTGCGCTCGTCCGGGCGGGTCACGCACTCCAGCGCGGCCAGGATCGCCACCTCGGCCAGATCGCTGACCGTGACAATTACCTCGTCCAGATCGGCGAGGCCGAGCAGGTCGCGGCAGAAGATGCGCGCCATCACGGCCTGGCGCAGCTTGCGCAGCGCGATCTTCAGGCCGGCCTCGTCCAGCGCCGGGTCAAGCGCGGCCTCCATCTCGGCACGGCTGAAGGGCTGCTGCAGCTGCGCCTCGGTGGCCGCCTGCAGTTCGGGCTGGGCGGCAAACAGGCGTTGCAGGTAGCGGCTGTGTTGTAAAGCGCTGACGACAGTGGGGAGCATGGCGAAATATTTGTGATTTGGTGTAAACGCAAGCGGCGCACTGGGCGCGCCACGGCTAGAATTCGCGCCTTTATTCTAGCCTGCGCCCAGGCACTGGCCGCGCGCATTTGCGCGCCGCGAGGCGGACCTGAGCTGGCCGGTGATATCGGACCGGTGTGTGGCACTTGCCCCCTGCGCAGCGGTCTGTTGTTTGAAGAGCCTGTTTCCCATCCCGATGTCACCTGCCCGCCACCACCCTCTGCTTGCCCGCCTGGTGCTTGTCCGCCGTCTTGCTCTGCGGCTCTTGCACCTGCATTCGCGCGCGCTGATCTGGCTGGCCGCTGTCTTGATGCTGGTCTGGGGCGGCACGGCAGCCTGGCTGCAATGGTGGTTCTTTCCGCGCATCGAACAGTATCGTCCGGCCCTGGTGGCCGAATTCAGCCAGCGCGTCGGGCGGCCTATTGGCGTGGATGCGCTGCAGGGTGGTTGGCGCGCCGGCAAGCCTTATCTGGCCATGCAGGGCCTGAGCCTGCGCAGCAATGAAGGTGTGCTGGCGCTCAGTCTGCCGCGTGCCGAGGCCACGCTGTCCTGGTGGCCCCTGCTGCTGGGTCAGCTGCGTTTCGACCGCCTGGCCGCCATTTCCCCGCGCCTGAGCCTGAGTCGTGCCCCGGACGGCATCGTGCGTCTGGCCGGTCTGGCGCTCAATGGCGGTGAGGGCGACGACGCGATCGCTCAGTGGCTGCTACGCCAGCATGAGATCGCCATCGAGGATGGCGAGCTGATCTGGCAGGACGCGCTGCGCGGCGCGCCCGCGCTGAAGCTGGCTGCGCTGAACATCAAGCTGGAGAACCAGCTGTTCGGCCGCCACCGGCTGCAGCTGTCGGCCACCCCGCCGGCCGGGCTGGCAGCACCGTTGCAGGCCGAGCTGAACTGGCGCGGCGATGATCCGGCCGACTGGCAGCAATGGCCGGGCCGTCTGCAGCTGGATATCGCTCAGCTGCGCCTGGCCGATTGGGCGCGTTGGGTCGAGCTGCCGTTGGGCGCACAGCGCGGTCAGCTCGAGGCGCAACTCCGGCTCGATTTCCGCGGCCTGAAGGTGCAGGCGCTCGACGGCCAGCTGGCGCTGCACGAGGCAAGGCTGCAACTGCAGCCGACGCTGCGCCCGCTCGAGATCAAACAGCTGGCCGGCCGCCTGCGTTGGCAGCAGCGCGATGCGGCGCACAGCCTGAGCCTGGACGGCTTGCGTCTGGCACTGGCCGATGGCCAGCAGCTGAATGGCGCGCAAGCCACGTTGGAATGGTCGCCCCAGGGCGGACGCCTGGACGCTGGCGGCTTGAATCTGCGTGGCCTGGGCGAGCTGCCGGCCAGCCTGCCGCTGCCGGCGGTCTGGCAGCAGCGCCTGCTCGGCTGGCAGCCCAGTGGCCGCTTCGAACAGCTGAATTTGCGCTGGCACGGTGATGGGCGTGATGCACAGGCTTATCAGGGCCGTCTCGCCTTCAGCAATCTGGCCTGGCAGGCACCGCGCCCCTGGCCGAGTGCCGGGCCACTCGATGGCGAACTGAACCTGGATGGCCAGAGCGGCCGGCTGAGCCTGCGCGGCGCACGCACCCGCCTCGATGCGGGGGAATTCTTCCTCGCCCCCTTGCAGTTTGACCAGCTGCGCTTGGCGCTCGCTTGGCAGCACACCGCGCAGGGCTGGCAGCTCAAGCTTGGCGATCTCCTGCTGCGTAATGCCGATTTGCAGGCGCAAGCCAGCGCCAGCTGGGCCTGGCCCGGGAAGGGCGCCGGTTACCTGAAGCTGGATGGATCGGTGGCGCGCCTGCGCGCAGGCGCGGTGGCCGACTATCTGCCCACGGTGCTTGGGCGCGAGACGCTGGACTGGCTCAAGCACAGCCTGGTGGCTGGCGAGGCACGCAATGCGCGCTTCACGCTGGACGGGCCGCTCGCGCAGTTCCCATTTGCCGATGGCCAACAGGGCATCTGGCGCGTGGAGACCGAGACGGCTGGCGTACAGCTCGATTACGCAGCCGGCTGGCCGGCGGTGACCGGGCTGGATGGCAAGTTGAGCATCGTCGGCAATCGGCTGCAGGTGGATGCCAGTGGCCGCATCCTCGGCACGCGCGTGCCGGCGGTGCGCGCGCTGATCCCCGATCTGGCCATGAGTACGGCGGTGGAGATAGACGGCAAGGTGCAGGGGCCGACTGCGGAGTTCTTCCGCTTTATCGCGCAAAGCCCGCTTGAGCAAAGCCTGCATGGCTTGGGCAGCCTGGCGCGCGCCGAGGGCGAGGGCAAGCTCGCGCTGCAGCTGCAGATTCCTTTTGAAGATGCCGATGCGACCACGGTGCAGGGCCAGTTCCAGTTCCAGGACAACCGGCTGCGCATCGGCAGCGATATGCCGCCGCTGAGTGACTTGCGTGGCTTGCTGCGCTTCACCGAGCGCGGCTTGAGCGCCGAGGGCCTGAGTGCGCACAGCCTGGGTGGGCCGCTGCGCGCCGATATCCGCACCGAGGGAGATGTTGTGCAGATCATTGCCACCGGCCGTGCCGAAATGCGTGCGGCAGCCGAGCAATACGGCCTGCCGCTCAGCGAGCGCATCAGTGGTGCCAGCAGTTATCGCGCCCAGGTCAGCCTGCCAGCCAGCGGCTGGCAGCTGCAGCTTGACGCACCGCTGCAGGAGGTGGCGCTCGATCTGCCCGCGCCTTTGGGCAAGGCGGCTGGCGAGCTGCGCCCCTTGCGCCTGCAGCTGGATGCGGCCGAGCGCAGTGAGCGCTGGCAGCTGGCGCTGGGCAATCAGCTGCGCGCCCGCCTGTTGCGCGAACCCGGCGCGCAGGGTTGGGCGCTTAGTCGCGGCGAGATACGGGTCGGTCAGGGCGAACCGAATATGGCCAACCGCGGCCTGTGGTTGACGGTAAATCTGCCCGAGCTGGATCTCGACCCCTGGCTGGCCTTGCAGACCCAGCTTGAGAGCAAGCCCGCCGCTGCCGAGACGGCCGCCAGCAAGGCCACCAATCCGCTCAGCGGTGTGGAGCTGCGCGTCGACAAGCTGCAGCTCTTGGGCAAGCAGTTGGACGCGCTATCGCTGCGCGCGCTGCCGCAGGCCGAGGCCGGTTGGCAACTGACTGCGAGCGGCAAGCAGGTTGAGGGCAAGCTCAGCTGGTCGCCGCAGGCGCGTGGTCGGCTGTTCGCGCGCCTGAGCCGCCTGCAACTGCCGCTGCCCGCCGCACCCGGTGCGCCGAATGAGACTGCCGACCCGGCCAGCAAGCCGGTGCTGCCGGCCATCGACCTGGTGGCGGAGGATTTCCAATTTCGCCAGAACTCGCTCGGCCGCTTGGTGCTGCAGGCGCAACAGCAGCGCGAGAACTGGCAGATCGACAGCCTGAGCCTGATCAACCCGGATGGCCAGCTACTGGCCAGCGGCCTGTGGCGCGACCAGGGCGCCGACAGCAGCACGCGCATCCGCCTGGCGGTCGAGTCGGGCAATGTGGGCAAGCTGCTTGGCCGCTTTGGTTACCCGGAAACCGTGCAGCGCGGCAGTGGCCGGCTGAACGGCGAGCTGAGCTGGCAGGGCGCGCCGACCTCGCCCGATTACCCCAGTTTGAGCGGCAACCTGCGGCTGGAAGCCCAGAACGGCCAGTTCGCCAAGATCGATCCTGGCATGGGGCGCTTGCTGGGCATTTTGAGCTTGCAATCCCTGCCGCGCCGTTTGTCGTTGGATTTCCGCGACGTGTTCAGTGAGGGCTTTGCCTTCGACCGTATCGAGGGCGATAGTAAGATCGTGCGAGGCGTGCTGACGACGGACAATCTGACCATCGTCGGCCCGGCTGCACAGGTGTTGTTCCGCGGCGAAGCCGACGTGGCGCGCGAAACGCAGCAATTGCGTGTGCGCATCGTGCCGGTGGTGGGCGACAGCGTGGCGGTCGGTGTGGGCGTGGCCCTGGTCAATCCGATTGCCGCGGTGGGTGCCTTCCTGCTGCAACGCGTATTGAAAGATCCGCTGGGTCGGCTTATCGCTTACGAGTACGACATCAGCGGCAAATGGAATGACCCGCAGATCAAGCGGGTAGGGGCTGCATCGGGCAAGTAGACGGCTCGAGGAGGGCCTGTTGCGCGGTGTGTGCTCACTTTGGGAACACCTTTGGCGGCCAGCGTGCCTGCCCGAGCCTGTTCCGTGTGCCCAGACCAAGAAGGAGACACCATGTCCACCCGCGCCCGTAGCCTGCAAGCGGCCGCCACCCAGGCGGTCAGCCATGGAAACCTTCGCATCGCCGCCATCCAAATGGCGTCCGGCCCCACCGTGGCGGCCAATCTTTCCGAAGCCGAAGTGCTAATCAAGCTGGCCGCCAAGCAGGGTGCCAAGCTGGTTGCCCTGCCGGAATATTTCGCCATCCTGGGTCTGAAGGACACCGATAAGGTGGCCGTGCGCGAGCAGCCCGGCCATGGGCCCATCCAGGATTTCCTCAGCCGCATGGCCAAGAAGCACAAGCTGTGGATCGTCGGCGGCACCGTGCCGCTGTGGACCGAGGACCCGCACAAGGTCAAGAACAGCACACTGGTATACAACGACCGCGGCGAGGTGGCGGCGCGTTACGACAAGATCCACCTGTTCGGCTTCGAGATGGGCAGCGAGAAATACCGCGAGGAAGCGACCATCGAAGCGGGCAAGGAGGTAGTGGTATTCGATTCGCCGTTTGGGCGGATTGGCCTCGCCATCTGCTACGACCTGCGTTTCCCCGAGCTGTTTCGCCAGATGCAGCCGGTCGATCTGATCATTGTGCCGGCCGCCTTTACCGAGACCACCGGGCGCGCCCATTGGGAGACCCTCGTGCGCGCGCGAGCCATCGAGAATCTGTGCTATGTGCTGGCCAGTGCCCAGGGCGGTTATCACCGCAATGGGCGCGAGACCCATGGCGACAGCATGATCGTTGACCCCTGGGGCATCGTGCTCGACCGCTTGCCACGTGGTTCGGGGATTGTGATCGCTGATATCGACCACGACTACAAAGCGCGCCTGCGCCAGGGCCTGCCAGCGCTCTCGCATCGGGTACTGGTGTGAAAACGCTGCTCTGGCTGCTGCTGTGTCCGCTCTTGCTGGCGGCGCCGGCCGATTACGGTTGCAACCGGCCGGTGCGTGCGGATTTTTTTCCGTTTGGCCTGGCTTACTGGCGGGATGATGCGGGCCAGCAGCACGGCAGCGATTTTGAGCTGATGCAGGCGATCGAGCAGGAGACCGGCTGCCGCTTTGAAGTCAGCGAGCTGTCGCGCGTACTGATCTGGAAGAAGTTCGCCGCCGGCCAGACTGACCTCGTGCTGTCGGCCTTACCCACGGCCGAGCGTGATCGCTGGGGCCATTTTATTGCCTTGCCCTATTGGGGCAATCGCAATCAGCTGGTGATCAGCCGGCAACTGAGCCGACCCGCGACGGTGGAGGCGTTGCTCGCGCATCCGCAGCTCAAGCTGGGCGTGGTACGCAGCTATCGCTATGGCGAGCCCTTCTGGGAACAATTGATCGGGCAGCAGCGTCAACGTGGGGTGCTGGTCGAGGCGCCTGATCTGGAAAGCGTGTATCGACTGCTCAAGCTCGGGCGCATCAATGCGCTGATCTCGGCGCCGATGAGCTACCGCCTGCTGCTGCCACGTTTTGGTCTGCAAAATCAGGTAGACACGGTAGACTTCAGCCCGGATGCGCCGCCCTTGCGCGCCGGTCTTTATTTATCCCACCAGCGCTTCAGCCCGGCGGAAATCGCCCGCTGGGAAGCGCTGCTGAACGGCCCGCTGCAGGAACGTTTCAAGAGCATCCTGACTCGCCATCTGGGCCCGGCGCCCCTGGCCGAGCAACCCTAAATTCAGCCTCAGGCGCCGCCGCGCCGGGGCGCATACAGAAAGCGTCTTCCCGATGACATTCGCCTACACGCAGGCCAGCCAGGCCGCCGGCCAGTATTTGCTCGATCCCTACCAGCTTGACGATGCCGCGCTCGAGCAGGTGTTCGGCGAAATCATGACTCGCGAGGTCGACTATGCCGACCTCTACTTCCAGTACAGCCGTGCCGAGGGCTGGAGCCTGGAAGAGGGCATCGTCAAGGCCGGCAGCTTTAATATCGACCAGGGCGTCGGTGTGCGCGTGGTCAGCGGCGAGAAGACCGCGTTTGCCTATTCGGACGATATCAGTGCCGCTGCGCTGCATTCGGCGGCTCAGGCCACGCGTGCAATTGGCCGACAGGGTGGCCGTGGCGTGGCGGGCAGCAGCCGGCATGGTAGTGGCCATGCGCTGTACCGCGGCAGGGACCCGCTGGCCAGTCTGGATGAGGCAGCCAAGGTGGCGCTGCTAGAGGGCCTGGAGCGCTACACGCGCAGCCTGGACCCGCGCGTGACGCAGGTGATGGCCAGCCTGGCCGGTGAGTACGAGGTCGTCTACATCGCGCGTCACGATGGTCACCGTGCTGCCGATGTGCGCCCGCTGGTGCGGGTTGGCGTGCAGGTGATCGTTGAGCAGCATGGCCGGCGCGAATCGGCCCATGTGGGCGGCGGCGGCCGCTTCGACTACAGCTATTTCAGTGAGGAACGCTTGCAAGGCTATGCGCGCGAAGCCGTGCGCCAGGCTCTGGTCAATCTGGATGCGCGCCCGGCGCCGGCCGGCGAGATGACCGTGGTGCTAGGCAGTGGCTGGCCCGGCATCCTGTTGCATGAGGCAATCGGCCATGGCCTGGAGGGCGATTTCAATCGCAAGGGCAGCTCGGCCTTTGCCGGCCGCGTTGGTCAGCGCGTGGCGGCCAAGGGTGTGACCGTAGTGGATGACGGCACGATTGCCGATCGGCGCGGCTCATTGAATGTGGACGATGAGGGCAACCCAACCCAGCGCACGGTGCTGATTGAGGACGGCATCCTGCAAGGCTATATGCAGGACAGCCTGAATGCGCGCCTGATGGGGGTGCCGATTACCGGCAATGCACGGCGCGAAAGCTATGCGCACATTACCATGCCGCGCATGACCAATACCGTGATGATGAATGGTGACACCTCGGCCGAGGAGATCATCGGCTCGATCAAGCGCGGCTTGTATGCGGCCAATTTCGCCGGCGGCCAGGTCGATATCACCAGCGGCAAGTTTGTGTTTTCGGCCAGCGAGGCCTACTGGGTGGAAGACGGCAAGATCCAGTACCCGGTCAAGGGCGCAACCCTGATCGGTAACGGCCCGGATGTGCTGACCCGGGTGGGTCTGATCGGCAACGATATGCAGCTCGACCCCGGCGTAGGCACTTGCGGCAAGGAAGGCCAGAGCGTGCCAGTGGGGGTGGGGCAACCGACCATACGCGTGGACGGTGGTTTGACGGTCGGTGGGACAGCCTGAGCGGCCACGAGCAGGGGAGAGTGAAGCGGGGTAGCCAGCGGATTGCTGACTACCCCGTCTTGTTTTTTACTGACCCGCGCCTTGCACTTCCTTGACGGCGGCGTTGTAGTCATTGATGGCCATATTGGCCGCATCAGTCGCACTCTTGACCACAGCCGATTGCTCGTCGATGAACTTCTTCATGCAATCGCCGTATTCCTTGAAGCGGCGATTGAAGGTCTTCATCTGCATATCGCTGGCCAGCTTGCCTGGGAATTCAGGCTTGGTGCAGCTGGGCTTCACTGGCTCATTCGCCCAGGCAGCCGTACTGATCAGGGCAAAGGCGAGAAGAAAATGCTTCATGGCAGAGGTCCTTGCGAGGGGTTGAGGGGCGCGAGTGTGGCGCCAAATTGACGCGTGCGTCAATCCTCGCCAGCAAGCGCGCACTTGGCGCTATAGTCTGTGGCGAGAAAACCGACAAGGAGACCCCATGAGCGACCTGCTGCAACTCGAGCGCATCGGCCATACCGCGCTGATCACCATCCGCAACCCGCCCGCCAATACCTGGACCGAAGAGAGCCTGCCGGCCCTGCGCCGCATGGTGGAGGCGCTGAATGAAGAACGCGATATCTATGCGCTGGTACTGACCGGCGAAGGCCCGAAGTTCTTCAGCGCCGGTGCCGACCTCAAGGTATTCGGCAGCGGCGACAAGGCGCGCGCGCGCACCATGATCACCTACTTCGGCAAGGCGTTCGAGGCGCTGGCCCAGTTCCGTGGCGTCAGCATCGCGGCCATCAATGGCTACGCAATGGGTGGCGGGCTGGAAGCCGCGTTGGCCTGCGATATCCGCATCGCCGAGGAACATGCGGTGATGGCGCTGCCCGAAGCCAGCGTGGGCCTTCTGCCTGGCGGTATGGGCAGCCAGCATCTGCCCTGGCTGGTGGGCGAGGGCTGGGCCAAGCGCATGATTCTCTGTGGCGAACGCGTCGATGCCCCGACCGCCTTGCGCATCGGTCTGGTCGAGGAAGTGGTGCCGACCGGTGAAGCGCGCCAGTTTGCGCTGGCCATGGCCGAGAAGGTAGCCAAGCAGAGTCCGAGCGCGGTCAGCGCCTGCAAGCAGCTGATCCAGGCCGCGCGCAAGCAGAGCATGTGGTCGGCACTGACGCTGGAGCGGGAAATGTTCGTCGATCTGTTCGATACCGAAGATCAGCAAGAAGGCGTGCAAGCCTTCCTGGAAAAGCGTGCGCCGGTCTGGAAGAACCGCTAGGTGGGTCGCGCTCGCCTGCCTAGCGTGTTTGGGCTGGGCTGGGAGCGCCGATTACCAGCCGCAGCCCGAGCCACCCGCGACCAGTCTGGGCGTGCTGATCGACCCGGCCCTAACGCTGCCCGAGCAGCTCGCCCAGCCGCTCTGGCTGGCCGATAAGCCGGGCGGCGCGTTGCAAACCTATAGCGCTGGCGATCTCGCCTATCTTGAAACTGACTATGAGCAAGCCCGACTGCTGATCTATGCACAGCAGCCCGGCTGGTGGGGCGTGGCGCTACGCGAGGCTACCGCGGGCAGCGCGCTACGCTGGTTGCCCGCACAGGCCGGCCAGCATTGGCAAAGCTATGCCAGCCTGCTCAGTGCTGAGCGCCTGCGCTACCCGACTGCCAGCTGGAATGGTCGACTGGCTAAGCGTGTTGGTGGCTTGCTGCGTGCCCAGCCCGGTTTGCCACCAGCCAGCGGCCTGCAGTTTGATCTGCTGGGTCAGCGTGAACGGTTTGGGCAGACCTGGTTCCATATCGCCATACGAGCGAATGTGTGCACACACGGTGAAGCCAGCCTGGTGCTGGCGCGTGGCTGGCTGCCCTTGCGTGGGCGTGATGGCGCCCTGAATCTTTGGTATTACCCGCGCGGCTGTTGAGCACGCGGCCTGGAAGGAATGTGTGATGACCAGCAAGACTGTCGTATTCGAGCTACTGCCCACCGAGAGCGGCCATCTGATCGGCCAGATCACCCTGAGCGCCGAGAAGTCGCTCAATGCGCTGTCCTTGGAGATGATTCGCCAGATTGCCCCGCAACTGGCGGCTTGGCGGGACGATGCACGCGTTGCCTGCGTGCTGCTACGCGGCGCGGGCGAGAAGGCCTTCTGTGCCGGTGGCGATGTGGTGGCCATGCATGCGGCCATCCGTGCTGGCGACTTTGCGCTGACCGATGCCTTCTTTGGTGAGGAATACGCGCTCGATTACGCGATTCATACCTATCCCAAGCCCATCCTGGCCTGGGGCCACGGCATCGTGATGGGCGGGGGCCTGGGCTTGATGGCCGGGGCCAGCCATCGCGTGGTGACCGAGCGCTCGCGCATCGCCATGCCGGAGATCACCATCGGCCTCTACCCGGACGTGGGGGCGTCCTGGTTCCTGAATCGCTTGCCCGGGCGTCTCGGGCTCTACCTGGGCCTGACCGGCGCCTCCTTCAATGCGGCCGACGCGCTATATGTGGACCTGGCGGATTTTGCTCTGCCCAGTAGTGCGCGCGATCAGGTCTTCGCCGGCCTGGGGGCCTTGTCCTGGCAGGGGTGGGGTGAGGCCGATAAGGCGGTGCTCGGCAATTATCTGCGCGATCAGATGCGCCAGCATGCGCTGGAGCTGCCGGCTTCGCCGATACGCAGCCACTTCGATGCGATCCGTTCGCTGATGGATTACGAGAGCGTGGATGAAATGGTGGCGGCCATCTGCAGCTACAACGGCGCGGATGACTGGCTACGTGCGGGTGCGCAGAAGCTGGCGGCCGGTTCGCCGACCTCGATCCGCCTAGTGCTGGCCGCCCAGCAGCGCGCGCGTCAGCTGTCACTCGCGCAGGTGTTCGAGATGGAACTCAATCTGTCGCGCCAATGCTGCCGTCACCCTGATTTCGCCGAGGGTGTGCGCGCCTTGCTGGTCGACAAGGACAATGCGCCGCATTGGTCGCCGGCCACCTTGGCCGAGGTAACTCCTGACTATATCGATGCCTTCTTCTACGCGCCTTGAGCTGAGTTGCGGGTGGCTGCGTGCCACCTGCAGCCACCTGCCTAGTTGGCGCTGAATACCTTCTGCAGCAGCTTGCTGGCTTGGCCCATCGGGTCGGCGCGGATGGCTTTCTCCTTGTCGGCAATCATCAGGAACAGCCCGTCCATGGCCTTGCGGGTCACATAGTCATCAAGATTGGCATCCTCGGCCTTGATCAGGCCGAACTGGGCCGCCTGGCCTGCATAGGCATTGTATTTGTCTGCCAGCTGCAGCTTGGCGGTGGACTTCTTCACGATGGGCAGGAATTTGGCCGCGATGGCTTGGCTGCTGGTACGGCGGAAATAGTCGGTGGCAGCCGATTCGCCGCCGCTGAGTATGCCCTTGGCGTCCTGCCAGCTCATCTGCTTGATCGAATTGACCAGGATGGGCTTGGCTTCCACCACGGCGCCCTCGGCGGCGCGGTTCATGGTGGTGATCAGCTCATCGGCCTGGGCACCCATGCCGAATTTGCGCAGCATCTTCTCGGCCTTCTTCAGGCTATCGGGCAGCGGAATCTTGACCTGCTGGTTGCCCAGAAAGCCATCGGACTGACCAAGCTGGCTGACCGCGCTATTGGCGGCCACGGTCAGCGCCTCCTTCAGGCCGGCGCTGGCGTCCTTGCCAGTCAATTGATCGAGGCTGATGGCCTGGGCGCTCAGGCTGAGCAGCAGGGGCAGGCAAAGGGCAGTAAGGCGGTAGGGCAACATGGTGGGCTCGCGGATTCAGGCGGTTTTGGGCAGCGCGCGCTCGGCGTGCGCGCTGTAGTCGGGCACCCGGCGTGGGTAGGCCTTGTCCATCAGGCTGGACGAAATCAGGAAATCGGCCGAGGCACGGTTGCTGGCCATCGGTATATTCCAGACCACGGCCATGCGCAGCAGGGCTTTCACATCCGGGTCGTGCGGCTGGGGTTCGAGCGGGTCCCAGAAAAAGATCAGGAAGTCGATCTGCTGCTCGGCAATCGCGGCGCCGATCTGCTGGTCGCCGCCCAAAGGGCCACTCTGGTAACGATGCACGGGCTGGCCGAGTTCGCGTTCGATCAACAGACCGGTGGTGCCGGTGGCGAAGAGCCGGTGGCGCGCCAGACTGCCGCGATTGAACTTGGCCCAGTCGAGCAGGTCGGCTTTCATATTGTCGTGTGCGACCAGGGCGATCTGCTTGGCCGGCTGCATGATGATCTGCTTGAAATCCATGCGCTGGGTCCTTTTCTTATGGCTGCCTGTACTGTCGTGGCGGGCATGGCTTGGGAGAGTGCCTAGTATAACGAGGCAGCCCGCTGCGCTGGCCGCCAGTTAAGGAGTGAGACGATGTTTGCTGTTCTGCCGCTGCGCCTAAGCCTGCGCGGCCTCTGCTTGTCGCTGGGCCTGCTGTGCGCGAGCAGCCCCGCTTGGGCCATCGATTTGCCCGCGCGCTTTCGCAGCGAAGCCTATGCGTTGACTCTGAGCCAGTTCGTCGGCGGCCTTGATCACCCCTGGGGCATGGCTTTCCTGCCCGATGGGCGCCTCCTGGTGACCGAGCGCGCCGGGCGTCTGCGCCTCGTCGGCAGCGATGGGCGCGTTTCGGCACCGCTGGCGGGCCTGCCGCCCATCATGGCCAGCGGGCAGGGCGGTCTGCTTGATGTCGCGATCGATCCGCAATTTCGCAGCACGCGTTGGATCTATCTCAGCTATGCCGAACCGCGTGGCCAGGGGCGCAATGGCACCAGCGTGCTGCGTGCCAAGCTGGACGAGACGGGCTTGAGCGAGCCCAAGGTGATCTTCCGCCAGCAGCCGGCCGTGGCCTCGCAGCTGCATTTCGGTTCACGCCTGGCCTTCGCGCCCGATGGCACACTGTTTGTTACTACCGGCGACCGCTATAGCGAGCGCGATCAGGCCCAGAGTCTGGACAACCATCTGGGCAAGGTCATCCGTATCCGGGCGGATGGCAGCGTGCCGCCCGACAATCCCTTCCTTAAGCAGGCGGGCGCACGGCCGGAGATCTGGAGCTATGGGCATCGCAATCTGCAGGGAGCGGCTGTCCATCCGCTCAGCGGGCAGCTGTGGACGCATGAGCATGGCGCCAAGGGTGGTGACGAGGTCAACCTGACCCAGGCCGGCGTCAACTATGGCTGGCCAGTCATTACCTGGGGTGTCGATTACTCGGGTGCGCCGATCGGCGAGGGTAGTCGCAAGGCCGGCATGGCGCAGCCGCTTCACTACTGGGTGCCAAGCATCGCGCCCTCGGGCATGGCCTTCTATCAGGGCCAGCCGTTTGCGCAGTGGCAGGGCAGCCTGCTGGTTGGCGCACTGCGCGGCCAGATGCTGGTGCGCCTGGCGCTGGACGGCACGAAGATCAAGCAGGAAGAGCGCTTGCTGCAGGGCCTCGGTCAGCGTATCCGCGATGTGCGGGTTGGGCCGGACGGTCTGATCTATTTGCTGACCGACGAGGGCGACGGCAGTATTCTGCGCCTATCGCCGCAGCCATAAATATCGTGCTGGCCCTAAGCCAGACGTAAAAAAGCCGACCACGAGGTCGGCTTTTTAACTGGGCTGCGCGGCTTACTTGCTCTTGACCCAATCGGCCACGCTGGCCAGCGCGGCGCTCAGGCCTTCGGGCTGGGTGCCGCCGGCCATGGCCATGTCCGGGCGGCCGCCGCCCTTGCCACCGACCTGCTGGGCGACCAGATTGACCAGCTCGCCCGCCTTGATCCTGCCGGTTAGGTCGGCGGTCACGCCGGCCACCAGGGCCACCTTGCCCTCGGCCACCGCGCCGAGCACGATGGCAGCGCTGCCCAGCTTGTCCTTCAGCTTGTCGACCATCTCGCGCAGCGCGTTGTTGTCGGCGCCTTCCACCTGGGCGGCCAGCACCTTGATGCCGTTCACCTCGACGGCCTGATCCTGCAGGCTGTCGCCCGCGCTGGCTGCCAGCTTGCCCTTGAGCTTGGCCACTTCCTTTTCCAGCGCCTTCTGTTCCAGCTGCAGCTTTTCCAGCTTGCCCAACAGGTCGCCTGGCTGGGCGCCGATCAGCTGGGTGGCGCGCTTCACTTCGCGCTCCATATCCTGCACATAGGCCAGTGCGCCTTCTCCGGTCACCGCTTCCACGCGGCGGATGCCGGCCGCCACGCCGCCTTCGGCCACGATCTTGAAGAAGCCGATATCGCCGGTACGCTGCACATGGGTGCCACCGCACAGCTCGGTGGAGAACTGGCCCATCTTCAGTACGCGTACCTCATCACCGTACTTCTCGCCGAACAGGGCCATGGCGCCGGCTTTCAGTGCCTCGTCCTGCTTCATGATGGTGGCGCTCACCGGGTAGTTCTGCGCGATCACATGGTTGACCACCGCTTCGATCTTGGCGATTTCCTCGGCGCTGACGGCCTGGGTATGCGCGAAGTCGAAGCGCGTGCGCTCGTTGTTCACCAGCGAGCCCTTCTGCTGCACATGGGTGCCGAGTACTTCGCGCAGGGCAGCGTGCAGGAGGTGGGTGGCCGAGTGGTTACGGGCCGTGGCCAGACGCTTGTGCAGGTCGATGGTGGCGGTCACGGTGTCACCGAGGCGCAGCGTGCCGCGCACCAGCTTGCCCTGGTGGCCGAATACCGCGGCCTTCACCTTCTGGGTGTCCTGCACATCGAACAGCGCTGCCAGGCCGCCGCTGGCGCTGATCTCGCCGCTGTCGCCAACCTGGCCGCCGCCTTCGGCATAGAAGGCGGTATTGTCGAGCACCACCACGCCGGCCTCACCCGCGTTCAGCACCTCGACGGCTGCGCCATCCTTGTACAGGGCCAGCACGCGTGCTTCGCAGCTATTGGCCACATAGCCTTCAAAAATCGTGTCATTGCCGTTGTATTCGACATTGGCAGCGGCATTGAACTTGCCGGCGGCGCGGCCGCGCTCCTGTTCCTCGGCCAGCTCCTTCTCGTAGCCGGCCATATCAAGTTCCAGCTCGCGTTCGCGGCAGATATCGGCAGTCAGGTCGATCGGGAAGCCATAGGTGCTGTGCAGGGTGAAGGCGGTCTTGCCATCCAGCGTGCGTTTGCCGCCCTCGAGCGACTTTTCCAGCAAGGCCATGCCGATATCCAGCGTACGGGCAAACTGCTCTTCCTCGGCCTTCAGGGCGGCGGTAATGCGCGCCTGGCCCTCGATCAGCTGCGGGTAGGCATCGCCCATGGCGCTGGCCAGATCGGCCACCAGCTTGTGAAAGAACAGGCCCTTCTGGCCGAGCTTGTAACCATGTCGCACGGCGCGGCGCACGATGCGGCGCAGCACATAGCCTCGGCCTTCATTGGACGGCAGCACGCCATCGGCCACCAGGAAGGCACAGGCGCGGATATGGTCGGCAATCACCTTCAGCGAGGGCTGGTCCTGGGTGTAGGCCACGCCGGTTTCGCGCGCGGCGGCCTTGACGAGGCTGGCCAGGATGTCGGTTTCGTAATTGGACTTCACGCCCTGAAGCACGGTGGACAGGCGCTCCAGGCCCATGCCGGTATCGACCGAAGGCTTGGGCAGCGGATGCAGCACGCCAGCCTCGTCACGGTTGAACTGCATGAACACGTTGTTCCAGATTTCCATGAAGCGGTCACCGTCTTCATCGGGCGAGCCGGGGGGGCCGCCGGCCACGTCCGGGCCGTGGTCGTAGAAGATCTCGGTGCAGGGGCCGCAGGGGCCGGTGTCGCCCATGGTCCAGAAGTTGTCGCTCGCATAGGGCGCGCCCTTGTTGTCACCGATGCGCACGATCTTCTCGGCCGGCAGACCGACCGTCTTATGCCAGATGTCGTAAGCCTCATCGTCGCTGGCATACACGGTCACCATCAGCTTTTCCTTGGGCAGGTTCAGCCATTGCGGGCTGGTCAGGAATTCCCAGGCATAGGTGATCGCGTCGCGCTTGAAATAGTCGCCGAAGCTGAAGTTGCCCAGCATTTCGAAGAAGGTGTGGTGACGCGCGGTGTAGCCGACGTTCTCGAGGTCATTGTGCTTGCCACCGGCGCGCAGGCATTTCTGGCTGGTGGTGGCGCGCGTGTAGCCGCGCTTTTCGAAACCGAGGAACACGTCCTTGAACTGCACCATGCCGGCCACGGTAAACATGATGGTCGGGTCGTTACCCGGGACGAGCGGGCTGGAGGCGACGATCTGATGGTCCTTGCCTTCGAAGAAGTGAAGGAATTTCTGGCGGATTTCTGCGGTGCGCATGACGTGGAGGATCCGTGCGGGAAGTCGAAAAATATCCGCCAATTATGCCCGAAACTGCTGCATTGCAGCGCGTCGGCATGGGCGGAAAACAGACAGGCCCGCCTAAGCGAGCCTGTTTGCCATCAGCTTGCTGCGCCGCGCGTGCTTACTTGAGCATCTTCCACAGGAAGCTGAACTCCAGCGCGGTCATATCGGCCTTCTGGCCATTGTCGGCCGCGCCGGCATGGCCACCTTCCATGTTTTCGTAATACCAGGCGTTCTGGATGCCCATGCCCTGCATCTTGGCGAACATCTTGCGCGCATGGCCAGGATGCACGCGGTCATCGCGGGTCGAGGTGGTGAACAGCACATTCGGGTAGCGCACGCCGTCCTGCAGATTGTGATACGGCGAGAACTTGCGGATGTATGCCCATTCGGCCGGGATGTCGGGATTACCGTATTCGCCCATCCAGGACGCGCCAGCCAGCAGCTGGTTATAGCGCTGCATGTCCAGCAGCGGCACCTGGCAGACCACGGCACCAAAGAGGTCGGGGCGTTGGGTCAGCATCACGCCCATCAAGAGGCCGCCATTGCTGCCGCCCATGATGCCGAGTTTCTTGGGCTGGGTGATCTTGCGCTGGATCAGGTCCTCACCCACGGCGATGAAGTCGTCATAGGCCTTCTGGCGGTTTTGCTTGAGCGCTGCCTGGTGCCAGCGCGGGCCGAATTCACCGCCACCGCGGATATTCGCCACCACATACACGCCACCCTTCTCGATCCAGGCCTTGCCGGCACCGGCCGAGTACCACGGAGTCAGGCTGACTTCGAAGCCGCCATAGCCATACAGCAGGGTCGGGTGGCTGCCGTCGAGCTTGAGCGTCTTGTCCTTGACGATGAAGTAGGGCACGCGGGTGCCGTCCTTGGACTTGGCCTCGTACTGGGCGATCTCGAAACGGCTGGCATCGAAGAAGGCCGGGCGCTGCTTGAGCAGTTCGCGCGCATCGCTGCCGGCGCGGGCCAGATAGAGCGAATCGGGGGTCAGGAAGTCGACATGGGTGAGGAAGTAGTCATCCGAGCTGTCCTCATCGACACCCATCACGCCCAGGCTGCCAAAGGCCGGTGCCGCTACCTCGCGCTTGTGCCACTGGCCGGCATTGAAGCGCCATTCGCTGATGCGACCCTTGACCTTGTCCAGGCTGCTCAGCAGCACATAGTTCTGGGTGAAGCTGATGCCGTCGCGCTCGAGTGCCGTGGTGGCGCTTGGGGTGAACAGCGCGGTGAAACGCGGCTTGCCGGCGCGGAAGGCGGCGAAGTCGCTGGCAATCAGGCTGCCGGCCGGCCAGGTCTTGCCGGCCACCTTCCAGGGCTTGCGCAGATGGACGAGCAGCTGCGGGCCAAAGAACTGCACCTTGGCATGATCGGGCACGGCAAGACGGCTGAGCTTGTCGCCTTCGCGCAACCAGGTTTCGCTGGTGTAGAAGGTCACGCCGCGCTCAATGATCTCGTAGCGATACCCTGGGCGTTCCACCACGGCGGCGCCGACCGAGATATCGCTCTGCTGGCCTTCGAATACTGTTTTGGCGGCTGTCAGCGGTGTGCCGCGCTGCCAGAGCTTGAGCACGCGCGGGTAGCCGGAATCGGTTTGCGAACCCGGCCCGAAGTCGGTGCCGACGAAAATCGCGTCCTTGCCCTGCCAGCTCACATCGGTCTTGGCCTCCGGCAGGCTGAAACCATCGGCCACGAAGGATTTGCTGGCGATATCGAATTCGCGCACGACTACCGCATCGGCACCGCCGCGCGAGAGTTCGATCAGGCAGCGGTCATAGGCGGGGTAGCGGCACTTGCTGCCCTTGAAGACCCAGTTCTCGTTTTCCGCCTTAGCCAGCGCATCCAGGTCAAGCACGGTTTCCCACTGTGGCTCGGCCTGCTTGTAGCTGGCGAGATCCGTGCGCCGCCACACGCCGCGCGGGTGCTCGGCATCGCGCCAGAAGTTGTAGTAATGGCTGCCCAGCTTGTTCACATAAGGGATGCGCGCCTTGGAATCGAGAATCTCGCGCACCTGGCTGCGCAGGGCGGCGAAGCCCGGCTCCTGTTCGAGCATCGCGCGGCTGGCGGCGTTCTGGGTCTTGACCCAGTCGAGCGCTTTTTCGCCGCCCACGTCTTCCAGCCATTGGTAGGCATCTACCGCTGCCTCGGCATGCACGCCCAGTGCGGCGCCCGCCAGGGCCAGTGTCAACAACTGCTTCTTCATGCGCTCCCCCATCGATTACGGAATACGGGCTGGTGGCCCAAGGTGGGCGAGCATAGGCAGGCGCGCAGTAGGCAGCCATTTTCTGCGACGGGCTGCAGCGCAGCGCGATGAATGGTGTGGCCTGAGCACCACAGCGACCAGTGCGTCAGAGAGGAACTGATCTTGCTCTAGCTGGCAGTGCGGATCTGAATTAGCCGGCCGAGTAGAGCGGCTAGCGCCAGGCCGAGCAGTGCGCCGCAAGCATTGGCCAGCATGTCGTAGAGATCGAAGCTGCGGTAGGCGGTTTGCCCCTGCAGGAACTCGATCAGCACCCCAAAGGCGCTGGCACCGACTAGCACCTGCAGCCAGTGACCGCGCAGCAGCAGTGCCCACCAGCCACTGAGTACGGCATAGCCGAGCAGGTGGGCGATCTTGTCGCTATCGGGTGTGTCGGGCAGCGGTGGCGCCGGCATCAGCGAGCCGATGGCAATGGCCAGGATCAGCGCCACGCCGATCAGCAGGGCGGG
The DNA here is from genome assembly GCF_900119825.1 of Chitinimonas taiwanensis DSM 18899. Taxonomy (GTDB): domain Bacteria; phylum Pseudomonadota; class Gammaproteobacteria; order Burkholderiales; family Chitinimonadaceae; genus Chitinimonas; species Chitinimonas taiwanensis. The sequence goes on along the minus strand of NZ_FPKR01000002.1, from coordinate 200,168 downwards.
GCGACGCGGGAGTGGGGGCATCATTCATCTTCCAGGCCAGCAATCACTTTGCGGATCACCTCGTAGGCAAAACCACGGCTTTGCAGGAAACGCGCTTGGCGCGCACGCTCCTGCTCATCGCGCGGGCGCTCGCGAAAGCGCTTTTGCCAGACCGTGCGGGCGCGCAGGAGTTCCGTATCGTCCTCAGGCAGGTTGTCCAAGGCCTCGCGTATCAGCGCATCGGCAATGCCGAGTTCGCGCAAAGCTTGCTCCAGCCGAAAGCGCCCGAAGCGCGCGGCGTTGGCACGTACATAGGCAGCGGCAAAGCGCGCATCGGACAACCAGCCGCGCGCTTCCAGCGCATCGAGCGCCGCGGCAATCTCGGCGCTATCGGCGTCCAGGCGGCTGAGTTTGCGCTGCAGCTCTTGGCGCGAGTGCTCGCGCCGGGCAAGCAGGTCGAGGGCTTTCTTTTGCAGGTCGACGACAGACATGGTGGGCAGGGGAGGGGGCAGAATGAAAAACGCCACCCGCTGGGGTGGCGCTGGAGTGCGCGGCTTAGATTTCTTCCGGCATCTCTTCGTCGTCGGCCTCGGCCGCAGGGACCGGCAGCGGCGCGTTGATGCCGACGGCCGAGCGGATCTTGGCTTCGATCTCGCGCGCGATGGCTGGATTGTCGCGCAGGTATTCGCGCGCATTGTCCTTGCCCTGGCCGATCTTATTGCCCTGGTAGGCATACCAAGCGCCCGATTTGTCGACGATCTTGTGGGTCACGCCCATCTCAATGATCTCGCCTTCACGCGAGATACCTTGTCCGTACAGGATGTCGAAGTGGGCTTCGCGGAACGGCGGGGAGACCTTGTTCTTGACCACTTTCACGCGCGTCTCGTTACCGACCACTTCCTCGCCCTTCTTGATGCCGCCGATGCGGCGGATATCGAGGCGCACCGAGGCGTAGAACTTCAGCGCATTACCGCCGGTGGTGGTTTCCGGGCTGCCGAACATCACACCGATCTTCATGCGGATCTGGTTGATGAAGATGACCAGGGTATTGGTGCGCTTGATATTGGCAGTCAGCTTGCGCAGCGCCTGCGACATCAGGCGGGCTTGCAGGCCGACGTGGCTGTCGCCCATCTCGCCTTCGATTTCGGCCTTCGGCACCAGGGCGGCCACCGAGTCGATCACGATGATGTCCACACCGCCCGAGCGAACCAGCATATCGGCGATTTCCAGTGCCTGTTCGCCGGTATCGGGTTGCGAGATCAGCATATCGCCCACATTCACGCCCAGCTTGCCGGCATAGACCGGATCGAGCGCGTTTTCCGCATCGATATAGGCAGCCACGCCACCCAGCTTCTGCATCTCCGCCACGGCCTGCAGACAGAGCGTGGTCTTACCCGAGGATTCCGGACCGTAGATTTCGATGATGCGACCGCGTGGCAGACCGCCGACGCCAAGAGCGAGGTCCAGACCCAGCGAGCCGGTGGACACCACCTGCAGATCGTTCTCGATCTGGCCTTCGCCCATCTTCATGATGGAGCCCTTGCCGAACTGCTTTTCAATCTGCGCCAGCGCTGCGGCCAGGGCCTTGCTCTTGTTGTCATCCATGTTTCGGTTTCCTTAGCGTGCGGAGAACGAACGTTCTCTAATTCGGTCGGGCGGACTATAGCACAAGCTTTTTCGCTGTGAAGCCCCCGAGCTGGCTTCGCTCGCTATTTTTTGTGTGGATACAGTTCAATCAAGCACTTAGCTGATGGTTTTCTCCACCTGACGCGGCAGGGTGAAGTAGAACGTGGCGCCCTGGCCCTGCGAGCCCTTGGCCCAGACCCGGCCGTGATGGCGGTTGATGATGCGCTGGACGATGGCAAGACCCACGCCATTGCCCTCGAATTCCTGCGCATTGTGCAGACGCTGGAAGGCACCAAACAGCTTGTCGGCATAAGCCATATCGAAGCCGGCACCGTTGTCGGACACATAGAAGGCATTCTGGCCCTCGATATGGGTGGCGCCGAACTTGATCTCGGCTGCCGGCACCTTGGCGGTGAACTTCCAGGCATTGGCGAGCAGGTTCTGCAGTACTACCCGGATCAGCTTGGGGTCGGCCTCGGTGACCAGATTCGGCATCACATTGATGCTGACCTGGCGTTCGGGATCGTTGCTACCCAGCTCCTGCAGGATTTCGTTGGCGATATCGGACAGATTGACCGCCTGGGTATTCACCTCGCTGCGGGTGAGCTTGGACAGATTGAGCAGGTCATCGATCAGATTGGACATATTCTGGGTGGCACGGCGGATGCGGCCCAGGTATTGGCGGCCCGCGTCGTCGAGCTTGTCCGAATAGTCCTCCAGCAGCACCTGCGAGAAGCCGTCCACGCTGCGCAACGGAGCGCGCAGGTCGTGCGACACTGAGTAGGAGAAGGCTTCCAGCTCCTTATTGGCGGCGGCCAGCGCCTTGGTGCGCTGCTCAACCAGCTCTTCTAGGTGGTTGCGATAATGATTGAGCTCGATTTCGGTGGTCTTGCGCGCCGAGATATCGATCAGATAACCCTGCAGATGGCGGTCGCCCGATTCATCCGGAATGGCGGTGGCGATCAGCATCACCCAGACCAGGCGGCCATCGGTGCCCAGCATGCGGCATTCGAATTCGATCGGGCGGTCGAGGTCCTGTGCCTCGGTGAACAGCTTGTAGGCGAGGTGGCGGTCATCCTGATGCAGATAGCTGCTCAGGAAGCCCTCGCTATACCAGATATGCAGCGGGTAACCGAGCAGCACCTCGGCCTGCGGGCCGACATAGGTAAAGCGCCACTCGGCCGGGTTGGCTTCCCAGGGCACCACATTGGTCGACTCGACCAGGCGGCGATAGCGATCTTCGCTGGCGCGCAGTGCCTGCTCGATCTGGCGACGCTGCTGGATGTCGGCCTCCAGCTCGCGGTTCTTGCTTTCCAGCTCACCAAACAGGCTGTGCAGCGATTGACGGGTGATTTCCAGGCTCTGGCCGAGCTTGCCGATCTCGTCATGGCGGCGCCATTCGAACGGGGTGGACAGATCGTGCCGCGCGAGGCGAATTGATTCGGACATCAGCCTTTGCAGCGGATTGAGCACGCGGCTTTGCAGCAGAACCAGGATGAAGGCGAGGCTCAGCGCCAGCTGGATGCCGGCAGTGATGAAGAAATACAGCTGGCTCTGGTGGATGGAGGCGAGCGCTGCACCATCGTCCATTTCCACCGTCACCTTGCCGATCACATTGCCCTGCTTGGTCACGCTCTGCGCCAGGGTTTTCAGCTTGCCTTGGCGGCGCTCGGGGCGATTCATTTCCAGAAAGGTGCCCAGGGTCGCGTCCTGCACGATTACGCGCACGATGCGCGGATCGCTCATCACCGAGTCGAGCAGCGGTTTACCGGTGTCGGGCGACAGATTCCATAGCGGCTCCTGCATGCCCAGCACCAGGATCTCGGTAATCCGGCTATGGTCCTGGTTCAGGTTCTTGATCAGTGCATCTTCCTGCCTTTGTACCGTGAGGAAACTGATGAATATGCCTGGCACCAAAAGGCCGGCCAGAATCGCCAGGACAACGGCGCGACGCAGGGTCAATGTCATGGAAAGCAGCTCCCTGAGCTTTTTGTTGGATAATCGCCAACGAATGTTGTCTGCTTATTATTAGGCCCGGCCCGAGGCGATGCAAACGGCGTTGTGGCGAATAAGGAGAAGTACTTGAAAGTCCTGATTCTGGGTGCCGGCATTACCGGTGTCAGTTCGGCCTGGTTTTTGCGCGAAGCCGGTTTCGAGGTGACGGTGCTGGACCGTCAGCCGGCGGCCGCGCTGGAAACCAGCTTTGCCAATGGCGGGCAGATTTCCGTCTCGCAGTCCGAGCCCTGGGCCAATCCGGAAGCACCGCTCAAGGTGCTGAAATGGCTGTGGCGCGACGATGCGCCGCTGCTGTTCCGCCCCAAGGTCGATCCGCGCCAGTGGGCCTGGGGCGCGCAATTCCTGCGCGAATGCCTGCCCGGCCGCACTGCACGCAATATCGTGCAAATGGTCAATCTGGGCCTGTATAGCCGCGCCACCCTGCAGGCGCTGCGTGCCAGCACCGATATCGAGTACGACCACGCCAGCCGCGGCATCCTGCAGATCTATTTCGAGCAGGCGGCTTTCGAGGCGGCGGCCGAAGCCTCGGCGCTGATGCGTGAGTACAACTGCGTCCGCGAGGCGATTCCGCGCGAGCGGGCGGTGGCGATCGAGCCGGCGCTGGCCGGCCTGGGTAGCCGCCTGGTCGGCGCCACCTGGGCCGAGGATGACGAGTCGGGCGATGCGCATCGCTTCACCCAGGGTCTGGCCGCGTTGGCCGCGCAGAAGGGGGTGGAGTTCCGCTTCAATACCTGCATCCGCGAGCTGCAGTCGGCCTGTGGCGAGATCAGCGGCGTGAAGGTGCGCGACTGCGAGGGGCGCGAAGAGATATTGAAGGCCGACGCCTACCTGCTATGCCTTGGCAGCTATAGCCCGCAGCTGGTCGCGCCGCTGGGCCTCTATCTGCCTATCTACCCTACCAAGGGCTACTCGGCCACGCTGTCCACCGAAGACCACGCGGGCGCCCCCCTGGTCAGCATTACCGATGAGGCGATGAAGATCGTCTACACGCGTCTTGGCGAGCGCATCCGCATCGCCGGCACAGCCGAACTGAATGGCTATAACACCGAGCTCAATCCGGTGCGCTGCCAGGCGCTGATCCGCCGCTACTTTGAGCTATTCCCCAATTCGGCCGACCCGAATTCGGTGCAGTTCTGGACTGGGCTGCGCCCGTCCACGCCGTCGAATGTGCCGCTGGTGGGGAGGTCGCGCATCCGCAATCTTTATCTGAATACCGGTCACGGCACGCTGGGCTGGACTGAGGGGCCGGGTTCGGGGCGGGCGATTGCCGAGCTGATGGCTGGGCACAAACCCGAGCTGGATTTCGACTTCGTCGGCTTCTGAGCTGGCTGGTAAACAAAACGGCACCCCGCGGGGCGCCGTTTGCATGGCTGGCTAGGCTGTCGTTCAGCCGTGCAACCAAGCCTCACGCGCGGCCAGCTTGGCTGGGTCGCTGTCGTCGCGCCGTAGGCCCACGGTCTGGCTGGGTTCGGCTTCCAGCTTGAGCTTGACGTTCATCAGCTCGTCGCGGCGGAAGGCCAGTACGTCCAGCTTGTCGCCCGGCTTGGCGGCGGCCAAGGCGGCATCCAGATTGCCCGCCGTGGCCTTTAGACCATCAATGGCGACCAGTACATCGCCGGCACTCAGGCCAGCATGCTCGGCCGGACCATCGCTGAGCACATGGGTGAGTTTGACCAGGGCGCCATCGCTGGCGGTGCGCGCACCCAGCCAGACGCCATTTGGCTTGGCCTTGTCCAGCCAGCCGCCCTTGTCATTGGCACCGGTTTGGCTACGCGCCTGCCACTGGATGCCTACGCTGGCCAGCATCTCGGCCAGCGGCAGCTCCTCGGTGCTGCGCAGGAAGTGGTCGAACTGGGCTTGCAGCTTCAGGCCGGTCACTTCTTCGGCCACCTGTTCCCAGGCCTCTTCTGGCACGCCCACCGGCTTGCCAGCATAGAAGTCGCGCCCATAACGCTCCCACAGCGCCAGCATCACATCGTCCAGGCTGTGCTTGCCCTGGGTAGCCTGGCGGATGTGCAGGTCGAGGCACAGACCGGCCAGTGCGCCCTTGGTGTAGTAGCTGATGCCGCTGTTCGGACTGTTCTCGTCCTGGCGGTAGAACTTGATCCAGGTGTCGAAGCTGGAATCGGCAATGTTCTGCACCAGGCGGCCCGGGGTGCGCAGCACGCCGGTAATCGTGTGTGACAGCAGTTCCAGATAGCTGTCGGCATCGATCAGGCCGGCACGCACCAGGGTCAGGTCATCGTAGTAGCTGGTCAGCCCTTCGAAGGCCCACAAGAGGCGCGAATAGGCTTCGCCATCGGCCGGGTAGGGCGCATAAGCAGCGGGCTTGATGCGCTTGACGTTCCAGCTATGGAAATACTCGTGCGAGACCAGCCCCAGGTATTGGCGGTAGCTGCTCTTCATGCCGGTTTCGCCGTCCTTGGGCAGGTCCTCGCGCTTGCACATCAGCGCGGTGGACGCGCGATGTTCCAGGCCGCCATAGCCATCGCCGCTGACGAAGGTCATGAATACATAGCGCTCGAACGGTGCGGGTTCGCCGAACATGCGGATCTGGTGTTCGCAGATCTTCTTGCAATCGCGCGCCAGGCGCTTGGAATCGATCTTGGGCAGGCGGCCCGACAGTACGAAGTCGTGCGGCACGCCACAGGCCTTGAACTGGATCAGCGTGAAGTCGCCCATTTCGACCGGGTGGTCGATCAGCTCGTCATAGTCGGCGGCGCGGTAGCTGCCAAAGGCATAGGGCTTGGCCTTGTGGGCGGGCAGGCTGGTGGCCACGCGCCATTCGCGATAAGCCTTGCCGCTCGGGGCCACAATATCCACTTCCACCGGCTGGTCGAGCTGACCGTCCACACCCAGGAACACGCTGCTGCCATTGAAAAAGGCGCGCGTGGTGTCGAGGTAGGCGGTGCGTACCGACAGATCGAAGCCATACACGGTGTAACGCACGGTCACCGCGCCCTGGGCCGGCGCGAGCTGCCAGTGGTTCTTGTCGGTCTTGCTGATGGCCAGCGCGCCGCGCTCGTCCTCGGCACTGATGCTGACGATGTGCTTGGCGAATTCGCGCACCAGGTAGGAGCCGGGAATCCACACCGGCAGGCTCAGGCGCTGACCTTCTGCGGCAGGGTGCTCGATGTGCAGGCGGATGTCGAACAGATGCGCTTCCGGGTGGGCGGCGCTGATGCGGTAGTGGATGGTGGGTTTCATCGCGGCAACTCGCTGGTGGCGGGAAAGCCGCGCAGTCTACGCCGCTGCCTGGGCAAGAAAAAGCCCCGCCATACGGCGGGGCTGAGCGACTGACGCGTGTGTGCTTAGCTGATCGTGACTGCGGCGATGTCCTTCTGCACCACGGCCCGCTTGCTGGCGGCAATCGTGCTGCTGGGTGCTGCGCCGCCTACCAGCTTATTCAGTTGCTTGAATTCGCAGCTGAGCGCGCTCGGTGTCAGCGTGACCACCGCATAGCCTTGGGCATCGGTATTGGCCAGCTTGAGCCAGGGGTTGCTATTGAGGCCGGCCAAGGCCTGCGCCACCGGCAGTAACTGGCCGGTGAAGCTGCTGCTGGTTTCGAGGCCTGCGAGGACGGCCGTGGTGGTGGCATCCAGCTGAGCCTCGGGCACGCCCTTGGCAGCCAGCGCGCCGCGCAGCTGCACGCGCAGGCTGCTGGCCAGCGAGGCTGCCGTCACATTGCTGGGGCTAAGCGTATGGTCGAGCAGGTTCACATTCAGTTCGACCGTGCCAAGGCCGCTAACTGGCGCGCTGAGCGGGTAGTAGACCAGGGGGGCCAGGCTGCTCGACAGGCTGCCCACGGCATCTTTCAGATAGCTGAAGAAGGAGTCCGAGCTGACCCCGGCGGTGACCAGGTCCACCATCACCGGCGTGCCGCCACCGGCAGCGCTGTAATCGTCGTGCACGGTGCCGGCGTAGAAAGCATGGATATCGCCAGTCAGCGCGACCACATTCTTGATGTTATTGCTGGCCAGATGCGCCATCAGCGCCTTGCGCTCGGCATTGAAGCCGTCCCATTGGTCGGCATTGAGCAGGAACTGGGTGAAGAAGCCGCTCAGGCTGGATTTCATGCTGGCCGGGATAAAGGCCGAGTTCTGCTGCTTGCTGGCAATATCGGCCTTGATGGCGGCAAACACGGCGCTGGGGCCGCTTTGCCCGGTCAGCAACTCGGCAATGCGCAGTGCGCCGGCCTGTTGCTGCTGGCTACTGTTGGCGCCAGCGGTGGCTGCGGTTTTGACGGCATCGAAGGCGCTGACTGCCAGCCCCGCCTGCTGTGCACTCAGGCCTGCGCCGATTGCAGCCGTGAGCTTGGCATTCGTGTCGCCAGCTCCGGCATCACTGAGGCCGATCGCCCCGGCGCCATTCGCCGCGACGGTATTGCTGGCGCCGGCCGCCACGGCGGCCACCACGGCCGCCGCCAGTGGTTGGCTATTGCTCAGTGCACTGGCGGCAGTGGCGATATTGCCGGCCAGGGTGGGAATGAAGTTCAGTGCCACCAGGGTGGCAATCGCCTGCGTGCCATCGATGCCCATGCGCAGCAGCGAGACTTCATTGCCCCACAGCTTCCAAGTGGCGGTGGACTGCTTGAGCGTGGATTGCCACCACTCGCGCTGTGTCTTGCCCAGGATGGACACCAGGGCCAGCGGATCGCCCTTGGCCTGACCCGCCGCCATTTTTTGTGCTTCCACGCCGGCGAGCATATTGCTCGGCACCATATAGCGGCTGCCTATGCTGCCCAAGGCAAGCCCGGTAGCCGGGTTGGCGCTGGCTTCCGGAATCAGGTGATCGCTGCGGTACAGGCGTTCGTCCGTCATCACCAGATGGGCGAGCTTGCCGAACTGCAGCTCGCGGTAGATGCGGATGTCGTGAATGCCCTCGGCATCCTTGCCGCTGTAGTAGATATCGGCCGGCATGTACTCATACCAGGCCTGGTTGGCACTGCGCCGGCGGGCAGGCTGGCGATCATTGTCGCTTGCGCTGCCATTGGTATAGGTCTGCGCATCGCCCCAGCAGTCATCGCTGAACTCATGGTCGTCCCAGACCGCGATAAAGGGGAAGCGCTCGTGCACGGCCTGCAGGCGTGCATCGCTGCGGTACTGCTTGTACAGATAGCGGTAGTCGGCCAGCGTGCTCGCGTACTTGGCGCCGCTGCTGCCGTTCTTGAAGGTGCCGTTGGGCAGCACCAGCTGGGTATGCAGGTTTTCCACCGCGCCGGTCTGGAAGGCTTCGCCCACCGTCTCATAGATGTAATCGCCGAGGTGCACGATGAAATCGAGCTGCTCATTGGCGGCGATATGGGCATACGCGCCCCAGTGATTGATGCTCCAGTCCTGGCAGCTAAGGAAGGCGAACTTCAGCTCGGCTACATCGGCATTGCGTGCCGGGGCGGTCTTGAAGCGGCCGACCTTGGAGCGCATGTCGCCCGCGATGAACTGGTAGAAATAGGTCTTACCGGCTTCGAGGCCGCTGACCTTGTGGCGCACTGTGTGGTCGAACTCGGCGCGCACCGGCAGCTGGGTATCCAGTACCAGGCTGCCGCTCAGCGCGGCATTGCTGCCCAGCTTGCTGGCGTGGTCAGCGCTGCTGATCTGCAGGCGGATGCTGAAATCGGCTTGGCTGCTGCTGGCCACCGGGTCGGCATTGGCCGGCACCACGCGCGTCCACAGCATGATGCCGTCTGGGCGCGGGTCGCCCGAGGCCAGGCTTTGCGGGAACTGCCAGCCATTGCCGCTGGCGGCCGGTGGCAAGGCAGCCACCGGTGCATTGCTCTCGTCGCTGCCGCAGCCAAATAGGCCGAGGCCGGCAACCGAGAAGGTGACAAAACTGCCTGCTTTCAAAAACTGTCTTCTATCCATCCGTACGCTCCCTTGATTGTTGTCAGCCCTGCGGCGGGGTATGCCGGTCAAGCGCATGCTTGGGCTGTGGATAAATGTAGTCTAAGCGGCATGCATGTCATCGATATTTCAGGCCGAAATGGCGATTCACTTGTTTAGACAAGGTTTTTGCCCGCTTACCAGCCTTTTGTAGGGAAATGCTTATGTCATTTATCCTTGTGGCGCTTGGTGAATAGCGCCGCAAGCCGCTTCCAGCAAGGCGTGGCGCGGATGCGACAGCTTGGTTTACTGCATTGCGGTACTCCCTATTTCGCATGGTTAAATTCGAACTTTCTAATGTTTGATAGCCCGTTTTACCGGTGATCCCGGGGTGTAAGCGGGTGGTTCAAGCGCTCAGGGGCGCCCGGTGCCGATGCGTGCCGGGCTGGAGGGAGAATCACCATGTTCGCTCGTCTCACCGTCGTGCAGCGAATTGCTGCCGGCTTCTTCGTGGTTACTGCGCTCTTGCTGGCGGTGGGGCTGACCGGTCTGTTCGGTCAGGCCAGCATGAATGCCAGCCTGGCCAATGTCAGCGACGCCACCCAGCTGCGCGGCCACAGTCAGTCGGTGCTGGTGGCGCTGCTGGAAACCGGCCGCCTGGCCGATACCTACCATGGCAATCAGGACGAGGCCGAGCTCAGCGCCATCGAGGCGCGCTATGCCGACACGGCCAAGCGCATCGCTGACTTGCGCGGTGAGCTGCAGGGTCTGGGCGCCAATGACGAGGCGCTCAAGTCGGCAGCACAACGCTTTGGCGCCGATATCGCGGCGGTGCAGACGGCGGCCGATGCGCTGTTCAGCTCGCACAAGCGTTTTGCCGGCCAGCAGCCGCAGCTCAAAACGGCGCGCGCTACGCTGGAAGACAGCGCCGACGAGCTGGATGGGCTGATTGCCGATGCGATGGATGCCGGCCAGGGCAATAAGGCGGTGCTCAGCAAGCTGCGCCGCGATGTCAAACAGGCGGTGATCCTGGCCAGCGAGGCGCTTCAGCAGCGCAAGCTCGAATCGGCTCGCATCGCCGCCAAGGATGTGCTGCCGCTGGCCGAGGCGATCCGCGCCGGGCTGGCCGCCAGCGAGTCGGCCAAGGGTCTGGACGAGGTGCGCGACCTGCTCACCGACTACCTGAGCGTGCTGGAGGGCAATGGCGCTTTGCTGGGCCTGTATGTGCAGTCGCTCGAGCAGGATGCCGAGTCGCTGAAGGCGCTGGCCGAGCTCAACCAGCGCATCGACAGCACGCGCCAGCAGCTGGATGCGATTGCCAAGCTGGCTAGCGAGCGGGTGAATGCCGCCACCGCCGGCGCCGCGACCCGCAGCAGCGTGGCCATGACCGCCATCGTGCTGATGAGCTTGCTGGCGCTGGCGATTGCGATTGCCACCGCCATCTGGGTGACCAATAGCATCCGCCGCCCGCTGGCGGGTGTAGTCGCCCAGCTGCGCAGCCTGGCGGCCGGCGATATGAGCCGCACGGTGGCCATACATAGCCAGGATGAATTCGGTGACCTGGCCCGCTCGACCAATGAGCTGACCGAGCGCCTGCGCGTGATGTTGGTGGATATCGCCGGCGACGCGGTGCGTCTGGCCGAGGCCAGCGAGCAGAGTGCCACCATTACCGCCCAGACCAGCGCCGGCATCGAACACCAGAAGCGCCAGACCGACGAGATGGTGCGCGAGATGGCCGCCATGAGCGATAGCGTGCGTGCCGTCTCGGAAGGTGCAGAGCGCACCCTGAACGAGATCCGCGCCGCGCGCGCCATGGCCGAACGTGGCCAGGACGTGGTCAGCGCCAATCTGCAGACCATCTCCCAGCTGGCCGGTCATATCGAATCGACCTCGGAAGTGGTGGCGCGCCTGGATGCCTATAGCAAGGACATCGGCCGCATCCTGACCGTAATCGGCGAGATTGCCGAGCAGACCAATCTGCTAGCCCTGAATGCCGCGATTGAAGCGGCGCGCGCCGGTGAGCAGGGGCGTGGTTTTGCCGTGGTGGCCGACGAGGTCCGTACGCTGGCCAGCCGCACGCGCCAGTCCACCGGCGAGATCCAGTCGGTGATCACCCGCCTGCAGGCCGGCGTGAAGGACGCGGTGGGCGCCATGTCGCAGAGCCGCAGCGGCACCGCGGCCAGCGTCGACCAGGCTACCGAGGCTGGCAAGACCTTGAATGCCATCCTGGCCAGCATGCGTCAGGTGGACGGCATGAGCGGCGAGATCGCCAGCGCGGCCGAGCGCCAGAACACCACTACCCGTCAGCTGCACCAGGGCGTGCTCGGCATCAGCGAGATTGCCGAGCAGACCGCCGTGGGTGCCACCCAGACCGCCGCCTCGAGCCGCGAGCTATCGCAACTGGCCGAGCGCCTGCAGCGCCAGGTCGCCCAATTCCAGGTCTGAGCGCCGCGCGCCGACCGCATTCCCCCGCCAACACATCTGGAGCCTCATCATGCAAAACCGTCTTCTGTTCAGCCTGCTCTCCGTCTGCCTGCTCGGCTTGGCCCAGGCCGACGATGATTTCGACCGCGCGGTCAGCAGCGTCTGCGAATACACCAAGGCCAATGACCGCGCCGGCCTGCGCCGCAAGCTCGATGACTCGGGCATCGAACTGCGTCGCACCTATGAAGATATCCGCTGCGGCAACGACAGCCTGCTGCGCGTGGCCGCTGGCAATGGTGCGGTGGACGCCGCCACCATCATCATCACCAAGGCCGGCAAGCGCGCGCTGACCGAGCCGGAGAAGGACGGCTTGACCAGCGTGCAATGGGCTCAGAAGAAGCACGATGCGGGTGATGCCGCCACCAAGGGCAAGATCAAGCCGGTGCTCGAGCTGATGCAGTCCAAGCTCTAAGCCCATCAGGTTGTGCCAAATGAAAAGCCACCCGCGGGGTGGCTTTTTATCGCTGCGGCGGGGGCGTGTTCTCGCCTCAAGCCAGATCGCTCGTGTACTGAATCACCTTATCGGCCAAGGGCAGGTCGCTCAGTGTTATTGGTACTGTCGCGCCGAACAGGCCATGCAGGGCTGCGCATATCGGTGCTTGCTGGGTGGCCTGCGCGGCCGGCAGACCTAGGCGCAGGCTGCGGTCGGCGCACTGGTGCAGCGTGTACTGCGGCAGGGCAAAGCGGGCCAGGCAGTGGCTGACATCGACATTATTGATCCACTGCCCGCTGGCGGTCTGAAAGCGCACAGGTGGGCGGCCGAGCAGCCCGCATAGTAATGGGCCGTCGGCCGTCATGCGCAGCGCGGCAAAGTCGCCAGTGCGGTAGCGCAGCAGCGGCAGATAGGGGTTGAAGCCACCCGTCAGGGTGATTTCACCGCGCTCGCCTTCCGGCACGGGGTGGCCGGTCGGATCGAGAATTTCCACAAACAAGCGTGGCTGCAGCAGCAGATGGCCGTCCAGCTCCGGCGCGTACGCCGCAATCGGCCCGCATTCATTCATCGAATACAGATCGAGCACTGGGCAGGCGAAGCGCGCACTCAGCGCCGCGCGCAAGCCTGCGCTCATCGCCATCGAGGTAGACAGCAGCGCGCGTGGCCTGTGTTGCAGCGGCAGTTCGGCCAGTGCGCTGAGCGAGATTGGGTCGCCGGTGATCAGCTCGGGCGCCATCGCGTCCAGATAAGCGACGCGGTCCTCGGGAGCCTGCCAGTCGTTCGGGTGCAGATTGATCTTGGCCAACCCCGCGTCGTCGAGCAGCGGGTTGAAGGACACATAGGTAAAACAGCGCGCCTGAAAGCCGGCCAGCACCACGCTGACGTCGCCACGCCCGGCGCGTAGCGCGATGCCAAAACGCGCCAGCGCACGGCGGTGGAAGGCCAGATAGCTGGCCGACACGCGCGGATGCGAGGGCAGTTTGAGCGGGTGGCCGGTGGTGCCGCTGGTCGAGTATTCGATCAGGCGGTTCAGCGGCAGATCGTCCGGCACAAAGCGGGTGATATCGCGACTGAGGTCAGCGCGCGACAGCGTGGGCAGGTTGTGCCAATCGTCAGGCGGCGCACCGCGCTGGCGGTAGGCCGGCACGCGCCGATACACGTCGGGCAGGAAGTCGGCCAGCCAGGTCGGCCGCCCCTGCGCGGGCCAGCCTATGCTCGCGGCCATCACCTCGCGGGTGAAGTGGCGTAGCCAGAGCAGATCGTCGGCCTCCAGGCGATGACCGCTGCGGTTGCGGTAGCGTGGTGCGGCCGGGTGTTCGAGCAGCTGGCGCAGCATGTGGCGCCCACTATCGCCGATGCCGGGGAACAGGCTTTCATCCGGGCGTACGCTGTCGCGATGCATGGTCTTATTCGCGCGTGTATTTGTCGGCTGCCTCGGCGGCAGCCTTCTGGATCAGCGCCTCGCGGATTTCCCGCGCGCGTTTTTCCGTCTCCCTGGCGGCCGCCAGGATGCGACGCCGCTCGGTGCTGCTCAGTGCCTGCAGCCTGTCCTGTGCCTGCGCCTCGCTTTCCCCGGCCGGGCGCAGGCCGAGTGCGGCCAAGGTAATGCGCAGCAGTTCTTCGCGCCGCTCCGGGTCGTGCAGGTATTTGTCCGCCGCATACTCGGCTGCCATCTGCGCCAGGGTGTCGGCCAGCAAGGGCAGCACGGTCGTCTTGTTCAGCTGCGCCTGCAGCTCGGGCGCGGCCAGCAGCCAGCAGGTCATTGCGACCAGATTCAGCCAGTTGGCATCGCCGGCCTTGCTGGTTTGAAACGGCGAGAGCTCGGCCAGGGTGCAGGGCGTGGCTAGTTCGCGGCACAGGTCGAACACCAGCGCGTCCACATGCAGCGCACCACGCTCGCCAATGCGCGGTGCATCGCAGAAGTCGCGCGGGGTATTGGCCAGCCGGCCCAGCAATAGCTCAAGCAGTGGGCCTTCAGTCGTGCTCATCGGGCAGGCTCCATTCTGGTGGGATCCATTGGGGTGGGCGGAATCAAGCCGTGGCGATGGCGGCGGCTGAAGTCCTGCGCAAAGCTCAGCAGGGCGGCCCAGTCCGCAATCGCATGCAGCGCCCAGCCCTGGGTCTGCACGGCTTTATCGATGGTCTGCAGTGCCTTGGCCACATAGCCAAAGCGCTGCTCGGGCAGATTGAGCGCCAGCGTGCCGCCCGCACCCGCTCTGGCCAGGGCGCGCGCGGCAATGTCCCAGCCCTCGTTGCCCTGCTCATCCTGTGCGAATAGGGTGTCGATGCCCTCGTCCGAGATCATCAAGAGATGGGTTGGGCGCGCGCGGCCCTGCGGGTCGGCGTAGGTGTCGCGCAGGCAATGGATGGGGAAGGCGGTGGCGCCACCGAAGAAATCAGTCAGCACGGCCAGGATGGCCTGGGTGTCGCGGACAAAGCCCGCCGTGCGGCGTACCTCGTCCTTGCCGCTCCATAAGGTGACCTGCACGCTGGCGCCGGCGCGCAAGGCGGACAGCGCAATGATGGCGCCGGCCAGGGTGAGCCAGGACATCTGCTGGCGCGGGTCGGGCATCGAGCCCGAGCTGTCCACATAGATATCGAGATCGATGGGCACTAGCGTGGGCAATTCGGACGGCTGCTCACCATAGTCGCGCTTAACCGTACTCAGCCCCGGCACGATGGTCGGCGATTGCAGCACGCTCTGCAGCCAGTCCAGCTCATCGAGCGGATCGGCGCATTCCCAGCGGTTCAGCCCCTCGGGCAGCGGCTCGCTCGCGGCAGGCATGTGCTGGCGCGGGTAGGGCAGCAGATGGGGCAGTGCGCGCTCATGGTAGTAGCGGATGGCGATCTCGTGCGCATCGAGCACCACGCCGGCCGCGCGCAGGATTTCCCCATATTCGAAGGGCTCGCGCATCTGGCCGCCCGACAGCTGGGTGGGCTGCGATTCGGCGCTGCCCAGTCCGTCGCCATCTAGCTCCTGCGCATCGTCCGTATCCGGCGCGTCTTCGCCGGTGATCAGCGGGTCCTCGGCGGGATGGATGGTCCCACTGATTTCGCCTGGCTCGACCACGCCCAGACCGGCGCCCGTGCAGTCGCGCCCGGCCGATTCGGTGTCGTGCAGCAAACGGGTCAGCGCGGCTTGCTGGACATCTTCCTGCAGCAGATAGGGCAGCATCAGCGCGGCAAAGCGACCGGCACCTTCCAGCCAGTCGCGCGCATACACGCGCAGCAGGCGCGCACCCAGCCAGGCATCGGTTTCGCCGCGCGCATCCAGCGTTTGCCTGCACAGGCTGCCGGCTTCCAGCTGCCAGAGCTGCTCGTAGATGCGCATATACAGCGCCCAGACACCCGCCGGCGAGCGGCCGGCATCTTTCTTGGCTGCGGTATCGGCCAGCTTGCGGTAGATATCGGCCAGGCGTAGCGCGGACTGGCGCTGCAAGCGGTCGTTGATCAGCAGATCGGTGTACAGATTGGCCAGCAGCGGCGCGTGCTGGGTCAGCGTGGGCAGGGCCTGGCGCATGCGCGCCAACAGGCGTAGATGGTCGGTGGCATTGGCCGGCGCCAGCACATGGTGGCCAATCTCATGCGCAAGCACTTCCAGCGCATAGTCATCCAGGCCCAGGCGCGCAATGGTGGCCAGATCGATGACCACGCGCTGGTCGGCGAAGCGGATCATGGCAAAGCTGCCATTCAGGCCCTCGGCGCGCGCGGCCTGCACGCTGCTGCACAGCAGGGCCGGCTGCAGGCGCGTGTAGCGGCTCCAGATTGCCAGCGCCTCGGGCCAGGCGGCCTGCCAGCGTTCGAGCAGGGCGCTGTCGTGTACGCTGCTCATGCCAGCGCGACCAAATGCAGATAGTGCGAGTAGGGTGAGCAGAGCAAGGCGCTCTGCGCGCCGCACACGATCTGCAGGCCCTCGGCCGGCAAGGGCAGCGCGCAGCTGGCCTCGCCATACACGAGTCGCCCGTTACGCACGGTGAGTTCGTCGGTACCGGGGCTGCCCGCGGCGTATTCCTCCGCCGAGCCCGCATGCAGCGCCACGCCGAAGGCGTCGGCACACAGATAGCTGTAGCGTCCGGCGCTATGCAGCACAAAGCCTTCACCATGCACGCGCGCCGTGGGCGGCGCGGCAAACGGTCCGGCAAAGCCGCTGAAACCACCGCAGACCTGAGTTAGGCGCAGGCCGGTACGGTCGGGCTGGGCGGGGTCGAACCAGGGGTCGGCCTGCAGGCGCTGCAAGGCGTTCGGCCAGTGCTGCGCGGCTGGTAGCTGAAAAGCGGCAGCGCCCAGCTCGGCCGGCAGGCCGGCCAGTACATTCAAGGCGCTGGCGCGAAAATGCGCGGCGCCACAGCGCCAGGCCAGCACCTGTCCCAGCGCGCGCAGGCTGGCGGTATCCGGGCAGTGCGCGGCCAGGCGGCGCAGGTCGGCCAGCCATTGCGCGGGGCGGGCGCCGGCTTGGGCGTGCAGATACAGCAAGCCATTGAACAGCATGCCCAGCGTCGCGCGCGGCTCGGCCAGCAACTGTGGCAGACAGGCCGGCAGCAGCTCATCCCAGAGCACCTGCACCAGCGGCAGGCTGTGCTTGCCGCGTAGCTGCAGGGTCAGGGCAGCTTCAAAGGCGGCCAGGGTCACGGTATTCAGCCGCGTGGCATCCTGTTGTGCCACTTGGCTGGCCAGCCGATCGAGCGGGCCCTGGATAAAGGTTTGCAGGAGGCTGGTGTCAAAGCCCGGCTGGGCGCGGCAGGCTTCGGCCACGCGCGCATTGAACTGGCTGCGGCCGCTCTGCAGCACCTGGACCAGCGCGGGGGAGAGGGCCGCGCCGCTCATGCCTGTGCCCTGAGCCAGTGCAGATAGTTGGTGTAGCGCTGGTGCAGATATTTGAGCTTGAGCAGGTCATCGTAGAGATGGCCATACAGCTTGCGCCCCTTGACCCGCTCGCCAATCAGCCGCTCGATCTGAGCGAGGCGGGTGCGCGTATCGCGCTCGCTCAGCCCGTCCAGGCCCTGGGCGAAGTCGGCTTCCAGCTCGGCGAGCGGGTCGTCCCGATCGAGGTTCAACCGCTCGTACTCGGCGCAGGCTTGGTCGAACAGATGGCGCAACCAGCTGATGCGGTCGGCGCGGAAGGGGATGTTCTCCGGCAGGCTGAAGAAGGGCGCATCGAGATCAGGCTGCAGCTTGTCGTGCAGCACGAAGGGCAGGGTCTGGCGCAGATCCTCCAGCTCCACCTCGCCATTGCCGCGGAAATAGGCGAGCGCCTTCGCATACAGCAGCAGGGTCATCAGATTGCGCACCGACAGACCATTCAGGGTCTGGCAGCCCAGGTCCTTCAGCCTGTCGCGCCCATTGTCGGCGGCGGTCAGTGCATGCCATTCCACGCCAGCCAAGCGCGCAGTGTCCTTGGTCAGGTATTCAAACTGCGCACCGGCGGTTTCGAACAGCTCGAACTGGCTGGTGAAGAACTCGATGCGCCGGCGTAACTCGCGCGGCACCTGGATCGCGCGGATTTCTTCCTCCATGCGATCCACTTCCTGCTCGGTGAAGATGATCTCTGCGGGCACGAATTCCTCGGGGCGGATGTTTTCCTCGATGCGCAGCAGCAATTCGTCCAGAAAGCGCGGATTGAAGGCCAGCGCCTGCACCACCACATCGATGCGGTCACGCAGCGCCTCGACCACCGCATAGGTGCCTCCGCCCCGGTCGTCGTTGGCGGTCAGATACCAGGCCGAATCGGGGCACTCGAACACATGGTTGAGCACCTCGGCATAGTTGTCGCCCATCAGGGTCAGCAGCGCGCTCTGGGTGCGGGTGGGAATGCGGTTGTACTCGTCGATGATCTTGACCCGCATGCCCAGCCAGCTGCGCCAGGCAATACGGATATCGTCCATATTCTGTGCGGCGACGAGGTCGGCCGGCAGCGGGTTGCCCAGCAGGTCGGCGATGGTCATCTGCGGGTGGCCGTGTTGCATGGCGCGGCGCACTTCCTTGAGCGGATAGCCGGCCAGCACCCCCATCAGAATCGCGCTGGCCGTCTTGCCGCGCCCCGGCCCGCCCACGAACAGGCATTTGCGCCGCGTGGCAAAGGTCAACAGCGGCAGCAGCACAAAGCTTGAATAGCTCTGTGCCGAGGGCAGGGTCAACAGGCGCTTGCTATCGCCCACCTGGTAACGCTGGGTCGGGCCATCGTGGTATTCGATATCGTAATGCGGGCTGATGATGGCGCTATTGACGATCCAGAAATAGGCCTGGCGCAGCTTCTCGTCCAGCGCGCGGTTGGGCGCCGTCGCGCTGTC
Source organism: Chitinimonas taiwanensis DSM 18899 (assembly GCF_900119825.1). Lineage (GTDB taxonomy): Bacteria > Pseudomonadota > Gammaproteobacteria > Burkholderiales > Chitinimonadaceae > Chitinimonas > Chitinimonas taiwanensis. Next base: position 181,524 of record NZ_FPKR01000002.1, on the reverse strand, counting down.
GCCGCTTTGTAGCGGCCCGGCATACAAGTCCGCCACATCAAACTGGCGCGGCTTGAGCACTGGCTTGGGGTTGGTGGGCGATTTGGACAGGCGCTGGAAGAAGCTCAGGGGCGACATGGCTGTTTCCGTCAGTCAGAGGCGGGTTGGAGTGGGGGCGCAAATTGCCAGGCCTGCGCCAGCAAGGCATCGATGGCGGCCAGAGCCTGGCTGCAGCGTTGCGCGGGGCTGCCGTGCAGTTCGCGCCAGGGCACGGGCTGCGCGGCTAGCTCGCTGCGAAAGCGCTGGTTCATCCAGCTACGCAGGTGCTCGCCATCGCGCAGGCCATCGTCCTCAAACGGCACGCCCTGCTCGCTGGTCAGCAGGTAGAGCGCACGCGGCGGCATGGCTGCGGCAAGCGCGGCGACTTGCTCGGAAGGGTAGCCCATATAGCGCTCATGCCAGATGCGCGTAGCCAGTGCATCGGTGTCGCAGATCAGCACCGGGCTGCCCGCTGCGGCTGCCTCATCCTCGCGCTGGCACTGCATGCGCGCCACCTGGCTGAAGTCCTCGCTGTGCCAGGCAATCGCCTCGGGGCCGGCATCCGGCTGACTGGCGCGCGCCAGGGCAAGCAGATTCCAGCTGTATTCGCGCCCATATTCGGCTACCCAGCGCGTGCGCGTCCATACGCCGCCGCGCGCGCGCAGCGCCTCGGCCAGATCGCGCGCCAGCGTGGTGGTGCCGGTGGACTCGGCGCCCACCACCACCACGCGCAGCGCCAGCCCCGCCTGCACGGCTGGCACCAGCTGGTCCCAGTGTGTCAGCGGGTCGGCCCGCACGGCCGTGGCCGATATCGGATACAGCGTGCGCGCGGGATCGAGGCAGACCGGGGCGGCGGAAAACTGCCGCGCCAGCTCGGTGCCATAGGGCTCGGAGCTGAACACCGCGTCCACGGCGGGTGCCGCGCCATACAGACGGTCGGCCTGGCGAATGGCCTGGCGCATGATGTCCACATGCGCGGCCCAGATCTGCGGGCAGGCATAGTCGATCGGCACATCGTCGAGTTCGGCCACGATGCGTACTTGGGGCAGATCGGCGAGGCTCGCACGTAACCAGGCCAGGCGCGCGGCCAGGGGGATCGATTCCACGCTGGCGCCCAACAGGCCGACGGTGACCTGCCGGCAATGCGCAGCGGCGGTGCGGATCAGGTAGTCATGCCCACGGTGCGGCGGGTAGAACTTGCCGATGATCAGCCCATGCGCATAGATCAGACGGCTCATGCCGCGGCACCCAGCGGACGCGCTTGCGCGAGGCTGCGCCAGTGCCACCAGCCCTTCAGGCAGATCAGCAGGAAGATCGCGTACAGGGCGGCGATCAGCGGCAGGCCGCGGCTCCAGTAGAGCGGAATCGACACGATATCGACGGCGATCCACCAGGCCCAGCTTGAGGTCTGGCGGCGGTTCAGCTGCCACTGCGCGCATAGGCTCAGCGCGGTGATCAAGGCATCGATCGGTGGTGCGCTGCCCTTGAGCGCCAGCAGCAGCTGCCACAGCAGCAGCGTGATCAGGCCCGCGCTGGCCAGCAGCAATAGCTGTTCGCGCAGGCTGGTGGCGAGCACGGGCGCCGCGGCTTGGCGCTGGCCGTGCAGCAGCCATTGGCGCCAACCCAGCACCGCCAGGACGATGAAGACGATCTGCAGGCCGGCATCGGCAAACAGGCGCTGCTGCAGGAAGACGAGGCCGAGAATCGCGCTATTCAGAATGCCGGCCGGGAAGTTCCAGATATGGGCGCGCGCAGTCAGCCACACGCACAGCAGGCCAGTGGCAAAGCCGAGCATATCGCCGGCCGACATCGGCATGCTGCCGACAAAGAATAGCGGGGCGGTCAGGGTGCTCAGAATGTCGGGCATGCGCGTGTTGGTTTGGTTGAAGAGGGGCGATGCTTGGCCGAGGGGCCGTCGGTGGGCGCGCGCTCAGTCGTCCTGCTGCTTGCGCTCGAAGTAATGGAGCTGGCGGCGCCATTTCTTGGTCGGGCGGCCGCGGACATCGGGGTGGTCGAATACCGGTTCGAGCTTGGCCTGGGTGGCGCGCAGCAGGCGGGCAGCGGCGCTGGCTTCGGTTTCGGCATACAGCTGCTGGGCCACGCTGGCCGGGCCGCGTTGCTCGCTCAGGCCCAGCACGGTCACGATGAACTCGCCGCCTGCATTGAGGATGCGCAGGCTGTCACCCGCTTTCACGCTGCGCGCGGGCTTGGCGCGTTCGCCATTCAGATGCACATGGCCGGCATCGATGGCGCTGCTGGCCTGGCTGCGCGTCTTGAAGAAGCGCGCGGCCCATAGCCATTTATCCAGGCGTACGCCTTGCTCACTCATGCTCGGGCGCGAAGCCGGCGCTATCGGCCGGGTTGAAGCGCAGGGTCTGGCCGCGTAGCGCCTGGCCGGCCGGGCCGAGCAGGTAGAGGAAGGCGGGCAGCATATCGGCCGGCAGCGGCAGTGCATCGACATGTTCGGCCGGGTGGGTCTTGGTGCGGAAGGGCGTGCGCACCGGGCCGGGCACCAGCAGGTTCACGCGCGGGAAGGGCGGCTTGTCCCATTCGTCCGCGGTGATGGTGGCCAAGGCAGCCTGGCCGGCCCGCGTGGTGGCGAAGCCGCCCCAGTAGGCCTTGGGCTGCAGACCGTGCTGCTCGCCCACGAACAGGATGCTCGCGTCGTCCGCACGCTTGAGCAGGGGCAGACAGGCGCGGTTGATGGCAAACGGTGCGGCCACATTGATACGGTACATATCGACCCACTCTTCCAGCTTCTGGTTGACCAGCGGCGACAGGTGGTTGAAGCCATTCGCACAGTGCAGGATGCCATCGAGCCGATCGAATTCCTTCCAGATCAGATTGGCCAGGTTCACGCAGTCCTGGTCGGTCAGCTTGGCCAGGTCGAGCGGAATGGCGGCCGGCTTGGGGCCGCCAGCGGCCTCGATCGCGTCGTACAACTTGCCGAGTTTCTTCTCGTTGCGGCCGACCAGGATCACCGTCGCGCCATGAGCGGCAAAGGCCTTGGCGGCCGCCTCACCCAGGCCCTGGCCGGCGCCGGTGACCAGGATCACCCGGTCTTTCAGGTAGTCGGCGGGGGCGTGGAAGTCTTGCCAAGCATGCATGTCTGCAGGTCCAGTCTGGTACGAGTAGGAAAAGTGTGTGCGGCGCGACCCAGCTAAATGGCGTACGCGCCGTATCCAAAGGCGGCGCGCAGTTTAACACGCGGCACTTTCCCGCCTTTGATCTGCCATAACAGTCTTGCATTCTGGCCGTATCGGCATCAGCTTGCTGTACTTACCCCAAGCGAGGAAGGCAACCATGGATAAAGTGGTCAAAACCGACGCCGAATGGCGCGCCCAGCTCAGCGACACCCAGTACCGCGTGACCCGCCACGCGCATACCGAGCCGCCGTTCAGCGGCATCTACTGGGATACCACCACGGCAGGCAGCTACAACTGCATCTGCTGCGGTACGCCGTTGTTTGTTTCGCAGACCAAGTTCGACGCGGGCTGCGGCTGGCCGAGCTTCTGGCAGGCGCTGCCCGGCGTGGTGAACGAGCGGCGCGATACCAGCCACGGCATGATCCGCACCGAGATTTTGTGCGCAGTGTGCGATGCGCATCTGGGCCATGTGTTCCCGGATGGACCGGGACCGGATGGTCTGCGCTACTGTGTGAACTCGGCCTCCATCGACCTGCAGCCCAAGCCCGAATAAACGCTGCCGCTGGGCGCCCAAAGCCCGGCGGCGCTAAAATCGGCCTTATCGACTCTTCAAGGACTTCCCCATGTATATCGTGGTTACCGGCGCGGCCGGCTTCATCGGCTCGAATCTCGTCAAGGCACTCAATGCGCGCGGTATCAGCGACATCATCGCGGTGGACAATCTGAAGAAGGGCGACAAGTTCAAGAATCTGGTCGATTGCGAGATCGCCCATTACATCGACAAGAACGATTTTATCGAGCTGCTCGACGCCGGCGATTTCGATGGTGAAATCCAGGCCGTGCTGCACCAGGGCGCTTGTTCCGACACCATGGAACAGGACGGCCAGTACATGATGGACAATAACTACCAGTACTCGCTGGCCCTGCTCGACTATTGCCAGGCCGAGGAAATCCCCTTCATCTTTGCGTCCAGTGCCTCGGTTTACGGCGCCGGGCGCGTGTTCAAGGAAGAGCGCGAATTCGAAGGCCCGCTCAATGTGTATGGCTACTCGAAATTCCTGTTCGACCAGATTGTGCGTCGCCGCTGGGATGAGCTGACCGCCCAGGTAGTTGGCCTGCGCTACTTCAATGTGTATGGCCAGCGCGAGAACCATAAGGGCCGCATGGCTTCGGTTGCCTATCACCATTTCCACCAGTACCGCGAGCATGGCAAGGTCAAGCTGTTTGCCGGTTGCGATGGCTATGCCGATGGCGATCAGCGCCGCGATTTCGTGTCGGTGGAAGACGTGGTCAAGGTCAATCTGCACTTCCTCGACAACCCCAAGCAGTCGGGCATCTTCAACCTCGGCACCGGCCGCGCGCAAAGCTTCAACGAGCTGGCCGCCGCCAATGTGAATGCCTGCCGTCGCCATGAAGGCAAGGAAGCGCTGCCGCTCGCCGAGCTGGTCGCCCAGGGCATCATCGAATACATCCCCTTCCCGGAAGCCTTGATCGGCAAGTACCAAAGCTATACCGAGGCCGATATCGGCAAGCTGCGCGCCAGCGGCTACAAGGGCGAGTTCTACACGGTGGAAGAGGGCGTGAGTCGCTATATCGACTGGCTGTACGCGCGCGCCTGAGCTTGCGTTATGTGTTGAGCAGAACGGGCCTCCCATCGCGGAGGCCTTGTTGTTTTTTGCCCCGGCGTAGGACTTGTCGCGAACCTGTCATATGGCGGCGCTAAGGTTCGGCCGTTTTGTTCAACCGCCCTCTAACAGGAAATCCTCATGCAAGTTCGCCTTGTCGCCGCCGCTGTGCTGGCCGCCTTTGGCGTGGCCACCCAGGCCGCCGAAGCCTTTGAGATCGATACCCCGGAACACGCCCATATCGCCTCGGTGGAACGCTATACCGTGCAGATTCCGGCCAGCGAGCAGATTGCCTACACCGGCAAGTTCGCCAGCGCCTTCCCGCAAGGCCTGCACCCGGCATTCGGCTCCGGCCTGCGCTTCAAGGGCTATGGCAAGGATGCGTCGCTGAGCTTCTGGGCGATTACCGACCGCGGTCCGAATGGTGATGCCCCTAAGGTGCTGAATGGCGACAAGAAGTCGCCCAGCAAGATCTTCCTGGCCCCGGACTTCGCGCCGCGTATCGGCCAGATCAATGTGCAGTTGGCCGATGCGGCGCGCCTGGTGAGCAGCATGCCGCTCAAGCAGGATGGCAAGGCCATCAGCGGCCGCCCGATCAGCCCGGAAAACACCGGTTCCTCGAAGGAAATCCCGCTGTCCGATACGCTGGCCACGCTGAAATTCGACGACTTCGGCATGGACCCGGAAGGCATCGATTTCGACTCGGCTGGCAATCTGTGGATTTCCGATGAATACGGCCCCTTCATTGCCCAGGTGGATGCCAAGAGCGGTGAGTTCATGCAGCAGTACCTGCCGGGCGCCGGCCTGCCTGAAGTACTGGGCGAGCGCCAGGCCAATCGTGGCATGGAAGGCATTGCGCTGACCCCCAAGGGGCTGGTGGTGGGCCTGATCCAGTCCACGCTGGATATCAAGAAGGAAACCAAGGGCTCCGCCCAATTCATCCGTCTGGTGGTGCTGGACCCGAAGACCGGCGACACCCAGATGTATGCCTACCCGCATGATGTGAAGGAATACAAGAAGAGCGGCGACGCCAAGATGGGCGATATCGTCGCCATCGACGAGACGCGCTTTCTGGTCATCGAGCAGGGTAAGGACAAGAACAAGCAGATGCGCAATGTCGTCTACCTGATCGACATCAAGGGCGCCCAGGACCTGAGCAAGGTCAAGCTGGCCAATGGTAAGGAACTGGAATACGCCGATGCCAAGCAGCTGGAGGCCTTCAAGGAAGGTGGCGAAGTGAGTGGTACGAGCAATATCGTTTCCGCTGGCGCCAGCAGCAGCTTCAAAATGGCCAAGAAGACCCGCCTGTTCGATCTGCGCGAGATCGGCTGGACGGCCGAGAAGGCAGAGGGCTTGGCCGTGGTGGGCGACCTGGGTAAGTTCGGCGATGCGACCGAGATTGCCATCATCAATGACAATGATTTCGGCCTGAAGGCCAGCATCAATGCCAAGGAAAGCGACCCGGAGGAATACGCGGTCGACAAGGCCGGCAAGCTGGTGGACGACAAGGGCAATGCGGTGAATGCCGAGCTGCGCATCGCTCAGGGCGAAGAGCGCGACACCCAGCTGTGGATGATCCACCTGAAGAAGCCGCTCAAGGACTACTTCCCCAAGTAAGCCTGCCTGGTTTGCGCTGATGGTTCGACATGCCCCGCCCCGTGCGGGGCATGTGCATGCTGGGGCGGGCGATATGCAAATGCCGATCGGCCTTTTGGGCTGCTCGCCTTGGGCGGGTAGAATGCGCGCTTCGATTGGAGCGGCGCGCATGTATCAGACCCTGGAAGATTTTGTCGGCAACACCCCCTTGGTGCGTCTCAAGCGCCTGCCCGGCCAGACCAGCAATGTGGTGCTGGCCAAGCTGGAGGGTAATAACCCGGCCGGCTCGGTCAAGGACCGCCCGGCGCTGAGCATGATCCGACGTGCACAGGCGCGTGGCACCATCCAGCCCGGCGATACGCTGATCGAGGCCACCAGCGGCAATACCGGCATTGCGCTGGCCATGGCGGCAGCCATGATGGGTTACAAGATGCGCCTGATCATGCCCGAGCACCTAAGCATAGAGCGGCGCCAGACCATGAAGGCCTTCGGCGCCGATATCGTGCTGGTGAGCCAGAAGGAAGGCATGGAAGGCGCGCGCGATCTGGCCGAACGCATGCGCGACGCGGGCGAGGGCATCATCCTCGATCAGTTCGCCAACCCCGATAATCCGCTTGCTCATTACGAAAGCACCGGCCCGGAACTCTGGCGCGATACCCAGGGCCAGATCACCCATTTCGTCTCCAGCATGGGTACCACCGGCACCATCATGGGCACCGGGCGCTATTTGCGCGAACAGAACCCGGCCGTGCAGATCGTCGGTGTGCAGCCGATTGATGGCGCGCAGATTCCCGGCATCCGCAAATGGCCGGCGGAATACGTGCCCAGCATCTGCGATTTCAGCAAGATCGATCGCATCATGGAAGTCAGCCAGGAAGAAGCCGAAATCATGACCCGTCGCCTGGCGGCCGAAGAGGGCATCTTCGCCGGCATCAGCTCAGGCGGCGCCATGGCCGCTGCGCTCAAGCTGTCGGCCGAGGTGGAGAACGCTACCATTGTCAGCATCGTCTGCGACCGCGGTGACCGCTATCTATCGACCGGGGTGTTCCCGGCCTGAGACCAGGCTGAACGCAAGCAAGGCAGCTCACGCTGTCTTGTTCCTCGCTTGTGCCCGCGCGATCATGGCGTGCTTGCCCGCATGGCCTTGGCGGCCGCTGCCATTGCATCCTCGGGCTTACCCTTCTGCTCGGCTATCTGGATCAAGGCCTGCGGTAGCGCGCCCCAGAATTTGCTCATCTCCAGATTGGACGGCATGGGGCGGCCAAAAGTCACCCCGTCCATGGAGATGCGGATATTCGGGTCGCGCATCAAGGCCCAGAACAGGCGCTTGTTCAAGGGCACGCCGATAGGCTTGTCGGCATTCATGGTCTTGAGCCCGGCTTCCTTTAGCACATACTCCTCCAGGAACTTCACTGCCGTGGCCTGATTGGGCGAACCGGCAACCAGCATGGCACCCAGTACACCAACAAAAGGGCGTGCCGGCTTGCCGTCCACCGTAGGCAGCGGTGCCACGCCGAAGTCGATGCCGGCTTCGCGCAGCGCACTCCAGGCCCAGGGGCCGTTGATCCACATCGCTTGCTTGCCTTCCTTCATGGCTTTTTCCGCATCGCCATACGGCAAGCCACCCTTGGGCAGTACGCCGCTAGTGATGAAGCGGTTGAGCAGCTGCACACCCTTGAGTGCACCTGCATTGTTGACCCCGATATCGGCCGGATCGTAATCGCCGGCCTTGTTGCGAGCGAAGACATAGCCGCCATTGGCGGCCAGCAGCGGCCAGGTGAAGTAGGCATTCGTATAGTCCCAGCCAATGGCCCTCACTCCTTGCGCCTGCAAGCCCTGGTGCAGGGCTTCGATCTCCTCGAAGCTGGCGGGTGGCTTGCTGACCAGCTTGCGGTTGTAGATCAGCATCACGGCTTCGGCCCCGACCGGATAGCCCCATACCTTGCCGCCCAGGGTGAAGGCATCCCAGCCTACCTTGACCTGCTCCTGCTGCAGGGCCGGCTTGGGCGAGACCGGGCTGATCAGCCCCTTGGCGATCCAGTCGCCGATGCGGTCATGGGCCCAGAACATGATGTCCGGCCCCTTGCCATTCTTGCTGGCGGTCTCAAACGCGCTACCCAGATCGTCCGGGTGCTCGACCTTGGCGGGAATGCCGGTGTCCTTGCTGAAGCGGTCGGCAATCTGCTGCAGGCCGCCATAGGCCTTGTCGGCATTGATCCAGATCAGCAGCTTGCCGGCCTCGGCAGCGGTGACCGGGGCATGGAGGACAAACAGGCAGATGAGGCTGAGCATGAGGCGCATGATGGTGATTCCTCTGTGAGGGCAGTCGGCGTACTGGCGGCTTGGCATCGTGCAGCGCTGCCTACTGGAAGCGATAGCGCGAAATGGCCACACCCATTTCGCCCGACAGGGCATGCAGGCCGTTGGCTTCCCCGGCCGCATCGCGGGCGGCGGCGGTGCTTTGCTCGGCCATGCTGGCAATCCGCTCCACCTGCTGCGAGATCGAGGTGCTGGCGGTGCTCTGCTCATGGATGGCATCGGTGATATCGCGTACTACGGCGACCGTGTCGCCGGCCGAGCTGCGAATGATTTCCATCGCCGTGCCGGCAGCCCGTGCCGAGGCGACCCCTTCCTGCACGGTGGTCACCGTTTGCCGCATGCGCTGGCTGACGTCATCGCTGCTGTGCTTGACCTTGGCCACCAACTCGGTGATTTCCTGCGTGCTTCTGGCGGTGCGTTCGGCCAGTCCGCGCACCTCATCGGCCACCACGGCAAAGCCACGCCCATGTTCGCCCGCCCGTGCCGCTTCAATGGCCGCATTCAAGGCCAGCAGATTGGTCTGCTCGGCCACCTCGCGTATCACGGCAATCACACTGCCTATCTTGGCCGTCTCGGCCTCGAGCAGGCGCAGGCTTTGCTCGGTATCGTCCACCTGGCTGGCAATCTGGCTGAACTGGCGCACCGAGGTATTGACCACCTCCGCACCCTCGCTCGCCTGCTGGCCAGCGCCGGCCACCAGGCCAGCCGCATCCTGGGCACGCTGGGCGACATGGTTGATGCTGACCGTCACCTCTTCCACCGCGGCGGCCATGGCGGCGGCGGAATCACTCTGCGTGCTGGCATCGTCCGACAGGGCCTGCGAGGTGGCGCGCATGCGCTGCGACGCCTCGCCCACGCCTTTGGCCAGGCCCGCAAGCTGGGCGAAGGATTCGCGCAGCGCGTCACTCATGCGGTTGAAGGCGGCAACCGTCTGGCCGATCTCGTCATTGCCACTGGCCGGCATCTTGCGGGTGAAGTCCAGCGAGGCGCCGATCTCCACCACTGTGTCGCGCAGCGCATTCATACGCCGGCTGATGGCATTGCTGAGCATCCATCCCAGACCCGCCATCAAAGCGGCCGCCAACACGATGACCCCGATCAGCACGCCAAAGGCCGCCTTATAGGTCTGCGCCGCACCGTCGCGGCTATCGCTGACGCGCTGGCTGGCCTCGCTGACCAGCCCACCCAGGGTTTCCACGGTCAGCTGGGCGGCATCTTCGATATAGGGGCTGACCGCCAGCTCCATGGCCGCCTCGGTCTGGCCATTGCGCGAGCGCGCCAGCGCGGTTTCGCACACCAGGAAATAGCTGGCCATGATGTCGCGGAACTCGGCTAGGCGAGTCTTGGCCTCGCTATCAGGCATCGTGCTCAGGAAGCTGGCCAGATCGGCATCCAGCTTGCTCACCCCGCCCTTCAGCTCGCTGTCGAGGGCCGCCTTGCGGTCCGGGTCAGGGTCGGCGATATGGCGAAAGACCAGCGTACGCAGGGCGTGATAGCGGGCCTCGAAGCCCTTGATGGCGAGCAGGGCCGGGACTTCCCGCTCGGTGACCTGCCCAACGGTCTGCTGCATCTGGCCCAGCTGGAAGAGGCCGAATACGCCGACGATCAGCAAGGCCAGGATGGCGCCGCCAATCAAGCCGGCCAGGCGTGCACGGATACTCATGTCGTCCCCTTATTGATCTGATGAACTGCTGCTTATTCATAGACCGCGGAGACCGGTGTCGCGATGGGGATTGCCAGGCAGCGGGGCTAACGCCCCTGCACGGGCGTAGACGGGTGTGGAGGGGCGTCAGCATGCCGTCATGGTGTGCGCAGCGGGACGGCCGGACTATCCGTCCCTGGCGCTAGCTCAAGCCTCTTGCTTGTCGGCCTGCGCCATCTTCAGCTGCATCAACAGCGCATGCAGCATCTCGGTCGACAGGCCGTGCAGCACCAGCCGGTAGCCGGCGCGCAGCGTGCTCTGTGGCACCAGCGGATGCTTGTTATTGAGCAGGATCAGGTGCTGGGGCGCGTTGAGGATGGTGGCCGCGTACACGCCAATGGTTTCGTCCAGCTGCAGCGAGTTGGCCGCGCGCCAGAAGTCGTTATCGGTGAGGAAGAGCTGGTAGATCGGGGTAAAGCACTCGATGGCGGTCTGCAGATCGACCTTGTTCAGGGCACCGTGCGGAAAGTCCTCCAGCTGGATGGGCGGCTCGACGATCATGCTGAAGTCGGGCGCCGCCACCGGGCCCAGCTGCTGTTCGGTAAAGCGCAGCGCCTGGTTCAGGCGGATCACGAAATTGAACAGATTGAGGTCGTGCTTGAGGAAAAGCTCGTCCTTCAGGTCGTCGAGCACGATGGGGCGCAGCGGCGCCGTGTCTACGGGCACTGGTGAGTTTTTCGCGATGAATTCGAGAATCTGCCCGCCGAGGTGGAAGTGACGCATCACCAGCCAGTTGGCCTCGGGTGAGACCAGGCGCTTGAGGCCTTCGGCCAGCAGCCAGTGCAGAAAGCGCGATGCGGCCCAGCGGCGTGGCACGAAGACCTTGATCACCTGGATCAGCACGATCAGCGTGCGTGCCAGCGGGCGAATGAAGGGCAGCAGGAACTGGCGCGCCAGCGAGCTGGAGTCGGCCAGCCAAGCCTGCTTCACATGGTCGGGCAGTGGGGTACTCTGGTCGAGATAGAGCGCCAGCCAGGGATTGGGATCGCGCGTGTCGTGCTCGTGGGCAAGGAAGTCGGGCAGGCGTTTCATCTCAGGCGTCCAGGATGTGCTCGAACTGCATCAGATAGAGCTGGGTGGTACGGCGCGCGGTGGCGAGGATGGCTTCGGCCGCCTTCGGTTCGATGCTGAGCACGATTTCCACCGCCGCCAGCCAGCGCGCCAGATGATGCTCGTCGTTGGCGCCATGGTAGTCGAGAAAGCGGAAGGCGCTCGGTGGCAGGTCCACCTGTTGGCGCAACAGCGGCAGGAGCGCGGGCACGATGCGCTGACCGGTGCCCTCGATCACATAGATAGCGCCTAACAGGCCCAGCGGGTTCTCGCTGGCGGCCAGCGCATGCAGATAGCTATTGAGCGCCTCGCCACCCGGATTGCGCCGCAGCGCATCGAGCGGCTGGGTGCCGCCGGCGGCCTGGTAATCCTGGTAGAGGATCATGAAGTCGTTCTGCTCGTCGCCCGCGTGGGTCTCGATCAGCGCGCCCAGCTCGGCAAACGGGCCGGTCAGCGAGGCGACCGCTTCGCGCATCCATTTACTGCCTTCGCGTACCTGAGGCACCCATTGCGCGGTCCAGCGCTGGTAGTCGGCCACGCTGAACTGGCCGGCCACCAGCTTGTGAATGACTGGGCTGCGCCAGACGGCCGAGCGGTAGTCATGCCAGATGCCGGCCAGCTGGGTCAGCAGCGGTTGCAGCTGGCTGGGCGCGCCGGCTGGGTCGTGCGGGGCGGCGATGGCGGTGGCTGGTGCGCCGGGGCGGGTAGCCGCAGGCGTCGTGGTGGGCTGGGCCAGCGGCGCGGATGCGTCTTCCACTTCCAGCAGCATATAGGCGGCGCTGATACGACCCGATTCGGGAATGAAGCAGAGGATCTTCTCGCCGGCTTTCAGGCTATGGGTATCGAGGAACTCGGCCAGCATGATAAAGATGGAGGCTGCGCCGGTATTGCCGCGTGTGCGCAGATTGCTGTACCAGCGCTCACGGGCAATCGACAGGCCGGCTTTGTCGAGTAGTTCCTCCACCACCGGGATGAATTTCTCCGAGGAGTAATGGCACAGGAAGTGGTCGACCTCACCGGCCTTGACCCAGCCGGCTTCCACCAGCTTCACATATTCATGGATGGACACATCAAAGAGATGCGGCAAGAGGCGGATGTCCTGACGCAGCGACAGCGCACCGGCGGCTTCGGCCTCGCTGGCGGAGGGATAGTCGAGGAAGGACGTGCTGCGGTCCTGGCTCAGGCCCAGTTGCATGCATACCGGGTAATCGCCGGCAAAGCTTTGCTGGTGTATCCAGTTCAGCTTCAGGCGCAGGCCGCCGCGCCCGCTGGGGCTGTCGGTCAGCAGCAGCGCACCGGCGCCGTCCGACAACATCCAGCGCAGGAAGTGCGCATCGAAATCGCTATCGTAGCCACGTGGGCCAAAGCGGCTGCGCTTGAACATGCGCGAGGGCATTTCAGCCGCCAGCGCCAGCGCCTGGCGATGCGCGCCCAGCTCGATGCCCTGGGCCGCATGCTGGATCGCACTGACCCCGGCCGCACACACGCCCTGGCTCGACAGCGTGCTCATCGGCGGCGCACCGAGTTCGCCCTGGATCATGTTCGCAAAGCCCGGCATCAGCGCATCGCCGCCCGAAGAGCCTACGCTGAGCAGCGACACATCACCAAGCCCGGCCTGCGCGCGCGCCAGGCAATCATGCACGGCTGCGGCGGCGAGCTGAGCATGGCTGATCACGGTATTGCCCTCGGCATCGATGCCGTAGTGGCGCGTCGCAATGCCGTTTTCGGCCAGGATGCGCGCCTTGATGCGCCCGGAGATGCGGTTGAGCGGGGCGATATAAGCATCCATCGCCTCATTGCTGATGGCGGGGCCGGGCAGGTGGTAGCCGGCGGCCTCGATATACACACGGTTGAAACGGGTAGGCATCAGTTTTCCTCGTGACGCATCAGCGTGCGGCTGCGCAGGCGCGGCCAGAACAGGCTGAGCAGATAGGTTTTGAACATATACGGGACAAGGCCGCCAGCCTGCAGGCGCGGATCGAGCCGCGCTTGGTAGTGGGCATGCAGGGCCGGTAGTTGCGACCAGTGCACGCGTGGGTGCAGATGGTGGGCGGTATGCAGGCCGATATTGAACAGCAGCGGGTTGAGCGCGCCGTTGAAATTGCGCGCGAAATCAAGACGCGAATGGCCATCGGCATGCGCATGCTGCAGATAGTTGGTGGCCAAGAGCCAGTGCAGGCCGTGCAGCTGTGGAAGCAGCACCAGCAGCAGCCACAGACGCCAGTCCAGCCAGGCCAGCACGGACCAAGTCAGCAGCACGGCCGCATACTGCTGCAGGCAGTAGCGCCAAGCGCCGGGATGATGGCGGCGTAACCGCAGCAGCCAGCGCAGGAACAGCGGGTAGAGCACACCTATCGCCTGTAAGGGGTGGAGCAGATAGCCGAGCAGATGATTGCTGTCGCCACCGAAGCGATAGGTGCGTGCGACATCCCGCGGGCCATGGTGGTAGCGGTGGTGATTGGCATTGTGCGCGACATGGAACACAAAGGTCGGATGGCCTTGCAGCACGCTGAGCCAGATATCGCTGAGCCGGTTCAGGCGCTTGCTGCGCCACATGGGCAGATGCGCGTGGTTGTGGTGGATGACACCGATACCGAGGGTCAGGAAGAGCTGCAGGCTATACAGCGGCCAGCTCAGTCCATGCTGCCATTGCCACAGCACCAGCGCGGGCTGGACGAGCAGATAGACGAGCGACTGCAGATCGCGCCAGTTACGCAGCATGCGTGCCTTGCTTGGCGGCGTGGCGGTCCAGCTGCGGCTTAGCCGCATCAGGCGGCAGCGCAGTACCGAACAGGCGGTCCATGAAGGGGAACATGAAGCCGTAATTACCCTGATAGCAGGCGTGGTGCAGATGATGGCGGCGCGCGCCATTCAGCCACCAGCGGTCGCGGTCGAAATCGGGCAGGAAGTCGTAGTTCGAGTGGCCGATATTGTTGAACACGATGCTGAACACCGGCACGGCCAGCAGCGACCAGACCGCGAAATCGTGTACCAGCATGGGCAGTAGAATCACATTCCCCAGCATCAGCGCTTCGATCGGGTGGAAGGCATAGGTCGACCAAGGCGTGACCACAATGGAGCGGTGATGGGGCAGATGAAAGCGACGCAGCCAGCGGCTGTGCAGCAGCCAGTGGTTCACATAGAAATGGATTTCGTTCCACACCACCAGCACGGCGATCTCGGCCACGATGCGCAGTGCACTGGGTGCCACCGCCAGCTGCGCCCAACCGAGCTGCAACAGCCCCCAGGGAAAGATACTGCCGGTGCCGAACAGCAGCACCGACAAGGCGGACAGTCCAAGCTCGCGGCGCAGTTGGCCGGCCCCCAGTGGTCGCGGATCGAGCTGGCCGCCGTGGCCGAGGCGCGGCATCAGCCAACGGGTCAGCCAGAGATTGAGCGCACCAAAGCCCAGGTAGAGCGCGGCAAAGAAGGCGCAGCCCCACAGCATGATCTGCTGCCAATCAAAGCCAAGAATCAGTTCGCGCATGGTGTACCCCGGATAGATGCCGGCCGCTTTGTAACAAGGTCGCCATGCTGCCGTCATCCTCTGCTTGAGGGAAGGGCAGTATTACGCCTTGTGGCGGCGCTGCCGCAACCCGACACGGCGCTGGGGAAATCCCCGCCTTGAATGGCGGTGCTGGCTTGGGTAAATTCATAGGATGATTGGATGAATTGAGGTGAGTATGGCCGATAGCAAGGTATTTCGACGTTCACTGGTCGAGCAGGTGGCCGACCTGCTGCGCGAGCGGATCGCCGCTGGCGACTGGCCGACCGGCACGCGTATTCCCACCGAGCCCGAGCTGGTGGAGCTGAGCGGTGCGAGCCGCAATACGGTGCGCGAAGCCGTGCGCGCGCTGACCTTTGCCGGCGTGCTGGAAACCTGCCAGGGCGATGGTACGTATGTGCGCAACCGCATCGACCCGAGCGCCACCATGCGTGCGCTGGGCCGCGCCAGCCTGCGCGAACACCTGGAGCTGCGCAGCCTGCTGGAGGTGGAAGCGGCCCGCCTGGCGGCGCTGCGCCGCAGCCCAGCGGAGCTGGCCCAGCTGGCGGCGCTGCTGGCCGCACGTGGTGACCGCGCGCCCGATGCGGCGGGCCTCGCGGACTTTATCGAGCGCGATGTGCGCTTTCACCGCCAGATCGCCGCCATGGCCGGTAATGCGGCGCTGGCGCAGCTGTATGACTTCTTCGCGGTCAGCATCGAGCAGCACCTGGCAGACGCGCTACAGGACAAGGCGCTGCCCGAGCCCGGCCATGCCGAGCACGCGGCAGTGGTCGCGGCGATTGCCGCTGGTGATGCGGAAGCGGCCGCGGCTGCCGCACGCCAGATCAGCGGGCCGACCCTGGCCCGGCTTGCCACGGAGCAGGTGCGATGAGCAGCACAAGCAAATCAGCCTGGCTGCTATTGGCCGGCATGGTGCTGGTTGGGCTTAATCTGCGCCCGGCCCTGTCCAGCATCGCCCCGGTGCTCAGTGCGGTACGCGAGGGCGCCAGCCTGTCGGCGGCCGGTGCCGGCTTGCTGACGACCTTGCCCGTGCTTTGCCTGGGCCTGTTCGCTCCGCTGGCGCCTTGGCTGGCGCGCCGTATCGGCGCCGAGCAGACCATCCTGGCCGTGCTGCTGGTGCTGATGGCGGCCTTACTGCTACGCCCGTTCAGCGGCGTGGCCGGGCTTTTCCTCGGCACCGTGCTGGCCGGTGCCTGCATCGGCATCGGCAATGTGCTGCTACCGGCCATCGTCAAGCGTGAATTTGCCCACAAGGTGGGGCCGGTAACCGGGCTGTACACGATGGCGCTGTGCCTGGGTGCCGCGCTGGCGGCTGGCGCCACCGTGCCGGTGCAGAACCTCGCCAATGGCGACTGGCGCCCGGCGCTGGCCTTCTGGGCGCTGCCGGCCCTGATTGCCGCCTTCGCTTGGTGGCCACAGCTGCGCCAGCACCGCGAAATCCGTAGCAGCGGCCATGTGGGTGGGCTGTGGCGCGATCCGCTCGCCTGGCAGGTCATGCTGTATATGGGCAGCCAGTCTTCGCTGTCCTACTGCGTATTCGGCTGGCTGCCCACCATCCTGTCCGAACGCGGCATGACCCCGCTGGCGGCCGGCTTCATGATGTCGCTGTCGGTGCTGGTCCAGCTGAGCAGCGCGCTGGCCGGTCCCTGGCTGGCCACGCGTGGGCGGGACCAGCGCGCGGCGATTGCGCTAGTGCTGGGCCTCACCCTGGCTGGCCTCTTGGGCTGCATCTATGCGCCGCTCGAACAGGTGTGGATCTGGGCGGTGGTGCTGGGTCTGGGGCAGGGCGGTACGTTCAGCATTGCGCTGACCTTGATTGTGCTGCGCGCCAGCGATGCCCAGGTGGCGGGCGAGCTATCCGGCATGGCCCAGGGCGGCGGCTACACGATTGCCGCACTCGGCCCCTTCCTGGTCGGGGCGCTGCATGAATGGACGCATGGCTGGCATGCGGTGGCACTGCTCTTCGTGGTGATCAGCGTGGTCGCGCTGCTGGCTGGTCTGGGTGCCGGGCGCAATCTGCATGTGCGTGCAGGTGGTGGGGCGCATTAAGACCTTGCTGGTGGCGGCGTGGGCCGCCACCTGACTAGGCGGGTTTGAGGGCCAACAAGGCCTGGCCCAAGGTGTGCACGAGGCGCGGTGTGGAGGCTGGGCCGCCGAACGGCCACAGGCCAGCCGGCAGCTCGGCCATGCGTCCGGCGCGGATGGCGGGCACGCGCTGCCAGACCGGGTCCTGCACCAGCTTGCTGCGCCCATCGCTGAGCAAGGCAATGCTGGTCTGCAGGGTCAGCAGGTCTTCCACCGTCTTCGTTTCCACGCCTTGGCGCGCGGGGGTATCGAGCCAGGGCCCAGTCAGGCCCAGCGCTTTCTGAATGCCGCCCGGCACGCTATTGCCGGCAAATGCCCACATCTGCGACACCCCACCGATGCTCTGCAGGATGGCCAGCGGCTGGCCGGCCCAGCCGGCCCGCGCCAGCGCCGCGCGCTGTTCGGCCAGCGCCTGGTCCAGTCTTACCAGATCGCGCTCGGCCGCGGCCTGCAGCTCGACCGCCTGGGCGAACTGGCGGTAATCGGCATACACGCTGGCTAGGCCGTCCAGCTCGGGCGAGGGCAGCAGCAGGGTGGGGGCGATACGGCTGAACAGGCCGTGCAGGCTGGCATGCCGGAAGTCCACCCCGACTATCAGGTCCGGCTTCAGCCGCGCCATGGCTTCCAGCGAAGGCTGCTGACGGCTGCCCACATTGGCCACGCCGGCGAGCTGCGCCTTGCCATAGCCGACCCAGCGCGCATAGCCCTTGGCATCGGCCACGCCCACCGGGCGCAGGCCCAGGGCCAGCGCCATTTCGGTGGCGTGGTACTCAAGGGTGATCACGCGCGGCTGGCTGGCCGCGCGGGCCAGCAGGGGGGCGCCAGCCAGGGCGCCGGCGGCGAGCAGAAAGTGACGACGATCAAGCTTCATGGTGCCATTTGTCCAGCAAGGTGGTCAGTTCGCCGCGGCTGAGCGTGCACAGATGCGGGCAGGTCGCGCAGTACACGATGCCGGGAATCTCATGCCGCAGGCAGCAGTGGCGGCGTAGCCGCGTGGGTTCATTCATCAGCTCGGGCAGCAGCGGGGCGATGTAGTGGACCGGGTTGCGCAGCGGGTTGCGCTGTCCGTCTGGCCAGTTGGCCGCCTCCAGCAGCGCGCTGCGGTCCTCGGCCAGCCAGGCCGGTGCCTGTGGCAATTGGGCCAACTGGCTGAAGATGGCTTCGAGCAGATTGCCGACGTTATTCCACAGCACGCGCGCCGAGACGCGCCCATGCTTGGCCAGCGCAGTGATCAGCGGGGCCAGATGCCCGACCAGCAGCGGCAGCCAGCGGCTGGCGGTGTCGGCATCGTTCGGTAGCGGCGCCCCGGCGTGCGGGTAACGGAAGGCGGCCACCTCGCCCAGCGCATTCAAACGCAGGCTCAGCTCGCTAGCGGCCTGGGGCAGACGCCAGCCGGCCACCACCATCAACCCGGCCTGCGGAATCAGCAGATTGGCCAGATAGCGCTTCAGCCATTGCGACACCAGTGCGCGGCGTGGCGCACCCGGATGGCGCGCCGCATACGCGGCCAGTGCCTGGTTTAGCGTGTCCGGCTCGCCCAGCTGGTCGGCCGGTATATCGGCCGCTTCGGGCGCGGCGTCGAGCAGCACACAAGCCGCATACGGCGCCAGCGGGCCTTGCAGCCACTGGCGTGGGTCGAGGGCCGCGCTCATGCCAGCTTGCGGCTGCGTGCCAGCAGCCAGAGGAAGTAGGGCGCGCCGATAAAGGCGGTGATGATGCCGAAGGGCAGATCGCGCGGGGCGAGCAGGTTGCGCGCCAGCAGGTCAGCCAGCGCGCAGATCAGTGCGCCGAGCAGTACGGCCAGCCACAGGCGCGGCTTGTGCCGGCCGGCACCCAGCAGGCGGGCAAAATGCGGTGCGACCAGGCCGACGAAGCCCACCGGCCCGGCGGCAGCCACGGCTACCGCGGTAAACAGCGTGGCCAGGGCCAGTGCGCCAAAGCGCGTCGGCCGCACGGCCAGGCCCAAGCTGGCCGCGCTTTCATCACCCAGTCCCAGGATGTCCAGCCCGCGCGCCAGGCGCAGCGCCAGCGGCAGCAGAATCAACATACCGGCCAGCAACAGCGCCGCATCGGCCCAGCCGCGCCCATAGCTGCTACCGGCCAGCCAGGTTACCGCACTGGCCACCTGCAGCTTGGCCTGCGCGACCACCAGGGTGCCAAGCGCCCCGCCCAGCGTGGCCAGGCCCATGCCGGCCAGGGCCAGCTGCATCGGTTCCCAGTCGTGGCGGCGGCTGATCCATAGCAGCGCACCCAGCACGGCAGCCGCACCACCGAGCGCGAACAGCAGGCGCACCAGCAGGGCTGGCTGGTCGAACACGGCCAGCGCCAGCAACACGGCCAGCGCTGCGCCCTGGCTCAGACCCATCAGCTCGGGGCCGGCCAGCGGGTTGCGCACCACGCCCTGCAGCAGCACGCCGGCCGCGGCCAGCAGCGCGCCGGCCAGCATGGCCACCGCGATGCGTGGTGCGCGCAGATCAAACAGCAGGGCGGCGAGGCCACCCGGCTCGCGCCAGACGCTCAGCCAATCCTGTGGGCTAAGGCGCAGGCCCAGTGCGGCGATCAGCAGCAGTGCGAGCACGAGCAGGCCGTACAGCAGCGGCAGGCTGCGTCGCCGCCCGAGCGCTTCGCCCACCTGGGCCGGCAGCTGGCGATGGCCCTGGCGGGCGATCAGCCACAGCAACAGCGGGGTGCCAGCCAGTGCAGTCGCCACACCCAGCGGCAGCAGGCTGCGGCTGGTATCGGCCAGCCAGTCGGCTGCCGGGTCGGCCAGGGCCAGGATCAACGCGCCGGCCAGGCCGGCCGCTGGCAGCAGGCGCGCGGGTTTGTGCAAGCCCAGCAGGCGTAGCAGATTCGGCGCGATCAGCCCGACCAGGGCAATCGGGCCGGCCAGGGTGACGGCCACGGCGGACAGCAGCGTGGCGATCAGCAGCAGGCGGCGGCGGAAGCGTGCCACATCAAGGCCCACGCTGGCGGCCGCATCGTCGCCCAGCGCCAGCAGCTGCAGGGCCTGACGGCCGCGCCAGGCCAGGAAGACCGCCAGCGCAAACCAGGGCAGGCTGGCCTGCACGCCGCGCCAACCGGGCTGGAATAGCGAACCGGCGCTCCACAGTGCCACGCCGGCCACGTTCTGGTCGAAGAGGACCATGAGCAGGCTGACCACGGCCGATAAGAGCAGCGACACCACGGTGCCGGCCAGCACCAGCGTGAGCGGATGGGCGCGCCAGCCACCCGCCACCACGAAGCACAGTGTCACGGCCAGTAAGGCGCCGCCGAACACGGCCGGCACGGCGGCCAGAGCCAGGCTGGGTGGCAGCAGCACGGCCACGATCAGGCCGATCTGCGCACCGGCGGTAACACCGAGCACGCTGGGCGAGGCGAGCGGATTACGCGATAGCGCCTGCAAGAGGCAGCCGGCCATGCCCAGCGCGGCACCGGCCAGCAGGGTGGCCGTGAGGCGCGGCAGGCGCAGCTGCTGCAGGGCAATGAGAAAGGTATCGGTATCGATGCGGCCGGACAGCCAGCTGAGCACGGTGGCGCGGCTGGCCGGCAGTGGGCCGAGCAGGCTCCAGGTCAGCGCCAGGCCAAGCCCGGCGAGCAGCCAGAGCGGCAGCTGCTGCGGCGTGGGGCGCAGGCTTACACGCATGCGGCGGCCTCGCTGGGCTGGCTGGCCAGGCGTGGCAGGCAGACGGGCTGACCATCGACGAGGCCGCGCCACATCGGCACGCCGAACACGGCTTCCAGCGTGGCCGGTGTGGCCACCTCGGCCGGGCTGCCAGCGGCGGCAATGCGACCCGCCTGCATCAGCACCATATGGTCGGAAAAGGCGGCCGCCTGGTTCAGGTCGTGCAGCACCCAGACCACGGTCAGGCCGTGGCTGTGGTTGAGCGCCCGCACCAGCTGCAGCACTTCGATCTGGTGACGCACGTCGAGGAAGGTGGTCGGCTCGTCCAAGAGCAGCACGCGGCCGCCCTGGGCCAGCGCCATGGCAATCCAGGCACGCTGGCGCTCGCCGCCCGATAGTGCAGCCAGCTCGCGTTCGCGCAGTGCATCCAGCTCGGTGGTGCTGATCGCCCAATCGATCCAGCGCTGGTCTTCGCGGCTGACCCGCTCGCCCAGGCCGGTGTGCACGAAGCGCCCGCAGGCGACCAGTTCGGCCACCGTCATGCCGGCCGGGGTCAGCGAGGACTGCGCGAGCATGGCCATGCGCCGCGCGCGCTCGGCCGGGCTCAGGCTGCTCACCGCTTCCTCGCCCAGCCAGGCGTGGCCGCCCACCGGCTTGATCAGGCCGGCCAGGGTCTTCAGCAGCGTGCTCTTGCCGCAGCCATTCGGCCCGCACAGCGCGCTGACCTTGCCCGCCGGGAAGCTGACATCCAGCTGCTGCAGGATATTCACCCCGGCCAGGGAGACCGAGAGTTGCTCGGCGCGCAGGCCGGCGGGGGGGAGGGTGGCGGTATGCATGGCGTAGGCAGGCGCGCGCCGCGGCATGGTGGCGGCGGCGCTAAAGCATTAAATGAGAATGATTATACGAATGATTTGCTGGCGAGGCGAGCGCCAGACCAGGCAGGGGCGGTGGGCCGAGTAGGCGCAAAGCCTTGCCCATGGCCGCACGGCGGCGCGCTGCGTGCCGCCGTGGTTTACTGGCTGGCGGCCGCCAGGGCCGAATCCTTATCCGCCGCTTCGGTTGCGTTGGACACGCTGGCGTCGTTGAAGCCGAGCCGGCCTACGAAGGGCAAGCGCAGACCGGGGCTGTTCAGGTCCACGCCGAAGTTCAGGCCGAGCAGATTGAATTCCAGCCCCTCCTGCCAACCCAGGCTCATGCCGAGCAGGCCCAGGACCGAGAGCTGCAGGCCCGAGCCGGAGGGCGAGATGCCAAGCGGCCGGCTGACCGGGCGGTAATCCTTGCCAATCGCATTCGCGGGTAGATCGAGCCGCAGCGCCGGCACCTCGCGGCCGATATGGGCGAGGAAGGTATTGCTATTCGGCCCCGGATAGCTGCGATAGGTATCGGCATACGGGTAGCTGGCAATCGCGGCCTCGATCTGGCCTATTAGCGCCTCGACCTGTTCGCCGCGCTGGTCCACCAGCAGGCGCGGCTGTGCGCCGTACCACAGGCCATCGGGCAGTGCGTAATTGCGCTGCACCACCTCAGGCGCGCGCCAGCCCACCACTTCGTAGCGGGTGAAGGCGGTGTCGCCAGCCCGTTTGTAGATGAGCCACGGATGCACGGCAAAGGCACCGCGCCAGCCAAAGGTCGAGGCCACATACACCTGCACGATGGCGGTATCGGCCAGCTGCTGCGGGTCGGGCGCAATACCGGCCGAATGGCGCGGCGCGGTGCGCCAGCTGTGTTGCTTCTGCGCCTCGGGCAGCGCGTCAGCCAGGCTCAGGCCAAAGGACAGGCTGAACAGGACGAGCAGGCCAAGGCCTATGCGCTTCTTGAGTTTCATGGTGCTTCCAGACGGTGGGGATGATGAGCTTAGCGCAGCAGGGTGTGCGCTTGGAAGGCGGCCCATCGCCTGGGTTCCCGCTTGGGGTAGAAATACCGCTAGCAGCCACGGCATACGTGGCGGTGCGCTGGCCCTGCCGTTACACGGCCTTGCGCTTGCCCTTGGGGCGGCTGGTATTGAGCGCAATCGCGGCGCGGATCAGCGCCTTGAACGCATCGGGGTCGATGTGCTGTCCCTCGTGCAGATCAATCGCGCGCCGGGTATTGCCGTCCAGGCTGGCATTGAACAGCCTGTCCGGGTCATCCAGTGCCGCGCCCTTGGCAAAGGTCAGCTTGACCACGGCCTTATAGCTCTCGCCCGTGCAGAGTATGCCCGCGTGTGACCACACCGGCGTGCCCATCCATTTCCACTCCTCGACCACCTCCGGGTCGGCCTCGTGGATCAGTGCGCGCATGCGTGCCAAGGTCTCGCCACGCCAGTCGCCCAGCTCGGCAATGCGCTGGTCGATCAAGGCCGCGGCTGACGCGGTGGTGTTCGTGCTCATGGCTTGCATCGCTTCCTCCTTGGCAGCCCCCGCGCCTATCGCAGGCCTGCTTTTTTGTTTTGATCGCGCGCGGGTAGCTTGGCTGCTGAGCCCGTAGGGCTTACTGCCACCGACAGCCATCTGGCTGCCAGGCGGCATCGTCCTGGGTGAACGCCACCGTCTTGCCATTGCGCAGATTCGTATACACAAAGTCGTATATCCGTGCGCCCTGACTGGTGATCTGGTACTCGCCCGAGATGCGCCCATCGACCACTTCCTGCCAGACCGTAGTGAATTCCCAGGGGCGACCCTCGGGCATATCGGTGGCTTCCGAGCTGCGCAGCACCAGCGGAATCACCGTTTTCGATCCACGGTACTTCACATAGGCCGCGCGCCAGCCGCTGCTGGCCTCGGCAAATGACTTTCACTCAAGCCGTATCGGCTTGCTGCCGCCGCTACTCAGGCAGCGTAGGTCCACCGCTACCGGCTCGGCTGCCTCTGCCGGCAGGCCCAGATTCAGCGCGAGGAACATCAGTGCCAGAAGCCAAGGTACGGCTGCTTGGGGTCGGATGGTGGGCGGATGAGATGGCAGCGTGGTCGTCATGGTTTTTTTGTAGGCCAGAAAATCATCAGGGCGCAGGACAGCAGGGTAGAAATCGTGAAGATGAGCGCGCCATGGATAAACCACGGGATATCGAAGCCGTGGCTGTGAAAGTCACCGATGAAGGCTCCCCCAACCAGGCCAGCCATACCGCTACCTGCTAGGGCGGACAGCCATGCCTGCTGGCGGCTGGCCCGCTGGCTGAGTGTGTACAGCGTCAGGGCCGCCGCGGGCAGGGCGAAGCCGATGATCAGTAGCTGGGGGAAAGCGAGTCCATCGGTGCCTTGCTAAGACAGACCCATTCAGGCCATCGCCACGCTAGGCAAAAGCGGCTTTTGCATAAAGACGCTCAACGGGTCGTCACGGTAGTCGCCAAAGGGGCCGCGTCGTTCATAGCCGCAGCGCGCATACAGCCCCAGCGCTTCAGGCTGGTAGGGGCCGGTTTCCAGCTTCAGCAGCGTGCAGCCGCGCTCGGCGGCGCGCGTTTCCAGTAGGCTCAGCAGCTGCTTGGCCACGCCCTGGCCGCGGCCTTGCGGGTGCACATACATACGCTTGAGCTCACCATAGTCGGTGCCCAGCACAACGGCGCCACAGCCGAGCGCACGCTGCGCGCCATCCCGCGCGACGGCGAACAGCACATGGGGTGCGCATAGCGCGGCAAGGTCGAGCGCATGGCGGCTTTCGGGCGGGTAGAGCGCGTCCTGGTAGGCATCCAGTTCGGCGATCAAGGCGATCACTTCGGCTTGCGCGGGGGATTCGAGGGCGATATGCACGGTCATAGGGGGCGGTCGATGGGGTGGGCGGCGCCGCTAGCTTGCGCATTCAAGGCCGGCGTAGCAAGCAGCCTGTTGACGCGACGGATGTAGCGCCAGTGCACGATCCAGAACGGCAGCGCCACGACGCCGGCCAGCGAGCCAATCTCGTTCGGCAGCAGGGAGACGATCTGCGCGCTGCACCAGGCGAGGCCGGACAACATGCCAAAGTCCCGGATGCCATGCAGCGCGGGGTTCGATTGCGCCTCCTGGCGCAAGGAGCGCGCCACATTGGCGACGATGAAGAAATCCTCCACGAAGTTGTAGGGGATCACGAGCATGAGCCAGACGCTGCGCGGCGTGGCCGCCCTGGCACCGGCTTGCACCAGGCTGAGTGCGCGCGCGAGGTCGCGGCAGTACAGCACGACCAGGCCCAGGAATAGCGCCGCCACGACAAGGCTGCCCCAGGGCCCAAGCAGTGCCAGCTCCTTGAATACCCCGCCGCGCACCGGCGGGAGCAGCAGCGGGTATAGCAAGGCATAGGCGACCGGCATGGTCAGGATGAGTTTGCCGACCAGTAGCGCGGTGGATTTATGCATGTAAAAGGGGCTTTCCGCTGCGCCGCCTGGCGATATAGGGCTGCACGAACATCGTCAGGCCGGTCAGGAGCAGCAGAAACAACGCAGGCAGTGGCGCATAGGTGATCCAGGCCGGCGGTTCGCCCCCCTGCAGCGCGCGAGCTGCGAAGTTGGCCAGCACGGTGAGCGTGAACACGATGGCGGTCCAGCGGTGGCAGGGCCGTATCCAGCCGCCCGCGCTCATGATGCTTGCTCCGGCTGCCGCGCGGGGCCGGCTTCGATCATCTTCCAGCCATTGCCGGAAGGGTCGCGAAAGCCCGCATCGACTGCGCCATAGCGCTCGACCGGCGGCTGGTTGAACTCCACCCCACGCGCGCTCAGCCGCTGATAGGCAGCACGGCAATCGTCCACCGCCAGCACCAGCGGCGGCATGGCACCCTTGGCCACCAGCTCGGAGAGGGCCTGCGCGCTGGCCGCATCGTGTACCGGCGGCCCCGGCTTGAACAGGCCGAGCTGGAAACCCGGCTGCTCGGGATGCTGGACGGTGAGCCAGCGATACGGGCCATTGCGCACATCGGTGTGCAGGCGAAAACCCAGCTTGTCGACATAGAAGGCCAGCGCCTCGTCCTGGTCGCGCACGTATAGACCGACTACCTGTATGCCTTGCTTCATAACGCCTCCTTGGTTTGAGCCACCATCTTCTCAAGGCCCTGCTGGCGCCGCTTCTCCGAAACTGCGCTGTTCAGATCGGGCCGCTGCAGTGCGCGCAGCACGCACTCAGGCACGGCCTGCTGCGTGGGTGCCGCCGCTTGCGTACGCGCGCGCAGGCTGCCCGGATTCTCCCCGGTGATATCGCGGAAGATGCGCCCAAACGTGCCCAGGCTTTGCCAGCCGGTCTGGAAGGCAATCTCGGTAATTGGCAGATCGGTATCGCGCAGCAGCGCGACTGCGCGCTCGATGCGGCGTGTAAGCAGATAGCGGTGCGGTGGCAGCCCGAAGGCCTGCTTGAACCCACGCGCAAAATGGGCGGCCGACACCGCGCTGACCTCGGCCAGCCGCGTTATCGGCCACGCCTCGTGCGAGGCCGCATCCATGCGGTCCTTCGCGCGTAGCAGGCGCCGTATCAGTTCGGGGCTCTGGCTCATGGTTCCTCCTGCCATCAAGAGCTGCGTGCTTAGTATTTTCCCCAGTCATACACGCGCGCCACACCCAGCTGTCCGGGCGGTAGCGTGCCCAACCAGTCTGCCAGGGCGTTTTTTATCGAGAGTACATCAAGGCGAATCTCGGCCAAGACCAAGCTTGGATTGCGGTTCACCAGGGCTTGAATCTCCCGGTCGACCGTGCGGGGCAGTGGGCTGAGCCGCTGCGCGCATGATTTTGCCCTATCGCCATTGAATATCATCAGAACGGCTGCTTGCAGGACAAGGCATTCGTCCGCTGGCAGCCGGGGAATGCAGCCTCGACAGAACACCGTCCAGGCCGGGTTGGAAAGCTCCATGGTTTGACTCGCCAAAACCCCATGCTCCCAGTCAGGTGCTTCGCTGAGCTGCTCGTAACGATAGGGGTAATGCGCGGCTTCGGGGGGCCAGGGTTGATCGCTGGGCAGGGTGGCGAGTTTCAGATAGTCACTCATGGTTCATATCCGCTGGTGATTTCGCTCCGAGGCTGCATGGCATTGGGTGTCTGGGGCAAAACGCGCTAGCCGGCCAGCGCCTGCCATTGCGCCCAGTCGAGCTCCCGACCGGGCCAGACTGGGCCGGTGAGCGGGAAGCTGTGCTGAATCCAGCTGCGGCATAGCGCGTAGAGCGTGGCTTCCTCGGCGACGAAGGGTTCTGCGACCCACAGAAAGCACAGCTCGCGATAGATGCCGCGGCGGCGGTCGGCCGCCAGCCTGCTCTTGAAGGGCTTGATATACAGGCAGCCCGCATACACGTCCTGCTGCCAGACCGAGTAGGCGAAGGACAGATTGGCATGCGACTCGTGCTCATGGCGCGCCAGATCGGCCAGATTGGTCTCGAAGCTCAGATCATCGGGCGGCCACTGGTTGTCCGGCCCAAACACGCCGCGTAGGCGCGCGGCCGATGCACACACGGCCTGAAAGTCCGCCTGTGCATCGCCCGGCACCAAGAGGCGCAGTTGAAAGCGCTCTAGTGTGGCGAGTGGTGGTGCGCGGAAGCTGTCTGGAAAAAGCATGCGGGGCCTGCGCTGAGCCGAGCCGGCAGGCGGCACGGGTGAGGATGAAGGTGTGCGGGAGCTTGCCACAAGCGGCACTGCTGCGCTGCCCGGTTTAGCTGGCCCTGGCAGTGAGCGGCGTCGTTTACACGGGCAGGGACCGTCTACTGCGCACTGTCTAGTTGCGCGACGGCAGCCCAAACTGCCTGTTCCGGTCCGGCTGGTCTCCTGTGCCGGTTAGGTCTGACCAAAATCGACTACTGATGCTGATCCTGACCAAAGCGCTATCGACGAGGTTGCGCACCGCTCGCGATCCGAGCACTCCTGGCTGGTATTGCGCTTACAGCTTGGCATCGACCACGTTGGACACGCGGATCGATTCTTCCAGCGAAGCGGACGGGATGCCGCTGATGTGGAACATGCGGATGCCTTCCTGTAGCGAAGGCATGAATGCCTTGCCCACGCAGGGCAATAGCACCAAGACCATCACCAGTAGGGCCCGGACAATGATGCCGCTCGCCGGGTGGCGCCTAGATCGTAAAGCCGGCAGTCCGGGTAATCCTGCTTGCCAGGAAGTCCATGAACACCCGCACTCGCAGAGGCTGATAGCGCCGGCTTGGATACAGAAAATGCATCTGATGCGGCGTGGCTACCCAGTCCGGCAGCGCCAGAACCAGCTCACCGGTGTCGAGCAGGTCTTGTATCAGCCAGGTCGGAGCTATACCTACCCCGATACCGCGCCGCAATCCCTCGCGGATCGCCAACGAGCTGTTCACTAGATAGCGCCCACGCACCGTTACCGTTTCGCGCTGACCATCTGCTCCGTTGGAGAGCTCAAGCTGGTCGCCGCTCTGCAGCCAGGCATAACGGAGGTAGGGCAACCGCGCCAGGTCCTGCGGCTCTCGCAAAGTTGGATAACGCGCCAGGAATTCGGGCGCAGCCACCAAGGGCCGTGCCGAGGCCGCTACCCGCCTTGCGATGATCTGCTGCGGTAGCGGGCCGCCCAGGCGCAGGGCCAGTTCCATTCCGGCCTCGACCAAGTCCACTTGCCGGTCGTCCAGGATCAGTTCCACCTCGATGTCCGGATATTCCGCGAGAAAGTCGAGCACCCAGCCATTCAGGTGCATTTCTCCCAACCCGACCGGTGCGCTCACGCGCAACAGGCCGGCGGGCTGTTCGGTCAGGCCGCGGGCTGCGGCCACGCTTTCGTCCCACTCCTCCAATACTCGCTTCGCGCGTTCGTAAAACCGTCGACCGGTGTCGGTCGGCGCGAGGCTGGTCGTGCTGCGCTCCAGCAGGCGCACGCCCAATTCTCGCTCCAGCGCAGCCACCGCCTTGCTCAGCGTGGGCTGGCTACTGCCGGCCTCGCGCGCAGCGGCGCTGAGGCTGCCGAGCTCGACCGCGCGAACAAAATATTCCAGCCGGCGAATCCTATCCATGTCATTCCAATTTTGAATGAGCCATTTGCAATTTTACTATCTACTCGCCAGAAACGGCATGAATAAAACTGCATTCCATCGCAGCCGATCCGCTGCGATGCCACTCATTCAATATCCGGAGTAGTACGATGCAAGCATTTGATTTTCATGCCTCTCTTCAAGACTGCGAGGTTGTTGTCATCGGCGGCGGCACCGGTATCGGTTTTGCCACTGCCTTGGCCGCCAAGGCTCGTGGCGCGCGCATTACGCTGATCGGCCGCGATGCCACCAAGCTCAAAGCTGCCGCAATACAACTGGGAGGCGCCAGCATCTCAGTAGCCGACATCGCCGACCGTGCCAGCGTCGAAGCTGCGCTGGCCGGACTCACGCGCATCGATCATCTGGTCATCACCGCCGGCAGTCTGCTCGCCGGCAAGTTGGCCGAGAGCGACCCGGATATGTTGCTCAAGGCTCTGCAGGAGCGAATCGCCGGGCCGCTTTATGCCATCAAGGCATCACTAACCAAGATGCCCGGTACCGGCTCCATCGTGCTAATGGGCGGCCAGTTTTCGGACCGCCCAGCTGGCAACGGCACCGCGGTCATCTCGGCGGCCGTGCGCGGCATCGAAGGTCTGGCCCGCGCCTTGGCGCTGGAGTTGGCACCGATCCGCGTGAACGTCATCTCGCCTGGCTTTATCGATACCCCTTTGTTTGACGTGCTGGGCGCGGAAGGCAGGCAGACGGTGCTCGCCCAAGCTGCCGCCACACTCCCGGTAGGCCGTGTCGGCCACCCGGAAGAGGTTGCTCGGGGGATCGCGTTCCTGCTGACCAATGGCTATATGACAGGAGAGGTGCTGCATATCGATGGCGGCGGCCGCCTGGTCTGAGCCCCGTGGATTACACGCTCCCTAAAACAGATACCGCTGATGTCCGTGATGGATGCCGCTTGCGCGTGGACAGCACAATAGTGCCGTTGTAGCAGGCTAGGTCCACATCGCTACGATTCAGCAAAGGCTCCCATCCAGGCTGGGTAAGGGCAGAACGCAGATTGTCGGATACGAGGGCGTGCGGAACTACGTGCTCTGCCTGCAGCCGCTTGAGCAGGAGGCATTGGAGCGGATGGCCAAATTCGACCAATTCATCCAGCAGGACACCGCCGTTCAGGTGGAACGAGAGGAGCAGATAGCACCAGCAAGAGTGGTCAGCATTGTCCAGCAGCGGTCAGGCCTGACGGGCGCGGCGTTCATCGGTGACCAGCGCCTGCACCAAACTGCAGCTGGCCAAAGCGCGCCAGGCCTTGGTTATGGCCGGGTGGGTCCAGCACCGATAGGTCGAGCAGCAGCGGCTCGCCTATCCATTGTGCCAGCGTGGTGTGGTCTGCGAGGTCATCGTCGCTTAGCGGATGCAGCAAGACGGTGAGCCCGCAGTCTTGCAGCAGCGGCAGCAGGCTGGGCAGTGCGGCGGCGTGGAACTGCACTTCAAACTGCGGCTTCGGGTGCGGGCCGATGCCCCTGTCGTGCATCTTTCCGACCAGCAGCAAATCGGCCAGCCTGCCCTGGGCCAGCATCTCCGCCAGCTCCTGGTGCAGGCCTAGCGCCACGGGGCGGCTGTCTGCATCGAAGTAGATGTGGGCGTGATAGGGATCGGTGGGCGGCTTCATGCGGTATTCCTGCGGACTACGGTGGCGTTAACCCAGCGCCGTGGCGGTTTTCCTCAGCAATCCGCCATAGTGGGTTGCGCTGAGCTGATCACCGCGATGCCAGGCAGTGACTGGCCTTAGGGTAGCGGCGTCGCGGCCGGCTTGGCGGGCCCGATATGGCCAAAATCGCGCTTGGCCCAGGCGGCCTGCTTTTGCTGGGCGCTGAGTTTGCGCGTGGCGCGGTGGCTGGCTTTATAGCGGTAATCGACCCAAAGGGGAAAGCCGGCTCTGGCCTGATTGACGTAGCGCGGCTGGCCGTGGGCGAAATCGAGCAGCTGATACACCCAGAAGCTATGCGCGCGGCCATCGCGCGTGGCGTCGGTCCAGATGGGCGTGGTCTGGATCAGCTGGCAGTGCTTGGCGCGGCCGGGTTTCAGCCAGTCGTGCGGGGCCGGGTCGTAGCTTTCGATGCTGCTGACCACATAGCGATCTCCCTGCGACACGAATACGGTGAGCCAGGCGTAGCCAGCCGCCAGGCCCGCGCCGCCCGAGCGCTGCACGATCAGCAGATCGGGCCGGCCGTCGGGGCTGAGCTCGGCGCTGAAGGCGCCATCGAAGCCCAGCGTCGAGCCGGTTAGCGCGTAGCGCGCGCTCAGCGGCTGGCCGTTCGCGCTGCGTACCAGCTGCGCCTGCAGATTGCCGTCGGCATCCTCATCGATATCGAGCCTGATCGACGCGCCCTTGGGCTGGAAACGGTAGCCGGTGGTCGGCGCGGTGTTTTCCAGCGCCTTCAGCGGGCAGGCGGGTGGCCATTTGCCGGGCGGGAAGGGCGCATAGCGCAGATCGACCGCCCAAGCCAGTGTGCCCAGGCACAGCACCAGCAGCAGCCCGCCAACTCGAGTCAGCCCGCTTAGCCCAGCACGTGCGGGTGAGTCGGCGTTCAGGCCCAGCCGTTTGGCCCAGCGCAGCGCCATCATGGCCGCCAGGCGCGCACGATCTTGCCCTCGCGCACGGCAACATCCAGCCAGGCAGACTGCACCTCATCCCGGCCATCGGCATGCACGAGCCAGTTTTTGATCGCATACAGGCTATAGCGCTCGGGCTGCACTTCGGCGCGGTAGTCGGGGCTGATCTCGCCGATATCCGCCTGGATATCGCGTACCTGCCGGGTCTGCAGGTCCAAGGCAACCGCGCTTAGCCGGTCAAAGCCTGGCCGGCCGCTCCAGGGCAGCACCAGCAGCAGGGTGTGATGGGGTAGGTGCACCGCACCGATGCCGCTGCATACGCCACCGCGACGCGACAGAGCCTCGGTCTGCAGATACCAGGCACCCGGCAGCGCCAAGCGTGTGCGCTGGCCATTGCGCCAGTTCAGGTGCACGACGAAGTCATCCTCGGCCACGTCACCGCTTTGCGAAGCAAAATCGACCGATTCCAGCGCCAGATCAGGCTGGCAGCGGGCTTGCCAGCTGGCGGGTGAATCGGCCGCTGCAGCTGGGGCGGCCTGCAGCAGGCCGAGGCAAGCCAAGCACAATAGGTAGCGAAGGTGGCGCATCAACATGGTGAACAAACTTTCTTCAAACGGCGGCGCCTGTCATAGGCAGCCAGCTCTGGATTCAAGCGCGCGATGCTATGGCCTGCTTGCCCACAAAGTCACGCAAACGGCCGCGCTGGCTTAAGCCAGCACAATCGGCGCGGTGATGCGGTGCCCGCTGGAGCGAAAGAAACTCCCGCCCGCAAAGCCTTCGGCCTGCTGCTGGATGAAGTCGCGCGCTGTACCCGCCTGCATGGAGGCGGCTTGCTGGGCGGAGATGGCCACACGCCACCAACGGCCAGACTGGCTGTAGTGGGGCATTTCCAAGCTGTAGCGCAACCAGGCACGCTTGCAGGCCCGGCAGCGCCAGATGGCGACCTCGCCGCCGTGCGCATCCTCGCCTAAGTCGCGGATGGCATAGGCGGCGAAGTGAAACGGTGCTTGGTTGCAGGGGCAAGGGGTGGTCGTGGTAAGTACGGTCGTGATTGGTGCCAGGGCAGGCCAGCGTGGCCAGCAAAGCTAGTCGATATGGGTGATATCGGCCGGCAGGCCAAGCCAGGCGTGCATGCGCGTTTCGTAAATGGAGATCGACGCGGGCGGAAAATGTGGGTCGGCAAAGGCGCCTACGGGAATCGCCACATCGCCGGGCATTTCGTCGATGGTGTAGTAAACCGTGGCCCCGCAGTGCGGGCAGAAACGGAATCGGGCGTGCGAGCCTTCATCGCCCACGCGCAGGTATTCGGTGCTGCTGCCCTGCACGGCGACCTGCGCCGCAGCAAAGCGCGCTTGCGCGCCAAACACGCTGCCGGTTCGCCGCTGGCAGGCCAGGCAATGGCAAATCGACACACGGATGGGCTCTCCGCTTACCGTGGCGCTGAGCTGGCCGCAGGAGCAGGCGGCGGTACGGGATGTAGTGTGCATAGCGAGTTCCTTGCAGGCGGGGAGGCTTGCTCCCCGTTTCAATCCATCGTGCAGAGGCTAAGCCTGACGGTGGCCTGCCGCCACAGCGGCTGCGGCTGCTTGCCTAGCTAAGCAGCGTAACATTCGCTCCCAGCTGCAGCACGCCACCGACGCGCACATCCGCCCGCAAACCCGCACGGCCCAGCCAGTGCTTGACCACCTTGGCCGGCGGCAGCTCGGGGCTAGCCAGCAGCTTACCGACGATGGAACACGGCTCGCACAGCTCCACCCCGAACAACACCAGCTCACCCACCCTGAATTCCCTGCCCACCAGCGCATTCAGGCGCACGCCGCGGGTAACGAGATTGCGCCGCGTCATGCCCAGGTCCACATCGCGGCCATGCTGCTGGCAGAAAGACTCGATCTCCTCGGCCTCGACCAGGGTCAGGTTCTGGCCAGGGTGCACCGACTTCCCAAAGTTGCGATCCCCCAGCAAGCCCAAACCGGCACGCACCTCGGCTTGTGCCACGCTGATCTGGTCCGCGCCACGGGCGGGGCTGATGAAGATACGTTCAATCATGGTTGGCTTTCCTAATCGGGCGGGGGCGAAGGGCTAGGCCTCATTCGGCGCGACCACTTCGACCTTGATGCGGTCCGGGTCTTCGCAGTACAGCGCGTAATAGTCGGGCCCGCTGGCATACGGGTACTCGGACTCATACAAGACGGTGTAACCGGCGGATTTGACCCACTCGGCCATCTGATCGATATGGCGCCGCGACTTGCCGTGAAACGCAAGGTGATTGAGCCCCACCCGCTTGCGATGATAGCCAGCCGCAAGATGCTCGCTCGGCGCCTGCAGAAAGCACAGATAGGTGTTGCCTTGTGTGTAGTTGATACCGCCCGACCAGTGCTCGACCTCATAGCCCAGCTGCTGCATGAAGGGGTTCCAGAAGGCGCTGGAGCGCGCGAGATCGCTAACATAGATTTCGACGTGGTGCAGCACGGCGTGGTTCTCCCTTGCCTCGGTTCAAATCGGGGCTCTGAGGTCAAGTAAGGTCAGTAACTGGCTAGCGAAGCTTGGTGATCCAAGCCTAAAGCATGAGCCGGGATAGCTGGGTTGAATGAGAAGCCAACGACGTCCACCGAGCCAAGCGCTAGGCTTTAAATAATACTAATGCATCAATAAATTAGCGCTGAAATAAAGCCAGCTGCTTCGTCACAATCTCATTTGACAATCCAGCTGGCTTTTTTCAATACATGTTAGTGCCTGAAGTCACAGTTCCAGATGAATTTCATATGTATCCTGTAGCAGAGAGGGCTGTGTGCTATCGACAGCCGAAAGCTCTCAACTCGAATTACTCGCGTTTACGGAGGCGTGCAATATCGTCAGATCTACCGAAGGCTTCTGCTAAGACGAGTGGTGTGAATCGCCGAACTTGACCCTTGGCCGTATCGAAATTGGTATCCTCAATATAGTAGAAATGTTGATCAGGGTTTTTTGTTAAGGTTAATTCAATCTTAGCCATGATAGCAGGTGGTATTTGTGCATCGCTAAGTACGATACTTGTAGGTGACACCTCGAGAGCATTGCGCTCGAAAAATTGATCGATGTCTCCACGCAATAGTGATGATTCTTTTGTATATCCCCTTGCAAGCATGGCCGGGCCTTCCTGATTGCAGCGGGCAATACCATTTGCCAGGGCGGCCGCGGGCGGTCTGCCTTCGTCTTCCTCACGCGCTCCAGCTGCTA
Source organism: Chitinimonas taiwanensis DSM 18899 (assembly GCF_900119825.1). Taxonomy (GTDB): domain Bacteria; phylum Pseudomonadota; class Gammaproteobacteria; order Burkholderiales; family Chitinimonadaceae; genus Chitinimonas; species Chitinimonas taiwanensis. The sequence goes on along the minus strand of NZ_FPKR01000002.1, from coordinate 147,167 downwards.
GGGCATTGGCCAGATGATCCTCATGGACGGTGCCAATGAATGGATACAAACGAGTACTACGCCTTGGACAGAATACCGCTGCCGGAATATAGTCCGCACTATAATTAGATTGTAACCATGTCAGTTCATCGAGTGCGAGTTTTGGCACTTGTATCGTTTCTAAGAATGAGCGCTTGATGAATATTGTGGTGAAATCCCGCACATTATCTTGGCTTTGAGTTTCATAGTCACGATGCTCGATCTCAAATCTGGGGGCCATAAGCAGTGCCAAGATGAGTGATCCAAAACAGATGAGTGCTTGTTTTACTTTGGGTGGCGTGGGCTTGTTGCCAATTCGACGACTTGTGGTGTAGTACCAAATGGGAAAGGTCGCGATGAGGACACAAGAAAATATACAGAGTGCATCAAATAGCCGAAAGCTGATTGGGCCGATACTTAATCCTTTATTTCCACTGGTCGCTAGGTTGAGCAAACAAACAACGGTGCCGGCAAATGAAAATGTTACGGGCCAGCGAAACATGGATAACTTTGATGCTGAGCGCCAGTTGTGTGCTTCAATATTGGAATTGTTCGTCATTAAAATGGCCTAAAATAAATCAATGAGTGATTCTGTATTGCATGTTGTAGCGTGAAATTGTCATCTGAGTTGTGCTTGATCCGAATACGTGGGGCGGAGTGTCAAAATCCCCAGCCATATTCTGTCTGAAATTCCTCCCTAGTGTTTCTTCTTATGACTTCCATGGAAGCAGTTGTGTTGCCTCCGCAGCAACTTTCTGTGGATTTGTAATCGCCTTCTTTTGAGAGAAAATAGCAGTCTGTATCTATTATCTCTTCGGCTATTCTGGCGGAGATTTCTGGGTTTGCGTAAGTTCTAACTAACACATCGCCAATCAAGTTGGCATGCGCCTGTTGTTTGATTTTTTGTATTTCGGATATTAGTTTTAGGTCGTGAATTTTTCCTCTGAGGCTAAGTTGAGCATTTTCACCATTGCTGAGAAAAATAACATCATCATTAAAGTAAATGCATGGGTCAGGGTCATCTCCTCCTGTTTGGCAGGCAAGTGTGCTTTCAGCATTTGCCATGCTGGAAAGTAGCAAACATAAGAGCAAACAGAAAATTTTCATGTATATGTCTATTTTTTGGGGTCTGGGTTCGTTAGTTTGAGAATATGGCGGACGAATAGGCACATCTCACTAATCGAGAAGTTGAGGTTGATTTAATTTGGATTGATTGGTCGAGACATAACTATACTCATATAGTTAGTGTGTGGCTGCCAGCTATGTTCGCATTCATAGCGATAGCCCCAATCGTGGTACATGGCAATCAAACCTTTCGCGGGAGCAGCGGTATCGATCGCTATGATCTGACCATGGTTCAGACGGGCGTGTGCGAGTGCAGCATCATGTAATGCCCTACCTAGGCCTAGACCTTTAAATTCTGGCACGACTGCAAACTGACAGATGGACCAGACATCTGGGTTTCGATAAATCGTAAGCGGAGATTCAGGTTGTGGTGGCCGTACAGTGATAGTACCAATGTACTCCTCATTGAATTGGGCGATAAATCCTTGTCCTTGCTCAAAGCGCTTGGCGGTATCGGATATGGATTGATGTGTTCCCCAAAAGCGCAGGCCAAGGGCAGCATGCTTTGCATAGGCAAGATGAATCAAGCGTGTGATTTGCTCTAAGTTATCACTAGGCGATACAGGACGAATCTGAATTTTTTCAAGAAAGTGCATGCGGTACCTATTATCTTGGATAAATAGCAGTCGAATTGCTGCCAGTGCAGAGGGAGCTAACTGCCTTGCGGCAGCATGACCAATCGATCAGCTTATCAACAACCTTGCTCTCCTGCATTTTTCATTATCAGGCGATCTTTTGATTTGACTTCTGATATGTGTGCAATCGAATAGCCGTGATCACAGGCAATCCCCGTTGCATATTGGGTGATCACCACTGTTGCGTTGCCCCTCAATCCGGAAATCTTCTTCTCTTGTATATCTTTCATAATTTTATTATTCGTAAGTAGTTTGAGTGCAGTCATTTTGTTGAGAATATCTATTCTGTCCGGCATGTATTCATTGAAATAGGGGATTTCTTTAAAGGTGCTCGGATAGAAGCTTATGTCAAAGCAATCTTCGCTGAATACGGTGCACGTCGAATCTTCATTCGAATATGAATGAATAAAGACTTCAAATGTGCCCGTTACTACCTGCTTTCCGGAGAAGGTGCAGTCGATCTCGCTCTCGCAATGCTTGAGTTTTAATGTGCTTTGGGCGGGCTTTCTGATTTTGGGTTTCTCATACGCCGCTGCATTGAGTCCAATTGCCAAAATGATGGATGAGAAAAGTGCAGTGAATATAAGTCTAGTCATTTGATTTTAAATATCTGGTTAAGTGTGTATGGAGTAGTGTTGCCTGATGATGACCATGACCTAGCTGATTGTGTTGGGATCAGTTTGACCAAGGTGTAGAGCTTTTACTAAGCTCTAGAGTTTGGCGTGCCAGCTGGGTGAGGAATGTTTGATCAATAGAGATTCGCGCGAAGCCTGCATCTGTCGCCGGTCGATTTACGTCCGACAAGATGCAGTTGATAGCGACAGCGCCGCGGTCAACCATCAGAACTCTAATCGCTACATTGCCTTTAGTGCTCCAAAGTGTGGTGCTGGTGCCTGGAGTTAGATCTCTGTGCATAGCCATGAGGCTCAATGCGAAGTGTTCCAAATCGCTCCGGTTGAATAGCGTGGTCACACTGATCCGTATCCCTGCATTCAATAAGCAGCACTCAACTTCTATTGCCTTGTTCTCGAATAATAGGAATGGTTCGTCCGTAATGAAGCTAACTTCAAGAGCGGCTTGGCCATTCACATCCGTTACTTTTATCATGATGAAATAGGGTGTTTGATATCAGGGCGGAGCGGTAAAGCCCAAAGGGAGGTCTATCAACCTCTCTTGGGTATTTACATTGGATTGCAATGAGAAATTAGGGTTTCTTTTTGTGTATCTCCATGACGCCACCCATACTGCTGTAGTTAAAATAATCGGATTTGTTATCTGCGATCCAACTGATCTTTTTTCGCTGCTCTTGGGGGACGTAACAAAAGAAGTCCTCTTTGACGCCTAGGCAAACAACACCGGCGGTTGTAATTTCCGGCCAGTCGAGCTTTTTCCAAAGCTTGGCCACTGCTTTGTCTGAGAGTTGCTGTGCAGTAGCCTTGGAATTATCCCCGTGAAACAGAATCTCATAGATACTCCCCTTGGCTCGAATCGACCAGACGATATCACTCTCCTTGCCGGTGAATGCGTGGCCAAAGTTACCCAGCAGCAGCTCCTTTGAGTGTACAGAAACAGCGCATAAAGCGACGATTGAAGAAAAAATTGCTTTGATTTTCATGATAGTTCCGAGTTGTTAATGCTAGGTTGGGAGGCGTGAATGTTTGATATCGAATTGTTACAGCTAAATGGTGCTGAACTTGGATTGCGCCTGGAAGGCGATAGTTACAGCATAGGAATGATGATAAAAACAGGATTTTCTAGCATTGCAGGCCAGTTTCCTTCGCTCTCTTGTATAAAGTGGCAGCCACAATTACTGAAGCTATACCGAAGCAGATTGAGAACCAATCAGGTGTGTCGCTGGAAATCGTGTTGATTGCACCCGCTCCGCCAAAAAGAACTGCAAATAGCCCCCACACTACAACGCCAGTTGGCAATCTCTTCTGTGCAACGCCAATGCCATAGATTTTTTTTCCTCGTTGGTTCATCTCATGAACGGCTTTAGCCTCTTCCGAGCAATCTAATGAGCAGGTTAAGGCAAATGGGACCGATACCGTACAGATACTACAGATGGCTTTACCACATGTTTTGCAGATGGCTACAGCGTGACTATCTTGATGAGTGAAACAATGCATAGATAGGGATTCCTAAGTGAATGAAATGGATTTCATCCATCTGGATGAATAGCAAAGTGGTAACGCCGCTGTAACACCATGGTAGTGACCGCACACTGCATCAACACAGGCCATGGAGGCGCACTGCAACCACCAGTATTGATCTTGCTGAGAACATGCTCATAGTGCGTGGCATCAGTCCAAGCAGGTCACCTATTTTCGTCAAAACCAAGCTTCAATGCAGTGACTTACTGCCGCGATTTACCGCAAATTTTGTCATGACTAGCATAAGCGATTACTCGGGCACTCATCGCTGCATCACTAGATTTGATGGATGCTCTGTCGTGCTGGCCAACCTGTAGGGCATGTCTGGTAGCGAAGCCTGATCCTCACCACTCGCATAGATCGACAGGCTGAACGAGGGCGAGTGGTGTGAGTTATGTCTCTGCCCTGTAGCGGATATCCCGCCAACTAGCTTGGTTCTCGATATATAGTCTTTCTATGCGCAGCTGTCGAGCGATGCGAGGAGGAATTGAAGTGATACAAAATCCACCCTTCCCGGGTAAACCAGTCGCCCTTTGCGGAAAAGCATATATATGAATAGTGCTTTACAAGGAAGTCTTGATCGAAGGATTAGCCCTTTGATTTACTAAAATCATTAAGTATTTCCACTGAGGTGATTAGTGTAAACAGCAGAAGTGCGGATAGGAGTGCATAGCCTGAAAGGAAAATCAGTGAGTATATTGAAAATAATCCTTTGAGTAAGTAGAGGCTAAGGATGGAACTAATTAATTCCATAAAATGATGGGCGCGTCGGATGGCTTTCTTTGTGCTGCTTTCACATGTGGTTAGAAGTAATGGCCATGAAAATATGAGAATTAGCAATGCACTTTCATGGTCCCTGAGATCAATGGCTTCAATTGGTGTGAATACATAGTCTTGGGTGTTGTCTTGTAAATTGTCATCAGTGGGTTCTTTGGATGAACATTGGCCCAGCGGCAAGAAAAAACATGCGGCAATAATCAAGGCAAGAATGCGTTTGAGTGCAAGTGCGCGCTTAGGATCTAGCTTGTACGCTAGGGCGAGCCATGCAGTACCGCTGTCGTAAGTTGGTTTGAGCAAGCAGTTAAGGCGTTTCATAGCGACGGGGCCAACAGTTTGTACACGCTCCGGGAGCATCAAGCTGAGCTGCTTGGTTTGATAGCCAAGACGGACCGCAATGTGGGTATGGCCGGTGCTTAACATGAATGACTGCGTAAAGCAACACCTCTGCGCCGATCAAAAAGAGCTCGCAGAAATCCCCGAGCAGGATTTTCTCAGCGATACCGAACACGACTGTAGACGAGAACCCGACCATCAGCAGCCAAATGGCGACTTGATTGCGCAGCCAATAGCTACGACGGGAGTTGGGTATAGATTGGGAGCGCATGACGCTTTAAAAGTTGGAGGTAATATGTGGCCGGAACTACGAAGCAGCAGAGTGTGCCCAATGTGCAGCTCAGGCTTGTTGCGTTGACCGAAAGATTAATCATCCTGCGCCCAATTTCGAAGTGCTCTGCTTAACTGCTGTTCATTCAGCATAATTTCCTCAGACTTGCACCATTCGAGAAAATCTAGCACTGCCGCCTTTTGTGCGGGAGAACACTGATGCCGAAAATTCAAATGCCGAATTTCAGGGCTTTTGCAGCGACCATACTCAGCTAAGGCGTGAAGCGTTCCATCAAAAACCAGGCTAGCTCTGTCATTGCTTGTGGTGCACCAGTGCATATAGGTGGGTACCAGCGCCAAAAGGTCGAACTGCTCTTTTATCCCCATAAGGTCAGTGTTGGATTCGATGAAGGCTGCTGTAACGCAGGGATCGCCTAGCGCTTCGGGGAATGCAGCCTTCAGGGTTTCAGAGATCGACATATACATGACTAATGTTGGAGGTGAGGGGCGGATGGAATACCGTAAGTGAGAGTGTAACCTTTGGTAGCCTAGTTGATTGAATGTAAAGGACTTGAGGATTCACATGCAGTCGGTGTGATACTCGATGAAATAGCTGGACTAGCCTGATACTGAAGTCATCCAACTGCGGCGGGGGGAAAATGCCTTGATGAGTAAGTGTTCCAAGCAGATAGCTGAGTACTTGCGTAGCAGTGGTATTTGTCAGGTGAGCCGTGTAACGATATGCCGTTGCACTCTGCGGAACAAGTGCTGAGGCTATATAGAGGCGGTGCGCAAAAATGAACAGTCGCTAGGACTCTTTGGGAGATGTTTGGAATTGTGATCATATATTTGATTCAACTCTCGTGCGTGGGGGGTGAAGCAAAGTTCAGGTGCCTTGAGTTTAGTCAAGGTAAGAAGCAAATATGAAAAGGCTATTTGCTGCGCTGGCTTTAATTTCTGCTGTTCAGGGCTGCGTGCTCGCCGCCTCAGTCTAAGAGCAATGCTTGCAGGTAGTAGGGAAGGAAGCGTCATTTTTGCTAAACGATCTCTATGAAAGTAGTGATAAGATTTTCTATAGGTACAAGGAAATTATCTTTGGTTAAAAGATGGAAATGGTGCTTGACTTTGTGGTGTTTGATGGAGGGTGCCTTACGGTTTAGGACGTTATTTTTAAGAATGAAGGGGGCAAATTTCACCGTTAAATCTGATGATTCTGACATATTGCAAGGAGAGGTTTTTTCTTAAGGGCTGGAAAGAAAAGTATTTTCTTTTTTTAACTTTCCATTTTCTTGGTTGGGGGAATGGTTCCTATCATGTTCATGTCTTTGCATCACTGGTGCCTTGGCGCAGCACACCTAATCATTTAAGCAAAACGCGCCGAAACGGCGGCCACCACCGTGCCTAGTCCGAGCAGCTGGTTCAGGGCGACCAGTTGGCGGATGCGGTTTAGTGCGGTGGCGGCCTGTGGCCAGGCGGCGTCTTGGCAGGCTTGGCGCAGCCTTGGGTAGCAGCCCAGGTAGGCATAGGCGAACACCGCGCTCATCAGCAGGCCCAGTGTAAGCATCAGGTGCCAGCCCAGCGGGGCATGGGCGAAGCCCACGCGCATCAGCATGGCGAGGCCGCTGAGTAGCAGGGCGCTGATGGCGAGTGCGGTAAGCGGGAGGAAGCGCGCAAAGGTGGCAGCCCAAAGCGGCAAGCGTTGCGCGGGTTCGAGCACCTCGACCGCGGCAGGTCGCAGACAGAAGTAAGCGAAGGACATGCCGCCCAGCCAGAAGATGGCGCTGAGCAGATGGATGAGCAGCAGTAGCGGCTGGAGCATAGGGGGCCTTTCGGGACGGGTATCGCAGGTCGGCAGCTGGGGTGAGAGCTTTAGTTGGCGACCCTTGGCCGCCCTTTGCATGCTAGCAGTCGCTCCGCGCCTGGATGCCGCAAAAAAACACAGCCCGCACAAGGGCGGGCTGTGATGGCTGGGGCTTGGGGAGCATCCTGGCGCGGCTAGCGTGGCAGCAGCTCAAGCAGCTGCAGCGGCGTCGCGATGCGCATATCGGCGCCCCATTCCTCAGGGCGGTCGGTGTCGGCGATATAGCCATAGTCGGCCAGCACGGTCTTCATGCCAACGGCGCGGCCAGCCACGATATCGCGCTCGGCATCGCCCACATACCAGCAGGCGGTCGGGTCCACGCCGATCTGGGCGCAGGCATGCTGCATGGGGCGAGGGTCGGGTTTGGGCACGCCGACGGTGTCGCCCGACACCACCACGGCGGGCGGGATGCTAAAGCCTAGGGTGGGCACCAGCCGGTCGGTGAAACGCATCGGCTTATTGGTGATGATGCCCCAGGCCAGGCCACGCGCATGCAGGCCCTCGATCAGCGGATTGATGCCATCGAACAGCACGGTTTCATTACGGAAACCGTCTTCGTAATGGTCAAGAAAGCGCAGGCGCAGCGCATCGAAGCCCGGCGCATCGCGGTGCAGGCCAAAGCCCAGTTCCACCAGACCGCGCGCACCATGGCTGGCAATCGGGCGGATCTTCTCGTAGGGCACGGCCGGGCGGCCTTCCTCGGCCAGCAGGCGGTTCAGTGCGCCGCCCAGGTCTAGCGCGGTGTCGGCCAGGGTGCCATCCAGGTCGAACAGGATGGCGCGGATCACGCTAGGCGCTTTCGGCAGGCCAGCAGGTAGTTGACCGTGGCGTCGTCGTTCAGATAGTAGGACTTGGCGATCAGGTCGTAGCCCATGCCCTTCAGCTCCACCATATCCAGGCCGTTATTGCGCGCCATGCGCGCGAGCTCCGACGGTTTGATGAACTTGCTGTACTCGTGCGTGCCACGCGCGAGCAGGCCCAGCACATACTCGGCGCCGACCACCGCGTGCAGATAGGCTTTCGGATTGCGGTTGATGGTGGAGAAGAACACCCAGCCGCCCGGCTTGACCAGCTGGGCAACCGCGGCCACCACGCTGGAGGGCTCGGGCACATGCTCGAGCATTTCCATGCAGGTCACCACATCGAAGCTGGCCGGCTGGTTGGCGGCCAGCTCTTCCACCGGCAGGCAGTGGTAGTCGACCTGCACGCCCGACTCTAGGCCATGCAGCTTGGCTACTTTCAGCGACTTCTCGGCCAGATCGAGACCGGTGACCGTGGCGCCGCATTGCGCCATGGCTTCGGACAGGATGCCACCACCGCAGCCTACGTCGAGTACAGTCTTGCCGCTCAGCGCAGCGTGGCCATCGATAAAGCCCAGGCGTAGCGGGTTGATCTCGTGCAGCGGCTTGAATTCGCTGTCCTTATCCCACCATTTGTGGGCCATATCGGCGAACTTGGCCAGTTCGGCGTCGTCGGCGTTGCGGCTTGGAGTCAGGGATTCGTTCATGGGTTTTCCTTAGGCACCTTAGTGGGTGGCAATGCGCTCGCGCCAGTAATGGGCGCGCGCTTGAATTTGGCCGGCATTCAGGGTGCACAGTTCCCGATCGGCCAGCACAGCGCGGCCGTTGATCCACACATGGCTGACCTGTTCGCGGCTGCTGGCATACACGAGCTGGGAAATCGGATCATAGAGCGGTTGGCTATCTAGCCCGGAGAGATCGACGGCAATGATATCCGCCAACTTGCCGGCACGCAGGCTGCCGATATGCGCATCCATCCCCAACGCGCGTGCGCCGGCCAGCGTGGCCATTTCCAAGGCCTTGGCGGCGGGCACCGCCTGCGGATTGCCCGATTCGGCTTTGGCCAGCAGGGCGGCGAGGCGCAGATCGGCCAGCAGGTCGAGCTTGTTATTACTGGCGGCGCCATCGGTGCCGATGCCCACATTCACCCCCGCCGCCTGCAGCGCGGCCACCCGGGCAAAGCCGGAGGCGAGCTTGAGGTTGCTGGCCGGATTGTGCGCGATATGTACGCCATGGCGTGCCAGCAAGGCGATTTCGGCATCGTTGGCGTGTACCACATGGGCGGCGACCAGATTCGGGCCGAGCAGACCGAGATTGCGCAGGCGTTCCAAGGGGCGCACGCCGTATTGCTTGAGGCTGGCGTCGATCTCGTCGCGGGTTTCGTGGATATGGCAGTGGATGCCAATTTCCAGCTGCTCAGCCAGGGTAATGATCTTGCGGAAGGTCTCGTCCGCCACGGTGTAGGGCGCGTGCGGCGCCAGGGTGAAGCTGACCAGTGGCTCGCCGACGAACTGCTCGCGCGCATGCAGCGCCTTCTTGATGTAGTCATCGGCGTTGATGCCATAGCCGGTGGGGAATTCCAGCACCGAGCAGCCGACCACGGTGCGCATGCCGGCGCTAATACCGGCGCGCGCCACGGCTTCGTGGTGGAAGTACATATCGTTCACCGTAGTGGTGCCGCCACGGATCATCTCGGCCATCGCATGCACGCTGCCATCGAATACGAACTGATCCGATACATGCTTGCCCTCGGCCGGCCAGATATGGTTGTTCAGCCAGTCCATCAGCGCCAGGTCGTCGGCCAGGCCGCGCAGCAAGCTCATGGCCGAGTGGGCGTGCAGATTGATCAGGCCGGGCAGCAGCGCATGCTCGCTCAGCGTGTGATGCTCGGCATTTGCATAGCGGGTGCGCGCCTCGCTGCTGGGCAGGATGGCGACGATACGTTCACCCTGCATGACCAGCGCATGGTTTTCCAGCACTAGGCCAGCGGGTTCGACGGGAATAAGCCAGCGCGGATGCAGGCAGAGCGTGGTGGACATCGTGGGGCTCACAAGAAGATGGCGGATTCTAATGCAGGCAGGCTAGCGGCCGCCATGGCGCGTGGATGGGCTAGGCGGGATGTGCTGGTCCATTCACGGATCGAGCAAAGCGAGGCTCCCTCGCGGCGGCGAGGGTGGGGAAGTGGACTAGAAGCGAGAGGAATCATCGCTGTATCGTTGGCGGCGAGCACCCAGCTCCGCCGGGTGGTGTGCCGTGCTTTGAGCGATGGAGTCAATCAGCACTTCCTTAGCCGCGCTCTGCCTGGCGGGCGAGAAAGCGTGCCGGGTCCACGGCGTGGACCAGCTCGCGCTCGATGGGTAGCGGCTCGCCGGCAATCTGGCTGGCCAGCATTTCTGCCAGCAGGCCCGACCAGACCAGGCCGCGCGCGCCAAAGCCCGTCAGCGCATACAGGCCGGCGCGGCGCGGCGCCAGATGCAGGCTGCCCGCATGCTTGGGCTGAAAGCCGGCTGCATCGGCCAGCGCACCGGCAATCGGCAGGCGGTCGGGGGTGCCGGGCCGTGCGCATACGCGTCCCGCAGGCGTGGTGGCCTGCGTCTCGGCGCTGGCTTCGGGCAGCATGGCGCTCAACAGTGCCAGGTTGTCGGCATGCGCCTGCGCTTCGCTGCCGCCTTCGCGCAATGGGCTGGAACCCAGGCAGGCGAGGCCGGCATGGGCGGGCGTTAGATAGCCTGCGCGGCAGACGACGGTGTGCACACTGCTTGCGCTGGCGGGCAGATGGCTGACCACGCGGGTATCACTATTCAGCGCTAGCTCGGGCGCCCAGCGCGCGGCCTCGGCTGCATTGGCCAGGATCAGCACTGGCGCACTGCCCAGCAGTTGGCCGTCCGCATCCAGCGCCTGCCACTGGCCGTCCTGCTGCCGCAGGTGCTCCACCGCAACCCCATAATGTGTTTGCAAGGCCGGGCCACATGCCGCCAGCAGCGCTCGCACGAGGCTGGGTGGGTTCAGCCAGCCAGCCAGGGGAAAGAATAGGCCGCCGCCGCTGAGCGCCTGGCCGGCCAGTTGGCTGGCTTGCTCGGCATCCACGGCCTGCAAGAGCTCGGCCGGCCAATGCTCGGCAATACGGGCGAAGCGCTGTGCTTCCTCGCTGTGGCGTGCCAGTTGCAGTGCGCCACACCAGCCGGTGATGGACTCGGGCAGGGCCGCGATGCGACGCCGGCCATACAGAAAGGCGGCGCGCGTCAGCCGCGCTTGCAGATTGTCGTCCTGCGACACCACCGGCCGGTAAGCGCCGGCATGGTTGCCCGATGCGCCGCTGGCCGGGCCAGCGGCCCGCTCCAGCAGGGAGATACGCCAGCCACGCGCGGCCAGTCGCTCGGCCAGGCTCGCGCCAGCAATGCCCGCGCCGATAATCAGCGCCTGCTTCTGGGATGCCGGCACGGGGCGGTGACGTTGGCCGCGGAACTGGCCGACCAGCATCTGGCGCTTGCCGCCAAAGCCGGCCACCCGTTCAACCTGAAAGCCGGCTTCGGCCAGACCGCGCCTGACCTCGCCCGCCACGGTATAGGTGGCCAGCGTGGCGGCGCTGGCGGCCAAGCGGCTGAATTGCTTGAACAGCGGTGCCTGCCATAGTTGCGGGTTCTTGGCGGGGGCAAACCCATCCAGATAGAAGGCATCAACCTGGGCGAGCAGCTTGGGCAGCCAGTGCAAGGCATCGCCGAGTAGCAGGGTCAGCACCACTTGGCCGCCGGCCAGCTCCAAGCGATGAAAGCCGGGCACCAGCACCGGCCATTGCGCGATCAGCTCGGCAGCCAGCGCCTGCAGCTCGGCGTCTTCGCTCAGCAGCTGTGCATACAGGCGGCTTAGATCGGCGGCGCGAAACGGGTGCAGCTCGCAGGAAATGAAGTGCAGGCGCGCGCAGCGCTGCGGGTCGGCGCGCCATGCCTGCCAGGTGGCCAGAAAGCTCAGCCCCAGACCAAAGCCGGTCTCGCAGATGACGAAGTGATCGTGACCCTGCCAGCGGCCCGGCAAGCCGTTGCCGGCCAGGAAGACGTTGCGCGCCTGCGCCAGGCCGCCGCTACGCGAGTGATAGATGTCGTCAAAGCGTGGCGAGAAGGGGATGCCTTCCGGGCTGTAGGCGAGTTCGGCGGCTTGCAGGGGAGGGTGGCTCATCAAGCGAAACGGGCACCTTGCGGTGCCCGAGTATCGGTGTGTTGCGGGTTTAGTCTTCGCGGCGCATCTGCGGGAACAGGATCACATCGCGAATCGACGGGGCATCGGTCAGCAGCATGACCAGACGGTCGATGCCGATGCCGCAACCGCCGGCCGGCGGCATGCCGTATTCGAGCGCCTTGATGTAGTCGGCGTCGTAATGCATGGCTTCGTCGTCGCCGGCATCCTTCTGGCGCACCTGGTCGAGGAAGCGCTCGGCCTGGTCTTCCGGGTCATTGAGTTCCGAGAAGCCATTGGCCAGCTCGCGGCCAACCACGAACAGCTCGAAGCGCTCGGTAATGCCGGGGCGGCTGTCCGAACCGCGCGCCAGCGGCGAGATTTCGATCGGGTAGTCGATGATGTAGGTCGGGTCCCACAGCTTGGTCTCGGTGGTTTCCTCGAACAGGCTGAACTGCAGGCCGGCGATGCCGCTGGTGGCAAAGCTCTTGCCGCCCAGGCGTTCGATCTCGGCCTTCAGCCACACGCGGTCGTTCAGCTGCGCCTCGTTGTACTCGGGGTTGTACTTGAGGATGGCCTGCACCACGGTCAGACGCTCGAAGGGCTTGGACAGGTCAACGACCTTGCCCTGATATTCGATCACCGCATGGCCGTTCACGGCACGCGAACACTCGCGGATCACCTGCTCGGTCAGGTCCATCATGCGACGGTAATCGCAATAGGCCTCGTAGAACTCCATCATGGTGAACTCGGGGTTGTGGCGTGTGCTCATCCCCTCGTTGCGGAAGTTGCGGTTGATCTCGAACACGCGCTCCAGACCGCCGACCACCAGACGCTTCAGATACAGCTCGGGCGCAATGCGCAGGTAGAGCGGCATATCGAGCGCATTGTGGTGGGTGGTGAAGGGCTTGGCCGCGGCGCCGCCCGGAATCGGGTGCATCATCGGCGTTTCCACTTCCAGATAGCTCTCGCTCACCATCACCTCGCGTACCTTCTGCACGATCTTGCTGCGCTTGACGAAGGTATCGCGGCTCTGGTCATTGGTGATCAGGTCGAGGTAACGCTGGCGGTACTTCTGTTCCTGGTCGGTCATGCCATGGAACTTCTCTGGCAGCGGGCGCAGCGACTTGGCCAAGAGGCGAATTTGCGTGGCTTGCACGCTCAGCTCGCCAGTCTTGGTCTTCATCAAGGTGCCGACGGCACCGACGATATCGCCAAGGTCCCAGTGCTTGAAGGCGGCCAGTGCAGCTTCGCCCACCTTGTCGAGCGCGATATACAGCTGGATACGGCCCGAACCGTCCTGCAGGGTGGCGAAGGCTGCCTTGCCCATCACGCGCTTGAGCATCATGCGGCCGGCTACCGCCACCTCGATGGCCTCGGCTTCCAGCGTTTCCTTCTCGGCGCTGTCGTACTTGGCGTGCAGGTCCTGCGCCAGGTGTTTGCGCTCGAAATCATTCGGGAAGGCGGGGCCCAGCTTGCGCAGTTCGGCCAATTTGGCGCGGCGCTCTGCCATGAGCTGGTTATCGTCGAGGGTAAGGGGGTTCTGATCGTCGGCCATGATGGTTTCTATTGGTAACTATTTGATTTGCTGCTGAAGCTTAGACGCCTTGCTTGAGGCTGGCTTCGATAAAGATATCGAGATCGCCATCCATCACGCCCTTGACGTTGCCCACTTCCACGCTGGTGCGCAGGTCCTTTACGCGGCTCTGGTCGAACACATAGGAGCGGATCTGGTGGCCCCAGCCGATATCGGACTTGCCGGCTTCCAGCGCCTGCTGGGCTTCCATGCGCTTGCGAAGCTCGGCCTCGTACAGCTTGGCGCGCAGCATCTGCATGGCTTCGTCCTTATTGCGGTGTTGTGAGCGGTCGTTCTGGCACTGCACGACGATATTGGTCGGTACGTGGGTAATCCGCACGGCCGAGTCGGTCTTGTTGATGTGCTGACCACCGGCGCCCGAGGCGCGGTAGGTGTCGATACGCAGATCGGCCGGATTGATCTCGATCTCGATGCTGTCGTCGACCTCGGGGTAGACGAAGACCGAGCTGAACGAGGTGTGGCGGCGCGCGTTCGAATCGAACGGCGACACGCGTACCAGACGGTGCACACCGGTTTCAGTGCGCATAAAGCCGTAGGCGTAGTCGCCGGTCAGCTTGATCGTGCAGCTGGAGATACCGGCCACTTCGCCTTCCGATTCTTCCAGTAGCTCGACCTTGAAGCCCTTGCGTTCGCCGTAGCGCATATACATGCGCATCAGCATGCCGGCCCAATCCTGCGCCTCGGTGCCACCAGCGCCCGACTGGATGTCGATGAAGCAGGCATTCGGGTCCATCGGATTGCTGAACATACGGCGGAATTCGAGTTCGGCCACCTTCTTTTCCAGCTCGGCCACATCGGCCTCGATGGATTCCATGGTGTCCCAGTCCGCTTCGCCCTTGGCCATATCGAACAAATCGCGGCCATCGGCTACGCCGCTGGCAATCTGGTCGAGCACCAGTACCACGTCCTCGAGCGCCTTGCGCTCACGGCCGATATCCTGCGCGCGCTTCTGGTCATTCCAGATGCTCGGGTCTTCCGAGAGACGGCTTACTTCTTCCAGGCGGTCTTTCTTGCCAGGGTAGTCAAAGATACCTCCGCAGTTCATCGCCACGGCTGGCGAGATCGGCGAGGGCGTTTTCAATGGCGTTGAGGCGTTCGGCTTCCATGGCGGCGTCTGCTGAAATCTTTAGGAAACCGCGAATTATACCGGAGCGCGGCGCTTGGGTTGCGGCCCATTACGCGGAAATGCGCTTGCTTTGACGGGCGCGCGCTGCTGAAGCCGCTTCAAGCGGCCTTGGGCAGTGCATCCAGTTCGGCCAACAGACCGTCCAGGACCTGCTCGAGCCGGTCGAGCAGGCCGGCGTCGGCCGGGCTGCCGGTCATGCTCAGCTGCTTTTCCAGTTCGGCAGCCAGGCCCTGCACCTCGCTGGCGCCGATCAGCCCGGCGAGGCCCTTCAGGGTGTGGGCGAGGCGGCTGGCCAGCACGCCGTCGGCCGGCAGGGCGGCGCGGATACGTGCGACGACACCGCGCTGTTCGGCGCTGAAGCGCTGCAGCAGATCGAGGTAGAGTGCCTTATCGCCCAAGGTGCGCGCTAGGCCACTGGCCACATTCAGGCCGGCGATCTCGGGCAGCGGGCTGTCCGCCGGCGCCGGTGTGGCCGAGGGCACCACCGGCGCGGCATGCACCCAGCGCGCGACGGTATCGAACAGTGCCTGCGGGGTGATCGGCTTGGCCAGATGATCATTCATGCCCGAATCGAGACAGCGCTGCTTTTCCTCCAGCAGCGCATGGGCGGTCATCGCCACCACCGGCAGCTGGGCCAGCGATGGTTCGGCGCGAATCGCGCGGATGGCCGCATAGCCGTCCATGATGGGCATCTGTACATCGAGCAGCACCAGCGCATAGCGGGGCGCCGTGCTGCTGAGCAGCGCATCCAGCGCCTCACGGCCATTGCTGGCCAGGTCCACCTTCACCCCGGCCGCCTGCAATAGCTCCATGGCGATCTGCTGGTTGATCTCATTGTCCTCGACCAGCAGCACGCGCACGCCATCGAATCGGGGCAGGGCGGTCAGCGTATTGCGCGCCGCGCGCTGCGGCGCGGGCTGGCCGGCTTGCAGCAGCACATTGAACTGGAAGAGCGAGCCGCGGCCGAGTTCGCTCTCCACGCCGATGCGGCCGCCCATCATTTCCACCAGCCGGCGCGAGATGCTTAGCCCGAGACCGGTGCCACCGAACTTGCGCGTGGTCGAGCCATCGGCCTGGGTAAAGGCCTGGAACAGCTTGGCAGCTTCGTCCTCGCTCATGCCGATGCCGGTATCCCGCACGCGGAATGCGAGGCGGATGCCGCGCTCGTCCTGGCGCTCCATGCTAGCGCTGAGCACGACCTGCCCTGTCGCGGTGAACTTGATCGCGTTATTGAGCAGATTGATCAGCACCTGCCCGAGTCGCAGCGGGTCGCCCTTCAGCTGACGCGGCAGCGCGGCGGGGATCTCGAAGCGGTAGTCGAGGCCCTTTTCCTGCGCTCGCGCGCTGGTCACCGCATGCACATTGCCCAGTACCTCATCGAGGTCGAAATCCACCGACTCCACATCCATGCGCCCGGCCTCGATCTTCGAGAAGTCGAGGATGTCGTTGATGATGCCGAGCAGGGACAGGCCGGCGGTGTGGATCTTGTCGATGTAGTCGCGCTGCTTGGGGTTGAGCGGCGTCTTCAGCGCCAGATGGGCCATGCCGATGATGGCATTCATCGGGGTGCGGATTTCATGGCTCATATTGGCCAGGAACATCGATTTAGCGCGCGTGGCTTCCTCGGCATGCCGACGTGCGGTTTCAGCCTCGCGCAGCTCGCTCTGCATATTGAACACCTGCAGCTTGGTGCGGGTGGCCTGGCTTTGCGCACGCTCGTACAGCGCGTGATAGCGCTGATGGTCGCGCAGTGCGGCCTGCCAGTCGCCCTGGGCGGCATGGATATCGGCCAGCTCGCGGCAGGCGCGCATCGGCATGAAGGTGTAGCCGATATCGCCGGTCTCGTCGATCGCGCGGTTCAGCTTCTCGACCGCCTCGGCCAGCTGGCCGCGCCGCCGGCACAGATGGCCGCAGGCCCACCATACATAGGGGCGCAGGTGCTTTTCTTCGTAGCTGTCGGCCTCGTCCAGCGCCTGGCGGCAGAAGGCCTCGGCACGGGCCAGCTCGCCGCGCTGGGCCAGGGTGTAGGCGGCCACGGCCAGGAAGAAGCCGCGGTTGGATGGCGTGGTCTGTTGGAACGGTTGCTCGGTTTGGATGAAGTCGGCAATCAGCGCATGGGCGGCGTCCGCATCGTCGCGCGACAGCTTGCACAGGGCGAGGATGAAGCTGGTAAAGGGTAGCAACCAGCTTTCCTCGCACTGCTGGGCCAGGCTGCGCGCCTGCAATAGCATGGCTTCGCCGTCGTCCAGATTGCCGCAGATATAGAACAGCTCGCCGATATTGCAGCTGATCTGAGCCACGCGTGCGCGCAGATCGAGTGCCTTGGCGGCCTCCAGCGCCGCATAGAAATGGCGGATCGCCTCGTCGGTCAGTCCATATTCCTGGGCGATGATGCCCATGGTGTTGAGCGCCAGCACGCTGCCCAGATCGGCCTGGCGCGGCAAGATGGGCAGCACCTGTTGCTGGGCGAACGCATAGGCTTCGGCGATGCGCCCGATCACGCGGTAGACGGCCAGCAGGCCAAAGCGGCTGAGCAGTACGCCATCGCGCAGGCCTAGCGCCGAAAAACGCTGGTCGAGTGAGATAAAGCGCGCCTCGGTATGCGTATTGCGGTCGTCGAAGTAATCACATAGCGCAGCGATCAGCTCGCCATACAGCGGCGCTTCCTCCCCCGGCAGCGCGCACAGCGCGCGGGCGATTTCACGTCCCTGCTCGGGCTGGTCGCGCATCACGCCCAGCGCGCGTTCCAGCTCGGCATGCCAGGCGGGTTTGCTGAAGGCGTGGCTGATCATGCCGGCAACCCGCTGATGGTGGCGCCTAGGCCAGCGCGCCCAGCCAACACACCCAGCAGTGCCTGGGCGGCGGCGAAGTCCTGCTCGGCCACCGCCTGTTCGACGGCTGCGAAGGAGTGCCCCAGGCCCTGGCGCAACTGGCCGCCATGGCGCAGCACCCAGGCTTGTGCGGCCAGGTCATGCGCATGCAGCTGGGCATTGAGCTGGCCGACCAGCTCGCTCAGGCTAGGCGCGGCGGCGGCCGGCGTCGCCAGCTGGGCATTCAGCCCGCTGCAGAGTGCGTGCAGCGTCTGCTCGAGCTGTTGCAGGGCCTCGTCCAGTGCGCTCGGCTCGGCGCCTGCGGCAATGCGTGCTTCCAGTGCATCGGCCTGCGCCTGCAGCTCGGTGGCGCCCAGATTGGCCGCCACGCCTTTCAGCGAATGCGCCTCGCGCTCGGCCGCCGGGCGGTCGCTGAGCAGGCGCTCGCGGATCTGCGTGGCGCTATCGACAAAGCGGCTGCTGAACTGGCCGAGCAGCTTGCGATACAGGCCTAGATTGCCGGCCACGCGGCGCAGTCCGTCCTGCGCATCGAGGCCAGCCAGTTGCGGCAGGCCGGTGCTCGGATCGGGCGCTGCAGCCGGCCCGTTCTGCTTGCCTATCCAGCGCCGCGCACACGCGTACAGCGCCTCGGGTTCGATCGGCTTGCTCACATGGTCCTGCATGCCCTCACGCAGACAGCGCTCGCGCTCCTCCACCATCGCGTGGGCAGTCATCGCCACGATGGGCAGGGCGGCAAAGCGCGCATCGGCGCGTATCGCCAGCGTCGCTTCGTGGCCGTCCATCACCGGCATCTGCAAGTCCATGAACACCAGGGCGAAATGGTCGGCGGGTAGCGCCTGCAGCCGTTCCAGCGCCTGGCGGCCGTTTTCGGCCACTTCCACGCTCAGGCCTATGCCCTGCAGCAGTTCGGCGGCGATCTGTTGATTGACCTCATTGTCCTCCACGATCAGGACACGGGCGCCGCTCAGGGCGGCTTCGGCTTGGGGCGCTTGGGGCAGGGGCATATCGTTCTCTTTGCTGCCGACCAGGGTGACCAGCGTATCGACCAGGCTGGAGCGGTTGACCGGTTTGAGCAGGAAGCCATCGATGGCGGCCTGTTCGGCCCGATGGCGGACTTCTTCGCGCCCGAAGGCGGTGACAAGGACCATGACCGGCGCCTGTTCCAGGCCGCGGTCGTTCTTGACCTGACGGGTCAGTTCGATGCCGTCCAGGCCGCGCATCTGCCAGTCGGTCAGCACCACGCGGAAGGGGTCGCTGCGGTCGGCCGTGCGGATGGCGGCCAGCGCGGCGGCGCCCGAGTCGACCGCATCAACGCGGAAAGGCAACTCGCCCAGCGCATCGACCAGCACCTCGCGCGCGGTGTCGTTATCGTCCACCACCAGCACGCGCATATTGTTCAGCGCCGAGGGCAGCACGCGTTCGAGCTTAATGCGCTCGCCCGCCGGCGCGAAGCGCACGCCGAAGCGGAAGGCCGAGCCCTCGCCCTCGCGGCTCTCCACGCTGATCTGGCCGCCCATCATCTCCACCAGGCGGCGCGAGATGCTCAGACCGAGGCCGGTGCCGCCAAAGCGGCGCGTAGTGGAGCCATCGGCCTGCTGGAAGGCCTGGAACAGATTGGCCGCCTGCTCCTCGCTCATGCCGATGCCGGTATCGCTGATGCAAAAACCGATGCCGATCTGGCCGCTCGGCGCATCTTCCAGGCGCGCACTCAGCCGCACCATGCCGTTCTCGGTGAACTTGACCGCGTTATTGATCAGATTGATCAGGATCTGCCCAAGGCGCAGCGGGTCGCCGCGCAGGCGGCGCGGCACCTCGGCCGGCACATCGAACACGTATTCGAGGCCTTTTTCCTCGGCGCGCGTGCTGGTCACCGCGGCCACATTGGCCAGCACCTCATCGAGATCGAAATCGATCGATTCCACATCGAGCCGGCCGGCTTCGATCTTGGAGAAATCGAGGATGTCGTTGATTACGCCGAGCAAGGACACGCCGGCGGTGTGGATCTTGTGCACATAGTCGCGCTGCTTGGGCGACAGCGCGGTCTTCAGCGCCAGATGGGCCATGCCGATGATGGCATTCATCGGTGTGCGGATCTCGTGGCTCATATTGGCCAGGAACATCGACTTGGCCTGGGTGGCGTTCTCGGCCTCGTCCTTGGCGGCGCGCAGGGCCAGTGCCTGCTGGTGCGACTCGGTCACATCCATCCAGAACCCATTCCAGACCCAGGCGCCGTCATCCTGCTTACTGCAGCTGGCGCGCGTATGCACCCAGAGCAGCTTGCCATTCAGCTGCACGCGGCTTTCAAAATCGGTACCGGTTTTGTCGGTGATGGCGCGGCGCAGGATGGCCTGGCCGGCAATACGGTCTTCGGGCTGCACAAAGCGCCAGCGCGAAGCCGGGTCACGCTGCAGCTCGCGGTAGTCGACGCCGATGATCTCCTGCGCCTTGGCGCTGGCGAAGTGGTAGTGCAGGCGGCCATCCGGCTCCAGGCGCAGCTGGAAGATGGCCAGCGGTAGGGCGTCGGACAGATCGATGAGCCGGCGGCGCGAATCCTGGGCCTGATCGCGCGCACTGGCCAGCTCAGCGCTCGCCTCCTGGCTTTCGGTAATGTCCTGCCAATAGCCGTTCCAGATCAGCTTGCCCTCGCGCGTCATGCTTGGGCGTGCTTCGCCCCACACCCAGCGCAGCTCGCCATCGCTGCGGCGGATGCGGAAGGCCTGCTCCCAAGGCTGGCGCGCGGCCAGCGCCGCACTGATCGATTCGCGCACGCAGGGTAGGTCGCGTTCCACGATCAGGCTCAGCGCCTCATTTACATCGCGCACGATGTCTTCCGGCGTGCGGCCGAATTCCTGCCATTGGGCATTGGCAAAGATGATGCGTGGCTGCGCCTCATCCACCTGTAGCTGGAAGACAGCCAGCGGCAGCTTGTCGGTCAGCTCGCGCGCGCGCCCCTCGGCCGCAGCCAGCGCGGCCTCGTTCTGACGCCGCTCGGTGATATCGCGCACAAAGGCGGTTGCATGCCAGTCGCGCCCCTGCTGATAGCTGGTCAGGGCCAGCTCCACCGGCACGGCATGGCCTTGCGCATGCCAGGCATCGACCTCGATCACCTGGCCACGCAGGGCACTCAGCCCCGCTTCGAAGAAGCGCGCCAGGCCGCCGCGGTCGGTATTGCCGAGCGCCTGTTGCGGCAGGAAGTGGTAGACATGCTTGCCGAGCGCCTGCGCGCGTGACCAGCCCAGCATGGCCTCGGCAGCCGGGTTCCAGTAGGTGACCAGGCCTTGGCTATCCAGGCTGATGATGGCTTCCGGCGCGGCGGCCAGCAGGGTTTCGATGCGTGCCTGCTCACTGCGCTGCGCGAGGCTGGCGGCTAGCTCGCGCTGCTGCTGCACGACCACGCTGACCAGCAGGGTAAGTGTGGACAGCGCCAGCAGAAACAGGCCGAGCGAGGCCAGATGGGTGAGCGTATCGACCGGCGCCTGCGGCTGGCCGGTCAGTTGCAAGGCAATCGTGACCAGGCCGGTGACCAGGATGGCCGAATGCACAAATAGCGGCGGGAAGCGCATCGCCGCCCACACCAGCAGCGGCAGGGCCAGGAAACCGATCAGCTGCACCGGCATCGGGGCGAAGCGGGTCAGCCACCAGGCCAGTGCGGCGCAGCTGAGGGCGGCCAGCACGAAGAGGACTTCCGCGCGGCTCATGCGCAGTGGAATCGGCCGGTAGCTGGCTGGGTCGGCCAGCTGGCTGCGCGCACGCACATCGAGGCGCAAACCCCAGGACAGCAGGGCGGGCAGGCAGATCAGCCCGCCGAATAGATCGCCGAGCGCAGCCTGGAACCAGTGCACGAGCCAGCCCTGCTGGGCGCAGATCAGTAGCTTGGCCCAGCCGCAGTAGCCAAGCGTGGCGGCACCCGCATTCAGGGCTGCATACAACAGCGCCAGCAGCATCAGCCATACATTGGCGCGTACGCTGCTCAGGCTCAGGTCGAAGCGCTGGCGGCGGGCCAGCCAGCTAACCGCGCTGGCCGAGAGCAGCATGCTCAGGGGTTCAATCAGCCCCCAGGCGTAGCGCGCGCTGTTCTGGTAATCGACCGCCACATAGTCGTGAAAGATATACAGCGCCACGCCGATCAGGCTTTGCGGCCCATACAGCAGCGCGGCCGCGCAGGCGACGGCGGCCGGCGGCCAGACCGGCGTCAGATAGCCCTGGCCCAGGAAGGCAAAGCCGAGCTGGGCGGCGAGCCAGTACACGGCTGTGATCAGCAGGATGCGCAGCAGGTAAGAGCGGGTGGCTTGTGGCATGCGTTACGTATCTAGTTTCAGGCAGCGGCGTGAGCAGGCGTGCGCGACAAGGTGTCAGCGGCGCGTCAGTTTAACAGCCTTGACTGGCGCGGCCCTTGCCATGTTTGCCGCCATGGCGCGCCGGCATGTCTCCAGCAAGAAAAAAGCCACCCTCGCAGGAGGGTGGCTTAAGGCTTACATCAGGGCGATCAGGCTGCCAGGCGGCTGCGGATCTCGCGCATGGCGGCCGAGATCATGGCCAGGTCCGGCACGGCCACGCGCAGTTCCTCGAACATCTTGCTGCAATGCTCGATGGCGGCTGCGCGGGTCTTCAGCCAGTTCTCCACCTGCTTGGCCGCGTTCTTGCCATCCTGCTGCAGCACGCGCTGGGTCAGGCTGGCGTGCTCGCGGTACAGCTCATCGCGGAAGGCCATGCGGGCCAGGGTCTGCCAGCGGTTGTCGCGTGGCAGGCCATCCACCACGCTGCGCAGCCAGTCGATCTGCAAGGCGTTTTCCAGCTTGAAGTAGACCTGGGCCACCTCTTCGACCCCGGCCTTGCTTTCGCGCGCCAGGCGGGCGATGTCCAGCAGGGCCAGGAGCGCGTCCAGGCTCACCACGCGGGCGGCCAACTCGCTCTTCACGCCGGCATCCTTCAGGCGTGCCTGCTCGCTGATGAAGGCCGGCTTGTCCGACAGCCACTTGTCGAGCTTGGGCAGGAGGGCCGGGATTTCCTCGGTCAGCTGCTTGATGCGCTTGTCGGCATCGGCCTCGGTCAGCTGCACATTCAGCACCCAACGCGCCACGCGCTCGAGCTGTTTGCGCACTTCCAGCATCAGCGCGTACTGGGTCTTGGTCGGCACCTTGTTGTCGAGTGCTTCCAGTTCCAGCCACAGCTTGTCGGCCTGCATCAGGCGCGAAGCAAGGCTCCAGGCATGCACGATGGCGGCCGGGCTGGCATTGGTTTCCTCGGCCACGCGGAACACGAAGCTGATGCCCATGCGGTTCACGCACTCATTGGTCAGTACGGTGGCCACGATCTCACTGCGCAGCGGATGGCTGGGCAGCTGCTTCTTGAACTTCTCCACCATCTTGGTCGGGAAGTAGGCCTCCAGCAGCGTGTCCCATTCCGGCATGGCGGGCAGCGGCGAGGCGATCAGCTGATCGAACAGGCCGAGCTTGGCATAGGCCAGCAGCACAGCCAGCTCGGGGCTGCTCATGCCCTGGCCAGCAGCCTGGCGGTCCGCCAGCTGTGCGTCATTGGGCAGATACTCGATGCGGCGGCTCAGGCGGCCGGCCTTTTCCAGGCTCTGCATGAAGCGGCTGTGCACGCTGAGCAGCGACTGGGCCTGCTGCAGCTCGAGGCTGATCGCCGCGGTCTGCAGATAGTTGTCGCGCAGCACCAGCTCGCCGACGTTGTCGGTCATCTCGGCCAGGATCGCATTGCGCTGCTTGAGCGTCATATCGCCAGCCTGCACCAGACGGCCGAACAGGATCTTGATATTGACTTCGTGGTCCGAGCAGTCCACGCCGGCCGAGTTGTCGATCGCGTCGGTGCAGATATGGCCACCGTTCTGCGCGTATTCGACCCGACCCAATTGGGTGAAGCCGAGGTTGCCGCCTTCACCGACCACCCGAGCGCGGATTTCCTTGCCGTCGATACGCAGCGCGTCATTGCTGCGGTCTGCGGCCTCGGCGTGGCTTTGCGTGCTGGCCTTGAAATACGTGCCGATGCCGCCGTTGTACAGGAGGTCGACCGGCGCTTTCAGGATGGCGCGAATCAGATCGTTCGGCGCCATGCTCTCTTCGGTCACGTCGAGCACCTTGCGGACTTCCGGCGAGAGCGGAATCGACTTGGCGCTGCGCGAGAACACGCCACCACCCTTGCTGATGGTCTTCACATCGTAGTCTTCCCAGCTGGAACGGGGCAGGGCGAACATGCGCTGGCGTTCCTTGAAGCTCTTGGCCGGGTCCGGGTTCGGATCGAGGAAGATATGCAGGTGGTTGAAGGCTGCCACCAGCTTGATCTGCTCGGACAACAGCATGCCGTTACCGAACACATCGCCCATCAGGTCGCCGATGCCGGCCACGGTGAACGGTTGCTTCTGGGTGTCGTGATCCATTTCGCGGAAATGGCGCTTGACCGACTCCCAGGCGCCCTTGGCGGTAATGCCCATCTTCTTGTGGTCGTAGCCGACCGAGCCGCCCGAGGCGAACGCGTCATCCAGCCAGAAACCGTATTCCTGCGACACGCCGTTGGCGATGTCGGAGAAGGTCGCTGTGCCCTTGTCGGCGGCCACCACCAGATACGGATCGTCCGCATCGCGGCGATGCACGGCCTTGGGCGGTACAACCTTGCCATCGACCAGGTTATCGGTGAGGTCCAAGAGGCCGCGGATAAAGGTCTTGTAGCAGGCCACGCCCTCAGCCTGATAGGCCTCGCGATCCGACATGGCCGGCGCCTGCTTGAGCACGAAGCCGCCCTTGGAGCCCACCGGCACGATCACCGTGTTCTTCACCTGCTGGGCTTTGACGAGGCCGAGCACCTCGGTGCGGAAGTCTTCCTTGCGGTCTGACCAGCGCAGGCCGCCGCGCGCTACCTTGCCAAAGCGCAGGTGGATACCTTCCACGCGTGGCGAGTAGACGAAGATTTCATACAAGGGCACCGGTTGCGGCATGTTCGGGATCTTGGCGCTCTCGAACTTGAAGCTGATGTAGTCCTTGACGCTGCCATCCTTGCCCGGCTGGAAGAAATTGGTGCGCAGCGTGGCGCTGATCGCATGGAAGAAGCCGGACAGGATGCGCTCGTCGTCGATGCTCGGC
This sequence comes from Chitinimonas taiwanensis DSM 18899, assembly GCF_900119825.1. Classification (GTDB taxonomy): domain Bacteria; phylum Pseudomonadota; class Gammaproteobacteria; order Burkholderiales; family Chitinimonadaceae; genus Chitinimonas; species Chitinimonas taiwanensis. Next base: position 122,371 of record NZ_FPKR01000002.1, on the reverse strand, counting down.
ACCTGGGCCAGCGCTTCGCGGATCTTGCTCGACAGCGGCTCGGCCTCTTTGGCGCGCTTCTGCTTGGGTTCGTGCAGGGCCAGGAACAGGCTGACCAGATCGCGTGCAATGGCACGGAAGTGCGCGAGGCGCTCGGCGATATGGTCGAGGCTGTAATTGAGGCCGATCTGCTTCAAATACTTGGCATAGGCGCGCAGCAGCACGACTTCGCGCCACTCGAGGCCCGCCAGCAGCACCAGATTATTGAAGCGGTCGTTCTCGGCGCGGCCTTCGAAGATAGCGGCAAAGCCCTGCTGGAAGGCCTCGCGGCGCGCTTCATCGTCCAGCAGGCCTGGCTGCTGAAGCTTGATAGCGATATCGGTGACCCAGGCACGGCCCTGGTCGGCGAACTTCAGCGTATAGGGTTGTTCTTCCAGCACGCGTACGCCCATGTTTTCCAGCACCGGCAGGCTGTCGGACAGCGCGATCGGGTCTTCGCGGAAGATCTTGAAGCGATGCTGGGTCGGATCGGCCAAGGTGGCATCCATCAGCTTCATGGTCAGCTGCTTGCTCTTCAGTGCGGCTTCGATCTTCTCGATATCGCTGACCGCAGTACGCGCGTCGTAATCGGCGTAGTAGGCGGCCGGGAAACTCTTCGCGTACTTGGCATTCAGCGCCATGCCGCGTTCCTCGCCGGCATGGGCGGCCAGGTTCAGCTGCAGATCGTCGGCCCAGCGGCGTGTGGCATGGGCGATCTGGTTCTCGATCTCGCGCGGATCGTAGTCGGGCAGGGTGGAGCCAGCCGGCGTGCGCACCATGAAGTGGATGCGCGCCAGGATGGAGTCCGACAGCAGCACATTGAATTCGCTCGAAGTGCCGCCAAAGGCGGTCAGCAACATCTGCTGCATCTTGATGCGCACATCGGTCGTGTAGTTATCGCGCGGCAGGTAGACCAGGGCCGACACATAGCGGCGATACAGGTCCTCGCGGATGAACACGCGCACACGGCTGCGTTCCTGCAGATTGGCAATGCCGAGCGCGATTTCACCGAGGGCGGCTTCGCTGATCTCGATCAGCTCGTCGCGCGGATAGGTTTCCAGCACATTGAGCAGGGTCTTGCCCTTGTGGCTGCTGGCCGCGAACTGGTTGGCGGCCATCACGGCATTGATCTTGCGGCGCAGCACGGGAATCTGGTGCGGCGGGGTGTTATAGGCCTTGGCCGTGTAGAGGCCGAGGAAGCGCCGCTCGCCGACCACATTGCCCTTGGCGTCGTAGCGCTTGAGGCCCACGCAGTCCAGATAGGTGCCGCGGTGGATGGTCGAGCGCGAATTGGTCTTGGTCAGCAGCAGCGGGGTCTTGTCGCGTGCCAGCGCGCGGATCTCGGCCGGCAGGGCGGCGAAGCTGGCCGAATGGGCGCCGCGGGTTTCGCCGCGCAACAGCCCAAGGCCGGAGTTCTTCACGATGGTCAGCTGCACGCCATCCTTGCTATCGGTCAGGTCGTAGTCGCGATAGCCGAGGAAGACGAAGTGATCGTCGGCCAGCCAGTCGAGATAGGCGAGGCTTTCCTCCCACTCGGTTTTGTCCACCACGGGCTTGCGCTTCTTCAGCTCGGCATGGATCTCGGCCAGCTTGCCGGTCATGGCGCCAAAGTCTTCCACGCAGTCGTTCAACTGCCCGAGTACGCGCAGCAGCTCTTCCTTGATCTCGTCGAGCTTGGCCTTGTCGCTGATGCGGTCGATCTCCAGATGCATCCACGATTCGGCTGCGCCGCTGCCGGCCTTGCTCAGCCTACCCTTGGCATCGCGCTCGGTGCGCAGCACCGGGTGGATGATCAGGTGGATCGCGTAACCGAGGCGGTTCAGGGCCACACTGACCGTGTCGACCAGGAAGGGCTTGTCGTCATTGACCAGCTCGATCACGGTGTGGCTGGTCTGCCAGCGGTGGTCGTCGAAGCTTGGGTTGTACACACGAACCAAGGCCTCGCCCGGCTTGCGCGAGGCGGCCAGCTTGGTGTGGGCCAGCGCAGCGCCGTACCAGTCCTGGCTTTCGCGTCCGGACAGGTCGTGGGCATCGGTATCGGCGTAATAGGTTTCGATCAGGGCGGCGAGGTCGACCGGACCGGCCTCGCGGGCATCGGCATGGCGCTGGATGTCGGCGACGAGACTGGCGTGGAAGCTTTGCATCTTCATTTATCTCCTGGTGGGCAGCAAACGAGCGCTTCGTGGGCGTTCGCTTGTATAGACAGACTGTGCAGTCTGGAATCCCATTGCCTGCGAATTCGGGGCGTATTGTAGCCGCAGTAAATCGACTACCTGTATTAGGGGATGCGACACATTGTTATAGACTGCAGGCCGCATTGCGTGAATTGGTATGCAGGCAACAGCTTGGGGAAATCCATTAGCGTCTGCTTGTTAAACTTGTTGCACGCTGCCACGCTCCGTGTACGAAAATGTCGCATTCAGGGAAGCTATCCGCTGCCCTGTCGGGCTTACAATCAGTTCCGGCACTGGCTTGCAGATGGCCGTGGAATGCGGCGTCTTCCCGGGTCCTTTCTAAAGCACATCACAATTAGGAGTAAGGCAATGAAGAAAACTGCGCTGTTCGGTGCGATCGCACTGGCGCTGTCCGTAGCTGCTTCCGCCAAGGAATGGAAAGAAATTCGCGTCGGTATCGATGCGACCTACAAGCCTTTCACCTACAAGACCCCCGATGGCAAGCCAACCGGTTTTGACGTGGATATCGCCAACGCCCTGTGTGCCGAGCTGAAGGCCAAGTGCGTATTCGTTGAACAAGCCTGGGACGGCATGATCCCCGGCCTGAATGCCAAGAAGTACGATGCCATCGTGTCCTCGATGTCCATCACCGAAGAGCGCAAGCGCGCCGTCGACTTCACCGGCAAGTACTACAACACCCCTTCGCGCATCGTCGTGAAGCTGGGTGGCGCGATCAAGAACGTGCCGGCCGACCTGAAGGGCAAGAAGATCGGCGTGCTCAAGGGTTCCACCCAGGAAAAATATGCCAAGGGTGAGTTGGAAGGCGCTGGCGCCGTGGTCGTGCCGTACGAAGCCCAGGATCAGGTCTATCTGGACATCAAGTCCGGCCGCCTGGACGGTACCGTGGCTGATAGCGTGGAAGTGTATGAAGGCTTCCTGAAGACCGCCGACGGCAAGGGCTGGGGCTTTGTGGGCCCGGTGCTGAATGAGCCGAAGTACTTCGGTGAGGGCGCTGGCATTGCAGTGCGCAAGAGCGACCAGGATCTGAAGGCCGCCCTGAACAAGGCCATCGGCACCATCCGCGCCAATGGCACCTGGAAGAAGATCAACGACAAGTACTTCAATTTCGAAGTCTGGGGCAAGTAAACCGGCTTCTGTCTGATCGCCTCCGGCATGGCCTGCGGGCCATGCCGGTTGTCTGTTCGCCACACGGCGCCTGGCCGTGCTGGTCAGCCCTCGCGGGCTTTTGCAGTCCCCGTCTTACGCTTCATACTGCACGGTAACGCCCACCAAGGCCGCACTCCCTCAAGCGGCACAGAGATCAAAGATGGAAGAGTACGTACTGAATATTCTCAAGGGCTCGGTGCTCACGCTCGAGGTGGCCCTGGGCTCCCTGCTGGTGGCGGTTGTGCTTGGCCTCCTGGGTGCGACGGCCAAGCTGTCGCAAAACAAGCTGCTGAACTGGCTGGCTGGCATCTATTCCACCGTGATACGCGGTATTCCCGATTTGGTGCTGATGCTGCTGATTTTCTACGGCGGCCAGATCCTGCTCAATCTGTTGCTCGAATCGGTCGGTTACACCGAGTACGTGGAAATCAATCCCTTCGTGGCTGGCGTACTGACCATAGGCTTCATCTACGGCGCCTATATGACCGAGACCTTCCGCGGCGCCATCATGGCCATCCCCAAGGGTCAGATGGAGGCGGGTCTGGCCTTCGGCATGAGCAATACCCGGGTGTTCTTCCGCATCACCGTGCCGCAGATGATACGGCTGGCTCTGCCCAGCTTTACCAATAACTGGCTGGTGCTGATCAAGGCCACTGCCCTGGTGTCGATTCTCGGCCTGCCCGATATGACCATGCTGGCCAAGCAGGCTGCCTCGGCTGCGCGCGGCATCACGCCGATGGCGCCCATGCTGTTCTTCTTGTTTACCGGCGCCATCTACCTGGCCTTCACCACCATTTCCCTGGTGGTGCTCAAACAACTCGACAAGAAATACTCGATGGGCGTGCGCCGGGGAGAGTTCTGATCATGCAATTCGACGTCATTTTCGAGCCCGCCACGCTCAAGCTGTTTTGGCAGGGCATCCTGGTCAGCCTCAAGCTGCTGGTCATCTCAGTCAGCATCGGTGCGCTGCTGTCCATCCCCTTGGCCGTGCTGCGCGTATCGCGCAATAAATGGCTGTCCACCCCGGTCTGGCTGTACACCTATGTGATGCGCGGTACGCCGATGCTGATCCAGGTCTATCTGATCTATTACGGTGTGGCCCAGCTCGACATCGTGCAGGCCAACTGGGATACGGTGGCGCTGTTCAAACCGTTCAAGGATGCGCTGTTCTGCTGCGTATTGGCCTTCACGCTCAATACCTGCGCGTACACGACAGAGATGCTGGCCGGAGCGATCCGCGACACCAATCATGGTGAGGTGGAAGCCGCCAAGGCCATGGGCATGAGCAAGTGGCAGGTCATGCGCCGCATCGTGCTGCCCTCGGCACTGCGCCGTACGCTACCGTCCTATTCGAACGAGGTGATCATGATGCTGCACGGCACCTCGCTGGCCAGCACCGTGCCCGCGCTCATGGATATCACCGGCGCCGCGCGTAGTGTGTATTCCGATTACTACCTGCCGTTCGAAGCCTTTATCACCGCCGGCGCCATCTATCTGGTGCTGACCTTCACCCTGGTCGGTCTGTTCAAGCTGGCCGAGCGGCGCTGGCTCGCCTATTTGCAACCGCGCAAGGCCTAAGGAGACCGTATGCAAGTCAAACGTCATGCGCTGCTCAGCCCCAGCGTGGGCACCCAGCGCGAGCTCTTGAGCTTTCATTACGGTCAGCCCGGACGCGGCGAGAAGGTCTATCTGCAAGCCAGCCTGCATGCAGATGAATTGCCCGGCATGCTGGTGCTGCATCACCTCAAGCAGAAGCTGGCCGCGCTGGAAGCACGCGGTGAGCTCTTGGGCGAGGTGGTGGTGGTGCCGGTAGCCAACCCGATTGGCCTGAACCAGACCCTGATGCACGGCCAGCTCGGTCGCTTCGACTTTGCCAGTGGCGAGAACTTCAACCGCCAGTACCCGGACTTCCTGGCCTTGCTGGGCGAGCAGATCGCCAGCCGTCTGAGCCAGGATGCCGAGGCGAACAAGCGCGTGATCCGCGCTGCGATGGGCGAGGCGCTGGCTGCCATCCAGCCGACGACCGAACTCGCGTCGTTGCGCCACACCCTGGTCTCGCTCGCCTACGACGCCGATGTGGTGCTCGATCTGCATTGCGATTTCGATGCCGTCCTGCATGTGTATACCGAGACGCCTTATCTAGATCAGGCCGAGCCGCTCAATCGCTATCTGGGCGCACGTGCCGTGCTGCTGGCCAAGGGCTCGGGCGGCGCCTCCTTCGATGAGGCGCTCAGTGGCCACTGGTGGCGGCTGGCCGAGCAGTACGCGGGGCGCTTCCCGATTCCGCTCGCCTGCCTGTCGGCCACGGTCGAGCTGCGCGGCGAGACCGATGTCTACCATCACCTGGCCGAACAGGACGCTGCCAATCTGCTCGCCTTCCTGCAGCACCGCGGCGTGCTGGCCGGCCCGGCGCCTGCCTTGCCTGAGCCAGCTTGCCAGCCCACGCCGCTGGCTGGATCGGAAACCCTGCGTGCGCCGCATGCCGGCGTGGTCGCCTTCCTCAAGCAGCCCGGTGATTACGTCGAGGCGGGCGAGGTGGTGGCCGATGTGATCGACCCGCTCAGCGACCGGGTCAGCCCGGTGTTGGCCGGGGTCAGTGGTGTGCTGTATGCACGCGGCATCGTGCGCTATGCCACGGCAGGCATGGACCTGTGCAAGGTGGCTGGCAAAGTGGCCTTCCGCAGCGGCAATCTGCTGAGCGCCTGAACGGATATTGGCCGGCTGCGCGGGGCGCAGCGGGCGACAGAGTAAAAAATTGGAGACCACCGTGAGCATCAAGCTATCTGTCGATAATCTGCACAAGCGCTATGGCAGCCATGAAGTGCTGAAGGGCGTTTCCCTGACTGCCAATGCGGGCGATGTGATCAGCATCATCGGCTCGAGCGGCTCGGGCAAGAGCACCTTCCTGCGTTGCATCAATATGCTCGAGCGTCCGCATATGGGGCGCATCACCGTGGCTGGCGAGGAAATGAAGCTGGTCACCGCCAAGGACGGCATGTTCAAGGCCGCCGACGACAAGCAGCTGCAGATGATGCGCGCCAAGCTGGCCATGGTGTTCCAGCACTTCAATCTGTGGGCACATATGACCGTGCTGGAAAACATCATCGAAGCGCCGGTGAATGTGCTGAAGGTACCGAAGGACGAGGCGATTGCCCGCGCGCGCAAATACCTCGACAAGGTCGGCCTGAAGGACGTGGAAGACAAATACCCGGCGCATATGTCGGGCGGCCAGCAGCAGCGTGTGGCGATTGCCCGCGCGCTGGCGGTGGAGCCGGAAGTCATGCTGTTCGACGAGCCGACTTCGGCGCTCGACCCTGAGCTGGTCGGTGAAGTGCTGCGCGTGATGAAGGCGCTGGCCGAGGAAGGCCGCACCATGGTGGTGGTGACCCATGAGATGGCCTTCGCGCGCGAGGTGTCTAACCATGTGATCTTCCTGCACAAGGGCCTGATCGAAGAGCAGGGCGACCCCAAGGCGGTGCTGGTCAATCCGAAGAGCGAGCGCCTGCAGCAGTTCCTCAAGGGCAGTTTGAAGTAAGCATGTTCGATTACGCCGACAAGCCAGCCACCCAGCGCTTGGGCGTTTTGCTATTACCGGGCTTTACCCCGGGCGAGCTCGGCTTGCTGGAGGATTGCCTGGCCGAGGCCAACCGCCTAGCGGAAATGCCGCTCTACCAGCTGCAGCTGCTGTCCATGGATGGGCGGCCGGTAGCCTCCCGTAGCGGGCGGCTGCAGGCGGTGGATGAGGCGCTACGCAGCGATGGCGGCTACCCGCTGCTATTCGTGGCGGCCGGTGATCTGCCCAAGCCCTTGCCGGCCACCGACCCGGTGCTCGGTGCGCTCGCCAGCCTGGGGCGCCAGCGCGGCCTGCTCGGCGCCTGGCATGCTGGGGCGTTCTGGCTGGCGGCGGCTGGCCTGCTAAATGGTTGCCGCGCTACCGTGCACTGGACCTGGCTGGAAGCGTTCGCCGAGCGGCATCCGCAGGTCATCGTCTCTTCCGCACTGTTCGAAGTGGACAAGGACCGCGCGACCTGCGGCGGCGGGGTGGCGGTGGCCGATCTGTTTTTGCACTTGCTGGCACGCCAGCACAGTGCCGAGCTGGCCGCCAGCGTGGCCGAGCGCCTGTTGCTGGAACGGATACGCGGTCGTGACGACCGCCAACGCATCCCGCTGGCCAACCGGGTCGGTAGCAATCAGCCCAAGCTGGTGCAGGCGGTGCTGCTGATGGAGGCGAATCTGGAAGAACCGCTGACCACCGATGAGATCGCCCAGCATGTGTGCGTGTCGCGCCGCCAGCTTGAGCGTCTGTTCAAGCAGCATCTGGATAGCGTGCCCTCGCAGTACTATCTGGAACTGCGCCTGAACCGCGCGCGCCAGATGTTGCGCCAGACCTCGAAGTCAATTATCCAGATCGGCCTGTCCTGCGGTTTCTCCAGCGGCCCGCATTTCTCCAGCGCCTATCGCAATCATTTCAAGCTCACCCCGCGCGAAGACCGCCAGCAAGGTTCGGTGCGCAGCGTGGCCGAGTAAACGCCGCCAGGCAGGCACTGTGCGCCGCATCTGCTCGCACGGCGACTGGCGGTTCTCAGCACGTACTTGGATGTCGCAATCCGGCAATCAATTTGCCGGCGACCTCCTTAGAATAAGCAGCAATCATCGATCGAAAGGATCCAGACCATGAACCAGACCGTGACCCGCGCCGATTTTGACCAAGTGATGGTGCCCAACTACGCACCCGCCGATTACATTCCGGTGCGCGGCGAGGGCGCGCGCGTGTGGGATCAGGCTGGTCGCGAGTACATCGATTTCGCCGGCGGTATTGCCGTGAATGCGCTTGGCCATGCCCACCCGGCCCTGGTGAAGGCGCTGACCGAGCAGGCCAGCAAGATCTGGCATGTGTCGAACAGCCTGACCAATGAGCCGGCGCTGCGCCTGGCCAAGAAGCTGGTCGCGGCCACCTTTGCCGAGCGGGTGTTCTTCTGTAACTCGGGTGCCGAGGCCAATGAGGCCGCTTTCAAGCTGGCCCGCAAATACGCGATCGATGTGGCAGGTAGCGAGAAATACGAAATCATCTCGACCACCAATTCCTTCCACGGCCGCACCTTCTTTACCGTCACCGTGGGTGGCCAGCCCAAGTACTCGGATGGCTTCGGCCCGCGTCCGCAGGGCGTCAAGCATATTCCTTACAACGATGTGGCGGCCCTGAAGGCTGCCATCAGCGACAAGACCGCCGCCGTGGTGGTGGAGCCGGTGCAAGGCGAGGGCGGTGTGTTGCCGGCCGACAAGGCCTATCTCGAGGCGGTGCGTGCGCTGTGCGACCAGCACGGGGCGCTCTTGGTGTTCGATGAGGTGCAGACCGGTGTTGGCCGTTCCGGCTCGCTGTATGCGTACATGGAATACGGCGTGACGCCGGACATCCTGACCTCGGCCAAATCGCTGGGCGGTGGCTTCCCGATTGGTGCCATGCTGACCACCGAGAAGATTGCCAAGCACTTCGGCGTTGGCACGCATGGTTCGACCTATGGTGGCAACCCGCTCGCCTGTGCGGTGGCCGAGGCGGTCATCGATGTGGTGAATACCCCGGAAGTGCTGGCCGGCATCCGCGCCAAGCATGCCCGCTTTGTCAGCCAGCTTAATGCCATCGCAGCCAAGACCGGCGTGTTCTCGGAAGTGCGCGGCATGGGCCTCTTGATCGGCGCCGTGCTGGCCGATGCCTACAAGGGCCGCGCCAAGGACTTCATGACTGCAGCGGCCAAGGCCGGCGTGATGGTCTTGCAAGCTGGCCCGGATGTGGTGCGTTTCGCCCCCAGCCTGGTGATCGCCGATGCTGATATCGACGAGGGCATGGCGCGCTTCGCCCAGGCGGTCGACACGCTGCTGGCCAAGTAAGCCCGCCTGGATCTGAATAATAACGATCGAACCGAGGAGCTACTGCGTGCTTGTTCTGCGTTCCAGCCGCTTGTCCGACCTGCCGGGCGTGGAGGTCTTGGCCAAGGAAAGTCCGGTCGGCGTGACTTCGCTGCCGCCTAACCGTGACACGCTGTACCGGCGCATACAGGCCTCGGTCGACTCCTTCGCCGCTGATGTGAGCTTCCATGGCGAGGAAAGCTACTTCTTCGTGCTGGAAGACACGACCAGCGCCGAGCTGGTCGGCGTGTCGGGCGTGGTGGCCTCGGCCGGCTTCAACGAGCCCTTCTACAGCTACCGCAACGAGACGCTGATCCATGCCTCGCCTGGCCTGGGCATCCATAACAAGATCCATGCGCTGTCGCTCTGCCACGATCTGACCGGCAACACCCTGCTGACCTCCTTCTACTGCCGGCCCACGCTGGATTTCAGCTGCTGGAGTGATCTGCTGTCGCGCGCGCGCCTCTTGTTCATCGCCCAATGGCCGGAGCGCTTTGCCGATGCCGTGGTGTCCGAAATGGTGGGCGTGAACGGCGCGGATGGATCGAGCCCGTTCTGGGATGCGGTCGGACGCAATTTCTTCGGCATCGACTACCAGCAGGCGGAGTTCTACTGCGGGGTGAAGGGGCGCAAATTCATTGCCGAGCTGGTACCCCAGCATCCGATCTATGTGCCCTTGCTCAGCGATGCGGCCCAGGAGGCCATGGGGCAAATCAATCCGAGCTCGGCCGTGCCTTTCGATGTGCTGACACGCGAAGGCTTCGAGACGGAAAACTATATCGATATCTTCGACGGCGGCCCGACGCTGTATGCGCGTACCGCCGCCATCCGCACCATCGCCCAGAGCCGTTTGATTACGGTGCGCCAAGGCGAGGGTGCCGGCGCCAGCTATCTGGTGGCCAGCACTCGCCTGGATGACTTCCGTTGCACGGTGGCCGAGGCGCAGCTGCACGACGACGAGCTCGTGCTGAGCGCGGCCGCCATGACGGCTTTGGGATTGCAGAACGGCGACACGGTGCGTTGCGCACCGCTGTAAGCCAAAAGGACTATTTATGCGCGTACGTTCCATCCGCCGCGACGACTTGGCGGCACTGATTCAGCTGGCACGCAGCACCGGCGTGGGCGTGACCACGCTGCCGGTGAACGAGGAGCGCCTGACGCGCCGTATCGAAAGCTCGCTGGCCGCCGTGGCCGGGGCGCCCAATCCGGCCGATTCCAGCTTTGTATTCGTGCTGGAGGATGATGCCCAGCAGGGCCATGTGGCCGGCATCTGCGGCATCGAGGGCGCGGTGGGTTCCACTGAGCCCTGGTACAACTACCGCGTTGGCCTGTCGGTGCACAGCTCGCGCGAAATCGGCGTGTATCGCAAGCTCGATACCCTGTTCCTGACCAATGACCTGACCGGCGCGGCCGAGCTGTGCTCGCTATTCCTGCAGCCCGAATACCGGCGCGACAGCAATGGCAGCCTGCTGTCGAAAAGCCGCTTCCTGTTCATGGCCGAATTCCCCGAACGCTTCGATGAGCGCGTGATCGCCGAGATGCGCGGTGTGTCGGACGAGGCCGGTCGCTCGCCGTTCTGGGAAAGCCTGGGACGGCACTTCTTCAAGATGGAATTTTCCGAGGCCGACTATCTGACCGGCATTGGCCAGAAGTCCTTTATCGCCGAGCTGATGCCGCAGCACCCGGTGTACACCGCCTTCCTCAGCGAGGAAGCGCGCGCGGTGATCGGCCAGGTGCACGACAACACCCGCCCGGCGCTGGCCATGCTGGAAGGCGAAGGCTTCCGCTACAACGGCTATGTGGACATCTTCGACGCCGGCCCGACCATCGAATCCAAGCTGCACGATATCCGTGCAGTACGCGATAGCAGAACCTACACCGCAAAGCCGGAAGACAAGACCACCGGGCGCAGCTGGTTGGTCGCCAACCGCAAGCTCGACGATTTCCGCGTCTGCCTCGCCCAGACCGAGCCGACCCCGGCCGGCCTGCCGCTCGAGCGTGCGGTCATCGAGCGCTTGGGCATCGAGCCTGGCGCCAGCGCGCGCGCCGTGCTGCTGTCGGCGCGCGGCTGAGCGCTTGCCGCACAGCTGACCTCGTTCAAGATCGAGTCGGGCATGCCCAGGGCGGGCAGGGCCTGGCGGTAACCGGAGTAGCCTTCATGACCCAGCAATTCATTAACGGCCAATGGCAAGCCGGCCTTGGCCAGCCGTTCAGCTCACGCAACCCAGTCACCCAGCAGCCAGTCTGGCAGGGCCAGGCGGCCACGGCCGAACAGGTGGCTGCAGCCGTCAGTGCCGCGCGCGCGGCCTTCAAGGGTTGGCGCGCGCTCGGCTTTGCGGGGCGTGAAGCCATCGTACGCCGCTTTGCCGAGCTCCTGAATGAGCACAAGAACCAATTGGCCGATGCAATTGGCCTGGAAACCGGCAAGCCGCGTTGGGAAGCGCTGACCGAGGTCACCACCATGGTGGGCAAGATCGATATCTCGGTGAAGTCCTACCATGAGCGCACCGGCGAGAAGGAAAGCACGCTGGGCGACGCCCAGGCCGTATTGCGCCACCGTCCGCATGGCGTGGTGGCCGTGTTCGGCCCCTACAACTTCCCCGGCCACCTGCCCAATGGCCATATCGTGCCGGCCCTGCTGGCCGGTAATACCGTGATCTTCAAGCCATCCGAGCTGACGCCCGGCGTGGCGCACCTGACCGTGGCGCTGTGGGAAAAAGCCGGCCTGCCGCAGGGTGTGCTGCAGCTGGTGCAGGGCGCGAAGGACACCGGCGTGGCGCTGGCCGGGCATGCCGGCATCGATGGTCTGTTCTTCACCGGTTCCAGCAATACCGGCCACTATCTGCACAAGCAGTTTGCTGGCCACCCGGACAAGATCCTGGCGCTGGAAATGGGCGGCAATAACCCGCTGATCGTCACCGAGGTGGCCGATATCGATGCCGCCGTATTCCAGACCATCCAGTCGGCGTTTATCTCGGCCGGCCAGCGCTGCACCTGCGCGCGCCGCCTGATCGTGCCCGAGGGCGCTGCGGGCGAGGCTTTCCTGGCTCGCCTGGTCGAGGTCAGCGCCCAGCTCAAGGTCGGGCGTTGGGATGATGCCGAGCAGCCTTTCATGGGTGCGGTGATCTCGGTCGGCGCGGCTGATCATCTACTGGCCGCCCAGGCCGATCTGATCGCACGCGGCGCCAAGCCCTTGCTGGAAATGCGCCGTCTGGAGACCGGTACCGCCCTGCTCAGCCCCGGCATTCTCGATGTGAGTGGCGTGGCTGATCTCGCCGATGAGGAACACTTCGGCCCGCTGCTCAAGCTACAGCGCGCCGATTCGTTTGAGCATGCGATTGAACTCGCCAATGCCACCGCCTACGGCCTGGCCGCAGGTCTGCTCAGCGATAGTAAGGCCTTGTACGAGCAGTTCTGGCAGGAAAGCCGTGCTGGCATCGTCAACTGGAACAAGCAGCTGACCGGTGCCTCGAGCGCGGCGCCGTTTGGTGGCGTGGGTGCCAGCGGTAACCATCGCGCCAGCGCCTATTACGCGGCCGACTACTGTAGCTACCCGGTGGCCGGACTGGAAACCCCGACACTCAGCAAGCCCGCCAGCATGCCGGCCGGCATGACGATGTAAAACCAGCCTGATACGGAGACGAACAATGGCTGCTTTTGAAGCGAATTTCGATGGCCTGGTTGGCCCGACCCATAACTATGCCGGCCTGAGCTTTGGCAATGTGGCCAGCACCGGCAACCAGAATGTGGTGGCCAGCCCCAAGCAGGCTGCCCTGCAGGGTCTGGCCAAGATGAAGGCCCTGCACGATGCGGGCTTCAAGCAGGGTGTGCTGGCGCCGCATGAGCGCCCGAGCATTCCGGCGCTGCGCCAGCTCGGCTTTAGCGGCAGCGATGCCGAGGTGATCGCCAAGGCTGCCAAGCAGGCGCCAGCGATCCTGGCCGCCTGCTCGTCCGCCTCGACCATGTGGACCGCGAATGCCGCCACCGTCTCGCCCTCGGCCGATACCTTCGATGGCCGCGTGCACTTCACTCCGGCCAATCTGAACAACAAGTTCCACCGCAGCATCGAGCACCCGACCACCGGCCGTATCCTGCAGGCGATGTTCCGCGATGAGCGCCACTTTGCGCATCACCCGGCACTGCCCGCGCAGATGCATTTCGGTGATGAGGGCGCGGCCAATCACACCCGCTTCTGTGCCGAGTATGACAAGCCAGGTGTGGAGTTCTTCGTGTTTGGCCAGGCCGCGTTTGACAGCCGCTACCCCAAGCCGCAGAAATTCCCAGCGCGCCAGACGCTGGAAGCGAGCCAGGCGATTGCCCGCCTGCACGGCCTGCGTGACGAGCTGGTCGTGTACGCACAGCAGGACCCGGACACCATCGACAAGGGCGTGTTCCATAACGACGTGATCTCGGTCGGCAATGGCAATGTGCTGTTCCACCACGAGAAGTCCTTCCTCGACCAGGCGGCCGTGCTGAGCGAGCTCGATCGCAAGCTGGCGGCCGTGGGCGGCAAGTTTGTCGCCATCGAAGTGCCCGAGGCCGAGGTGACGGTGGAAGAGGCGGTTAAATCCTATCTGTTCAACAGCCAGCTGCTGAGCAAGGGCGATGGCAAGCTGATCATCGTGGTGCCAGAAGAGAGCCGCAATATTGAACGGGTCTGGGCCTATCTGAACAAGCTGATTGCCAGTGGCGGGCCGATCAATGAGGTCAAGGTGTTCGACCTCAAGCAGTCGATGCAGAACGGCGGCGGCCCGGCCTGCCTGCGCTTGCGCGTGGCGATGAGCGACGCCGAGCTGGCGGCCGTCAACCCGGCCGTGCTGATGAACGAGGCGCTATACGGCACGCTGACCGCCTGGGTGAACCAGCACTACCGCGACCGCCTGAGCGCCGCGGACCTGGCCGACCCGCAGCTGCTGATCGAATGCCGCACCGCACTGGATGAGCTGACCCAGATCCTCAAGCTCGGCTCGGTCTATCCCTTCCAGCTGGCTTGAACGAACAGGGCAGGGCGATGAACTATCTCGAACAACTCTTGCATGCGCAGTCGCCCGACTGGCCGGCCGGCCTGCCCGGCGGGCTGCGCCTGAGTGTGCTTGGTGAAGGCCTGCTGGCCATCGAACCTGCGGCGCCGGTGTTCGATCTGTTTATCTCCTGCGGCATCCACGGCAACGAGACCGCGCCGATCGAGCTGGCGGCCAGCCTGCTGCAGGAGGTGCTTGATGGCCAGCTGCTGCCGCGTGCGCGCCTGCTGTTCGCTTTCGGCAACCCGGAGGCGATGCGCCGTAATGAGCGCTATCTGGACGATGATCTGAACCGCCTGTTCGGCAAGCCACGCGAGCAGACCGGCGACGGGCCGGCTGCCCAGCGTGCGCGTGAGCTCGAACAGGCGGCCTGTGCCTTCTTTGCCGCATCCGGATCGCGTTGGAAGCTCCACTACGATCTGCATACCGCGATCCGCGGCTCCAAGATCGAGCAATTTGCCATCTATCCCTTCCCGCATGAGCAGGCCTTTGATGCGGGCGAAATCGGCCGCCTGGCCGCCTGCGGCATTGAAGCAGTGCTGTTGCAGTCCAAGGCTTCGCCGACGTTTTCCTACTACACGCGTCGTCACTGCGGTGCGCACGGCTTCACGCTTGAGCTGGGTAAGGCCCGGCCATTCGGGCAGAACCAGGAGGTCAGGCTGGATAAGCTGGAAGCTGAGCTGCGCCGCCTGATCGCCGGTGAGCAGCGCGACTACCGCGCTAGCGCCGCGCAGCCCACGCTGTTCAAGGTCGCGCGCGAGCTGGTCAAGCACAGCGATGCCTTCGTGCTGCATCTGGACGATGCGGTGGAGAACTTTACCGAGCTGGCCGCAGGCTATCTGCTGGCCGAGGATGGCGCGCAGCGCTTTGTGGTGGAGGAGCCGGGCGCCCGCATCGTCTTCCCCAATCGCAAGGTGAAGAACGGCCTGCGCGCCGGCCTCCTGGTGGTGCCAACCACGCTTTAGTCGGCCGCCGCGCTAGTCGCGCTTCTTCTGGTACGGCCCTTCCTGCACCGCGCGCAGGATGCCACGCCAGATATCCACTTCCAGTTTTTCCAGCTGTATGCGCCCGAACATGCGTCGCAGGCGCGGCATCAGCCGCTTCGGGTTGTCCGGGTTAAGGAATTCGAGCTGCACCAGCGTCTGTTCCAGATGCACATAGAAGCGCTCGATATCATCATGTGCGGCCAGCTGCGGCTTCTCTTCCAGATGGCTGATATCGTCGTCCACCGCGCAGCGCAGCTCATAAGCGAGAATCTGCACCGCCTGAGCGAGGTTGAGCGAGGCATAGTCGGGATTGGTGGGAATGGTTACCAGGCGGTTGCAGCTACGCACCTCCTCATTGGTCATGCCCGACATCTCGGTGCCGAACACGATAGCCACCTCTTCGCCCAGCTGGGCGCGCTCGATCAGGATGGGCGCGATCTGGCGTGGGTTGTGGCGCGGCACGCTCAGCTCGTGCACGCGCGGGCAGGTGGCCACGGTCTGGGTGCAGCCGGCCAGTGCGGCTTCCAGCGTATCGACCACGATGGCCTGCTCCAGGATATCGTGCGCGCCCGAGGCCAGCGTTACCGCTTCGTCATCGGGGAAGCGCTTGGGATTGACCAGATAGAGACGGCTCAGCCCCATGGTCTTCATCGCACGCGCCACGCTGCCGATATTGCGCGCGAGGCTGGTGTGCGAGAGCACGATACGGACTTGATCCAAAGGGTGACTGACGGGTTTATTCATTGCCTGACTTCGCGTAAAATGCTGAAAAATTGACGGCGCCGGTTCCGACCGACGCCGTTTTACTTGTTCTTTGCTTCCTGCCGCATCGCATGCTTTGCCAACGCCTGTTGGCCGGCTCGTCTATCCTTCCCCGGCAGGGAGCTCAATCTTTGCCCCAAGGACCATGCCATGCATCCGATGCTCAATACGGCCATCAAAGCCGCCCGCCGCGCCGCCTCCGTCATTCAACGTGCTTCCAATAACGTCGATCACCTGCGTATCGAAAGCAAGGATCACAATAGCTTCGTGACCGAAGTGGACCGCGCGGCCGAGAAAGCCATCGTCGATACCCTGCTGGAGGCTTATCCGCGGCACGCGATTTTAGCCGAAGAGGGTGGTTCACGCGGCGATAGCGACGATGTGTGGATCATTGACCCGCTCGATGGCACCACCAACTTCCTGCACGGCGTGCCGCAGTACTGCATCTCGATCGCGCTTGCGCACAAGGGCCAGGTCACCCAGGCTGTGGTTTACGATCCGAACCGCAACGACCTGTTCACCGCCACCCGCGGCGCAGGTGCCTTCCTCAATGATCGCCGTATCCGCGTTTCGAAGACCAAGGAACTGGCCGATTCGCTGGTGTGCACCGGTTTTCCTTACTCGCAGTTCGGCAAGCTCGATGTCTACCTGCAGCAGCTGGGTGCCGTCATCCAGAAGTCGGCCGGCGTACGCCGCCCTGGCTCGGCAGCGCTCGATCTCGCCTATATCGCCTGCGGCCGTTACGACGCCTTCTGGGAAATGGGCCTGCAGCCTTGGGATATCGCTGCTGGCAGCCTGCTGGTACAGGAAGCGGGCGGCCTGATCACCGATCTGAGCGGTGAGGGCGGCTATATGGAAAGCGGCGATGTCGTGGCCGGCACCCCGCGTGCCTTCGCCCAATTGCTGCAAACCCTGCAGGCACCGGGCAAGTAACACACTACGTCATTGCTGGCGTGCAGTACCAACGGGATGGCTGGGGCAGCCATCCCGTTTGTTTAGTGATTGCTTTATATGCCAATAAATATTGGCAGAATGATGTTGTTTGCAATCAGATATATTTGCGTTGTAGGCGCAGGTATCGATGTGCTGTCGTCTAACTATTAGCAAAAAAATCCAACGGACTTATCCAATCAGGTTTTCCTGCATTGCTTAAGTTTGGATGCTGGTTTGAGGGTTGCTGTTTTGAATATGACTGATGTGGCAATTTATAATACAAAGCGCCTAAAGACTATGTCTATGGTTGAAAGCTGTGTTGCAGACTCATTGAGTTTTTGGTCTGCAATTGTGGTTATTCCTTTATTGGCGCTAGTGGTAGGTATCTTTTCTATTATTTGGGTTTTGCCTAAATTATCTTTGGTGTCGCTGGCTTCTGTTGCTATTGTTTCAATTCCAGTTGTTATATATTGGTATCAAATGCCGCGGATTGACGTGAGAAGAATTGCTTTATTTGGTAGGTACTTGGAATTCGATCAGGTATTGCAGAGGATTACCTATCGGGAGGTGTGGGTTTTAGGAGTGAAAATCACCCGATGCTGGCATTATGACCAAGTTAAGGAGCTGGTGTATCCAAAAAATATCGACCGCTTGGAGTGGATCGTATTTCTATTTCACGATGGCAAGATGCTCAAGTTGGAAGCACGCAATTTCTTTATTTCAGAGGTGCTGGAATTGGCGAATGAGTACATGCCGAATGCTCCTTCACGACAGGTGCGGTCAGCGATAGAAGTGTATCAATATGATGAGGATTGAGGGGGTATTCAAACCTTGGTGCTTGTCAGATCTTTGATGTCCTTCGTTAGGAATTCATTTATATTTATTAATAATGGCTGCGCTCATCTGTAATTTCATGGATAGTACATTGTATGGGTGTTATTGAGTTGGTGGTCTAGGTCAGGTGTTTTAACTGATCGATTAAGGTGCGCAATGATGAGAGCTGATCAAAAGCCTCGGTGGGAATCAGGTCCTTGGGTGAAGGAGTCGGAGACGAATTCCCCGGCTTTGCAGCCGCCGGCTAAGGGTGTCTATGGTGGCGTAGTAAAGACCTTGCCCGATATCCATACGCAAACAATTGTTGGTGAATTGCCGCAGCTTGCAGAGGAAGTATCCGTTAAGAATGAGGTCTTTCTTGAGATTAAAGGCGGGTGGACTCAGCGGCGCTGGATTCTTATATTTGCGTCACCTCTTCTTTTGGTTATGTTGCCTGCGACGTTGGCTTTTTTGGGTTGGTCCTTGTTGAGCATTGACTCCTATTTGGGGTTGGAAGCTCTTATTGTTGCGGTCATAACGGTGCTTATGGCTTTTTATTTAAGCTACCCTGGTTACTATCTAACCTTTTGGGCTTATGAAAGTGAGCCATTTCGATTTGATAGAACAACGCGCAAACTCTACTGGTTCCGCGCTCCACGCCGAAAGTGGCCAGGGTATGAGCCGATACCAAAGCCGGGCAAACCGGAAATCAAGATTTATGACTGGGAGAATATCCGCGCGGAAGTGACCCGGAATATGGTTACCAATGGTAATACGGCAGGCCGTGTCAGCTATCTGCAGTTAGCGGTGCTCGACCCCGCCAGTGGGCAAGTCCTTGAGCGCTTTCGTATCGGTAATGATTCGCTGGCTGGTCCCTTTAGTGATCGCGTTGCGCTCTGGGAAACCATCCGTCGCTTCATGGAGGAGGGGCCCGATGCCGTGCCTGATGCCGTGGATAAGTTTCAGCGGGTGACGCTGATCGACTTTTGGGACGCGTGCAACCCGCTAACGCGGTTGGTGGAGTCGACCACGGGTGGGGAGCGGCTATGGGGGCGGATTCTGAGCATTCCGGCCACGCTACTGGCACCGCTGCTATTGCTGATTGGTTTGTGTCATTGGATCGCATATCGCACAGCCCGGAAGGTGAGTTGGGGTGAACTCGACACTACCGTATTCAAACTGCCGCCGACGGCGCAGCCCAAGGTCAATCTTGCCCAGGCTCAGTTCGAAGCGGATACGCCGCGCCGTCGCCGCTTTGTGTTCATTCTGCTTGGTGTATTTGTTGCAGAGGTGGTGGCATTCTTTTGGTGGGGTTTGACGCTTAGGCGGTTATTGATAGGTTATTGAGTTGACCGGAGTTAAAGGGTAACGCGTGAACCCTGTGCTCATGAATTTGTCGACTTAGCCTATCTGATGATTTGAAAGTTACAGTGATCTATCAGTCCTGAAAACGGCCTGTATCTATATTGGAGAGCAAGATTTGGGTGTGAGTCAGATTAATTCAAAGCGTCCTCCGCCGCTGAAGTTAACCGGCTTGTGCGATGAAGTGAAATTGCCAGTAAAAGAAGCACCCGATTCGGGCGGTGGCGTCATTACACGGATGGATAGTGAAGCGCTGATATTTGATGGACAGCCTCAAGGTAGTTTCACGATCGGTCTCGGCTTGCTATCTCAATTAATTGGCCTGATTTTTCTGCCGTACATGCTATTTTCCATCATAAAGGATTTTTTCTTCTCTGAGGCTGTTTTTCCTGTTGGTGGTGGGCTTTGGTTTTTTACACTAATTGGTATTGTTCTTTCGGTGGGTGGGGTGTTCTTTTCGATTTACTTGATCTATCTCGGAATGATATTGCCAGCACCCAGTCCGGTAATATTTAATCGCCGTCTTGGATTGGTAGTGGGGTCTCATAAGGGCAGGCCAATTGCACTGGAGTGGAAAAAGGTAAGACCAATTCTACTTCACAGCATCATGCTTGCCGCAGGCGCGCAACGGCAATATTACTTGGCCTTGATAGAGCGGGACGATAGCCTTCCAAACGGGCGGAAGCAAAAAACAGGGTATGGCCTGATGGTAAGCACAGGACATACTTGGGGCTGGGCAAATTGCCATGCAATGTGGGAGTTTATACGCCGTTACATGGAAGATAGGCCAGAAAGCCTTCCTGCTGTCGAACTGTCGCCGCCGGCTGGTTTTGAGGCGAAAATGCTCGACGAAGGGCCGTATTGGGAATTTCACGAACGTCAAGGCTTGATAGCAGATTTACGAAATCGGAATGGCTTACCAAAATTCAACCATTGGGTTAGTTTTATGATGGTGATTTTTGCGCCAGCATTTTTAATTAACGTGTTTCGAATGCTGTTTCGCCGGCGTGTCAAGCTGCCCAAGGAGTGGCTACCCGCTGCGCCAAGTGCGCCTAACCCTTACCATATTCGCCAAGCCGAGACTGGAGATCTGGCTATACGCATTAAGGCTGCGCGCTACATCGCACTGTGGATGACGATCTGTTTAGGCCTTGGCATGCTCTTTTGGATTTGGCTTGTTAGACTGATTGTATTCTGAAGCATTGAGAGAGCAATAAACGCTGGTGTGAGGGTGAATATCAGTGCGACACCGGCAGCGCCAGCCTAGGCCGTTACGCCCTGCTGACCTCTGATTCGCTTTCACTCAGGTCTAGACAATATAATTCAGCGCATTTCTCCTCTGGAAGGGAGCTTGATTTCAGTATCCATATGAAAATGCTGGATGAGCGCTTTGCTTTAAATGGCTTGCTCGTCTGAGTGTGCTAGGCATAAAAATCTCGTACGAAAGGGGTAAGAGGAAATTTAGCGTGAGCGTAGTGCTCTTTCCGGCACCAATAGAAATTGGCTCGCCATTAAGGGGCTTCCGGGCTAAAAGACACTGCAGTATCGTGCTTAGTGGTGCAGTTTATGGCTTAAATGGCGGTTGCGCTTGGAACTAGAGAGGAATGCTATATCTAGGTTTACATAGCAGCAAAACGTTTGCTGCCTCCTCTGCCCAACTCCCTCATCATTTTTTTTGCAGAAGCGATTTGACTTTCTGTTGAATATCTTCACAGTTTCTCTTATACGCATCGGACTCTGGATCCGTAAGCCTGACGAAGCCTTTTGCGATTTCAATGCCGTTTCTGAAGTCCGCTTTGAAGTGCTCGGGCGTGTAGTGCGGCACTTTAGATTGCACTAGCTCACGGGTTGCTGCGAGCTTGAGATCGAAGAGGTCTTTGATTTCTTTTTGCGTCAACTTGCAAGCTTGGGCGAAGCCAAAAAGCGTCCCGTCTGCCCTTACTTTTGTAATTAGCTTCGACTCGTCGTCTTGGGGTGCTTGGGCTAAAGCTAGGCAGTTTGCGAGGAGCGCAAGCGCGACTGCTGCGCCCCTGTATCGGTTTTTGGAACCTATGTATGGCTTCATGGTGTAAGTGGCCCGAAAAATAAGTGACATGCCATGCGTTTGACATGAGAGGCGAGCCGCGGCTTTCTCTGGCGATTCCTCTCGATACATGGATGAGGCCGAGCGTCAGATACTCGCGCGTATGACCTGGGCGCAGTGACCGGTGCGAGCAGCGAGCGCCTGTATGAAGCCTTCAGTGAGGTGCGGCCAGTTCCAGAACGTAATACCAAAACTGGCAAAGCCGTATGGCGGGTCATATAGCCACTCTTCCACTGTTTGCGTAACAGAGCATGCTGGGCAGGCCAGTTGGCCTTCGCCGGCGGAGCAAAACCAATCGTTTACCGCATCACCCCAGTGCGGTAGCCGTTCAAACCTTGCGGCACAAGACGGACAGATGAGGGAAAAGCCATTGCCGCCGGCGTCGAATACGGTTCGCCTAATGCTGAACTCTGCGCCGTTAGTCTTAAGCTGCAGCAAATTTCCATCGGCCATGCCCGTTGCCGCCACATAGTTGGGACCAGGCGGATAGCCGAGGGCGGAGCTAAGCACGCAATCACAAGGCGTGAATATAAGGATGCCCTCTGAAACTAGCCATGCCAGCAGGTCACCGCCTAGACTCGCAGCGTCTTGTTCGCCAACAGAAGGGAAGATGACTGATTGGGAATGGTCGCTCATAGTCGTGATTGCCAACTTAACGAATAAAAGGGACTTCCCCGTCTCGGATGAGCGGCGAAGCCGCTAGGGCACCGCAGTGCCACGATGGCGTTTCCACCCGTCATCGCCAATCGGAAGGGGAAATCCATGGCCATTATCACCATCGGTATCGATCTCGCCAAGAACGTGTTCGCCGTGCACGGCGTCGATGGAACCGGCAAGCCGACCCTCGTCAAACCCAAGGTCCTGCGCACCGACCTGTTACCCCTGATCGCGCAACTGCCGCCCTGCCTGATCGGTATGGAAGTCTGCTCCTGTACCCATCACTAGATCTGCTTATTCCATTGGCATGAGCACATAGTCAAGCTCATCGCTCCTTATCGACTTGGTGGCAAACACGGAAATGAAGCCGGATGTTACTGAAATCGGGGTGACGTCGCTCCCTCTCCACTTCGTCTCTTAGCCTCTGGTTAACTCTCCCTCTGAGAAAATAGCCCGCAAGCTGATTTACCAGCACACTGCCATTCTTTGCGCAAAGCGGCGGTAATTCCCGCGCGCCTACACCGCGCTGGCCGTCCTGGCCAATTCTCTCCGCTGCCGGCGGAGCTTCTTGCCGCCTTGCCGGTGGCTAGCGGCCAAAATCCCACTGAATTTTCAATATTATTCAATTAAATCAATGATTTGATCGATTGGCACATTGTCTGCTTTATCCGCTCCGACACCTCGTCGCCGAAACGGATATCGCACCATGCAAGTTGCCCAGTCCTCTGCCAATGCCTCACTGAACGCCAAGCTCGCCATCGATGCCCAGGCAGTTGGGGATTTGCGCGGCAAGCTGGCACGCGACCCGCAGGGCGCGGCGCGTGAAGTGGCTAGCCAGTTCGAGAAGATGTTCCTCGACATGGTGATGAAGTCCATGCGCGAGGCGACGCCCAAGTTCGATGAGCTGGAGAGCGATACCGTGGGCATGTTCCGCGGCATGTACGACCAGCAGCTGTCGCAAACGCTGACCTCGGGCAAGGGTCTGGGGCTGGCGGACATGATTACCGCCCAGCTGAACAAGCTCAACGGCGTGCAAAGTGCCGCTACACCCAACCCGGCGCGCCAGGCTGCGCTGACCCCGCAAGTGCTGGCCCAGCCGGCAAAGCCTGCCGCCCCGGCGGCAGGGGTAAGCAGCAGCGCCAGTGACTTCGTGGCCACGGTCGGCTCGGCTGCCGTGGATACCGCACGCGCCATGGGCCTTTCCCCGCACCTGATGCTGGCGCATGCCGCGCTGGAAACCGGCTGGGGCAAGAAGCCGATTACCGATGCGGCCGGCAACAACACCCACAACCTGTTTGGCATCAAGGCCAGCCGTGACTGGCAGGGCAAGACGGCCGACATCGTCACCACCGAATACATCGACGGCAAGGCGCAGAAGCGTGTGGAGACCTTCCGCGCGTATGACAGCTATGCCCAGGCCTTCCAGGACTATGGCCGCCTGCTGAGCAAGCGCTATGGCGAGGCCACCCAGGCCGGTGCCGACGCCAAGGTCTTCGCCACTGAATTGCAGCAAGGCGGCTACGCCACCGACCCCAGCTATGCCAACAAGCTCAGCCGCGTGGCCGAGCACCCGGCGCTGAAGGCCTATCGGGCCGCTGCCTGATGAATGGAATTTTGACGCCGCATCGGGCGGCGGGAGTAGAACATCATGGGTAACAGTATCTACGGTGTGGCCATTTCCGGCCTGAATGCCGCCCAGGTCGCGCTGAACACGACCAGCCACAACATCGTCAATGCCAATACCGAGGGCTATAACCGTCAGCAGATCAAGCAGTCGGCCACCACGCCGGCGCCGACCGGCGGTGGCTTCCTTGGCCGCGGCGTGCAGATCAATACGATCAGCCGCGTCTACGACGAATTCGTTGGCCGCCAGGTGCAGACTGCCAAGGCGCAGGATGGTTACCTGACCAGTCAGTTCTCGCACCTGTCCGACCTCGACAATCTGCTGGCCGACCCCTCGGCCGGTTTCTCGCCGTCCCTGCAGGATTTTTTCACCGGCGTGCAGACGGTGGCGAATAGCCCGAAAGATGCCGCTGCACGTCAGTCGCTGCTTGGCCTGGCCGAGTCCATGGTGACCAAGCTGCGCACGGTGAACGAGCGTATGGCGGTGCTGCGCGAGGATGTGAACACCGAGATCGTGTCCTCGGTCGGCAATATCAATTCCATCACCAGCCAGATCGCCGAGCTGAACGACCAGATCATCCTGGCTACCGGTGCTGGCGGCGGCAATCCGCCCAATGACCTGCTCGACAAGCGCGACCAGCTGGTCAAGGACCTGAACGGCTATGTGAAGTCCACCGTCATCAAGCAGTCCGATGGCAGCTACAACGTGTTCATCGGTAATGGCCAGAATCTGGTCGTGGGCAATATGGCCTTCAATCTGGGCGCGATCCCCTCGCCCGATGATCCGTCCCGGCTGGAAGTGGCCTACCAGCAGTTCGGTGCCACCGTCATCATCCCGGATAATCTGATTACCGGCGGCTCGCTCGGTGGGGTGCTGGAGTTCCGTACCAAGACGCTGGACGATGCGCAGAACTCGCTCGGCCGCATCGCGGTAGCGCTTGCGCAAACCGTCAACGACCAGCACCGCAAGGGCCAGGACCTGAATGGTCAGTTCGGCGGTAACTTCTTCAAGTTCCCCGTTGAGCAGGTGAATGCGCAGCACAACCTGGGCGCCAACGCGCGCACCATGACGGCCGAGCTAACCTCGGACCAGCCCTTTATCGAGAGCGATTTCAATGTCGCCTACGATGGCACCAATTACACGATCACCCGCCTGACCGATGGGCAGACCAATACCGTTACCCCGGCCTCCATCCTGGCTGCAGGCGGGCATGTGGCCTTCGGCGTGCGCTTTCAGCTCAGCGGCAATCTGGCTGCCGGGGAAAACTTCGGCGTCAGCTTCCGCCCGGCGGCCTCGCATGTGATTCCGAGCGCCAAAAACACCGGCGATGCTGCGCTGCAGGTATCGATTGCCAATATCGGTGTACTTAGCAGCAGCGATTACGAATTCATCGTCGACAAGGTAGACGACGCGACCACCGTGGGTGTGCGCGAAGACAGCTATCGCATCGTGCGCAAGAGCGATGGGATGACCACCAATATCAACGGCACCCAGTGGGCCAATCCGCCCATCGTGGTCGATGGGTTGAGCTTCCGGCTCAATAGCGGCAACTTCGTGGCCGGCGACCGCTTTACCATCCAGCCCACGCGCGACTTTGCCGAGAATATGTCGGTAATGATCACCGATACCGCCAAGCTGGCCGCGGCGGCGCCCATCCGTACTTCCTCGGATGTGGCCACCATCGTCACCTCACAGGGCGGCAGCAATACCGGTACCGGCACCATCACCAATATCACCGAGTCCATGGTGTCCAGCGGCGGCAGCGCGGCCAAGAAGGTGGAGGTCGTGTTCACCGGCCCTGGCACCTACGATATCCGCGATGCCGGCACCGGCACCGTGCTGGCCGGCAATCAGCCCTATGTTCCGGGTGGCAATATCACGTACAACGGCTGGACCGTGCAGGTGGCGGGTGCGCCAGCGGCCGGTGACCGCTTCATCATCGAACCGCGCCGCAATACCGGCAGCGGCACCATCTCGGCCGGCGTGGTCAGCTCGGTGCCGGTCAATATCAATCTGAAGGACCCGGTGGCCATCCAGTTCGTCTCGTCGACCAGCTACCAGCTGGTCGACCCGACCAATGGCAATGTGCTGCAGGCGCCGCAGCTGTACACGGCCGGCCAGGACATCAGCTTCAACGGCTGGACAGTGCAGCTCAGCGGCGTGCCGGCCAATGGCGATAGCTTCATCATCGAGGCGAACGCAGGTGGCACGGCTGATGCGCGCAATATGCTCGCCATCGGCAAGCTGCAGACCATGAACACCATGGCCGGCGGCACCAGCAACTTCCAGGGCACTTACAGCAAGATGGTGGCCGACGTCGGGGTGAAGACCAACCAGGTCAAGATCAACCAGGAAGCCCAGGCCGCGCTCTTGCAGCAGGCCGAGACCAAGCAGCAATCGACTTCCGGCGTGAATCTGGACGAGGAGGCGGCCAATCTGCTGATCTTCCAGCAGGCCTATCAGGCTGCCAGCCGTACCATCCAGATCGCCCAACGGGCTTTTGAAGAGGTGTTGAACATCGGCCGTTAAGGCCGGCGTTCAGCATTGAGCAGGAGTAAGCACCATGCGCGTGTCCAGCAATACCATCTACCAGCAAAGCGTGTTCAATCTGGGCAATCGCCAGAGCGAACTGACCAAGTTGCAGAACCAGCTGTCCACCGGCCGGCGCATCCTGACCCCGGCTGACGATCCGGTCAGCTCGGCCCGTTCGCTGAATCTGCAGCAGTCCACCAGCTTGAACGAGCAGTACATCAAGAACACCCAGTACAGCAATAGCGCACTGGGTCTGGCGGAAGGCAATCTGCAGCAGGCCACGCGCATCATCCAGGACATCCAGGAACTGGCGATACGCGCCGGCACGCCGGCGGTGACCAGCTCCGAGAAAAAGATGATCGACGCCGATATCCGCGGCAAGTATCAGGAGCTGCTTGGTCTGGCCAATACCACCGACGGCAATGGCCTGTATCTGTTCTCCGGCTACAAGGGCGATACCAAGCCGTTCAATGAGCTGTCCTATGGCAATGTGCGCTACGACGGCGACCAGGGGCAGCGCAATGTGCAGATATCACCCTCGCGCGAGATTCCGGTGTCGGACTCGGGCGCGGATCTCTTCGTCAAGATCTATGATGGGAATGGTACCTTCACCACCAGCATGAACCAGAGCGGTGGTGCGAAGAACCTGGGTACCGGCGTGATCAGCCCGGGCACGGTGGTTGATCCGATCAAATGGGCCGATGCGAACAATAACGAGCGTTACCGCATCGACTTCCGCACCATTCCCGACCCGCTGGATGCCACCAAGACGCTGACCAGCTACGACATCATCGATAACGATACGACTTCGGCCACCTACAACCAGTCGCTGATCGATAGCTATGACTACACGGCCAGCGGGCCACGTGCCGTAGGTGTTGGCTACCCGCGCAGCTACACGGCCGGCGGCGATATCGTGTTCGCCCAGCAAGCCGGTGAGACCACGCCGCTGTATGCAGGCTGGGACTTTGGTGCCAAGGTGTCGGTGAGCGGCGTGCCCAAGAATGGCGACAGCTTTACGCTGGAGCCGAGCAAGTACCAGGACATCTTCTCCAGCATCGGCGATTTCTCTGCCGCGCTGACCGGCTATATGAATAGTGAGGTGGGTGGCGCCGAGTTCCAGAATCGGCTCAATACCCTGCTGTCGAATATGGACAATGCGCTGAGCCGCGTGCTGACCGTGCAGGCCAATATGGGCGCACGCATGAACGAGGCGTCCTCGGTGGAGAACACCAATGGCGACCTGAATGTGCAGTTCAAGGCCACCATCTCCAAGCTCACCGATCTTGACTATGTGTCGGCGATCAGCGATTTCTCGCTGACCCAGACCTATCTGGAGGCGGCACGTAAGTCCTTTTCCTCGGTGCAGGGCCTGTCGCTGTTCCAGTTCATCAACTGAGCATGGCCACGCATCAAAAAAGCCGCCCGGTCTGTGCCGGGCGGCTTTGTTTTTGCACCGTTGCGTCAGGGTTTGGTGCCTACGAACAAGGTTGCATTATTGCGGTCCGGACTAGGGGCTAGCAGGCGGAAGCGCTTTTCCAGCGGCGTGTAATAGCCTATGCCGCTGAAGCTCTGACTGGGCGCGCTGCAGGGTGCGGGGCCGAACTGCAGCGTCACATCAAACAGATTGCCGCGGCTGCGCGGGGTGGCCATGCCGCTGGCCACGCAGCCATTACTGCTGCTGATGCTGATCACGCCATTGCTGGCCAGATTGAAGGTGCTTTGCTGCAAGTCCTGCAGATTGGCCAGCGAGCCGCTATAGCTGCCGCTGGCGGCGCTGAGAGAGGCAGTTTGCTCGTAGCTGGGGACATAGACGCTGGAGAAGGTCTGTGCACCGCCTGCTGGGTAGCTAAGGCTGCCGCTCAGGCTTTGCTTGAGTTGGTAGCTGGCCGAGACGGTGATCGGCTTCATATTGCGGCTGATGAAGTCGTAGTCGCGCGCGTCGCTGCTGGCAAAGCTACCGTTCAGTGAGTTACCCGTGCCCTGTATGGCACCGGCAATCAAGAGGCTGTTGGAGATATACGAGTAAATGAAGTAGTAGCTGCCGTCAGCCAGTACATGGCCGACCAGCAGGCGATTGTCGCTGGTGGTGCCGGTCCACAGACCTTCGGCCGTGGGTGGATCGGGCAGCGTACCGCCACCACCACCAGAACCGCCGCCGCTCCCTCCGCCGCCAGAGCCACCGCCCGAACCGCCACCACTGCCGCCGCCCGTGCCGCCCCCGCCAGCGCTTCCCCCGCTGTCCCCACCGCCACCACCACAGCCCATAATCAGTGCCGTCAGCAGGCTGATGGTACCCAGATAGACGCATCGCATGATTCTTCCTCCTCAGGATGCTGGTCTTTGAACGGCGCAAGCAGACTGGGTGGTGTCGTATCTAAGTTGCTGATTTTCTGCCAGGAAAACCGTGGCTTGCTGCGATTTGGCCATGCCGGACACCCGCGCCCCTAAAGCGTGTCGTAGTGTATGAAAGGGGGCGGGGCAAGCACAGTCTTATGTAATTATTAACCCTCTGGCTACGCCGCGCTCAGTACTGGATCTGGACCGAGTCAGCGCCGAGATCCTTGCGCAGTGCAGCCAGCAGATCGTCGCGCAAGGTGACCTTCCAGCGCTCGCCCAGCTGCATCGCACAGCCGGCCTTGCTGTTGCGGTATTGGATGCGCACCGGGCAGTCGCCGCCGCGATACGGCTCGAGCATCTGCTTGAGCTGGGCGGCATTGGCATTGCCATTGATGCCAAGATTGAGCGATTTGGCAAATCGGCTGCGCGCCTCGGCGAGGTCCAGTACCCGCTCGGCAATGATGCGCAGACCGCCGCCACCGCCATAGCTGTCCTCGCTAACCTTGACCTCCATCACCATCAGCGCGTCCTCGCGCAGCGAATGGCGCGCCGCTTCCAGCGTCTCGGCGTACACCATCACATCGCGCTTGGCGCTCGCGTCGTCCAGGGTCACAAAGGCGATCTTGCCGCGTTGGCCGATCTTGGTACGGATCTCCAGTACCACGCCGGTAATCCACTGCGTGCTCTTGTTCGGCACCAAGCGTGCGAGCTCGGTCTTCACGAAGCCGCGCACGAACTTGGCCTGGGCGGTGAACGGGTGGCCGCTCAGGTAGAAGCCGATGGCGGTCTTCTCCTCAGTCAGCTGGGCGCTATCGCTCCAGCGTGGCACGTCCACCAGCTGCATCTGGTGCTCGGGTTCCGGCTCGAAGGCATCGAACAGGCCGCCCTGATTGGCATTGGCTGCCTTCTGCTCGGCTGCCTCCATGGCCAGGCCCACGCTCGCGAGCAGGCTGGCGCGGTGGTCGCACAGGCTGTCGAAGGCGCCGCCGCGGATCAGCGCTTCGATCACGCGTCGGTTCACGATGCGCTTGTCGGTGCGCTGGCAGAAGTCGAACAGATCGGTATACGGGCCGTGCTTCTCGCGCTCGGCCACGATGTAGTCAACTGCCGCCTCGCCCGTACCCTTGATGGCGCCCAGCGCATAGCGGATTTCGCTGCGCGACACCGGCAGGAAACGGTACACGCTGTGATTGACGTCGGGCGGCAGGAACTTGAGCTTGTTGGCCGGGCTCGTGCAGTCGTCGTAGAAGACCTTGAGCTGGTCGGTGTTATCGAGTTCAGTCGACATGGTGGCGGCCATATAGGCCGAGGCATGGTGTGCCTTCAGCCAGGCCGTGTGGTAGGCGACCAGCGCATAGGCGGCGGCGTGCGACTTGTTGAAGCCGTAGCCGGCGAACTTCTCCATATAGTCGAAGATCTCGTTGGCCTTGGCCTCCGGGATGTTCTGCTTGGCTGCACCCTCCACGAACATGGCGCGCTGGGCGACCATTTCCTCGAGCTTCTTCTTACCCATGGCGCGCCGCAACAGGTCGGCGCCACCAAGGCTGTAGCCGCCGCACACCTGGGCGGCCTGCATCACCTGTTCCTGGTACACCATGATGCCGTAGGTGGGTGCCAGCACCGGTTCCAGCAGCGGGTGCAGGTACTCGAACTTCTCGCCATGCATACGGCGGGTGAAGTCGGGGATCAGGTCCATCGGGCCCGGCCGGTACAGCGCCACGAAGGCGATAATTTCCTCGAACTGCTTGGGCTTGGCATCGATCAGCATCTTTTTCATGCCGCTCGATTCGAACTGGAAGACCGCGGTGGTATTGCCGCTGGCGAAGATCTTGTAAGCGGGCGCATCGTCGAGCGGCAGCTTGGCTACGTCTACGTCCTGGCCGCTGACCAGTTTGATGTACTTCTGGGCGAGCTCGATGATGGTCAGGTTGCGCAGACCCAGGAAGTCGAACTTCACCAGACCGGCCTGTTCGACATCGTCCTTGTCGAACTGCGATACCGGTGACGCACCTTCACCGCTGGCGATGTACAGCGGGCAGAAATCGGTGAGCTTGCCCGGCGCGATCAGCACGCCACCTGCGTGCATGCCGATACCGCGCGTGAGGTCCTCGAGCTTGAGCGCCAGTTCCAGCAGCTCGCCCGCATCTTCCTGTTCGATCAGCTCGCCGATCTGCGGCTCGGCTTCCATGGCCTTGGACAGCGGCAGCGGCTTATTGGCCTCTAGTGGGATCAGCTTGGAGAGCTTGTCGCACAGGAAGAAGGGCAGATCGAGCACCCGGCCGATATCGCGCACCACCGATTTGGACGACATGGTGCCGAAGGTGGCGATCTGGCTGACCGCCTCCTCGCCGTATTTCTGACGCACGTACTCGATCACGCGCCAGCGGTTTTCCTGGCAGAAGTCCACGTCGAAGTCGGGCATGGATACCCGTTCCGGGTTCAGGAAGCGCTCGAACAGCAGCGCGTACTTGAGCGGATCGAGGTCGGTAATGCTCAGCGAATAGGCGACCAGCGAGCCGGCACCCGAGCCACGGCCCGGGCCCACCGGGCAGCCATTCGCCTTACCCCATTTGATGAAGTCGGCCACGATCAGGAAGTAGCCGGGGAAGCCCATCTTGATGATGGTGTCGCACTCGAACTTCAGGCGCGCCTCGTACTCGGGGCGCTTGGCCTCGCGCTCGGCTGGGTCGGGGAACAGCTGCAGCAGCCGCTCCTCCAGGCCCAGCTTGGATTCATGCACGAGGAAGTCGTCGAGTGACATGCCGTCCGGGGTGGGGAAGAGCGGCAGGAAGTTCTTGCCCAGCACAATGTGCAGATTGCAGCGCTTGGCGATTTCCACCGTATTGGCTAGCGCCTCGGGGATATCGGCAAACAGCGCGGCCATCTCGTCCGGGCTCTTGAAGTACTGCTGTTCGGTGTACAGCCTGGGGCGGCGCTTGTCGGCCAGCACATAGCCCTCGGCAATGCAGGTACGCGCCTCATGAGCCTTGAAGTCGTCCGGGTCGAGGAACTGGATCGGATGGGTGGCTACCACAGGCAGATCGTGTGCGCTGGCCAGTGCCAGCGAGCCCTGCACCACGGTTTCCCAGCGCGGGTCGCCCGTGCGCTGCAGCTCCAGATAGAAATTGCCGGGGAAGTACTGCATCCACCACGCCAGGCGCTGTTGGCTCAGCTCCGCATTGCCATTCAGTAGGGCCAGGCCGATATCGCCGAGCTGGGCGCCCGATAGCGCGATCAGGTCGGCATTGCTGCCATCTTCCAGCCAGGCGCGCTTGAGCTCGGCGCGGCCGCGGTACTGGTTGTGGCGATATGCCTGGGTGATCAGCTCGCACAGGCGGCCGTAACCAGCGCGGTTGCGCGCCAGCAGCAGGGCACGGAAGGGCTTGTCGCGGTCTTCCTCGTTTTCGATCCAGACATCCACGCCCGAGATCGGCTTGATGCCGCTGCCGCGGCAGGTCTTGTATTGCTTGACCATGCCGAACAGATTCATCAGGTCGGTCATGGCCAGCGCGGGCATGCCCAGCTTCTTGGCGCGTTGCACGGCATCGTCGATGCGGACGATGCCATCGGTAATCGAGTATTCGGAATGAAGGCGGAGATGGATGAAAGCAGGAGACGTCATGGGCGAATTTTACCCGTCTGCCCCCCCGCTTTGGGCTGCACGGGTGTAAAAATAGGACTGGACATCCGGGAAGGAACGAGCACGCGATGCAAGCAGCCCTCTGGCTAGCCGCAGCCCTGCTGGGCGGCACTGTGATCGCACAGGGCGAGGCCCACCACAGCGTTCGCCTCGCCAGCGCCGCCTGGCCGCCCTATATCGATGCCGAGCTGCCGGGCCTGGGTGCCTCGGCCGTGGCGGTGCGCACGGTGCTGGCCAGCCAGGGCCTGGAATTGCAGGTGCACCTGCTGCCCTGGAACCGCGCGGTGCGTACCGGCCTGCAGCAACCTAGCTTTGCCGGCTATTTTCCTGAATACGATACGCCCGAGACGCGCCGGCGCTGCCATCTATCGCCGGCGGTGGGCAGCGGACCGCTCGGCTTTGCCTACCGGCGCAGCAGCGGCTTTAGCTGGCAGCAGCTCAGCGATCTGGCCGGGCAGCGCATCGGCATCGTGGGGGGGTATGTGAGCACGGCCGCGTTTGACCGTGCGGTGGCGCGCGGCGAGCTGCAGGTGGACACGGCGCTCGACGACGCGCAGAACCTGCTCAAGCTGGCCAATCAGCGCGTGGATATCGCCATGGTGGACAAGCATGTCTACGACTATCTGCTGCGCCGCGATGCCCGCCTGGGCAGCCACGCGGCCCAGCTGCAGTTCCATCCGCAGCTGCTGCAATCGCCCAGCCTGCATGTGTGCTTCAAACGCAATCGCGATGGTGCTGCGCTGCGCAAGCGCTTTGCGCAGGGGCTGACCGAGGTGGATGTGGACGCGCTGCTGCGTGTCTATATGGCGGCGCTGCCGTCCTAGCGCTCAGGCCGTAGGCAGGCGCACGAAGTCCTGCCCGTCGAAATCGGGCTGGGTCTGTTCGCTGACTTGGCTGACCCGTGCGCCGGGCGGTCCGCGCCTGCACCAGGCGATCAGTGCTGCGACGCTTTCCGCCTCGCCGCATACCAAGGCTTCCACGCTGCCATCATGCCGATTGCGCACCCAGCCGCGCACCCGCAGCGTGAGCGCCATGTTTTCCATGGCATTGCGATAGCCGACGCCTTGCACGCGGCCTTCGATGCGCAAGAGCCGGGTGATCATGACCAGGGCGCCAGGATGGGGCGCAGCAGCTGCTGCGCCTCGCTTAGCGAGCCGACGATGCGATGGCCGAGTGCGCGTACTTCCGCACTGGGCGCCTTCATGTCCGGCACCTGGATAGGCGTCATGCCGGCCGCCAAGGCCGCGCGCACGCCGGGCTCCGAGTCTTCCAGCACCAGGCAGTGCTGCGGGTCCACCTGCAGGGTCTTGGCGGCCAGCAGGTAGATATCGGGGGCGGGCTTCGGGTGTTCGATATCGCTGCCGGTAATCACCACCGGGAAGTGCTTGATCAGGCCACTCTGGGTCAGCTTGTGCTCGGCGCGGTCGCGGCGGGTCGAGGTGGCGACCGCCTTGGGAATGCCCAGCTCGTCCAGCCATTCCAGCAAGCTGCGTATGCCGGGCTTGAGCGGTAGGCCGGCTTCGACCCGCTCGTGGTAGAGCGCATCGGTGGCGCGCGCCAGCGTCCAGACTTCCTCCTCGGGCATGCGCTGGCACAGCAGCGCGAAGCACAGCTTCTCGTGCAGGCCGACCATGGCGTGCAGCAGCTCCTCATCCAGCGTCTTGCCGTGCGCAGCGGCGGCTTCGATCCAGCACTGCATGACCGCGCTTTCGCTGTCCAGCATCAGGCCATCCATATCGAACAGGACGGCGGCGGGGGTGAAATCAAGCTGCATAAGTACTTTCCGACCATTCGGCGGCCAGCAGGGAATAACAATGGAGGTCGTGGAACTGCCCGGCCCAGTAGCCCTGGTCGCGGTGGCAGCCCTCGTAGCGAAAACCGAGCTTTTCCACCAGGCGGATCGAGGCCGCATTATCGGGGTGGATTTCAGCCTGCACGCGGTGCAGGTCCATCTCGGCAAAGCCATAGTCGAGCACGGCGGTCAGCGCTTCGCGCATCAGGCCTTGGCCCCAGGCCTCGGTAGCCAGCTCATAGCCAAGCGTGCAATTGCGCCAGCTCGGGTTCCATTTGAACAGGCCAGCACTGCCGATCAGCTTGCCATCGCTTTGTCGGGCAATGCCCCAGCGCGTGCCGGGTGCGGGCATGCGCCGCCAGCTGGCGAAAATATCGATCAGCTGCAGTGCTTGCTGGGGTTCGTGCATTGGGTCGGCGCCGAACCAGCGCATCACCTGCGGGTCGCTCTGGATGGCAAACACGGCGGCGGCATCGGCCGGCACGATCTCGCGCAGGCACAGGCGCTCGGTAAGCAGAACGGGGAAGGACATGGACGCTCTGGCAGTAAAAAGGCTGGCACAAGGCCAGCCTGGGGCTATCAGCTGATGCGCATGCCGGGTTGGGCGCCGCTATCGGGGCTGAGCAGATAGAGGCCCGGCTCGCTGCCGCTGGCGGCCAGCACCATACCTTCCGACAGGCCGAACTTCATCTTGCGCGGCGCCAGATTGGCCACCATCACGGTCAGGCGGCCGACCAGGTCTTCCGGCTTGTAGGCCGACTTGATGCCGGAGAACACATTGCGCGTGTGGTCGCCCAGGTCCAGGGTCAGCTGCAGCAGCTTCTCGGCGCCTTCCACATGCTTGCAGTCGATGATCTTGGCCACGCGCAGATCGATCTTGCCAAAGTCATCGATATTGATGGTCGGCGCAATCGCTTCGATTTGCGGGCCGGCCGCTGCGGCGGCGGGGGCGAGGCTTTGTTTGTTGGCTTCCACAAGGGCGTCCACTTGCTTGGGGTCGATACGGGTCATCAGGTGCGAGTAAGGCTTGATTGCGTGGCCCAGCAGCAGGGTGCCGGCATCGGCCCACTGCAGCGGCGCCACATTCAGGAAGGTTTCCACATCGGCGGCCAGCTTGGGCAGCACCGGCTTGATGTAGATGGTGAGCAGGCGGAACAGGTTGATCAGCAGCGAGCAGGCGCCATGCAACTCGGCATCGCGGCCTTCCTGCTTGGCCAGCTCCCAGGGCTTGACCTGATCCACATACTGGTTGACCTCGTCGGTCAGCGCCATCACTTCGCGCAGCACGCGGCTGAATTCGCGCCCTTCGAAGCCGGCGGCCAGATCGGTGGCGGCGGCCTGCAGCTTGGCCACCAGCGGGCTGTCGGGCAGGGTGGCGGCCAGCTTGCCGTCAAAACGCTTCTGGATGAAGCCGGCCGCGCGGCTGGCGATATTGATGTACTTGCCGACCAGATCGCTGTTCACGCGCGCCACGAAGTCGCCAAGCGACAGATCGGCGTCTTCAATGCCGCTGCCCAGTTTGGCGGCGTAGTAATAGCGCAGCCATTCGGGGTTCAGGCCCACATCGAGATAGCTCTTGGCGGTGATGAAGGTGCCGCGCGACTTGGACATCTTCTCGCCGTTCACGGTCAGGAAACCGTTCACATTGATGGCGGTCGGCGTGCGGTGGCCCGAGTACTTGAGCACGGCCGGCCAGAACAGCGCGTGGAAGTAGAGAATGTCCTTGCCGATGAAGTGATACAGCTCGGCGTCCGAGCCCTCGGCCCAGTAGGCTTCCAGGTCTTCGCCGATGCGGTCGAACAGATGCTTGGTGGCGGCGATGTAGCCAATCGGCGCGTCCAGCCACACGTAGAAGTACTTGCCCGGCGCATCGGGAATCTCGAAGCCGAAGTAGGGCGCATCGCGGCTGATATCCCAGTCCTGCAGGCCGGCCTCGAACCATTCGCCCATCTTGTTGGCGGCTTCCTTCTGCAGGCGGCCCGGCTGGCGGGTCCAGTCGGCCAGGAAGTCGCCGCACTCGCTGAGCTTAAAGAAATAGTGCTCGGACTGGCGCAGCTCGGGCGTGGCGCCCGAGACGGCCGAGAAAGGGTTCTTCAGCTCGGTGGGCGCATAGGTCGCGCCGCACACCTCGCAGTTATCGCCGTACTGGTCCTTCGCCGCGCACTTCGGGCATTCGCCCTTCACGAAGCGGTCGGGCAGGAACATCTGCTTTTGCGGGTCGTACAGCTGGCTGATGGTCTTCACCGCGATCTTGCCATCGGCCTTCAGGCGCCGGTAAATGCTGCTGGCCAGCTCCTTGTTCTCGGGCGAGTTGGTGGTATAGAACTCGTCGAAGCCGATATGGAAGCCGGCAAAGTCGGCCACATGCTCGTCATACATCTTGGCGATGAAGGCCTCGGGCGTCATGCCCTGCTTTTCGGCATTGATCATGATCGGCGTGCCGTGCGTATCGTCGCCGCACACATAGTGCACCGTGTGGCCACGCATCTTCTGGAACCGCACCCAGATGTCGGCCTGGATATAGCCGACCAGGTGGCCGAGGTGGATGGCGCCATTGGCGTAGGGCAGGGCATTGGTAACGAGAATCTTGCGGGCGGACACGGTGAAATCCTGTCTCTGGTCGAAAAGCGGAAGCTGCCGATTATAGCCGAAGGGCTTAGAATGGCGGCCCACTGAAAAGCCCAATATGTTCGTTCAGACCGTCGATTACTGTTCCGCCGCTGCACCTGCCCGTTTTGTCGACTCCCTGCGGCAGAGCGGCTTTGCCGTGCTGGTTCGCCACCCGCTGCCCACGCGGCTGATCGAGACGATCTACCGCGACTGGTTGGACTTCTTCGCCACGGGCGACAAAGCGGACTTCCGCTTCGACCCGGCGCGCCAGGACGGCTGGTTTCCCGCCGAGGTGTCGGAAACCGCCAAGGGCAAGCAGCAGCGCGATCTGAAGGAGTTCTACCACGTCTATCCCTGGGGGCGGATTCCGCCCGCGCTGCGCCTTGATGCGCTGAGCTACCACGGCGTGGCGAATGCGCTGGCGGCTGAGCTGCTGGGCTGGATAGAGGCGGCGCTGCCCAGCGAGGTGGCACAGGACCTGAGCGAACCGCTGTCCGGCATGATCAAGGGCAGCCCGAATACTCTGCTGCGCGTGCTGCGTTACCCGCCGCTGCGCGGCGACGAGCCGGCCGGTGCACTGCGCGCGGCTGAGCATGAGGACATTAATCTGATCACCCTGCTGCCGTCCGCCAGCGGGCCGGGGCTGGAAGTGCGCGACCGCACCGGCCAGTGGCATGCGGTGCCTTACGAGAGCGGCGCGCTGGTGGTCAATGTGGGCGATATGCTGCAGGAAGCAACGGGCGGCTGGCTGCCTTCCACCCCGCACCGGGTGGTGAACCCGGAGGGCGAATGGGCGCAGAGCTCGCGCATCTCGCTGCCGCTATTCCTGCACCCGCGCGGCGAGGTGGTCTTGTCGGCGCGGCATAGCGCCGCCAGTTATCTGGATGAACGCCTGCGCGAGCTGGGCATCCGAACCTGAATACACGCCTGGCCCACCCTGGGCCGGGCAGGAGAAACGACGTGGCAGACCTGAATCAACTGAATGGCGCACTGGCGCACTGTGTAGACGCCGATACCGGGCGCGATTACCTGGCCATGAAGGCGGTGCGCGAGCTGGCCATCGATGCCGCAGGTGCGGTCAGCCTGCAGATCGTGCTGCCTTACCCGGCCAAGAGCCGCGAGGCCGAGATTGCCGCCCAGGTGCAAGCCGCGCTGGGCAAGCTCGATGGCGTGCGCAGCGTGGCTGTGCAGGTCAGCAGTCGTATCGAGGCGCACACCGTGCAGCGCGGCCTGACCCCGCTGCCTGGGGTGAAGAATGTGATCGCGGTGGCCAGCGGCAAGGGCGGGGTGGGCAAGTCCACCACCGCCGTCAATCTGGCGCTGGCCCTGGCGGCCGAGGGCGCGCGCGTCGGCCTGCTGGACGCCGATATCTATGGCCCGAGCCAGCCGCTGATGCTCGGTCTGCAAGGCCAGAAGCCTGAATCGCCGGATGGCAAGTCGATCCTGCCCATGCGTGCGCACGGCATTCAGGCCATGTCGATTGGCTTTCTGATCGACGCCGAGCAGCCCATGGTGTGGCGCGGCCCGATGGTGACCCAGGCGCTGATGCAGCTCCTGAACGACACACGCTGGGACGACCTCGACTACCTGTTGATCGACCTGCCACCCGGCACCGGCGATATTCAGCTCACCTTGTCGCAGAAGGTGCCGGTGACCGGCGCTGTCATCGTGACCACGCCGCAGGACATTGCGCTGCTGGACGCACGCAAGGGCCTGAAGATGTTCGAGAAGGTGGGCGTGCCAGTGACTGGGGTGGTGGAAAACATGGCCATGCATATCTGCAGCCAGTGCGGCCATGTGGAGGCCATCTTCGGAGAAGGCGGTGGCGGGCGCATGGCGGACGAGTACCAGGTTGAACTGCTCGGCCAGCTGCCGCTGGAAATGAGCATCCGCCTGGCGACCGACACCGGCAAGCCCAGCGTGGCCGCCGAGCCCGAGGGCAAGGTCGCTGCCATCTACAAGGCGATTGCGCGTAAAGTCGCGGTCAAAATCGGCGAAAAGGCGAAGGATTTCTCCGCCAAGATGCCAAAAATCGTGATCCAGAACACCTGATGGAACTGGGCGACGCGCTGGTCTATGGCACCGCGCAGATTTTTCATCGCGCCGATGGCGAGGTGATCGATCACGGCGATTACCGCTGCATCCGCACGCCGGATAACCCGACCTTCTTCTGGGGCAATTACCTGCTGTTCAACGCCCCGCCCAAACCGGGTGACTTGGCGCGCTGGGAGGCGATGTTCGAGGCGGAGATCGCGTCCAGGCAGCCGCAGTCGCGCCACCGCGCGTTTGGCTGGCTGGGGCCGCGAGGTAACACCGAGCAGTTCAGTGCCGCCGGCTATACGCTGTCCGAATCGGTGGCGCTGGCTTGCCAGCAACCTAGCCTGCCGCCGCATGCCAACCCGCAGATTGAAGTGCGGCCGCTGCTGAGTGAAGCCGACTGGCAAGCAGCGATCGCCTTGCAGGTGCTGTGCCGCGCCGCGGTATTTGCCGAGGCCGACTACCGCGCCTTCAAGCAGGCGCAGTTCGCCAGTTACCGGCGTATGGTCGAGGCGGGCATCGGTTATCGCTACAGCGCGTGGTGCCATGGTGTGCTGGTGGCCGAGTTAGGTATATTCCGGGG
Organism: Chitinimonas taiwanensis DSM 18899; assembly: GCF_900119825.1. Taxonomy (GTDB): domain Bacteria; phylum Pseudomonadota; class Gammaproteobacteria; order Burkholderiales; family Chitinimonadaceae; genus Chitinimonas; species Chitinimonas taiwanensis. The sequence goes on along the minus strand of NZ_FPKR01000002.1, from coordinate 83,333 downwards.
CGAGGGCGGGCTTGCACGCTACCAGAATGTCTGTACCCACCCCGACTGGCGCCGTCAGGGCATGGCCGGCAGCCTGGTCTACCAGGCGGGAATACATGCCTTGGCCGCCTTGGATGCCCGTAAACTGGTCATCGTGGCGGAAGAGGAAGGCCCGCAGCGGCTGTATCGGAATCTTGGCTTTGTGCCGGAAGAGATTGCTTACGGGGTGGATAAAGCACCGCCGCAAGCGCAATAACGAGGAAGGACGCAATGAGCATCAAATCCGATCGCTGGATACGCAAGATGGCGCAGGAACACGGCATGATCGAGCCGTTCGAGCCGGGCCAGGTGCGCTATGTGAACGAGCAGAAAATCGTCTCCTACGGCACCTCGAGCTATGGCTACGACATCCGCTGCGCCGACGAATTCAAGCTGTTCACCAATCTGAACAGCACCGTGGTCGACCCGAAGAACTTCGACGAGAACAGCTTCGTCGATGTCTCGGGCAAGGGCTATTGCATCATTCCGCCCAACTCGTTTGCGCTGGCGCGCACGGTTGAGTACTTCCGCATTCCGCGCAATGTGCTGACCGTGTGCCTGGGTAAATCCACCTATGCGCGCTGCGGCATCATCGTCAACGTCACGCCTTTCGAACCCGAGTGGGAAGGCTATGTGACGCTGGAGTTCAGTAACACCACCCCGCTGCCGGCCAAGATTTACGCCAATGAAGGCTGCGCCCAGGTGCTGTTTCTGGAAGCGGCGGCGGACGATATCTGCGAGACCTCCTACCGCGACCGCGGCGGCAAATATCAGGGCCAGGTCGGCGTGACCCTGCCCAAGACCTGATTCAAGGCGGCTGAACGGCGCGCATGGGCTTGGCCCGGTTGCGCCGCGGCCTTTTTATCGGATCGGCGTGCGGCCCGCTGCGCGTTGGTCGGTTCAATCTGTATGAGGAGACTGTGATGACCGTATTGGTAAACAAGCAAGCCCCCGACTTCACCGCTGCCGCCGTGCTGGGCAATGGCGAAATCGTCGAAAAGTACAACTTCAAGGCCGCCACCCAGGGCAAGTACGCCGCGGTGTTCTTCTACCCGCTCGACTTCACCTTCGTTTGCCCGTCCGAGCTGATCGCCTTCGATCACCGCATTGAAGAGTTCAAGGCGCGCAATGTGGAAGTGATCGGCGTATCGATCGACAGCGAATTCACCCACAGCGCCTGGCGCAACACCCCGATCGACAAGGGCGGCATCGGCCCGGTGCGCTACACGCTGGTCGCCGACATCAAGCATGAAATCTGCAAGGCCTTCGACGTGGAACATGCCGACGGCGTGGCACTGCGCGGCACCTTCTTGATCGACAAGCACGGCGTGGTGCAGCACCAGGTGGTCAACAACCTGCCGCTGGGCCGCGATATCGACGAACTGCTGCGCGTGGTGGATGCCCTGCAGTTCACCGAAGAACACGGCGAAGTCTGCCCAGCCGGCTGGAACAAGGGCAAGGCCGGCATGAAGGCCGACGCCGCCGGCGTAGCCAAATACCTGGCCGAAAACGCCAGCGCGCTGTAAACCCGCCGCCTGGTGGTAGAAAACCCCGCTGCAGCGGGGTTTTTTATTGCGGGCCTTATGCTTTGAGCTAGCCACTGCGCCTTGGGCGGATTACGTTAGCAGCTTTTGGGGGGAGGACGCAGGTTTGGCAAAGTGTTATTGGACGTGTTGCTGTGTTGGGCGGCATCGATTTATAAGTAAAAAGAGGTTTTAGGGGATAGTGTGTTACATCTTTCGCCCAATATTTTTAATACGCTATTTGGGGGCGAATTAACGTTATGTTGCAGGAGGAGCAATGTCGATACCGACGATAGTCGTTAGTCAAACCCAAGTTGCCGAACGCGTCGACCAGTTCACAGGGGCTCTTGTCGCGTACTTGGGTGAGCTTGGGTTGCCTACACAGAATGTTCTTGTACCAACTGGCGAGCGACAGCGTGTTATAGCTAATCTCCCTGACGTAATCGCACTGATTGATCACGCAAAACGCGGTGAGGCTCTATATCTCTCTAAGTTCATTGCCGCATGCGGTGCAGGGCTCTTTGATGCCGCCTTGAACTTTGTCTGGGATGAAACAGTTGTCCATCTACGGAAAAAGGTCGCTCGTTTTGATCTTGACTACTTCTACGACAGTGTGGTGACTGATCCGGCAAGACGTGCAAAGCTACGTGATGAGACAGATCTGACAAAAATAGAAGAGTGGGAACTGGTACGTGGCTGTCTCTTGACAGGGATTCTGTCGGAAATTGGCTATCGTCACCTAGATTACATTCGGGATATGCGCAATTGGGCGAGCGCAGCACACCCGAATCAGAATGACCTGAGCGGGCTCCAACTTATCTCTTGGCTTGAGATCTGCATTAGGGAGGTCATTGCAAAAGAGCCAGAAGCAGCTGCGATTGAGGTTAAGAGGTTCCTGAACAGTATCCGCAACTCAATTTTGACGGAGCAAGATGCTCAGCATATTCGATCGGGGATGGAGCACCTACCTCCCGACATTGTCAGGTCTTTGCTTCGCACACTCTTCGGCATGTACACCGCCGATAACACGGCAACGCAAGTTCGATCCAACATCAAGCTGATTGCTAGCAAATGCTGGGGCCTTGCACCAGAAGATGCGAGGTATGAGTGCGGCTTGAGATTCTCCACGTTTGCCGCAAACGGAGAGGTTACTAGACGAACAGCGGCAAATGAATTTCTGACAGGCATCGGGGGTCTCGGTTATCTCCCACCGGATACGCTTGCTGTTGAAATGGCCGAGAAAGTTACTGCTCTTTACAGCGCACATAGCGCCTTCAACAACTTCTACAATGAACCTGCGCACGCCAAGAACCTGCTTGCTTACATTCCAAGCACAGGGCGCATCCCAGAAGCTATCAGACGTAGCTATGTAAAAACGCTAGTCATGGCCAAAATCGGTAATGGATACGGTGTTTCGGGAATGGCTATTCCCCACTACAACGAGATGATTGGTCGTTTTACAGAAGATGAGTTCAAGGAACTCGTTCGGCTTCCGACAGATCGCGAGTTCGCTGCACGGCTTTCACTGCGATCCTGCGCTCCAAACTTCCGATCTGTCGTCCAGTCCTTGGTACATCTGACCACGAATCAGATCACACAAGCTGCGATGAACACCATTATTGCGGCGACGGATGCGCAAGTTCCAAGCCTTGGTAGAGACACTTCGTTTCAGCGAATTATCAACTCCTACTAAGCTGCAGCATGAAAAATCATTCAAGCCGACGCCGCTGCACGGCGCAGCTTAATTTAGGAGTTAGTCATCTCTACCGGAGGTTCCAGTGAATTACTATCATCAAAAAGAAAAACTAGCGAAAATCGCCAATCGACTTGCAAAGAAATACCGAGAAAAACTTGAGCAACTAAAGCAAGAGCATAAAGAGCTCAAGCGCCCGGATTTTATTTGGCACTTTCTCATTCAGAGCTTCTCTACTATGGGACGAGCAGCAGGGTGGCATGGCCTTGTTGGAAATAAAGAAAATTATTCCAAGGTGACATTTGATGCGCTAGCCAAATTGGACCCTTTGCAACGTGAGAATGTCGTTCGCTCGACCTGTAGAGTTGCTAAAATTCGCATGCCTGATAAAAAAGCTGAGTTTATTCTTGGATGTTTTGAGCACATTAAAAAAATGGGAGGCCTCGAAAAGGCAAATGGGCTGCTTCATGCGGCCTCTGGACGGGAAGAAAAAATCAAGTTCTTAATGTCTTTTCCTGGTATTGGCCCGAAGTATGCGCGAAATATCATGATGGACGTTTATCATGAAGATTTTAGGAATAGTATTGCTATTGATATTAGAATAAAGGCCATTTCTAGTGCTCTTGGTGTGGCGTTCAATAGTTACGCTGAGCACGAGAAATTCTACCTTGAGTGTGCAAAATTAGCCGGAATAAACGGTTGGGAGTTGGATCGTCTGCTATTTAATTTCAGGAGTGAATTTGAAAACGAAATCGCAGCAGCTGGCTAACAAATCATTCCAGCTATGTAGGGTGTCCAGTCTCGGACGCTTGATTACGGCCCGCCACCAGCTATTCGCTCAAATAACGCCGGTCGTCGAAGCTTTCCACCCATTGCGGGCGGTAGATGATGAGCACGGCCATGGATTTCCCCTTCCGGTTGGCGATGACGGGTGGAAACGCCATTGTGGCACTGCGGTGCCCTTGTGGCTTCGCCGCTCATCCGGGACGGGGAAGTCCCTTTTATTCGTTATGTGATCTTCAGATATATGAATCCTAAAAATCCTGGTGAAACGTATTGGATGTTTCTTTCGCTGCTGTGTTTGCCAATTGACAAGCAGTTAGAACTGATCGGAGGGTTGCCTCTAGATTCTACTTCGCATATTTCTATACATGGCACCAATGCGGATCATGTGCTTTGGGTTATTGAAGAGTATTATATCGGCTGGTTTGATGAGGTTTCTAAAGGTGGCGCCGCAGAAGAAATTCATGAGTTAATTCAAACTGGCGCGTTTGGATTTCCAAACTATTTAATGGATTTTATCGATGGCGCTCAATGGAAGAAATTAAGATCTCTAGCTTGTATGGCACTTTCTCAGGCGGGACTGGATGTTTGGCCAATTGATAAAGCAATAGATTTTAATGACTTTATCGAACTTCAGGATTGATTACATAACAAATCGTTCAAGCCGTTCGCTTTGCTCACTCGGAGTCGGCTAAAGCCGGCCCCTTAACCAAGCGTAAGCAGCCAATTTATGCCTGAACTCCTGCGTACCGTAACAGCCATGTAGGGCGGGTTGGCTTCATCAGCCCGCGCGGAAATACCGCCTATCTGTGCTGAATCGGCTCGTGTTATGTAAGCCATTTTTGCGGGTTAGGCCTGCGGCTAAGCCGGATTACCATGCTATGCCGCTGCCAGCGTATACCTTGATATACTTCTTGCTCTTCTTTCCATTAAATCATTTCATTTGGGGTTGTAATGAATAAGATGTTTGTAGCTATCGCTGCCTGCTTGCTGTGTTCTATTTCTAGCATCGTGCTTGCAGCAGAAGGTCAGATTGTGCTGCCGGGAATGTATGAGATTACTTCTGGTATAGCTGACAAACCTATCAAGACTGAGGCTTGCTATAGCGATGCAGATGTAAAAGACCTTCCTACGCTTTTACTGAAGATGGAAGATAAATTGATGCAAAAAAACTGTGTTGCTGAAATTCTGTCAGTGGCTAATAGAAAGGCTGAGTGGCGCACTGAGTGTAAGACACAATTTGTTACCCGAACGACGGTTGGTTCGATCATGTGGGGCGATGCGCATTTCAGCGGTGACGCTTTTCTCAAGATGGGGAGGATTGAGATGGCCTATCAATTCGATGCCCGGCGCGTAGGTGATTGCCAATAAAGGGTTGCCCGCGTGGCGATACACCAGCTGCCTTTATTGAATCGATTTGTGCAATTCATTCTCTGTGGCCCGTACCCAAGCCTTCAGGGCAGTTCAAGCGGTGCAATCTGAGATAGCGGACCACTGTCTGCGGCTGGTGCCCCACCAGCCTACTGGCTCAAATAGCGTTGGTCGTCGAAGCTTTCCACCCATTGCGGGCGGTAGACGATGAGCATTGCTATGGATTTCCCTTCCGATTGGCGATGACCGGTGGAAGCGCCATCATGGCACTGCGGTGCCTTTGCGGCTTCGCCGCTCACCCGGGACGGGGAAGTCCCTTTTATTCGTCAGCCGTTGAATGGACACCGTGCGCACCTTCATCTTCGCTCTTATTCTTTGGCCGCTAGTTGCATGCTCGGAGCACCAGGAAAATAGCTACGCTTCTTTCTCTCCGGCGCGAGCTACTGGTGCCATATCAAGAGGTTGGATTCCTGCTTGGCTCCCAACCACTGCCACCGCGATTACCGAGGTACACGACCTTGACACCAACCGTTCTATGGTGCGGTTCTCATTTCCTGTGCATTCACAGGTCTCTCTGCCCGTGAATTGCTCTCGCATTTCTCCGTTTGCTTCACCATCCGCACCTTTTTCACGCAACTGGTGGCCATCTGATGTGCCGGCTAGGCATCTGTCTACGTATCGCCATACCTTCTATCAGTGCGGTTCCGCTTATGTCGCCATCGCAGCCAATCTTGGGGAGGGTTTCTCGTGGCAACCTTAAGAACGGCTAAGCCGACGCACAAGCTCGCTCACTTTGCTCCTTGGGCGTCACAAGCATGAGCATCACAACTGCAGTAGTCATCGCCGCCGTCGCGCTCATATTTGTGTGGGCATTGCTCAGTGGTGGAAACTTGCCATCGCCGTACCGCTCTCGCGTCTGCCAAGGCAAAAGCTGGCGCCACGCCTTTCCAGGCGCAACGAAGACCGAAATTCGCCGGTTCCTTGCGTGTTTTACCCATGCCTTTGCTTTCAGCGACAACGAAAAACTGAAGTTCAGCCCGCACGACCAGCTGCTAGACATATATCGTGCTCTGTATCCACACACCTGGCAGGCAGACGCTATGGAGTTCGAAACCTTGTGTGATGAAGTCCAAAAGACGTACGGCGTTGATCTCAGCCACATCTGGCGCCAAGACATGACGCTTGGACAACTCTTTGCGTATGTCGGGCAGTCAGCAAAATGACGCCCAACAGTGCCGTTAACCGGACATCACACTGCTGTGCAGTTCGGTTTCCTTCGCCCTCGGCTCCAGCAGCCGGCTAGCTCCACGTTAGACCCACCAAGGAATCCCACATATGCAAAATCAACGATGGCGTTCGGCACTCGCATGGATGACTCTCGTCGTCGGAGCCCTCTGCTCATCTTGCCAACTGGCGCCTGTGGCGCAGGAGCCGCCACCATGCACGGCCAATATCCCCCTCAGACTCGCAGATGCACCGGGTCCGCATGGGCACCCTTTGGCCTCTAGCCCTTGGAAAATTGCGGTTGGCGAAAAGCCGGAGGGTCTCGCATATGTCGACGAGGAAATGCTGCTGGCTCAGGGGGAGACGGATAGCATGGGCCGTATTGCGCTGCTCAAGCATGAGAGTGATCGGATTAGCGCCTTAGCTTGCGAGGGGCTGACGCCTGTTTGGTTTGTGTATCCCGGGTACACAGGGCAGATCAGCGGTGTTAGGCGATCTAAGTACTTGTCAGACAATGAAGACCTCCTTCATCGCTTGATGTTGGAAGGCTACTTTTATGAATTGCCTGCGTACTCAGTGTCGCTTTTTAATTCGCCAAGCGTAACTGAAGTACTTTATATGGCTCGCCAAGACTACGGTGTTGAGTCCAACGAGGCGCTGCTGAAGAAGCTCCGCGAACTTCAGCCTTAGGCCTAACTGCGCTCATCGACCGGATAACCGCCAGTCTATTGGCTCAAATAACGCCGGTCGTCGAAGCTTTCCACCCATTGCGGGCGATAGATGATGAGCATGGCCATGATCAGGCCGCTGCTGAAGGCTTCGGACCAGGCGAATAGCAGGTAGTAGGGCAGTACCTCTTCCAGCAGATAGCCGGGCGCATAGCGGCCGGCCAGGGCGTGGAAGCCGAGCAGGCATAGGGCGGCGGCGATGAAGCTGAGTGCGGCGCCAAAGAAGCCGTTGGCGAAGAAGAAGGCGAAGTAGTTGGCGGGCAGGCGTTGCTCGCTCAGGCGCAGCAGGCGGTCGGCCAGCAGGATGCCGACCAGGGGGCCGAGCAGCCAGCTCCAGCCGGCGGCCAGCCAGTCGGCGCTGCCATTCGCGCAATTGGCCAGTACCACGCCGGCCATGCCGACCAGGGCCTTGTCGCGCCCGCACACCAGGGTCAGCACCGAGGCGCCGAGCAGATGGAAGCTCAGGCCCGGTTGGATGCCGGTTTTCAGCTGCCAGATCACCGCGATCAGCGTGCTGGCACCCAGCCAGCCAGTGAGCTGGGCCTGGCTCAGGCTAAGCCAGGCCACCTTGCGCGCGCGCCAGACCAGCAGGCCCAGCGCCAGCGCATTGCCCAGCAGCATCAACTCGGTGGGAAAGCCTTCGGCGCGCAGATTCATGCTCGGGCTGCCTTAGCCCAGGGCGCGGTTGACGATGTCCGCCAGCTGGGTGAGCTTGCCGTGGAAGAAATGCCCGGCGCCGGGCAGCACGGTAACCGGCAGGCTTTGCGGGCGCGCCCAGTCGAATACGCTCTGCAGCGCTACCACTTCATCCTGTTCGCCATGCACGACGATGGTGTGGGCGGGCACGGCGGGCAGCTGCCAGCGCGAGGTAGCCGGGCCGATCAGGATCAGTGCCTGTACGGCGGCTTCGCCCAGCCGTGCGCACAGCTGGCTCTGCACATAGGTGCCGAAGGAAAAGCCAGCCAGGATCAGCGGCAGGCCCGGGTGTTCGGCCTGGGCCACGGCCAGCACGGCGGCCATATCATCGACCTCGGCATGGCCGAAGTCGTGCACGCCTTCGCTCTTGCCCACGCCGCGCAGATTCGGGCAGTAGGCCACATAACCACGCCGCGACAAGAGCTTGGCCAGGGTATGGACGATCTTGTTGGTATTGGTGCCGCCCTGGGTAGGGTTGGGGTGGGCGACCAGCGCGATGCCGCGCGCCGGGCCATCCAGGGCGCTGTCCAGTACCAGGGTGTCGAGCTGGCCCACCGGGCCGGCCAGCATGCGGGCTTCGAATTGCGGGGCTTTCATGGCGTCAGATCTTTAGCCTGTCCACGATCTTGCCCTTGACGAGGTGCTCCTGAATGATCTCCTCGACGTCTTCCTTGTCCACATACTGGTACCAGACGTTATCGGGGTAGACCACCATCACCGGGCCTTGCGCACAGCGGTCCAGGCAGCCGGCCTTATTGGTGCGTACCTTGCCTTCGCCGGCCAGGCCCAGTTCCTTGACCCGGTTCTTGGCGTAGCTGTGCATCTCGCTGGCGCCGAAGTCATTGCAGCAGCTCTCGCCATTCGGGCGCTGGTTGGTGCAGAAGAACACATGGTGTTTGAAGTAGCTCATCACAGCCTCGGATTCGGATAGACAGCCGGGCCGCCCGCACTGGGCGGCCGCGCGGTTTAGTGGCGGGTGGCGCTGGCCGGCAGTTCGGTGGGCAGCGGGAAGTAGGGCAGGTTGTCCTTGATCTGTGGCAGCACCTCGCCCAGCACGCGGATGTCGTCGTGATGGCATTCGCGCAAGAGGTCGACCATCATCTGCTGGATCGCTTCGACGCGGTCGAGCTGGCCGAGCGGCCAGATGAAGCCGGCCCATTCCTCACCGTTCTTTTCGGCGCCCAGCGTCACGCGCAGCTCGGCGCCCTCGTGGCAGGACAGCACGGCCACCGGGGTTTCGCCCGCTTCGCGCAGCTTGCGCAGGGTATTGCTGGCAAACACCTGGAAGCGGATTTCCTGCTGGGCCACGCGGCCGTCATCGAGTGCGGCCAGCCAGGTTTGCGGTGCGCGCGGCAGCGGGAACAGGGTCATCGCATCATGCTTGAGCTGCTCGCCCAAGAGCTTGGTCAGCGCCATCGCCCAGGGGCCGGGGGCGATATTCAGCTGCACGGCCGGCGCGGCATCCTTCTTCTGCATCGCCACGCCGACCAGAAAGCGCAGGAACACGCCGTCGCCATCCACCTGGACCGGGCTTTCCTTGAAGTCGTGCGGCAGGCCGCCCGACGCGTATTGCAGCGCATCGCGCCAGCGCGCCAGCTGGCTGGGCTGGATGGCCAAGAGCTGGTCGCGGTCGAGCAGCTTGGCCGACAGCTGGACATCGGCATCGGCGGCAATCACGCCGTGTTGTTGCAGCAGGGCGCGCACGGCGTCGACATCGGGCAGCTTGCCAGCAATCACATGCTTGCCGCGCACGCCGGCCACCAGCACCAGCGGCAGGGCAAAGATCACCGCCTGCTGGGCCTGGTCGGCACCGGCTTGCGCCACGTTCACGCGCAGGCGTTCGTTCAGCACGCGCTGGCTGGCCGGGCTGGGCGCGCTGGCCAGCGCATTCAGCAGCTCGGCGTCGTCGCTCTGGCTCAGCAGGCGCTTGATTTCGGCATCCAGCGCGGCTTCCTTGGCCACCAAGTGGCCGAGGTTGCGCTCGCCCAGCAGCGCGTCGGCCAGCTGGTGCAGGGGGTGGGTGGCAGTGCCGCTAAAGGGGCGGGGATCGGGCAGGGAGGCGTTCGCTTGCATGGCTTATAGTGATGTGGCTGGCGGCAAAGCCGAGATTATACGGGCATCGCTCAGGCTTGGCCCGGACGATGCGCCTTGTATAGAAGTGAAGTCTGATATCAAAAATTCGAGCGCTTGCTTTAATATGCCGACTAGACCGCTGCAGCGGCACCCAACTCCCGGAGACAGCACCCCATGTCCATTGGACTCGCTTTCAGTCGCCTGATCGACTGGTTCATCCCCGATAGCATCCGCCACAACCCGCTCGACCTGAGCCGCGCCCGCAATGTGGTCGGCGCGGCCGTGTTGGCGGCGATTGCGGTGCCCATCTTCGCCATCAATTACTTCAAGCTTGGCCACACGGCCATGGCCTGGGGCATTTTGATTTCCGGCGCGGGCATGCTGGGCACGGCCTTGCTGCTCAAGCTGACCGGCCTCTTGATCCTGGCGCGCGAGGCGGCCATCGGGGTGTTCTTCTGCATGGTGGTGTGGATGTGCCTGGTCAACGGCGGCATTGAATCCTCCTCGGCGCCCTGGTTCCTGCTGGTACCCACCGCCTCGATGTTCGTTGGTGGCAAGAAGAGCGGCATGTTCTGGAGCGCGGCGGCCTTGATCGGCATCGTGCTGTTCTTCATCGCTCACAAGGCCGGCTGGCCGCTGCCGGTCAGCCCCCTGGGGCCGGAGCTGCATCCGCAGCTGCAGTTCCGCTCGCTGATGGGCCTGACCATCGTGATCTTCGCGCTGGCCATGATGTTCGAGTACGGCAAGATCAAGAGCTTCGAAAAGACCGAGCAGGCGCGCCTGCAGGCCGAGCAGGGCCGCGCGGCCATGCAGCAGATGCTGAGCGAGGTGACCGGCGCGATCGGCACGGCCTCGAGCGAGACCGCGCAGATCAGCGAACGCACCAATACCATCAACCGCACCATGCGCCACCAGGCCAAGGAAACGGGCGAGATGGCGCGCATCGTGGACGAGATTGCCGCGCTCACCGTGCAGAGCGCCGAGCAGTCCGAACGGGCCGCGCGCGAAGCCGAGCAAGCCGGCCAGCTGGCCGGCGAAGGCGGTGCAGCCATGGGGCGCACGCTGGGCAATATCGGCAAGACCGCCGAAGTGGTCAGTCGCTCGGCCGAGCGCATTGAGGAGCTGGGGCGGCGTAGCGACGAGATCGGCAATATCGTGCAGGTGATCCGCGCGATTGCCGACCAGACCAACCTCTTGGCCCTGAATGCTGCGATTGAAGCGGCGCGTGCAGGCGAGCAGGGGCGGGGTTTCGCCGTGGTGGCCGACGAGGTGCGCAAGCTGGCCGAGCGCACCAGCAGCGCCACGCGCGAGATCGAGGAGAAGATCGGCACCATTTTGACTGGCACCAATGAGGCGATGGCCGCCATGCGCGAGGGCAACCAGCGCATGGAGGAAATCAATCAGAGCGCGGCGGAAGCCGGCCAGCGCCTGGATGCCATCATCCAGGGCACCGAGCGCCTGGCCGGGCTGATCGGCGAGGTGGCGCGCAATGAGCAGCGCCAGTCCAGCCAGTTCCAGACCATTGCCACCGATATCGCCGAGCTGCGCGCCGATGTGGAAGAGGCGAGTACCTCGACCGCCGGTATTGCCCAGGGCGTGACCACGCTGGAACAGACCATGCAGCAGCTGGCCAAGTCGACCCAGGCCTTCCGCGCCTAGTGCGTCCATGGCCCTGGCAGAAAAAAGCCGCCTGCGAAGAGGCGGCTTTTTTCATGGGCGTTCGGCTTACAGCTTGGCCGAATGCTCGCGCGTGGCGTGGAAGGTAACCTTGGGCCAGCGCTCCTGCGCCAGTTCCAGATTGACCCGGTTCGGCGCCAGATAGGCCAGGTTGTCGGCTGCATCGCGCGCCAGGTTCAATACCAGACTCTTTTCGAAGTCGGCCAGCATGCGGGCGTCCTCGCAGCTGACCCAGCGCGTGCTGTGCACGCTGGCGTTTTCGAAGATCGCGTCCACGCCGTATTCGTTCTCCAGACGGCTCTTCACCACCTCGAACTGCAGCACGCCCACCGCGCCGATGATCAGGTCGGCGCCCGACAGCGGCTTGAACACCTGTACCGCGCCCTCCTCACCGAGCTGCTGCAGGCCCTTTTGCAGCTGCTTGATCTTGAGCGGGTTGCGGATGCGCACGGTGCGGAACAGCTCGGGCGCGAAGTAGGGGATGCCGGTGAAGGCCAGCTTCTCACCTTCGGAGAAGCTGTCACCGATCTGGATATTGCCGTGGTTGGGCACGCCGATAATGTCGCCTGCATAGGCTTCCTCGACCTGTTCGCGGCTGGAGGCCATGAAGGTCACCACCGAGTTGGCGGCCACGTCACGATCGAGGCGCAGATGCTTCATCTTCATGCCGCGCTCGAACTTGCCCGAGCACACGCGCAGGAAGGCGATGCGGTCGCGGTGCTTGGGGTCCATATTGGCCTGGATCTTGAACACGAAGCCGCTGAACTTCTCCTCATCCGGCTGCACATCGCGCACGGTGGCGTCGCGGTGCTGCGGTGCGGGCGCCCAGTCGATCAGCGCGTTCAGAATCTCGCGTACGCCGAAGTTATTGATGGCGGAGCCGAAGAACACCGGGGTTTGCTTGCCGGCCAGGAAGTCCTCAAGCGAGAACGGATGCGAGGCACCGCGCACCAGTTCCAGCTCCATGCGGGTGTTCTCGATCTCGAGCGGGAATAGCTCATCCAGGCGCGGGTTGTCGATGCCCTTGATGATTTCCACGTCCTCGATATTGCGGTCTTCGCCCGGCGCGAACAGCAGGATCTCGTCATTGAGCAGGTGGTAGACGCCGCGGAAGGTCTTGCCCATGCCGATGGGCCAGGTGATCGGCGCGCACTGGATCTTCAGCACGCTCTCCACCTCGTCCAAGAGCTCGAGCGAATCGCGCACTTCGCGGTCGTACTTGTTCATGAAGGTGACGATGGGTGTATCGCGCAGGCGGCACACATTCAAGAGCTTGATGGTCTGCTCTTCCACGCCCTTGGCCGCGTCGATCACCATCAGCGCGCTGTCCACCGCGGTCAGCACGCGGTAGGTGTCTTCCGAGAAGTCCTGGTGGCCCGGGGTGTCGAGCAGATTGATCACATGCTCGCGGTAGTCGAACTGCATGACCGAGGAGGCGACCGAGATGCCGCGCTGCTTTTCGATCTCCATCCAGTCGGAGGTGGCGAACTTACCGGTCTTCTTGCCCTTGACCGTACCCGCCATCTGAATGGCGCCCGAGAAGTACAAGAGCTTTTCGGTCAGCGTCGTTTTACCGGCGTCCGGGTGGGAAATGATGCCGAAGGTGCGCCGACGGGCGACTTCCTGTGCGATGGGCGACATGGTCAAGCGCCTTGAATTCTTTGAGAAAAGGGCGCGATTGTAGGCGAGCAGCCCTCGAATGTCGATCTGGTGCGGCACGGCAATCCGTGCGCGCGGCGGGCGTCAGCACCAGATCGATTCGATGTCCACATAGGCGTTGAAGGTGGCCGGGTTGATCGTCTCCTTCACCGCAAACTCGGCCTGGGTGGTGTCGCGGTAGACGGGCGGCAGCAGCGGGGTGCCGGCGGCACTAAGCAGGCTGATTACCACCGGGTGATTGGGCGAACTGCCCGGACGCACGACCACACCCTGTTCGCCATTGGCGAGGCTGAGCTTGAGGCCGGGTGGAAACACGCCAACCGCGTGGATGAACTGCGCGGCCAGGGTCTGATCGATGGTCTTGCCGCGCTCAAGCAAGATGCCGCGCAGGGCCACGGTCAGCGGCACGGCCGCGCGGTATTCGCGGAAGGTGATGCGTGCGCAGTAGACGTCGGCCAGCCTGAGCAACTGCCCCTCCTTGCTCAGATCATTGCCGCTCAGCCGATTGGGGTAGCCGCTGCCATCGAAGTGCTCATGGTGTTCAAGCACCGCGCGCAGCCAGATCGGATCGTGCACACCAATGGATTTGAGCTTGCTGGTGGCCAGCTCCGGGTGGCGATGCAGGCGTTCGAGCTGCTCGTTGCTCAGCGCCTCGGTCTGCGTCTTGATTTCGTCCTGGAACTCGCTCGAACCGAGGTTCATGGTCAGCGCCGCGCACACCAGCCCATGTTCCTTGGCTTTGGTCATTTTCAGGGTACGGGCGGCCAGGCGCACGATGACGGCACTGTCCAGCATATGGCGCGCGCTGTAGGCGCCGTCCTGGCGCAGGGTGATGAAGGCCTGGGCGAGGGCGGGGTTGGCGCTGCACAGACGGTCGACCTCGTGGGCGATCTCGACGATGCGGCTGATGAAGATGCCGCTCTGGATATTGAGCTCAAGCTGGCTGTAGAACTGGGCCATGATCTTGCGCAGATCGTTCCAGTCCTGCACCGGGCTGCCCGCGCCGCCGGCGGGGCTGTCCTGCTCTTCGGCCTCCAGCTGCAATAGGCGCGAGGACTGCAGGGCCTGGCTGTCGGCATACACACCCATGGCCACCAGGCGGTCGATCTGCGACTCGCTGGCCACGATAAAACCCTTGCTTAGCAGCAAGGTACCTTTCTCGTCGAACACATCCCAAGGCAAGGCCTTGCCCACCTCGATGTCCGAATGACGAACCCGTGACTGGCTCATGATGGCACCACCTCAGGCTGATCTAGATGGCGGCGCGCAGCAGGAAGATGGCCGTATCGGGACGTTGCGGGTCTGCAATGATGCGGAAGGCGAGCGGGGTGTGCGCATCGCGCGCGATGGTGATCAGCCCAAGCCCGGCGCCCTTGCTGCCGTCGGGCGTTTCCTGGCGTATGGCCTGGGTGTAGGCGGCCTTGATCTCGGCCTGGGTCATCTGCTGCAGCGGCTCAATGCGGCTGCGCAAAGTGTGCGCCTGCGCCTGGCTGACCCGGTTTGCGCATTCGATCAGGTACTGGCCCTGGGTGAGCGTGACGCAGATGCTGCCCCAGCGCAGCTGATGATCGTCCTGATCGTGCGGCGTCAGCGTGTCCTGCGCGTAGTGGATGATGTTCTGGGTCATCTCGACCAGCGAGGACATCAATCTGCGCCGCACCGGCGTGCTGATGCCCTCGCTATCGAGCTTGACCTTGAAGCCTTCCACCATGGCGGTCAGCAGCGGCTGCGATAGATAGCCGCTGTAGAAAAAGCACACATTGCCAGCGGTGAACAGTTCGCCAAAGTTATCCAACACATCATCAAGCATGGGGTGATGCTCCCAAAGGGGTGGTCGGCTCAGCACGGGCGCCAGTGGGCGCGCGCCACCTAGTCGGTATTGACCGGTACATCGACAAAATGGATGGCCGGGTAGTCGGCATGCAGTTCCTGGCCAAATTCGTACAGCGTGTCGTCGTCGGCGTCATGAAACCAGTTCAGCGTGATGCGGTTGCCGGCCTGGGCGGCCTGGTGGAATGCATCGAACATGCTGAACAGCAGCTTGGTGCTCGAACTATTGAAATAGGCGAGCGAGACATTCAGCTCGATATTCGCGGCCCGGCACTGGGCCAGATACTGCTGGACGCGTTCAAGCAGGCCGCCATAGAAGGCACTGGCATTCTCGGGATAGGACTCGCCCTTGATCAGCAGCAGATGCTGGTCAAAGCGGAAGTCGATCTCCGGCGTGCTGGGCGTTGCGGCGATAAACAGGTTTTGCATCATCGGCCCCTCTTCTAGGTAAGGCACTGGCCTGCGCTCGGCCATCAAGGTCGGAAACACAGGAAGGTCAGGTCATCGCGCCTGGGCTGGTCGGCCTGCCACAGGCTGTAGGCATTCAGCACCGACATGCTGATCACATCCGCACGCTCGTGGCGCTGCGACAGGATGGATTCGCGGATGCGCCGCTTGCCGAAGGCGGTCTGCTTGGGCCCGCCAATCTGGTCGATCAGGCCGTCGGTGGTGACGAACATCAGCGTGCCCTCGGGCGCGCTGACCAGACGGTTCTGCCACAGATAATCCATTGGGGTATCGATATAGCCGACCCCCATGCGATCACCGTCGACCTGGCTGAAGTCCTCGCCGTCCGGCGCCAGCACGAATAAGGGCGTCTTGGCCGCCGCGTAGGTCAACGTATGGGCCTGGCTGTCGAACCACATGAAGGCACCGTCCAGCCCATCATCGGAATGGCCGAAGCCGCCCTGCGGGGCGATCTGCCCGAGCAGACGCTTGATGGCACGGTTCAGCGCGGCCACGATGGCGCCAGGATTGCGTCGATCGCCATGTTCGATTGCCTGCGCGAGCAGCGACGAGGTGATCAGGGTCATGAAGGCACCGGGTACGCCATGGCCGGTGCAATCGGCAATGACCCCGAACCAGCCATCCTCGAAGCGCTCGAAATGATAGAAATCGCCGCCCACCACATCGCGCGGCTCCCAGACCAGCTCGCTATCGCGCAGGGTCTCTGCCAGGGTGTCGCGCGCTGCGCGCATCAGCGCCTGTTGGATCACCCCCGCATACTCGATGGAGTGGCGGATCTGGCGGTTCTTCTCGGCCTGCAGGTCGGCAATCATGCGCATCAGGCGTAGGCAGGAGCCGACGCCAGCGTATTCGCCCTGGCGCGTGACGATGAAACCGGCGGCCAGGGTCTGCTCGCCGCGGTCGACCACGCGGAAGGACAGCACCTCGAGATTGAGCTTCTCGTCCACGATCAGCGGATCGGAATTCATGAAGGCCACGCAGCTCTGCGGGCCATACAGCGCCTGGGCTTGCGGCGCGGACATCTCGGACATGAAGGTATTGCGATAGATGAGGCCGACCGGCTTGCCACCCGACACCACCGGCAGACTGACCAGATCACGGTCGAGTGCGAAACGGCGCAGTACTTCGAAATTGCTGGTCTCCAGCGCCACTGGCGTGATCAGCGTGGAGATACCGCCGGCATAGGGCTGCCGGTGTATGGTCTGGCGCTTGAAGTAATCGATGCTGGGAAGATCCATGAGAGTGCGCCGTCCTTGGCGCAAAGCGCGTGGGATCGTGTGGGCTGGCTCGCCGCTGACTGAAACCGATATAGCCGACCGGCAGGCCCTTCTTCAAGTCGGCATGCTGCTTGGACAAACGCGCATCCGCCTGCGGCTTGACTATGCTGGTGGGGCTGCCTTGATACCAGTGCGCGGAGAAACCGGATGTCGCTTGACGGTACACAGCCCGTTCAGAAAGCCCCGCACCGTAGCTACCCGCTGCGTGTGCACATTGCCACCCTGTTCACCCTGCTGATCCTGCTGACCGGCCTGTCCATCTGCTGGTATGCGTATTGGCAGAACCAGAAGCTGGCGCTGCAGCTGGCCCAGGCGCGCTTCAGCGATACCGCGCGCGAAACCGCCGCCAGCCTGGAAGGCCTGCATCGGCCGACCGAGGCCCTGGTCAATATGCTGGCGGCACTGGGCAAGCTCAGCGATTCCGACACGCTGCCCGAGCGTCTGGATGGCCTCGGTCTGCTCAGCGAGGCGCTGCGCAGCAATCCGCAGCTGGTCAGCCTGTATGCCGGCTATAGCGATGGCGATTTCTTCCTTTTGCGCCGCTTGGCCGATGTGGCAGCGCGCGAGCGCTTTGCCGCCCCGCGTGAGGCGGCTTTCCTGGTCCAGTCGGTTGAGCGTGCCGGCGCCGAGCAGATCGAGGGCCGCTATCTGTTTCTGTCCGATGATCTGCGCATCCTCAGCGACGAGGCCCGCCCCGACTACCGTTTCGACCCGCGTGGGCGGCCCTGGTACCAGCTGGCGCGCAGCCAGTCCGGCCTGGTGCGCACCGAGCCCTATGCCTTCTTCACCACCGGCGAGGTGGGGCTGACCTTTGCCCGGCGCAGCGACAATGGCCGCGTGATCGTGGCGGCCGACCTGACCCTGAGCCGCCTATCGGCCGAACTGGCCAGGGCCAGCCCGACGCCCTCGGCCGAGCTGGCCCTGGTCGATGCGCGCCAGCGTGTGCTCGCCTACCGCGACCCGGCCCGCCTGCTGCGGCCCGAGAGCGGGCAGGGCGCCGCCAGCCGCCTGTCGCGTCTGCAAGAGCTGCCTGCGCCGGTATTACGTGGCCTGGCTGCGCAGCTGGGCAAGCCACAGGCGCAGGCCGGCCAGTACCGTGCAGCCGGCGGGCGCGACTGGCTGTACAGCCTGCAGCCCTTGGCTGCCCAGGGCGCGCAGCGCAGTACGCTGATGCTGGCCGTGCCGCTGGACGAGCTGTTCGCCGAGGCGCGCCGCGTGCGCGACCGCACCGTGCTGGCCACCTTGCTGATCCTGGCGCTGTCCCTGCCGCTGACCTGGTGGCTGTCGCACAGCATTGGCGAGCGCTTGCGCGCGCTGAGCGATGAGGCCAAGCGCATCCAGCGTTTTCAGTTCGATGGCGAGGAGCCGCCACCTTCGCCTGTACACGAGGTGGACATGCTCGGCCAGGCCATCGGCAGGCTCAAGCGCACCATCCAGCGCTTTCTCGATATCAGTCAAAGCCTGGCCGAGGAAACCCAGTTCGACCGCCTGCTCGATCGCGTGCTGCTGGAAACCATCGGTGCGACCGGCGCCGAGGGTGGCGCCATCTATCTACTGGATGAGGCGAGCCAGACGCTGAAGCCGGCCGCCATGCGCTGGCAGGATGCGGCGCTGGGTGTGGCCGAGCTGCAGCCGATTGCGCTGGATGCCGTGAGCAACCCGCTGGCCATGGCCGTACGCGAGCGCACCACCGAGCTGTTGGCGCTGTCGGCGCCGCGCGAGCCCAGCCTCGCCTATGTCGACGCGCATTTCGGCCTGCAGCCGGTGCTGATGATTGCGCCGCCGCTGGCCAATCGCAGCGGCGAGCTGGTCGGCGTGCTCTGCCTGTTTCTTCCCGGCGATAGCGACCATATCTCGCCCGCGCGCGCCGCCTTTGTGGAAGCGCTGTCCGATTCGGCCGCGGTGGCGATCGAGAACCAGCGCCTGTTGCAGGGCCAGAAGGATCTGCTCGAGGCCTTTATCAAGTTGATCGCCGGGGCGATTGATGCCAAGAGCCCGTATACGGGCGGCCACTGCCAGCGCGTGCCCGAGCTGACCAAGGCGCTGGCCGAGGCCGCGCACAGGGCTGAGGACGGACCATTCAAGGACTACCGGCTCAGTGCCAGCGAGCGCGAGGCGCTGCATATTGCCTGCTGGCTGCATGACTGCGGCAAGGTGACCACGCCGGAATTCGTGGTCGACAAAGCCACCAAGCTGGAAACCCTGTACGACCGCATCCACGAGGTGCGCATGCGCTTCGAAGTGCTCAAGCGCGATGCCGAGATCGCCTACTGGCGCGAGCTGGCCCAGGGCGGTGATGCGTTGGCCCTGGCGCAGCGCTGCCAGCACGAACAGGCGCAGCTCGATGAGGAATTCGCCTTTGTCGCGCAGTGCAATCTGGGCGGCGAGCAGATGTCGGCCGAGCAGCTGGTGCGGCTGGGGCAGATCGCCCAGCGCCAATGGCTACGCACGCTGGACGACAGGCTGGGCGTGTCCTGGGAGGAGGCGCAGCGCATGGCCGCCCAGCCTGCGCCCGAGTTACCGGTGCTGGAGCCGCTGTTGGCCGATAAGCCCGCGCACCGTATTGCGCGTAAGCCGCATGAACAGATGCCGGCCGATAACCCCTGGGGCTTCAAGCTCAGCCAGCCCGAGTACAAGTTCGACCGCGGCGAGCTGCACAATCTGAGCGTGCGGCGCGGCACTTTGAGCGAGGAAGACCGCTATCTGATTAATGACCATATCGTGCAGACCATCATCATGTTGTCGCGCCTGCCTTTCCCCAAGCATCTGCAACGGGTGCCCGAAATTGCTGGCGGCCACCATGAAAAGATGGATGGCGGCGGTTATCCGAAGCGGCTGACCCGCGCGCAGATGAGCGTGGAGGCGCGCATGATGGCCATCGCCGATATCTTCGAGGCGTTGACCGCGGTGGACCGGCCCTACAAGCAGGGCAAGCGTCTGTCTGAGGCGGTCGCCATCATGGCGCGCATGCGCGACGATGCACATATCGATGCCGAGCTGTTCGCGCTCTTCCTGCGCAGCGGCGTGCATCTTGACTACGCGCGGCGCTTTCTGCGCCCCGAGCAGATCGATGCGGTCGATATCGAGGCCTATCTGACGGAGGGCAGGGCATGAATACGCTTGGACTGCGACTGTTCACCCGGCTGGCCCGTGGCCTGCTCGGCCTGGTCCTATTGGGCAACGTGGCGGCTGCGCCGGTGCTGCAGCTGGTCAGCACCGAATATCCGCCCTATTGCGGTAGCGAGCTGCCCGAGCAGGGCGTGTTTACCGCCCTGACACGTGCGGCCTTCAAAGCGGCTGGTTTCGAGACCCGGGTGGTGTTCCGCCCTTGGGCGCGCGTATTGGCCGAGGCCCGGGCCGGCCAGCACGATGCGGTGCTGGCGGTCTGGTACCAGGCCGAGCGCGAGCAGTACATGGTGTATAGCGACCCGCTGTGGGTGAATCGCATCGGCTTCTATGCGCGGGCGGGCGAGACTCATCCCGTGCATCAGCTATCGGCGCTGAAGGGACTGCGCATCGGCATCGTGCGCGGCTATGCGAATCCACTCGAGTTCGAGGCGGCCGATCTGGGCGGTGAGGCGGCGGTTGACGATCTGACCAATCTACGCAAGTTGCAGGCGGGCCGGCTTGACCTGGTGCTGATTGAACAGGCGCTGGCCGCCCATCTGCTGAAGACTCAGCTGCGCGAGGCCGCCGGGCAACTGGTCTGGCTGGAGCCGGCGCTGGCCAGCCCGCCGCTGTATGTGACGCTCACGCGCGGCAAGCCGCAGTACCGCAAGCATCTGGCCGCCTTCAACCGCGGCCTGGCCGAGATCCGCCGCAATGGCGAATACGCACGCATCGTGCAGCGCCTACTCGGCCCCTTGGCCGCGCCCTAGCTCATTCGCCCAGCTGCTTCTTTTCCAGCGCTTCCCAGCGCTCCATCTTGTCCAGCACCAGCACGTCGATCTCGTCGATGCGCGCCTGCCAGGCCGCTGCGTCGAGCGGCGCATTGCGGTAGATATTCGGGTCGAGTAGCTTTTCCTGCAGCGCGGCCTGCTCGGCCTCCAGGGCCGCAATCTCCTGCGGCAGCTTCTCCAGCTCCTGGCTTTCCTTGTAGCTCATCTTCACCGGGCGGGCGGTGCGCTCGGGTGCGGCGGCTGGCTTGGGCGCTTCCACCTTGGCCGGCGTCTTGGCATTGGCCAGCATGCGGTTGCGCGCCACGATCCAGTCGTCGTAACCGCCGGGGTTCTCGATCAGGCGGCCGTCGTCCTCGAAGGCGATCACCTGGGTGACCACATTGTCGAGGAAGGTCCGGTCGTGGCTGACCAGGAAGACGGTGCCGGTGTAATTGGCCAGCAGCTCTTCCAGCAGTTCCAGGGTGTCGATATCGAGGTCATTGGTTGGTTCGTCCAGCACCAGGATATTGGCCGGCTGGGTAAACAGGCGCGCAAGCAGAAGGCGCGCGCGTTCGCCGCCCGACAGCGACTTGACTGGGCTGCGCGAGCGTTCCGGCGCAAACAGGAAGTCCTCGAGATAGCTGATCACATGCTTCTTCTCGTTGCCGATCACCACGAAGTCGCTGCCCGGGCTGATTACATCGCAGATCGCCACGTCCTCGGGCAGAGCCGAGCGGAACTGGTCGAAGTAGGCGATTTCCTGCTTGCTGCCCTGGGTGACGGTGCCGCTATCGGGGGCCAGCTCACCCAGGATCAGCTTCAGGAGTGTGGTCTTACCGGCACCGTTCGGACCGATCAGGCCGATCTTGTCGCCGCGCAGGATGCGCGTGCTGAAGTCGCGGATCAGCGTGCGATTGCCATAGGCCTTGCTGACGTTTTCCAGTTCGGCCACCAGCTTGCCGCTGCGCTCACCGGCGTCTAGCGCGAACTGCACATTGCCGACCCGTTCACGCCGCGCGGCGCGCTCGCGGCGCAGCTGCTCGAGGCGGCGCACGCGGCCTTCATTGCGGGTGCGGCGCGCCTTGATGCCCTGGCGTATCCACACTTCTTCCTGGGCCAGGTATTTGTCGAACTTGGCGTTCTCGGTCGCTTCCTGGGCCAGCATCTCGGCCTTGCGTTCCTGATAGGTGCTGAAGTTGCCGGGGAAGCTCGATAGCCGACCGCGGTCGAGTTCGATGATGCGGTTGGACACATTGTCCAGAAAGCGCCGATCGTGGGTGATCAATAGCACCGCGCCGGCGAAATTGCGGATCAGGCCTTCCAGCCATTCGATGGCGGACAGGTCGAGGTGGTTGGTCGGCTCATCGAGCAGCAGCAGCTCGGGCTCGGACACCAGTGCCTGGGCCAGCGCCACGCGTTTCTTCCAGCCACCCGACAGCTCGCTGATCTTCTTCTCGGCCGGTAGGCCGAGGTTGGTCAGCGTGCTGGCCACCAGCGAATCGAGGCGCCAGCCGTCGCGCGCTTCCAGTTCATGCTGCAGTGCCATCATGCGCTCGAGCGCGTCCGGGTCGTGCTCGGCGGCAATCGCGGCGGCATGGTAGTCGGTGAGGATCTGCTTGAGGTCGCCCAGCCCCTCGGCCACCGCTTCAAACACGGTGGCGGCTGGGTCGAGCGGCGGCTCCTGCGGCACATAGGCGACGCGCTGGGTATTGCTGACGCGGATCACGCCGTCGTCGAGCTTGTGCACGCCGGCAATCGCCTTCAGCAGCGAGGACTTGCCCGCACCATTGCGACCGATCAGGCCCACGCGTTCGCCGGGCTCCAACACGAAATCGGCATGGTCGAGCAGGGGAACATGGCCAAAGGCCAGGCAGGCATTTTCAACAATCAGAACGGGCATGGTAGGCAGACAGTAAGCGAAGGCGGGCGATTATACCGATGCGCGCGGGCTTGGGCTTTTCCGCTGCATGCGATCCCGCTTGAATAAATGCGGCTAAGTGGTTGAGGCAATTTGGAAAATGCTGGGTTATGATGGGGTATATAAGTAAAAACTAGCGGACAGAGACAGATGGAGCGAATCGGATTCAGCCTGGCCTTCGATGCGGCCAGCCAAAAGCTGCAAGCTCAGTTCAAATCGGAGGAGGGCGCTCAGCTGCCGGATCGTGCTGCCCTGGATGCCGAGTTGGCGGTGAAGGGCTGGTCGGGTTTTTACCTCGATGAGGCCGCCATCAGCGCCTTCTTCGAGCAGGCGCGCCAATTGGCTGAGACGCCGGGCGCCAAGCCGCTTGAGTTGGTGATCGGCGAGCGGCGCGATGGTAGCTTCAAGCTGGACATCGCCGCGGACAAGATGAGCGTGAGCCTCACTCTGGTCGCCCCGCAGGGTGGACGCTCGGTGGTGGACGAGGTGCGCCCGGCCCTGCATATCAAGGGCATCATCCATGGCATACAGGACGCCGCCTTGAACGAAGCGCTGGCGGCTGGGCACTGCGAGGATGTGGTCGTCGCGCTCGGCACGCCGCCACAGGAGGGCGAGGCCGCCCATTTCGACAGCCTGATCGAGGCACTGCGTGAGGCGCAGTTCGAGGCTGGCGAAGACGAGGTGGTCGATTACCGCGACCTCGGTAACCTCCTGATCATCCATGCCGGCACTCCATTGATGCGCCGTACGCCGGCCGTGCCCGGCATTGCCGGCACCGATGTGTTCGGCAAGACGGTGCCGGCCCAGCCGGTGCCCGATACGCCGTTTTCCAGTGCGCTGAAGGGCGCTGCACCCGCCGAGGGGGACAGCAATCAGTTGGTCGCCTTGATCGATGGTCAGCCTGTACCCTGCGCCAACGGCGTCGATGTGAATCCACTGATCGAGGTCGAGCAGATCGATATCGAGAGCGGCAATATCCAGTTTGACGGCACGGTGCAGGTCAAGGGTGATGTGAAGGCCGGCATGCATATCCGCGCCAGCGGCGATGTGGTGATCGGCGGCACGCTGGAAGCGGCCGAGGTCGTGGCCGGCGGCAATGTGGTGGTCAAGGGCGGCATTGTCGGCCGCGCCGAGGCACAGGGCGCCACGCATGGTGGGGCAGTGGAAACCGCCATCGTGCGCAGCGAGCGCAGCGTGCAGGCCAAGTTCATCGAGCACGGTCTGGTGGAGGCGCGCCAGGACATTCTGGTTGAGCGCGCGGTGCGCCAGAGCGAGTTGAGCGCCGGCCATGATGTGAATGTCGGTCAGTCGGGCAGTGGCCAGATCATGGGGGGGCATCTGCGTGCCGGTCTGAATGTCCGCACCGGTGTGCTCGGTTCTCCCTCAGGGGCTCCCACCCATGTGCAAGTGGGTTTTGACCCCTATGTGAACCGTGACAAGCTCGGTCAGGAAGCGCTGCGCAAGAAGAAGCTGGAAGACTATGCCAAGCTGCGCCAGCTGCTCGATTTTCTGGACAAAAACCCGGCCAAGGGCGCCGGTGGCGTGCGCGAAAAGGCCGAGATGACCGCCAAGGCGATTCAGGACGAGGTGCGTGACCTCGATGTGCTCTTGCACAAGCTGAGCGAGCAGCTGGCGCTGAACGAGCATGCGCGGGTGCAGATCAGCAAACGCGTGCATGCCGGCGCGCTGATCCAGATCGGCCAGAAGCGCTGGGAAGCGCTTGATGATGGCCCGGGCGGCAGCTGGCGCCTGGACGACAAGGGCGAGCTGCTCAGCGACTGGGTAGGGCGCTAGGCAGCTACTGCGGCTTGGTTGGCAGAACCTGAGGTCGGTAGCGCAAGGCTGCCGGCCGGTTTTTGTTGGCATCGCGCAGCGTAGCCGCTGCGCTACCATGCAGGGCTGCGGTTTTCCGCCGCGCCGCATTCACCCCGATATCGTGTCGGCATCGTCTACTACTTGGGCGGTGCTGTTCTGGCTGGGCGCGGCATCCTCTCTTCCCCTTTTCTGAACTCTATGCAGACACTGGACAGCCTGGCTGATGAAGCACTGATGCAGCTGATTGCCCTGGGCGAGATCGCCCAGCCGGGGCGCGAGCTGGTGCGTCGCCACCAGCCGGCGCTATTCAATCGCCTGGCCTATCTGGCTCAGGGCGACCGGCATGTGGCGGCCGACCTCGCGCAGAAAGTATGGGAAAAGGTCTTGGGTGGCGCGGCTGGCTTTGCTGGCCAGGCCTCGTTCAAGACCTGGCTGTACACGATTGCGCGCAATGCCTTTATCGACTGGCTGCGCGTGGAACGCAGCCGCGGCCAGCTGCCACTGGAGCAGGATTGGGATGAGGATGGCCCCACGGTCGGGATCGAGCTCGTCGATGAGCGCCCACAGCCCGATGCCCAGGTGCTGGCCAGCCAGGATGCCGCGCGCGTGCGCGCCGCGCTGTGCCAGCTGGCACCGATTTACCGCGAAGCCATGGTGCTGCGTTATATGGAGGGCCTGAGCGTGGAGGAGGTGGCCAGCCTGACCGGCCAGAAGCTGGAGACCACGCGCACCCGCCTGCGCTATGCAAAGACCCAGCTGCGCAGCCTGCTGGAGGATGCTCATGGCTGATTGGCAGGAACAGGATGACAGCGAAGCCGAGATCGCCGGCTGGTGCACCCTGCTGCAGCGCGCCGCCTGGACACCTGCGGCCGGCGATGCCCTGAGCCCCGCGCTGGCGGACCTGATCGACCGCCTGCACGAGGCTGCGCAGGCGCGCCGCGATACGGCCTATGCGCAAGACCCGGCCAGCCTGGCGCTTGATCCAGCGGCGCTTGGCTGGTGGCTAGCCCAGCGCGAGGACGCACAGTTCACCTGGCTGCTGCAGGACGAAGCGCTGCGCTATACGGCGCCGGCTGAGCTGGATGCCCAGTTGGTGGCGCTACTGCAGCGCCCATCACCGGCTAAGATGCCTGCCGCAAGGCCCGTCTGGCGCGGGCGGCTGAGGCTGCTGGCTGATTGGCTGGCAACAAGTCTGGGCGGACATGGCCGGCTGGCGCTGGCCAGTCTGGCGGTGCTGGTGCTGTCAGTTTCCCTACTGCTCGATCTGCGCAGTCAGCGCGAGCTGCAGCTGGATGAGCCACTGCAGGCTGAGATGGCACCGCGCGAAGTGGAAGCCCAGACTGCGCCAGACGTGAGCGAAGCGATGCCTTTACAGCAAGCTGCGCCGGCTGGCGAGGCAGCCAAGCCTGCCGCCGACATGCCGCCCCTGGCGGCGCTGCAGAAAGCGGCGCCTGCCCAGCCCCCCGTGGCGCCAAGCGAGCCAGTGCCGGCCGCCAAGGCCGCGCCGCAGCTGCTTGAACGGCCAAGCCAGCCAGTCCAGCCCAGCTTGGCCGAGCCGGCTGCGCCCGCCCCAGTACCGGCGCCTGCCCCGGTCGCGCCTATCGAGTCCGCCCGCGAGGCGGAAGTGCCTGCCCCACCCGCAGCACCCGCGCCGGCCCTGCGCGCCAAGGCGCTCGCCGCACCGCCACCACCTGTACAGGCCGATGCGGTGCCATCGGCGCTGGCCCTGCGCTTGCGTGCCTTGCTGGATAACGGTGAGCTGGCCACGGCCCAGGCGCTATGGTGTGCAGCGCGCGCTGAGCAGGCTAGCCTCTCCAGCCAGCTGCTGGCGGTCGAGCTGGCCCGCTTGCGCGCGGCGGATTGCACGCAGGCTCAGTAATAGCTGAGCGCGCGTGCCTTGCCCCAGAACACCCGGTAGGCATACACGGTGTAGCCGATGATGGTCGGCAGCACGATGCACACACCCACGAACATGATCAGCAGCGATTCCGGCGCGCTGGCGGCCTGCCAGACGGTGAGCCGGTGCACGACCAGATAGGGGAAGAGGCTGTAAGCAAGGCCATGGAAGGCCAGGATGAAGATGCCGACCGTGCAGGCAAACGGCACCCAGCACCAGCGTTCATGACTAGCCGGCATATGGGCCAGGCTGCGCTGGATCACGCCGAACAGGGCCAGGGTCATTAGCGGAATCGGTGCCAGCAGCAACGCATTCGGCAGCGAGAACCATTTGGCGAAGATTTCCGCGCTGACCAGCGGGGTGACGATGGAGATCGCTGCCACGCCAGCTGCCGTCAGCCACAGGCTGCCACGCGCCCAGCGCACCGCACGCGCCTGCAGCTCGCCCTCGGTCTTCATGATCAGCCAGGTGGCACCGAGCAGCGCATAGCCGGCGGTGAGGGCAAAGGCGGTGAATAGCGCGAACAGGCCCGATTCCCAGCGTGGCTCGAAGCCGACGATGTAATAGCCGAGCATACCGCCCTGCGACAGCGTGGCCAGCAGCGAGCCCGCATAGAAGGCGCGGTTCCACCACGGCTTATGGTGGTCGCGTGCCTTGACGCGGAAATCGAAGGCCACCCCGCGCAGGATCAGCCCGAACAGCATAAGCGTGACCGGCAGATACAGCGAGGTGAGGATCAGGCCATGCGCCATCGGGAAGGCCACCAGCAGAATGCCCACGCCTAGCACCAGCCAGGTTTCATTGGCATCCCAGAAAGGGCCGATGGACGCGATCATGATGTCCTTTTCAGCATCGGGCGCGCGGCGCAGCAGGATGCCGACGCCGAGGTCATAGCCGTCCAGAATCACATAGGCGAGCATGGCAAGGCCCATCAGGGCCATGAAGACCACCGGCAGCCAGCCGGCAGGGGTGGAGAGATCAGGTGTCATGGCGAAATCCTTAAACGGGGGCAGTCTGCGTGGCGGCGGGCTTTTCGTACTTCGCGTACTTGGCCTTGCGCGCGAGGTAGAACAACACCGACACATAGGCGACGATCAGCGCGGCATACAGGGCCAGATAGGCGAACAGGGTGCTGGCGATCATGCCGGCCGGCACCTTGCTGGCGGCATCGGCCGTGCGCAGCACGCCATACACGAGCCAGGGCTGACGGCCGATTTCGGTCACATACCAGCCGGCCAGGGTGGCCACCCAGCCCGAGAAGGTCATGCCCACCAGGGCCATCGCCAGCCAGCGCTGCGGCGCACCGTGGCGGCGCAGCTGCCAGCTGCCCAGCCAGCTCAGCAGCAACATCAGCATGCCCACCCCGACCATGATGCGGAAAGCCCAGAATAGCGGCGGCACCGGTGGATGCTGGCCGACGAACTCGTTCAGGCCGCGGATTTCGCCGTTCGGATCGTGCTTGAGGATCAGGCTGGCCAGCTTGGGAATGCCGATCGCGTAGTCATTGCTGCGGGTTGCCGAATTGGGCAGTGCGAACAAGAGCATCGGTGCGCCACGCTCGGTCTCCCATACCCCTTCCACCGCGGCGATCTTGGCCGGTTGGTGTTCCAGAGTATTCAGACCATGCATATCGCCGACGAAGATCTGCAGCGGAATCAGCGCGGCGGCCAGGTAGACGCCGGTTTTCAGGCTGGCCAGCACGCTGGCGGCCTTGTCGCCGCGCAGCCAGCGATAGGCGGATAGGCCTGCGAGCAGGAAGGCCACGGTCAGCCCCGAGGCCAGCAGCATATGGCTGAGCCGGTAGGGCATGGAGGGATTGAATAGGATGGCTAGCCAGTCGGTGGCGTGTGCCTTGCCGTCTATCATCTCGAAGCCGACCGGGGTCTGCATCCAGGAATTGAGTACCAGAATCCAGAACGCCGACATGGAGGTGCCGAAGGCGACCAGGAAGGTGGCCAGCGTGTGCATGCGATTGGACACCCGCTCGCTGCCGAACAGCATGATGCCGAGGAAGGCCGCTTCCAGGAAAAAGGCGGTCAGTACCTCGTAGGCCAGCAAGGGCCCGGCGATATTGCCGACGGTCTCCATATAGCCGGGCCAGTTGGTGCCGAACTGGAAACTCATGGTGATGCCGCTGACCACGCCCAGTGCGAAGGTCAGCGCAAAGACCTTGACCCAGAAGCGATAGGCGCCCATCCATTTGATGTCGCCGCTGCGGTTGTAGCGCAGCTTGAAGAACAGCAGCACCCAGCTGAGCGCAATGCTGATGGTGGGGAAGAGGATGTGAAAACTGATATTGGCGCCGAACTGGATGCGGGCCAAAAGCAGGGGGTCCATGATGCTTGCCTCATAGGAAACAACGGTTGTGCCCAGCCAGGCCGGGCGAAAGGGCTGCCACGCAGGGTGGGCACCGAGGGGGAGGCGGGCGTCCGCGCTGTCCCCACAACGCTGTTACCCGCTTCGGTGGCTGCCCCTGCGGGCAACGGTTTACTTGCTGGAGAGGCGCTGATTAATTCGATTACTCGACGATCAGCTCACCACCCGGCGGAGCCGGGTGCTGATCGACAGCGATAAATCAATGATTCCTCGCTGTTCTATTCCACCCCCTCCGCCCCCGCCGCTGCGGGGGGACCGCGCTGACGCGCGACGGTGAGTTGATCAGCGCTTTCCTAGTGCTTATTGTCGTCCTCTCCCTTGCTGCCCATGCCTAGCAGCAGCTTGTCCTTGATCTCTAGGAATTTGGTGACCTTGCCGCCGAGCTTCATCAGCTGCATCAGGGTCTTGGAGTCGAGTTTCTGTACATCGCTGAACCAGTCGGTGGTCAGCTCGATCAGATCGTGCATTTCGCGCAGACGGCCCTGGGCGTGCTTCTCGGCCGAGGTGGCCGGCTCGGCCAGCAAGGCATCGCGCAGCATGGACAGCGTCGGGTCGATTTCGCGCTTGCGGCGCTCCTCGGCCAGGGTGCGGAAGATCGCCCACACGTCCTCGGGGGCGGAAAAATACTCGCGCCTATCGCCCGGCAGGTGCTGGAGCTTAACCAGGCGCCAGGACATCAGCTCCTTGAGCCCCATGCTGATATTCGAGCGCGAGAAGCCGAGCGCCTCGGCCATCTCATCGGCATTCAGCGGGCGCTCGGCCACGAACAGCAGCGCATAGATTTGCCCGACGGTGCGATTGATGCCCCAGCGGCTGCCCATTTCACCGAAGTGCAGCACGAAGGTCTGGATCAAGGGCGACATCAACATGTTTGACTTCCTGAATTTTCAGTAATTGTTGAAATATCTTAACTTACATCAACAACTAGCTAAAGTAATTTGTGCTAATGAAGTGAGACCCCCGTTATCGGGCTGTGCTTCAGCGCCGGCAAGGGCTGAACAAAGGCCTGCCTGCTGGCGCGCCCGGCGCGAACCCGCCAGACTGCGCGCTTCCGAACCCGCTGCAACCCGTACACGAAGGACCACCCATGCCGCGCTTGAAGCGCCTGAGTTGGCTATTACTGCTCGCTGTCTTGATCCTGGGCCTGTTGGTCTGGTTTTTTCTGCGCGCCAGCCCGTGGCCGGCCTACCGCGTACAGCGCGCCGACCTGAGCGAGACCGTGGTGGCCAGTGGCCGGGTGATTCCGCCCGCCACGGTGGAACTGGCCAGCATGGTGAATGGCACGGTGGCTGAGGTGCGTGGCGAGGAGGGCGATGCCTGCCGCAAGGGCGAGCTGCTGGTGCAGCTGGATGAGAGCGAGCTGCGCGCGCAGCTGCGCAATGCGGAGGCCCAGCTCGCGCAGGCCGAGGCGCGCCTGGCCCAGCTGGGTACGCTGACCGCCCCGCAGGCCGCACAGACGGTCGAGCAGGCGCGCAGCAGTCTGACGCTGGCCGAGCGCACGCTGGCGCGGAATCGCGAGCTGGCCCGCACCGGCTTTGTCAGCCCGGCGGCGGTGGATGAGGCGCAGCAGCAGGTGGAACTGGCCGCCAGCCGCCTGCGCAGTGCGCAAACCGGTCTGAGCAGCAGCCAGGCGGGCAGCGAGCGCCAGCTGGCCCAGGCTGGCGTGCGTGCAGCCCAGGCGGCCGTGCAGCTGGCGCAGGCCAAATTGCAGCAGCTGAGCCTGCGTGCACCGGCCGATTGCCGCGTGCTCTTGCGCAGCGTGGAAGTGGGGCAGGTGGCCCAGGTCGGCAAACCCTTGCTGACCCTGGCCCTGAATGGTCCAACCCGCATCAGCATGCTGGTGGATGAGAAGCGCCTCGGCTACCTGGCGGTGGGTCAGGTAGCACGTGTGTTGGCCGATGCCTTTCCCGAGCAGCCATTCGATGCCACGGTCAGCAGCATCGCGCCTGGCGTGGACCGTGATACCGGCACGGTGGAAGTCAAACTGGCGGTGGCCAAGCCACCAGCCTTTCTGCGCGCAGACATGACGGTTTCGGCCGAGGTGCGTGTGGCCAGCCGCCCGCAAGTGCTGCAACTGCCTAGCGATGCGGTACTGGCCGGTAATGGCGAGCCCGCCGTGTGGCTGGTGCGTGATGGCGAGGCGCTGCGCCAGACTGTGCGCCTGGGTTTGAACGGCGTCGGGCGGGTCGAGGTGCGCGCGGGCCTGTCGGAGGGCGATATCGTGCTGGCCCCAGGCAGCAAGCCGATCACCGCCGGCATGGCGGTGCGGCCGCAGGTGGCCCAGCCGTGAACGCGTTTGAATGGCTGGTGGCCCTGCGCTTTCTGCGCGAGGGGCGCATGCAATCGGTGCTGATCTTCCTTGGCGTGACGGTCGGCGTCGCGGTGGTGGTGTTCATCACTGCCCTGGTCAACGGTCTGCAGAGCAATATCATCCAGCGCACGCTGAGTACTCAGGCGCATATCAGCCTGCGCGCGCCCGAGCAGCAGGCGCTGCGCCTGCCGCCCAGTGGCGCGGTGGCGGCCAAGGTGGAAAAGCGCGCCCAGGCGCTCAAATCGCTCGAGCAATGGCAGGCCTGGTTGACGGTGCTGGGGCGTGAACCCGGTGTCAGTGCTGTGTCGCCCATGGTCAGCGGCGCCGGCCTGGCCGTGCGCGGCGCGGCCAGCAAGTCGATCGCGCTGATGGGCGTGCTGCCCGAGCAGTACAACCGCATCGTCAATCTGCGCGACAAGCTCAAGCAGGGGCAGTTCACGCTGGCCAGCGGCGAGGTGGTGATCGGCACCGAGCTGGCCGACGACCTCGGTATTGCGCTCGGCGATACCCTGCGCCTGAGCACCCAGGGCGCGCGCAGCGATGTGTTTCGCGTGGCCGGCATCTTCGATATGGAGATCAAGGACATCAACCGCCGCTGGGTGCTGGTCAATCTGCGCAGCGCGCAAAGCCTGCTCGATCTGCCGGGCGGGGTCAGCCAGATCGACCTGAAGGTTGCCCAGTTATTCGAGGCCGAAGCCATCGCCCAGCGCCTGGCGCGCCGTACCGGCTTCGAGGTGGAAAGCTGGATGCAGACCAATACCCAGCTGCTGACCGCGCTGCGCTCGCAAAGCGCCTCGTCCAGCATGATCCGCGTGTTTGTCTCGTTGTCAGTGGCGCTGGCGATTGCCAGCGTGCTGGCGGTGTCCATCGTACAAAAGCAGAAGGAGATCGGCATCCTGCGCGCAATGGGCACGCGCGCGCCCAGCGTGCTGCGCATCTTTCTGATCCAGGGCGGCGTGGTCGGCCTGCTCGGCTCGCTATGCGGCTCGGTGCTGGCCACCGCGCTGCTGCAAGTCATGGGCCTGGTGGCCAAGGCACCGGATGGCTCGCCGCTCTTCGTGCTTGAGGTGTCGCCCTCGCTCTTCATCAGTTCGGCGCTCGGGGCCACGCTGATCGGCCTGCTGGCCGCGGCCGCGCCGGCCCTGCGCGCGGCCCGGCTCGACCCGGTACAGGCAATACGCAATGGCTGATCCCACACGTCCGCTGCTCGAGTTGCGCGCGCTGCGCAAGTCCTATGGCAATGCCGAAGTGCAGACCGAGATCCTGCATGGCATCGATCTACGCCTGATGCCGGGGGAGTTTGCCGCGCTGATCGGCCCCAGCGGCTCGGGCAAGAGCACGCTGCTCAACTGCATTGGCCTGTTGGAAGGGGCGAGCAGCGGGGAATTGCTGATCGATGGCCAGGTGACCCAGGGTCTTGATGATGCCGCGCTGACCGCCTTGCGCGGCCGCACACTGGGCTTCATCTTCCAGTTTCACTACCTACTGCCGGCCTTCAGCGCGCAGGAGAATGTCTACCTGCCGGTGATGGCCGACCAGGGTCATGCCACGCCGGCCATGCGCACCCGTGCCCTCGATCTGCTCGCGCGCGTGGGCCTTGCCGATTCGGCGCAAAAACGACCGGCTCAGCTATCGGGCGGCCAGCAGCAGCGGGTGGCGATTGCACGCGCCTTGGCCCAGCACCCGAAGCTGGTACTGGCTGATGAGCCGACTGGCAATCTGGATACCCGCACCGCGGATGAGATTTTTGCCCTGCTGCGCGAGGTGAACCGCAGCGAGAACACCACCTTCCTGATCGTCACCCACGACCCGCGCCTCGCGGCGCGTTGTGACCGCATCATCCGCCTGGTGGATGGCCAGATCGTCGAGGACCGCCCCAATGTGCCGCAGGCGAGCGAGCCGATTTGAATGGTATTAATACCGTTTGTCGCGACGCGCTAAGTTTGGCGCGTATCGCGCCGATATGCAGCCAAGCCTATTGGCCTGCTCAAGGAGTGCCAAGTCATGAACCTGAATCCCCTCTCTGCCGCCCAGACCGCCAATCTGCCGGCCAATACCGATGCCACGCAACGT
Source organism: Chitinimonas taiwanensis DSM 18899 (assembly GCF_900119825.1). Taxonomy (GTDB): domain Bacteria; phylum Pseudomonadota; class Gammaproteobacteria; order Burkholderiales; family Chitinimonadaceae; genus Chitinimonas; species Chitinimonas taiwanensis. The sequence goes on along the minus strand of NZ_FPKR01000002.1, from coordinate 50,045 downwards.
AGCACCGCGCCGCGCCAGCAAGGACTGCTGGCCAAGTCCATGGCCATGCTGGACAAGCTGGGTGATCTGGCGGAAAAGCGCGTTGAGCAGCTGAATCAGAGCATGACCAGCATGGCGCAAAGCCTGATCCAGAGCTTTGCCGGCAGCTTCCTCGGCGACGCGGCCAAGGGCGCCAAGATCGAGTTCGACAGCTTTTCGCTGGCCAGCCAGAGCAGCTTTAGCGCACTGAGCCTGCAGCAGCGCGACGAAAATGGCCGCATCAGCGCCTCGGCCTTCCGGCTTGAGGAGGCCAGCCAGTTCATCGGCCGCGGCACGATTACCACCGCCGATGGGCGCAGCTTCGAGTTCGAAATGGATATCCGCTATAGCCTGGAGCTGGAAGCCGCCAGCATCAGCCAGCAGAGTAATAATCGCGGCGGCCAGGCCCTGGCCGCCTTGCCGGCAACGGAGCCGGCGGCAGCGACACCCGCGCAGGCTGCTACGGTACCCAGTTCCGCATCCGCGCCGGCAGCTGCACCAAGCATGCCTTACCAGCAAGCCCAGTTCGCCGGTACGGCGGCCGAGCTGCTCGAACGCCTGCGCAGCGAGCCGGTGCGCGTACCCTTCAATCTACAGCTGCCCGAGCAGGGGGCGAATCCTCAGACGCTATTCGGCGACCTGGCCATGCGCTTGCTCAATCTGCCTGGCGGCGAGCGCTATCTCGATCTGCTGCCGCAGACTGCGCAGGGCGAACCGCGCAAGACCGATGGCGTTGACCTGCTGGCCTGAAGTACGCCGCGCCGCCCAACACGCAGCCCGCCTTTCGGCGGGCTGTTTTTTGTGCCGACACGCGCGAGCTGCTCAGCGCGCGCCGGCCAGGGCGGCGCCCATCGCTACCAGTGCGCCGCCAAACACGCGGTTCAACCAGCGCAGGCGCAAGGGATGGTGTAGCACGGCGCGCAAGCGCGCCGAGAACAGCGCATTGGCCGCCACCCCGAGGGCAAACAGCAAGGCGAAGCTGGCGGCCAGCAGGCCGAACTGGGCATTGCTGCTCCAGGCGGCATCAGCCTGCATGAATTGCGGGAAGAAGGACGGGAAGAACAGCAGGGTCTTGGGATTGAGCCCCGAGGTGGCAAAGCCGCGCCAGAACAGGCTGCGCTCGGCACCATCGCTAGCGGCTTCCAGCAGCTTGGTCGCATGCCATTGCTGCCAGCCCAGGTAGACGAGATAGGCAGCAGCCAGCGCAGCAGCGCCAGCGCATGTGGGCTGAGCAGCAGGACGCCGTTCAGGCACAGGCCGGTAAACAGCAGCTGCAGCAGAACCGCGCCGGTGGCACCCCAGACGCAGGGCAGGGCCGGGCGCCAGCCGCTTTGCAAGGCTTGGCTCATGGCCAGGACATTGACCGGGCCGGGTGAAAAGATCAGCACCAGGGAGGCCAATAGGAAAGACAGGTAGAGCTCGATCGACATGCAAGGCTTTCTCGCCACCGCGCACCTGCACCCGCGCTTGTGGCGCGAGCCGGCCTTGGCTGGCAATACGTGAAGGAAACAGGACACGTCGTCTGCGCCGCGGGTTGCCTGGCCGCCCACCTATCGCAGGCCGCTGCACCCTGGCTGGCCGTGCATGGGCCAGCGCCGCCTGCCGGCTGGCCCGGTGGGGCCGCTCAGCACCTTGGCGCTATTGGCACCAGGGGCTGCACGGGCAGAAAACGTGCAAAAAAATATACCGGCCGCCTGGCTGAATAGGCTTTTCATTTGCGGTGCTTCCTGCTCACTATTTGGAATGACGTTCCTGTATATTGATATCTGAAAGAATAATCTTCGAGATTGCGCAATGAGTGCCAAACTCCGTTCACTGGATGCCCTGGACCGCAAGATACTGCGTGCGCTGCAGCAGAATGCGCGCCTGAGTAATGCTGAGCTGGCAGAACAAGTCGGTTTATCGACCACTGCGTGCTGGAATCGCACCCGTCAGCTCGAGAGCGAGGGCTTTATCACCGGCTATGTGGCCTTGCTCGATCAGAAAAAGCTTGGGCTGGCCGATATCGTGCTGCTGGAAGTGACGCTGGACCGGCATGAGGACGATGCGCTGGCGCGCTTTGGCGAGGAGTTGGCCGCCTTACCCGAGGTCCTGGAGGCGTATCTGGTGTCGGGCGAGTATGACTATCTGGTCAAGGTGGCCGTGGATGGTACGGCCGGTTATGAGCGCTTCCTGCGCGAGAAGCTGTACCGGATTGCCGGCATACGCCATAGCCGTTCGATGTTTGCGCTGCGCTGCATGAAGCAACGCGCCTCGGTCGAGGTGTGAATGGCTGGCTGAGGCTCAAAAAAAAAAGCGAACCTAAAGGTTCGCCCCGCTTGCATCGACTGGGATCAGCGATGCAGTTCGCCTGCCCGTTCGGGCTGATAGTCAACGGCCAGCAATTTCACCCGCAGCGGCTTGCCCGCTGGCGTCGGCCAGTCAATTTCGTCCCCGACCCGCAAGCCGAGCAAGGCCGCGCCGACGGGGGCGAGGATGGACAGATGACCGGCTTCACCCTGTGCGTCCTTCGGATAGACCAGGGTCTTGGCGAAGGTTTCCTCGCCCTGGCCGACCGCGAAATGCACGGTGGAATTCATGGTGACCACATCGGGCGGCATATCGGCCGGTTCCAGCACATCGGCGCGGGCCAGCTCGGCTTCCAGTGCGTTGCGGCCAGGAAAGCCCTGCTGGGGCAGGGCGGCCAGCATCGCTTCCAAGCGCGTCAGGTCCAGCGATGAGAGGGTGATCTTGGGTTGCTTCAACATGGTGTTTCCTTTCTGCAAGTATGCCCGGCCGATTATGCCCCATTGGGCGTCGCTGCCAAGCCGGGCGCGGGCTGGCTGACTTCATGCGGCCGGGCTGGGCTGGCCGCTGCGGCATCGTCCGCGAACAGCCGACGGGTTTCGCCGATGGCGAACAGGCTGAAGGCGCTGTCGGGCAAGCCGGCCTGCTGTCTGGCCGCGCGCAGATCATGTATCGGCTGCTCCAGCGCTTCATCGGTCAGGACGAAAGTCCCCCAATGTATGCCCATCGACTGCCGCGCGCCGACATCGCGGTGGATCTGCACCGCCTCGGCCGGGTTCACATGCTGGGCGCGCATGAACCAGCGCGGCGCATAGGCGCCGACTGGAATCATCGCGAAGTCGATCGGCGCGAAGCGTCGGCCGATATCGTGGAAGTCGCGCGAGTAGCCGGTATCGCCGGCGAACCAGAGCCTGCGCCCCGCATACTCGAGCACGAAGCCGCCCCAGAGCGAGCGGTTCTCGTCGCCGAACAGGCTGCGCTTGCTCCAATGCTGGGCTGGTACCAGATGGATGGCCAGTGGGCCGGCCTGGCCAGGCAAGATGGTCTGCTGCCACCAGTCGAGCTTCTGCACGTGCTGTACGCCCTCGTCGGCCAGCCAGCGGTCTATGCCGAGCGGCACGATGAACTGCGGCGGCCCGCCCGCTTGCTGCTTGAGTGCGGCTATCGTCGCCTGGTCGAGGTGGTCGTAATGGTTGTGCGAGATCAGCACCACATCGATGCGCGGCAGCTGGCTGAGCGTGGCCGGCAGCGGCACCCGTCTAGGCGGGCCGATGAAGGACAGCGGCGAGGCGCGTTCGGAGAACACCGGATCGGTGAGGATATTCAGCCCGCCGATCTGCAGCAGCACGGTGGCATGGCCTATCCAGGTCACCGTGGTGTGCTGGCGATTGGCAGCCAGATAGGCGAGCTCGGGCTGCACGCGTGGAATCTGGCTCAGATCGTGTTCGATGCGCGGACCGGTCCAGCGCTGCCACTGCCAGCGCCAGAAATCGGCCGCACCTTTCTGCTCGTGCGCGTAGTTATTGCGAAAGCCCTGCAGGGTATGGTGGGGCTTGCTCGGGTCGTAGTCGGGGTTGGCAGGCGCCTGGCTGGCGCAACCGCCCAGGCTGAGCAGGCTAGCCAACAGGCAGCTGCTGCGCGGGGTGAGTTTGGGCATGAGGATCGCAGATAAGGCGTAAGCACGCTTGGAGTGCGCACCGGCCGGCGAGTTTCCTGGCCGGCCCGCTTTCTCCAGCCACACTGGCCGGGTGCTGCTTCATCTGCTCAGTGTTGCCAGCTCAGCCCCGCATACCAAGCGCGCCCGTCGCCGGGCATGAACTGGGCGCTGTCCTTGCCGCCCGCATCGCGCAGCACGCCGGTGGTGGCTGCATAGCGCTTGTCGGCTAGATTACGGCCTTCCAGGAACCAGCTGGTCTGCTTACCCACTGTCTGCTGCAGCTTGAGGCCGTAGAGAGTGTAGCCACGTGCCTGCAGGCTGTCGGCGAAGTCGACCGCATACGCCTTTGGCGCGCTCTCGATATTCAGGCCCAGGCGTAGCGCATAGGGCAGCCGGTAGCCGCCCTCGGCGCGCAGGAACAGGCGCGGAATGCCGGGCAGGCGCCGATTGCCATACAGCGTGTCGCCATCGAAACGGAAGTCGTTCACGAGGCCGGCCAGGCGCCAGTCCAGCCCGCCGTGCTGGCCACCCAGATAGGCTTCGATGCCACGATGCACGGTGCGCTCGGCATTCACGGTGATATTGGCGCCGACCACATTGGTGGCGATCTGCAGCAATTCCTGGCGCAGGGCGGCGTGATACACGCTCAGGTCCCATTCCAGCCCGGCCTGGCGGCCGCGCGTACCGAATTCCAGCGAGTTGGCGCGCTGGGCGGCGTTATTGACCGGATACAGCCCGCCGCTGATTTCCGACAGGCTGGGCGGCTCGAAGCTGCGGCTCAGATTGGCGTAGAACTGGCTATGGCCTGGCTGGCCATGTAAGAGGCCCAGCTTGGGATTGATGCCCTGATAGCGGCGGCTGAAGCTTTCGCTGTAGCGATCGCTCGGCGTGCCGGCCACGAACTGATCATTCAGCCGGCGCCTGGCCTGGGCGGCCTGCAGGCCGGTAATCAGGGCCAGCTGAGGGCTCAGCTGATGCTGATTTTCCAGATACAGCTCCAGATTGCTCGCACGCTGCGCACTCTGATTGCTGCGCGCACCGCGCCGCCCGCCCTGATTGAGCCAACGGTCTTCGGCCGTCTTGCCATAGGACGGCGCGAAGCCCAGCACCAATCGGTTGCCGCGCCCCAGCCAGACCGCTTCGTTCACATAGCGCAGCTCCAGGCCCAGATCATCGTTGCGCTGATCGAGCACCTGGAAGATGGGGTGGAACAGGCGCTTATGGCTCAGATAGGCCGCCAGCTCGTAGCGCTGTGCGCCATCACGTAGCACGGTCTTGTTCGAGATGCGGCTCCAACGGATATCGCGCTGCTGATCGTTACTGACATTGCCGGCCGCGGCCTGGCGCGGGTCGGCCTCCAGCTGGGCGCGCGTCAGACTGCCAGGCAGATCGGAATCGCTATCGGCATGACCCAGATAGACGCGGCTTTCCAGATGGGGGCTGAGCTGCCAGCCGATATTGGCGAACAGGCGCACGGTGCGTTGCTCGGCATGGCGCCGAAAGCCGCTTTGCTGAAAGCCGCTGGCCGACAGGTAGTAATCGACATCTTCTGCCATATTGCCGCTGGCCGCCTGTAGGCGACGATAGCCATAGCTGCCGGCCTCGGCGCGCGCCTGCAGGGCGGCGGCATTGCGGCCATTCGGCGAGGCGTAGTTGATCGCGCCGCCCAGATTGGATGCACCGTACTGCAGTGCATTTGCGCCGCGCCAGACTTCGACATAGCGCGCGGTCAAGGCCTCGATGGCCTGGAAGTCGAAGCTGCCGTCGGCCAGATTCATCGGCACCCCGTCCTGCATCAGCTTCAGGCCGCGGCCGTGAAAGGTGCGCTGCAGGCCCGAGCCACGGATGGAGACGCGCGCTTCCTCGGCGCCGAAGCGCGGCTGCACGAAGACCCCTGGGGCAAAGCCGAGCGAGTCGGCCAGCGTGGCCACCCGGCCACCGCGGTAGCTGTCCGCATCCAGCACATGGGCGCCGCCCGGCGTGCGCGCCATCTGATCGCGCGCGCTCTGCAGATCGGGCTGGGTCAGCGTGGAATGGTCATATGGGCGTTGCCCGAGCACTTCGATAGTCGGACTCAGGTGATCGGCCTGGGCCAGGCTGGCGACCGCGGCCAGACAGGCCAGGCGCAATGGCTTCACATGCATGCTGCGCTCCCTGTTTTGAATGGGCGCCATTCTAGGGAGCGCACCGGCCGGCCGACTGCGACACCTTGTCGCGCCACCCACCGCATAAAATCGCGCAGCACAGGGCCGGCAGTGGGAAAATGCCGGCCCACGATTTTTGCAGGACCGCGCCATGACCGAGCCGCTCAATACCATCCGTAATCTGGTCGTCCACCATCTGCATAAGGACGCGCACGGCCCGGCCACTGTATCGCTGCGCGCGGGCGAGCTGGCGGTCAGCGCCAGCGCCCAGCGCCTGGTCGACCGCCTGTGCAAGCATTACGCCGAGCGCCTGGGCAAGGGCTATGGCCGTTTCGAAGATGACGAGGACAACTTCCCCATGCCGCGCTTCGTGCGCCAGCATGTAGAGGAGGGCAGCATCGATTTCATCAGCCTGGCCCAGCTGATGATGCAGCACCTGCAGACGCGTGCCGAGCAGGAGCAGCTGGCCAGCGGCGGCCATGTGCTGATTGCGCGCGTGGACAATGGCTCAGCCGATTTCCTGCTGGTGGCCATCATCACCGAGGCCATTGGCACCACCATGACCGAAGACCTCGACATCATTGAGACCGTGCACCTTGATCTGGCCAATCTGCGCGTGGCCGGCCGCATCGATCTGGCCGCCTGGCAGCGCGGTGCCGAGCGCTATATCAGCTTCCTGAAGGGGCGCGGCGAGGTGGCCAATTACTTCAAGCTCTTCCTTGGCTGCAATGATGTGGTGGTGGCGCTGCGCGAAACCCAGAAGCTGGTGCAGGGACTCGAGCAGTTTGCCGAACGCCAGCAGCTGGAGCCCAGCCAGCGCGACCAGCTGTTCGAACGCGCGCATGTGTTTCTGGATGAGCTAGGCGACGAGGGTCTGCCGCTTAGCCTCGACCAGGTGGCCAGCAAAGCCTGGCCCGATGCACCGCAACAGCTACGCCATCAGCTGGCCGACCAGGATCTCGCGTTATCGAGCGGCTTTGTGCCCGACCGCCGTGCGATCAAACCCTTGGTCCGTTTCAAGGCGAATGCGCCGCAGTGGAAGCTGGAGTTCGACCGCAGCAGCCTGCGCTCGGGCGCCGTTATTTACGACAAGCACAGCGATACTCTGGTGCTGTCCAACATCCCCGAACACCTGAAGCGCGAACTGCTGGCCGATTAAGGCGTTACCAAGAACGCGGCTAGGGCAGGGCGGCCTGCAGGAGCCGCTCCACATGCCGGTTGGGCAGGCGCGCCGGCAGGCTGATCGCGTAATAGTCCTCGCTGACCTCGCTGAGCTCGGTGACCAGCTCGGCATCGTACTGGCGCGACAGCATTTCGGTGAGCACGGTGGCAGCGGGGAAATAGCCGGCGCCATTGCCGCCGAAGGTGGTCAATAGCGCGCTATCGTCAAATTCTCCCACGATGCTCGGGCGTAGGCCCTCCGCATCCAGCCAGGCATCCAACCGCGCACGCATGCTGCTGCGCTTGCTGGGCATCAGCATCGGCGCCTGGCTCAGTTCGGCACGGCTGCGAGCAGAGCCCGGCTGGGCCAATAGGCTGCGCGCGGCATAGATGCCGATAGGGCAGGAAGCGAGCCGCCGTGCCACCAGTCGGCGTTGCTGAGCCTGGCCCAGATCGCGGTCGCTGAGCACGATATCGAGCTTATGGCGCGAGAGTGCCGACACCAGCTCATCAAAATCCCCCTCGTGGCAGACCAGGCGCAGCTGCGGCGTGGCGCCCACCAGCGGCGCCAAGAGCTGATAGGCGACCAGCTTGGGCACCGAGTCGGCAATGCCCACCGTCAGCCGGCTGGCCTGACCGAGTTGCGGGTCGTTCAGCGCGTCACGTAGCCGCTCGCCAAGCAGGAAGATCTCATCCGCGTAGCGCAGCGCCTCACGCCCGGCTTCGGTCAGCTCGAGTCGGCGTCCGACCTGCTGGAACAGGGTGCGCCCCATCTCGCGCTCAAGCTTACCGAGCTGACCGCTGATGGTCTGTGGGCTCAAGCCAAGTCGCTCGGCTGCCCGCGCCACGCCGCCTTCCTTGGCCACCGTCCAGAAGTAATGCAGATGCTTATAGTTGAGTTCAGCTTTGCTCATGGTAATTCATCGAAAAAATCGAAGTATTGCCAAGAATATACTCGATTCTTTCAGTGTCTAACTGCCCGTACACTGCGCCAGTCCAGTTTTTCAGGGCAGCTTGCCCACAGGAGACTTCCCATGAAACGCACAATACTGTTCCTCGCGACCAACCTCGCCATCATGCTGGTGCTGTCGATCAGCGCCCGCATTCTGGGCGTGGATCGCTTCCTGACCGCCAACGGCATGAATTTCGGCATGCTCTTGGCCTTTTCGGCCCTGATCGGCTTTGGTGGCTCGTTTATCTCGCTGCTGATGTCCAAGACCATGGCCAAGTGGAGCACCGGCGCTCAGGTGATCGAGCAGCCGCGTAATGCCGACGAAGCCTGGCTGGTGGATACGGTGCGCGTGCTGGCCCAGCGCGCCAATCTGCCCATGCCTGAAGTGGCGATCTATGAAGGCGCGCCGAATGCCTTTGCCACCGGGCCGAGCAAGTCCAACTCGCTGGTGGCTGTCTCGACCGGCCTCTTGCAGACCATGCGCAAGCGTGAAGTGGAGGCGGTGCTGGCGCATGAGGTGGCCCACATCGCCAACGGCGATATGGTGACGCTGACCTTGATCCAGGGTGTGGTGAACACCTTCGTGGTCTTCCTGTCGCGCGTGGTCGGCTATCTGGTCGACAGCTTCCTGCGTAAGAACGATGAGGAAAGCAGCGGCCCCGGCATCGGCTATTACGTGGCTTCCATCATCTGCGAAATCGTGTTCGGCATTCTGGCCAGCATCATCGTCATGTACTTCTCGCGCCAGCGCGAATTCCGGGCCGATGCGGGCGCAGCCAAGCTGCTGGGCAATAAGGCACCGATGATTGATGCGTTGCAGGTCCTGGGTGGTCGTGAACCGGGCGAGCTGCCCAAGAATATGGCGGCTTCCGGTATCACTGGCGGAATGGCCAGTCTGTTCAGCAGCCATCCGCCGATGGAAGCGCGCATCGAAGCACTCAAGCAACTATCCTAAGCCCAACCCGCCTGCCGGCTTGCCGCCGGCAGGCATTTCAGAAAGAAGAATATGGATTATCCATTGTGGATGTGGGGCACTTTCGCCGCCGTCGTCATCATCCTGCTCGTGCTCGATTTGGGCGTGCTGAACAAGAAGGACCATGAAATCAGCGTCAAGGAAAGCCTCAAGCTGTCGGCTTTCTACATCAGTGCCGGCCTGCTGTTCGGCACCTGGGTCTGGTATGAGCTCGGCCCCAAGGCCGGTATGGACTACTTCACCGGCTTCCTGGTTGAGAAGAGTCTGTCGATGGACAATGTGTTCGTCATCAGTCTGATCTTCACTTACTTCGCCATCCCGCGCCTGTATCAGCATCGCGTGCTGTTCTGGGGCATCTTGGGCGCCATCGTGATGCGTGGCGTCATGATCGGACTCGGTGCTGCGCTGATCCACCAGTTCAGCTGGATCATGTACATCTTCGGCGCCTTCCTCGTCATCACCGGCGTGAAGATGCTGTTCATGCATGATGATGAAACCGATGTGGCTAGCAACCCGTTGCTGAAATGGTTGAAGAGCCATTTCCGCTTCACCGAGAAGCTGCATGGCAATCACTTCTTCGTGAAGGAAGCGGACCGCAAGGACCCGAGCAAGATGGTGTGGTGGGCCACGCCGCTATTCCTGGCGCTGATCATGGTCGAGCTGACCGACCTTGTGTTTGCGGTGGATAGCGTGCCGGCGATCTTCGCGATCACCACCGACACCTTTATCGTGTTCACGTCGAATATCTTTGCCATCCTTGGCCTGCGCGCGTTGTACTTCGCCCTGGCAGCCATGGTGCATCGCTTCCACTACCTGAAGTACGCCTTGGCGGTGGTGCTGGTCTTTATCGGCGTGAAGATTTTCTTGGTCAATTTCGCGATCAAGATTCCCTCCCCGGTTTCCCTGGGCGTAACGTTCGGCCTGCTGGCCGCTGGTGTCGCCTACTCGCTGTGGAAGACCCGTAATGAGCCGATTCCCGAAGTGGGACGCGAGTAAATTACTCAGTAAGACAAAACGCCCGGTATGCCGGGCGTTTTTTATTTCTATCGTACTAGTGCAGCCTTACTGCCCTGCAGCACGGTAAGCGCGTTCTATCGACTCCTCCACCACGGCGTACAGAGAATGCAGCATCGGCTTCAGATCACGCCGGATGGCGGCCGGACTTAAATGGGACGGCACGCGCAGCCCGCGATGCTCGATACCGCTGCCGATCTGACGGATATCGAAGCCGATACGTGAGAAGTGCTTGGCCAGACGTGGCTCGGTCAAGACGAACAAGTGATCAATGCCCATACGCAAGGAAATCGCCACACAGGCGAGGTATAAACCCACCGGAATAAACGGGAATCGGGCTGCTGCGCTGTTCTGCTCGAAGTCATGATCGCTGATGGCAATCGGCACATGCTGCTCGTCCTTACGACGCCGGAAGTCGGACATCACCGCCAGGCGAGAGACTTCGGCAATCCGTTGTCTGTCGAGCTGGCTTGGGTCGATGATGCGCCGGTCAAGCACATCGGCGCAGTGGTGTTCAAATGGCAATTGCGAGTCCTGCGGTGGCTTGCCGGGCAGGATCATCCGGCAGCAGCCCACTGGGCGGGGATTGGCACCACGCGTGCGCAGCAAGCACAGGATCGAGTGTGCATCATGCTCGTCACGCTCTTCGCCATCCTCGCGCTCATCTTCAAAATGCAAGTCATGGCAGTACACCGCGTGGCGTACGCGGAAGACTTCCTTGCGTTCGGCCTCACTTAAAGCAGGCAGGATTTCAAAGTAGCTATTGAAGCTAGCGCCAAGATTGTCTACAGAGGGAGAGCCGCTCATAGTGCACACCACATCTAGTTTCACCCAAGCAGGGTGGTTCGCCCTGGCCAATAAAATCGGGAGGAAGGAATATGTTTGATCAGCAGGCTGGCGCTTTTCCCTACGACAATGCGTTCTCGCGCAACCTGGGCTGGGTTACCGAAGCCGAGCAGCAGAAGCTGCGCAAAGCCAAAATCGCCGTGGCGGGCCTTGGTGGGGTGGGGGGCTTTCATGTCACCACGCTGGCCCGCTTCGGCATCGGTGCCTTTTCTATAGCTGATTTTGATACCTTCGATGTGCCCAATTTCAATCGTCAGGCTGGCGCAACGGTCAGCTCGCTAGGGCGCCCTAAAGCCGAGGTGATTGGCGCCATGGCCAAGGATATCAATCCCGATATTGACCTGCAGGTCTTCCCCAAAGGCGTCGACGAATCGAATATCGAGTCCTTTCTCCAAGGTGCCTCCGTCTATGTGGATGGGCTGGATTTCTTTGCCTTTAAAGCGCGTCAGTTGGCGTTCGCCACGGCTTACCGTATGGGTATTCCGGCGGTCACCGCAGCGCCATTAGGCATGGGTACTTCCGTGCTGGTCTTTCTACCCGGCAAGATGAGCTTTGAGGACTACTTCGGTTTCGAAGGCTGCAATGACACCGAAAAGGCACTGCGCTTCCTGCTTGGGCTGACCCCCAAGCGCCTGCATGCGGCGTATCTGGTCGAGCCTGATCGCATCAATCTGCAGGAAAAGCGCGGCCCGTCCACCGTGGCCGGTTGCATGCTCTGCGCGGGTGTAGCTGCCACCGAAACAGTCAAGCTCATCTTGGGCCGTGGCGACATCCGTCCTGCACCCTGGAGCTACCATGTGGATGCCTATCGGCATCAGGCGTCTTGGAGCTGGCGCCCCATGGGCTATCGCAACCCCTTGCAAAGGCTGGGCTTCAAGCTGGGCATGGCGATGCTGGCCCGCCAAGCGCTTAAGTGAACGTCGTGCAGCGGTGTCGGAAATCTTTACGCTTATCGTGATGTTGCTAATTGATAATGCAGAAATTTCTTTTAAATCAATGAATTGAGTTGTTGGCATGTCGCTTGCTATTAATGACTCGCATCAGACTGTAGTGCTCGGGAGACGCCAAGTGCTGCATAAGAAAGAAACATTGCAAGTTCAAAGGAGATTAGCGATGAAACTGAAAAAGCTCATCACGGCGCTCGCTCTCGTAGGTGCTGCTGCCATGGGAAGCGGCGCACATGCCATGGTGGTGCAAGATGCTTGGACCATTAGCGCGCTTGGTACCACGACCAACAACGTCGGGCACCTTGGTATGAACGGTGCGGATGCTACGGTTACGCAGCAAGTTGGCATGGGCGGTACGCCATTCGTTGGTGCAAAGTTCGAAGAATTTGGCCAGATTTTCTCGATTAACTATGTGACAGAAAACGTACCTGGCTTTGGCGATTTCGGCTTCCCGCAGAACTTCGCTCAGCCACTGGATGGCTTCCGCTTTGTGTTTACTGGCTTGTCCGGCGTAGTAACTGCCTATGATGCGGTGACTGGTGCCATCAACTACGCGTTTACTCCTAACGTGGGGTCTATCAAGCTGCAAGCGACGTCTGACGGTGCTGCCAGCTGGGTTGACATGGCAACCTTGGCAATGAGCGGCCCTTCCGGTGGTGACCTGGCAGACTTCAATGGCCAAGCCCAAACCCTGGGTCAGTCGACTATCTTGCTGAACTTCCTGAGCTTCGAGAATGGCTTCGATCTTGATCTGTTCGGACCAGGCTCGGGTTACGACGATGTGAAGGATCTGTTCATGCAGATCCAGCTCACCAACAAGATTTCCAACCCCTTCGCCTTTGCCGGAGCTTGTAGCTTTGACAACACTGCGCTTTGCGCAGTCGGTAAGGTGACCAGTGATGGTAGCGCCGACCTGCTGAAGGTGCCGGAACCAGGTTCGGTTGCCCTGATCGCTCTGGGTCTGCTTGGTCTGGGGGCTGTGAATCGCCGTCGTGTAGGCAAGTAATTGACCAGCTGGATTGCTACGATTGCTAATTGAGTAGTATCGCTAGCGAGTAAATAAGGAGGGGATTATCCCCTCCTTATTTTATTTATTGCCACATGAGATCTGCCAAGTCGCGGCGCAAAGAGCGAGAAGTCGGCGGGCTGGAGTAGCCAACTCGGCAGAAGAAACTGAACGGCCGCTGGGCATTCTCGCCTGTCAATGTGTCAAAGGACTGAGCTAATTCAGTTGCGGCGGTATTGATACTGGCTAGCTTGGAAATATCTCGACCATGCTGCGTGTACCAGCGAAAAATAACCGGCGTCATTTCTGGTTGCAGATACATGCCAAGCGCACTGACGGTCAGCCATAGTCTTTGCATGGCGACACCGGCATCTACATAGTCTTTCAAGCAATCTGGTTTTTTTGCGGGCTTTAGCAGCACATGGCTGGCGCAGCAAATCGCGGGCAAGTAATCCAGTTGGATGCGTGGGGCAACCGTGCCGAATAGGTAACGATTGAAAAAATCCACTCTATCCCAGCTCTGCATAACCCAACGCATCAACTTGGCCGTCATGGCATCTACACCAACTGCGCCCTCGGGAATCTTGTCTTTACTGAATTGTGTTCCCCATTCAATGACTTCACAATGAACCGGGTAGGCCTCTGGGCAAGTGAGGCGAATCTTGGCATTGCGCCACAATAGCCCGGCCACTGCTCTTCTTTGCGTTGCGCTCTCAAAGAATTGCAAGGTGTAGCCATTGCCTACCGAGCGAATGAGAGCCTGTTTTTGCTCGGCGCTTAATGGTGTGCGCTGCATCGGACGACGTTGTACGCACCTTGCTTCAATGAATTCGGCCAATGGATCCGTCGCAATGTTTTCTGCTGCGAGTAACACATCATAGATCGGCGCCTCGTCTTGATTGCCCTCGCGAATAGTCCACGAGGTGGCATAACCAAATTTGCTTGCAGCAATTCTTAGCGTTTCCAGCAGGGCGCCATGTGCCATATGGCTGGCATGACCATCAAAGTCATACACGACGTGCTGGCGGGTATCGTAGCCATGCACGGCAACATGATTATCAGTCAGAACTTCAAAACGATAAGGCTGCTGATTATCGCCACTTGGGGCCCAGCGAGCTAATTCAAGAATACGGATAAGTACTTCGCGTGACATGACTAACCTCATTGAAGCTGAGTTCGGTGAAATGGACCTGGATTGAATCAGTTCAATGTAGCAGCAGTACTAGCGCATGGACACGAATTCATGCGCTAGTTCTCTATTGCTTAGAGCGTGCTGTCAGTAGTAGGGCGCGCTTAATGACCTAATAAGCTGTGCGCGATGCTGTCTTGCTCTTGAATCGAGAAGCAGTAAGGGAAGACTGAGCTGCGACCTTGCCGGGTGCCCCCTTTTTGGGCAATGGCCTGTTGGGCCTGTGCCAAGTCCATTTGCATCAAAACGGCAGGAGCATTGACGCGATCGCAATGGCGCTCGGTGCCAATGATACGGAAGCCAAAAACACGTCGGTAAAAAGCGACATGACGTGGGTTGACCTCGATCAGCGCATGGCTTGCGCCCTGCTGATGGTGGGCAAACAGCATGGTAAGGTGGAAGAGGGGCCCTAGAATTTCCAGTGGGTTCTGATCGTTGTCGATAGCCAACTGACCCAGTTCCACCAGTTTTTGCCCCGCCCGGCGTTTTTCTTGGACGACATCGGGATAGAGCGCTTCGCAGTTCATTGGGCTGGTCCCATCCATGCGTGCGGAAACCGTACCTACCAGCTCGGTACCACGTGTTGCGATAAAGGTCATCTGTGTTGGCTGTGCCGGCCGCAACAGTGCATCACCGCATTCTTCGCCGTATCCGCGCCAGCGATAACGACGAGAAACTAACTCCGCGGCACGTGCTTTGGTTTCCAACTCTTGAGCGCAGGCAAAGCGGTAAGGGTGGCTTGCTGAGGTAGTGGACTCGTTCCCTAGTGCGACCTCGTCAAGAAAAACACTGGCAGGACTGGGTTGTCGCCAGGGTAGTTCATTGACGGCATGGTCTGACTGAGTTAGGGCAGAAGTGGGCTTCTTCTCGCCGGAAAGGAAGGGGATATGCGAAATAGGGAGGGTTTGGCGTGGCTGAGTAGCGAGAGTCGAATCCAAGATATGCATCCCTATAATCGTCAAACTGTACATTGCTGGACTGAAACATCAGCGCCTGGCTAGGTCTTATCTGTTTTGGTTCAGCCAACCCCATCCTTCATTTGGATGATTAAGCAGTTTGCGTGCCATTGTTGTTTAAGGCGGATGTATTCCAGCATTCAATGAATTAGGTATTAATGATTTATTGATGTTTGTATCAAATCTGTCGCAAATTGGCGACGAGGGAGGCTTGAAGGGTTGGGAGGTGTTGTTACTATTTACATTAACTTCATGATTTAAAAGCGCTGTCATCTCCGACTGTTACTGTCGCTGAAGGGCGACAAATTAACAGTGCGCGAGCAATTTCAATGTCTGTCCGGATGCCCTACAATTCGTTGCATTGAAGCTGTCTATGTTGAATTTTCTTTTCTTGCAGTTCCCGTATCTGAGTATATAGGGGAAGACTTATGTTTAAGGTTTTTGGGCAAGGCTTGAGTGTCGAATTTCGTCAGTTTGTGACTATTTTACTGGCGCTGACCCTGCTTGGATGTGCATCCTCTCATCCACCTGCGCCGGCCGTTGCAGCTTCATCTGAATATAATTATTTAATTGGTCCGGGTGATACCGTCAATATTGTGGTCTGGCGAAATCCGGAACTCTCTATGTCAGTACCGGTTCGGCCTGACGGCAAGATCGCGGCGCCCTTGGTTGAGGACCTTCCTGCGCTCGGTAAGGATTCGTCGACCTTGGCGCGGGATATCGAGAAAGCCTTAGGTAAGTTTATTCGTGACCCGGTTGTTACCGTGGTGGTGACCAATTTTGTTGGGCCATACAGCGAGCAGATCCGGGTTATTGGCGAAGCGGCTCGGCCGCAGACCTTGCCCTATCGGCAGAAGATGACCTTGCTGGACGTGATGATTGCAGTGAATGGCATTACGGATTTTGCGGATGGCAACGGTACGACTTTGCTGCGCACCTCCGAAGGGGCCAAGCAATACAGCGTGCGTATCAAGGATCTGATCAAGCGCGGAGATGTATCTGCAAATGTGGAAATGAAGCCGGGTGATGTGCTGATTATTCCACGCAGCTGGTTCTAGTGTTTGTTTTTATATTTGATAAGCGAGTGGCGATGAATAAGTCGCCACTCGCTATGGAATCTAAGAATTTATGGATGATTTGATACGTCAGGTAACGACGGTACTGGCCGAAATGTGGCGTCGCCGCTGGTTGGGTTTAGCGGTTGCATGGGTCGTAGGTGTCATCAGTGTGACGGTCCTCTTACGACTGCCGGATAAATATGAGGCCAGCGCACGTATCTTCGTTGATACCCAGTCCATCCTGAAGCCGCTGATGTCGGGTCTGGCTGTTGAGCCCGATATTGATCAGCAGATATTGATTCTAAGTCGCACCTTAATTAGTCGCCCGAATGTGGAAAAACTGGTGCGGATGGCTGATCTCGACCTTGATATCAAGACCAAGGCAGCTCAGGAAGAATTAATTGATGATCTGATGAAGTCTCTGGTGATCAAGAGTACTTCCCGTGACAATCTGTATACCTTGTCATATCGAGATACGGTACCTGATAGGGCCAAACGAGTGGTGCAGTCGCTGGTGTCGATTTTTGTCGAATCCAGCTTGGGTAATAAGCGCGAAGACTCTGATTCGGCCAAGAAGTTTATTGATGACCAGATTCGGGTGTATGAAAAGAAGCTCGAAGAGGCTGAGAACCGGCTGAAAGAATTCAAGCTGCGTAATTTCGGCGTACAAGCTTCGGATGGCAAAGACTATTTTGGTCGCGTCAGCGAGGTGGGCTCTGCACTTGAGTTGGCCAAGCTCGAGTTGCGTGCTGCCGAAAACTCGCGTGATGCCTTGCGTCGTCAAGTAATGGGTGAGGATCAGGTTCTTCTGCCCGATGCCTCACAAAGCACGGCCGGTGTGTCCATCCCGGAAATTGATGGCCGTATCGAGGCCATGCAGCGCAATCTGGATGGCTTGCTGCAGCGCTTCACCGAGCAGCATCCGGATGTGGTGAGCACGCGCCGCTTGCTCAAGGATCTGGAAGAGCAGAAGCGTCAGGAGATTGCTGCTCGTCGCAAGGCGGCGCTGAGCAATCCCGTCACCTCGGTAAACGCCAATCCCGTCTATCAGCAGCTGAAGATTGCCCTGGCTGAGAGTGAAGCCAATGTTGCCTCCCTGCGCGCCAAGGCGGCCGAGTACCAATCTCGTTACAACGCTTTGCAGGCATCAGCGCGTCTGATTCCTCAGGTGGAAGCGGAGCTGACCCAGCTGAATCGCGACTACGACATCAATAAGAAGAATTATGAAAGCCTGGTAGCGCGCCGTGAATCGGCGACGATTTCCGGTGAGATGGAGGCCAGCGCTGGCGGCATCGACTTCCGCCTGATCGATCCACCCCGTGTATCCCCCAAACCGGTCGCGCCAAACCGCTTGCTGCTGTTGCCGTTGACCTTGCTGATTGCCTTGGCGGCCGGTGTGGTGGTGAGTTTTGTTGCCAGCCAGATGCGCCCGGTGTTCATGGATGCACGTTCTGTGCGCGAGGTCACTGGCCTACCTCTGCTTGGTTCGGTTTCCCTGGTTGTGGACGAGGCAAGCAAGCGGCGTGAGCGCAAAGGTCTGTATGGCTTTCTTGCCGGCCTGGTTTCGCTGATCGGCGTGTATGGCGTGGGCATCCTGCTCTTGTTCCTGATTTCTACTCGTACTGCTTGAGGATAAGTGATGAACCTTATTGAACAAGCAGCCAAGCGCCTGGAAGAGCTGCGCCAGGCCGGTGTGGATGTGCCAGAACCGACGCCTGTTGCTGCTGGCATTGCCGTGCAGCGTCCCAGCCAGGCGGCGGCTGCACCGGTAGTCGAACCACCACCGGTGACGGTACGTTCGCGCAGCATCGAATTGGATATGGACAAGTTGGCGGCCTCGGGCTTGATTTGTCCGAATGCACCACGCTCCCAGCTGGCTGATGAATTCCGCGTGATCAAGCGCCCCTTGATCGCCAATGCGATGGGCAAAGGAGCGGCACCGGTCAAGAACGGTAATCTGATCATGGTGACCAGTGCCTTGCCACACGAAGGCAAGAGCTTCACTGCGGCCAATCTGGCGATCAGCATCGCCATGGAGCTGAACAACACCGTCATGCTGGTGGACGCCGACGTGGCGCGGCCTTCGCTGCTCAGGATGCTGAGCTTGCCGCCCGCACCTGGCCTACTCGATGTGCTGGTGGGTGGCTCGAACGATCTGTCTTCGGTGCTGCTCCGTACCAATATCGAGACCCTCAGTATTTTGCCCAGCGGTTCACAGCATCCGCGTGCTACCGAGCTGTTGGCCAGTGATGCCATGAATGCGCTGCTGGACGATATGGCCAGCCGCTATCCCGATCGGATCATCATTTTTGATTCGCCCCCCTTGTTGGTCACGACCGAAGCACGTGTATTGGCAACCCATATGGGACAAATCGTGATGGTGGTACGTGCCGAGGGAACGGCGCAGAGCGATGTCAAACATGCGCTGGCGACGATCGAGTCCTGCCCGGTCAAAATGATGCTGCTTAACCAGGTCAAATCGTCCAACCGTGGGGAGTACGGTTATGGCTACGGTTATGGTTACGGATATGGCAACTAGCCTGGTCCGTCTGCCCGCATCTCATTTGCCGCAGCATGGGCCTGTGCGAGTTTATCGCCGCGCGGCACGCCTGCTGTTGGCATTGCTGGCCGTGCCGTCCATGGCCGGCGTATGGGAGGTGCAACCTTCGGTGTCGCTGAGTGAAACCATCAGCGACAACGCTAGCCTGCAGTCGGGTGACAGCAAGAATGAGGCAATCACCGAGCTCAGTCCCGGCATCCGTTTACGTGGCACGGGCGATCGCCTGAGTGTGAATCTCGACTATCGCTTGCAGCGGCATATCTATGCACGCGAGAGCGAAAAAAATAAGACGCGTCATGCCTTGGGGGCGAACGCTAGCCTGGAGGCGATCGAGAATTGGTTGTTTGTCGATGCTGATGCCACGATCAGTCAGCAGGATATCTCCGCCTTCGGTGGCTCGCCGCTGGGCGATAACAGCAGCAACCCGAATCGCACTGAAACAGCCAACTACCGGCTTTCGCCTTATGTCCGCGGTCAGCTGGGGGGCTGGGCCGCCTATCAGCTCAAATACACGCAATCCTTGACCAAGGCCGACTCCGCCCAGGTGGCGGATATCGACAACGGCACCTGGTCAGCCGGTCTGTCTGGCCTGCCTGCGCCATCCGGGCTAGGTTGGGGATTGGATGGAAATGGCCAGACGATAGAGTATGAGAACGGGCGCAGGAGTCGCTCGGAATCGGCGCGCTTGCTGCTTAGTTACCAGTTCGACCCGCAGTTCAAGCTCGCCGTGTTTGCCGGTAAGGAGCGTAATAACCATGCCAGCCCGCAGATGCAGAGCAATGACACCCCGGGCGCCAGCCTGGAGTGGAGTCCGAGTAGTCGCACTCAGATCACCGCCAGCTGGCAGCGGCGCTTCTTTGGCGATGGCAGCAGCTTCAGCTTCAGTCATCGCTCGGCGCTGACCGCCTGGCGTTTAAGCAGCAGCAAGGATATTTCGGTTGTGCCGAATCAGTTCGGCGAGGTCACGCTGGGTTCCTTCTTCGATCTTTACTTCAATCTGTTTGCCAGTCAGGAGCCAGATCCCATCAAGCGCGCCGTGCTGGTCAGGAACTTCCTCCTACTGAACGGCATTCCACCCAATGGTACGGTCAGTGCCGGCTTTCTCGCTTCGCGCATCTCGGTGCAGCGCCAGCACCAAGGCTCGGTCGCGATTCTGGGCGCGAATAACAGCCTGACGTTGAGTGCCAGCCAGAGCGATTCACGCGGCCTACTGGCGGCAAGCAATCTGTCGGACGATTTCGATTCGGTCGATCAGGTGCGTCAGCAAAGCCTATCGCTGAACTGGGCGCATCGTTTTTCGCCGCTTTCCTCGCTCAGCCTGATGCTGGTACGGCAACGCAGCCAGGGCTCGGGTGCCACCGCGCTGGAAACTACCACTGATGGACTGAACCTGCTGTTTTCCACCCAGTTGTCGCCATTCACCCGCGCCAGTCTCGGTTTCCGCCGCTCCGTGGTCGAAGGTGCCAGTGACTATGCAGAAAATGCATTGACCGGCACCGTGTCCCACCAATTCTAGTTGAACGCCATGTATGAATCCTTTTACGGTTTAAGCAGTAAACCGTTCCAGCTGAACCCCGACCCGTCCTTCTATTTCGGTAGCACGCAGCATCGCCGCGCCACGGCCTTTCTGGAATACGGTCTGCATCAGAACGAAGGTTTTATCGTGGTGACCGGCGAGGTGGGCGCGGGCAAGACCACTATTGTGCGTGGCCTGCTCAATAAGCTCGACTCAAACAAGGTCGTGGCCGCCCAGCTGGTCAGCACCCAGCTGGATGCCGAGGACACCTTGCGCATGGTGGCGGCGGCCTTCGGGGTGAAGACCAAGAATATTGGCAAATCGGAGGTGTTGCTGGCCCTAGAAGCCTTCCTGGTCGACGTTACGCGACAGGGCAAGCGCTGCCTGCTGATTGTGGACGAGGCGCAGAACCTCACCCCGCGTGCGGTGGAAGAGCTGCGCATGTTGTCCAATTTCCAGTTCGAAACCCAGGCTTTGCTGCAGAGCTTTCTGATCGGCCAGCCCGAGTTTCGCAGCATCATGCAAAGCCCGCATATGTTGCAGCTGCGCCAGCGCGTGATTGCCGCCTGTCATATCGGCCCGATGGACCAGGAAGAAACACGCGGCTATATCGAGCATCGACTCACCTGCGCGGGGGCCCAAAACAGCAAGCTGTTTGATGAAGGCGCCGTGGAGGCTGTGCATGAGGCCAGCGGCGGCGTGCCGCGCCGCATCAATACCCTGTGCGATCGCGTTCTGCTGTCGGGCTTTCTGTCCGGCAAGGCCCTGTTTACCCGTGCGGATGTGGAGGAAGTGGCGCTGGAAATCAGCGAGGAACTGCTCGCGCCCAGTTTGCGCGGCAAGAAGCCTCTGACCGGGGGCGAGGATATGACCGCGCAAATGATAGACAACTATATCCACGACCTTGATCTATCGCGCTGCGTGCTGGATGCGAATCTGGCTGAAGAGGCCAACCGTGTGATTGCCGACCTGCGTGGCGGCCAGACCGATCAGCGTCTGATCCGCCTTGAGCGCACCATGCTGCGCCTGGAACGTAACTCCGCCTCCATCCTGACCCTGCTGCAGCAATTGGTGGCCGGCATCCGTGTCCAGCAAAGCGAGCCGGAACGCAGTCAGGAAAAAGGCAAGCGCGGCGATAAGGAGAAACTCGCATGAGCGCGCCAGCATGGCCAGCGCAGCTCGGCCCAGTGATCTGCGTAGTCGGTGCGCGCCCCAACTTCATGAAGATGGCGCCGATACTGCGTGCGTTTGCCGCTCATAGCCCCGCGATTCCGGTCGTGCTTGTGCACACCGGCCAGCACTACGACCGCAGCATGAACGACCGCCTGTTCGAGGATCTCAAACTGCCGCACCCCGATATCAATCTGGGGGTCGGATCGGGTTCGCACACCGTGCAGACGGCCGAGGTGATGCGCCGCTTCGAGCCGGTGTTGGATGACTATCGTCCGTCCTGCGTGCTGGTGGTTGGCGATGTGAACTCTACGCTAGCTTGTAGCCTCGTGGCGGTCAAAAAGGAGATCCCGGTTGTGCATGTGGAGGCGGGCCTACGTAGCTACGACCGCCGCATGCCGGAGGAGATCAACCGGGTCCTGACCGACCAGATGGCCGATAGGCTGTACACCACGGAGCGCAGTGCGCAGGTGAATCTGGAAGCTGAGGGCATCGATGCCGCCCGCGTCTGCTTTGTCGGCAATGTGATGATTGATTCCCTGCTGCATAACCGCGCCATGGCACGCCCGGTGGCGCAGACGCTTGCCGAGGCAGGTATCGCAGCAGATTGGCTGGCTCCGGGTAGTGCGTATGGTGTGATCACGCTGCACCGGCCCTCCAATGTTGATCAGCCGGAGACGCTGCAGCCCTTGTTGGCGACGCTGGCGCGTATTGCTGAGCATTTGCCGCTGATCTTTGCCATGCACCCCCGCACACGCGCCAATATCGAGCGTTTTGGTCTGCAGGAATTGCTACCGGCTGCCCGCATCGCAGTGCTGCCGCCGCAGGGTTATCTTGAAATGCTGGGGCTGATGGACGGCGCGCGCCTGGTGCTGACCGACTCGGGCGGATTGCAGGAAGAGACTACCGCCTTGGGCGTGCCTTGTTTGACCTTGCGGGAGAACACCGAGCGGCCGATTACGGTCGAGCAGGGTAGTAATTCCCTGGTGGGCATCGTGCCCGCGTCGATTGAGCAAGCAGCGCAGGCCGTTTTGGCCGGTGCCGGCAAGTCGGGGCGCATGCCCGAGCTATGGGATGGTCAGGCCGCCGAACGTATTGCGGCGGACTTGTACGCCTGGCTCAGCGCTGCAGCTGCGACGCCCCATGCTGAGGGAGTGCGCCATGTCTGAGGCCAGGATCACCAATGCCCTGACCATCGATGTGGAGGACTACTTCCAGGTCTCCGCCTTCGCGCCCTATATCGATCGCCAGGACTGGGATCAACGTCCGTGCCGGGTGGAACGCAATATGGCGCGCATTCTGGCCATGCTCGATGCGAGCCAGACCAAGGCGACCTTCTTTACGCTGGGCTGGATTGCCGAGCGTTATCCACAGCTGGTGCGCGAAATCGTCGCGAATGGGCATGAGCTGGCCAGCCATGGTTATGGCCATCAGCGTGCCAGCGAGCTGAGCGAGGCAGCGTTCTTCAACGATATCGACCGGGCCAAGCGGCTGCTGGAAGATCTGAGCGGGCAGGCAGTCAAGGGTTATCGTGCGCCGAGCTTCTCGATAGGCCAGGGCAATCTATGGGCTTTCGATTGCCTGCAAAGGGCGGGTTACCAGTACAGCTCCAGCATCTACCCGATTGCGCACGACCATTACGGCATGCCCGATGCGCCGCGCTTTGCCCATCAGGTGCGCGATGGCTTGCTGGAGGTGCCGGTCAGCACCGTGCGCTGGCAGGGGCGTAACTGGCCTTCCAGTGGTGGCGGCTACTTCCGTCTGATGCCCTATGCACTGTCGCGCTGGCTGTTGCAGCGTATCAATCGTGAAGACCAGCAGGCGGCCATCTTCTATTTCCATCCCTGGGAAATCGACCCCGAGCAGCCGCGCGTGGCGGGCATCAATGCCAAGACCCGCTTCCGTCATTATCTGAACCTCGGCCGCATGGAAGCGCGCTTGCGGCGTCTGCTCGGCGATTTTCAGTGGGGACGCATGGACGAGGTCTTCCTCAAGCGCGCATCCAGCGTGCCGGCCGATAAGGCGCCGCTGAACGGAGTGGCTGCACATGCATGACGCCACCAGCACCATGCTCAAGCGTACCGAGGCCATGCCGCCGGATGAGCAGGCGTCGGCTGCACCGCTACAGCTGCGCCAGTTGGACCCGAATGACGCCGCCGCGTGCGCACGTTGGGATGCTTTCGTCCTGCAGTGTCCGCAGGCGACTTTTTTCCACCGCGCCGGCTGGCTGACGATTCTGCGCGACGTATTCAAGCACCAGCCTTATTTCCTGTACGCCGAGCGGGCCGGGCAGATCGAGGCGGTATTGCCGCTAGGTCATGTACGCAGCGTCTTATTCGGCAAGGCGCTGGTGTCCCTGCCTTTCGCCGTGTACGGCGGCGTGGCCGCTCAAGATGCGGCGGCGGCCGAGATGCTCGAAATCGAAGCGCAGGTGCTGGCGCGCCGCCTGGGGGTTGATCACCTCGAGATGCGCAATCTGCAGCAGCGCCATAGCGACTGGCCGACCCAGGATCTGTATGTGAGTTTTCGCAAGGCCATCCTGCCCGAGGTGGAGGCCAATATGCTGGCGATACCACGCAAGCAGCGCGCCATGGTGCGCAAGGGCATACAGCGCGGCCTGCGTAGCCAGATCGACAGCACGGTCGACCGCTTCTTCGCGCTCTATGCCGACAATGTGCACAGGCACGGCACGCCCGCGTTATCACGCAAGTATTTCCAGGCCCTGCAGCGCGTGTTTGGTGCCGACTGCGAGATTCTGACCGTGGAAGACCCGGAAGGTCGGCCGCTGAGTAGCGTGCTGAGCTTCTATTTCCGTGACGAGGTGCTGCCTTACTACGCCGGTGACGATGTGCTGGCGCGTGATCTGGCCGCCAATGACTTCAAGTATTGGGAACTGATGAGGCGCGCCTGCGAGCGCGGGCTCAAGGTGTTCGACTACGGGCGCAGCAAGCAAGGCACCGGCTCTTATGCCTTCAAGAAGAACTGGGGCTTCGAGCCGCAGCCGCTGTACTACCAATACTGCCTGTACAAGCGCGATGCGATTCCGCAGAACAACCCGGCCAATGCCAAGTACCGGCTGCTGATTGCCACCTGGCAGCGCATGCCGCTGTCCTTGGCCAATCTGATCGGGCCTTTTGTGGTGCGTAATCTCGGATGAGCGGGCTGCATAGGGATGGCCTGTCCCGATCCCAGCGTTTGGAGCGGCTGCAATGAACGCCCTGACGCCGACGCCCATGCTGGCTAGGCCCGCAGCGGGCGGGGCCTGGCGGCGCAGCCTAGTGCTGCTGATCGTGCTGCAGCTGGGCTTGCTGCTCGCCTATCACGACACGGTGGCCGGCATGCTGGCCATCTGGTCGCGCTCGGAAACCTTTACCCATGGTTTTCTGGTGCCGCCGCTCAGCCTGTGGCTGATCTGGCGCCAGCGTGCGCAGCTGCGTGGCCTGCCGCCGCGGCCAAGCTGGGCCGCCTTGCCGCTGCTCGCGCTGGCGGGTTTTGCCTGGCTGCTTGGGGCCTTGACCAGTACCAATGTGCTGGCGCAGTTCGCGCTGGTATTCAGCCTGATTCTGACGGTACCGGCCGTGCTCGGCTGGCCGATTGCACGCCAGCTCGCCTTTCCCTTGGGCTTTCTGCTGTTCGCCGTACCGTTTGGCGAGTTCGTCATTCCCACCCTGATGGCCTGGACCGCCGATTTCACCGTGCTCGGCCTGCGCTTCAGCGGCGTGCCCGTGTACCGCGAGGGGCTGGAATTTGTGATTCCGTCCGGCAAATGGTCGGTGGTGGAAGCCTGTAGCGGCGTGCGCTATCTGATTGCCTCGCTGATGGTGGGTACCTTGTTTGCGTATTTGAACTATGTGTCGCTCAAGCGCCGGCTGGTCTTCGTGCTGGTGGCGGCGCTGGTGCCGATACTGGCCAACTGGGTGCGTGCCTATCTGATCGTCATGCTTGGTCACTGGTCAGGCAATACCTTGGCAGTGGGCGTTGACCATCTGATCTATGGCTGGCTGTTCTTTGGCATCGTGATCCTGGCCATGTTCTGGATAGGCGCGCGCTGGCAGGAAAACCCGAGCGAGCCGGCGGCCCAAGCCGCACCCGTGCTGACCGATGCACCCCAGCTGCGGCTGTGGCCGATGGCGAGTGCCTTGGCGCTGCTACTGGCGCTCTGGCCTGTGTGGCGCATGCAGATCACTCAGCCTGCCGCCGCGATGGCGCCGTTGACCGAGGCGCTGGCCGTACCCGGCTGGACGGCCCGCAACGCAGCCTTCACCGCATGGCAGGCCCAGGGCGATACCCCGGCGCTGCAAGCACGTTGGCATTACCAGGCCGATGCGCAGCAAGTCGGTCTGGACCTGGCGTACTTCCGCGCGCAGGGCGAGTATCGCAAGGCGATCAGCTCACGCAATGTGCTGGTGCATCAGGATGACAAGCA
The DNA here is from genome assembly GCF_900119825.1 of Chitinimonas taiwanensis DSM 18899. GTDB lineage: Bacteria > Pseudomonadota > Gammaproteobacteria > Burkholderiales > Chitinimonadaceae > Chitinimonas > Chitinimonas taiwanensis. The sequence continues at coordinate 24,166 of NZ_FPKR01000002.1, read as the reverse complement.
GTGGAAGTCGCTGTCCCAGTCAGGCCGCGTTCTGCCACTAATGGGCGCCGAGCTCAAGGTGCAAGAGGCGCAGCTCCAGGCTGCCAGCGGCCAGCAATTGCAAGTCTGGCGCTGGTACTGGGTGGCCGGGCGCTGGACGGACAGCCCGCGCCTCGCACGTGCTTACACCGCCTGGTCGCAGCTGAGCGGGCAGGGCGACGACACGGCCGTGCTCACGCTGTTTGCCGAGCGGGCGCAGGCCGAGGCGGCCATGCCGGCCTTTGTGCAGGCTGTCTTTCCGGTGCTGACCGCGCAGCTGAATTCCTTGAAGGAGGCGCAATGAGCGGCGCGCACGATCCCCGCCCCCTGGTGGCGCATGTGGTCTACCGCTTCGATGTGGGTGGGCTGGAAAATGGGGTGGTCAATCTGATCAATCGCATGCCGGCCGATCGCTATCGCCATGTAGTGATCGCGCTGACCGAGGTCACCGATTTCCGCCTACGTATTGTGCGCAACGATGTGGAATGCATCGCCCTGCACAAGAAGCCCGGCCACGCCCTATGGATTTACCCGCAGTTGTATCGGCTATTCCGTCGCCTCAAGCCGGCCATCGTGCATAGCCGCAATCTGGCCGCGCTGGAAGCGCAGGTGCCGGCCTGGCTGGCTGGCGTGCCCCTGCGCGTGCATGGCGAGCATGGCCGCGATGTGGATGATCTGGACGGCAGCAACCGCAAATACCAGCGTCTGCGCCGCTTATATCAGCCCTTTGTCAGCCACTACATCGCGCTGTCCTGCGACCTGGCTGACTATCTGCAGGCACGGGTTGGCATTGGCGCGGCGCAGCTGAGCCAGATCTACAACGGCGTGGATGCCGAGAAGTTCCGGCCGGTCGCGGCGCGCCAGGCCATTGCCGGCTGTCCGTTCGGCGAGCCAGAGCATTATCTGATCGGCACGGTCGGGCGTATGCAGACGGTGAAGGACCAGACCCTGCTGGCACGCGCCTTCATCCTGGCTCTGCAGCTGGCGCCCGAGCTGAAGTCGCGCCTGCGCCTAGTGATGGTTGGCGATGGCCCCTTGCGCACCCAGGTGCAGCAAATGCTGGCCGCCGCGCACTTGGACGAGCTGGCCTGGTTGCCGGGCGAGCGCAGCGATATTGCCGATGTACTGCGTGGCCTCGACTGCTTTGCGCTGCCTTCGCTGGCCGAGGGCGTGTCGAACACGATTCTGGAGGCCATGGCCTGCGGCCTGCCCGTGGTGGCCACCGCCGTGGGCGGCAATGCCGAGCTGGTCGAAGCCGACCGCAGCGGCAAGCTGGTGCCGGCCGGCGATGCAGCCGCCATGGCGCAGGCGCTGCTTTACTACGCCCAGCGCCCTGAGCTCGCGCGTGCAGCCGGTCGCTATGGGCGCCAGCTGGTTGAGCAGCAGTTCAGCCTGGATGCCATGGTAGGCCGCTACCAGGCACTGTACGACGCCCTGCGCCAGGGCCAGTCGCCCCGCGCCACCGCCGCGCTGGCCGCCCAGGCCACGCCACCCACGATTCACGACTAGAAGCGAACCCGACCATGTGTGGCATTACCGGAATTTTCGATAGCCGTGGCCAGCGCGAGATAGACCGCGCCGTACTCGAGCGCATGAATGAAACCCAGCATCACCGTGGTCCGGATGGCGGCGGCCTGCATATCGAACCCGGCGTCGGCCTCGGGCATCGACGCCTGTCCATCATTGATATCGCCACCGGCCAGCAGCCGCTCTACAACGCTGATGGGTCGATCTGCGTGGTGTTCAATGGCGAGATCTACAACTACCAGAGCCTGATCGCCGAGCTGCAGGCGCTTGGCTATGTGTTCCGTACCCGTAGCGACACTGAGGTGATCGTGCACGCCTGGGCGGCCTGGGGTGCGGATTGTGTTCAGCGCTTTCGCGGCATGTTTGCCTTCGCGCTGTGGGACCACAATCAGGAAACGCTTTTCCTGGCGCGCGACCGGCTGGCGGTGAAGCCGCTGTTCTATGCACTGCTGCCCGATGGCACGCTGCTGTTTGGTTCGGAGCTCAAGTCGCTGCTCGCCCATGGCGGTCTGGCGCGCGAGATCGACCCGCTGGCGGTGGAGGAATACTTCGCGCTCGGCTATGTGGCCGAGCCGCGCTGCATCTTCAAGCAGGCACGCAAGCTGCCGCCCGCGCACACGCTGACGATACGGCGCGGCCAGCCGGTGCCAGCCCCCCAGGCCTATTGGGATGTGCGTTTCAGCCTCGATCAACCGCTGGATGTCGAGGAAGCCTGTGCCGAACTCAAAGACAGGCTGCAGGAGTCGGTGCGCCTGCGCATGATCGCCGAGGTACCGCTGGGCGCCTTCCTGTCTGGTGGCGTGGATTCCAGCGCGGTGGTGGCCATGATGGCTCAGCAGTCGGCCGAGCCGGTCAATACCTGCTCAATTGCCTTCGACGACCCGGCCTTCAATGAGTCGGAGTTCGCCAAACTGGTGGCCGAGCGCTACCACACCAACCACCATGTCGAGACGGTGAAGAGCGACGATTTCGACCTGATCGACACCCTGGCCCGCTTGTACGACGAACCCTATGCCGACAGCTCGGCGATACCGACCTACCGGGTGTGCGAGCTGGCGCGCAAGCATGTGACGGTGGCGCTGTCCGGCGATGGCGGCGACGAGAGCTTTGGCGGCTACCGTCGCTATCGCATGCATCTGCTGGAAGAGCGCCTGCGCGCAGCGCTGCCGCATGGTGTACGCAAGCCGCTGTTCGGCCTGCTGGGTCGCTTGTATCCGAAGGCCGACTGGGCGCCACGCGTGTTCCGGGCCAAGACCACTTTCGAAGGCATGGCGCGCAGCTCGGTCGAGGCCTATTTCCACTCGGTCTCGATTCTGCGCGACCCGATGCGCGCCCAGCTGTTCAGCCCACGCTTCAAGCGTGAGCTGGCCGGCTATAACGCGGGCGATGTGTTCGACGGCCATGCCGCACGGGCCGGTACCGATGATCCGCTTGCGCTGATCCAGTACCTGGACCTGAAAACCTATCTGGTCGGCGATATCAATACCAAGGTCGACCGCGCCAGCATGGCCCACTCGCTCGAAGTGCGCGAACCGCTGATGGACCATGAGCTGGTGGAATGGCTGGGCAGCTTGCCGTCCACGCTGAAGATACGCGGGCAGGAGGGCAAGTTTCTGCTCAAGAAGGGCATGGAGCCCTATCTGCCCGACGCCGTGCTGTACCGGCCCAAGATGGGTTTTGCCGTGCCGCTGGCACGCTGGTTCCGCGGCCCGCTCAAGCAACGAGTGCGCGAGGCAGTGCTTGGCCCGCGCCTGGCCGAAACCGGCTGGTTCAACCGCGATTACCTGCAGCATCTGGTCGATGCGCATCAATCCGGCGCGCGCGATTACAGCGCGCCCTTGTGGACCTTGCTGATGTTCGAGGCCTTCCTGCGCAATGTGCTGGATGCCGGCCCAACGGCAGCACGTCAGCCGGAAGTGGCGGTGGCCCTGTCATGAGTCTGCGTGTCCTGCATGTGCTCGACCACTCGGCCCCGCTGCACAGTGGTTATACCTTCCGCACCCTGTCCATCCTGCGCGAACAGCGCGCGCTGGGCTGGGAGACCCTTCACCTCACCACGCCTAAACAAGGCCACAGCCCGCTGCGGCAGGAAGAGGTGGACGGCCTGATGTTCTACCGCACGCCCAGCGCCGAGGGCACCGGTCTGCTGGCACAGATGCGCCTGACCCAGCGCCGCCTGGCCGAGGTGGTGCGCGATACCCGCCCCGACCTGATCCATGCCCATTCGCCGGTGCTGAATGCGCTGCCGGCGCTATGGGTGGGGCGCCAGTTCAAGCTGCCGGTGGTGTACGAGATGCGTGCGTCCTGGGAGGACGCGGCGGTCGACCATGGCACGACGCGTGAAGGCAGCCTGCGCTACCGCGCCTCGCGTGCGCTGGAAAGCTTTGCCCTGCGCCGTGCCGACGAGGTGACCACCATCTGCGAAGGTCTGCGCGGCGATATCGCCGTGCGCGGCATTCCCAGCGAGCGGATTACCGTGATTCCCAATGCGGTGGACGCGAATGCCTTCCGCTTTGGTGTGGAGCCCGACCCGGCCCTGCGCAGCCAGCTCGGCCTCGATGGCGCCACGGTGCTTGGCTTTGCCGGTTCCTTCTACGGTTATGAGGGTTTGAGCCTGCTGCTGGGTGCGGCCGAACGCATGCTGGCGCGCCACCCGGCGCTGCGCGTGTTGCTGGTGGGCGGCGGACCGCAGGAAGCGGCGCTGAAGGCTCAGGTGGCGGCCGCTGGCATGCAGGACAAGGTGATCTTCACCGGTCGCGTGCCGCATAGCGAGGTGCAGCGTTACTACGAGCTGATCGATGTACTCGCCTACCCGCGCCTGCCAATTCGCCTGACCGAGCTGGTCACCCCACTCAAGCCGCTCGAAGCGATGGCGCAGGGGCGTATCTTTGTTGCCTCCGATGTCGGTGGCCACCGCGAGCTGATCCGCCATGGCGAAACTGGTTTTCTGTGCAAGGCCGGTGATGTGGCGGCGCTGGAAAACGCGCTGGAAGACGTGCTGGCCCAGCGCGAACGCTGGCCGGCCATCAAGCAGCAGGCGCGCCGCTTTGTGGAAGCCGAGCGCACCTGGCGCAGCAGCGTGGCCCGTTATCAGGAAGTCTACGGCCGCGCGCTGGCCGGCCGTAGCCCCATTCCCGCCCTGCGCGGTTGAGGTCGGATCATGTGCGGCGTACACGGACTATATCGGCTGGATGGCCAGCGCGTGGCGGCGGAAACGTTGAGCGCGATGGGCAATATCACCCAGCATCGCGGCCCCGACGACGAGGGCATGCATATCGATGGCGCCTGCGGCATTGCCATGCGCCGCCTGTCCATCATCGACCTGGCTGGCGGCCATCAGCCGCTATCCAACCAGGAGCAGACGCTGTGGCTGGTCTGCAATGGTGAAATCTACAACTACCGCGAGCTGCGCAGCGAGCTGCAAGCCAAGGGCCATGTGTTTAAGACGGGTTCGGACAGCGAGGTGCTGCTGCATGGCTATGCCGAGGAGGGCGATGCCTTTGTGCAGCGCCTGAACGGCATGTTCGACTTCGCGCTCTGGGATGCGCGCCGCCGCCGCCTCTTGATCGGCCGCGACCGCATCGGCGTGAAGCCGCTGTATGTGCTGCAGGATGGGCAACGTCTGGCTTTCGCCACCGAGGCCAAGGCGCTGTTGGCCCTGCCCGGTGTCGAGCCCGAGCTCGACCGCAGCGTGCTGGCCAGCTATCTGCAACTTGGCTATGTGGCCGCGCCGTTGTGCATCTTCAAGGGCATGCGCAAGCTGCCGCCGGCCACCCTGCTGGCGGTGGAGGATGGCCAGATCAGTGAATGGCGCTACTGGCAGCTGCCCACGCGCATCGATACCAGCCTGAGCGAGGCGGATTGGGTGGCGCGCGTGCGCGACCAGCTGGATAAATCGGTGCATATGCAGATGGTCAGCGATGTGCCGATCGGGGCCTTCCTGTCCGGCGGTGTCGACTCCAGTGCCGTGGTCGGCCTGATGGCCCAGCATTCGTCCCAGCCGATTCGCACCTATGCGATCGGCTTCGAGGGCGGGGCCGCCGAGGCCCTGTATAACGAGCTGCCCTATGCGCGCCGGGTGGCCGAGCTGTTTGGCACCCAGCACCGCGAGATCCTGGTCAAGCCCGATGTGGTCGGCCTCCTGCCCAAGCTGCTCTGGCATATGGATGAGCCGATTGCCGACACCGCCTTTATCACCACCTTCCTGGTGTCGGAATTCGCGCGTCAGGATGTGAAGGTCATCCTGTCCGGCGCAGGCGGCGACGAGATCGCGGCCGGTTATCGACGCTATCTGGGCGGCCACTATGCGGCACGCTTCCAGACCCTGCCGGCCTGGCTGCGCCGCTCGGCCAGTTTTGCGGCCCGTCATCTGCCGGCTGACCGTCACTCGGGCCTGCTCAACACCCTGCGCCTGGCGAAGAGCTTTCTCGCCTCCACCGAGCTAAGCCCCGACGCGCGCTATGCGAGCTATCTGCAGGTGCTGGACCGTCAGGCCGTCGCGCAGATGCTGCTCAGCGAGCAGGCCGGTGCCGACCCGCTGCAGGATGCCTTAGCGCGCGTGCATAGCGGTGATGAGCTGCAACGCATGATGGCGGTGGACCTGGAAACCCAGCTGCCCGACGACATCCTGCTGCTGACCGACAAAATGAGCATGGCGGTGTCGCTCGAATGCCGCGTGCCCATGCTCGATCACGAGCTGGTCGAGCTGATGGCGGCCATTCCGTCCGCCATCAAGGTGCGCGATGGACGGCTCAAGCACATTCTCAAGCAGTCGGTGGCTGACCTCTTGCCGGCCGACATCCTCGACCGCAAGAAGCGTGGCTTCGGCACACCGATGGGTGCCTGGCTCAAGCGCGAATTGGCGCCACTGCTGCAGCGCCTTTTATCGCCCGAGGTGGTGCGCACGCGCGGCCTGTTCCGCAGCGAGGCGATCCAGCAGCTGATGGCCGACCATGCAGCCAATCGCATCGATGGCACTGACGCGCTGCTGGCCCTGCTCAATCTGGAAGTATGGAGCCGCATCTATCTCGATCGGCGTGACCCGGCCGATGTGGCGCTCGAACTGAAAAGTTATCTCGCATGAATATCCTCTACCTCTGCCACCGTTTCCCATTTCCGCCCAAGCGCGGCGGCAAGATCCGGCCCTTCAATATGATTCGCCACCTGACCCAGCAGGGGCACTCGGTCACTGTCTGCTCACTCGCGCGTACCCAGGCCGAGGCCGAGGAAGGGCGCGGCATCCAGCCGCATTGCGCGCGTTACGAAATGAGCCAGGTATGGAATCCACTGCAGGCCTTGCGCATGGTGTTGCGCCTGCCGGTCAGCACGCCGTCCTCGATGGGCTTTTTCTATTCGCCCGAGCTGGCGGCCAAGGTGCGCCAGCTGCTGGCCGAGCAAAAGTGGGACCTGATCTTCGTGCACTGCTCGTCGGTGGCGCAGTATGTCGAGCATGTCACCGACATTCCGAAGATTCTCGACTTTGGCGATATGGATTCGCAGAAGTGGTTCGAGTACGCGAACTACAAACCTTTCCCGCTCTCGCTCGGCTACCGGCTGGAAGGCAGCAAGATGCTGGCGGCGGAAAAGCGCTTGGCCAAGCGCTTTGACCTGTGCACGGCCACCACGCGTCTGGAATGGGAAACCCTGAACGACTATGGCACCGGCGCGGATACCGACTGGTTCCCGAATGGGGTCGATGCCGACTTCTTCAGCCCGGGCAGCGAGCCTTACGAGCCGGACACCATCAGCTTTATCGGCCGCATGGATTACTACCCGAACCAGGAATGCATGAGTCGCTTCTGCGGCGAGGTGTGGCCCTTGCTACGCGCCCGTCGGCCCAACATCAAATTGCTGATCGTGGGCGCCGACCCCTCACCTGCCATGCGCAAGCTGGGTGAGCTGCCCGGCGTGACGGTGACCGGCTCGGTGCCCGATGTCCGCCCCTATATCCGCAGCTCGGCCCTGATGGTGGCCCCGTTGGCGATTGCGCGTGGCACGCAGAACAAGATTCTTGAGGCGATGGCGATGGGGGTGCCGGTGGTGACCAGCAGCATCGCGGCCGGCGGCGTGGATGCCGAGGCGGAACAGCATTTCCTGGTTGCCGATGGCGCCGAGGCCTTGGCGGCCGCCATCCTGCGCATTCTGGAGCAACCGGCCGAGCGCGCGCGCCTCGCCGAGGCGGGCAGGGCGCGCATGCTCAGCCACCATGCCTGGCCGAAATCCATGGCCAGGCTAGAGCAGATTATCGAACGCAGTGTGCATAAATTCAGTCATGCAAGAGGGAAAACATTATGAAAATCAGTATCTTCGGCCTGGGCTATGTGGGCGCGGTCTCGCTGGCCTGCCTATCGCGTGACGGCCATGAGGTGATCGGTGTCGATATCGAACAGACCAAGCTCGATCTGATCCGCGCCGGCAAGACGCCGGTGGTGGAGGAGGGCATGGTGGCGCTGATGGAGAGCGTGGCGCAGAGCGGCCGGGTGACGGTCACCACCAGTGCCGAAGCGGCGGTGCAGGGCAGCGAGATTTCGCTGATCTGCGTGGGCACCCCGTCGGCCGCCAATGGCAGCCAGGACCAGGGCGCCGTGCTCCGCCTAGCCGAACAGATTGGCCTCGCGATTGCCAACAAGGCCGAGCCGCATGTGCTGGTATTCCGCTCCACCCTGGTGCCGGGCACGGTGGAAGATGTGCTACGCCCGATCATTGAACGCAGCTCGGGCAAGAAGGATGGCGAGGGTTTTCATCTATGCTTCCAGCCCGAATTCCTGCGCGAAGGCTCCTCGATCCGCGATTACGACAAGCCGCCGTTCACCATCGTTGGCGCCAACCACGCCTATCCGGTGGAGCGTCTGCGCGCGCTGTTCGGCCATCTGCCCTGCAACTTCCTGCAGACCTCGGTGCGCGCGGCCGAGATGATGAAGTACTGCTGCAATAACTTTCATGCGCTGAAGATCACCTTCGCCAATGAAACCGCGCGCCTGTGCGAGGCGCTCGGCGTCGATGCCTTCGAGGTGATGGACCTGGTCTGCCAGGACACCCAGCTCAATATCTCGCGCGCCTATCTGAAGCCCGGCTTTGCCTTTGGCGGCTCCTGCCTGCCCAAGGACCTGCGCGCCACCAGCTATCTGGCCAAGATGCACGATGTGAACCTGCCGATGATGTCGGCCATCCTGGCCTCCAACCGCGTGCATCTCGATCATGCGGTCGACAAGCTGCTGGCCAGCGGCAAACGCAAGATCGGCTTTGTCGGCCTGTCCTTCAAGACCGGCACCGATGATCTGCGCGAAAGCCCGCTGGTTACGCTGGCCGAACGCCTGATCGGCAAGGGCATGCAGCTGAGCATCTACGACCCGGAAGTGCATCTGGCTCGCCTCTTGGGCGCCAACCGTCGTTATATCGAAACCACCTTGCCGCATATCGGCGAGCTGCTGCGCGCCGAGCTGAGCGAGGTGATCGCCGAATCGGACGTGCTGGTGGTCGGGCTGAGCGGCCTCGAGATCGCCAATGCACTGGCCCGCCATTGCCGGCCGGAACAGACCCTGCTTGACCTGGTACGCCTGCCCAATACGGCGGACATTCCGGCCACGGTGGAAGGCCTGTGCTGGTAAAACTGGCCCCGCCGCGGCGGCGCTGGGCCGCACTGGCGATCGGCTGCCTGCTGGTGCTGCTGGCCTGCGCGGCCATGCTGCTGCCCTATCTGCGCAGCGGTAGCGAATTGGTGCGCCTGCGCAATGCCTGGCTCTTGCAGGATGCGCCGCGTTCGGGCGTGAACTGGACGCCGGCTGCGTGGCCTGCGGATTTCCGCCAGGAACCCGGCCCCAGCATGGCGCTGTTCGCCACCCAGGCGCGCGCGCTGAAGCTAGCTGAGCTGCCCGATGACTGGCAGCGCGCCCAGGCCATCAGCCGCCATCTGCTTACTGGTAGTGCGGTGCTGCATGGCGGGGCGATCCAGTCCGATCTGCAGACCACCTACCAGCGCATCGTGCAGCGTGGCGATGGCTATTGCGGCGACTTTGTGCGGGCCTTTACCGCGCTGGCCCTGGCGGCCGAGGTGCCGGTACGCCAGTGGGCGTTCTCTTTTGATGGCTTTGGCGGCCATGGCCACGTCTGGCCGGAAATCTGGAACCGCCAGGCGCAGCGCTGGCAGCTGGTCGATGTGTTCAATAACGCCTATTTCACCGCGGCCGATGGACAGATCCTGTCCGCGCTGGCTTTCCGCCAGGCGCTGCGCGAGGCGCCGGACAGCATCCGGATGCAGCGCCTGGTGGCCGAGGCACGCCCCGGCTATGCCGAGCCGGCCAAGGCCTGGGACTACTACCGGCGCGGCCAGAACGAGTGGTATCTGTGGTGGGGCAATAATGTGTTCGAGTACGACCGCGCCGTGTTGGTGAGGGCGCTAGGCGGCGTCAGCCGCTCGCTCGAGCAGGTGGGTGGCATCTTGCAGGGTGTGCAGCCTCGCCTGCAGGTGCTCGAAGAACCGGCCAATCTCAACCAGCTGCAGGCGCTGCGTAGCCTGCGACTGCAGCTGCAGTGGCTGGTGGTACTCGGGGCCGTGGCCAAGCTGGGCCTCTTGCTCAGCCTGATCATGCTGTGGCGCACGCGCCCAAGCCGGCAGGAAACCCGATGAAGCGCCTTGAGGATGTCAGCATGAATGCAATCGAGCAGGGCCAGTCGCTGCCACGCGTGTGCGTGGTGGGGCCCTTGCCGCCGCCCTCGGGCGGCATGGCCAATCAGTGCGAGCAGCTGCTGCGCCTGTGGGGCGAAGCGGGCATGCCGGTGCGCCATGTGCGTACCAATGCGCCCTATGCGCCGGCTTGGGTAGGGCGCCTGCCGGTGCTGCGCGCCGCGTTCCGGCTCATACCCTATCTGTGGGCGCTATGGCGTGCGGCCGGCCAGTCCCAGGTCATGCATGTGCTGGCCAATTCCGGCTGGGCCTGGCATCTGTTCGCAGCGCCCGCGGTGCTGATCGCCCGGGCGCGTGGCTGCGCGGTGATCATCAATTATCGCGGTGGCAATGCCCAACCCTTCTTTGCCAGCGCGCCCGCCTATGTGCTGCGCATGCTGGCCGGCGTGGCGCTGCGCGTGACCCCCTCGCGCTATCTCTTACGCGTGTTTGCCGATTTCGGTCTGGCGGCCGAGGTCATCCCGAATATCATCGACCTATCGCGCTTCAACCAGCAGCCGCTGCGCGCGTTTGACACGGCGCCGCATATTGTGGTCACCCGTAATCTGGAAGCGATTTACGATATTCCGACCGCGATTCGCGCCTTTGCCCAGCTGCGTGCGAGCTTTCCCGCCGCACGGCTGACCGTGGCCGGCAGCGGACCGGAGCTGGCCAGCCTGCAGGCGCTGGTGGCTGAGCTGGGCCTGGGCGAGGCGGTACGCTTTGCCGGCCGCATCGAAAACGCCGCCATTCCCGCCCTGTATGCCGAGGCCGATTGCATGCTCAACCCCAGCACGGTGGACAATATGCCGATCTCGATTCTGGAAGCCTTCGCCAGCGGCGTGCCGGTGGTCAGCACGGCGGCGGGCGGCATACCCGATATGCTCGACGATGGGCGCACCGGCCTGCTGGTGCCGATAGGTGATGCGCCCGCCATGGCGGCGGCCGCGCTGCGAGTCTTGCAGGACCCGGCGCTGGCGGCGCGCTTTTGCCAGGCCGCACGCCAGGAGGCCGAGGGCTATGCCTGGCCGCGCGTACGCGCACAGTGGTTGGATGCCTACCGGCGCGCTGCGGCGCAAAGGAGTGTGGCATGAGCAGCTGGTACACCAAGCTCTGCGCCGGCGTGCTGTTTCCGCTGCACGAGCGCCTGAAGGGTCACGACTCGGTGGCGCTGCGTCGCCGCCTGGAGGCCAGCCAGTGGTGGCCGGCCGAGCGTTTGGCGGACGATCAGCTGATGCGCCTACGCGCCTTTCTGGTCGAGATCGGCCAGCGCGTGCCTTACTACCGCGAGCTATTTGCCGAGCTCGGTTTCGATCCGGCCAGCATCCACAGCCTGGCCGATCTGCAGCGCCTGCCGCGCCTGGGTAAGCCGGAAATCCGCGCGCATGTCGAAGCGCTGAAGGCCGACGGCCATGGTCCGCTGACCCGCTATAACACCGGTGGCTCCTCGGGCGAGCCGCTGATCTTCTATATGGGCAAGGGGCGCAAGAGCCACGATGTGGCGGCCAAGTGGCGCGCCACGCGCTGGTGGGGTGTGGATATCGGCGACCCGGAACTGGTGGTGTGGGGCAGTCCGATCGAACTCGGCGCCCAGGACCGTGTGCGCCGCCTGCGTGATGGGCTGATGCGGAGTTTTCTGCTGCCGGCCTTCGAGATGTCGGCCGAGAACCTTGACCGCTTTATCGCCACCATCCGCGCCAAGCGCCCGGCCATGTTGTTCGGCTATCCGTCCAGCCTGGCGCTGATCGCCCAGCATGCGCAGGCGCGCGGCGTGGCGCTCAACGATCTGGGTATCCGGGTGGTGTTCGTCACCTCGGAAAAGCTCTACGACAATCAGCGCGCCAGCATAGAAGCGGCCTTTGGCTGCCCGGTGGCGAATGGCTATGGCGCGCGCGATGCGGGCTTTATCGCCCACCAGTGCCCGCAGGGCAGCCTGCATATCAGCGCCGAGGACATCATCGTGGAGACGCTGAAGCCCGATGGCAGCCAGGCCGGTGCGGGTGAACTGGGCGAGATCACTGTCACCCATCTGGGCACGGCCGATTTCCCCTTCGTGCGCTACCGCACTGGCGATATGGGCATACTCGGCACCCAGCTGTGCGCGTGCGGGCGCAGCCTGCCGGTACTGCAGGAAGTGCAGGGGCGCAGTACCGATTTCGTGGTGGCGCAAGACGGCACCGTTATGCATGGCCTGGCGCTGATCTACACGGTGCGTGATCTGCCCGGCGTGGCGCGCTTTCGCATCGAGCAGCGCTCGCGTGCGCTGACGGTGGTGAAAATCGTGGCCGAGGCCGGTTTCGCGCCCGAGAGCGCGGCGCGCATCGTGCACGACTTCAAGGCGCGCCTGGGGCAAGGCGTGGAGATCCAGGTCGAGCAGGTGGACGAGATTCCGGCCGAGGCCTCGGGCAAGTTCCGCTATGTGGTCAGCGCGGTGCCGGCCTTCGCACCGGGCGTAGAGGTGCAACATGCGTGATCTTGCCCTGGTACTTGTCCTGCTGGTTGCCACCTTTTATGCGCTCAAGCGGCCCTGGGTCGGGGTGATGATCTGGACCTGGGTCAGCATCATGAACCCGCACAAGCTCGCCTTCGGCTTTGCCCATGCCGCGCCGTTCGCGGCGATTGCCGCGGCGGTGACCTTTGTTTCCATGGTGTTCACCAAGGACAAGATCAAGTTCACCTGGAGCCCGCCGGTGGTGGTGCTGCTGCTCTTCGTGGCCTGGATGACGCTGACCACGGTGTTCTCCGTGCATTCGACCGCCTCCTGGCTGCAGCTGAACAAGGTGTTCAAGATCCAGCTGATGACCCTGGTGGCGCTGGCGGTGCTGCACGAGCGCAAGCACATCGAGTTCTTTATCTGGATCAATGTGCTATCCATCGGCTTCTACGGCTTCAAGGGCGGCATCTTCACCATTACCAGCGGCGGCGGCGCGCGCGTATGGGGGCCGCCCGGCGGCTTTATCGAGGGCAATAACGAGCTGGCGGTGGCGCTGATCATGTGCATCCCGCTGATGAACTATCTGCGCGTGGTGGCCACGCGCATCTGGATACGCCAGGGCCTCTTGGTGGTGATGCTGCTGTCGACCGTGGCGGCGCTTGGCACCCAGTCGCGCGGCGCGCTGCTCGCGCTGTCGGCCATGGGCGCGCTGCTCTGGTTGCGCTCGGACCGCAAGATCGTGACCGGCATCATGGTCGGCGTGATCGCCGCCGGCCTGCTCGCCTTCATGCCGGAAAGCTGGAGCGAGCGCATGGGTACCATCCAGACCTATGAGAGCGACGGCTCGGCCATGGGGCGCATCAATGCCTGGCAGATGACCTACAACCTGGCCAATGACCGTTTCCTGGGCGGCGGCTTCGCTATCTACCAGCCCGATCTGTACGCGATCTACGCGCCCAATCCGAATATCGTGCTCGGCGCGCACAGTATCTACTTTGCCGTGCTGGGCGAGCATGGCTGGGTCGGGCTGTTCCTGTTCCTGCTGCTATGGCTGCTCACCTTCATGCTGGCCGGGCGGCTGCGCAAGCAGGCGCGGCTGCTGCCCGAGACCATGTGGCTCTATTACCTGGCCGGCATGTGCCAGGTGTCCATCATTGGCTATGCGGTGGGCGGCGCCTTCCTCGCCCTGCAGTACTTCGACCTGCCTTACAACCTGATGGTGATCCTGCTGGCGGCCGACCGTTGGCTGAAGAGCAAGGCTTACGAAAATGAGAAAACCGGCGCCTTCGGCTCGGCCGCGCCGGTCGGCCGAATGAAGGCCAAGAAGAAAACCTTTCAGGCGGTACCCGCATGATGCTGCGTAGCGTGGCTGGCCTGCTGTCGCCAGCCGGCCCGAGGGCCAAACTGTCCATCCTCACCTTCCACCGCGTGCTGGCCCAGCCCGACCCGCTGCTGCCGGACGAGCCCGATGTGGCGCGCTTCGATGAAGAGCTGCGCTGGCTAGGGCGCTGGTTCCAGGTACTGCCGCTGGATGAGGCGGCCGCACGCCTGCAGGCGGGCAGCCTGCCGGCGCGTGCGGCGGTCATCACCTTCGACGATGGCTATGCGAATAACGCCACCCAGGCGTTGCCGCTGCTGCAAAAGCACGCGATGCCGGCCACCTTCTTCATCGCCAGTGGCTTTTTGAACGGCGGGCGGATGTGGAATGACGCGATCATCGAGACCGTGCGAGGCTGCCGCCAGCCGCAGCTCGACCTCAGCGCGCTGGGCCTGGGTAGTTGGCCGCTGGGTAGTGTGGCCGAGCGGCGCCAGGCGCTGAACGGCCTGATTGCCAAGATCAAATACCAGACCCCGCCCGAGCGCCTGGCCCTGGTCGCGCAGATTGCCGACTTGGCCGAGGTGACGCTGCCGGACGACCTGATGATGCGTTCCGAGCAGGTGCGCCTGCTGCATCGCGCCGGCATGCAGATCGGCGCGCACACCTGCAGCCATCCCATCCTGGCTACGCTCAGCGATGCTGAGGCCGAGCGCGAGATCGTGGATAGCCAGGCCGCGCTGCAGGACATCATCGCCGCGCCGGTCCGGCTGTTTGCCTATCCGAATGGGCGGCCGGGCAAGGACTACCACGCCAGCCATACGGCCATGCTGCGCCGCGCCGGCTTTGTCGCTGCGGTGTCCACCGCCATGGGCGCGGCCAGCCTGGGGTCCGACCCCTTCCAGCTGCCACGCTTCAAACCCTGGGACCGCAGTGCGTTCAAGTATGGCCTGCGCATGCTGGGCAATCTGCGCGCACCGGCCGCGCAGCTGGCCTGATCCGTGTTTTCCTCGTTCAAGACTTCGCGATGCTGAATCGATTTTCCCAGGCCCGCCAGCAATTGGCCGCGCTGACCCGCAGCAATTACGGCACCCTGCGTGGCTGGGTGCGCCATATGCTGGCCCAGCTTGAACTGCTGGCCGGGCGCGTGGACGCGCACATCGCGCTGCCGACAGAGCCGGTGCACAGGCTGGTCTTCGTCTGCCTCGGCAATATCAATCGCAGCGCGTTTGCCGAATGGGTGGCGCGCGGGCAGGGCGCGCGGGTCTGCTCGCTCGGCCTGTCCACCACCACCGGCGCACCGGCCTTCCCGACCGCCCAGCACACCGCCGGCTACTTCGGCCTCGACCTTGGCCAGCATCAGGCCACTGACTTCAGCGACTACCGCTACCAGCCGGGCGACCTCCTGCTGGCCATGGAAATTCGCCATGTGAAGCAGCTGCAGGCACGCGGTATTCCGGCCCAGGCCATCGTGCTGCTCGGTGCCTGGTCGCGCCCGCGCCGCCTGCATCTGCATGACCCGGCCACGCTGTCCGATGCCTATTTCTTCAGCTGCTTTACCTTGATCCACAGCGCGGTGCTGAATCTGTGTGCCGAGCTGCGTGTGCGTGGCAGTGCGAGCATGCAGCCATGAAGGTGGTGCTCAGCTTCGATATCGAGGTCTGGTGCAATGGCTGGGACCGGCTGGACGAGGCTTTTCCGGCCAGCTTTGCCCGCTATGTGTATGGGCGCTCGGCCCTGGGCGACTATGCACTGCCCAAGACCCTGGAGATCTTGAACCGGCATGGCCTGCACGGCGTGTTCTTCGTCGAGCCCTTGTTCGCCGCCCGTTTTGGGCTGGCGTACCTGGCCGAGATCGTTGCGCTGATCCAGAGCGCCGGCCAGGAGGTGCAGCTGCATCTGCACCCGGAATGGACCGATGAGATCAGCCCGGCGCTGATACCCAACAATCAGGTCAAGCGCCAGCACCTCAGCTACTACACGCTGGATGAGCAGACCGCGCTGATCGCGCACGGCAAGCGCCTGCTGGCCGAGGCCGGTGTGGCGCAGATCAATGCTTTTCGCGCCGGCAGCTTCGCGGCCAACCGCGCTACTTTTACGGCGCTCGCACGCAATGGCATCACGCTGGACAGCAGCCTGAACGATTTCTACGCAGTCAGCGGCCCCGATCTGCGCGGCGATGGCCCCTTGCGCGGTGCGCGCAGCATCCATGGCGTGCACAGCTTTCCGGTCAGCGTATTCCGCGATGGCCTGGGCAAGCCCAAGCCGGCTCAGTTATCTGGCTGCAGCTTTGCCGAGCTGCGCGCGGCGCTCGATAGCGCGGCCGCGCTTGGCCTGCCTGAATTCATTCTCGTCTCGCACAACTTCGAGCTGCTCAAGCCCGATTCGAGCGAGCCGGACCGCATCGTGGTGCGCCGCTTTGAAGCGCTGTGCGCCTGGCTGGCCCAGCGCGGCTGGCCCACGGTAGGCCTGGCGGACTGCACGCCCCCAGGCGCAGAGGCCGCGCTGCCACCGCAGCCCACGGTGGGCACGCTGGCCACTCTGGGCCGCTATGCCGAACAACTGCTGCGCCGATTCTAAGGCCCGCCATGAACCGACCCTTCTCGCTCTATCTCGACGCGGTGCGCTTTATCGCCGCCTGCCTCGTGTATGTCTACCACTCGAATCAGCGCCTCTTGGTGGCCGACATCCTGCCGGCCAGTCACTTCGGGCATAGCGCGGTCATCGTGTTCTTTGTGCTGTCCGGCTTCGTGATCGCCTATATCACCGACAGCAAGGAGAACGACTGGGCCAGCTATGCGGCCAGCCGCCTGTCACGCGTCTACTCGGTGGCTGTGCCGGCGCTGTTGCTGACCGTGCTGCTCGATGCCATCGGCCGCCAGCTCTACCCGGCGCTGTACAACTACCCGTTCGACCAGTTCGCCGTGCGCCTCCTGGCCGGCACGGCCATGCTCAACGAGGTCTGGTTCGTCTCCATCACCAGCTTCTCGAATGTGCCTTACTGGTCGATCTGCTACGAGTTCTGGTACTACGTGGCCTTCGGCCTGCTCACCTTCCTGCCGCGCCGGCTGGCCTGGCCCGCTTTGGCCGTACTGGCGCTGCTGCTGGGGCCAAAAATTTTGATGCTGGCGCCGATCTGGGCGCTCGGTGTGCTGCTGTATCGCTGGCGCGCGCTGCAAAGGCTGAGCACGCCGCAGGCCGGTGTGCTGGCAGTCGTATCGGTGCTCGGCATCGTGGCCTTCCATGCGCTGGATGTGGAAGGGCAGATCAGCGCCTGGTTCAAGGCGCAGATCGGCGCCCACTGGCATACCCAGCTGACCTTCTCCAAATTCTTCCTGGCCGACTATCTGCTGGGCCTCTTGGTGCTGATGAACTTTGCCGCCATGCGCCAGCTGGCGCCGCTGCTGGGCGCCGTGCTGCTGCCTTTCGAGCGGCCGATTCGCTTCCTGGCCGCCTATACCTTCACGCTCTATCTCTTGCACCAGCCACTATTCCTGTTCTGGGCCGCCGTGCTGCGCGGGGACCCGAACGGCTATGGCTACTGGCTGGCCACTACCGTGCTGGTGGCGCTGTCGGTGTGGCTGGTGGGGCTGTTTACCGAGAACAAGCGCCATGCGCTGCGTGCCTGGCTGCTGGCACGCCTGCAACGCCTGGGCGCGGGCCGGTTGCGGAGCGCCACATGAATGCGCCGCCCTGCATCGTGCTTGGTCTGGAAACCCAGATCGGCCTGAGTCTGGTGCGCGAACTCGGCGCTGCCGGCGTACGCGTGATTGGCATCACCCAAGACCCGCAGGCCATCGGTCTGGCCTCGCGTTATCTGCACGAGGGCATCGTGGTGCCCGAAGCACGTAGTCCGGCCCTGCTGGCGGCGATACGCGCGGTGGGCGAGCGCTATGGCCCGTGCAAGCTGATGGCAGTGGCCGAGGTGAACCTGAACTGGCTGATGCGCGAGCGCAGCCAGCTCGGCCAGGTCGAGGCCCTGCTGCCCGCGCCGGCTGCACTGGCCACGGTGCTCGACAAGCAGGCCACGCTGGCCGCCGCCCAGGCGGTCGGCATTGCCGTGCCGCAGTCGATCGAGCCCTTGCCGGGTGACGATCTGGCCGCCTTGGCCGCGCGCTGCCCATTGCCGGCCGTGTTGAAGTGGAAGGACCCGAATGCGGTGGCGCCACTGCTCGCCAAGCAGGGGCTGGATTTGCTGAAGGCCGAGTATGTGTACACCCAGGACGAACTGCTGGCCGCCTTGCGCCGTTACGCCCCCTTAGGCGCATGGCCCTTGGTACAGGAATACTGCCCCGGCTATGGCCTTGGCCAATTCTTCTATCTGCATGAAGGCCAGGCTTTACGGCGCTTTCAGCACCGCCGCGTGGCCGAGTGGCCGCCGGAAGGCGGCTTTTCCAGCGTTTGCGACGCGGTGCCGCTCAGCGAGCATGTTGAACTGCAGGCCAAGTCGATTGCGCTGCTGCGCGCAATCGGCTGGCAGGGTGTGGCCATGGTCGAATACCGCTACGACCCGGTCAGTGGGCGTGCGGTGCTGATGGAGATCAATGGGCGCTTCTGGGGCAGTTATCCGCTCGCGCTCTACGCGGGCGCTGGTTTTGCCCTGCTGTCTTATCAGGTCGCTCACGGCTTGCCCTATGCTGCCGAGCCGCCACTGAACACGCGCTTGCGCTGCCGCATGGTGGCGACCGAACTCAAGCGCCTGCTGCGCATCTGGCTGCAGCCGGACAAGATCATTGACCGCAGCTTCCAGCGCCGTCCCTGGGCCGAGCTGCTGCGCTTCCTGGCCGACTTCCTGCGCCCGAATGTGCGCTACTACGTGTGGTCCTGGCGCGACCCGCAGCCCTTTCTGCGCGATCTGCGCAATCTGCTGCGCGTGGGTAGGGGTTAGGGCCCCTAAGGCTGCATCGGGCCGATGTACTGACGGGCGATCACCACATTGTCGAGATACAGCGACATATCGTGCGGGCTGGGTGATACCCCGCCGTGGTAGACATCGAGCCAGACGGTCTCGATCTTCAGGGCATCGGTATTGCGAAAGCGGATATCGCTTTTCTCCATCACCAGCTTGCCGTCCACCCAGGCGCGCATGATGCCGTTCTTCTCGCCCGGGGTATTGAGCTTCAGATACTGCTCGACCGCGTACCAGCGCTTGTTTTCCAGCAGGGCGGCCGGCCCCTTGCCCCAGGGCCAGATATCGCCCGAGGCATCGCGGATATCGGCGTGATAGCTATAGGTATTGAGCGCGGTCAGCCCGGCAACCGACTTGGCCTCGGCCGGGCGCGCATTGAAGCCACCACGCGCCGACCAGCCGTTGTAGCCATCGGTCTTACGCATGCCCCAGCCCGCGCGCCCATAGGTGCCGGCAATGCCGGGCATCTTGCCGCCATCCAGCGAGGGGTTCCAGTCGCTGGCAAAACGCAGGTAGTAGCGGAAGTAGATCTCGTCCGGTTCGGCCTGGCCTTCCTTGGCAAACAGATAGCGCAGATCGAGGCCGAGGTTCTTGCCCTTGGCCAGGGTCACGCGTAGCGCCTTGCCCGACAGCGGCGCAAAGCCGCGCTCCGGGTCGGTGCTGACCGCGCTGGCCTCGCTACGCAGCGAATAGTCGCTCCAGCGGCTCATCCACAGCTGTTCTTCAAAGCCGCTGGTAAACAGCACGGCCGGGTCTTTCTCCAGCCCCGCATCGCGCTTGTAGCGCGCAGCCAGGCCCTGTTCGATCTTGCTGCTGGCGCGTTCGAACGGCGGCTCCACCCGGAAGGCGCCCAGGCGTGCGCCCGAGCCGTATTGCACATCGGATACCAGGTACAGCGTGGCCGACTGCAGCTCGCTCTCGGCGCGCGGCAGTTCGAAGCGCATCAGAATGGGCTGGCGGCCACTGAGCTTCAGGTCCTTGCGCTGGCCCAGGCTGGCTTGCGAGGTGCAGTCGAGAAAGGTATCGGCCGCTGGCGCCAGCCGGCTGCGTTCGCCGTTCTTCCACTGCAGCTTCAGCATGGGCCGGCCACCCAGATCGCTGGCCTCGCGGCTGTGGAATTCGAGTACACCGGCCAGTGGGCCGGGCAGGGCGCGCAGCAGCACGCCGTGATTCGGCTGCTTACCGCTCAGCCAGTCGCGTACCAGGGCGGTCAGGTCCAGCTCCACCATCTGCCGGCTGCGCTGCGGTTTGATGTCCTGGCTGGCATAGGGCTTGTCGCCATACAGCTTGCCCTCGCGGTCCACCCAGTCGCCCAGCGGCTTTTCCCAGGGCATCTTGCCCATGCCCAGGTAGTTCAAACAGGTCGGGCCAACCACATCGTCGGTCAGCACCAGGCCGGCTGGCGCGGCCCAGAGCGGTGCAGACATCAAGAGCGGAACAAGGCGGAAAAGCTGTCGCATGGGCTTGGCGGTCTAGGGAGAGTTGAGTTCAGCCCACAGCGCATCGGCGTCGGTGCTGAAGCCGGCAGTGCGCAGGCGCTGCTGGTAGATCAGCCAGGGCCAGGCGGGCGTTTTGCTAGTGGGGCGTTGCGCGAGCAGGGGCTGGGCCACGCCGGCGTCGGCAATCTGCAGGCCATGCCAGCGTGGCGGTGTGCTGGCATCAGGCACCTGCACCGCCCAGCGGTAGCCGCGTCCGGCCTGCAGGGCCAGGTTTTCCGGCAGCTGCAGCGGGCTGCGCGCCAAGGGCTGGCTGAATAGCGTCTGCCCGCTGGCGTCCTGCAGCGTAAAGGTCTGCGGCTGGCTGCCCGGCCAGCTGAAGCGGCGCCAACCCGGTAGCAGGCGGCTGCCATCGGCCGGTTGCGCTGCGGGGCTTGCTGGCGTCAGCGCGCTGCGTGGCAGGCTTTGCGCCAGCAGCGGCTCGGCTGGCAGCGGGCTTTCCTGCACGCGCTTGGCGGCGGCCATCACCCCGCTGCGGCTGAGTGTGGCCAGCACCGGGCCGGTCAGCACGATTTCGCTCTGCCGCCCCAGGTGTAGCAACGTGACCTGGCTGCCACCCGCGACCTGGATTTCGGTGCCGATGGTCAGATAGCGCGGCGCCTGGGCGGGCTCGGTGGCGGCGCCCAGCGCACGTACCGAGGCCTTGCCCTCCACCTGTAGCAAGAGCGCAATGCCGGCAGCCGAGCTGCTAAGCGCACACAGTAGCAAGAGCAGGGCAGGGAGCAGGTAACGCCGCATGAGCATCAGACCGAATCCGGGTCCTTGGCTGCATCCTTGGCACGGGTTTCGGACGCCTGCCGCGGCCGATTGGGCTTCTTCTTCGGCAGGGTCCACCAGACGATCAGCACCAGCAACAGGCCGGCAATGCCCGCCTCCAATAACAACCACGCCATCATCACACCTTGATATCTGGGAGCCAGCCGTCATCATAGCGGGATCAACCCTGCTTCAGAATGCGATTCATGTCAGCGCCGCAAGCCCCTGCTTCCCCCCGCCTACCGCGTAGCGACTGGCAAACCCTGTCCACCCTGCTTCCCTACCTGCTCAAATTCAAGGGCCGGGTAACCCTAGCAATCAGCTGCCTGGTGCTGGCCAAACTGGCCAATGTGGTGGTGCCACTGGTGCTCAAGGCCATTGTCGACCACCTGAGCGCTAAGCCGGGCCTGGTGCTGGCGGTGCCAATTGCGCTGATTCTGGCCTATGGCCTGTTACGCCTGGCCATGACCGGCTTTGGCGAGCTGCGCGATGCGATCTTCTCCAAGGTCGCCCAGGGCGCGATACGCCAGCTGGCGCTGGAAACCTTCCGCCATCTGCACCAGCTGAGCCTGCGTTTTCACCTGAATCGCCAGACTGGCGGCATGACGCGCGATATCGAACGCGGCACGCGCGGCATCAGCATCCTGCTGCGCTTCATGCTGTTCAATATCCTGCCCACCATCCTGGAAATCGGCCTCGTCACTGGCATTCTGATCTGGCTGTATGACTGGCGTTTTGCCGCCGTCACCCTGGTCACCATCCTTATGTACGGCGTGTTCACCATCTGGATCACCGAATGGCGCACCCAGAATCGCCGCAAGATGAATGAGCTCGATTCCAAGGCCAATGTGCGCGCAGTGGATTCGCTGCTCAATTACGAAACGGTCAAATACTTCGGCAACGAGCACTACGAAGCGAGCCGCTACGATGAATCGATGGCGCGCTGGGAAAAAGCCGCCATCCGCAACGAAACCTCGAATGGCATTCTAAATGGTGGCCAGAGCGGCATTATTGCGCTGGGGGTCACGGGTCTGGTCTGGCTGGCGGCGGACGGGGTGGTGAAAGGCCAGATGACCTTGGGCGACCTGGTGGCGGTCAACGCCTTCCTGATCCAGCTCTATGCACCGCTGAACATCCTGGGCATGGCCTATCGCGAGATCAAGCAATCGCTGACTGATATGGAAAAGATGTTCAGCCTGCTGCACCAAAACGCCGAAGTACAAGATGCCCCTGACGCGCAGATCCTGCACAGCAGCGCCGCCGCAGTGGCCTTCCAGCAGGTGGATTTTGGCTACGAGGCGAATCGGCAGATTCTGCACGGTGTGGACTTCCAGATTCCGGCCGGGCACACGCTGGCGGTAGTCGGCAGCTCGGGCGCCGGTAAGAGCACGCTATCGCGCCTGCTGTTCCGCTTTTACGACGTGAATGCCGGCGCCATCCACATCAATGGCCAGGACATTCGACAGCTCACCCAAGCCAGCCTGCGCGCCCATATCGGCATCGTTCCGCAGGACACGGTGCTGTTCAACGACAGCATCTACTACAACATCGCCTACGGCCGGCCCGACGCCAGCCGCGAGGAAATCATCGAAGCCGCGCGCTCGGCGCATATCCTCGACTTCATCGAAAAGCTGCCGCAGGGCTGGGACACCACGGTGGGCGAACGCGGTCTCAAGCTATCAGGCGGCGAAAAGCAGCGCGTGGCCATTGCGCGCACCATCCTGAAAAACCCACCCATCCTGATCTTCGACGAAGCCACTTCGGCGCTCGATTCCAAAACCGAAAAAGCCATCCAGGCCGAACTGGCCGCCATCTCGGCTAACCGCACCACCCTGATCATTGCCCACCGGCTCTCCACCGTGGTGGACGCGGACGAGATCCTGGTCATGGAAGCGGGCAGGGTGGTGGAACGCGGCAACCACCGCGCCCTGCTGGCCCAGAACGGCCTGTATGCGCGCATGTGGGCGCTGCAGCAAAGCGAAATAGAACAGACCGGTGACCCAGCACTGGCCTGATCGAAGCAAGGCAGACTGTGGCGCTAGGCCATCGCACGCTACGGTTTACCAGCATGTCGTCCTGACCAAATGATGTGACGCTTTTCCCGCTGCTTTTAGGATGTCTAAAAGCAGCGAACATGCTACAAACCGCCATCTGTCACACGGCAGCCGGTATTAGGCGTCGTCGTGACGTGTTTAAACACGTCTTTTAGGACGTCTACTTAACGTTGGGCCTTCTAAGCCAAGAGTAACTATGACGACATCAGAAACTGACTTCAGCATCTTCTACTCGTGGCAAAGTGACTTGCCAGACGAAACAAATCGACGGGCCATTCGTTCTGCTTTGAGGACAGCGAGCTCAAGTGTCGAAGCGGAATATCCCGGCCTTCGGATAGCGCTAGATGAAGCAACGCGAGGGGAAGCGGGTAGCCCCAATATCCCACTTACAATCCTTGAGAAGATCAAGACTTGCGATGCATTTGTCTGCGACATTACTACCATCAACGCTTCAGCCAGTTCAGAGTATCGCAAGACTCCGAATCCTAATGTTCTATTCGAGCTTGGCTATGCCGTCGCTCATATCGGATGGGGCCGAATCGTTATGCTCTTCAACGAGGCATTGGGAACTTTTCCGCTAGACGCACCGTTTGACATTGACAGACATCGCGTATCTACATACCGATTGTCGCGTGCGGAAGCAGGGAGTAAATCGGCTCTTGCAAGTCTCTCGAATCTCGCTGACCTTCCCCCACGCAGGTCTACCAGGAATTAGTTAGCATGAAGGGCAAAGGAGCCCCTCATGAGAAAGTCCCGATTCACTGAAGCCCAGATCATCGCCATCCTGAAGGAAGCCGAAGCCGGTATGGCTGCCGCAGAACTCTGCCGCAAGCATGGCATCTCAGACGCAACCTTCTACAACTGGCGAAACAAGTTCGGCGGCATGGATGTATCTGAAGCCAAGCGGCTCAAGCAGCTTGAAGAAGAGAACGCCCGGCTCAAACGCCTAGTTGCCAACCAGGCGTTGGATATCGACATGCTCAAGGAAGTCCTGG
>NZ_FPKR01000007.1 GCF_900119825.1 Chitinimonas taiwanensis DSM 18899 | reverse complement strand
GCGTCGAACAGCGCCGTCGGGTCGAACAGCTGGACGAGCGCGTTCGGCAGGTCGGCGAGCGACATGGCCATAGGGTTTCCTCCCGTCAATGCCGCATAGGCATAAGTTGCTGCGCACGGTCCGTAAACCATGCAAGGCGTTATTAGTAGGGGCGCAGTTTAATGGCTGGAATATGACATCAGCAAATCAGGGAGGACTGAAATAGTGCCAAGTACATGTCTTGGCAATGCTGCTCTGCACCAAGCTTCACACGACCATCCCTTGCAGACCCTTGCTGTATATGGCTTTCGGGCTGCTCAGTGCGCGCACCCGCCCCCTTGCCGCTCACTCACCAAGCCGGCTTGGGAATAGTGCCAGCACCCCGTGCAGCGCCGATCTTGATGCAAAACAGACCGATACAAGACAAAAAGCCAAGCCGGCGAGTCGCGGGCTTGGCTTCGGGGTGTTCGTGCTGTAGGGCGCGCTTAAGGTAGGCGCAGACAGTACTTGTCGTAGTCCTTTTCGATCTTCTTTTGCTTGGCCTGCATCTTTTCCATATCCCAGGGCTGCACGCGCCCCATGCTCTTACGTTTGTCGATCACTTTAAGCTCGGTCACGTATTTATCGCAGCGGGCTTTTTCCTTGCCCTGCAATTGTTCGTAATACACAGCCGAATATTTCTCCGGCAATTCGGCTAGGGCACTGACGGAGACCAGCAGGATCAGGGTCAAACGGGGCAACATGGGATGCTTTCCTTTCGGGCTTGCTCAAGCAAGGCAGCGTGCAATTGCTGCGCCAAGTCGAAATTGTGCCAGCTTTGCGCGCCGCATTGGCGTACCGGCAGCACGCCCGCCAGGCTATTGCTGAGTAGCAACGCATCGACCTGTGCCAGCCGGTCGGCACCAAACGCTTGCTGACAAATCTGCACACCCATGCCCGCCGCCAGTTCCAGCACCAGGCCACGCATGGCGCCGGCCACGCCACAGTCGGCGAGCGGGTGGGTATACAGGGCATTGCCTTGCAGCAGATACAGATTCGTCATCACCCCTTCGACCAGTTCGCCACGCGCATTACACATCAGGCCATCAAAGATGCTGGCGTCTTGCCATTCGCGCCGCGCCATCACTTGGTCAAGCCGGTTCAGATGCTTAATGCCCGCAAGGCCAGGCTGGATGCTCAGCGGCCACGCGCATAGCCGGAGCTGTACGCCCTCGGTGCGCAGGCTATCCGGGTAATCGGGCAGCGGCGCCACTTGCACGATACGCGTCGGGCTGGCGCTGGGGTCGCAGGCATAGCCGCGGGCGCTCACACCACGGGTGATGATGATCTTGACCGCGGCCGAGGCGGGCGCGAGCTGAGCGAGGTCAGCCAGTAGCAGCGCTGCCTCCGGGCAGACGATGCCCAGTGCCGCGCAGTCGGCCTGCAGCTTGGCATAGTGACGCGGCCAGGCCAGCAAGCGGCCCTGCTCGCAGCGCAGAGTACGAAACACCCCATCGCCATAGGCGAGGCCACGATCGCGTACTGCGATATGGTCCTGCGCCACGCCGTCGACCAAGGTGTTCATGCCCCAAGCGCCCGCAACAGCCCGCGCGCCTTGGCGCGGGTCTCGTTTAACTCGCGCTCGGGGTCGCTATCGGCCACGATGCCGGCGCCGGCACGGAAGTAGAGCGCGTCACCATCCTGCATAAAGGTGCGGATCAGGATATTCAGATCGAGCGAGCCATCGCGATTGATATAGCCAAGGCTGCCGGTATAGGCGCGGCGCGGGCGCGCCTCCAGCTCGCGAATGATCTGCATGCAGCGCACCTTGGGGCAGCCGGTGATGGTGCCGCCCGGGAAGAGCGCGCGCAGCACCTCGGCCACATTCAGGCCGGGGCGAATCTGGCAGCTGACCGTGGATTCGAGATGATGGACATAGGTGTAGCTGGTCACTTCCATCAACGCGTCGACCTTGACCGAGCCGGGAACGGCGATACGACCGAGATCGTTGCGCTCCAGATCAATCAGCATGATGTGCTCGGCACGCTCTTTCTTCGACGCGATCAGGCGTGCCTTCTGCGCCTCATCTTCCTGCTGATCGCTTGAACGTGGATGGGTGCCGGCAATCGGGCGCGTCTCCACCCTGCCCTGGCGGTCGATACGCACCAGGCGCTCGGGCGAGGAGCTGACGATGGCCTGCGCCTGCCCAAGGTCCACATAGGCCGAGAAAGGCGCCGGATTGGCGCGGCGCAGCTGGGCGAACAGATCACGCGGCCCGGCGCCACCGAGCAAGCGAGCATCCCAGCCACGCGACAGATTGACCTGGAAGACATCACCGTCGCGGATATAGTCCTTGCAGCGCAAGGTACCGGCCAGAAACGCTTCGGGTGCGTCTTCGCTCAGATCGGCAACTTGAATCGGCGCGGGCTGGAAGCTCGGTACGGCAGACAGGCGGGCTTTCAGGCTATCCAGCTGCGCCGCCGTCTCGGCCACCAGTTCGGTACGGCCGCTATCGCGCCGTACCAGAATCGCTGCCGGCACGCGCGCCAGCAGGCCGAGCGGAAAGCCCTGATCGGCACGCGGCGGCACGCTGGGCTCCAGCGTTTCCAGCCATTCATAGCCAAGATAGGTAAACCAGCCGCCGGTAAAAGGCAGGTCTGATGCGGATGGCTGCGGTGCGACCGGGATGGCAGCGAGGTCGGCGAACAGGGCTGCACCTTCCTGCGCGCCATACACCCGCAGCGACTCGGGTAGCGCAAACAGGATGTCCCAGCCGGTGTCGCCGGCGGACTCAAGCAAATAAGGGAAGTCGGCCGGGTAGGCCGCGGCCAGCGCCAAGAGGTCGGGCGCCTGGTCGAGCGAGAGGCTTGGCATTGCTGCACCATGAAAACAAAACGCCGCGCAGTCTCCCGCGCGGCGTGATGCTTGGCAAGCGCCTTCCAGCGTTTAGATGCGCTTGAACACCAGCGTACCGTTGGTGCCGCCAAAGCCGAAGGAGTTGGAAATCGCCACCCGGATCGGCAGATCGCGCGCCACATTGGCCACGTAGTCGAGGTCGCAACCGCCTTCCACATCCTGCTCGAACAGATTGATGGTGGGCGGGCTCTTCTGGGTGTGAACAGCCAGCACCGAATACACGGCCTCCACCCCACCGGCGCCGCCCAGCAAGTGGCCGGTCATCGACTTGGTCGAGTTCACCACCAGCTTCTTGGCGTGCTCGCCAAAGGCGCGTTTGACCGCCATGGTCTCGGCCACATCGCCCAACGGCGTGGACGTGCCATGCGCATTCACATAGTCGACCTCATCGGCATTCACGCGCGCATCGCGCAGCGCAGCGATCATGCCGCGTGCAGCGCCATCGCCGTCTTCGCACGGGGCGGTCATATGGTGTGCGTCGCTGCTCATGCCAAAGCCTGCCAGCTCGGCATAGATGGTGGCGCCACGCGCCTTGGCGTGTTCATACTCTTCCAGCACCAGCACACCAGCGCCCTCACCCATCACAAAGCCATCACGGCCTTTGTCCCACGGGCGGCTGGCCGTGGTCGGGTCATCGTTACGGGTGGACAGCGCCTTCATGGCCGCAAAGCCACCAATGCCGAGGCGGGCAATCGCGCATTCCGCACCGCCGGCCACCATGATGTCGGCATCGCCGTACTGAATGGTGCGTGCCGCATCGCCGATGCAATGGGCGCCGGTAGTGCAGGCGGACACGATGCCATAGCTCGGACCCTGGTAGCCCTTCATGATCGATACATGGCCGGCGATCATATTGATCAGCGAGCCCGGGATGAAGAAGGGGCCGATCTTGCGCGGGCCGCCTTCGTGCAGCGCCACGCCAGTTTCCTCGATCAGCGGCAGGCCGCCGATACCCGAACCGATATTCACCCCGACGCGGGTCTTGTCCAGGCCCTCAATCGCATCGAGACCGGCATCCGCAATCGCCTGGAAGGCGGCAGCAATACCGTAATGGATAAAGACATCCATGCGCCGTGCGTCTTTGGCGTTGATGTATTGGGTAGCGTCGAAGCCCTTGACCTCGCCAGCGATGGTGCACGCCAGGTCTGAAGCATCAAAACGGGTAATCGTGCCAATACCGGACACGCCGGCCAGCAGATTGGCCCAACCCGTGGCGACATCGTTACCGACCGGCGAGACATGGCCCAGACCGGTGACGACAACTCTGCGTTTGGACATGGAGAATTCCTTCTTGTAACAAGGTCATGCCAGCCAGCATACGGCAGGCCCATGACAATGTAGCGATCTCAAACAAGCAACCGCTCAAATCAAATGGTTGATACGACAAGACCCCGGCGCGAGTGTTTCGCACAGGGGTCTTGACTGGTTCAACAGGGACACACCCGCGCAGGGTGCGCTCTATTTCCCATGCTGGACTTACTTGCCCAGGTGAGCCTTAACGTAGTCAACAGCTTGCTGAACGTTAGTGATCTTCTCGGCTTCTTCGTCCGGAATTTCGCACTCGAATTCCTCTTCGAGCGCCATCACGAGCTCAACGGTGTCGAGGGAGTCGGCGCCCAGGTCTTCAACGAAGGACGAGTCGATCTTGATATCGGCTTCGTTGACGCCCAGTTGCTCGGCGACGATCTTCTTCACGCGTTGTTCGATATTTTCCATTCTTGAACCCAAGCCTTTCGTGTTGGATGGTCAAAAGCGCCCGCATTCTAACAAAAAACACGGCGCGCAAGTAAAAGCACTAAAAAATCAATTAATTCATGAACATACCGCCGTTTACATGCAGGGTATTGCCTGTCACGTAAGCAGCTTTGTCGCTGGCGAGGAAGGTGACCGCATCGGCGATCTCCTCCGGCCGACCCAAGCGTTCCAGCGGAATCTGGGCAAGCAGCTTCTGCTTGTAGTCCTCTGCCAGCACGGCGGTCATATCGGTATCGATAAAGCCCGGTGCCACGCAGTTGACGGTGATATTGCGGCTGCCCACTTCACGGGCCAGCGATTTGGTGAAGCCCATCATGCCCGCTTTGGCGGCGGCATAGTTGGTTTGCCCGGCAGAACCCGACGCGCCCACCACCGAGGCGATGCTGATGATGCGCCCCCAGCGGGCCTTCATCATGCCACGCAGTACAGCTTTCGACAGGCGGTAGACGGAGCGCAGATTGGTGTCCATCACCGCATCCCAATCGTCTTCCTTCATGCGCATCAGCAGCTGATCGCGGGTGATGCCGGCATTGTTGACCAGCACCGCGACCGGGCCATGCGCCTTCTCGATCTGATCGAGCGCCGCATCCACCGCGGCAGCGTCATTCACATCCAGCGCGAGGCCCGTGCCCTGTAGGCCGGCCTCCTGCAGATAGCCGGCAATGGCTGCGGCACCGCTGTCGCTGGTGGCGGTGCCGATCACGATCGCGCCTTCGCGGCCGAGGGATTCCGCAATCGCGCGGCCAATACCGCGCGATGCGCCGGTGACCAGGGCCACCTTGCCTTGCAAAGACATGCTTGTTTCTCCTTTAGAGTCGATCAGGCGGCGAAGCGCCAGATCATCGAAGCCACCCACAGGCCGATGCCGGCCAGTTGCAGCTTCAAGGGCAGGCCAACGGCGCGCGGGCCGTGGTTCTGCCAGTACTGCAAGAACTTGCCGCCCGCGTACAGCGCAAAACCAGCACCCGCCGCCAGCGACCAGGCCAAACCATTGACCAGACCATCCTGAATACGCGTCACGGCCAACAAGAGCGCCAGCGGGATAAACAGCTTGTCTATCCAGGGCATGCGCACAAAGACTTCCACCAGCTTCATGCCTGGGCTGCCTTCAGCGCATCGAAACTGGCCGGCTCAGTCAGCGCAAACGACTGCAGGCCATCCACAATGCGCTTGTTCAAGCCAGCCAGCACCTTGCCTGGGCCACATTCAGCCACCACGGTCACGCCGTCGGCCTGTAGCTTCTGCACCGTCTCCACCCAGCGCACCGGGCTGTAGAGCTGGCGCGCTAGCGCATCCTTAATCTGCGCCGGATCTTGGTAGGCGCGCACATCGGCGTTATGCAGCACCGGAATACGCGGCGCCTGGATCTCGATCTCGGCCAGCGCGCTAGCCAGTTTTTCGGCAGCCGGCTTCATCAGTGCACAGTGCGACGGCACCGAGACCGGCAGCGGTAGCGCGCGTTTGGCACCGGCAGCCTTACACAGTTCACAGGCACGCTCGACCGCAGCCTTGCTGCCGGCAATGACCACCTGGCCAGGAGAGTTGAAATTGACTGCTTCGACGACCTCGCCCTGCGCAGCTTGCAGGCAGGCCACGCGGATCGCCTCATCATCCAGACCGAGAATGGCGGCCATACCGCCCTGCCCGGCCGGCACCGCTGCTTGCATGGCCTCGGCACGCAGGCGAACCAGGCGCAGCGCATCGGCGAAGCTCAGCGCATCGGCGGCCACCAGGGCGCTGTATTCGCCCAGGCTATGGCCAGCCAGCACCGCGGGTTGCGCACCGCCAGCGGCCAACCAGGCGCGATAGCTGGCTACGCCCGCTACCAGCATGGCGGGCTGGGTGTTGATCGTAGCGTCCAGATCCTCCTTGGGACCATCGGCAATCAACGCAGCGAGGTCAAACCCCAGTACGGCATTGGCCTCTGCCAGCGTGTCGCGCACGACGGCGACTTCGGCAAACGCGTTCAACATACCCAGGGCCTGCGAGCCCTGGCCAGGAAAAACAAAAGCGAGCGACATGGCAAGTCTCCAGATTGCCGCTGCGATCTTCGCCAATTTCCGGCGAATTGCGGGCAACAATCAAGGCTAATACATTCAAGTGGGCGCGATATTAACCGCCCAAGATGACAAGCACCAGCAAGCAGCCGCTTGTTAGAGCGTCTCCGCTACCAACGCAGCAGGGCTGAACCCCAGGCAAAACCGCCGCCTATGCCTTCCAGCATGATCAGATCGCCACGCTGGAACCTGCCCTCACGCGCGGCATGGTCGAGCGCCAGCGGAATAGAAGCCGCCGAGGTATTGCCATGCTGCGCAAGCGTGACCACCACCTTGTCCATGCTCAAACCCAGGTGGCGCGCCGTCGATTCAATGATGCGGATATTGGCCTGATGCGGCACCAACCAGTTCAGCTCAGACTGGGCGATACCCGCCGCCTCCAGCGTCTCGGAGGCAAGCTCAGCCAGGGCCTTGACGGCAAATTTGAATACCGCCTGCCCATCCATATGCAGGAAGGGCTTACCACGCACATCGCCATGCATGATGCTGGCCGGCGTGGTCAGGATATCGCGATAGCGACCATCGGCCTTGAGCTTGGTCACTAAAATACCCGGCTCTTCCGACGCCTTGAGCACCACCGCCCCGGCACCATCGCCAAACAGCACGCAGGTCGTACGGTCATCCCAATCCAGAATGCGCGAGAACACCTCGGCGCCAACCACCAGAGCCGTCTTGGCCATGCCGCCACGCACGAACTGGTCGGCCGTGGCCAGCGCATAGGCAAAACCGGCGCACACCGCCTGCACGTCGAAGGCCGGACAGCCATGCACGCCAAGCTTGTCCTGCAGAATGCAGGCGGCACTCGGGAAAACCACATCCGGCGTGGTGGTCGCGACGATGATCAGATCCAAGTCCGCCGCCGTCACGCCTGCCGAGGCCAGTGCCGCCTGCGCCGCCTTCAGCGCCAGATCACTGGTCAACTCATCGGGGGCGGCGATATGGCGCTGGCGTATGCCTGTGCGCGTGACGATCCACTCATCGCTGGTTTCCACCTGCTGCGCCAGCTCGGCATTGCCCAGCACGCGCTCGGGCAGATAACTACCCGTACCGGCGATACGGGCGTAGATTTGGGTACTGCGCATAGACAACACTCCATCGGTGGCGAGGTCCGCCACCCCTAGCTTGGGAATAAGCCGCTGTGCTCATGGGCGCAGCGGTCGCTTATATAAGGTGCAGTGCGCTTTCGCGCCCTAGATCTCCAGCGGATCGGCGCTGGCTGCCGCATGGCCGGACATGGTTTCGCTGATCTTGCTCAGCACACCCGAGCTCGCCTCTTCCAAGGCCTGCTCCATGGCGTAATAGAAGGCCAGCTTGTCGGCGCCGCCATGACTCTTCACTACGATGCCGCGCAGGCCAAGCAGACTGGCGCCGTTATAACGACGGGTATCCATGCGATGGCGGAAACTCATCAGCACCGGCATGGCCACCACGGCAATCAGCTTGCGCCACCAGCTTTTGAAGAATTCCTCCTTCAAGAACTCGGTCAGCATCTTGGCCAGACCCTCCGAGGTCTTCAACGCCACATTGCCGGTAAAGCCGTCGCACACCACCACATCCACGGTGCCTTTGTAGATGTCATTGCCTTCCACATTGCCATAGAAGTTCAGCCGCGAGGCCTTGAGCAGCTCGCCGGCCGCCTTGACCGTCTCATTACCCTTGATGTCTTCCGAGCCGATATTCAGCAAGCCCACACTGGGGCGTTCGTTATGGTTCAAGGCGCCATACAGCGCCGAGCCCATGACCGCGAACTGGTAGAGCTGTTCGGGCGAGCAATCCACATTCGCGCCCAGGTCGAGCACGCAACTGGTGCCGCGCATGGTGGGCATCAGCTTGGCGATCGCCGGTCGCTCGATGCCCGCCAGGGTCTTCAGCACGAAGCGCGCCGTGGCCATCAAGGCGCCGGTATTGCCGGCCGATACACAGGCATGCGCCTCGCCACTCTTGACCAGATTGATCGCGACGCGCATCGAGGAATCTTTTTTGTTTTTCAGCGCCAGCTGGGGCGGCTCATCCATCGCCACCACCTCGCTGGCATGATGAATACGCAGGCGCGGCCCAGTCTTGGCATGGCGCGCCTTGAGCTCGGCCTCGATCGCGTCCTGCAGACCGACCAGCACAACATTGACCTCAGGATGCGCCTTGAGGAACTTGAGCGCGGCAGGCACGGTGACATGCGTACCGTGATCGCCGCCCATTGCATCGATTGCGACTGTGATTTCCATGCGGGGAAGAGTAAGTGCTACTGCGAGCCGCGCCAAGCGCTAGCTCGAAAGAAAAAGGCGCGCTCCAAGAGCGCGCCTTTGTGTGCAGCGTACAGCCAAAGCGGCAATTATTCGCCCTTGGCCTTAACCACGCGACGACCACGGTAGAAGCCGTTCGGGCTGATGTGGTGACGCAGGTGGGCTTCGCCAGTGCTCGGCTCAATGGCCAGAGCAGGGGCGGTCAGGAAGTCATGAGCGCGATGCATGCCGCGCTTGGACGGGGATTTTTTGTTCTGTTGAACGGCCATGGTTGTGCTCCTAGATCAAACTTTAAAAACTACTAACTCTGAAAACGGCTTAGTTGTCGCCGCGCTTTAACTTGGCCTTGAAATCCGCCAGCACGGCAAACGGGTTAGGCTTTTGCGGCAAGATATCCGCCGCTGCCGCCACCCCAACATCCGACTCACAGCTTTCATGACTCGGCGCAAAGGGCAACGCCAGTAAAATCTCGTCCTCGATCAGATTGAGCAGCGCGAACTCGCGCTCAAACATCAATCCTTCCAGATCCTCATCTTCAGCCTCGGCCGCTTCCAAGCGTGCCTCATCCGAAAACAGCGCAAAGCGCGTCGCCACATCCAGCTCGAAGGGCATCGCTGCCAGACAGCGCTGGCACTTGAGCTGAAACTGCGCCGTCAAACGCAAATCCAGACACAGGCGCTGCAAGCGATCGGTACTGCCAACTAGCGCATACTCGATCACACCGCCGCTAAGCACTTCATGCGCGACGCGGGGCAGTTCACTGAGTGTCAATTCGCCCGCCAGCACGCGTTGCTGCCTTGCAAACTGACCGTTATCGAAGATGAGCTCGGACATAAACCGCGGATGATATACTTTCTGCCAGCAAAACGTCAAAGAAATCTGCTGCTTAGCCCAGCCGACTCCACCATCAAGCAACACTTGTCGCTTACATTTTCGCCCATGACCCCAACACAACTCGTACTCGGCTCCACCTCGCCCTATCGACGCGAACTGCTGGCGCGCCTGGGCCTACCCTTTACCGTGGCCGCACCAGACTGCGACGAGACGCCACTAGCCGGAGAAAGCGCGGCCGATACCGCGACTCGACTGGCCTGCAACAAAGCAACTTCTCTGGCCAAGCAGTTCCCGAATGCACTGATCATCGGATCCGACCAGGTTGCCTTGCTGCACGGCGAGCAACTTGGCAAACCCGGCAATTTCGAACGCGCCTTTGCCCAGCTCAGCCGCATGCGCGGCCAGACTATCGTCTTTCACACCGCGCTTGCGCTACACAATAGCGCCAGCGGCCACACGCAACAGGTGGTCGTACCCTGGCAGGTCAGCATGCGCGACTACAGCGATGCCGAGATCCGCCACTATCTAGAACGTGAACAGCCTTACGACTGCGCAGGCAGCGCCAAGACCGAAGGATTGGGCATCGCCATGATAGAGAACATGGCCGGTAGCGACCCCGCCGCCATCATTGGCCTGCCGCTGATTGAACTATGCCGCATGCTGCGCACAGAAGGATTTCCCCTGCTATGAAGACCGGCACCCTGTATCTGGTTCCCGCCCCATTGGGCGAGGGCCGCCTGGATAACATCCTGCCTGCCGATGTGCGCCTACTGGCCAATCGTATCGAGCACTGGATTGTCGAGCATCCGAAAACCGCGCGCGCTTTCCTCAAGCTCTATGGTCCCGACCGACAGATCGCCAGCCTGCAGATGCGCGAACTGAATGAACACACCAAGGACACGGAACTGGCCAACTTGTTGGCGCCGCTGCGCGCTGGCCACGATGTGGGCCTAATGTCGGAAGCCGGCTGCCCTGGCGTGGCCGACCCCGGCGCCAAGCTGGCGCGACTTGCGCACGCGGAAGGTATTCGCGTTGCACCGCTGGTGGGCCCCTCCTCCATCCTGCTTGCCTTGATGGCCTCTGGCGCCAGCGGCCAGCGCTTTCGCTTTCACGGCTATCTGCCCGTTGAAACCGGCCCGCGCCAGGACAAGCTGCGCGAATTGGAACGCGACTCGGCCAAGCTGGACGAAGCCCAGCTGTTTATCGAAACCCCCTACCGCAACGATGCCATGCTGGATGCCGCGCTGCAGGCTTGCAAGCCAGGCACGTGGCTGACCATTGCGCGCGACCTGACCACGGACGATGAGCTGGTGATTTCGCAGCCACTGGCGCAGTGGAAAAGCAAGCCGCGCCCCGAACTGAAGAAGCGCCCGGCCATGTTTGTGCTCTACGCCGGCAAATAAGACAGGCAGCCGTCCATTTCTGCGCGAGTAAAATCGCCCCATTCGGCCCCGCGGCCACCATACGCAGACCCTCATCATGAAAATTGCGCTTGCCCAGTTCAATGCTACCGTCGGCGACCTCGCCGGCAATACCGATCAAATCATCGCCCTGATGCAGCAGGCCCGCGCCGATGGCGCCGACATCCTGCTAGTGCCAGAGCTGGCCATTTCCGGCTACCCACCCGAAGACCTGCTACTGCGCCCGAGCTTCTATGCCGCCTGCAATGTGCAATTGGATCGCATCCTGGATGTAGCCGATGGGATTACCGTCGTGGTCGGCCATCCACAGCAATTGGGCGAGGAGCGCTTCAATGCCGTGACGGTGGTGCGCGACGGCAACTATGTCGCCCGTTACCATAAAATGGTGTTGCCGAATAACGAGGTATTCGATGAGTGCCGCTATTTCACACCCGGCGCCCACAGCTGCGTGTTCGAACAGCGCTGCCATGATGGCAGCACAGTGCAGGTGGGCGTGCTGATCTGTGAGGATATCTGGCACCTGGAGCCGGCTGCAGAAGCGGCCGAGCAGGGTGCGCAGATTTTGCTGGTACCGAACGCCTCCCCGTATCACCTAGGCAAGGAAGCGGTACGCGAAGAGATTGTTCGCCAGCGTGCGGAAGAAACCGGCCTGCCTATCGTTTATTGCAACTGGGTGGGCGGACAGGATGAGCTGGTGTTCGACGGCGCCAGCTTCGCCATGAACAAACAGGGGGAGGTTGTCGCCAAATCGCCGAGCTTTGCCCCCGATCTTGCCATGCTCAACTTTGTGGAAGGCGATCTGGCGCGCAGCGAAATTCACGCCACACCAAATCGCGAAGCGGGCGTCTACCAGGCGCTCGTTCTGGCCACGCGCGATTACATCAACAAGAACCGCTTCCCCGGCGTAATCATCGGCCTCTCCGGCGGTATCGACTCGGCACTAACCTTGGCCATCGCCGTTGACGCACTGGGCGCCGATCGGGTGCGCGCCGTCATGATGCCCTCGCGTTACACCGCACAGATCAGCCTGGACGATTCGCGCGATATGGTCGCCCGCCTCGGCGTTCAGTACGACGAAATCAGCATCGAACCCATGTACGAGGCCTTCACCACCGCGCTGGCACCGCAATTCGCCGGCCTGGCCGCCGACACCACGGAAGAGAATCTGCAGTCGCGCATTCGCGGCGTGATCCTGATGGCGCTCTCCAACAAGACTGGCCGCCTCGTGCTAACCACCGGTAATAAATCGGAGATGACGACCGGCTATGCAACGCTGTATGGCGATATGGCGGGCGGCTATGCCGTGCTAAAGGATATTGCCAAGACCTTGGTCTACCAGCTCTCCACTTACCGCAACAGCCTGCAGGCCATTATTCCCGAGCGCATCATCGCCCGCCCGCCGTCGGCCGAGCTGCGCGAAGATCAGGTCGACCAGGACAGCCTGCCGCCCTATGACATCCTCGATGCCATCATGGCGCGCTATGTGGAAGACAACCAATCCATCGCCGACATCATCGCCGCCGGCTTTACCGAGGCCGATGTGCTGCGCGTGGTCAAGCTGCTGAAGGTGAATGAATACAAACGCCGTCAGGCGGCGGTGGGTGCGCGCATCACCCCGCGTGGATTTGGGCGGGATTGGCGGTATCCGATTACCAACGCGTACCTAGAGTAGAAAAAAAGAAAACCCGCGAAATCGCGGGTTTTCTTTTACTAGCCAACCTGTTCTAAATCACCAGAATTTATAGCCCGCTGTCAAATAAACGAAGCGCGCACGTGGATCATACTGGCTGATGTCATAACCATATTGGAACTGGTTACTAACCGGAATATAAACCGGCGGCTCGTCATCCAGAACATTCTTAACCCCCAACCCGAGCTTGAGACCCTTGATACCGGTATACGAGGCATTCAGGTCAAAAGTGGACTGACTGGGGACGTAGTGTGGATTACCCAAAAGGTCATCACTATCACGATAACCCTTGTAGAAGTTCTGAGTTACGCCAGCGCCCCAACCACCACGACTCCAGTTCGCAGAGAGAGAGTGCTTCCAGCGCAGAATGACGCCACCGCCATCAGCCCCAAGCACAGGCGTACCATCCGCATTTACGGTAGTACCGACCTTGTGCGAAACCTCTCCACCCGGACTAGTTTGGTCAAACTTGGTCATGTAAGTACCAGCTAAAGCAAACTTCATCTTGCCAAAGAAGAAGTTGCGAGCATAGTTCATGTCCAAATCCACACCGCGTACTTTGGCCCGGCCGTAGTTACCAATGGTCTGAGTGATACCACTAATATCGCCCGTCTGAGTAACTGTTACCTTATCCAGATAGGCCGAGTTCCCGGCACGGAAGCCAGAAACTACTTCTTGCGCAGAGGGAGTCGCAATGATGTCGTCAATTTGAATACTGAACAGATCAACTGCAGCCGAGAAACTACCATTCGGCGCAAAAACGACACCCAAGGACCATTGCTGAGATTCTTCCGGCTTCAACTTCGGATTACCGCCGGTCAAAGACGTAACTTGCAGATCTTTCAATCCGGTCAACGGATCATCAAACTGCTCAGAGCTACCAGTACTTTGAGGCTGCCAAAGATCCGTCAGAGTTGGCGCGCGGAACCCTGTACCTGCGGAAACGCGAGCCAAGAAGCTCGGCACAGGCTGCCAACGCAAACTAGCCTTGTAGTTTGTGGAATTGCCTACATCGTTATAACGATCGTGGCGGATAGCGAGACCACCCTCAATTTGCTTCGTAACGGGGATGATTACCTCGCCAAATGCAGCTGTGACTTTACGATCACGATTCACAGGAGGCACAGAGCCACCCAAGCCTGCGATATCACCGGTTTCCAGCGCTGGACTTGGATTAGTTACGTACTCCTCCTTACGCCACTGGCCACCAGCAGCGTACATGACGGAAGAATCGCCGAACGCAAACAATTCACCACTCAGCTTACCGTCTACCACGTCACTGGAAGACTTAGCTTTTAGGGTACCACCTGTATAGGCGGCCTCCTTCAATGCGGCTTTCAGCGCGTCATTCCCCAAGCCATCAGCGGCCCATGGATTCCAATTATTGGCATCATTGATGATCTTGACGTATTTAACCTGCGAGAAGTAACCATCAGTGACTACACCATCCGTCTTGCTCTCATTCTTCGAGTAAGCAAGCTCATAGTCTTGATCTGCGATTAGACCGCGGACCCCTGCAACAAAGCGTGTCTGCTCAGCCGTATCCTTGTTAGCCCGGCCACCAAACCCCAAAGTACGAGAAGTGACTGCCAACGTCTGCCCTACCAATGCCCCTGCACCGATCGAATTCAGGTAATCGGCTGCAATCTGGTAATTAGGGTTAGTTGGTCGGAATAAAAGCGCATTCGACACACCCTGCTCTGCAAAAAGAGAATCGGTTTCAAGGAAACTCTCTCGAATTGGGTTAGCCTGATAGGCCTGCTTCACGATGCTCTTCGAATACAAAGCATCCGCAAACAGCTCAGCATTCTCCGTCAGCTTTAGAGTGAAATTACCAGAGAAGTTCAGCAGCTCACGATCTGGAATCAAACCAACGAAAGGCGCGCTATCAAAAGCACAGTATTTTCCGCCCTTGGAAGTGTTGCCAGCCAAAAACATCTGCTGAGCCTCACAATTATTGCTACCCGCCAATGGGTTACCATAACCAGTGCCTGGAGAAGTACCCCACAAAGTCGGATGCTGCGTACCAGCAGAGCCTACACCGGTGCTCTCAGTAAATACCCCTTCGATATTACCTTGGCCAGTAGCGCCATTTACAAAATACGGAAAGCGATTACCCGACTTAGCAAATTCACGGTCTGCCGCTTTAAGCGTCTTTTCCTTCTCATAGGAAGCCGATAGGGTGATATTGAAACCATTCTCATTGATGTCACCAAAGCCGCCGACTAAAGCAACTTTGTTCGTATCACCACCACCGCTACGGGTTGGCTGACCCGTTTGACCTTCGATCTCCAGACCTTGGTAGTTCTTCGTCAGAATGAAGTTAACCACGCCAGCGATTGCATCTGAACCATAAACACCGGAAGCGCCATCCTTCAGAACCTCAATACGCTCAATCGCAGCAAGAGGGATAGCATTCACATTCACTGTTGCACCACCGCCACCAGCAAATGCAGCGACGCGACGGCCATTGACCAGGACCAGCGTACGATCACTTTCCAGACCACGCAGCGAAACAGATGACAGACCGTACGTTGACGACCCGGCACCGGTAGCCCCCTGGATGGCACCCGAAGTGGATACCGCGGTCAAATTCTGCAATAGCTGTTCAGTGCTAGTTGCGCCGGTGCGCGCGATGTCATCACGAGTGACAACCTGAACCGGGAGTGCGCCTTCTTTAGCGATACGCTTAATGCTCGAGCCGGTGATTTCAATCTTCTCCGCCTTCTGCACTTCGTCCGCAGCGTGAGCCATACCAGCCGAACCTACGAAGCCGATCATCCCAATTGCATATGCAAGCTGCTTGATCCTCATTCGAGTGATCTCCCCAACAGTAAGTCAATGTTTGATGGCCGCTGCCGTCCAATTTGTATGGGTATCGACAGCGTCCATCCTGATGCGCCGATCAGACGCGCCCTCGAACAGCATTTTTTGTGCCACTAAACCTTTGCTGTCGCTGATCGAGATACTTGTTTGATCCTACTTACAAGCTCGCATTACTAGCAATTGCTCGATACAGATTTGCAACAATCTTGCCAACAGCGTTGTCAAAAAACAACGTCAAGATAGAAGCAAAGTACAAGCAAGGCTTTGATAAATAAATACACATACCTCATTTAGGCGATACTCAAAAACAACAAACCCCGCCAAGCGGGGTTTGTTGTAAGAAGGATGAAACTAGGGCTTTACCGCCTTCGCCGCCTGGGCGGGCTTTGCGACTGGCTTGGCGCCACCACTCACACTCGCCTCCTTACGCAGCTTCTCAACCATGGCCTTGCCGATGCCGTTGACCTTCTCCAGGTCTTCCACTGACTTGAAAGGCCCGTTTTTGGTGCGGTATTCAACGATGGCTTGCGCCTTCTTGGCGCCGATGCCGGGCAGTGCCTCGAGTTCAGTGGCATTGGCGGTGTTGATGTTGACGACAGCCTGGGCCGGCAGGGCGAGTAAGGCCAGGGCGGCCAGGGTGCTGGCTAGCAGTGCTTTCATTGCAACGTCCTCCTGAGTTTATGGTGCTTGGTATATCCG
This sequence comes from Chitinimonas taiwanensis DSM 18899, assembly GCF_900119825.1. Taxonomy (GTDB): domain Bacteria; phylum Pseudomonadota; class Gammaproteobacteria; order Burkholderiales; family Chitinimonadaceae; genus Chitinimonas; species Chitinimonas taiwanensis. The sequence continues at coordinate 209,936 of NZ_FPKR01000007.1, read as the reverse complement.
GTGCGGAAATATATTCCGCCCAAGCAAGCTAGGCCTTGGCGTAGTGCTTTTCAAGCCGAAGCGGACGGCGCGCTGGTGGCATGGCGCGGTGGGAATACTAGCCCGCGGCCCCGTATTCACGAGCCTGGCGACAGGGCGTGCAAAGCTAGCCCTGGAAGCAAAGCAGTCCTTGGCGGCTCAGCGGCAAGCATGCCAAGCCTTCCGGCCACTGCTACAGTAAAGCCACATCAACCTAGTAAGCATTGCTCCATGCACCACTGGCTCTTCCTGCTTGCCGTACTGATTCAGCCCTTTGCCCTCGCCACGCAGCTGGTACGCGTGGGGGTGGCGGAATTTCCGCCCTATATCGAGAAGCGCCAGACGGTTGCGGGCGAGAGCCTGCACGTGGAATTGCTCGAGTTGATGAATGCCTTCCAGAGCGAGTACCGCTTTGTGCCGGTCGCCACTGGTACGGTGCGCCGTTTCCAAGACTTCGATGCGGGTAAGTACGATATGTCCAGCTTCGACAACCTGGCCTGGGGCTGGGGTAAACGACCAGTAGTGGCGTCCGAGGTCTATCTGCGTGGTGGCGAGGTCTATGTGGCGTTGGCTCAGGCTGGGCGGGATCAGCGCTTCTTTGATGATCTGGCTGGCAAACGCATGATAGGCATGCTCGGCTATCACTATGGCTTTGCCGGCTTTAAGAACGACGCCAGTTATTTACGCAAGCACTTCCGCATGTCGTTCAGCAATGACAATGCATCGACCCTGAAGCTACTGCTGGCCGGGCGCGGCGATATCGCGGTGGTCACCGAGGCCTATCTGGCCATTTATCTGAAGCGCCACCCTGCCCTGCGCGAGCAATTATTGATCTCCGAGCGCAAGGATCAGGAATACGCGCACACCATCATCCTGCGCCAGGGCATACGTCCGAGTGTGGAGGAGATCAATACCCTGCTGCGTAGGATGCGCGCGGCGGGCGTGCTGGCCCCCCTGTGGCGCAAGTACGGCGCAGCGGACGACTAGATCCCACAACAGCTTGCCAATAGCCCATCCGCGCCAGCATCGCCCCCCAGATACTTGCGACTTCCTCCGCCCCGCTGCGCAGCCACTTATCGCGCGCAGTCGTCGCCAAAGGCAAAGCGCATCGATAGATCGATGGCCTGCACATCCTTGGTCAGCTTGCCGATCGAGATCCGGTCGACACCGGTCTCGGCAATCGCGCGCACGCTCTGCCTATCCACCCCACCGCTGGCTTCCAGCAACGCCTTACCGGCACTGCGCTGCACGGCCGTGCGCATATCATCCAAGCTCATATTGTCGAGCAGGACCGAGCGCGCACCGGCGGCCAGCGCCTCGTCGAGCTCTGCGAGGTTCTCCACCTCGATCTGTATGCTCACCTCGGCCGGCGCCAGTGTCAGCGCTGCTTGCATCACGGCAGCGATGCTGCCTGCGGCGGCGATATGGTTTTCCTTGATCAGAATGCCGTCGTACAGACCGATGCGCTGGTTCTCCCCGCCACCCACAGTGACCGCGTATTTCTGCGCCAGGCGCAGACCCGGCAAGGTCTTGCGCGTGTCGTGAATCTTGGCGCGCGTGCCGGCCACGGCATCCACATAGCGTCGGGTTTCGCTGGCCACGGCCGACAAGGTCTGCAGGAAGTTCAATGCGCTGCGCTCGGCCGTCAGTAGCGCCCGCGCCGGACCGACGATTTCGCACAACACGGTATTGGCCGGCAGTAGCGCGCCCTCGGCCACCAGCCAGCGCACCGTTACCTGCGGATCAACCTGGCGGAAGCACTCGTCAAACCAAGCCTGACCGCACAACACCGCGTCTTCACGCAGCAATACGGTGGCACGCCCCATGCGCTCGGGCGCAATCAGCATGGCGGTCCAGTCGGCACGGCCGATGTCTTCTGCCAGGGCGGTGGCAACGTGTTGGGCAATCAGGTGGGCAGCGGGCAAAGACATGGTGGATGATCGGCTATCGATGAAGCGGGCATTGTAACCCGGCCAAGAAAAACGCCGGCGCAGGGCCGGCGTGTGAATGAATACGCAACGTATTTCAGGGGAGATCAACATTGCGAGCGTCAGGCTAAAGTGCACAGGCTAAATTGTCGTGACAGCTGCGACGAAATGCCGGCTGGCTGGACTGGATGGCAATGTCACCCGACAAAACGCAGCACTTACAGGCCGGCGCGGAAGCCGTACTGGCGGCTCCAGGCCTTGCGCACCGCAATCTTCATGCTTTCGCTCAGCGGTACATAACCCAGTTCTCGCGCAGCCGCATCGCCCGACTTGAAGCCCGCATAGAGGAAGGAAAGCACAGCCTGCGCCTCCTTGCCCGAGCGCGGGACCAAGGCAAAGGTAGCGGTTGTGAGGGGCCAGCCCGCATAGGTGTCGTTGTCCACCAGCAGCAGGTAGAAGTCGGGGTCGCCGCTATACAGCAGCTTTTCTGCATCGAACTTGGCGGCGGCCAGGATGGATTCGGGGCTGGCTTTCACAAACACGCCATAGCGATTGGGCAGCTGGGCGATATTGGCCTTCTCGCGCAGTGCGCGGCCATATTCCATATAGGCGAGCGAACCGAGCGTATTCTTGCTCAGCGCCACCACGCCGCCATTACCCTTGGCCAGCGCCGCATTCAGACCAGCCATCTCCTTGCTGACCCCACGCGTCTTCTGCCAGGCCGGCGCGCGTGCATTCAGATAATAGGTAAAGGCGAAGGTAGTACCCGAGCTCTCGGCGCGGGCAATCGGCCGAATCGGCAGATCGGGAATCTTGCTGGCGATCTCTTCGTTCAGGTTCAGGATGGCCGCATCGTTCCAGCGCCGGATATTGCCCAGATAGATGGCGGCCAACACTTCGGCATTCAGCTTCAGCGCGCCGGCAGGTACGCCGGGCAGGTTCACTACCGGCACGATAGCCCCCATGGCCACCGGATACTGGCGCAGCCCCTGTTCCTCCAGCACCGCACGCTTGAGCGGCTCGTCCGAGCCGCCAAAGTCCACCGCGCGCGCTACGGCGCGTTTTACCCCTTCGCCCGAGCCTACGCCCTCGTAGCTGAGCTCGCCGCCGCCAGCCTGGCGATAGGCCTCGCCCCACTGCTTGTACAGCGGTTCGGCGAAGGTCGAGCCAGCCCCGCGCAAGGGAGCGGCCACGGCGCTAAGAGAGGAAGCCAGGCAGAGTGAGCCAAGCACAGACAGCAGGAGCGAGCGATTCATGACAGTTCAATGGCTTTTTGATGACAAGTTGCGACGCAGCATATGCGCCGTTTATGTCAGCCAGATGACAGTTCGGTTAAATCACCCCGTCCGCGGCTAGTCGAACAGCACGGCGGCCAGCACGCGACGGTCCTCCGCCACCAGGATATTGAAGGTGCGGCATAGGGCCGAGATATCCATGGCATCCACACCGATTTGCGCCTGCGCCAGGCTGCGACTCAGGCGTGGATGGGGGAACTGCAGGCGGCTGCCGGTCCCCAGCAGCACGACCTCGGGCTGGAAGGCCAGCAAGGCTTCGAAGTCCGCCTCCTGCAGATCGGCAAAGTTGGCGGGACGCCAGGGCTCGACGCTGGTCGGCAGCACCAGCAGGCTGCCGCTATGGCGCTGTTGATTCACGCTGACAAAGTCGCGGTCGTAACCGGTAAAGACATTCAGATGAGTAGGCTTGTCGGCATGCAGTTTCATGGTGTTCACCCGCTGGTTTGCGGCCGCCATTTTAGCGCCCGGCTCGGGAATAAGCGCCGCGCGCAAAGCGAATATTGCAGCGCAAGAAACTTTGCTACTATCGAACGCTCCCCTTAACACCCTTATTTATTAAGCCCGTATGCGCCCCGTCAAAAAATCGCAAAAGCTCGACAAGGTCTGTTACGAAATCCGCGGACCGGCTCTGGCGCGAGCGAAGCAGATGGAAGACGACGGTCAGCGCATCATCAAGCTTAATATCGGCAATCTGGCGGTATTCGGTTTCGAGCCACCGGAAGAGATCGTCCAGGACGTGATCGTCAATCTGCCGCATGCCGGCGGCTATGGCGATTCAAAGGGCATCTTCCCGGCCCGCAAGGCAGTCATGCACTACGCCCAGCAAAAGGGTATCAAGGGCGTCTCGGTCGAAGATATCTATATCGGTAATGGCGTGTCCGAGCTGATCCTGCTCAGCATGAACGCCCTGCTCGACAATGGTGACGAGGTCTTGGTACCTGCGCCCGACTACCCACTGTGGACGGCGGCCGTCGCGCTGTCCGGCGGTACGCCGCGCCATTATCTGTGCGAGGAAGAGCACGGCTGGCTGCCTGATCTGGCCGATATACGCGCCAAGATCACCGAGAACACCCGCGCCATCGTGGTCATCAACCCGAACAACCCAACTGGTGCGCTCTACCCCGACCATATCCTGGAAGGCATTTTGCAGATTGCCCGCGAGCACGGCCTGATCGTGTTCGCGGACGAGATCTACGACAAGATGCTCTACGACGGTCACACCCACACCAGCCTGGCCTCGCTGGCCGAGGACGTGTTCTGCGTGACCTTCAACGGCCTGTCCAAGAACTACCGCGCCTGCGGCTATCGCGCCGGCTGGATGATATTGAGCGGCGACAAGCGCCATGCGCAGGACTATATCGATGGCCTGAACATCGTCGCCTCGATGCGCTTGTGCGCGAATGTCCCCAGCCAGCATGCTATCCAGACCGCGCTGGGCGGCTACCAGAGCATCAATGAGCTGGTCGGCCCGAATGGCCGCCTGACCCGTCAGCGTGATCTGGCCTGGGAACGCCTGAACGCGATCCCCGGCGTGAGCTGCGTGAAGCCCAAGGGCGCCTTGTATCTGTTTCCCAAGCTCGACCCCAAGGTCTACCCGATCGTCGACGATCAGGCCTTTATCACTGAGCTGCTGGAGGAGGAGCGCGTGCTGCTCGTGCAGGGCACCGGCTTCAACTGGCATGCGCCCGACCATCTGCGCGTGGTCTTCCTGCCGCATATGGAAGAGCTGAACGAAGCGCTCGATCGCTTCGAACGCTTCCTGGCCAATTATCGAAAACGTCACGCTGGCTGAACCATGCACCTCCTCCGCCTGAACAATGCTGCCCATGAACTGATAGAACCCGATTGGCTGCTGCGGGCGGAGGCCATCCACCGCGAGCTGCGCCCGCAGCTGGCGGCAGACTACCCCGCACAAATGCGCGGCATCTTCGCCGATGGCGGCCAGATGGTGATCGCCCACAACGGTGAGGCGATTCTCGGCCTGGCGGTTTTCCGGCACTATCGCGATACCTTCTCCGGCACCAAGTTCTACGTGGACGACTTGGTGACCACCTCCCAGCAACGCTCACAAGGCGTTGGCAAATGCCTGCTCGACTGGCTTCAACAGGAAGCCATCCGCTGCGGCGCGACAAACTTCATGCTGGATTCCGGCACCCAGCGGATAGACGCGCATCGCTTCTATCACCGCGAGGGGCTGACCATCGCATCGTTCAATTTCAAAAAACCCTTGCAAGGCAAAACCGCATGAAACCCATTCAAGTTGGCTTATTGGGCTTCGGCACGGTCGGCTCGGGCGTGGCCAAGGTGCTCGCCCGAAATGCCGAGGAAATCGGCCGCCGCGCCGGCCGCGCCATCGAAGTGAAACGTGTCGCCGTACGCAATATCGACAAGGCCCGCGCCGCCGCGCCGTTGGCCGTCACCGAAGGCCTGGCTTTCGGCAACGATATGCAGGCCGTGGTGGATGACCCGGACATCAATATCGTCTGCGAGCTGATCGGTGGTACCACCTTGGCCAAGGACCTGGTACTGCGTGCGATTGCTAATGGCAAGCATGTGGTCACCGCCAACAAGGCCCTCTTGGCCATCCATGGCAACGAAATCTTCGCCGCCGCCCAGCAAGCCGGCGTGATGGTGATGTTCGAAGCGGCGGTGGCTGGCGGCATTCCCATCATCAAGGCGCTGCGCGAAGGCCTGACCGCCAACCGTATCGAATGGCTGGCCGGCATCATCAACGGCACGTCCAACTTCATCCTGACCGAGATGCGCGACAAGGGTGCTGCCTTTGCCGATGTGCTGGCCGAAGCACAGAAGCTCGGCTATGCCGAGGCCGACCCGACCTTCGATATCGAGGGCCACGACGCGGCGCATAAGCTGACCATCCTGGCCGCGATTGCCTTCGGCATTCCGATGCAATTCGACAAAGCCTATCTGGAAGGCATCAGCAAGCTCACGCGCGAGGACATCGCCTATGCCGAGGAACTCGGCTACCGCATCAAGCTGCTTGGCATCGCCAAGCGGCGCGCAAATGGCATTGAGCTGCGCGTACACCCAACGCTGATTCCGGCCAAGCGCATCATCGCCAATGTGGACGGCGTGATGAACGCCGTGGTGGTACAAGGCGACGCCGTTGGCCAGACCCTGTACTCGGGTCGTGGCGCCGGCTCCGAACCGACCGCCTCGGCCGTGGTGGCCGATCTGGTCGACGTAACCCGCCTCTTGACCGCCGACCCCGAGCACCGCGTGCCGCATCTGGCCTTCCAGCCCGACCGCCTGGCCGATCTGCCCATTCTGCCGATTGCCGAGGTGGAGACCTGCTACTACCTGCGCCTGCAGGCGCACGACCAGCCCGGCGTGATGGCCGATGTGACACGCATCCTGGCCGATGCCGGCATCTCCATCGACGCGATGATGCAGAAGGAGCCGGCCGAGGGGGAAAAGATCGTCGATATCGTGATCCTCACCCATGTCGCCATCGAGCGCAGCGTGGACGCCGCCATCGCCCGCATCGAAGCGCTGGAGACCATTGCTGGTCGCATCACCAAGCTGCGCTTGGAAAACCTGGATCGCTAACGTAGATGGCCGTGTCTGACCACAAGTCCCTACGTTGGCGCTTTGGCCAGTTCTGCTTGCTGGCACTACTGGCAAGCAGTGGCCAGGCCGCCAATCCGAGCGAGCATGAACAACGGCAGGCCGTCGTCAATGAAGCCTTCCAGCTTTGGCGCGATAAAGACTATGCGGGACTGAATCGGCTGCAACAGGACCTGATACAGCAGAAGCGGCGCAGTGAGAGTGGCGTTTGGCTGTTGGCGCCATTCAATAATGGCATTGCCCAGTTTGGCAGGCCGCGCGGCCGCGATCTGCCTGTGGCGGTGTGGGAAAAACTGGTTGCCGATACGCTTGAGTGGCAACAGGCAGATCCAGACTCGACCATGCCGCCCATACGCTTGGCACGGCTCTACCTGGAGCAAGCGTGGGAACTGCGTGGCGGCACCTTTGTTGCACATGTGCCAAAGGAGAACTGGCCGGCCATCTTCTTGCTGACTGATCAGGCCAAACAAGTACTGCTTTCGGTTAAAGAAAGAGCTGCTGGAGATCCGCATTGGTATACCGCCATGCTGGATGTACTGCGCCTCAACGGCGACGAAGCACTGTTTGTTCAGACACTGAATGAGGGCATGGCGCGATTTCCCGACTACCACGAGCTGTATTTTAGTGCGGCCATCACACTGCAGCCCAAGTGGGGCGGCTCGCTGGCGACCATACGGCGCTTGGCCCAGGAGGCGGTAAAGCGAAATCCAAACGCCGAAGGGCCTACGCTTTACGCCAGGATTTACTGGAGTCTTGGCCCCTCACTCGACAACGACTCCACAACCCTGGTCGACTGGCGGAAATCTGACTGGAAACGTTTAAAGGCCAGTTTCGATAGCTTGGTGACGCTGTACCCGTCCAGCTGGAACCGAACTGCCTATGCGTCGTTCGCCTGCCGCGCCTTGGACTTAAAAACCATGGATCAGCAGTTCAGTGTGCTCGGCTATGAACTCACACCAGGGGCTTGGCACAAGAGTGGGCAAGGCAAGTCGCCTTCCTACTGCCGCGCGCTGCTCAAAGCCTATGTGGACAAGGGTCGTAAGCCACTCAGCGACGACGAACTCGCACAATTCGATGCAAAGCAATTGATGGAAGAAGCGAAGCGCCTTAGCCAGCCGACGCCCTTTCCAGTCATCAATAATCTGAACCAGTATTGAGCCAGTTCGCCATAGACGCGCGCTTGCTCGTGGACCTACCACTATGAATTACATCAGCACACGCGGCGGCATGGCCGCGCAAGGCTTCAGCGATATCCTGCTCGGTGGTCTGGCGCCCGATGGCGGCCTGGTCGTACCGGATGTCTACCCGCAGATCGATAAGGCCACGCTGCAAAGCTGGCGCACGCTCAGCTACTCGCAGCTGGCCTTCGAGATCGTGTCGCGCTTTGCCACCGATATTCCAGCCGAGGATGTACGCCGCCTGGTCGAAGCAGCCTATACCGAGCAGGCTTTCGGCACGCCGGACATCACCCCGCTGACCGAACTGGAAAGCGGCCTGCATCTGCTGCACCTGTCCAATGGCCCGACCCTGGCCTTCAAGGACATTGCCATGCAGCTGCTAGGCCAGTTGTTTGAATATGTGCTGGCGCAGCGCGGCGAGGCGGTCAATATCATCGGCGCCACCTCGGGCGATACCGGCTCGGCAGCCGAGTACGCGATGCGCAGCAAGAAGGGCGTCAATGTGTTCATGCTCAGCCCGCATGGCCGCATGAGCCCCTTCCAACGCGCGCAGATGTTCAGCCTGCAGGACGCCAATATCCACAATATCGCCGTGGAAGGCACCTTCGACGACTGCCAGGACATCGTGAAGGCCATCAATAACGACGCGGCCTTCAAGCAGAAGTACAAGGTCAGCGCGGTCAATTCGATCAACTGGGGCCGCATCGTGGCCCAGGTCGTGTACTACTTCCGCGCCTATCTGCAGGTGGCGGGCCAGATTGGCGACGAGGTCGATTTCGTGGTGCCCTCGGGCAATTTCGGCAATATCTGCGCTGGCCATATCGCCCGCCAGATGGGTCTGCCGGTGGGCAAGCTGGTAGTCGCCACCAATGAAAACGATGTGCTGGATGAGTTCTTCCGCACCGGTCGCTACACGGTGCGCGCGTCCAAGGACACGCATGCAACCTCCAGCCCCTCGATGGATATCTCCAAGGCTTCCAATCTCGAGCGCTTCGTGTTCGATCTGATTGAGCGCGACAGCGCAGCGCTGGCCGGACTGTGGCGCGACGTCGATAGCACCGGTGGCTTCGACCTGGGCAAGACGCCGTTCTTCGCGCGCATGGTGGGCGAGTTCGGTTTCAGCTCGGGCAAGAGCACCCATGCCGACCGCATCGCCACCATCCGTGCCGCCAAGGCCAAGTGGAATGTGGTACTCGACCCGCACACGGCCGATGGCGTGAAGGTGGCGCTGGAAGCACGCCGCCCCGGCGTGCCGATGGTGACGCTGGAAACCGCGCTGCCGGCCAAGTTCGAGGCCACCATCCTGGAGGCGCTGAACGAGACCCCACCGCGCCCCGCCGCGCTCGCCAATTTGGAAAGCCTGCCCCAGCGTAGCGAGGTACTGCCCAATGATGTGGAGGCAGTGAAGCGCTATGTAGTGGATGCGCTGAACTAAGCGCGGCCCACAGCAAAAAAGGCGTCCCTAGGGACGCCTTTTTTGTTGCCGCTCACCCGATCAGTGCTTGCCGGCAAAGGCCGCCTGCATGGCCTTGTCGCGGCGAGCCTGGGCGGACAGCATCAGGCGGTTGGAGATCACCACGAAGACCGTGACCACCACGATGATCACCGTGGCCAGGGCATTCACCTCCGGCGTCGGGCCGATGCGCACCGAGGAGAAGATCCACTGCGGCATGGTGGTGGAGCCGGGGCCGGACAGGAAGGCGGTCAGCACATAGTCGTCCAGCGACAGAGTGAAGCTGAGCAGCCAGCCCGACACCAGGGCCGGCGCAATCACCGGGATGGTGATGACGAAGAACACCTTGAACGGATGGCAGCCAAGGTCCATGGCGGCATCTTCCAGCGAGCGGTCGAGCTCCTTCAGGCGCGACTGCACCAGCACCGCCACATACGCCATGCACAGCGTGGTGTGGCCTATCCAGATGGTGATCATGCCGCGCTCGCCAAAGGCCCAGCAGCCAAGGCGGCCGACCAGGCCCTGCGGGTCTTCCACCGAGCAGCCGAGGCTGGACTGCAGCGACACGAAGAGCAGCAGCATGGACAGGCCGACGATCACCTCCGGCATGACCATCGGTGCCGTGGTCAGGCCAGCGAACAGCGACTTGCCCTTGAAGCGTCCGAAGCGTGCCAGCACGAAGCCCGCCACCGTACCCAGCACCACCGCTAGGGTAGCGGCCAGGAAGGCGATCTTGAAGCTCAGCCCGGCAGCACTCAGGAGGCTGTCATTGCGGAACATCTCGCCATACCACTTGAGCGAGAAACCGCCCCACACCGTGACCAGGCGCGACTCGTTGAAGGAGAAGATGACCAGGCTGAGGATGGGCGCATACAGGAAGAAGAAGCCCAGCAGCATGAAAAGGCGATTGGATAGCGGCATCTTGTTCATGCGGCCTCCTGTTGTTTCTGTTCAAAGCGTTGGAACCAGACGATGGGCGCGATCAGCAGCGCCAGCATCACCACGGCCACCGCTGATGCCTGCGGCCAATCCAGATTCGGGCCGAAGTCATCCATCAGCTTGTTGCCGATGAACACCACATCGCCACCACCGAGCAGGGCCGGGATCACGTATTCGCCCACCGCCGGAATGAACACCATCATGCATCCGGCGATGATGCCGGCCTTGGACAGCGGCAGGGTGATCTGGAAGAAGGTGGTCCACTTGCTGGCACCGAGGTCGGCCGCTGCCTCGAATAAGCGGCTATCCAGCTTGGTCAGGTGCGCGTACAGCGGCAGGATCATGAAGGGCAGATAGTTGTAGACCATGCCGATCAGCACCGAGAACGGCGTGTACAGCATCTGCAGCGGCGCATCGATCAGGCCCATGCCGAGCAGCAGATTATTGATGATGCCATTGTCCTTTAGGATGCCTATCCACGCATACACGCGCAGCAGGAAGGAGGTCCAGAACGGGATCATCACCAGCATCAGCAGCGTGTTGCGTGTCGCCTCGCTGGCGCGCGCGATATTGTAGGCAAGCGGATAGCCGATCAGCAGGGTGAACACCATGGTGAAGAAGGCCAGCTTGATGGCATTCCAGTAAGCGATCACATACTGGCTTTGCTCGGCCGCCTCGGACCAGGACGTGGTGCCAAAGGACTTCACCTCGTCGAGAATGGTCGTGTACTTGCTGGTGTTCAGCGTGATGGTGGTCTTGCTGTCCTCATGCGTCATCAAGGGCGTGTAGGGTGGCTGCGAGATATCGGGCTCGGCAAAGCTGATCTTGAGCACGAAGAAAAACGGCAGCACGAAGAAAAACAGCAGCCACAGATAGGGCACAGCGATCACGCCGCTACGCCCCCCGGGCAGGAATTTACTCAGCCATTTTTTCATGATGTCAGCACCACGCCGGCGTCATTGCGCCATTTGACCGCGATCTCATCGCCCCAGGTTGCCGGCTTCTCGCTGCCCCAGTGGCTGGTCGGCACGTTCACGATCACCACCCGGCCCGAGGCGAGCTTGATGTGGTAGACCGAGTGCGAGCCCAGATAGGCGATATCGTGCACCTTGCCGCCCACCCAGTTGTATTTCTCATCCGGCTGCGCCCGGCATAGCGTCATGTCTTCCGGGCGGATCGAGTACCAGACATTCATGCCCTTGGGGCCGGTCACGCCGTGGTCGACATAGATACCGCGCCCCAGCTCCGGGCTCTCGATCACGATATGATCGGGCTCGTCCACCACTAGGCGGCCTTCGAAGATATTGGTCGAGCCGATGAACTCGGCGGTAAAGCGGCAGTTCGGGTATTCGTAGATCTCGCGCGGGCCGCCCACCTGCATGAGCTTGCCTTCGCTCATGATGGCGATACGGCTGGCCATGGTCATCGCCTCTTCCTGATCATGGGTAACCATGATGCAAGTCACGCCCACGGTTTCGATCACATTGACCAGCTCGAACTGAGTCTGCACACGCAGCTTCTTGTCCAGCGCGCCAAGCGGCTCGTCCAGCAGCAGGAGCTTGGGACGCTTGGCCAGCGAGCGCGCCAGGGCCACGCGCTGCTGCTGACCACCGGACAGCTGATGCGGCTTGCGCTGCGCGTATTTGCGCATCTGCACCAGGTCGAGCATCTTGCCGACCCGTTCGGCAATCTCATCCTTGGGCAGCTTGTCCTGCTTGAGGCCGAAGGCAATGTTCTGCTCGACCGTCATATGCGGGAACAGCGCATAGCTCTGGAACATCATGTTCACCGGGCGCACATAGGGCTGCAGATCGGTGATGTCCTGTCCGTCCAGGATGATGCGGCCCTCGGTCGGCGTTTCCATGCCGGCCAGCATGCGCAGCAGAGTGGATTTGCCCGAACCCGAGCTGCCCAACAGGGCGAAGATTTCATTCTTGGGAATGATCAGGTCTACATCATCGACCGCATAGAAGTCACCGAACTTCTTGGTAACGCCCTTGATCTCCAGATAATGCTTGTGCTTGCTGTCGCCGTTTGCGACTTCGGTCGGTGTTACCGCCACGATAGGGACTCCATGCAGGTGCAGTATTCGGTCATTGCCAAATCAAACGCGCGCGGCAGCGCCGGGTGCGTTTGATTTGATAACGAACGGTTCGATGAAACAAGAAAAAGGGCCGACCTAGGCCGGCCCCCGTGGGACCTTACTTGGATGCCTTAAACTGATTGAAATACCGGGTAATCAGCTTCTGCGCCTCTTGCTCGATCGGCTTCTTCGCTTGCAAGGTCGCCATGGCTTCCTGGCTCAGGAAAATCTTCGGATCGTTGGCGATCTCCGGATTCACAAACTCGGTGGCCTTCAGGTTCGGGTTGGCATAGTTCACATAATTGGAAATGCCAGCCGCCACCTTGGGATCGAGAATGTGGTTGATCCAATGGTGCGCATTTTCGACATTCTGGGCATCCTTGGGAATAGCCATATTGTCGATCCACAGGATCGTGCCGCTCTTGGGCACCACATATTCGATGTTCTGGCCGTTCTTGGCCTCCACCGCGCGGTTCTTGGCGATATAGGTATCGCCATTGAACGCCATGGCCACGCACACATCGCCATTGGCCAGCAGGTCGATCGGCGAGGAGTTGAACACGCGCACGTCCTTGCGCACCTTCTTCAGCGTTTCGGTAGCGGCCTTGAGCTGGGCTTCGGAATGATCATTGGCATCCTTGCCCAGATAAATATTCACCATCGAGTACACATCGCTACCGGTATCCATGAAGGAAATGCCGCAGGACTTCAGCTTGCTGGTGTACTTGGGGTTGAAGATCAGCTCCCACTCATTGGCCGGCATAGACTCGCTACCCAGTGCAGCCTTGACCTTGTCCACATTGATGCCGAAGGCCGTGGTGCCCCACATATATGGCACCAGGAATTTATTGCCCGGGTCGGCCGCCTCGGCCTTTTTGAGGATTTCCGGGTTCAGATTCGCGTAATTGGGAATCTTGCTGCGATCGATCTCGGCATAGATGCCCGACTGGATCTGCTTGGCTGCGAACTCGAGCGAAGGCACTACCAGGTCATAGCCGGACTTGCCGGTCATCAATTTGGCCTGCAGCACCTCATTGCTGTCGTAGACGTCGTACTTGACCTTGATGCCGGTGGCTTTTTCGAAATCTGCCAGCGTGGTCTCGCCCAGATAATCGTTCCAGTTGTAGATATTGAGCTGCCCGCCGGTCTTGGCCGGTTCGGGTGCAGCAGCAGCGACGGGCTCGGCCGGGGCCGGTTCGGTTTTCGGTGCTTCTTCCTTCTGACCGCACCCTGCCAGTGCAAAAGCTGCACCAAGCGCGAGCGCCAGAACGGACTTCGAATACTGCTGCTGTGTAGCCATCAACACTTCTCCTTGGGTGGAACGAAATACGGACGGAACCTGCAAGAATCATGCACACGCCCCGCTTGAACGGGAGCGTGTGCAATGAATTACACCATACCGAGGTCGCGGGCAGTCAGGCCGATGCAGTGCGCGGCTTTTTCCACCACTTCGTCGATCTCGTGCTTATTGATCACCAGCGGCGGGCTAAGCAGCATGCGGTCACCGGTGGCACGCATGATCAGATTGTTCTTGAAGCAGTAATCGCGGCACTTGAGCCCGATCTCGCCGCCATTGGCAAAGCGCTTGCGGCTGGCCTTGTCCTCGGTCAGCTGCATGCCGGCCACCAGGCCCGCGCCGGCAATCTCGCCTACCAGCGGCGAAGCGGCCAGCGCCTCACGCAGCGCCTTCTGGAAGTAAGGGCCGGTTTCGTTCTTCACCCGCTCGATCACGCCGCCTTCGCGCAGGATCTTGATATTGGCCACCGCCACCGCAGCCGCCACCGGGTGACCCGAATAGGTCAGGCCATGGTTGAAGTCGCCACCGGCAATCAGCGCATCCGCCACTTTCTTGCGGATCGCCACCGCGCCCATCGGGATGTAACCGCTGGTCAGGCCCTTGGCCAGGGTCATGGTGTCGGGCTCGAAGCCGAAATGCTGGTGGGCGAACCATTCACCGGTGCGACCAAAGCCACCGATCACCTCATCGGCACACAGGAGCACATCGTACTGACGGCAGATGCGCTGGATTTCCGGCCAGTAGCTCTCGGGCGGGAAGATCACGCCGCCGGCGCCCTGGAAGGGTTCACCGATAAAGGCGCCCACATTCTCGGCACCCAGCTCGAGAATCTTGGCTTCTAGCTCACGCGCGCACTTGAGGCCGAACTCGGCCGGGCTCAGATCGCCGCCATCGCCAAACCAGTAAGGCTGGCTGATATGGACGATGTTCGACACCTGGGACGGCATCTGCTCATGCATATAGTCCATGCCGCCCAGCGAGGCGCCGGCAATGGTCGAGCCGTGATAACCGTTCTTGCGCGAGATGATGTAGCGCTTCTTCGGCTGACCGACCGCGGCCCAGTACTGATGCACAATGCGCAGCACCGTGTCATTGCCCTCGGAACCCGAGTTGCAATAGAAGAAGTGCTCGAAGCCGCCCGGGGTGACTTCGCTGAGCAGCTTGGATAGCTCGATCACCGGCGGGTGGGTGGTCTTGAAGAAGGTGTTGTAGTAAGGCAGCTCCAACATCTGCTTGTAGGCAACCTCGGCCAGTTCCTTGCGGCCATAACCGACGTTCACGCACCACAGGCCGGCCATGCCGTCGATGATCTTGTTGCCGTCCGAATCCCACAGATAGACGCCCTCGGCACGGGTGATCACCCGACTGCCCACCTTGTTCAGCGAACCCATATCGCTGAATGGGTGCAGATGGTGGGCCGCATCCAGCTGCTGCCATTCCTGGGTGCTGCGCGCTGCAAAGACGCTGCCGCCGGCCTTGTGTGCCTCGGCGTGAATCGCCGGACGGTTTTCAAACAGATTGCTCATGAGATTCTCCAACGGGGCCGCTTGTGGCGGCCGAGGATTTACAGATACCAATGCAGGCGCGGGGGCGCTTTATACATTAAGCAGCAGGTGATTTCGCTCCCAGGAGCTGATCACGCGGAAGAAGGTGTCGTATTCCTTTTCCTTCACCGCGCAGAACGCGCGGACAAAGTCGGCACCGAACACCTCGGCGATATCGGCCGAGTCGCGCATCGCCTCGATCGCATCTTCCTGATGACGGGGCAGATCGTAGTCGAGGTCGTAGCCGCTGGTGGCCATCGGGTCGGTGGGCTTGAGGCCCTTGACCATGCCCAGATAGCCGCAAGCCAGCGTGGCCGCCATGGCCAGATAGGGGTTCACATCCACGCCCGGCACGCGGTTCTCGACTCGGCGCGCTTCCGGGCCGGAGTTGGGAATGCGGATGCCGACGGTGCGGTTGTCATAGCCCCACTGCAGATTGATCGGCGCGGCGGTGTAGCGGCTCAGGCGACGGAAGCTGTTCACAAACGGCGCCATGATGGGCATCACGGCCGGCATGAAACGTTGCAGGCCGGCGATATAGCTTAAGAAGAGATCAGACGGGCCACCGTCAGCGTTCGAGAACACATTGTTGCCGTGCTTGTCGGTCACACTCTGGTGGATATGCATGGCGCTGCCCGGCTCGTTCTGCATAGGCTTGGCCATGAAGGTCGCGTAGATGTTGTGGCGCAAGGCGGTTTCGCGCACCACACGCTTGAACAAGAACACGCGATCGGCCAGGTCGAGCGCGTCGCCGTGCACGAAGTTGATTTCCATCTGGCCGGCGCCCACTTCGTGAATCAGCGTATCCACATCGAGGCGCATCGCATCGCTGTACTCGTACACATCTTCGAAATAGGGGTCGAACTCGTTCACTGCGTCGATGCTGTAGCTCATGCGACCAGTTTCCGAGCGGCCGGTGCGGCCAATCGGCGGCTTGAGCGGAATATCCGGGTCGATATTGCGCTCTACCAGATAGAACTCCAGCTCCGGCGCCACCACGGGCTTCCAGCCACGGTCCTCATACAGTTTGAGGATCTTGCGCAGCACATAGCGCGGCGAGATATCGACCGGGCTGCCGTCGAAGTTCACGCAGTCATGAATGACCAGCGCGGTCGGATCGGGCGCCCAGGGCACCATGCGCACCGTGTTCAGATCGGGCACGCAGATGATGTCCGGATCGGTCGGACCGGTAATCGTGTCGTCGTCCGGCCAGTCGCCGGTGACGGTCTGGATCAGCACCGCCTTGGGCAGACGCATATTGGCCGAGTTGAACTGGCTCTTGGGCAGAATCTTGCCGCGCGCCACCCCGGTCATATCAGGGACGACGCACTCCACCTCGGTGATGGCGTTTTCACGGAAAAAGTCTTGGAACTGGTTCATTGCCATACATTTCTTTACCGCTCCGCGGTAAACCTCCGGTTATGGGCAAGCCGGCAAACATTGGAAAGCGCGGCGAGGCGGATTCCTCGTCGCTTTCCGACATTTCCCTTAGCCGTGCAGGGGCACGGCTAGCGGCTTGCTTGGTAGCGCCGACAATCGTCGCCAAAAGCCTTGAACAGGCTCGCGGACAACGGGTTGCTGGCGTATTGCCACTCTGGGTGCCACTGCACCGCAAGCGCAAAGGCTTGGGCGTCCTTGACCGAGAACGCCTCAACCAGGCCATCCGGCGCGGTGGCTTCGGCCATGAGGCCCGCCCCCAGACGCTCGACACCCTGGTTATGAATCGAATTGACCTGGTATTCGCCCAGGCCGCTGGTGCGTTGAATCAGGCCGCCGGCGCTGAACTGCACCGGATGGGCCGGGCCGTACTGGACCTCCAGCGTGGCGTCGCTGTCCTCGCGGTGGTCCATCATGCCTGGCGTTTCATGCACTTTTTGCAGCAGCGAGCCGCCAAACACCACATTCATTTCCTGGAAGCCGCGACAAATGGCAAACACCGGGATGCCGCGGGCAATGGCCGCCTTCATCAAGGGCATGGCGGTTTTGTCACGGGCGGTATCCAGATTCTGCCCTTCAGGCAGCGTGGGCCCGTTGTACAGCTGCGGGTCGACCATGGACACGCTGCCGGTGAACAGGAAGCCGTCGACCAGATCGAGGATGGACTCGAAATCCTGCTGCTCCCCCAGCGCCGGTACCAGCATGGCCAGGCAGTCTGCGCCGCCCACCACCGCACTAATGTATTTCTCGCCCACACAGTGGAAAGGATGCAGGCCCAGCTGCTTGCGATCGGCCACCAGTGCGACCAGCGGTTTGCGTTTCATGCCTTACTGCCCTCTTGTTTCAAGATGCACCCAAGCCGCGAGGCCATGGGGTGCGGTGCTACCAATTAATCAGATGCGTTTTACAGCGCACTAGCCCAACAGGCTGTCCGGCGCCACATAGTCATAACCGAGGTCGCGCGCCACGGCGGCATAGGTCAGCTTGCCCTGACAGACATTCAGACCGTTCTTCAGATGCGCGTCATCGCGCAGCGCCTGCTGCCAGCCTTTGTTGGCAATTGCGACCGCGTGCACGAGCGTGGCATTGGTCAGCGCGATGGTGGAGGTGCGCGCCACACCACCCGGCATATTCGCCACGCAGTAGTGGGTCACGCCTTCCACCACATAGGTCGGGTCCTGATGGGTGGTGGCCTTGGAGGTTTCGAAGCAGCCGCCCTGGTCAATCGCCACATCCACCAGCACCGAGCCGGGCTTCATCAGGCGGAGCATATCGCGGCTGACCAGCTTGGGGGCGGCAGCGCCGGGAATCAGCACTGCGCCGATCACGGCATCGGCCTGCTTGAGTTCGCTCTCGATCGCATCCTGGGTCGAGTACAGGGTCTTGATACGGCCGCCGAAGGTTTCATCGATCTCCTTCAGGCGCGGCAGCGAGCGATCCAGAATGGTGACTTCGGCGCCCAGGCCTGCCGCCATGCGCGCCGCATGGGTACCCACCACCCCGCCGCCGATCACGGTTACATGACCCGGTGCCACGCCGGGCACGCCGCCCAGCAGCACGCCCGAGCCACCGGCCGATTTTTCCAGCGCACGCGCCGCAGCCTGGATGGCCATGCGACCAGCCACTTCCGACATCGGCGCCAGCAGCGGCAGGCCGCCGCGCGCATCGGTGACGGTTTCATAGGCAATCGCCACGCAGCCCGACTTGATCAGCGCCGCTGTCTGCTCAGGATCCGGCGCCAGATGCAGATAGGTATACAGAATCTGGCCTGGGCGCAGCATCGCGCACTCGGCGGGCTGAGGCTCCTTGACCTTGATGATCATCTCGGCGCGCTTGAAGATTTCTTCGGCTGCGCTCACGATCTGCGCCCCGGCAGCAATGTATTGCTCATCGGGGAAGCCAATCGCGCTGCCAGCCTGGGTTTGCACCAGGATATCGTGGCCGTTGCGCTTGAGTTCCTTGACGCCGGCGGGTGTCAAACCCACGCGGTACTCATGGTTCTTTATTTCCTTGGGTACGCCGATCAGCATGCTGTTGTCTCCGTTTTATATGGGTGCTCGTGGCACCGTTCATCCCTGCCTTGGTGCGTCAAACATTCTCAACGCAACGCCGCAGTGCAATGTCCAATATATTAAACACCGCCGCTAGAACCCAGCACAAGCAAGATCGGTTGTGCGCCGCAATAAGCCTATTATCAATGACTTTGCGTCAATACGGCGCTTGTCAGATGCGCAAAGGCCGTATAATTTCCCACCACAGAGTGTTCACTATTTTGGACACCCTCAACACTCGATTAGCAAGGAAGATGCCATGTCACTGGAAGTCAGCACCCGGCTCAAGCTGGTTCGCGAGAAGCACGCGCTATCGCAACGCGAGCTAGCCAAGCGCGCCGGGGTGACCAATAGCACCATCTCGCTGATCGAGCAGAACCGGGTCAGCCCGTCGATCTCCTCGCTGAAGAAGGTGCTCGATGGCGTGCCGATGAGCCTGGCGGAGTTCTTTACCTTTGATATAGAGGAACCCGCCCGCCCTTCGCCGTTTTTTGAACGCGAGCAGATGCCGGATATCGGCGGCGAAGGCGTGCAGCTCTTCCTGGTGGGGCATGGCGTGCAGAATCGCCATATCACCATGTTGCGCGAAATCTATGAAGCCGGCGCCGATACCGGCGCCGAGATGCTCAGCCATGCCGGCCAGGAGGTGGGCATGGTAGTGCGCGGCGAGATCGAATTGACTGTGGCCGAGCAAAGCCGCGTGCTCAAGCCCGGTGAAGGCTATTACTTCGATTCCACCCTGCCGCACCGTTTCCGCAACCTCAGCCAGCAGGAAGCGGAAATCGTCAGCGCCAGCCTGGTCAGCCCGAACGCCGCACCCAGTTTCTGATACCTGCTTACTGCTTCCCTATTGCAAGCCTAGCTGGCGGCCCGCCGTCAGTCTTCTCAAGAACCCTCGCTGGAGAGCGCATATGCAACGCTTCGACAAACTGTTCATCAATGGCGCCTGGGTCGCGCCGCACGGTAGTGGCTACACCACCGTGGTCAATCCGGCCACCGAGGAAGCCTTTGCCGAGGTCTGCAATGCCGACCTCGACGATGTGAATGCCGCCTTCGCTGCCGCGCGCGCCGCCTTCCCGGCCTGGTCGCAGACCACGGCAGCCGAGCGCGCCGAATGGATACGCAAGCTGCATGCGGCGCTGGAAAAACGTAAGGATCAGCTCGCACTGGCCATTACCCAGTCCATGGGCTGTCCGCTGGAAATCGCCAAGATCATCCAGGTCAACTGCGTGAAAGCCTTCGAGAAGTTCGCCGAGCGCGCGTACGAGATGGAAAAGGAAGTGCGCGCCGGCAGTTCGCTGATCGTGCGCGAGCCGGTTGGCGTATGCGCCTTCATCACCCCGTGGAACTACCCGCTCTACCAGCTGATCGGCAAGGTCGCTCCGGCCCTGGCCACCGGCTGCACCATGGTGCTCAAGCCCTCGTCCGTCACCCCGCTGCAGGACCTGATCTTTGCCGAGGCGGTGGAAGAGATCGGTTTACCCAAGGGGGTATTCAATCTGATCACCGGCCGCGGCGGCGTGCTAGGCGACGCCATGGTCACCCACCCGGAAGCCGATATGGTGTCCTTCACCGGCTCCACGGCCACTGGCAAACGCATCCAGCGCCTGGCGGCCGATAGCATCAAGCGCGTTTGCCTCGAACTGGGTGGCAAATCGGCCTTTATCATCACCGCCGACGCGCCGCTGGAGAAGGCGCTGACCTCGGGCATCAAAGACGTGATGATCAACTCGGGCCAGACCTGTATTGCCACCACGCGCATCCTGGTGCCGGCCAGCCAGTACGAGGAGGCTGCCGCCATCGCCAAACGGGTGACCGAGAGTCTGAAGGTGGGCGACCCGATGGACAAGGACAGCTTCGTCGGCCCGATGAGCTCGATGGGCCAGCGCGACACCGTACTCGCCTATATCCAGAAGGGCCTGGACGAGGGCGCCAAGCTATTGACTGGCGGTCTGGCGCGCCCGGCGGGCCTCGACAAGGGCGCCTATGTGCAGCCGACCATCTTCCGCGATGTGCATAACAAGATGACCATTGCTCAGGAAGAGATCTTTGGCCCGGTGATCTGCTTGATTCCCTACCGCGATGTGGCCGAGGCAATCGAGATCGCCAATGACAGCATTTATGGCCTGTCCGGCGCAGTCTGGGCCGGCACCCAGGAAGAAGCGATCCGCATCGCGCGGCAGATTCGCACCGGCGGCGTGTATATCAATGGTGGCGACTTCAATTACGACGCGCCACTGGGCGGCTACAAGCAGTCGGGCAATGGTCGTGAATGGGGCGACTTCGGCATCCACGAGTTCTATGAGATCAAGTCGATGCAGCTGTAAACCAACTTTTGCCAGACAGCAAAAAGCCACGCACTGCGTGGCTTTTTTACTGCCCGCGCCGGCAAGCCAGCGCCCTAGCTCAGCGCGCTGGCCTGGGTGCGCGCATACAGCATGGCCACGGTATCAAGATCAGGCGGACTCGCACCCGCGCTCAGGCAGGCACCGGCACCGGCCGCCACCGAGAAGCGCAGGTGCTCCTTCCAGCCACGCTCGGGTTGGGTGATCAGGCTGTACAGCAAGCCGCCGGCACTCGCATCGCCCGCCCCCACGCTGTCGACCACCGCAATCTCGGGCGGCACAGCCTGCCAAGCCAGTTCGCCCAGGTGCAGCGAGGCGCCTGCCGCACCGCGCGTGTACAGCACAGCCGCCGCCGGATTCAGCGCCCGCAGTCGCTGGAAGCTCACGTCGACATCCTCGCTGCGAAACAGACCAAGCAGGTCCTCATCCGACACCTTGATCAAGTCGGCCAGGCCAGCCATGGTGCGCAGCGTGCTGTCGTAGCGTGCGTCCATCACGGCGCGGAAATTCGGGTCATAGCTGATCTTGACCCCCGCCAGTTTGAGCTGCCCGGCCAGCCCCAGCAGCTTGCCCGCCAGCGGCTCGCGCGCGAGGCTAATCCCGCAGAAATGCACCCAGCGCGCCGCCTGCATCCAGCCTTCGGGCAACTCATCCGGCGCGAAGTGCAGATCGGCGCTGTTATCGCCGACGAAGAAATACTTGGGCGGGTGCAGCTCATGCACGACGGCCAGCAGGGGTGAGGCAGCGCAGCGCTGCAGGAAGCGCAGGTCGAGTCCGGCCGCTTCGCTGGCCTGGTAGAGATCCTGACCAAAGCAGTCACGGCTGATCGCGCCGGCAAACGCGCTGGGCAGACCCAATTTCGCCATCACCCGCGCCACATTCCAGGTGGCACCACCTACCAGGCTGCGCCAGCTATCCGGGCCGGTGCGCACCAGATCAGTCAGCGCTTCGCCGGCAGCGACAAAGATCGGTAGTTCACGCGCTGCCATCAGTTTTGCGCCTGCTGTTGCTGGCGCCATTTGTCCAGCAGCACGGCCAGCACGATGACCGCGCCCTTGGCCACGTATTGCCAGAAAGAGGACACGCCCAGGATGGTCAGGCCGTTATTCATCACCCCGATGATCAGCGCACCAATCACCGTCCCGAAGATGCTGCCCACGCCGCCCATCAGGCTGGTGCCGCCCAGCACCACCGCGGCAATCGCGTCCAGCTCGTAGCCACTGCCCCAGTTGCCATTCGCACCATACAGGCGTGAGGCGCTCATGGCGCCGCCCACACCGGCGAACAGGCCGCTGATGGCATAGACGAATAGCAGCACCGTGCCGACCTTGATGCCGGTCAGCCTGGCCGCTTGTGGATTGCCGCCTACCGCATAGATATGCAGGCCCAGGGTGGTT
Source organism: Chitinimonas taiwanensis DSM 18899 (assembly GCF_900119825.1). Taxonomy (GTDB): domain Bacteria; phylum Pseudomonadota; class Gammaproteobacteria; order Burkholderiales; family Chitinimonadaceae; genus Chitinimonas; species Chitinimonas taiwanensis. The sequence goes on along the minus strand of NZ_FPKR01000007.1, from coordinate 187,383 downwards.
TTGCGCAGGATGAACCAGCTCAGGCCGACCACGCCGGCCGCCACCCACACCAACCAGGGCAGGCCGAGGAAGTCGCCATTGCCCAGCCATTCAAAGCTCGGGATATCCATATTCAGCACCGAGGTGCCGTCGGCAAACAGATAGGCCGCACCGCGCAGGGCGGTCATGGTGCCCAGGGTGACCACGAAGGGGTTGATCTTGAACCAGGCCACCAGCATGCCGTTCAGCAGACCACAGGCCAGCCCGGCCAGCAGGAAGACCGGCAGGGCCGCGTTCGGGAAGTTGGCCGGCAGCGAGGTGATCATGCCGAGCACCGCCGCCACCGCCAGCACCGAACCGACCGAGAGATCGATGCCCGCGGTCAAGATGACGAAGGTCATGCCCGAGGCGAGCACCAGATTGATCGAGGTCTGGCGCAGGATGTTCATGCTGTTGTCCAGCGTCATGAAATTGGACGTGCCATCCGCGCTGAAATACAGGGTCAGGAAATAAAAGCCGAAATAGAACAGGATCAGCACCGGCAGCATGCCAGCCCGGCTGAAGATGGCAGCGGCGCTGAGTGGCGCGCGCTCGGTCTGGCTGTGCATGGGTGTAGCCCCGAAGGTGACAGGATTGCTCTGCATGATAGGTCTCCAAAGTGGCGCTGCCGGCCCGGGGCCTGCACGCCATCAACAAGGCGGCGTCTAGGCCGCGGCCAGATGGGTGGCAAGACCCATGATGTTTTCCTGGGTGATGGCGGCGCCGCTCAGCTCGCCGCTGATGGCCCGTTCACGCATCACCAGCACGCGGTCACACAGGCCGACGATCTCAGGCAGCTCGCTGGAGATCACCAGCACCGCCACACCCGCCTCGGCCAGCTCATGGATGATCTTGTAGATCTCGGCCTTGGCGCCCACATCCACGCCACGGGTTGGCTCATCCAGGATCAGGATGCGCGGCTTGATGGCCAGCCAGCGCGCCAGCAGGATCTTCTGCTGATTGCCGCCCGACAGCCCGCCGACGATGCCACGCGCGCCCGGCACCTTGACCTGCAGCCGCGTGATCGCCTGCTCGCTCAGTTCAAGCAGCGCACGCTGATTGACCACCCCGGCGCGTGCATGTTGGGGCAGCACATTCATGCTGATATTGGCCATGGCCGACAACTGCAGGAACAGGCCCTGGCCCTTGCGGTCCTCTGGCAGATAGCCGATGCCGAGGCGGATGGCGTCCAGCGGCTGAGCAATCTTCACCGGCTTGCCATCCACGCGGATCTCACCCTGCTGGCGCGCATCGGCACCGAAGATCAGCCGCGCTAGCTCAGTGCGCCCCGCCCCCACCAGGCCAGCCAGGCCCAGCACCTCGCCGCCATGCAGCTTGAAGCTGGCGGGGCGGATATGGGAACTGGCCAGCTGCTCGACCTCCAAGCGCACCGGCCCCTGGCGACGTTCGCGGCCATGTTGGTAGAAATCCCCGAGCGGACGACCGACCATCATCTGGATCACCTTGTCGGGCGTGGCCTCGGCGCGTGACATCTGGCCCACATAGGCGCCATCGCGCAGCACGGCCACCCGGTCAGCCAGGCGTTCGACCTCGGCCATGCGATGACTGATATAGACGATGGCAATGCCCTCGCTGCGCAATTGCGTGATGACCTCGAACAGCCGCTCGGTTTCGCGGTCGGACAGCGCCGCGGTCGGCTCATCCATGATCAGCACGCGGCTGCGATGAATGAGCGCGCGGGCGATTTCCACCTGCTGCTGGTCGGCAATCGACAGCCGGGCTGCCGGGGTATCAGGGCTGAAGCGGGCGCCCAGCCTGTGCAGCACCTCGGCGGTGCGCGCGCGCATGGCTCGCCGGTCGATACGGCCGAAACTCAGCGTCGGCTCGGCACCGAGGAAGATGTTCTCGGCCACGCTCAGATTGGGCGCTACCGACAGTTCCTGGTAGATGAGGTTGATGCCGGCCGCACGCGCTGCGGCCGGACCGTCGATCTGTGCACGCTGGCCGTCGATGAGGATCTCCCCCTCATCCGGCTGGTACACACCGGACAGCACCTTCATCAGCGTGCTTTTGCCGGCGCCGTTCTCGCCCATCAGGGCCAGCACCGCATGGCTATGGACCTGCAGGTCCACGCCGGCCAGCGCCTGCGTGGCGCCAAAGCGTTTGCGTATGCCGCGCATTTCGAGCACCAGTTGGCCCATGGTCATCTCCTTCTCATCGCAGCGCGCCACGGCCGCACGGCAGACGCCGCGCTGGCCGGGGTGCAGGGAGGCTTAGTTGCGGGTCCAACCCTGGTAGCTGGCGATGTTTTCCTTGGTCACCGGTGGGGTGGGCAGCAGAACCATGGCCTGGGCCGGCTTCTTGCCATTCATCAGCGCATAGCCCATCTGCACGGCCGTGGTAGCCATCTTGTACGGGTTCTGGGCCGTGGAGACGGCGAACAACGCGTTCTTGTTCTTCAGCACGGTCTCGGCATCCGGCGCACCGTCCACCGAGGCGATCAGCTTCACATCCTTGCGCCCGGCTTGGCGGATGGCCAGCTCGGCGCCGATGCCGGTCGGGTCGTTGATGGTGAACACCGCGTCAATCTTCGGATTGGCGGTCAGCAGATTGGCCATCACTTCCATGCCACCGTCGCGGCTGCCCTTTGCGTCCTGGTTCTCGCTCAGCAGCTTGATGCCGGGAAAGCCGGCCAGCACCTTCTTGCAACCGTTCACGCGGTCGATCACCGAGGTCACTGGCGGGCCGTTGACGATCACCACATTGCCCTTGCCACCTATCTTCTGGGCCATGTATTTGCACGATTCGGCACCAGCCATGGTGTTGTCCGACATCACGGTGATATCGGCTCCATCCGCCCCCACATCCACCGCCAGCACCACGATGCCGGCATCGCGTGCCTTCTTGATGGCCGGGGCAATGCCTTTGGGATCGGCGGCATTGACTACGATCATGTCCACCTTATTGGCGATGAAGTTCTCGATCTGCCCGACCTGGGTGTTCAGATCGTACTTGCTGGACACCGTGGTGACCTTGACCCCATTGCCGGCAATCTTCTTGGCGGCATCTTCGGTGCCACGGCCAATGGCGACAAAGAAGGGATTGGCCAGATCGCCCACCGTCACACCGATTGCCTTCAGCGGTTTGGCGGCCAATGCGGGAGCGGTGAAACCAGCCAGGGCGGCGGCCACGATCAAGGCGGACGAAGCGATGCGCATGATGCTGTTTCCTCTTTATGTTTGGGTGAGATGCGATCGACAGCGGCAAGACGGGGATCTGAGCAGCACGCTATCGACGCAACAAAATATACACGTGTAAATTTCCGATTTCAAGTATCTACTCTAAGTTCGACCAGCCAAGCCAAATCCTTTCAAATACAGGGGATATCGGGCAGAATCAGCCTAGATTCGAGCAAAAACTCCGCGCCGTTTGGCGGAATAAAATGTTTACACGTAAAAATTAGGCTGCATGCCATGAGTGATCTTCCCGCCGATCTGCCCAGCAGCGCACCACGCCACGGCCCCGCCACCATGCAGGACGTGGCCGATGCAGCCGGAGTGTCGCGTGTCACGGTGTCCAAGTTTTTCAATGGCGGCGCCTCGCTCAAGCCAGCCACGCGCGAACGCATAGAAGCTGCCTGCCGTACGCTGCAGTACTCGCCCGATCCGCATGCGGTCAGCCTGGTCAAGGGGCGTTCCAATCTGATCGGGGTGGTGCTGCCGGTGATCAGCGAGCCTTATTTCGCCGCCGTGCTGCAAACGCTGGAACAGGAAGCCGCCACGCAGGGGCTGCAGCTGCTGATCCAGAGCTCGGCCAACGACCCGGCGCGCGAAGCCGCCGCACTGCTGGCCCTGAAGGCGATGAAGGTAGCCGGCATCATCATCACGGTTGTCGATTCGATGCAGAATGCCGCCCTGCTGGATAGCTTGGCGCGCGAAATGCGCATCGTGCATTTCGATACCTATCTGACCCCGGCCTGCCACCATGTGCTGAACGACAATCACCAGAGCATCCGCCTCTTGGTCGAGCACTGCCTGGCACGTGGGCGCAAACCGGCCTATCTGGGGGCGCCCCATATCGCCTTTCCTTCGCGCCCCGAGCGGCTGGAAAGCTATCTGGATGCCCTGCGCGCGGCCGGACTCCCCCCTTGCGTGGTGCCGGTGGCCGAGGAAGAGCACACTTGGCGCTTTGAGGCCTATGCGCATAAATATGTGGGCCAGTGGCTGGCCGAGGGGAGCTGGCGCGAGGCGCAGATCGGCGCGCTGGTCTGTGCCACAGACCGGCTTGCACTGGGCGCCATGCGCGCAATGCGTGAACACGGCCTGGAGCCAGGACGCGATCTGCTGGTCTGTGGGCATGACGATCTGAGCTTCAGCGAATATCTGCACCCGGCCCTGACCACCGCGCGCCAGGATGTGGCGCGCCTGGGCCGCGCGGCCATCGAATGCCTGAGCCTGCCGGACGATTACTTCAACGCGCGCCGCCCCTATTTCGAACGCCGCCTGCCAGCCGAACTGGTCATCCGTGAATCGGCCTGAGGCGCCATCCGCCGCAATACTCAGATACAAATTTCGCCGTGCGTGAACCTTGCCGGCAAGGCTACTATCTGAACCCGCATTCCTAGCCCCGCAAAGCCCGCCTTGTCCGCGCCCGAACGTCTGCCCAACGAGACCCAGCTGCACGCCACCAGCCTGTATTGGCAGCGGCGCGAATGGCGCGACCAGGATGTGGAGATCCGCATCCAGCGCAAGACCTTGCTCGGCCTGCTGCTGACCGTGCTGCTGCATGCGGTGCTGTTGTGGCTGTTGCGCGCCAATACCGAATCGAGCGGCATGCCGGCCGATGCGCTGCCGGCGTCCAGCAAGCCGCTGGAAATCAGCCTGCTGGATGAGGAACCTGCCGCCCAGCCCAGCGAGGCGGAAGTGACCGAGCAGCCCGCAGCACCACGGGCCATCCGCCCCAAGCCACCTAAACCGACCGAACAGCCCCAGCCGGATATCGACCTGCCCGCACCGCCACCGCCGATCACCCTGCCGGCGCCCGAAGCGCCGCCAACGCCCGCCCTGGACCTGAGCGTGCCCCAGACCACGGACCTGAGCAGCTATATGCAGCAGATGCGCGAGCGCCGTGCGGCCGCCCAGCGCGCGGCCAGCGGCGAAGCCTCACCACCCATGTCCGATGCCGAGCGGCGCATGGCGAATATTCAGCGCAATCTGCAAAAACCGGGCACCAATGGCATTTTCCAGATCGTCAGCAAGGGTACACTGAGCGCGCAATTCATGTTCAAAGGCTGGAGCGGTCAGGACAGCAGCCGCGCACGCAGCCAGCTATTCGAGGTATCGGTCCCACCGGGCGGCGATATCGAGCGCGCCATGGTCCAGCGCATGATCGCGCTGATCCGCACCCATTACAGCGGCGATTTCAACTGGGAATCACACCGCCAGAACCGCGTGATCGTGCTTTCGGCCCGGCTGGAAGACAATGCCGAGCTGGAAGCCTTCCTGCTGCGCGAGTTCTTTGGCTGAGTACGCACGCGGCGACTGCCAGCCTCTGCAGGCCCTAGTCTGCCGACAACTTGATCAGTAGAACCTGCAGGTTCTGCGCATCCACCTCGTCAAACTTGGCGGTCAGCCGCGATAACCACTCCAGATGGCCGGGCAGCAGCTCGTCGAGCACCGCATTGCCGGCCGCGGTGATCTCGATATGCCAGGAACGTCTATCATCCTGCTGATGATGGCGACGGATCAGATCGCGATCCTCGAGACCATCCAGCACGGTAGTGATGCCGGAGCGGGTCAGACCGGCCTTATCGGCCAGCTCGGAGGGCTTGAGCTGACCGAAATGGCGCAGCAGCAAGAGTGTGATGAACTGCCCTTCCGGCAGCTGGAACTGCGCCAGATTGGCCGTGCACTGCTGGGTCAGCCGCCCAACCACATTCACCAGCTCAATGATCAAGCGGATCCGGTCCGGCGAGATCGCGGGGTAGTGCACCGTCTGCCCGAGCAGGGCCTCATATTTACTCAGCATGATCTTGTACCAAGATGATATTGAGCAAAATCATACGCCGATTCATCAATCACTCGCACACAGCGCCCCGCAACACCTCATTCCCGAACTACAGCGCACAGGCCAAGTGGCATAGCCGTATTAAAGCTCGGCGATTCGACTCTTCTCGCTCACAAGCTGCCGCTTAAACACCACGCCTTGCCTGCCCATCTTGCGCCCCATAGCGGCTGCGCCTACTATTCGCCAATAAATAGTACGCCACAAAATCATTTTCATAAAAATCAATCAGCTGTTTCGACGCTGATACCGGACGAGGAAGTAGCCATGCACGATATCCACAACCGGACCGCTAAGACGGAATCCGACAGACAGACCAAGCACACCGCGCCAAGCGATAAGGCCAGTACCGCTTCAGCCACGCCCGCCAGCGCACGGCCCACCAACTCACCACTTTTCCTGCTCTGGCTGATCATTCTGCTGGCGCCGATCGGCCAGATGGCCATCGATATCTATGTGACCGCCCTGCCCGAGATGGCGCGCGCCTTTGAGGTCGGGCGCAAGGAAATCCAGCTCAGCGTGTCGGCCTATATGATCGCCTTCGCGCTCGGGCAGATCATCTATGGCCCGCTCTGCGATGCCATCGGGCGCAAGCCGGCCTTGCTGGGCGGTATCGCCCTGTATCTGTTCGGCAGCGTGGTGGCCATCCTGGCCGGCAGCCTCGATTGGTTCATCGCCGGCCGCGTGCTGCAGGGCCTGGGCATCACCACCGCCTCGGTGGTGATGAAGGCCATCGCCACCGATAACTTCAAGGGCCCGCAACTGACCAATACCATGACCTATATGGTGATTGCCTGGGGACTGGGGCCCATCGTCGCACCGGTCATCGGGGCGCAACTGCAGGTCGGCTTCGGCTGGCAGAGCAGCCTGTACTTCCTGTTTGGCTATGGTGTGCTGCTGTTCGGCCTGATTGGCTTTGGCTACCGCGAATCGCTGCCGCAGGCCATTCCGCTCAAGCGTGAGCTGCTGGTGCGCAATACCGCACACATCCTGTCCGACCGCGAGTTCCAGCTCTGTTTCATCACCATGGGCCTGTGCTACGCGCTGCTGCTCACCTTCAATATCTGCGCGCCCTTCATGGTGCAGGAGGTCCTGGGCAAGAGCCCGGTGTTCTTCGGCAATGTGGCGCTCAGCATGGGGGCGGCTTACTTCCTCGGCGTGTTTTCCAATCGCATCAATGCCGGGCGTATTGCCCCAGCCAGCCTGTGCCGCGCCGCCGCTACCGCCAGCGCGCTGATCGGCCCAGCCATGCTGTTGCTGGCGTTGAGCCGGCCGCTGGGCCTGTGGGAATTACTGCTGCCCTCGCTGCTGCTGACCTTCCTGGCCGGCGTGATCTACCCGAACCTGATGGGGCGTGGCGTGGCGCGCTTTCCCCAGCTGGCCGGTCTGTCCAGCTCGGTACTCGGCTGCACACTGATGGTCTGCGCCGGCCTAATCACCGCCCTGGCCAGCCTGCTGCCGCTCGATAGCCTGGTGCCATTGGCCAGCCTGTATGCGGCGATTGCCCTGGCCTGCTTCTTCACCGTACGCCGCCTGTATCCGCTCAACCCGGCATCCAGTCTAGCCACCGCCGGCGCCAAATAACGGGCAACCCGCACGCCCTGGGGCATGCTCGGTGGTTTGCGGCGCCCCCTTGCCCCAGGGTAGCGCCCGCTCGCTGCGAAGCCTGGGGGGTTGCGCACCAAATCGGTGCAATACTTGTTTGGCGTCAATGGCGCCATACGCCAAGTACTTGTTCGCTAAGGCCTTACTGGCACCGGCACAGCCCTTGCATTAGGCTGATGCAAACACCCGGGAGCCCCCATGCACGCCCTCACCCTCCCCGCCAACGGTCATTACGACGAAATGCTGCTGCAAAGCGGTGCGATACGACCGCATTACCAGCCGTTTGCCAGCTGGCTGCATGCCCAAACGCCCGAGGCGCTGGCCAAGAAGCGTGCCGAGGCGGATCTCTTATTTCACAAGGTCGGCATCACCTTCGCCGTGTATGGCGATGAGGCCGGTGCCGAGCGGTTGATTCCGTTTGATACCGTGCCGCGCATCGTGCCGAGCAGCGAGTGGCAGATGCTGGAAGCCGGCCTGCGCCAGCGGGTAACCGCGCTGAACCGTTTCCTGTGGGACATCTATCACGAGCACGAGATCATCAAGGCCGGGCTGATGCCGGCCGAGCAGGTGTTTGCCAATGCGCAGTACCAGCCGGCCATGCAGGGCCTCGATCTGCCGCATGGCATCTATGCGCACATCACCGGCGTCGATCTGATCCGCCACAGCGATGGCGGCTATTACGTGCTGGAAGACAATCTGCGCGTGCCCTCGGGCGTCAGCTATATGCTCGAGAACCGCAAGATGATGATGCGGCTCTTCCCCGAGCTGTTCGCGCGCTACCAGGTGGCCCCGGTCGCCCACTACCCGACCCTGCTCTTGAACACGCTGCGCCACGCCAGCACGGCCGATAACCCCACGGTGGTGGTGCTGACGCCCGGCCCGTTCAACTCGGCCTACTTCGAACATGCGTTTCTGGCCCAGCAGATGGGGGTGGAACTGGTCGAAGGCCAGGACCTGTTCGTGAAAGACGACTATCTGTATATGCGCACCACGGTCGGCCCGCAGCGGGTGGACGTGATCTACCGGCGCATCGACGATGCGTTTCTCGACCCGCTCGCCTTCCGCGCCGACTCCATGCTCGGCGTGCCCGGCCTCTTGTCGGTGTACAAGCGGGGCAATGTGATTCTGGCCAATGCGATCGGTACCGGAGTGGCCGATGACAAGTCCATCTACCCCTATGTGCCCGACATGATCCGCTTCTACCTGGGCGAAGAGCCGATTCTGCATAACGTACCAACTTGGCAATGCCGCAAGCCCGAGGACCTCGACCATGTACTGACCCATATGGCCGATCTGGTGGTCAAGGAAGTGCACGGCGCGGGCGGCTACGGCATGCTGGTCGGGCCGGCCTCCACCGCGGCCGAGGTAGCCGATTTCAGAGAACGGGTGCGCGCCAATCCGAGCAATTACATCGCCCAGCCCACGCTATGCCTGTCGAGCTGCCCAACCTTTGTGGATAGCGGCATCGCGCCGCGCCATATCGACCTACGCCCCTTTGTGCTCAGCGGGCGTGAGATCAGCATGGTGGCCGGCGGCCTGACCCGGGTGGCACTCAAGCAGGGCTCGCTGGTGGTGAATTCCTCACAGGGCGGCGGCACCAAGGACACCTGGATTCTGGAGGGGCAGGCATGAATGCCCCCTTGGCATTGGAGATCACGCTGGTCGACGCCAGCGAGGCACCGGCGCTGGTGGCGGAGCTGGCCGAGCTGCTTGTGCACACCGTCGCGCACGGCGCGAGTATCGGCTTTTTGGCCCCGCTCGCCCAGGGCGAAGCCCAAGCCTACTGGCAGGCGGTCTGCGCAGGCCTGCCGGACGGGGAATGGCTCTGGGTGGCCCGTGTGGCCGGTCAGCTGGTCGGCACCGTGCAGCTCTCGCCCTGCCCACGTGCCAATGGGCGCAACCGTGCCGAGGTGTGCAAGCTGATGGTGCATGCCGACTGGCGCGGCCAAGGCATTGCCAGCTTGCTGATGGCAGCGCTGGAGGGCAAGGCGCGCAAGCTCGAACGCGGGCTGCTTTTCCTGGATACCGAAGCCGGCTCGGGCGCCGAGGCGCTTTACCAGTCGCTTGGCTACACGCGGGTGGGCGAGATTCCTGACTACGCCGCCAGCCCGGACGGCCGCCTTCGCCCAACCGCCCTCTATTACAAGCTATTGATCGAGCGCAGCCTGAACCCGCTGCCCGGCGCCGAAAGTGAGGCCTGAATGCTGTCGCGTACCGCTTCGCAGCTGTATTGGATGAGCCGCTATCTGGAGCGCGCCGAGAACCTGGTGCGCATGCTCGATGTGACCCACTCGCTGTCACTGCTGCCGCAGTCGCGCGGCGCCACCACCGAGCTGGCCGCGCCACTGGCGGTCACCGGCAGCCTGGATGCCTACCATGCCAAGCACGACAAGCTAGCGGCCGAACAGCTGTTCAACTTCATGGCGCTCGATCTCGACAACCCGACCTCGGTGCTCAGCTGCCTGAAGTTCGCGCGCGAAAACGCCCATGCGGTGCGCGGCCAGATCACCAGCGAGATGTGGGAGGCGATCAATGCCACCTGGCTGGAAGCCAAGGAAATGCCCAAGCGCGGCATTCCCAGCGTGTCGGCCTTTTTCGACTGGGTGAAGGAGCGCTCGCACCTGTTCCGCGGCGCCACCTATGGCACGCTGCAGCGCAATGATGCCTACTGCTTTATCCGCCTGGGCACCTTTATCGAACGCGCCGACAACACCGCCCGCCTGCTCGATGTGAAATCGCAGCTGATTGCCCCGGCCCAGCCCAGCCTGATGCCGGTAGATGCGCCGGCCGAGAGCGCACCCGACTTCTACGCCTGGAGCGCACTGCTGCGCTCGCTGTCCGCCTTCGAGGCCTACCACGCCGCCTACCGCGATGCACTGGATGGCCGGCGTGTAACCGAACTCTTGATCCTGCGCCCCGATGTGCCGCGCAGCCTGCGTGCCTGCTGCGACGAAATCCGCGCCATCCTGCCGCAGATCGAGGCTGGCATCGGCGCGCAAGATGCCGGGCGCGATGTGAAGAAGCTGGCCGGCAAATTGGCCATCCAGATCGAATACGGCTCGGTGGATGAGATCCTGGCGCTCGGCCTGCATGAATGGCTGACCGGTTTTCTGCAACGCTCGGCACGCATCAGCGAAGCGGTGCGCGAAGCCTATCTGGAAGCGACCTGAACCATGTCCGTACACATCCGTCACGCCACGCAGGACGACGCGGCCGCCATTGCCGCCATCTACAACCCCTATGTGCAGGAGACTGTGATCAGTTTCGAGGAGCAGCCGGTCAGCACGGCCGAGATGGCTAGCCGCATCGCTTCCGTGCACGAGGATGGGCTGCCCTGGCTGGTGGCCGAGCAGGATGGTCTGCTACTCGGCTACGCCTATGCAAGCAAATGGCGCGTACGCCCCGCCTACCGCCACTCGGTGGAAAGCTCGGTCTACCTGGCCCAGGCCGCGCGCGGGCTGGGGCTGGGCCGCCAGCTATATAGCGCGCTGATCGGGGCATTGCGTGCCAGCGGCAAGCACACGGTGATCGGCGGCATCGCGCTGCCCAATCCGGCCAGCGAGGCATTGCATGCCAAGCTCGGTTTCAAGCCGGCCGCCCTGTTCGAGCAGACCGGCTTCAAGCAGGGGCGCTGGATCGATACCGCCTACTGGCAGCTGCTGCTCTAAGCACGCCCACCCCACACCGACGCCCAAGGCCAGCCGCATGCACCTCGCCATCGAACACGACACCCACTACCGCTACGACAGCCCGGTCACGCGCAGCACCCAATACCTGCGCCTGACCCCGACCAGTTCGTCGCGCCAGCGCGTGCTGAGCTGGCAGCTCGACCTGCCGGCCCGCGCCAGCCAGGGCCTGGACGCCTATGGCAATACCCTGCATGTACTGACCCTGGACAAGCCGCATGGCGAAATCCACCTGCGCGCGCATGGCGTGGTGGAAACCAGCGATGCACCGGCCGAGCCGGAAACCGACAACCGCCTGCCGCCGCAGCTCTTCCTGCGTGATTCGCTGCTGACCCAGGCCGATGCAGGCCTGCAGCGCTTTGTGCAGGATTTTGCCCATGCCGTGCAAGGCACACCGCGCCAGGGCCTGCTGGCGCTGATGGCGGCGCTGGGCGAGCGCATGCCCTATACGCCCGGTAGCACCGATGTCGCCACCCCGGCCGCCCAGGCCTTCGCCCAGGCCAGTGGCGTCTGCCAGGACCATGCCCAGGTGTTTGCCGCCTGCGCGCGCCTGCTCGGTGTGCCGGCACGCTATGTCAGCGGCTATCTGGCCGCCGATACCGAGCATGTGGCCAGCCATGCCTGGGCCGAGGTCTGGATAGAGGGCGGCTGGCTGGGTTTCGATGTCAGCAATCAGTGCCTGGCCGCCGGCCGACATGTGAAGCTGGCCATCGGCCTCGACTATCTCGACGCCTGCCCGGTGCGCGGCGTACGCAGCGGCGGCGGCGGCGAAGCGATGCAGGCCATGGTGCAAGTGGTGCACGCCAGCCAGGCCGATCAGTAAGTCGCGCCGGCGGGCTCGTCACCACAAAGTCGGCGCCGTATCGCGCTAAACTCACCGCAGACATTCCCGCAACGGGCGGGTGCCGTTTCACCTCTCAAGCCTTCGCCTATGACCTACTGTGTTGCCATGCGGCTGGAAGCCGGCCTGCTGTTCGCCTCCGACTCGCGCACCAATGCCGGCGTCGACCATATCGCCACCTACCGCAAGATGCATGTGTTCGAGTTGCCGGGCGAGCGGCTGATCGTGCTGCTGTCGGCCGGCAATCTGGCCACCACCCAGAGCGTGATCAGCCTACTGCGCCAGCGCCTGGCCCACGAGGTGGCCAATCTGCACAATGTGGCCAATCTGTACGAGGCGGCCGTGCTTGTCGGCAATACCGTCAAGGAAGTGGTGGCGCGCGATAGCAGCAGCGCTACGCTCGGCCAGGGCGTGGATTTCGGCGGCAACTTCATCGTGGGCGGGCAGATACGCGGCGAGAGCACGCGGCTGTTTCATGTGTATCCGCAAGGCAATTTCATCGAGGCGGGCGAAGACACGCCCTATTTCCAGATCGGCGAATCGAAATACGGCAAGCCCATCATCGACCGGGTGATCGCACGCGACACCTCGCTGCACGATGCGGCCAAATGCACGCTGATCTCCTTCGACTCGACCATACGCAGCAATCTCTCGGTCGGTCTGCCCATCGATATGCTGCTCTACCCGGCCGACAGTTTCGCCCCAGCCGAGCCGCACCGCATCGATGCCGATGACCCCTATTTCAATAAGCTGCGCCGCGGCTGGGGCGAGGGCCTGCGTCGGGTGTTCGCCAAGCTGCCCGATGCAGAGTGGTTCTAGGCCGCCTTGTTGTAGCGCAAACGCACATGTCATTGGAATAAAGCACCTGCCTTGCCCTGCGCAGGCAGGCCGACTAGGCTGAAGCGTCGCTACCGTCCGGCGGCCCTCCTTGCGGATTCCTCCCACAGTGCTGCGTGTCCTCCTCCTGTTGCTGATGCTGCTTGCCCCTGCCCTCGCGGCGCAGGCCGCGGCCACGGATAGCCAGCCACGCTGGCTGACGCTGCATGAAGGCCCGGACGGCGTATCGGCGGAGGGAAAGACCGCCGTATTCATCGATAGCAGTGCACAAGCCGACATCGATGCCGTGCGGGCCATGCCGCTCAGCCAGTTCCACTACCCGGCGCAGATCCGCTTCAACTACGACCCGCGCGTGTACTGGCTGCGCTTCGATATCGAGGCCAAGGCCGGCCCGACCTGGGTGCTGACCCTGCCGGCGATTGCGCTGCACGATGTGCGCTTCTTCGGCCCCTATCGTGACGGTGGTGCGGCGCTGCAGGCCCCGCTGCGTTTCGGCTTCAACTACCCGTTCAGCCAGCGCCCGCTCGGTGCCGAAAATATCGCCATCCCGCTGCGCCTGCCCGCCGATGGCCGTTACACGCTGTATCTGCGCCTGCGCTCGGACATGCCGCATTACTACACGGCCAAGCTGGTCGAGCTGGGTCAGCACAGCCAGACGCAATACCGCCGCCAGTTGCTCGATGGCCTGTGCTACGGCGTGCTGGCCGCCATGCTGGCCTACAACCTCTTGCTGTTGCTGGTATTTCGCGACCGCGCCTATGGCTGGTATGTGCTGACCGTGGCCTTCGCCCTGCTCAGCGTCAGCAGCTACAACGGCCATGTCGCGCACTATCTGTTTCCCGATGCGCCCATGCTCAGCCAACTGTGCTACAGCCTGGCGCCGCCGCTCTGGGTGCTGAGCGGGCTGATGTTCGGACGCCATTTCCTCGATATGCGTCGCTACACACCCAAGCTCTACCTGCTCAGCCACCTGCTGGTGGCACTGGCCGCCGCCGCACCGATTGCCGGCCTGCTGGGCGCCCCGGCCTGGTCGCAAGGCGCCACAGAGCTGATCGCCGCGCTGGGCACGGTGCTGATGGTCAGCGCCGCCATCCTGGCCATGCGCCGTCACTACCATCCTGCGCGCTGGTATCTGGCCGGACAGATCAGTCTGTTTATCACCGTGCTGCTGGTGATTGCGCATAACCGCGGCTTGATCAATATGCCGCTCGTGCATGCACTGGGCCTGCAGATCGGTGCGGCGGTGGAGGTGGTGATCTTTGCGCTGGCGCTGGGCAGCCGGGTGCGCATGATGCAGCTACGCAACCGCGAGCTGCGCGCGCGCACCCATGTGCTGGCGGCCGCGGCAGAAACCGACCCGCTGACCGGCAGCTACAACCGCGCCGGCCTGCAAGCGCGCGCCGACAACCTGCTGTTGAGCGGCCAGCACACGCTGCTGCTGATCGACCTGAACCGCTTCAAGCCGATCAATGACCAGTACGGCCATGAGGCCGGCGATAAGGTGCTGATCGAGGTTGCGCACCGTCTGGCCGAGCAGGTGCGCGATGGCGATGTGGTGGCGCGCCTGGGCGGCGATGAATTCGTGGTGCTGCTCAATGGCCTGTATGAGCGCAATATCCTGTCCAATATCGCGGTGCGCCTGATCGATCGTATCGGCATGCCAATCAGCGTGGATGGCCGCGCACTGGAAGTGGGCAGCAGCGTGGGCCTGGCACTCTACCCCGAGCACGGCCAGAGCCTGGCCCAGCTGCTGCGCGCCGCCGATAAGGCCATGTATGAGGTCAAGGCCAGCCACCATGCGGGCTTCGCCTTTGCCGATGAATTGGGCGACGCCCAGCAGGCGCCGCTCGGCACCGCGTAGCGCGCTGGCCGCAGTCGGGCTACGCGCATGTCCCTAGGGCTGGACAGCCGACGCGCCACAGGCCAGCATCCGCCTGGATCGCGCAGCACCGCCACGGTGCTGATTCCCCCCGGTTTATCGTCCGATCAAACCCCGCGCGCCGCGTAGCCAAGTCCTGCGCCGCCGCCATGAGGAAGCCCCATGCCGCGCCTTACCCTGCTTTTCCTTGCCCTGGCCAGCAGCAGCGCCTTTGCCGCCAAAACCTTGGTGATCTGCGCCGATGCCGACCCGGATGGCTTCGACCCGGCCCAAAGCGCCAATAACACCACCCACCAGGCTTCGGCCGCCAAGCTGTACAACAATCTGATCGAATACGAGCCTGGCCCGTTCAAGTTCAGTCCCAGCCTGGCCGAACGCTGGACCATCTCGCCCGATGGCCTCAGCTACACCTTCACGCTGCGGCGCGGGGTCAAATGGCAGCGCAGCGAGGTCTTCAAGCCCAGCCGCGACTTCAATGCCGACGATGTGCTATGGACGCTGCAGCGCCAGATCGACACTAGCCACCCGGGCGCCAAGGCTGCGCCGGCCGGCTTCCCCTACGCCAACTCGGGCGACTGGAAGAATTTGTTCAAGGCAGTGGAAAAGCTTGACGACTACACGGTGCGCCTGACGCTGAACAAGCCGTATGCGCCCCTGCTGGAGCGTTTTGCTCACCCAGCCCTGGCCGTGGTGTCGGCCGAATATGGCCAGCAGCTCGAGCGTGCTGGCACGCCGGGCCTGGTCAGTAGCCAGCCTATCGGCACCGGGCCCTACCAGCTGATCAAGTTCGACAAGGGCGCCCAGGCGCGCTACGAGGCGAACCCGCGCTACTGGCGCCAGAAGCCGGCCATTCCCAAGCTGATCATCGCCACCGTGAGCGACCCGGCCGTACGTGCGCAGAAACTGCTGGCCGGCGAATGCCAGCTGGCCGACAACATCAAGCCGCAGGACCTGCCGCGCTTCGAGGGCAAGCCCAAGTTCACCCTCACCCCACTGCGTGTGCAGTCCAGCGCCCAGCTGTTCTTCAATGCCGGCAAGAAGCCCTTCGACGACAAGCGCGTGCGCCAGGCACTGGCCATGGTCATCGACCGCGCCGCCATTGTGAAGAGCGTGTTCGACGGCCGCGCCGAGGTCGCCACCACACCCTATTCGCCGCGCAGCCTGTGGGGCGTGGAGGCGGTCAAGCCTGCCGCGCCCGACTTTGCGCGCGCGCGCAAGCTGCTGGCCGAGGCCGGTTATCCGAATGGTTTCGAGGCCGAGATGTGGGTGCGCCCGGGCGGCTCCGGCACCAACCCGAACTTCCGCCTGAGCGCCGAGCTGGTCCAGGCCGACTGGGCCAAGCTGGGTGTGAAGCTGAACCTGGTGAATGTGGAATGGGTGGAGCTGGTGAAGAAGGCGCGCGCGGGCGAGGCGCCGAGCATGCTGAGTGGTTGGAGCGGTGCGCTCGACCCGGATGGCTTCTACAGCAATCTGGCCAGCTGCGATGCGGCCAAGAACGGCTACAACTTCGCCCAGTGGTGCAATGCGCGCGCCGATGCCGCGCTGGACGAGGCGCGGGTGGCCACCAGCCAGGCCGCGCGCGCCAAGTCCTATATCGCGGTGCAGAAGATCCTGGCCGAGGAAGTCCCGTTCACCACCCTGGCCTGGGGCGTGCCCGTGGTCGTACACGACAGCCAGCTCCTGGGCGTGGAGCCCACGCCGAACGACAGCTTCAAGGTGGAAAGGCTGCGCTGGAAGTAAACGGCCCGTGGGGCGGGCCGGCGCTCAGGACGAGCAGCTGACCGACAGCGTGCTCGCCCAATCGGGCGGCAGGCCAGCATAGGACTCGAAGGCCGGGTGCTCGTCAAACGGCCGCGCCAGCAAGGCCTGTAGCCGGCTGATCTCGCTGAAATCGCCATCCTTGGCTGCACGTATCGCCTGCTCGGCCAGGTGATTGCGCAGGATGTATTTCGGATTCACCGCCAGCATGGCCGCCTGACGCTCGGCCTGCGGGCGGCCCTCGGCCGCCAGGCGCGCCTTATAGTCCCAGGCCCAGGCGTCAAAGGCCGGCCGGTCCACGAAGAGATCGCGGATCGGCGCATTCAGCCCCTGGCTGTCAAAGCGGCTCAGCGCGCGCCAAAAGATCGTCCAGTCGGTCTTGCCAGCCTGCAGCAGATCGAACAGGCGGGTGAACAGCTGCCAGTCATCAGCATCCTCCACCACCAAGCCCAGCTTGGCGCGAAAGCGCTCTGCCAGCGCGGCTTCGAAATCGCCCTGGTAGCGCCTGAGCGCAGCAATCGCCTCCTCGCGCTCCAGCAACGGCAGCAGGGCCTGGGCCAGACAGTTCAGATTGAACAGGCCGACCTCGGGCTGCTGGCCATAGGCATAGCGTCCCTGATGGTCGGAATGGTTGCAGACATGGCCGGCATCAAAGCCATCCAGAAAGCCGAACGGGCCGTAATCAATGGTCAGCCCCAGCAGCGACATATTGTCGGTATTCATCACCCCATGGCAGAAGCCGACCGCCTGCCAGTCGGCGATCAGCTCGGCGGTGCGCTCGACCACCTCGTCCAAGAGCGCCTGATAGGGATGGGCCTCGCCCTGCAGATGCGGGAAATAGCGCGCCATCGCGTAATCGGCCAGCGCGCGCAGCGCCGCATGGTCCTGGCGGTAGTAGAAATGCTCGAAGTGGCCAAAGCGCAAGAAGGACGGCGCCACGCGGGTGACGATGGCGGCGGTCTCCAGCGTTTCGCGCCAGACCGGCTCGGGGCTGGCCACCAGGGCCAGCGCGCGCGTGGTGGGAATGCCGAGCCCGTGCATGGCTTCCGAACACAGGTATTCGCGGATGCTGGAGCGCAGCACTGCGCGCCCATCGGCGCGACGCGAATACGGCGTCTGGCCGGCGCCCTTGAGCTGGATCTCCTGCCCGGCCAGCTCGCCCAGCAACATGGCACGCCCGTCGCCCAGCTGGCCAGCCCACACGCCGAACTGGTGGCCGGCATACACGCTGGCAATCGGTGCGGCCTCACTCAGCAGCGCATTGCCGGCCAGCCCCTCGCACAAGGCCTCGGTCGGCTGGGCGGGCAGGCCTAGCTGCTCGGCCAGCTCGGCATTCCAGGCGGCCATCTGCGGGCTGCGCACCGGCTCGGACTGTACTTCGCTGAAGAAGGCGGGCCCGAGGCGACGCAGGCCGGCGGGTAGAAGTGGTGTGGCAGACATAGGATTCCCGACTGAATTGCTCGGGATTCTAGCCTTGCCGGCGTCGACCTGCAGCGCTAGTCGTACTGGTGGGAATGCTTGCCGATGTCTACTGTCCTATTACAAGTGTCGCCGCAGGCGGCGCCGATCTGTATCGGAGACAACATGCCCCCCTACCCCGCCGCTCTGTTTGCCTGCGTGGCACTGTGCATGAGTACGCCCGCCCTGGCCTTGCGCTTCGTGACCGAGGACTACCCGCCCTTCAATATGCTGGAAGAGAATCAGGTCTCCGGCATCTCCACTCTGATCCTGCGCGAGGCCTTGAGCCGCGCCCAGCTGAGCGCCGAATTCGAGCTGCTGCCCTGGGCGCGTGCGCTGGCCATGGCGCGCAGCCAGCCGCAAACCTGCGTGTACTCGGCAGTGCGCAGCGCGGAGCGGGAAAAACAGGGGCACAAATGGGTGGGCCCGCTGGTGGATGACCGGATTTCCCTGTTCGCCCGCGTGGATAGCAAGATCAAGCTGCGCACCCTAGGCGAGGCGCGCAATTACCGGGTGGGCGGCTATGTGGCCGATGCCTATGGCGACTATGTGGAGCGCCAGGGCGTCAGGCTGGACCGTGCGCCGGCCGATCTGATGAATCTGCCCAAATTGATGGCCGGACGTATAGACCTGTGGGTGGCCGGCTCGATCAGCGGCGCCTACAAGGCCAAGCGTGAAGGCTATCAGCACGATGTGAAGCTGCTGCTCAGCGGCGGCGAGCCACGCGATAGCCAGATGTGGCTGGCCTGCAACCGCGCCGTGCCCGATGCGCTGATCAGTAGCCTGAACGAGGCGGTGAAGAGCGTGCATGCCGACGGTACTGCCGCGCGCTTCGCGGCGCGCTACCATTGAGGCCCTGCACGTCAACCCGCCCCAGCCTTCATGAGCCAGGAAAAAGCCCCCGTCACCGCCGCCGTGCGCGTGCTGCGCCAGCACAAGATTGCCTACACCGAACATCTGTATGAATACGTCGACAAGGGCGGTACGGCCGAATCGAGCCGTCAGCTCGGCGTGCCCGAACATGCAGTGATCAAGACCCTGGTGCTGGAAGACGAAGCGAAGAAGCCCTTGATCGTGCTCATGCACGGCGATTGCGAAACCTCGACGCGCAACCTCGCCCGCCGGACCGGCCGCAAGCATATCGAGCCGTGCACGCCCGAGGCGGCCAATAAGCACACCGGCTATCTGGTCGGCGGCACCTCACCGCTCGGCACCAAGAAGACCATCCCCATCTACATGGAAAAGACCGTGCTCGCGCTCGATTACATCTATCTGAACGGCGGTAAGCGCGGCTTCCTGGTCGGCCTCAAGCCACAGGCGCTGCTACCGGTACTGCAGCCTGAGCTGGTGGAAGTGGCCAATCCGCATGATTGATGCCGTGCGCAGGGCCGCGCATGACTAGCCCGCTTTATCGGCAGCCGTTGCTGTGGCTGGTGGCGCTGGGTTTCTTCATGCAGACCCTGGATGCCACCATCCTCAATACCGCCCTGCCCAGCATCGCCGCCAGCCTGGGCGAAAGCCCGCTGCGTATGGAATCGGTGGTGATCGCCTATCTGCTCACGGTGGCGCTGCTGATGCCGGCCTCGGGCTGGCTGGCCGACCGCTTTGGCACCCGGCGCGTCTATCTGGCCGCCATCCTCTTGTTTGCGCTCGGCTCATTGGCCTGCGCCGAATCGCGCACCCTGTGGCAGCTGGTGCTGGCGCGCGTGCTGCAGGGCATAGGCGGCGCCTTCCTGATGCCGGTGGGCCGCCTAGCCGTGCTGCGCAGCTTTCCAGGCCCGCAGCTGCTGGGCGCCATGAGCTTCGTAGTCATGCCCGGCCTGATCGGGCCGATGCTGGGCCCGGTGCTCGGCGGCTGGCTGGTCGAATATGCTTCCTGGCACTGGATATTCCTGCTCAATTTGCCCATCGGCCTGCTCGGCGCCTGGGCGGTACGCCGCTATATGCCCGACTTCCGCGAGCCCGGCCAGCCCGGTTTCGACTGGGTCGGCTTTCTACTGCTCGGTGGCGGCATGGTCATGCTCTCGCTCGGCCTGCAGGGCTTTGGCGAGCTCGGCATGGGTGGCGCGGCCGCTGGTCTGTTGATGCTGGGCGGCCTGGCTGGCATGGTGTCCTATTGGTTGCACGCGGCGCGCACGCCCCACCCCTTGTTCGCGCTGAGCCTGTTCCAGACCCAGAGCTTCGCGGTCGGCCTGCTCGGCAATCTGTTCGCCCGCCTGGGCAGCGGCGCCATGCCCTTCCTGCTGCCGCTGATGTTGCAACTGGCGCTTGGCTACTCGCCGCTGGCGGCGGGCCTGGCCATGATGCCGGTGGCGCTGGCTGCCATGGCCAGCAAGACCATTGTCGAGCAGCTGCTGAACCGCTTTGGCTACCAGCGCCTGTTGACGGTCAATACCGTGCTGGTCGGGCTGATGATTGCCAGCTTCGCCCTGCTAGGCCAGAGCACACCAACCTGGTGGCTGGCCATCCAGCTGGCCCTATTCGGCGCGGTCAATTCCATCCAGTTCACCGCCATGAATACCCTGACCCTGAAGGACCTGGAAGGGCGCGGCGCCAGCGGCGGCAATGGCCTCTTGTCGATGACCATGCAGCTGTCGATCAGCCTCGGAGTGGCCAGCGCGGCCGCCATGCTGTCCGCCTTCCAGCAGCATTTCGGCGCAGGGCAGACTTTGGCGGTATTCCGGGCTACGTTTGTCTGTGTCGGCCTTCTGGGCGCGCTGGCGGCACTGATCTTCGCCCAGCTCGATGAAGCCACCAGGCCGCCCGAAAAAGCAGCGCCTTAGCCATCTGTTATCATCCGGCCACTTTTGCCCACCGGCCGCTTGCTAGGGACTGTCCGCCCTATTTTCTTGAGTGCGAACTGGGCGCAAGCCATGCCAATCTAGGCGCGCGATGAAGCCCAGACTGGCCGTCTGGGCAAGGCGTGCAACAACGAGTGGCATGGCTTGCGCCCGGTTCCCTCCGGGTTGCAGCGCAACGCATCTCAAGAAAATAGGGCAGACAGTCCCGCACTTGGGCCGCCCAACGTCAGATCAAGGGTCTCTATGCAGAACGCACTCATCACCGGCACCGGCCTCTACACCCCGCCGCACGCCATCAGCAATGAAGAGCTGGTTGCCAGCTTCAATGAATACATTCGCCGCTGGAATGCCAGCCATGCCGACGCCATCGCCAAGGGCGAAGTGGAAGCGCGCGCCGAGTCCTCGGTGGAATTCATCGAAAAGGCCTCCGGCATCAAGCAGCGCTATGTGGTGGACAAGGAAGGCATTCTCGACCCGGAGCGCATGTGCCCGCGCATTGCCCCGCGTGCCAATGAGGAATTGTCGCTGATGGCGGAAATGGCCGTGGCCGCCGCCCGCCAGGCCCTGGCCGCCGCCGGCAAGACCGCCGCCGATATCGACGGGGTGATCTGTGCGGCCAGCAATATGCCGCGCGCCTATCCGGCGCTGTCCATCGAGGTGCAGAACGCGCTCGGCATCGCTGGCTGGGGCTTCGACATGAATGTGGCCTGCTCGAGCGCCACCTTCGGCATCGAACAGGCGGCCAATGCGGTGAAGAATGGCAGCGCGCGCGCGGTGCTGATGATCAATCCGGAAATCTGCTCGGCCCACCTCGAATGGCGCGACCGCGACTGCCATTTCATCTTCGGCGATGTGTGCACGGCTGTAGTGATCGAAAGCCCGGCCAGCGCCACGGTCAAGGGTTGGGAAATCCTCGGCACCAAGCTCGCCACGGTGTTCTCCAACAATATCCGCAATAACGCCGGCTTCCTGAACCGCGCCGAGGACAAGACCGGCGATCTGCGCGACAAGCTGTTCGTGCAGGAAGGCCGCAAGGTCTTCAAGGAAGTCTGCCCGATGGTGGCCGAGCATATCGCCAGCCATCTGGGTAGCCTCGACCTGCAGCCCAGTAGCGTGAAGCGCTTCTGGCTGCACCAGGCCAATCTGAGCATGAACCAGCTGATCGCGCGTCGCCTGCTCGAGCGCGATGCCAGCGTGGAAGAAGCACCGGTCATCCTCGACCAGTATGCGAACACCTCGAGCGCCGGCTCCATCATCGCCTTCCATCTGCACGGCAATCTGGCCGCGGGCGAAATCGGCGTGATCTCCAGCTTTGGCGCGGGTTACTCGGTGGGTAGCGTGGTGCTAAAGAAACAGGGGTAAACCCTAACAGGGCCGTGCTGCGCCACGCGCAGGCGGCGGCCCGCCTGGCCTGGCCCTGCCCGGATTTACCTGTCTGATCACCGGCTTGCGCCCGCCAAGGCAAACAGCGGCCCAGCAGCTATGCTGAGCAGGCCGTTGTAGTAAGGAAGCAGTCATGACCACAGCCGCCCCGCGCGGCTGTTTTCACGATTACGCCTGTGTTACCGTCTTGCGCCATGCGGGACCCCGCAGCTTGCTCAGCCGGCCACCAGGCAGGTTTTTGAACGAACATCATCAACCCACAAGGATGAATTCCATGAAGCGACTTACCGTGCTGTCCTTCGCCCTGGCTTCGGTGTTTGCCGCTGCCGGCGCCTCTGCTGCGACCACGCTCAAGTATTGTTCGGAAGGTAGCCCGGCTGGTTTCGATCCGGGCCAGTTCACCGCCGGCACCGACTTCGATGCCTCGGCCGAGACCATCTACAACCGCCTGGTGGAATTCGAACGTGGCGCGACCAAGGTCATTCCGGGTCTGGCTGAAAAGTGGAGCGTCAGTGACGATGGCCTGAGCTACACCTTCAATCTGCGCAAGGGCGTCAAGTTCCACAGCAACGAGTCGTTCAAGCCGACCCGCGAATTCAATGCCGACGACGTGGTGTTCACCTTCTCGCGCATCGTCGACAAGAACCATCCTTACCGTAAGGCTTACCCGACCGAGTTCCCGTATGCGACCGATATGGGCATGGACGAGAACATCACCAAGGTCGAAAAGCTCGACGCCTATACCGTCAAGTTCACCCTGAAGAATGTTGACGCCGCCTTCATCCAGAACCTGGCCATGTCCTTCGCCTCGGTGCACTCGGCCGAATACGCCGACAGCCTGCTCAAGGCCGGCAAGCCGACCCTGATCAATACCGCCCCGATTGGTACCGGCCCCTTCGTATTCAAGAGCTACCAGAAGGACGCCGTGATTCGCTACACCGCGAACAAGGACTACTGGAAGAAGGGTGAAGTGAAGGTCGACAACCTGATCTTCGCCATCACCACCGACAGCACCGTGCGCGCCCAGAAGCTCAAGAGCGGCGAATGCGATATCGCCTTCCAGACCAAGCCGGCGGATACCGTGGTGCTGAAGGCTGATCCGAAGATCAATGTGATGAGCCAGGCCGGCTTCAACCTCGGCTACCTCGGCTACAACGTCAAGCACAAGCCGCTCGACAATGTGGTCGTGCGTCGCGCGCTCGATATGGCCATCAACAAGAAGGCCATCATCGACGCCGTCTACCAGGGCGCTGGCCAGCCGGCCACCAACCCGATGCCGCCGACCCAATGGTCGTACAACAAGAACCTGAAGGACGCGCCTTACAACCCGGAAATGGCCAAGGCCATGCTGGCCAAGGCCGGCGTGAAGGACCTGAGCGTGACCCTGTGGGCCATGCCGGTGGTGCGCCCCTACAACCCGAACGGCAAGCAGATGGCCGAAATGATCCAGGCCGACTGGGCCAAGATCGGCGTGAAGGGCGTGATCACCACCTATGAATGGGGCGAGTACCTGAAGCGCGCCAAGGCAGGCGAGCCGGACACCATCCTGGTCGGCTGGACCGGCGACAATGGTGATCCTGACAACTGGCTGGGCACCAACCTGAGCTGCGATGCCGTAGGCGGCAACAACTACGCCCAATGGTGCGACAAGTCCTTCGACAGCCTGGTGATGGCCGCCAAGCGCACCAGCGATGTGAAGAAGCGCACCGAGATGTATATGAAGGCACAGGAAATCTTCAAAAAGGAACTGCCCTGGACCACCGTTGCCCACTCCACCGTCACGGTGCCGATGAGCAAGAAGGTCAGCAACTTCAAGATCAGCCCCTTCGGTCTGATGGCTTTCTACGGCGTGTCGGTGAAGTAAGCGAGCGCCCGATGCGGAAAAGGACAGGCATGCCTGTCCTTTTTTGCGTAAGTCTTTCCTGGCGGCTGCACGCCGCGCTTCGTTCTAGCGAGATGCATTCATGAAACTGATCAAATACACGGCCATCGCCCTGGCCCTGGCCGCCACCGCACAGGCCAAGCCCCTGGTGTTCTGCTCGGAAGCCGCACCGGAAGGCTTCGATGGCGGCATGTTCACCGCCGCCGCCACCCACGATGCGTCCACCGAGGCCATCTACAACCGCCTGGTCGAATTCGAAAAGGGCGGCACCAAGGTGCTGCCGGCGCTGGCAGAAAAGTGGGAAGTGAGCAAGGACGGCCTCGAGTACACCTTCCATTTGCGCAAGGGCGTGAAATTCCACACGACCGAGTGGTTCAAGCCAACGCGCGACTTCAATGCCGACGATGTGCTGTGGACCTTCCAGCGCATGATCGATCCCAAGCATCCGGGCGCCAAGGCCAGCTTGCAGGGCTGGCCCTATGCAAGCGATATGGGCTTCCCCGAGCTGGTGAAGAAGATCGAGAAGCTCGACCCCTATAAGGTCAAGTTCACCCTCGCACATCCGGAAGCACCGTTTATCGCCAATCTGGGCATGGGCTTTACCGACATCGTGTCGGCAGAGTACGCGCTGCAGCTGGAAAAAGCCGGCCGCCCCGGCGATATCAGCCTCAAGCCGGTCGGCACCGGCCCCTATGTGTTCAAGCGCTATGACAAGGGCCAGCAGATCCGCTACGACGCCAACCCCAACTACTGGCGCGGCAAGCCGGGCAGCGACAAGCTGATCTTCTCGATTGCCCCGGATGGCGCGGTACGTACCCAGAAGCTCAAGGGCGGCGAGTGCAGCTTCATGGTTTATCCGAACCCGGCCGATATCCCTGGCCTGAAGGCCGACCCCAAGCTGACCGTGCTGCAAAGCTCGGCCCTCTTGCTCACCTATGTGGCCTTCAATGCGCAAAAGCCGCAGCTGAAGGACAAGCGCGTGCGCCAGGCCCTCGCGTACGCCATCGACAAGCCGGCCATGATCAAGGCGATCTGGCAGGGCAATGCCTCGCCGGCCCACCTGCCGCTGCCGTCCAAGATGTGGGGCTACAACAAGAGCATTCCGGCCTATAAGCCTGATCTGGACAAGGCCAAGAAACTGCTGAAGGAAGCCGGCTTCGAGAAGGGCTTCGACATCAATATCCTGGTGCGTAATGGCAGCAGTGGTTCCAACCCCAACCCCAAGCTGGCAGCCGAAATGCTGCAGGCCGACTGGAAGAAGATCGGCGTGAATGTGAAGGTCACGGTGATGGAATGGGTGGAGCTGCAAAAGCGCACCAAGGCCGGCGAGCATGATGTGACCATCTATGGCTGGGCGGGCGACAACGGTGATCCGGACAACTTCCTGACCCCCAACCTTAGCTGCTCGGCCGCCGAGTCGGGCGAGAACCGTTCGCGCTGGTGCAATAAGGCCTTCGACGAGCTGATCACCAAGGCCAAGCGCACCACCGATATCAAGGAGCGCACCAAGCTGTATGAGGCCTCGCAGAAGATCTTCATCGACGAGATGCCTTGGGCCACGCTGGTGGAGCCGCTGACCACGGTGGCCTTCCAGAAGAATGTGGTCGGCTTCAAGCCCAGCCCGTTCACCAATAACAACTTCGAGAATGTGACGGTCAAGTAAGCTCGGCCTCACACGATAACGGCGACCCACGGGTCGCCGTTTTTTCTGGCCGGGCCGATTGCGCCGATAATGGGCGCAGCGCCACCGATAAGGACCACCATCATGCAGCCACGTCTGAGTTTCCTGACCCTGGGGGTTGCCGACCTCGCCCGTGCGCGGGCCTTCTACGCCGAAGTGCTGGGCTGGCCGCTGTCACCCAAGAGCCAGGAAGGGGTGGCTTTCTTCCAACTGAATGGCTTTGTGCTGGCCCTGTTCCCCGCCGCCGGCCTCGCGCGTGATGCGGGCCTGGCGCCCGAGCAGTTGGCCGGCGGTTTCAAGCCGATTGCGCTGGCCTATAACGTGGCCGAACGCGAGCAAGTTGATGCCTTGCTGGCCAGGCTGACCACCCAAGGCGCCACCATCACCAAGCCGGCCGAGGATGCGTTCTGGGGTGGGCGTAATGGCTATTTCGCCGACCCGGACGGCTATCTCTGGGAGGTGGCGTGGAACCCGGGTGGTTATCTGGATGCAGCCGGCAACTTCCTGTTCGAGGCGCCCGGTGCCGCTTGAGCGACGCTAGGCGCTCAGCCGCCGTCGGCAATCGCGCTGATGCGCAAGCTGGGCTGGCGGCCTGCCTGCTTGGCCGCGTACATCGCCTCATCGGCATAGCGTAATAGCTGCGCCTCGTTCTGGCCGTGCTCGGGGTAGAGCGCGATGCCGATGCTCGGCTGCACCGACAACAGATGCCCATCCAGCTGCAGTGGCAGACTGACCTCGCCCCGCAGCTTGTCGACCAGGGCCGCCAGCTGCTCGGGGCCGGGTATCGCTTCCAGCAGCACCACGAATTCATCGCCGCCGATGCGCGCCACCGTATCGGTCTCGCGCAGGCAGTGCTGGATACGCTGCGCCACCTCGCGCAGCAATACATCGCCAGTGGTGTGGCCGAGCGTGTCGTTGACCTGTTTGAAATGATCGAGATCGAGAAACAGCAGCGCCAGCCGGCCCTGCTCGCGCCGCGCACGCGCCAAGGCGGTGGCCATGCGGTCGGCCAGCAGCACACGGTTGGGCAGACGGGTCAGCTCGTCGTACTGCGACAGGTATTGCAGGCGCGCGTACAGCTGCTTGCGCTCGATGGCAGTGGCGATCTGGGTGGACACGTAATGGAGTAGTTCGCGGTCCTGCTCGGCATAGGCGGCCTCCCCGCTATAGCGCTTGAGGATTAGCGCGCCGATGGTGCCGCGCTGGGCATTGAGCGGAATACCGAGCCAGCACTGCCAGTCGGGGCGGAAGGCCGCGCGCCACGGCGCGGGTTGGCCGCCCAGGGTATTCGGCGTCAACAGCAGCGGCTGGCCACTACGTATCACCGCTGCACATAGCGCACAGTCGGCCGCCTCATTGGCGCTGGCTGGCTGGGCATCCACCTGGTAGGGCACGGCCAAGCGGCCCAGCTTCTCATCGTGGAACACCACCGAGAAGTTCGGCGCCGGCAGCAGGCGATCGACAATGCGGTGAATCTGCTCGAACAGCTGCGCGAGGTCGCCGGCCGCATGAGCCGCCTCGGAAATCGCATACAGCGCGGCCTGGGTGGCCTCGGCGCGCTTGAGTGCCGTCACATCGCGCGCCACGGCAATACGCAGCTGGTCGACCTCCGACCAGCGCGCCGACCACATGATATGGACAGTGCGCCCGTCCTTGCGCCGATAGCGGTTCTCGAAATGCGGCTGCGACTGGCCGGACATGATTTGGCTGGCCGCCTGCAAGGTGCGCTCACGGTCTTCGGGCAGGATGAAATCGAGCATATTGCGCCCTATCATCTCCTCGGGCCGGTAGCCGAACACCGCCTCGCAGGCCGGGCTGAGAAAGACGAAATGCCCGGCGGCATCGACGGCACAGATCGCATCGAGCAGCAGCTCGATAAAACCGTCCAAGGTAGCCTGCTTGCTGATCGCCATTGCCCCATCCATGCCTGCTGTCAGATTGCATCCGTAAAGCACCGTGCATCGAGTCCAGCCTAGCATTGGCCCAGCCCCGGCCGCAAACCGGCCAGGACCGTGCTGGCATGCAGACAACAGCGCAGCACACCCAGCGCCGAATCAGGCCAGCAAGTCGCCAAACACTGTGTACTCGCCCTCGCAACGCTCAGGACCCGGTGCGTCATACAGGGCCAGCCAGTGGCGCTGCGCGCCGGCCAGTTCGGGCGGCAGCTCGCACAGCGCCTCGGCACGGTTGCAGCCCTGGCCATGCGGTAGCTCCAGATGCAGGCTCAGCGTTTCCTGGAAGCTGCATGCTTCGCGGTTGGCCGCCAGCTGGCTGCGCGCATCAGCCCAGCGGAAGATACGGATCGCACCATCCAGCACCATGGTCGGCCCAGCCAGAATGTAGAGATCATCGCCAGAGAAATGCAGATCGCGCACCCCAAGCCCGTTCAGCTGCAGGAAATGCTTGCGCAGCTTGGTGCCATCCTTGTCCAGCGCGGCCAGGCGCAGCTGGCCGCCACGTTCTTCCAAGGCGATTTCCAGGAGGCCGCTCCAGCCGCGCAATACCGGGCCACGCAGGCCAAGCAGCAAACGCGAGCCCATCACCGCCAGACCCTCGATATCCAGGCCATTGTCCTTGCCGGGAATGGCCAGGAAAGGCGCCAGATGCGGATCGTCGGCCAGCAGGCGGGTCAGCTCATTATCGAGTGCATCGCCCTTCAGGCGCAGCGCGCTACGCCCATCCAGCGTTCTGCTGCGCAGCACCGGCTGGCCGGCCGCATCAGCTTCCACCGGAATGCGCGCAATCAAGCGCCGGTTCGGGTCCAGTGCCAGCTTGGCCAGGCGGCGGGCGTTCTCGCTCGCATACTTGCCTGGCTTGGCGTTCTTGCGCTTGATGCCATGCGAGCCGACCACCCATAGATAACCCTCCGCCAGGGCCAGGCCCTCCAGATCGGCCTCATCTTCGGCACCACCGGGCAGATCGAGCAGTTCTGCCAGCGGGAAGTTCACCGGCGCACCGAAGCGCAGCTGCTCCTCGCCCTCGGGCGTCAGGCGCTGCAGGCGGTCCAGGCCGCAGGCCTCATCGCCCGCCACCCACAGCCAGTCGCTGCCGCTGAACGCCGCGCCGGATAGATTGCAGTGCACCAGCGCACCGGGCGCAAACTCCAGACGCACCGCGTGCGGCTTGATCTGTTTAGGCATCGTATTCGTCCTCCTGTTGACGTGTTGTGCCGGCCAGCGTATCACGCAGGCGCCGCTTCCCGATTGCACGCCCAGATGACAAACCCGCTTCCCGCCTTCGCCGACCGTCTGACCCGCTGGCAACGCGCCCATGGCCGCCACGACCTGCCCTGGCAGACCGACGACCCTTACCGTGTCTGGCTGTCCGAGATCATGCTGCAGCAGACCCAGGTGGCCACCGTCATCCCCTATTACCAGCGTTTCACGACATCCTTCCCGACCGTGGCTGACCTGGCCGCCGCGCCGCTCGATGCCGTGCTCGCGCACTGGGCCGGCCTCGGCTACTACACGCGGGCGCGCAATCTGCATAAGGCCGCCCAGGCGGTGGTGCGCGACTTCGGTGGCGCGTTTCCGCGCACCGCAGCACAGATGGCCACGCTGCCCGGCATAGGGCGCTCCACCGCGGCCGCCATTGCGGGCTTTTGCTTTGGTGAGCTGACGCCGATTCTGGATGGGAATGTGAAGCGGGTGCTGACGCGCTGGGCAGGCGTGGACGGCTTTCCCGGCGAGAAGAAGATCGAGAACCAGCTCTGGACACTGGCCGAGGCCCTGCTGCCGCGTAGCAGCAGCGATATGCCCGCCTTCACCCAGGGCATGATGGACCTGGGCGCCAGCCTGTGCAGCCGCAGCAAGCCGCAATGCGCAGCCTGCCCACTGCGCGCCGACTGCCGCGCCCATATCGAAGGCCGCACGGCCGAGCTGCCCACGCGCAAGCCCAAGAAGGCCGTGCCTGAACGCAGCACCGTGATGCTGCTGATCAAGCATGAGGGCCGCATCCTGCTGGAAAAGCGCCCGCCCAGCGGCATCTGGGGCGGCTTGTGGAGCCTGCCGGAAGCCGACTCCCCCACCGCCATTGCCACGCTTTGCCGCGCACGCTTTGGCCTGGAAGTGGAAAGCGGCGACACCCTGCCCACGCTCCTGCATGTATTCACCCACTTCCGCCTGAGCATCACACCGCAAGTGCTGCGGGTAAGCGCCAGCCTGAACCAGGTACACGAGACCGAAACCCAATGGTTCCAGCGCAGCGAGGCTCTGAAAGCTGGCATCCCCACCCCGGTGCGCAAGCTCTTGCAGATGAAGGTCAAGCAGGCTGATCTATTTGGCGCGGCCAGCTAGGCACGCCCCCACCCCAGGCCTAGCATCGGCAGATCGCTACAGCGCCAGCTCATACACCGCACCACGCGGCTGGGCCTCGTAAAAGCCCAGCCCCTGGTGCAGGCCCAGCGAGGCGTGATTGCTACTGGCCACCAGGGCGCTCAAGGTGGTGATGCCGCGCAAGGCCAGGCGCTCGCATGCATGCTGGTAGAGCAGGCGCGCCAGGCCCTGGCCGCGCAAGGCCTCATCCACACCCACGGCTTCGACTGCGCCGCCTTCGATCAGGCAAAAGGCGCGATAGCGGCCGGTGGCATCGGCCAGTACGCAGCCAGCATCCCAGTCGGCAGGCGTCCACTCGGCCTGGAAGGTGGCGAGATCGACCGGCGGCGCGTTCGGCACCGCGCGAAAGGTGCTGGCATACAGGGCCGCTAGCTGTGGCCAGTCGAAGTCGGCCGGCGCCACGCGCTGCCAGCCGGCCGCCGCGAAGTCCACGGCACGGGCGCCTGCCGTGGCGCAGGCAAACTGCACCCAGTCGAAGCAATATTGAAAACCAGCCGCGCGCAGCGCCTGCAGCTTGGCATCCTCGCCAGCCCAGGCGCTGACGCGCAGGCTGCGCGCGCCCAAGCGGCGGGCCTCGCGGCTGACGCTGGCCAGCAGAGCGCTGGCCGCATCGGCATCGGCGGCGAACAGTGGGGCAGCAAAACACTGGCCGTCACGGGCAATGCCCAAGCTAACCCAACCCGCGCAGCCCACCGGCTGCCCGGCACGCCAGGCCAGCAGCACCTGGCGACCATGGCCACGTGCGGCATCCTGCAGCGTGCTAGCCAGATCGGGCGCCGCGGCCGGGGCCAGTAGCTGTGCATACAGCGCCTGCACGGCGGGCAGTGCGGCCAGGTCCAAGGGCCCCAGGTGCAGCGCAGCCCGCGCACTCGCGCTACCCACCTCGCCGTGCGCGGCACGGCAGCCCAAGGTAAAGATGCTGATAGGCATCATGCCTCCCTGCACTGCACGGCCGCGAGCAAGGCCTGAATCGCCTCGGGTACCGCCTGCTCGATGCGGCGATACACCTTGCCATCCGGCGTGCGGGTCAGCAGACCGTAATTGACCAGCTCGCGACGCAGCAGCACATGGTCGCCAAAGCACTCCGCACGCTTGATGTATTCATTGATGGCGCGCTCACTCATTTCGCGCTGGGTGGGAATCTGCCTGCACACCACCCATAAGCAGGGCAGCTGTTCGGAAAACTTACCCGGCCAGCGCAGCAGGCGGCCCTGAGCATCGAAATGCCGCAAGAGGCGCAACACATCAGCCGCCGGCAGCTGCACTTGGGCGGCGCGCTTGGCCGCCGGGTCGGCTGCGATAGTCGGGAGAACGGGGACAGGCGCGGCCTGAGCCTGGGCGCGGAACTGCTGGAAATTCTGCTGGCCAACGGCGCGCGCCAGCATATTCAACAGCTGCACATGGCTGGGCGGCTGGGCGTGTTCCGCCCACTGCTTGGCCAGCTGCGTGCTGAGCGAACGGGCCAGGGCCGAGATATCGGGGGCGTGAAAGGGAAAAACGGGACGAGACATGGTCGATTCCTTGTCGTCGTGCCTACCCGCCAGGGGTACGCCATCGGTCGCCGTTATGGCTTGGCACAGTCAGGTTTCGAGCCAAGCTGGATCACCGCACAGCGCCATACGCCGAAGCAACCCGGGAGGGTGTATTGCCAAGCAGGTTTAGCGTGGTTCAAGACGAACCGGCGACGCCTAGGTGAACTGCCGACCGGCGCGCAGGATAACGCCGATGGATGAGGCTTGCCAAGCGGTGAGCCGTACAGCCAGTAAGCCACCTAAAAATTACAGGCCATTCTCTCTACCACCTTATCCGCGAGCCATCACGAACTTTGTTCGTGTATTGCGCGATAGGCTTTTCATTCTCCGCGGGAGGGGCGAAGTAAACTGGCAAGCTCAGCCTGCGGAAACCGGGAAAAGTGACCCAATCTATCCTTCAAATGCTGGCCACCAAGCTAAAGCGGACAAGCTGTTGGCTAACGCGCATGGTAATCACCGGACTATTCGTCGTGGCATGGATCGCGCCCATGCTGTGGGTCTTCTCCCTAAGGGCGAGTCAAGGCATGTCGCTGCTAGATCCCCCACCTTGGGCGGGCTGGTTATGCCTCGCTTATGCGCTGGGACTCATCACGCTTTGGTGCTTGCTGTGCAAGGTCTGGAAACAAGTTCTTGGCTTCGGGGCGCTACTTGCATTGCCACTGGGGGTTCTCCCGTCCTTAGTCGTTCTCTCCATCAGTGATGATCTCTGGGCAAGTTTCAACTCACAGCAAATTCAAAACAGCGTACTGCAGCCTAGTTTGGTACGGGCGGTCTACACCACCACCACGTCTGTCAAGGGTCGGCCCTCCACGCATGAGTGGATTGCTCTCAGCCATCCACTCAGGCCCAGCCAAGCGATGAGGCTGCGCAGACACCTGGTACCCGAGGCGCTACATAGCCAAGGCTTAGTCGTGTGCTCAACGCTGCGAACCGGCCGTTTTGGCTGGCGCTGGCTGGAGTCTACGCGCGCCTGCCGGGCGGGAGAGCTGCCACGCCCTCTGCCTAGCTTTGGTCTGGTGATGCTGCCCGCCGTGCTGGAGGAACACGTCGCAGCACAGAATTTGACTCAAAATATCGCTGGTTACTTTGACGAACGAGGCCAGGCTTGGTGGCTAGACCAAACCGGCATCCAGCCTAAATTGCTGTCCGCACAGCGCAAAGCCAGCGTGACCAATGAGCGCCGCTGCCAACTCCTGGGCGAAGCTCGCCTGAGCAGCGACAAGCTCAGCCTCTTGAGTTTTCTGAATATCAGTGCACCTGGCTCAGATCAGCCGCCGCTACCGCACTGGAAAGCGCTAGGCAGAAACGTCCTTGTATTCACACCTGGCGCTGATGGAACCTGTAGATTGATCGCCGATTTACACCAGCCGGGCTGGACGCTCGACGCCGACTTCGACCAGGCAAGCCGCCGTCTTGCCGTGTTCAGTGCAGATCGACGTCCGCAAGCAAGCAGCAGGCAGCTCAATCTGGGTTATCAGGTGTCGATTTACACCTTCGACGCAGAGGGCAATGGCCAGCTGGTCGAGGCCCACCCAGTATCACAAGACCGTTTTCAGCGGCTGCCTGTCCAGCAAGCTCGCTTAGGCTGGGACGCGGGTAGGCTGGTGCTGCAGCATCCCGCCAGCCCACAAGCATTGAAAGTCTTTCAAAATGCTCAATCAACGGACTCGGTGGCAGGTACCCAGTTAGTGCCAGCTCCCCCGCCACTACCCAAGGAATTGAGCTATCTCACCCCCAATGCTTGGAAGCTGGCAGCCAAGGCGCCACAGGCCTCGCTGCATCTCTACGTACACCCGGACTACAGTGGAGCACTGCTATTCCAGCAAGCTAGCGGGATCTGGTACCACATAGCGCCTGTGAGGCTAAAGCCACATGATGCGGACACAGAGGGCCCCGAATTTTTCACATTCAACGCCAAGTTCAATACATCCGACGCTCATCTTTCGCCTGATGGACAACGCCTGATCGGCTGCAACAAGATAGACTCATTCGCACCCCGTAAGCACTGCGTGCTGCTAAGTTTGTCCTGGCCAGATTGATCTTTGCGCGTCAGGGTTCTCCTAGACGGCGAACCACATCCAATTGCTATCGGCACAAGCACGTGCTTTAGATGCCCCCCGATCACACAGGCCGAAATGATGACAAAAAAATTCGCGACACTTTCCATATTGCTTTTCCCTACCCTTGCAATAGCCGCAATACCTGCATTACCCAAGGATGTGAGTGCGCTTATAGAAAAACGTGAGCAATGTGATCACTGGCGCGGGGAGGTCGATGGGCAAACCATATCCAAAACGTTGGAGCGAGATATTCAGCGTGCCTGCAAAGGTACAGACAAACAACTCCATAGAATGAAATCTAAATATCAAAACAATCAAAGCATCACAGACAGATTAAATGAATTTGAAGAGAAAATAGAAGCATCACCAAGGCAGAACAGCACACGCCACGATTGAATAAATACAAGTTCGGTCAGTGCCTAGAACAGGCCATCCGCGATGCGCGGACAATTTGACTCTACAGACAGGACGAGCATTATCTCGCTCGCCCCGTCCAGCACACGCCACAACAGCACCAAAACTAATCTTTATAAAACCCAACCGTAGCCTTGAGCTGATCGGCGAATCCATAAATCTCATCCAGTGATTCAATCGGATGTCGCGTTCCGTTTTTCTCTTGATCAAAAATCTCAATATATTTCTGACTTCGATTGAAATGAAGCCGACAAATTGGCTTCCTGTTATTGTCGTCCAGAAGTACGCCGAAGTAACTCTGCGTATCGCGCTGAATAATTCGCTTTGCATCCACCACAGTTCGGACAATCGCCTTGACAATATGAAAGCCTTCCAACTCCTCTAGAGTTGTGATGACCTTATCCTCTTGAGATGCCTCACTTTCACCAGAAGTAGTAGATGCCGGTGCGATAATTGACGGCGCGACCACACCGCTCATAGCAGACTTCAAGCGATCATTAATTTGATCGCTCAAAAACTGCAGTGCAGCTTTACGCGTCAGCTCAGAGAACTGCTCCCTTACCTTCTGGGTAATCGTGCCATCGTAAACACGCGCCGCAAAGAATTTGACAAAATCATCATCTGGCTTGGCAAACTGCTCACCGATGATTTTCTTTATCTGACTAACGTACTTCAGCTCTCCAGCCGCATTGATGATTGACCCAATATCAAATGCCGACTTGGTCAATTTGATTAATTCCGGCACAACATGCTCATCAATGTCGAGTAAATTCAGCTCCAGAAATGGCTTCTCATCCATTTTATTTGGCGCATCAAGATCAGTGAAAAACTTATACACCTGACCATTGGTAAGGATGGATATCCTCGCATTAGTCACATGGAAGTAGCGGAAAAGTTGCGAAGCATGATTCACATTCAACTGCTCACCAATCTTCTTACATTCAACGAGAATCTGAACCTCACCATCTTTCAAGATGGCATAGTCGATTTTCTCCCCTTTCTTGGTACCAACATCACAAACGAATTCTGGGATCACCTCGGTAGGATCAAATACGTCATAGCCAAGTACAGCATTGATAAAAGGCATGACAAATGCATTCTTGGTCGCTTCCTCGGTCTGAATGGCGGCTTTCTGTGTCTGAATCTTGATGGCAAGATTGCTCAGCTTTTGCATGAATTCCATCTCTTCCCCTCTATGCATCGAAACAACTCTATCGGCCAAGTATTTTGGCTCGATAGCAGCATAGGAAATGCCTCATGCAACTGCGTGATTTTTTATCTACGGGAAGAATATAAAACTGAATTCGACGGCCCCGAGCGACTTAAATGCAAAGCGCCAGACTGCGTGAAGTCGCCAACCAGTTCGGGGATACGGCAGGACGCATGTGCTCGAGGGAAGAGGTTTCTTAAAGCAAACGATGGGCAAACACTGCCCATCGTTCTAGCTTTCTGTTCGTACCAAATCCGAACTCAAACCCCCAACGCCTCCACCTCCGCCACCGTCTTGGCAATCGGCGTGCCGAGTACGCGTGCGCCCTCGGCGGTGACCAACACATCGTCTTCGATGCGGATGCCACCGAACTCTTGGCAGGCCTTGAAGGACGCGTAGTTGATCAGGCCGCGGAACTTGTCCTCGGCTTCCCAGCGCTCGATCAGGGCCGGAATGAAGTAGGCGCCAGGTTCCACGGTGACCACATTACCCGCGCGCAGTGGCTTGCCCAGGCGCAGCGAGCGGCGGCCGAAGTCCTGGCTGCGCACCACGCCTTCGCCATAGCCGACCCGGTCCTCGCCCAGCGCTTCCATATCGTGCACATCCAGTCCGATATGGTGGCCGAGACCATGCGGGAACAGCAGCGCATAGGCGCCACTATGCACCACTTCTTCCGCGCTGGCCTTGAACAGAGCCAACGGGGCCACACCAGCCACCAGCACGCGTGCGGCATGGTCGTGCACTTCGCGATAGCTGATGCCGGGCTGCATGGCGGCGATGGCGGCCAGCTGGGCATCGAGCACCGCCTGGTAGACCACGCGCTGGCGCTCGTCGAAACGGCCGCCGACCGGAATCGTGCGGGTGATATCGCTGGCGTAATGTAGCGGGCTTTCCGCGCCCGCATCGTTCACCACCAGATCGCCCGCCTGCAGGGTGTAGCCATGGCCATGGTTGTGCAACACATGGCCATCGCGGCTGAAGATGATCGGATAGGCAAGCTGGCGGCCCTGGCTTTGGGCCAGGCCGCTCATCAGGCCGACCACTTCCTGTTCGCGCACGCCGGGCTTGCTGGCCCGTAGGGCCAGGGTGTGCATGCGCGCGGCCACCTCGAGCGCATTCTCCATCTGGGCGATTTCCTCGGCGCTCTTGATCGAACGCAGCGCAATCATGGCCTGGGTCAGTGGCTCGGACACGCCTGCATCCAGCGCTCCCACCGGCTGGCCCAGCAGTTCAGAGAGCCACAGGCGCTGTTCGGCGCGGTAGGGCGGCAGGTAATGAATAGCGCGGCCGGCAGTACGCGCCTGGGCCAGCACCGCCTCGAGCTGGGCGAGCGGCTGGGTGTGGCTGACCGCCACGGCTTGGCCCTGCTCGGCCAGGCTGGCCAGCGGGCCGGTCCACACAATGCTGTCGAGGTCGCCATCGTTGCCGAACAGGGTGACACGGTCGGCGTCGATATCGATCAGACCAGCGAGGCCTGGCAGATCAAGGCCAAAGCAGTACAGAAAGCTCGAATCCTGGCGAAATGGATAGATATTATCCGCATAGTTCATCGGGCTGTCGGTATTGCCCAAGAGCAGGATCAAGCCACTGCCCACTTGCTGAGCAAGGGCGTGGCGGCGGGCGGCGTAGGTCGTGGCAGCAAACATGGTGGGCTTCCTGAGTATCAAGCCCGGATGATACTGCCGCAGAGCAAGGCAAGGTGGGCGACGAGCGGCGCACCGTGGTTTGATCAAGGTCAAAAAAACTTACAAACCAGGTACTTATGCTCCTCTTAGCGCCCAAGTGGTTTGGTCGCCTCGCGTAATGGAGGATCGAATGACTATGCTGCCCAGCCGAAGCCGTCTGTTTGAGGATTTCTTCCGTGACCTCAGCCCAGGCTTCTTCATCAAGCCCCTGCATGGCGATGCCCTGCCGAATGAAATCACCCTGGATATCAAGGAAAGCGATGAGGCCTACACCCTGCACGCCGAATTGCCGGGCGTGGCCAAGGAGGACATCCACGTCACAATTGACGGTGCGGTGGTATCCATACGCGCGGAGGTACGCCAGCACGACAGCCACAAGCAGGACGAGCGCCTGCTGCGTAGCGAACGCTATTACGGTTCGGTGGCGCGCAGCATCCGCCTGCCCCAGGAGGTGAACGACGCGACCGCCGTGGCCAAGTGCGAAAACGGTGTGCTGACCTTGGTACTGCCCAAGCGGACTCAGGCCCAGGGCGCCAAGCGACTCAATATCGCCTAGGCCAGCTTGGGGCAAGCAAAGCGGCTTGCCTGGCTAAGCGACGAGGTCGCCCACTGGGGCGGCCTTGTTTTTTTGCAGCAGCCGCCATCACTTCAGCCCCACAAGCAGCTGGGCTAGCACGGCCTGGAAAACCCGTTAACGAGATTGCCGCTGCAAAGTATTAGAATCGCGTTTTCCCGCAGCGCAACAACAAGGACCCCGCCGCCATGCCCGTGAATCTCGTCGCTCCCGATCCCGCCTCCCTGCACGCCGTGCCCGGCATCACCCTGGGTATCGGCTCGGCCGGCATCAAGAAGGTGGGGCGCAAGGATGTGCTGGTGATGAAGCTGGCTGACGAGGCAAGGGTGGCGGGCGTGTTCACCAAGAACCGTTTCTGCGCCGCCCCGGTGCAGCTGTGCCGCGAACACCTGGCCGCCGCCACGCCGCGCGCGCTGGTAGTGAATACCGGCAACGCTAATGCCGGCACCGGCCTGGATGGGCGCGCCCGCGCGTTGCAAGTCTGCGAGGCGCTGGCCGCGCAACTGGGCGTGGCACGCGAGGCGATTCTGCCGTTTTCCACCGGGGTGATTCTGGAACCGCTGCCAGTGGAGAAGATCATCACCGCCCTGCCCACCGCCGTGGCCAATCTGGCGCCGGCCAACTGGGCGGAAGCGGCCGAGGCCATCATGACCACCGATGTGGTGTCCAAGGCAGCCAGTGCCAAGGTGCAGATTGGCGGCCAGACCATCACCATCACCGGCATCGCCAAGGGCGCCGGCATGATCCACCCGAATATGGCCACCATGCTCGGCTATGTGGCTTGCGACGCCAAAGTGGCCCAGCCGCTCTTGCAGCAGCTGGTCAAGCATGCGGCCGATCGCAGCTTCAACTGCATCACCATCGATGGCGATACCTCGACCAATGACAGCTTTATGCTGATCGCCACCGGCCAGACCGGCACCGAGATCGTGGATGCCGCCAGCGCTGAATTCGCCGCGCTGCGCGATGCCATCACCGCCGTGGCGCAGACCCTGGCACAGGCCATCGTGCGCGATGGCGAAGGCGCCACCAAGTTCATGACCGTGCTGGTGGAAGGCGGCCGCGACGAGAGCGAGTGCAAGGCGGTTGGTTATGCCATTGGCCGCTCGCCGCTGGTGAAGACCGCCTTCTTCGCCTCCGACCCCAACCTTGGCCGCATCCTGGCCGCCATCGGCTATGCCGGCATCGAGGATCTCGATGTCGACAAGCTCGATCTGTATTTGGACGATGTGCTGGTCGCCACCCAGGGCGGCCGCAACCCGGCCTACCGCGAGGAAGACGGCCAGCGCGTGATGAACAAGGCCGAAATCCTGATCCGCGTGGTGCTGAACCGCGGCCCGGTCGCCGCCACCGTGTGGACCTGCGACTTCAGCTACGACTATGTGAAGATCAACGCCGACTACCGGTCCTGAGTCGCTAAAGGTCATGTTGCAGCTGCACTTCCGCACCACGCGCTTCCTGCCCTATCTGCCCGAGGCCAGCCAGGTCAACCCTGGCGCCTATGGCTTCGAGCTCGCGCAATGGTTGTCGCAGACGCTCATGCAGGCCGGCATCGTGACCAGTTATCCGCTCGGCGAAGATTGGGGCTGGTTTATCGAATACTTCGAGGACGAGTTCGAGTGCATGGTTGGCTGTGCCGCCGTGGCAGAGGAGGGCGAGGGCTATCTGGCTCAGCCGGTGGATTGGCGGATTTTTGTCAAAGCCCAGCGCTCGCTCAAGCAGCGCCTCCAGGGCCGCGATGCGCGCGCTGTCTGTCGCAAGCTGGCCGGGGCCATCCTGGCCGCCTTGCTCACCGAAGGCATCCACGCCGAGCTGACGGAAGACTGAGCGCACCCATCTCTGATTCGCCAGCGCGGCATGGCCGCCCTGGCATTCAAACGGTAACCATCATGCGTGAACGCAGCATTGCCCCGTTTATCGTACTTGGCCTGGGCGGCATGCTTTGCCTCGCGGCCCTGCTGCTCTATGGCACCGAGGCGATCGCGGCCGATCTTTGCCAGGATCGCGGCGGCGCTTTCGACTATCTGCGCGGCGTGTGCCGCGATGGCGTGGCCGGCTTGCCAGTGCCGCCACTCATGCAACGCAACCCGGCGGTCGGGCTATGCGGCATGGCCGGTGGTCTGCTGCTGGCCAGCGCCAGCCTGACCCTGCTGCTGCGCCGCAAAGGACACCACCATGCTTAATCTGGAAAGCCTGCTCAAGCGCTTCGAACACCTGCTGCCACCACCGCATGCCGAACTCGACTGGTCGGCCCCCGCGTTTCGCTGGCGCAAAAAGGTGGCACTGGGCACCAGCGTGGGCTGGCTGGAGGCCATCCATCAACCGCATCGCATCCGCCTCGATGATCTGCAGAACGTCGGTCCGCAAAAGGCCGAGATCGAACGCAATACGCGCCAGTTCGTGCAGGGCCGCCTGGCCAATAATGTATTGCTGACCGGCGCACGCGGTACCGGCAAGTCCTCGCTGGTGAAGGCGGTGCTGCATCAATTCGCCGCAGAGGGCCTGCGCCTCGTGGAGGTCGACAAGGACGATCTGTGCGATCTGGCCGATATCGTCGCCCTGCTGGCGCCGCGCCCCGAGCGTTTTATCGTGTTTTGCGACGATCTGAGCTTTGAGGAAGGCGAAGGCGGTTACAAGGCGCTCAAATCGGTGCTGGATGGCAGCGTGGCTGCGCAGAGCAGCAATGTGCTGATCTATGCCACCTCGAACCGCCGTCACCTGCTGCCCGAGTACTTCGACGAGAACCTGCAGACGCGCCACGTGGATGGCGAAATCCACCCGGCTGACGCGGTGGAGGAAAAGATCAGCCTGTCCGAGCGCTTTGGCCTGTGGCTGAGATTCTACCCCTTCAGCCAGGACGAGTACCTGGCCGCCGCCCGCCACTGGCTGGCCGAGTTCGGCCTGCGCCATTGGGACGAGACGCTGGAGCGCGAGGCTTTGAATTGGGCGCTGGGGCGCGGCTCGCGCTCGGGGCGGGTGGCCTGGCAGTTCGCGCGCGACCGCGCCGGCCGGCAGGGCTAGCCGGTGCGCGTAGTCGGTTTGGGTCTAGGCACCAGCATCGCACTGGGCCTACTGCTACTCGGGCTGTACGCGCTGCGCGATCCGGCCGTCCTGCCCGCCCACCCCAGCAGTGCGAGCAGCGAGCAGCCAGCCTTGCCGGCTATCGAGGCCGCAAACCCAGCTCCAGCGGACACGGTTGCGGCGACCAAGCCCTCGGCCCTGCCAGCTGCCGTGCAGGCCTTTTTTCATGCCGATGATCTGTATGTGCTGTTCCTGCGCTACCGCGATAGCACGCAGGTCGATGAGCTGTATGCAGCCTGGCGTGCGCTGGATGCCTGCCGGGACATTGGCACGGCACTGCGTGAGGGCAAATCGGCCGAAGCCTTGCGCCGCTCGGCCCAGCCGGATGGCCCGGCCCGTGAGGATGCGGCCGCCCAGGCTGCACTGGAGCGCATGCGCAGCACGCATATCGCGCGCTGCCAACGCTTTGTCGAGCTGAACGAGCCGGGCAAGGTGCGCCAGGACATCCTGCAGCGCGCGGCGGCGTTGGGCTCCTTGCCAGCCCAGCTCTATCTATCGCGCCCGCCCCATGCGCGGCGCGAGCCGGAAAAATTCGCGCAATGGCAGGCACAGCAAGCGCAGCTGGTCGCGCGGGCGCTGCGCAGCGCCGACCCACTGGCCGTATGGGCGTTGGCCGATGGCCCTAGCCGCTTTGTACCCGCGCTCGATTACGCCAAGCTGCAAGCCGAGCGCCAGCAGCGCGAGACGCAGCTGGCCGACCTTTTCCCCGGTCTGTACGCCGCCGCCCCGGCCTCCAGTCAGCCGCTGGAGGCGGTAGTGGAGAAAATCGGCGCCCAGGAGGCCTTACGCGGCGTATTGGTCGAGCATGCGACCCGCCTCGGTTACGATCTCGGCCCCGACTCGATGGGGCGCTTTCTGCACTGTCAGCGTCGCCAGTACGATAACTGTCTGCCAGGCCCGACCAAGGTGCGCGAGACCGACTTTCTACGTGCCGCCCAGCAGAGCGGACTGAGCCAGGCACAGGCCCAGCAATGGTGGCAGGCAGATCAGGCGCAGCGCACCGCCGAGCAGAGGCTACAGGCCGAGCTGCGCGCGATGCTGGCCAAGGCGCTGGCCGACGGGCAGTTCCAAGACTTGGGCATAGCCCAAACCATCAACTAATCACCCTTCAAGCCACCAAACCCAGCCCGGCCTGTACGCCAACCTAGAGCAAGCTCATGAGCGAAACCAAGATCACCCACGTCGCCGCCGGCATCCTGATTCGGGCCGACGGCCAATTCCTGCTCGGTTCGCGCCCGGCCGGCAAGCCCTATGCGGGCTGGTGGGAGTTTCCCGGCGGCAAGCTGGAAAGCGGCGAGACCGCGCTGCAGGCGCTCACGCGCGAGCTGCAGGAGGAAATGGGCATACGCGTGACGGCAGCGCAGCCCTGGCTGGTGCAGACCTTTGTCTACCCACATGCCCATGTACGGCTGAATTTCTTCAAGGTCAGCGGCTGGGAAGGCGAGCTGCACCCGCATGAGGGTCAGCAATTCGCCTGGCAGACGCCGGGCAGGCTGAATGTGGAGCCGGTGCTACCGGCCAATACGCCGATTTTGCGTGGCCTGCAGCTGCCGGCCGTGCTGGCCTTTTCGAATGTGGCCGAACTGGGCGAGACCGCCTGGCTAGCCACCCTACAGACCCAGCTCGCACAGGGCCTGCGCTGGCTGGTGCTGCGCGAGCCGCAGCTGGATGCAGACAGCTATGCGGCGCTGGCGCGCCAGACCCTGGCCCTGGCGCAAGAGCATGGCTGCCAGGTGCTGCTGCATGGTCAGCCCGAGCTGGCCGAGGTACTGGGCGCAGCCGGTGTGCACCTACCCGCCCGCCAACTCATGCAGACCACGACCCGGCCGGGCGGCTGGTGTGGCGCCTCGGTGCATAACGCGGCCGAGCTGGCCAAGGCAGCCGAGCTCGGCCTCGATTACGTGGTGCTGGGCACCGTTGCCGCCAGTCAGAGCCACCCAGGCGGCGCCACGCTGGGCTGGGATGGCTTCAGTGCGCTGGTCGGCCAGGGCTGGCCTTTCCCCGTGTATGGCATAGGTGGGCTGAGCGCGGCCGACCTCGACGCCGCCCAGGCCGCTGGTGCCCAGGGCGTGGCCATCTTGCGCGCGGCCTGGCGATGAAGCCGGCTTGGCAAGCTGGGCTCGCCGTAGCCGGGCTAGCCGCCCTGCTAAGTGCCGGCTATCTGCTGCAGCCGCGCACGGCGGCGCCCGTGCAGCGTTATCAATGCACCGACCTGACCCAGCCCTGCCCGGTCGAGCTGGCCGGCCAGCGCTATCAGCTGCAGGCGGCCAGCGCGCCGTCTGCACTGCGGCCATTCCGGCTCAGCCTGCGTGGCACCACACCGCCCGATACGCTCAGCGTGCGCTTTGGCATGCAGGGCATGGAAATGGGCCCGATTGCCTTCCCCTTACCCAAGCAGGCCGACGGCAGCGCGGCGGCCAACATCGTGCTGCCCTATTGCGTGCAAGGCCGACGCGACTGGTGGCTGCGCCTCGAATCGGCCGACGCGGCCATCGAGGTTGCCTTCCAGGCGGCCGGCTAAACGGCCATCCCGCCCTCGCCGAGCGCGCTTGACGGCGCGGCGCGGGCTGGCCCAGCAAGCCGCGCATCCCTTGCTATGCTGGTTGGACAAGATCGGCGCCAGGCCGGCTAACCACCAAAATGGAAGGGACGCACATCATGTTCTCTACGCTCTCGCTTAGGGCCAGGCTGACTATCGTCGTCATCGTGGCACTGGCCGGCATGGCCGCGCTGGTGCTGATGGCTGCATTGACCATGCGCGGCGACCTGCTGGAAGGCCGCAAGGCGCTGGTGCGCAATGGCACCCAGGCCATGATCAATCAGCTCGTCCATCTGCAGCAGCAGGAAGCCAGCGGCAAGCTCACGCGCGAGGAAGCGCAGGCGCGCGCCAAGGACATGCTGCGTGCGGCGCGCTATGGCGGCGAGAATGGTAAGAGCGAGTATTTTTACGCTTACACCATGGAAGGCATCAGCGTCATGCACCCGGTGCGCCCCGAGTTCGAGGGCACCAATCGCATGGAGATGAAGGACAGCAAGGGCGAGTTCATCCTGAAGAAGATGCTGGGCGGCCTGGCCGGCGGCGCGCAGGAAGCGTTCGTGATGACCTCCTTCCCGCGCCCGGGCAGCAAGGAAGACGCGCCCAAGTTGCAGTTCGTGCATCGCTTCGAGCCGTGGAACTGGATGATAGGCACTGGCATCTACCTCGACGATGTAGAGACCGAGTTCCGCGAGCAGCTGCTGCAGCAACTGCTGATCGCGCTGTTTCCGCTTGGCCTGGTAGCGCTGATATGCGTGCTGGTCGACCGCAGCGTGCTGCGCCAGCTAGGCGGCGAGCCGGCCTATACGGTGGATGTGGTGCAGAAGATCGCCGCCGGCCAGCTCAATACCCCGATCAGGCTCGACGGCCAGGACCCGAACAGCCTACTGGTGCGCGTGGCCGAGATGCAGCGCCAGCTGCGCGAGCTGATCGCCCAGATACGTGAGAGCGCCGATTCGATCGGCGAGATGGCCGAGACGGTGTCGGCACGCTCAAGCGAGGTATCAAACGGCTCGGTCAGCCAGAGCGACGCGGCCGCCGCCATGGCAGCCGCGGTGACCGAGATGACCGAGAGCATCCATCAGATTGCCGATAGCGCCGACCGCGCCAACCAGCTCTCGCTCGAATCGGGCCAGCTATCGCGCGAGGGC
Organism: Chitinimonas taiwanensis DSM 18899; assembly: GCF_900119825.1. Classification (GTDB taxonomy): domain Bacteria; phylum Pseudomonadota; class Gammaproteobacteria; order Burkholderiales; family Chitinimonadaceae; genus Chitinimonas; species Chitinimonas taiwanensis. The sequence goes on along the minus strand of NZ_FPKR01000007.1, from coordinate 142,953 downwards.
AGCGAGGTCATCAGCCGCGCGATGGGCGAGATGAACCGCATCAGCGAGGCCGTACACCAGACCTCGGGCGTGATCGACACCCTGGCCGACAAGACCCAGACCATTACCAGCATCGTGAACGTGATCCACGATGTGGCCGACCAGACCAATCTGCTCGCTCTGAACGCCGCTATCGAGGCAGCGCGTGCCGGCGAGCAGGGGCGCGGCTTCGCGGTGGTGGCGGACGAGGTGCGCAAGCTGGCTGAGCGCACCAGCACGGCCACGCGCGAGATCGCCGCCATGATCAGCGATATCCAGCAAAGCTCGCAGGAATCCAAGTCCACCATGGAGATGGCGGTGCAGCGGGTGGAAAGCGGGGTGGAGCTGGCCGGCCAGGGCGGCGAGGCGGTCAGGCGCATCGAGGAAAGCGCCGGGCGGGTGGTCGGCGTGGTCGAAGACATCTCGGTGGCGCTGAAGGAGCAGACCCATGCCAATAATCTGGTCTCGCAGCAGGTCGACCGCATTTCCAGCAGCGCCGACAGCAATGCCAGCTCGGCACGCACCGCGGCCGAGATCACCGGGCGCATGCACGGGCTGACCGAGCAGCTGCGCGCGGCGGTCAATCGCTTCCAGGTCTAGTCGCCACGCGGGGTTTTCGCCCGCGCACGGCAGGCGCGGAACCCTTTGTCCTGATGCCGGTCGCCTGGGTGCGCGACCGGCCTTGCTTTATAATCCGGGCCTTCCCGCCTCACCACGGTTACGCCCGCCCATGAAAGCCACCCTGATTGCCCTGGCTGCAGCGCTGTCGCTGCACGCTGCCGCCGCCCTGCCAGTGCCCGCGGCCCCCGATTTGTCCGCGCGCGCCTATCTGCTGCTCGACTTCAATAGTGGCAGCACCCTGGCCGCCAAGAACCCCGACACCCGCATCGAGCCGGCCTCGTTGACCAAGCTGATGACCGCCTACCTGACCTTCCAGGCGCTGAAGGAAGGCCGTCTGCAAGGCAGCCAGCAATTCACCGTGTCGGAAAAAGGTTGGAAGACCGAGGGCTCGCGCATGTTCCTCGACCCAAAGAAGCCGGCCAGCGTGGATGACATGATCCGCGGCATGATCGTGCAAAGCGGTAACGATGCCTGCGTGACCCTGGCCGAGGCGATTGCCGGCAGCGAGGAAACCTTCGCCGGCATGATGAACCAGCAGGCGCTCAAGCTGGGCATGAAGGGCAGCCACTTCATGAATTCCACCGGCCTGCCCCATCCGCAGCACTACACCACCGCGCGCGACCTGGGCATCCTGGCCGCAGCCATCATTCGCGACTTCCCGCAGTACTACCCGATCTATGCGCTAAAGGAATTCCGCTACAACAACATCAGCCAGCCTAACCGCAACCAGCTGCTGTACCGCGACCCGCAGGTGGATGGCATGAAGACCGGCCACACCGAGAGCGCCGGCTACTGCCTGGTGGCCAGCAAGAAGAGCGCCGATCGCCGCGTGCTGAGCGTGATTCTGGGCACCGACTCGGACAAGACCCGCGCGGATGAGAGCGCCCGTCTGCTTGGCTACGGCATGCAGTTCTTCGATACGCCGCGCCTGTTCGCCGCGCGCACGGCCGTGGCCCAGGCCCGCGTGTTCAAGGGCGCGCAGGACAGTGTGGCCGCTGGTTTCGACCGCGACCAGTATGTGACCGTGGTCAAGGGTGCTGGCGCGCGCGTGCAGAAGCAGATCGTACTCAAGCCCGCCCTGGTGGCGCCGCTGAAAGCCGGCGAGCAGGTGGGCAGCGTGAAGCTGAGCCTGGATGGCAAGCCGCTAGGCGAGCTGCCGCTGAAGGCCCTGGCCGCCGTGCCGGAAGCCGGCTTCTTCGGCCGCAGCATCGATAGCCTCAAGCTGTGGTTCAACTAAGAGCGGCGCACGAGCGTGATCTCACCGAGCTGGCCAGCCTGGCTGGCGAGCTCGGCTATCCGCTTGCCCCAGCCATCATCAGCGCCAACCTGCTGCAAATCGTCACGCGGCCCGAGCACTGTCTGCTGGTGGCCTGCGATGCCGAAGACAGGGCGATCGCTTTCTTGCATGCCTATCAACGCATCTCGCTTGCATCAGTCCCTTCGGTGGAGATCGCCGGCCTGGTCGTGGCAGCTGACTGGCGTGGCCAGGGCGTCGGGCGTAGGCTGATCCTCGCGCTGCAAGACTGGGCCAGCCAGCACGGAGTCATGGTTCTGCGCTTGCGCAGCAATGTGCAGCGAGAAGATGCCCACCGCTTTTATCAGCAGCTGGGATTTCGCGTCAGCAAGACCCAGCTGGCGCTGGTGAAGAATCTGTAAGCAAAGCACCCACGGCAAGGATCACCCCCATGCTCTACCTGAACGGTCAGTTTCTCCGCCCCGAAGACGCCAAGATCAGCGCGCTGGACCGCGGCTGCCTGTTTGGCGATGGTGTCTACGAGGTGATTCCGGTCTATTCGCGCCAGCCTTTTCGCCTCGCCGAGCATGTGCACCGGCTGGATGCGAGCCTGGCCAGCATTGCGCTGCCCAACCCGCATAGCGCCGCCGAGTGGATGGAACTGGTGCAGGCGGTGATTGCGCGCCAGGACTACGACGATCAGTCGGTCTATCTGCATGTCACGCGTGGCAGCGCCAGCGAGCGCGACTTTCCGTTTCCCCAGGATGTGGAGCCCACGGTGCTGATCAACCCGGCGCCGCTGGTCACGCCCAGCCATGAGCAAAAAGCGCGTGGCGTGCGCGCCATCAGCCATGCCGATTTCCGCTGGCTGCGCTGCGACATCAAATCACTGAATCTGCTGCCCACCGTGCTGCTGCGCGAAGCGGCCAAGCGTGCTGGCTGCGCCGAATGCCTGATGTTCCGCGATGGCTGGCTGAGTGAAGGCGCGGCCAGCAATATCTTTGTGGTCAAGGATGGGGTGATTGCGGTGCCGCCCAAGGATCATCTGATCCTGCCCGGCATCACCTATGACCTGGTACTGGAACTCGCTAAGCAGCATGGTCTACCGCTGGAAGTGCGCCGCATCAGCGAGGCGGAAACCCGTGCCGCCGATGAGCTGTGGATGACCAGCTCGACCAAGGAAATCCTCGCGATTGTGGAACTGGATGGCCAGCCAGTTGGCAAGGGCCAGGTCGGCCCGCTGGCCCAGCGCATGGATGCCCACTACCAGGAATTCAAACAGACCGTGATGCGTGGAGGCGCCGCATGCTGATCCGTCTGGCGACGCCGCTTGATGCCCCGGCCTGGTTCGCACTGCGCCTAGAGGCCCTGCAGGCCCAGCCCGAGGCGTTTGGCAGCAGCTATGCCGAGGAACGCGATATGCCGCTCAGCACCGTGCAAGCGCGTCTGAGCGACCCACTGAATCGCATCTGGGTGGCCGAGCAGGACGGCGTACTGCTGGGCACTGCCACGGCGCGGCGCGAGGGGTTTGCAAAATCGGCCCATCGCACCAATCTGTTCGCCATGTATGTCAAACCGACCGCGCGCCGCCAGGGCATTGCCCGGCGTCTGGTCGATGCGGTCATCCACAGCGCGCGCCAGGAACTGGCGGCCGACTGGCTGCAGCTCTCGGTGGTCAGTAGCAATCAGGCTGCCCTTGCGCTGTATCAGCAGTGCGGCTTTGTGGCCTGGGGCTGCCAGCCCGATGCGCTGCGTGTGGATGGCCGGTCCTATGATGAAACCCAGCTGGTGCTCGATCTGCGCACCCGGTAAGGAGGTATCGCCATGAGCGAACCCAAAGAAGCGATTATCGAATTCCCCACCCGTTTTCCCATCAAGGTGATGGGGCAGCGCCACGATGATTTCTCGCAGACCATCTTCGAGGTGATCCGCATCCACGCGGCTGACCTGACCGCCGAGGATATCGAGCTGCGCGTGAGTTCGGGCGGCAACTATGTGTCGCTGACCGTGACGGTGACCGCCATCTCACAGGAACAGCTCGACGCCATTTACCGCGCGGTGACCGCTCACCCGATGGTCAAGTACGTGCTGTAAGCGTGGAACTCGTCGTCAAACAACTCGGCTTGGTCGAGTACGAACCCACCTGGCGCGCGATGCAGGCGCTGACCGATGCGCGCGGTGCCGACACGCCCGATGAGCTGTGGCTCCTGGAGCACCCACCAGTGTTCACCCAGGGCCAGGCCGGCAAGCCCGAGCATGTGCTGCAAGTCACCGACATCCCCATCGTGCCGATCGATCGCGGCGGCCAGGTTACCTATCACGGCCCCGGCCAGCTGGTCGGCTATCTGATGGTGGACCTGAGCCGGCGCAAACTCGGGGTGCGCGAGTTCGTGCGCCGCATCGAACAGAGCCTGATTGATCTCTTGGCTGATCTCGGTATCACTGCCTATGGCAAGGTCGATGCACCGGGTGTGTATGTGAACACCGCGGGCGTGGAGGCCAAGATTGCCTCGCTGGGCCTGCGCATCCGCAATGGCAAGAGCTACCATGGCCTGGCGCTGAATGTGGCCATGGACCTGACCCCGTTCAGCTATATCAACCCCTGCGGCTATGCGGGCCTGGCGGTGACCCAGCTCAAGGATTTGGGCGTGGACAGCACGCCGGCCTCGCTCGCGCCGCAATTGGCCGCTAAAATCAACGCCTTGCTCGCGCAGGAAGGGTCCGCCTCGGTGGCCGACTATGCGCTCGCCACCAAGCCGGCCACCGTCTGAGCTGGTTGCACAAACGAAAGAACCCAAGCATGTCCTCGCCCGTCGTCACCACCCCGCCCGTCAAAGCCGAACAAGGCGTCAAACTGAAGGGCGAGGCCAAGACTGCCCGTATCCCGATCAAGATCGTCCCGCTCGACAAGCCGCTGGAAAAGCCGGACTGGATCCGCGTCAAGGCACCAAGCGGCAGCCGCTTCTACGAGATCAAGAACATCCTGCGCGAGCAGAAGCTGCATACGGTGTGCGAGGAAGCCAGCTGCCCGAATATTGGCGAGTGCTTCGGCAAGGGTACGGCCACCTTCATGATCATGGGCGATATCTGCACGCGCCGTTGCCCGTTCTGCGATGTCGGCCATGGCCGCCCGAATCCGCTTGACGAGAACGAGCCCAAGCATTTGGCCGAGACGATTGCGGCGCTGCGCCTCAAGTATGTGGTGATCACCTCGGTGGACCGCGATGATCTGCGCGATGGTGGCGCCGGCCATTTTGCCGATTGCATCCGCCTGAGCCGCGAGCTATCGCCTGCGACCCAGATTGAAGTATTGGTGCCCGATTTCCGCGGCCGCCTCGATATCGCCATCGACATCCTCAGCGCCACGCCGCCCGATGTGATGAACCACAATCTGGAAACCGCTCCGCGCCTCTACAAGCAGGCTCGCCCCGGTTCCGATTACCTGCATTCGCTCAAGCTCTTGAAGGACTACAAGGCGCGTAACCCGAATGTGGCCACCAAGTCCGGCATCATGGTTGGCCTGGGTGAAACCGATGAGGAGATCCTCGAAGTGATGCGCGATATGCGCGCGCACGATATCGACATGATCACCATCGGCCAGTACCTGGCGCCGTCCAGCTCGCACCTGCCGGTGCTGCGCTATGTGACGCCCGAGCAGTTCAAGTTCTTCGAGGCCGAGGCCTATAAGATGGGCTTCAAGCACGCGGCCGTGGGCGCCATGGTGCGTTCGAGCTACCACGCCGATCAGCAGGCACACGACGCCGGCGTGTAAACGCAGCGCAGGCTTGCAGCAAGCACGGCCACCTGCGGGTGGCCGTTGTGTTTAGCGCCCTTGCGGCCGGTTATACTCGCGCCCACTGGCCGCCCTCCCCATCCATCCCATAAGGAATAGCGCGATGACGCAGGAAAACGACGACAAGTTCTACGACCGCGCCGATGCCTATATCGAGCTCGCCAATAGCCAGTTTGAACATGCGGAGCTCGCCGATGTGAGCGCTTCCTTCATGTATGCGTTCGCGCGCTATACGGCCTGGCTCAGCTCGCAGGAGTTCGAATCGGCCAAGGCCATGCAGGCCGCCAAGATCAAGAGCATGGCCTTCTTCATGAAGCAGTTCGGCGCCATGCTGGAAGAGAATTTCGACGATTACATCGAGAACTTCGACGACTACCGGGCCGAGAGCGAGTAAGCATCGGCAAAGAAAAAGCCGCCCCAAGAGGCGGCTTTTTTACGCCTGCCCACCTAGTCGGCGCTCGGGTGGGTCATCTCCAAAGGCACCATCCAGGCCGCGAACTGCGCCTCGCTCACATAACCGAGGGCCAGTGCAGCGGCCTTCAGCGTGCTGCCCTCCTGGTGGGCCTTCTTGGCGATTTCGGCCGCGCGGTCGTAACCGATATGGCGGTTCAGCGCGGTGACCAGCATCAGATTCCGGTCCAGATGCTCAGCAATGCGCGCAAGCTCAGGCGCAATGCCGCGCGCGCAGAATTGGTCGAAGGCGAGGCAGGCATCAGCCAACAGAGCGATGCTTTCCAGCACATTGTGCAGCATGATCGGCTTGTAGACATTGAGCTGGAAATTGCCCTGGCTGCCGGCAAACGCCACTGCGGCATCGTTGCCGAACACCTGCACACACACCATGCTCAGCGCCTCGCACTGGGTCGGGTTGACCTTGCCCGGCATGATGGACGAGCCCGGCTCGTTCTCGGGAATGCGCAGCTCGCCGATGCCACAACGCGGCCCACTGGCCAGCCAGCGCACATCGTTGGCCAGCTTGAGCAGTCCGCCAGCCAAGGTACGCAGGGCGGCCGAGGTATTGACCAGCCCATCGTGCGCGGCCAGCGCAAAGAATTTGTCGTCGGCGCTGCGAAAGGGCTGGCCGGTCAGCGCTGCGATATAGGCAGCGGCGCGCTCGCCAAACTGCGGATGGGCATTGAGGCCAGTGCCGACGGCGGTGCCACCAATCGCCAAATCGTATAAGCCGGGCAGCGTGGCACGGATCGTCTGCAGGCCAAATTCCAGTTGCGAGACCCAGGCGCCGATCTCCTGGCCCAGGGTGATCGGCGTGGCATCCTGCAGATGGGTGCGCCCGGTCTTGACCACAGCAGCGTACTCGGTGGCCTTGCCCGCCAGCGTGTCACGCAGCTGCATAAGAGCCGGGAACAGGCGCTGCTGTAGCTCCATCACCACGGCGATATGCATGGCGGTGGGGAAGGTGTCGTTCGAGGACTGGCCGCGGTTGACATGGTCGTTAGGGTGCACCGGCACCTTGCTGCCCATTACGCCGCCAGCGAGTTCAATCGCACGGTTGGCGATCACCTCATTCGCATTCATATTCGACTGGGTGCCCGAGCCGGTCTGAAACACCACCAGCGGAAAATGCGCATCAAGCTGGCCGGCAATCACCTCGTCGGCAGCATGGATGATCAGCGCAGCCAACGGCGCGTCCAGCTCACCCAACTCGGCATTCGCGCTGGCTGCCGCGCGCTTTAGCACGCCGAGCGCGTGGATCAGCGGGCGCTGCCAGCGAAAGCGCGCCACCCCGATCGGGAAATGATGGATCGAACGCTCGGTCTGCGCGCCCCAATAGGCGCTTGCCTCGACCGCGATGCTGCCCATGGAATCGCTTTCCTGACGGTGGGTGGACATGAGGCACTCCTGCAAGACACGTGGATGGACTGTTACGGGGGAGGCGCAGCGCAGCTGCCCGAGCCGCGAAGCACGATGGATAGGGAATTGGGTGGGACCTGCACGCGCTCAGGGTGTCACGGTCTCGGCGACCAGAGCGCGCGCATAGTCACCGCGCCGCACGGCGTCATAGCTGACCCCAAGCACCGCCCGGTAGCGCAGGTCCATCTCGCCGCTGCGGATGCGCGCATTGAGCTCGCTGTCGAGCACTTCGGCCAATTTGGCCAAGCCAGGGCGTAGCGCCAGGAATTGCGGCTGAGCCGCCACCAGGGGCGTCAGCATGCGGATCTGCAGCTTGTGCTGACGGCGCATACGTTCGGTCCAGAACACATCCTCGAACATCACATCCACGCGCCGGGCCGACAGCTGGCGCAGGCCATCTATCGCATCGCCAATCGGTACCTTCTGCCAGCCGTTGAACTGCTGCACCGGCTCCGGGTAGATATAGTCGCGCACCCAGCCGACGCGCTGGCCGTGGAACTGCGCGAGCGATGCGAAGCGGCTGGGCGGAGCGTCCTTGGGCACCCAGGCCGCCAGCAGCCAGAATTCCATTGGCACGCGGCTCAGCTGCCATTTGGGCAGCATTTCCGCATCGGCAAACAGCATGATGTCGACCTTGCCGGCAAGCGCGGCAGCCAGACAGCGCTCCTGGGTGGCTGATTGGAAACGCAGCTTGTAATGCATCACGCCGAAGATCTCGTTGAGCAGGTCAAAGCTCAACCCACTATGCCCGCTGCGGCTGTTGTAGGTGACATAGGGCGCCCAGTCGTCGTAACAGACCGAAAGCGTGCCCTGCGCCTGGGCAGGCAGGCCAACTGCCAGCAAGAGAGCGGTGAGCAGCTTAGGCACAATAGAAAACCCATGGAGAACCAGCTTCCTTTTTAGTGCCTTCCGGGCGGAAAAGATGCCGAATCGGCCAAGAAAAGCCAGCGGCCAGTCACTGCACGGCGGCCGGCTTGGACTATCATGGCAGCGGGGGCGGCCAGGCTGCCGCCCTCGTGCTGGCACAGGGCCAGCTGGATAGGTGAACAGACTGCCAGAGCAGGACAGCCTAGCCGTGGACAAGAAAAGGACTGCGTGTGAGTAAACAGGTCTTGATCGTGGATGACAGCCGCGTATCGCGCATGCTGGCGCGTGCCTATCTGGAAGAAAGCCGTCCCGACTGGCAGTTCTTCGAAGCGTCCTGCGGCGAGGATGCGATTGCCCTGGTGCAGAAGGAGGCGATCGAGCTGGTCACCCTGGATGTGAACATGCCCGGCATGTCGGGCCTGGCGGCCGGCGAGCAGATTTTGCGCCTGCGCCCCAAGGCCCAGGTGGTGGTGCTGAGCGCGAATGTGCAAAGCAGCGTGCGCCAGCGCGCCGAATCGCTGGGCATGCAGTTCCTGCAAAAGCCGATTACCGAAAGCACGATCGCTCGGCTGCTGGAGCTGGTGGAGGGCACATGAAGCACTATCTGAGCCCCCTGCAGCACGATGCGCTGTGCGAGGTCTTCAATATCAGCGTGGGCCGCGCGGCAGCCGCGATGAGCGGCCTGGTGGGCGAAGAAGTCACGCTCTCGGTGCCAGCCATGCGCTTTTGCTCGATCGATGCCCTGTCGGAAAAGATGGGCATGGGCGAATGGCAGCGTGTCGATGCGATCTCGCAAAGCTTCAAGGGCAGCTTCGAAGGTGATGCGCTGCTGATGTTCCCCGACGACGACGGCATGGAGGTGGTGCGGCTGATGCTAGCCGGCCTCAAGCAGCCGGTGAATATGGACGAGCTGGCCAGCGATGCGCTGGTCGAGATCGGCAATCTGCTGCTCAATGCCTGTCTGTCTGCGCTGGCCGACATCATGGGCGAGGAATTCCACTTCGATATTCCGAATCTGAGCAGCGGGCGCAGCGTGGATGTGTTGGCCCAGCGCAGCCATCATCCCGAGGACCCGGTGCTCTTCCTGCATATCCAGTTCACCCTCGAGCATCGCCGCATCGAGGGCTTTCTCGCCTTCCTGATCAATCTGCCCTCGCTGGACAATCTGCGCAGCGGTATCGACGCATTCATCGGTCAGCTGCAACAACGCCCATGAGCCAAGCCAAACCCCTCGCGCACGAGCTGAGCATGACCGTGCTGATGACCCCGGACATGGCCAATTTCTCCGGCAATGTGCACGGCGGCGCCATCCTCAAATTGCTCGACCAGGTCGCCTATGCCTGTGCCAGCCGCTACGCCGGCAGCTATGTGGTCACCCTGTCGGTCGACCAGGTGACCTTTGCCCAGCCCATCCATGTCGGCGAGCTGGTCACCTTCCTCGCCAGCGTCAATTACACCGGGCGCAGCTCGATGGAGATCGGCATCAAGGTGGTGGCCGAGCATGTACGCCAGGGCAGCGTGCGGCACACCAATAGCTGTTTCTTTACCATGGTGGCGGTGGGCGAGGACGGCAAGCCGCTGCCGGTGCCCAGCTTGCAGCCGCACAATGAGGAAGCGCGGCGGCGCTGGCAGGAGGCCGAGCTGCGCAAGCAACATCGGCTCGACTACGCGGCACAGCGCGCCGCGCTCAAGCGGCAGGTGGCCGACTAGCTACCGGCGCAGCAACCAAACCCGACACTAGCCGCCGCTGAGCGGCTTTTTGCTGCCCAACTCCATCGCTAGCCCTGCGCCAGCTCCACCCGGTTACGCCCCGCATGCTTGGCACGGTATAGCGCCGCATCGGCCTGCTGGATCAGGGTTTCGGCCTGCTCGCCGTGCAGGGGAAAGGCAGCCAGGCCCATCGATACCGTCACCGCGGGCAGCACCGCGCCCCCAACCCGCACGGTCAGCTCGGCAATCTGCTCACGTAGTGCTTCGCACTTGGCACGCGCATCCTCAAGACTGGTCTCGGGCATGATCAGGGTCAGCTCCTCACCGCCAAAGCGGCAGGCCAGATCGCTGCCACGCAGCGATTTGCGCAGTAGCTGGGCGATATGGCGCAGCACCTGGTCGCCCGCCTCGTGACCATGATTGTCGTTGAAGCGCTTGAAGTGATCGACATCCAGCATCACCAGGCTCAGCGTGCTGCCCTGCCGATTGGCACGAATCAGCTCGCGCGCCAGTGTTTCGTCCAGAAAGCGCCGGTTATACAGACCGGTCAGCGCATCGATGATGGACTGGCGGCGCAGGTTTTCGCGCAGATTCATATTGGTCAGTGCCAACGCCACCTGCTCGGTCAGGGTATTAGCCACCTGGCGCAAGGCGCTGGGGAAGCTGTGCTCGCCCAAGTCCGCACTAGCTTCCAGATAGAGCACCCCAACCGGCTCACCGCCGGCCATCAAGGGCAGGCATAGATAGGCTTCGGGTTGTGCATTGCCGAGGTGCTGGCAGACCGGTTCCTGGCGCAGATCATTGACCTGGTGCGGCTGGCCGCGCCGTATCGCCCAGCACTGATGGGGTTCGAACAGGCCGGTCTCGCTGCGCAGCACGCCCCAGGCCGTCATGCGCTCGAGCAGATCGCGCGAGGGGTGGTACGCATACAGCGCGCCCGCATGCTGGCCGAACAGCTGTTGCGCATACTTGCCCGCCACCTCGAAGAACTCGGCCGTATCGAGGCAGACCTGCAGCGCACTGGACATGCGCGACAGCAGCGCCATCTGGCGATTGCGCTCTTCCAAATCGAGCGCACCAGCCTGCATGCGCTCGCTCACTTCGCGCAAGGCCATGCTGGCACGCAGGCGTTCACGCATGCTGCGCAGCATCTGCCAGAGCAGCAGACCAAACAACAGTGCATCCATCACGGCCACCAGTACCACCACCAAGTTCACCAGGCGGCGGCGGTTCTGATATTCGTTGTACTGCACGGCCTGCTGGGCCTGGAGCTGGCTGCTCAGCTCGGCCACGCTGACACGCAGCCTGTCCATGCCTAGCTTGCCGGGCGAGATATCCTGCGGCGCATCGACCCCACCATTCACCTGACGGCGCATTTCCACCGCGCGCGACTGATACTGGTGCAGCAGATCGATCTGCTTGCTAATCGCCTGCAGGCGCAGGCTTGTCTCGGCCTCGGCGCGAAAGTCCTGCCTGAGCTGGCGCAAGAGCAGCAGCGCATGCTCATTGCCCTGGTAGTAGGGCTGTAGATATTCCTGCCGGCCGGTAATTAGAAAGCCGCGCGTGCCGGTTTCGGCATCCTTCAGGCCCGAGAGCAGCTGCTGCAGATCATCCAGGCGCTCGCGCGTCTCCTGCTGCTGCAGATTGGCTTCCTCCACCCAGTTGGCCGACATAATGGGTGCGAGGGCAGTGAACACTAGCAAGCACATGGCCAGCAAAAGGCCCAGGCGCAGATAGCGTTGCGGGAGCAGATGCTTGACGGAATGGGGCATGACGATGAAAGCGGATGCGGATGCCTGATTTATGGCACAGCGCAGCCGCTTTGCCTGCCGCCAGCACGCTTACAATGGCGGCCTGTTCCGCTGCCCCACCCCACTATGCATACCCTGGCCCAATTACGCGCCGGCCAGCTGGCCGGCCTGCGTCGCCTCGATCTGGCCGAAGGCCTGCGCGAATTCCCGCCCGAGATCTTCCAGCTGGCCGATACGCTGGAAGTCCTGAATCTGAGCGGTAACCAGCTCAGCCACCTGCCCGACACGCTGCCGCAGCTGCACAAGCTGCGCATCCTGTTCCTGTCCGATAACCAGTTCGAACAGCTGCCCGCTGTGCTCGGACGCTGCCCGAATCTCACGATGCTTGGCCTGAAGGCCAACCGCATCCACCACATTGCCCCCGGCGCACTGGCGCCCAGCCTGCGCTGGCTGATCCTGACCGATAACCGCCTGGCAGCGCTGCCAGCCGAGATCGGCCAATGCCGTGACCTGCAAAAGCTGATGCTGGCCGGCAATGCGCTGCGCAGCCTGCCGGCCGAGCTCGCGCAGTGCCAGCGCCTGGAATTGCTGCGCATCGCCGCCAACCAGTTCAACGCCCTACCCGACTGGCTCTTCACCCTGCCGCAGCTGCGCTGGCTGGCGATTGCCGGCAACCCTTGCTGCCCCGATCTGCTCAGCAGCCAGCCCAGCGTGCCCTGGGCGGCGCTGCAGTTGCACGAGCAGCTGGGCGAAGGCGCGTCCGGCCAGATCTTCCGCGCCGATTGGCGCCAGCCAGATGGCACGAACCGCACGGTCGCCCTCAAGCTATTCAAGGGCGCGCTGACCAGTGATGGCCTGCCGCAGAGCGAGCTGGCCGCCTGTCTGCAGGCCGGTCGTCAGGCCAATCTGCCCGAGGTGCTGGGCGAGCTGCACGGCCACCCGGATGGTCGCCATGGCCTGCTAATGGCGCTGATCCCGTCCGACTTCCGCAATCTGGCCGGCCCACCCAGCCTGGCCAGCTGCAGCCGCGACTGCTACCCGGCCGAGCTGAGCCTGAGTGCCGCGCAGCTGCGCCGCATCGCCCAAGGCGTGGCCGCCGCCATGCAGCAGCTGCATGCGCGCGGGCTCAGCCATGGCGATCTGTATGCGCACAATCTGCTCTGGCGCGGCGATGGCGAGGCATTGCTCAGCGACTTCGGCGCCGCCAGCCCGCTGGCCGCGCTGCCACCGGAGCAGGCCCTGGCGATGCAGCGCCTGGAGGCGAGCGCCTTCGGCTGCCTGCTGGCCGAGCTACTCGCGCACTGCCACGAGGCAGACGAACTCATCGCCCTAGACGCGCTGGCCGGGGCCTGCCAGCAGCCCGAGCCGCAGCTACGGCCCAGCTTCGCGGCGATTACTGCGGCGCTCGCCCAGCCAGTGACACGCTAGCGCGATCCGGCAAGGGGAAGGTTCGGCGCCAAGACAAGCCGCGCCAGCCGCCCTAGACTGAGGCGGCGAACTTCATGCGCGCCAGGCCCTCAGACCCTTTCCCCCATGCAGGACCACGCGATGACCACAGGCCGTTTGCTGATCGTGATGAATGCCGGCGCCGGCCATAGCCAGGCCGAGGCCAGCCGCGCCGCCATACGTGCGGTGCTCGATGCCCACGGGCGCGCCTACCAGTTCTTCCTGGCCGACAGCGGTAGTGCACTACCGCAGCAGGCTGCGCTGGCCGTGCAGCAGGCACTGGCCGAGGGCGGTGCGGTGATTGCGGCCGGCGGCGATGGCACGCTCAATACCGTGGCGCAGGCCGTGCTGCCGCATAGTCTGCCGTTTGGCGTCTTACCCTTGGGCACCTTCAACTACTTCGCGCGCGCCCATGGCATGCCGGAGGACATTAAAGCCGCCACCGAGGCCTTGCTCAGTGCGCGCATTCAGCCCGTGCAAGTGGGGCTGCTCAATGAACGGATTTTTCTGGTCAATGCCAGCCTGGGCCTCTACCCCACCCTGCTGGAAGACCGCGAAGCCTATAAGGCCCAGTACGGACGCAGCCGCCTGGTGGCGCTCTGGGCTGGTCTGGTCACGCTGTGGCGTGCGCGTGGACGACTACGCATCGTGCTCGAGCACGACGGCCAGCGCAGCAAGCTGCGCACCAGCATGCTGTTCGTGGGCAATAACGCGCTGCAGCTGGCCCAGCTTGGCCTGCCCAGTGCGCAGCAGGTGGAACAGGGGGCGCTAGCCGCGCTGGCGCTGCGCCGAACCGGTCTGTTCACCGTACTGCTCCTGCTGCTGCGTGGCGCCATTGGGCAGCTGCATACCGCGGACAAGGTGCTGCACTTCACCTTCCAGCGCATCAGCGTACGTCCGCGCCTGCCTTATGGACGGCGGCGCATCAAGGTGGCAACCGATGGTGAGGTGGGCTGGATGAGTTCGCCGCTGGTGTTTGCCGTGGCGCCCCAGCCGTTGCTGCTGCTCTGTCCGGCCACGATGGAGACGCCGGCATGAGCGTGCTGCTGCAGCTGTCCGACCCGCATTTCGGCACCGAGCAGCCGGCCCTGATCGAGGCGCTGCACGCGCTGGTGGCCAGCCAGCGCCCCGATGTGCTGCTGCTGAGCGGCGATATCACCCAGCGTGCGCGCCGCGCGCAGTTCGCCGCGGCGCGCGCACTGGTCGATAGCCTGAACATTCCGCACTGCCTGGCCCTGCCCGGCAACCACGACATCCCGCTATTCAACCCGCTGGCGCGCCTGTGCTGGCCGTATGCGAACTATCTGGGTGCCTTCGGGCCGGAACTCGAGCCGGTGCTGGAGCGCGATGACCTGCTGCTGATCGGGGTGAACACCACCCGGCCCTGGCGCCACAAGCATGGCGAGGTATCGGCCGAGCAGATCGCGGCGGTTGCGCAGCGCCTGCAGCAGGCGCGCCGCGGCCAGCTCTGCGTGGTGGTCACCCACCAGCCTTTGCATGTGATTGCCGCGCGCGACCGGCGCAATCTGCTGCGCGGGCATGCCGAGGCGCTGGCCAGCTGGACCGCGGCCGGCGCCCAGCTCTTCCTGGGCGGGCATATCCACCTGCCCTATGTGCGCGCGCTGCCCGGTGGCAGCTGGGTAGCACAGGCCGGCACCGGCCTGTCGCGCCGTGTACGAGCCGGCGCGCCCAATTCGGTCAATCTGATCCGCTGTGGCGCGGCAGCCGATGACCAGGGCTGTCTGGTCGAGCAATGGGACTGCCTGCCGGGCGGCCGCTTCACCCTGCTTCGGCAAACCCGCCTACCGGTGGGCAGCGACTAGGCGGACAATCGCGCCCCGGCTGACTACCCTTGTCTGGTAGCCGCAGCGCGAACCGACGCTGCGGCCGTCTCTCTAACCCGCCTTTCCGTCTGGAGTTACCCGCATGAAGACCAAAGCCGCCATCGCCTGGCAAGCCGGCCAGCCCCTGAGCATTGAAGAAGTCGATCTGGCCGGACCGCGCGCCGGCGAAGTGCTGGTCGAGATCAAGGCCACCGGCATCTGCCATACCGATTACTACACGCTGTCTGGCGCCGATCCGGAAGGTATCTTCCCGGCCATTCTTGGCCACGAAGGCGCAGGCGTGGTGCTGGAAGTGGGCGCCGGAGTCAGCTCGCTCAAGCCGGGCGACCATGTGATTCCGCTCTACACGCCGGAATGCCGCCAATGCAAATTCTGCCTGTCGCGCAAGACCAATCTCTGCCAGGCCATCCGCAGCACGCAGGGCAAGGGCCTGATGCCGGACGGCAGCTCGCGCTTCAGCCTGAACGGTGAGCCCATCTTCCACTATATGGGCACCTCCACCTTCGCCAACCATATCGTGGTGCCCGAGATCGCCCTGGCCAAGATCCGCCCGGACGCCCCCTTCGACAAGGTCTGCTATATCGGCTGCGGCGTGACCACTGGCGTGGGTGCGGTGCTGTTCAGCGCCAAGGTGGAAGCCGGCGCGAATGTGGTGGTGTTCGGCCTTGGCGGCATCGGCCTGAATGTGATCCAGGCTGCCAAGATGGTCGGTGCGGACAAGATCATCGGCGTGGACATCAACCCCAAGCGCGAGGCGATGGCACGCCAGTTCGGCATGACCCACTTCATCAACCCGAAGGACGTGCCGAATGTGGTCGACGCGGTGGTGCAGCTGACCGACGGCGGCGCCGATTACAGCTTCGAATGCATCGGCAATACCAAGGTGATGCGCGACGCGCTGGAATGCACGCACAAGGGCTGGGGCCGCTCCATCATCATTGGCGTGGCCGAAGCCGGCGCCGAGATCAGCACTCGCCCCTTCCAGCTGGTGACCGGACGCAAATGGGAAGGCAGCGCCTTCGGCGGCGCGCGTGGCCGCACCGATGTGCCGAAGATTGTCGACTGGTATATGGAGGGCAAGCTGAATATCGACGACCTGATCACCCACCGCCTGCCGCTGGAGCGCATCAATGAGGGCTTCGACCTGATGAAGGCCGGCGAGTCGATTCGTTCGGTGGTGATTTACTAGACCTGCTCAGGGCGGGTGGCGCATGCCGCCCGCATCGACGCAATACAACAGGAAAGCCGATGAGCGAAACATTCGAACTGCGCAGCGAACACGCCTGCTTCGGCGGCGTGCAGCGCTTCTACCAGCATGCCGCGCGTGAGATCGGCCTGGACATGCGTTTCTCGGTCTATCTGCCGCCGCAGGCCCAGCAAGGGCCGGTGCCGGGACTGCTGTATCTGGCCGGGCTCACCTGCACCGAAGAGACCTTCATGATCAAGGCCGGTGCGCAGCGTTACGCAGCCGAGCATGGCCTCGCGCTGATCGCGCCTGATACCAGTCCACGCGGCGCCAATCTGCCCGGCGACAGCGAGAGCTGGGATTTTGGTGTGGGGGCGGGCTTCTATCTGGATGCCACGGCAGCGCCATGGTCCAGCCACTACCGGATGGAAAGCTGGCTGATGCAGGAATTGCTCGACCGTGTCTGTACCGAGCTGCCCATCCTGTCCAGCCGGCTGGGCATCTTCGGTCACTCAATGGGTGGGCATGGCGCTTTGACGCTCGCCCTGCGTCATCCAGGGCGCTTCCGCTCGCTCTCGGCGTTTGCGCCTATCGCCGCAGCCAGCGAATGCCCATGGGGCGAGAAGGCCTTCGCCGGCTATCTGGGGACAGACCTCGCCGACTGGCTTGCCCATGACGCGAGCGCGCTGATGCGCAAGGCGCACTGCCCTTTCCCGGACGGCATCTTGATCGACCAGGGCCTGAACGACCCATTCCTGGCTCAGCAGCTGTTACCCGAGCGCTTTGAAGCGGCCTGCGCGCTGGCGCAGCAGCCGCTGACGCTGCGCCGCCACGCCGGCTACGACCATGGCTATTACTTCATCAGCAGCTTCATGGCCGACCATATCGCCCACCACGCACACGTACTGCATGCCATAGCGGACGGCGACTGAGCGCGAGGCTGAGCAGGCCTATGCCCAGCAGCACCAGCGTGCCCGGCTCGGGGACTTCCTCACCGGGCGGCTGATTGACCGCCACCAGGAAGAGTTGCTCGTAACCATTGTCGATGCGCACATCTTTGCAATCGTCGATGCGGGTCGGGTTATTCGGATTATTCCAGCCGGCCGCGCAGCCCAGACGGAAGTCGAAGTGCAGCGTGTAGTCGTCGAGCACATCGTCGGTCTCGTTCTGGAACAGATCGTTCAGCCAGCCATCCAGCACCGGGAACACGCCGGCATAGGCAACATGGTCGGCACCCAGATTGTGGTTGATCTTGTGCGCTTCGCTGCCGTCGCAGGCCTGCGGCACCCAGGCAGCGCTCAGACAGACCTCGCCGCCCGAGCGGATATAGTCGGTCTCGCGCGTCAGGTAATCGACGCCCGGTTCGACATTGCCGGGGTCGTACAGGCTGGCATCGCCCTGGAAGGTGCCACCGTTCTCGTACACGGCACCCTCATTGCTCGCGTACAGATAGCGGTTCTGATAGACCTGATTATTGCCATCGGTCAGCCACAGCTTGGCCCACACCGCCAGGCTCTGGTCCTGGTTGGTGTCATTGTTATTGAACATAAAGGCCGCGCTGCCACCACCCAGAAAGCCCTTCAGGCTGAGCAGATTCGCATCCCAGGTATTGCCGGTTGCGTTGGCGATACCGCCCTTCGGGGTCGGTGCCGTCACATTGACCGCACCATTCATGCTCGCGTACTCGGGGCTGGAACCATTCGGGGTCAAGTAGGCATCGTCAAAGCCTGCCGCATTGGTGGTCACATCCACCCCGTTTGCACCGGTGTAGATGACCAGCTTGTCCTTGATCTCCCCGGGGGTGGAAGCCACCACATACGGATTCTTGTTCTTGGGCACCAAGGGATTGGCCTCGGCGTAAATGCCGGCCAGGATGGGCATGGAATAGGAATTCACATTCCCATAAGTCAGGTAGTTGGGAATATCCAGCGACAGCGGGGCGGCTTGGGCATGGAGCAGGCCGGCCAGGCAGAGCAGGGACGGTAGGCGGCGTAAGGTAAGCATGGCAGTGACCTCGGTTGGCTCGATTCAAGCACTACGAGCACATGCATAAGTAATGCCATGTAAATAAGTCACTGTTTCACATGGACTTATTCCACATTCATACAGGCTAATGTAAGAATTTCCTTACATATTGCGGCGCACCCAAGACAGCACACAGCGCCAACACGAGGCATGGCGCCATCTACGCGTGCCTTGATGGTGCAAGACGCTAGCCTCTTTCAACTCGAAAAATTGTGGATAACTTTTTCAATTCAAAAAATTTCTTTTATTTTCAATAATTTAATAAAAATATATTGTCAAGCCGCAATGCTGGCACGCTTGCTGCAATGCAACAGGCGTAGCCCCGCTCAACGGCGAGCCGGGGTGGCGAATTAACTCGTAGATGAGTTGAATCAGGCACTTGCACCGGAACCCAGGTGCGCGTGCCGGGCGGCGCAGCGATGCGGCCGGCCCACGGACAACGGCGTCCTTTGCATGGTTTTGCCACCCTGCGAAGTGCGCCGTTTTTTATTGCTTGTTCTCACCGCCAGGAAACGCAATGAAACAGCCACACACCTCCCCGCTCGACCCGACGCCCGCCTCGCACAGCCGGCGCGATTTCATGAAGACCCTGAGCCTTGCCAGTGGCGCCTCGCTATTGGGCATGCTGCCGCCCGGCGTACGCGCCGCCGCCAATAGCGGCAATGGCGCCCCCGAGCTGACCGAGGTCAAGGTCGGCTTCATCCCGCTCACCGACTGCGCCTCCATCGTGATGGCGGCCGTGCTCGGCTTCGACAAGAAGTACGGCATCAAGATCATTCCCAGCAAGGAAGCCAGCTGGGCCGGCGTGCGCGACAAGCTGGTCAATGGCGAGCTGCATGCCGCCCATGTGCTGTACGGGCTGATCTATGGCGTGCAGCTGGGCGTGGGCGGGCCGAAGAAGGATATGAATATCCTGATGACGCTCAACCACAATGGCCAGGCGATCACCCTGTCCAATCAGCTAAAGGACAAGGGCGTCAAGGATGGGGCGAGCCTGGCCAAGCTGGTGAAGGCCGAGCCGCGCGAATACACGTTTGCGCAGACCTTCCCGACCGGCACCCATGCGATGTGGCTGTACTACTGGCTGGCCAGCCAGGGCATTGACCCGCTCAAGGATGTGAAGACCATCGTGGTGCCGCCGCCGCAGATGGTGGCCAATATGCGCGTGGGCAATATGGACGGCTATTGCGTGGGTGAACCGTGGAATAACCGCGCAGTGGCCGACAATATCGGCTTCACCGCCGCCACCACGCAGGAGATCTGGACCGATCACCCAGAGAAGGTACTGGGCACCACGGCCGAATTCAGCGCCAAGTACCCGAACACCGCGCGCGCGCTGGTGATGGCCGTACTGGATGCCTCACGCTGGATCGATGTGATGGCCAACCGCCAGAAGGTGGCCGAGACGATCGCCGACAAGAGCTATGTGAACTGCCCGGTGGACATCATCGACCAGCGGCTGGAAGGCAAGTATGTGAGCGGTAATGGCCGCAACTGGCAAGACCCCAACTACATGAAGTTCTTCAACGACGGCAAGGTGACCTTCCCCTATCTGTCGGACGGCATGTGGTTCCTGACCCAGCACAAGCGTTGGGGCCTATTGAAGGCCGACCCCGACTATCTGGCCGTGGCCAAGGCGGTCAACCGCATCGACCTCTATAGCGATGCCGCGCGCGCGCTAGGTGTGGCCGTGCCCAAGGACCCGCTGCGCAAGACCACGCTGCTGGACGGCACGGTCTGGGACGGCAAGAACCCGGCGGCCTATGCGGCCGGCTTCAAGATCCGCGCCTGAGCAGTCCGCGCCAATCCCGCATCTGAACGCAGTCCGCCTCACCCAGCGAAAAACGAGCGTGGGGGCCGCCTAGGCAGGCGGTCACCCGGCGCCGATTTCTGCCCCGTGTTGCAGCCAGGAGAACCCTATGCAAGCCCTACCGCTATCGCCCACCACGCCGCCGGCCGAGGCCGCGCCGGCACCGCATGCTGATCGCTTCAAGCCGGCCCGCGCCAAGCCCGCCCTGCAGCAGGCTGGCGCGCTGCCGGCCGGGCCCAGCCGGCTGAACCGCACATTGCGCTGGTTCGCCTTCGAAGCCGTTCCGCCCCTGCTCGGCCTCGCCCTATTCATCCTGCTCTGGCAGGCGGTATCGCTATATAGCGACGGCCTGCCCGGCCCGGCCAAGACCTGGGCGGCGGCCGTGGAGCTGTTTGCCGACCCCTTCTATGACAAGGGTCCGAACGACCAGGGCATAGGCTGGAACATCCTGCATTCGCTCGAGCGGGTGGGCCTCGGTTTCGGCATGGCCGCCCTGCTTGGCATTCCGGCCGGTTTCGTCATTGGCCGCTTTGCCTTTATCGGCAAGATGGCCGCGCCCATCATCAGCCTGTTGCGCCCGGTATCGCCACTGGCCTGGTTGCCCATTGGCCTGATGGTGTTCAAGGCGGCAGGACCGGCCTCGATCTGGGTGATCTTCATTTCCAGCATCTGGCCGATGATCCTCAACACCGCCGCCGGCGTCTCGCAAGTGCCCAAGGACTATCTGAATGTGGCGCGCGTGCTGAACCTGCCCGAGTCCAAGGTGTTCACCAAGATCCTGTTCCCGGCCGTGCTGCCGCACATGATCACCGGCATCCGCCTCGCCATCGGCGTGGCCTGGCTAGTCATCGTGGCGGCCGAGATGCTGACCGGTGGCATAGGCCTCGGTTTCTGGGTCTGGGACGAGTGGAACAACCTGAACGTGGAACACATCCTGATCGCCATCTTCGTGGTCGGCATTGTCGGCCTGCTGCTCGAACAGGCACTGGTGCTGCTGGCCAGGCGCTTCGAGTACTGAGCAGGTGTGAGGTCAGCAGTGCGTGCCTGCTGCGGCTTCGCGCCGCGCCGCGCCGGGCCGGGCCGCGCCTCGGCCACTCAGCGGGCTTGCACTGCACCGCGTTCAACAGAGCAGGCAATAGGGCGGGGGTGCTGTCATGGCAGCCGGGAAGCTTCAGGCGGCGCCCCCTACCCCTTCTTCAACCGACGCCTGGCGCGCCAACTGCGCTGCGCCTGCGTCGATCAAGGAGCAAAGCATGGATAAGTTCGTACAGCTGCAAGACGTGGGCATGGCCTTCGATACCAAGCAAGGGCGTTTCGTGGCCTTGCGTAATGTGAACCTCGATATGGCCGAGGGCGAATTCGTTTCCCTGATTGGCCATTCGGGCTGTGGCAAATCCACGGTACTGAACCTAGTGGCCGGTTTACTGGAGCCCACCGGGGGCGTGCTGCTATGCAATAACCGCCAGATCGCCGGCCCGGGCCCCGATCGTGGCGTGGTGTTCCAGAACCATTCGCTCTTACCCTGGCTCAGCTGCTTCGAGAATGTCTACTTGGCCGTGGAGCGGGTATTCGGCGCCAAGGAAGGTCGCGCCAAGCTCAAGCAGCGCACCCATGAGGCAATGGCCCTAGTTGGTCTTACGCATGCCGAGCATAAGCATCCGCACGAGATTTCCGGCGGCATGAAGCAACGTGTGGGCATTGCGCGCGCGCTGGCCATGCAACCGAAGGTGCTGCTGCTCGATGAGCCGTTCGGTGCGCTCGACGCGTTGACCCGCGCCCATCTGCAGGATGAGCTGATCAAGATCGTTGCGCAGACACGCACCACCACGCTGATGGTGACCCATGATGTGGACGAGGCCGTACTGCTGAGCGACCGCATCGTGATGATGACCAATGGGCCGGCCGCCACCATAGGCGAAATCCTGGCCGTGGACCTGCCACGCCCACGCGATCGC
This sequence comes from Chitinimonas taiwanensis DSM 18899, assembly GCF_900119825.1. Lineage (GTDB taxonomy): Bacteria > Pseudomonadota > Gammaproteobacteria > Burkholderiales > Chitinimonadaceae > Chitinimonas > Chitinimonas taiwanensis. The sequence goes on along the minus strand of NZ_FPKR01000007.1, from coordinate 120,821 downwards.
CTGGCGCTGGCCGGCGACCCGGCCTACCACGCCGCGCGCACGGCGGTGCTGGAGTTCCTGTACCGGCGCGAGATGCGTCAGGCAGCCTAGGCCACCAGGGCAGGCCGGCCCAGCCTGCCCTTTCCCGCCACTATCCCATTCAAGAAGGAGGACGCCATGCGTGCCCTGCTCACCCTTGTTCTGTCCACGCTCTTGGCCCTGCCTGCACAGGGCGCGATTTCCGATGCCGATGCGATCAACCAGGCCGGCCGTCAGCGCATGCTCAGCCAGCGCATGGCCAAGGCCTTCGCCCAGCTGGCGCTCAAGGTCGAGACCCCACAGGCGCAGGGCATCCTGGCAGCCTCGGTGCGCACCTTTGAAACGCAGCTGCGCACCCTGCAGGCGCATGCACCCAGCGCGGCGATCAAAGCCCATTACGGCCGCCTGGATGGGCTATGGCTGCGCTACCGCGAAACCCTGGCCCAGCCGGCCACGCCAGAACATGGTCGCCAGGTGCTGCAGTTGTCGGACGAGCTCTTGAGCGTGGCCCATGCCGCCACCGTGGCCTGGCAAGAACAGGCGGGCACGCCACAGGCCGAGCTGGTCAACCTGGCTGGCCGCCAGCGCATGCTCAGCCAGCGCCTGGCCAAGCTGTACCTGTTCCGCGCCTGGGGCATGGCTGGCGTGGCCGAGGAGCGTGCGTTGAGTCAGGCACGCAGTGAATTTCTGGCGGGCCTTGCTCGCCTGGAAAGCGCGCCATTGAGTACCCCACGCATCCAGCGCGAGCTAGAACTGGCGCGCCAGCAATGGTGGTTCTTCGATGCGGCCCTAGCTGCAGGCAGCGACGAGGCCGGCCGGCGCGATGTGGCCACCACCAGCGAGCGCATCCTGGAAACCATGAACACGATTACCGCGCTGTACGAGCAATTGCCGGCCAAGCAGCCCTGAGCGGCGCCAAGCCGTCAGCCAGTGGGCCAGGCTGCGCTTATACTGGGGCCTGTTTTCCTTCCCCTGCCCGACCGTGCGCCTGCTGGTTCGCCTTCTCTGCCTGGCCTGTGTATTGCTCAGCCTGCCCGCCCAGGCCGGTGCGGGCATGCGCTTCATCTACCCGCCGCCCGAGCACCCGCAGGACCAGCGCCTCCACTACTACTGGACGCTGCTGGACGCCGCCCTGCAGGCCAGCAGCGCCAGCTACGGCCCCTACACACTGCAAAGCTATGCCACGCCGCTGAGCTCGCAGCGCGCGCTGGCCGAGGTGGCCAGCGGCGACACCGGGCGCATCAACATCCTGACCCGCGCCAGCAACCCCGAGCTGGAAAGCCAGTTGCGCGCGATTCCAATTCCGCTCGACCGCGGCCTGCTCGGCTATCGCCTGTTCCTGATCCGCCCCGAGCTGCAGGCCAAGCTCGACCAGGTCAAGACGCTCGAGCAGCTGCAGGCCTTCAGCATCGGCCAGGGTAAGACCTGGGTGGATGCCAAGATACTGAGCCAGGCCGGCTTCAAGGTAGTGTTGGGCGACCAGTACAACGACCTGTTCCCCATGCTGCGCGCCGGGCGTTTCGACCTGTTCTCGCGTGGGGTGAACGAGATCCAGGCCGAATGGCTGGCCCAGGGCCATATCCTGCCCGGCTTGCAGATAGAACAGCGGCTGATGCTGCACTACCCGATGCCGCGCTACTTCTTCGTACCACGCACGGCCGAGGGCGAGCGCATGGCGCGGCGCATCGAAAGCGGCTTGCGCAGCCTGGCACGCAGCGGTGCGTTTCAGCGCCACTACCTCGCTTACAAGCGCCAGGTGTTGGCCGGACTCGACCTGCGCGGGCGGCGGGTATTCCGCATCGACAACCCGCTGCTCAAGCAAGGCGGGCCGCGCCACGAAGCGTTCTGGTGGGACGACCTGAGCAGCGAGCTGGCCCCCGCGCGGCGCAGCAAGCCCAAACACCCACGCAGCTCGCCCTAGCCGCGCACACGCAAAAAGGGACCCGGATGGGTCCCATTTCAACTGGCTGGCGCAGGCCGCTTAACGCGGCAACAGAATGCGGTTCTCGCGCACAGGCGGACGCAGCAGGAAGCCCTCTACCGCCCCCGGTCCCACGATACGGCGCGCCGCGGATACCGGCTGGCAAACCCCGTGCGTGCGCTTGTACAGCGCAGCGGCCAACATGCCCTCATTGCTATCGCCCAGCGCGCTGGCGAAATCGTCCCCACTCACGCAGCTTGGGGCGAAGCCATCGGCGTAGTCGCCAAAGCCCTTGGCATTGCTGCCGACGAACTCGATGGGGAAATAGGAGATGCCGCAGTTGTCCTGCGCGGTGAAACCATAGGGCTTGCCGCAGCTGGTGCTGCCAATAATCTGCACATCCACATCCACACCACGCAGGCCGTTGATGATGGCCTCGCTGGCCGAACAGGTCGCGTCGGTGGTCAGCACATACACGCGCGGCAGGTTCAGGCTGGGCAGGGGTTGGCTGGAGGTGCAGTTATAGCGACTGTCCAGCAGGCAGGCAGTGTTGTAGAACGGTGTCGCGCCATTGGCGGTATCGGCCTGGCGCTTGTCGTTGTACTGCAATTGTTCGAACAGCTTGCCCTGGGTGCGTGCAGGGCCGGCGATCATATAAGCGACCTCGGCAGCCAGATACAGATAGCCGCCGCCGTTATAGCGCAGGTCGAGCACCAGATCGCTGACGCCTTCGGCCTGGAACTGGCTGAAGGCGTTGATCAGCGGGGTTTCCGCGCTGGCGATATGGTCGTTGAACAGCAGATAGCCAACCTTATCTCCACCCAGCGCCAGGGTCTTGCTGACCAGTACCGGCTGCTTGCTGACCTGGGTGGCAGTCAGGTTCAACGTGGGCTGGACCACGCCGGCACGGCTGAATACAAAGCCATGGGTGCCGGCACTGGGGAAGAGCGCAGCATTGAGCAGATCGACATCATTCTCGGCCGTCACATCGACCGACAGACCATCAGCACTGAGCAGCAGATCGCCACGCTGCACGCCCTGTTGGGCGGCCGGCGAGTTTGGTTCCACATAGGCGACCTTGATGCCGCGCGGCGCAGTGCGCGAATCGAAATGCCATTCGATGCCATAACCGAGCACGCTGCCCGACTGCGACAGGGCCTGCCACTCGCGGCTCGGATAGGTAAAGCTGAACTCATCTTTGCGCTTGCCCGAGGCAGTGAACTGCGGGCTCTTCAGGGCGGTGAAATAAGCATCGAGCGAGCCGTAGACATCACGCTCATTGCTGAAATTGCTGGCCGTCGCATTCACGGCCGGGATGTCGCGGTACCACAAATAGGCGCGCTCCATATAGTCGCGCACCCAGCGTTTCTCATCGGCCAGCGTACCGAGGCTGGTGGGGCTGCTGGCCTGGGCGCGATACGGGTTATTCGGCGCGCAGCGCTGCGCAGTCACGCCAGCACCGCTGGAGCTGACACTGCCGCCATTACCCACCCAGGATGGCGACTCGCCACCGCCGCCACAGGCGCTGAGCCAGGCCGCACACAGTGCAAGGCCAAGCAGATTCTTCTTGTGTTGGATCATGTGTTATTCCCCCTATTGCTGCCGCTACGGTCGCGGCAGGGCGGGCAGGCTAGCCAAATCCGCCACCGGCAGCAAGCGCACACGCCGGCCTCAGGCGCCGATGCCGAAACCGCGCAACACAGCGGCCAGGCGCACTGTGTTCAGGAGCAGCGCATCCTCGGCCACACCGGCATAACCGAGCACCAGGCCAGGGAAAGGCGGCGTGCCGAGGCAGTAGTCGGCCAGCGGTGGAGCGCAGAGGCCGATCTTGGCCAGGGCCGCGCTGATCGCCCTGTCGTCGCTGCCTGGCGGCAGGCGGGCGGTCATGTGCATGCCGGCCTCGCCGCCCATAAGCTGCAGCGCATCACCGAGTTCGGCATGCAGCACATCACGCAGCTTGGCTTGGCGGCGCGCGTACACGCCGCGCATGCGGCGCAGATGGCTGCCGAAGTGGCCCAGACGGATGAAGTCGGCCAGCGCGGCTTGGGTCGGGTAATCGCTCTCGCGATAGAGGCGCGCCTGCAGGCTGCGCAGCGGCGCCAGCAGCGCCGGTGGCACCACCAGATAGCCAAGGCGCAGGGCGGGAAACATCACCTTGCTGAAGGTGCCCAGATAGAGCACGCGCCCCTGGCGATCGAGGCCCTGCAGCGCGGCCAGCGGCTGGCCAGTATGGCGAAACTCGCTGTCGTAATCGTCCTCGATGATCCAGGCATCCTGGCGTGCCGCCTCGGCCAGCAGCGCATGGCGGCGCGCCAGCGGCATCACGCAGCCGAGCGGGTACTGGTGCGAGGGCGTCACATAGATCAGGCGTGGGCGCGGCAGGCTGGCACCCTGCCAGTGCAGCCCCCCCGCATCGAGCGGCACCGGCTGGCAGGCAAGACCAGCCGCCTGGAAAGCCTGGGCCGCGCCGCTATAGCCGGGCTCCTCGATCCAGGCTGTCTCGCCCGCCTCGGCCAGGCTGCGTGCCAGCAGGTCCAGGCTTTGCTGCATACCGCCGCTGATCAGGATCTGCTCGGCCGTGCAATTGACCCCGCGCGACAGGCGCAGATAGTCGGCCAGCGCCTGGCGCAGGGCCGGATGACCACCGTCGCTGCGGTAGCCAAGCTCAGCCGGCGTGCTGGCCTTTTGCTGTGCATGCAGCAACCTCCACCATAAAGACCAGGGAAAAGCGGCCAGATCGGGCAGGCCAGGCTGAAAGGCGGCGGCCGGGTGCTCGGGGCGCAGGGTGATCTGCTCGAGCAGCGCCTCGGCCCGGCGCGCCAGGCCACGTTCGGCGCCCGTGGGTGGGACATCGGCCGCGGGCGCCGGGCCCTGGTCGGGCGAGGCCAGGCTGACAAAGGTGCCCGCGCCGGGCCGACCCTGGCAGTAGCCCTCGGCGCACAGCTGCTCGTAGGCATGCAGCACGGTATTGCGGCCCAGACCCAGTTCCTGCGCCAGGCTGCGGCTGGCCGGCAGCGGACTGCCCGGCGCCAGCCAGCCCTGGCGCACCGCGCTGCGCAATTGCCGATACAGCTGGCGGTGCAGGGGTTCGCGCGCCTCGCGTACCAGCTGCTGGGCCAGGTGCTCGGCCAGGGCGGTTAAATTGGTTCCATCCAGTGTGCGCATTCTGGTACTCGATCAGGGACTGCTCGCGATTTACGCTGCAGCTCTCTTTTCGTCAAGCCCAGAAAGCCCGTCCCATGAGCAGCTTTGCCACCACCCCGCTAACCCGTGTCCGTCGCGCCGCCGAGCGAGCCGACTACCAGCAGGCCACCGTCGAGGCGATCCTGGACGCCGGCTGGGTCTGCCAGGTGGCCTTCAGCGTGGACGGCCAGCCGCACTGCCTACCCACCGCGCACTGGCGCGTGGGCGATACGCTGTATATCCACGGCAGCAATGGCAGCCGCATGATGCGCGCCCTGGCCGAGGGCACGCCGGCCTGCGTGAACGTGACCCTGCTGGACGGCCTGGTACTGGCCCGCTCGGCTTTCAATCACTCGATGAACTATCGCTCCGCCATGCTGTATGGCAGCTTTCGCAAGGTGGAGGATGCGGCCGAGAAATGGGCGTCCTTCGAGGCCTTCATGGACAAGGTGGAAGCCGGCCGGCGCGCACTGGTGCGCATGCCGGATGCGAACGAGTTCGCCGCCACCAGCGTGCTGGCGCTGACGATACGCGAGGCGGTGGCCAAGCAGCGCAGCGGCCCGCCCGAGGACGATGTGGCTGATCTCGGTCTGCCAGTCTGGGCGGGCGTGTGGCCGCTGGAAACCCGCTTCGGCACCCCGATACCCGACCCGGCCACGGCGAGCTGCCCGGCCTGATTTTGCGAGCCCACCATGTACCAACCCAGTCACTTCCAGGAAAACCGGCCCGCGCTGCTGACAGGGCTGATCGCCGCCTATCCGCTGGCCACCGTGCTACACCACGGTGCGCAGGGTATAGAGGCCAATCTGCTGCCCCTGCTCTGGCAGGCGGTCCCCGGCACGCCGGGCAAGCTGATCGGCCATCTGGCCGGGCCCAACCCGCTCGCCCAGGCCGATGGCCAGATGGTGAGCGTGCTGTTCCACGGGCCGGATGCCTATGTGTCACCCAACTGGTACCCGAGCAAGGCAGAGCAGCACAAGGCGGTGCCGACCTGGAACTATGCGGTGGTGGAAGCGCGCGGCCGCCTGCATTGCTATCGCGACCCCGCCCGGCTGACAGCGCTACTGACCGAGCTGACCACGCGCTTCGAAGCCGGCCAAGCACGCCCCTGGCGTCTGGAGGAAGCGCCGGCCGACTGGTTGGCGCAGCTATATCGGGTCATCGTGGGTGTCGAGATCGAGCTGGACAGCCTGCAGGGCAAGTTCAAGCTCAGCCAGAACCGCCCGGCCGCCGACATTGCCGGCACGCTGGCCGGCCTGCGCGCCAGCGGCGATCGCCGTTCCGCCGCGCTGGCCGACTGGATGGAGCGCAGCGCGGCCGCTACGCAGGCCTGAGCTCGCCTGGGGCAAAGAAGCCGACCAGGCCATGCATGATCTCGGCCTGCTGGCGCATATCACTGGCGATCTGCGCCAGCAGCTCGGCCGTGGCGGCGTTCTCCTGCACCCCCTGGGAGAGATGGCCCAGCGCCAGATTGATCTGGCGCGTGCCATCGGCCTGATCCTGGCAGGCCACGCTGATGGCGGCCACCAGCTCGGCAGTGCGCTGCACGGCCGGTGCTATCTCGGCCAGCATCTGGCTCGCCTGCGCAGTGCTGTGCACGCCCTGGGCGGCCACGCTGCCCACGCGCTTGGCCGCCTCACCCGCATGTTCGGCCAGCTTACGCACCTCGCCCGCCACGACGGCAAATCCCCTGCCCTGCGGGCCGGCCCGCGCCGCCTCGATGGCGGCATTCAGGGCCAGTAGATTGGTCTGGTAAGCAATCTCGTCCACATCGGCAATCTGCTTGGCCACCGCCTGCATGGCGCTGGCCGCCGCATTGACCATGCTGCCGCCGCTATGCGCCTGCTGGTTCGACTGCTCGGCCATGCTGGCGGTCAGCTGCGCATGCTCACTGTTCTGCGCAACCGCGGCGGCGATCTCCTGCACGCTGCTGGCGGTTTCCTCGAGGCCGGCCGCCTGCTGGCTGCTGGATTGCGCCATGCGCTGCGAGGCCTGCTGCACCTGGGTGGCCGAGTGCAATAGCTGGCTGGCGCCCTGCTGCAAGGCCACGGCAGTGGCCGACAACCCATGCAGCATGTGCTGCATGGCCGCCAGCACGCTGTGCTCATCGCCCGGCCGCAGCGGTATCTGCTGCGCGAGCTGGCCGCGGGCGACCGCCTGGGCAATCTCGGCCACCCGCTCGGGCTCGCCGCCCAGGCTGTGCGCAAGGCCGCGCAGGATGCTGGTCTGCAATAGCCATAGACCAAGCAAAAGCCCAGCACCGGCCAGCAAGCTCCAGTACAACCAGCTACGCAGCCTGGCCTGGGCCACCGCTGCCTCGGCATCGATCTGTGCCAGCAGGCCCTCCCCTACCGCCTGCATCTGCGCCAGGCGCTGCGAGGCCAGCCCGAACCAGTGCTCGGGCGAGATCTCGAAGCGGGGCGGCTCGACCAGCAGCGCATCACGCGCCAGGCGGAAGTCGGCCGTGGTGTGTGCCGCCAGGCGCTGGCGGTAGTCGTCCACCAAGGGGGGGGCGGCAAAGCCAAGCAGATCGCGTTCGCAGGCGGCCTGCTCGGCGGCCAGCGCCACCAGGCGATCGCGCTCGCCCGCGGCAAAGCGCCCGGCACTGAGCACCCCGTTCAAGAGGCCACGCTCCTGCGCAGCTGCCTCCTTCATACACAGCAAACCCAGCAGGGCGAACTCGCTGCGCAGTACGGAAGCCAGCTGCGCCTGACGCGCCGCCAGTGTGGTGTGTTCGAGCAGGGTGGCGATCAGCTGGCTATAGCTGGCGAAGTGCTGCGCAGCGGGCGCACTGCCGTCGTCGATCTGCTCGCGCAGCCGCTGCAGCGGCTCGGCCAGCGCGCGCGCCGCGGGGCTAGCGTCCAAGCGGCTCAGCGCCTCGTCGCTGTGCGCCCGGGCCGCCCGCACACTGGCGGTGCTGCGCTGGCCGGCCATCTGCATGCCAAAGCTCAGGCCACGTTCGGCCTGTAGCGCATGCACGAGCTGACTGGCATGGCGCAGGCTGCCGGTTTGCGCCAGCGTACGGGCCAGCTCCGCCTGGCGGCCCTGCAGCTCGAACAACCACAGGGCCATCAACAGCAAGAGGGCCAGCATGGGCAGGCCGGCCAGCCAGCGCAGGCGGCTGCGAAAGCACAGCTTGAACATGGTTTTCCCGTGCTCAGGCCAGGCGGAAGCGCCCGACGATGCGCGCCAGCTGCCCCGACAACTGGTTCAGGTCCTGAGCCAGTTCGGCGGTCTGGAACACCGCGCGGCTGTTCTGCTCGGTCATCTGCGCAATACGCTCGATCTGCTGGGCCACCATCTCGCTGGCCGCCTTCTGCTCATTCATCGCCACGGCAATCTCGCGTGCCGCGCCCATCGCGCCAGCCGTGCCGGCATGGATCTGCCCGAGCGCGGCCGAGGCTTCGCGCACCAAGCCCACGCCCTGCTCCATGCGCTGGCTGGATTCCTGCATGGCCTGGCTGGCCGCCTCGGTATCGCTGCGGATGGCGGCCACCAGCTGGCTGATGTCGCGCGTGGCGCTGCCAGCCCGCTCGGCCAGCTTGCGCACCTCGTCCGCCACTACGGCAAAGCCGCGCCCGGTTTCGCCGGCACGCGCGGCCTCGATGGCCGCATTCAGGGCCAGCAGATTGGTCTGGTCGGCAATCTCGCGGATGGTGCCGACAATGCCATCGATGGTGGCCGAGCGCTGGGCAAGCTGGCTGATGGTGTCGGCCGCCACGCCCACCGTGTCGTCGACCCGCTGCATGGTCTCCGCCGCCGCATTGGCGATCTCGCGCCCGCGCGCCGAGCTCTGCTGCGCATCATTCGCCTTCAGCTCGCTGTCCTGGCTGGCCGCGGCCATGGTGGCGATGCTGACCGTGACCTGTTCGACCGAGGCGGCGATGCCATTGACCGAATCGGACTGGCTTTGCGTGGCGGCCGACACCTGCTCGGTGGTATCAGCCAGCGAGCCGGACGCGCTCGATACCGCCCCCGCGCAATGCTCGACCTCGCGCACAGTCGTATTCAGCGTATCGACCAGGGCATTGAAGGCATGGCCGATACGGGCCACCTCATCCTTGCCGGCGATATTGGCGCGCAGCGACAAATCGAGGCTGTCACGCAGCCGTCCCATCAGGCTCTCGATCTGTGCGACCGGCACGGCAATCGCACGCGCAATGCGCCAGGCCAGCACAATGGTCAGCGCCAGCACGGCCGCGGTCAGCCCCAGGCTCCAGGCCAGCACCTGGCTGGCGCTCGACTCACTGGCCTGCGCCAGCGCACGTATGCGCGCCAGCTGCCCGTCGCGCACCGTGCGCAAGCCATCCAGGCGTTCGCTGGCGGTGGCAAACCATTGCTTGGGCGCCACGCCAAAGCCGCCCTCGGCGGCCTTGCCCAGCGCCAGCTCGCGCAGGCGCGCGGTTTCGGCGAAAACGGCGCCCTGGCCCTGTTGGCGGTATTCGGCCACGGTGGCCAGGTCGGCCAGAGCGAGGAACTGCTGCTCGCAGCTTTGCTGCACACCCAGCGCCGCCTGCACGCGGGCCAGGCTGCCGCCGGTAAACTGGTCGGCGGTAAACACGGCGTTCAAGAGGCCGCGTTCACGCGCCGACTGTTCCATCAGGCACAGCAGGGCCACCAGCGACTGCTCGCTGCGCATGACCTCGGCCTGTTCGGTATCACGGGCAATCGTCTGCGCCAGCTGCACCGAGGCCGCCACCCAGGCGCTGTAGCGGTCGAAGCTGCTGGCCGGCGGCACCGCCTTGCCATCCACCTCGGCGCGCAGCGCGGCCAGGCCGGCCAGCGCCTGTTCCGCCTCGTGCAGGGCGCTGCTCACCCCGTCCGGCAGGCTGCTGCCCTGCACATAGTCATTCAGCGTCTGGCGCGCGGCATCGGTCTTCTCGCGCGCTGCGCGTACCGGTGCGGCATCGCCGCCAGCCAGAAAGCCCGCACTGGTGCCGCGCTCGGCCTGCAGGGTCAGGGCCAGATTGCTGGTGTGGGCGAGCAACTCGGTCAGTGCCAGCGTGCTGCGCATGGCACTGGCGGTGCGCCAGCCATCCAGCACCAGCAGGCTGGCGGCCAGCAATAGGGCCAGCAGGGGAATCGCCACCAGCAGGGCAAGCTTGCTGCGCACGCTGATGGAAGACAGATTGAGCATGGAAATCCTCCTGCAAATCGCTCCGCCCTGCCCCGGCAGCCAGCCTGGGTGGACGAGTTCTGGGTGTGTGCAATACGGCCAGATCAGTATGGACCGGTTTGGCGCGCAAGAGCTTGATGCATATCAGCTAAATGACCGCTCTCCCGTTTTAGTTGCAATGCAACATCAGGCCAAGTGTCGCTTTTCTGCCGGCCGTGGCCGCGGGCTTTCCGCCAGGCGACGCGCATGCTTTATCGTGCCCGCTCCCTCTTGCTCGAGTCTCACCATGCCCAGCCCGCTGCACGGCCTGACCGTGCTGGATTTCTCGCCCCTGCTGCCTGGCCCCTTCGCCACCCGCTTGCTGGCCGACCTCGGCGCGCGGGTCATCCGCATCGAAGCACCCAGCCGGCCCGATCTGATCCGCCACACGCCACCCTTCCAGCATGGTGTATCGGCCGCCCATGCCTATCTGAACCGCAATAAGGAAAGCCTGGCGCTCGACCTGAAAGCCCCCGGCGCACGCGAGGCGGTGCTGGCGCTGGTGCGCGGGGCAGATGTGCTGGTCGAGCAGTTCCGCCCTGGCGTGATGGCGCGTCTGGGGCTGGCTTATGCCGAGCTGGCCGAGCTGAACCCGCGCCTCATTTATTGCTCAATTACCGGCTACGGCCAGGATGGCCCGCTGCGCGAGCGCGCCGGGCATGACATCAACTACCTGGCCCTGAGCGGTCTGGCGGCCGGCAGCGGGCGGCGTGAGGCCGGCCCGCCTGCGCTGGGCGTGCAACTGGCCGACGTGGCCGGCGGCTCCTTGCATGCGGTGGTCGGCATCCTGGCCGCGCTGCAACAGCGCGTGCGCGATGGGCGGGGTCAAGAGATCGATATCAGCATGAGCGACTGCGCATTCCATCTGAATGCGCTGGCCGCCAGCGCCGCCCTGGCGGGTGCCGATATCGCAGCCGAGCAGGGTTTGCTGAACGGTGGCAGCCACTACGACTACTACCGCTGCCGCGATGGGCGCTGGCTGGCGGTGGGCAGCCTGGAGCCGGCCTTTCTGGCCGCGCTGTGCGAGGGCATTGGCCAGCCGCAGCTGCTGGCCCAGTTCGCGCACGACCCGGCTGCAGCCAAGCAGGCCCTGGCTGCGCGGCTGGGCGAGGAAAGCGGCGATTACTGGCGTGGCGTGTTCGCACAGCGGGATGCCTGCGTGGAGCTGGTGCTGAGCCTGCCCGAGGCGCTGGACAGCGAGCTGGCGCGCGCACGCGGCTGGGTGGTAGCCGTACCCAGCGCAGCGGGCGAGTTGCAACAGCCCGCGCAACCGATTCGTTTCTCTCGCGCGCAAGCCGTCTATAAACAGGCAGGTGGTGCACTGGGTGCCGACAGTGCCGCCATCCTGCGCGAGGCAGGCCTGAGCCCGGCCAGCATCGCCAGCCTGCTGGGGGAGGCGGGGTCGGCCTGAGCGCGTCATGCAATCGTCATGGCAGCGCAATGGCGGCTGACCACAATCGTACTTCCCCGGCCCTGCCGGTATCGACGATGTGGAGCCCTGCTTATGCATTTGACTACCCTGCTGTCCGGCGCGCTACTGGCGCTGGGCCTGATCGCCCCGGCGCAAGCCTTTACCCAGGAAACCCACCGCCGCATCGTGCTCGATGCGGTCGGCTATATGCAGGCTAACCCGGCCAGTACCAATTACGCCAAGCTGCTGGCCGGCGCCACGCGGGCCGGCTATAGCATCGAGCAGTTCGCCGCCGCGCTGGGCCAGGGCGCCTACGATGTGGACGACTTCGCCGATACCTATCTATGCGGCGCCAGCACCGGCGATTGCCAGCAGGCACCGGTATGGGGTGCCGGGGCCAGCATCGTCAAATACACCACCTACTGGCATTTCCAGAACCACACCGCCGGCCCCGATGCGCATGGCAACGACCTGGGCGGCTACAACTACCAGAAGCTGACCGTATGGGGCGATATCGACAATCTGGCCGCCAGCTGGCTGTATGGCGACCATCTCGACGACGGCAAGGGCGGCATGAAGGGCTGGTTCGGCGATGGTAGCAAGTACAACAGCTATGGGCTGACCGAGGCCAATTACCGCCTGGGCGGCCACTCGACCCCGGCCATGTATGCCGACTTCGAGAAGATCCCCTTCCAGCCCATCGATCATCTCGGCCAGTACTGGTTCCAGCAGTTCCTCAGCCGCCCGACCGCGCAGTCGCTCGGCTTTGTCATGCACACCACCGACCTCTTGCAGCCGCACCATACCTGGACCACCTCGGCACTCAACCATGCGGGCTGGGAGAGCTGGGTCAAGGATTACTACGATAGCGAGCAGCTGAACGACCCGGCCCTGGTGCGCAACGCCCTGGCCAGCTTCACCCCGCTGGCAGCCGATGCGGTGGATATCCGCCCGCTGCTGACCCAGGGCGGGGCGCTGTCCTATGCGCGCGGCGGCGCCGTGCTGTCCGCCACCGACCATGCCAGCCGCAAGAGCGTGGGCAAGATCGTGATTCCGCATGCGATCGCCATGGTCGTGCACATTCTGAATCGCGCGGCAGAGCGGCTATGAGGTGGCTGGGCCTGAGCCTGCTGCTGGTCCTGGGCCTGGCCGCCCAGGCCGCCAGCCGCGATAGTCTGAGCACGCCGGGCCTGGCGGCGCGCATCGACGGCCAGCCGGTCAGCCTCAGGCTGCTGCAGCTGTTACAGGCCAGCGCGGCCGAGCCCAGCGCCACGCCGCCGCTGAGCAAGGTGCTGGCCTCGCTGATCGACAACCGCCTGCTCGGCGAGCATGCGCGCGCCCAGTACGGCGATGCGGCGCTGTTTCCCAATACCCGCGTTGCCTTCACGCGCGAGGTGGCGCTCGAGCAGCAGCTGCAGGCGCTGCTGCGCCAGCGTTATCGCGCCGAGCTGGAAGCGAGCCTGGCGGCGCGCGGCGGGCTGGCCCAGCTGGTGCAGGCGCGCCGCCTGCCGCAGGCCGATGCGCTGCTCGCCCTGCTCGGCCAGGGCGAGCGCGTGCAGCTGGATGATAGCCTGAGCGCCGCCCAGCTCGCACGTGCGCAGGACTGGGTGCTGCTCGATTACCGCCTGCCCGGCAGCGGTGCCGGCCAGCTACGCCTGGCCGAGCTGTGGCAGGCCCAGAATGTGCAAGGTCGCGCGCGCCTGCGCGCCGGAGATGTCGACTATCTCGCCCAGCAGGCCATGCAGCTCTTGGCCGGCCGCTATAGCGTCGATTGGGTGGTCGAGGCCGGCAAACTCAGCCCGGCCGAGCTGGGCGCTTTGCGCCAGGTGCTGCTCGACCGCGACCGACGCGGTGCCCTGCTGCAATTGCTTGGGCTGGAGGCCGATATGCATTACGACAGCGCACACCTGAAGGCGCTGGCCGCCAGCGTGAGTGCCGCCGAGATCCGCCGCTATTATCGCCAGCATCGCGCCGACTTCCAGCAGGTGACGCGGGTGCGCGCCCGGCATATCCGCTGCCCGGACCAGGCCTGCGCCGACCAGGCCAGCGCACGGCTCGCCCGCGGCGAAGCGTTCGCCAGCGTGGCGCGCCAGCTGTCGCAGAGCGAGGATGCAGCCAGCGGTGGCCAGCTGGGCTGGCTGGCCGTGCAGCCAGGACAGGCTGCTTGGCTGCAGCAACTGGCCTTTGCCCTGCCCAGCGGCCAGCCCTCGCGCCCGGTGCGCAGCCCACCCGGGCCGGATGGACGCTCGGACTGGGAGATCGTGCTGGTGGAGGCGCGCGAGCTGGGCCTGCAGCCGCTGGACAGCGAGGGTGTGCGCTACCAGGCCCGCCAGGCCCTGGCGCGCGAGAAGGCCGCCGCCCAGTTCCAGGCCCTGCGCGCACGCCTGTACCGGCAGGCCGATATTGAACTGAACCCGGCCGCACTGGGCTTTGGCCGTGCTGAGCTGCAGGGGGTGTGAGCGATGCCAGGCCGTTACTTCATGCTGGCTGCGCTGCTGATCGGGCTGGGGGCGGCCTATCTGTACTGGCCGGCACCCGAAGTGGCTGCTGCGCCCAAGTCCCAGTCGGCCAAGGCAAGCAGGCCCAGCACCACCGATCGCTGGCCACCGCAGCCCGCGGCACCCCCTGTCGCCAAGCCCACCGCACACATCGACAGCCCGTTACTGCCACTGGCAGCCAGCGTGCCGGCCGCCCACAGCCTGGACGAGGCACGCCGCCTGGGCGACCCGCGCCAACCACCACTGCTGCGCGATGCCGAGCCGGGCGAGGCGGCCAGTGCCTGGGAAATCGCCGACCCGGCTCGTTATGCCGCTTACGAGCAACGCCAGCAGCGCCGCCTATGGCAGAACTATGTGCACGCGGCCGGCCCGGCCCTGGCGCGCCTCGACGCCGACCTCGCGCGCGCACGGGCCGAGGGCGGCATTGCGCCGGCCGAGATAGCCCAGGTGGAAGAGAAACGCCGCCGCATTGCCGCCATGCAGGCCGAGCTGAGCGCGAAACTCGCCCAGCCCTGAGCTAGCGCGGCAGCAGGGCCGAGGCCAGCACCAGGGCGATCAGCACGCCGATGGTCAGGCCGCGCCGCAGGCGCAACAGCCAGTGCGGAAACACATCGGGGTGGCGGAAACTGAGGCCGTAATCGGCCAGGCTTTGCGCCATGAAGCCGGCCATCAGCAGCGCCAGGCCCTTGCTGGTGGGCAGCAGCAGCGCCACCCAGGCCAGCAGCGCCGCCACGGTGGACAGACCATACAGGCGCCCGACCGGCTTGCCCGCCGGTGCCAGCACCGCCAGCCCCCACCAGATTGCGCCGGTGAAGGTGAGGATCAGTGCAGCATAGATGCTGAGCGCATTCAGGGCGATCAGCGGGTGATGGGTCAGATCAAGCGCCGCCACCAGCAGGCAGGCATAGAAGGGAATCAGTCCGGCTGCGCCAAACCACAGCGCGCTAGGCGGAATCGGGGTTGCAGAACGATGGGCAAACGGCATGACAACTCCCGGCACTAGGATGCGGCGATGATCTTGGCAGCCAGCTGGCGGCCCGAATCCCAGGCGCCCTCGACGCGCGAGCCATTCAGCCAGTCGCCGGCCAGGCCGATGCCGGCCTTGGCATCGAACAGACAGCCAACCTCGAGCGGTGCTTCGGCCTGCGCATACAGCCAGCGGTGGGTGCTGACTTCCTGCGCATCAAGCGTGAGGCCGCTCAGCTCGGCAAAGGCGGCCAGCAGTGCACGGCCAACCTGATCTTCCTTATCTTTCACATGCGCTTGCGACCAGGCGCTGCTGGCATGCAAGAGCCAGGCCTCGCCCTTGGGGCGGCCGGGCTTGCTGTTATTGCGTGCCACCCAGCTGAGCGGCCCCTGGTTGACGAAGCAGCCATCAAACGCAAGCGCCAGCGGGTCGGCAAAGCGCAGCATGCCGGCCCAGCAAGGGCTCATCACCACACCGGCTGCCTGCGCCTGCAGATCCGGCTGCCCTTCCAGCAGGGCAGCCGCCTGCGGCGCGGGCAGGGCCAGCACCAGCTTGCGGCAGGCGGCGGTTTCACCATTGTCGAAGTCGAGGCGCCAGCCGGCGCCATCGCGCTCGAAGCTGCTCAGCTTGTGCTGGGATGCGCACTCGAGCTCGCCCAAGAGGTGGCGGCACAGGCCGCTCATGCCGGGCTGGCCCACATAGCGCGCTTCCTCGCCCGCCACGCTGAAGTTGCTGCCATCCCAGGCCACGATGCGGCCGCGCCAGGGTGCCACCACGCCGGCCGCAAGCCAGCTTTGCAGGGCGGCAGCAAAGTCCGGGCTGCGGGCGGTGAAGTACTGTGCGCCATGATCGAAGCTGGCCAGCTCGCCGCGCCGGGTGGCCATACGCCCGCCCGCACCGCGCGCCTTGTCGAACACGGCCACTTTCAGGCCGGCCTCCACCAAGGCGCGCGCGCAACTGAGCCCGGCCATGCCGGCTCCTACGATGGCGACATCCAGCACATGCAAAGGCGTCATCACTACCTCACTTGGTCGGTTTCAACATCGGCTTGAGCTTGGCCAGCAACTCGGGCGCATCAGGCTCGGTGGGCGTAGAGAAAGGGTAGACGGTCTTGCCGTCCGGCGCGATCAAGTACTTCTGGAAATTCCATTTCGGCGCCTGGCCGCTGGCCTGGGCCAAGGCCTTGAAGAAGGGATTGGCACCCTCACCGCGCACGCTGCTGGCCTCGGCCATCGGGAACTCGATGAAATAGGTGAGCTTGCAGAAGTCGCCAATTTCCTTATTGCTGGCCAGCTCCTGCTTGAAGTCATTGCTGGGGAAACCGACCACCATCAGGCCCTGGGCCTTGTACTGCTTGTACATGGCTTCCAGGGTCTCGAACTGACGCGTGTAACCACATTTGCTGGCGGTATTCACCACCAGAATCGGCTTGCCAGCCATGCTGCACAGATTGAGCGGCTGGCCCTGCAGGGTCTTGAATTCATGCTTGAGCAGAGGCGGACAATCGGCCCATGCCAGCAGCGGCAGGGCAAACAGGCAGGCGGCAAGACGGGACATGGCAGCGAACTCCAGGTGGGTGGGCGATTCATGCTAGCCCTGCCCACTCGGCAGCGTCAAAGCGCAGCCGCTTGTTCAGTGGGCTAGCCGCCGCTGATATTCACCGTGCTCTCGGCGCGTTGCAGCAGGATTTTGGTGCCACTTCGCACCACGGTCTCGGTCGCCTCGCCACGGAACTGCATGACCGATCCACCCACGCCAAGGAAATAGGAATACTGAACCTGCGCGGACTGGCCATCGGCGGCGATATCGATGCGCTCGATATCGCGGTTGTACTGGATATGCATCTCGCCACCCATGGCCTCACCGATTTTCTCGATACTGGCGTAGAGCTCACGCATGGCATGACAGGCCTGTGTCTTGTTGACTTCCTCTTGCGCACCCAAATCAACACCAGCAGCGCTGGCGGAACCGCTGCCGCGGAAATCATCGGCCATTTGCGCGCACAGGGCATCCGGATCGCGCTTCAGGGTGGCGCGCATGCCCTCGTTGTAGAAGTCGTAAACACGCTCTTCAGTTAGCTTGCTGCGCTGTACCCAGAACAGCGCAGCTGCCACGCAGAGCACCACGCCGACGGCTATCGGCTTCCAGGGCAGCCCGCCGCGCTCGCCCGCTTCACGCGGCACGGCCTGACGTGCACCGGCACTGGACCGCGCACCCTGGGTGGCCGGACCGCGTTCGGCCTCGCGCGGAGCGGCTTGTGCGGCACGCATGCGCGGCATGTCCACACCGCAGTCGCGGCATAGCGTGCGGCGCGGCTGCACGCACTGGCAGGCCGGGCAGGTGACGGTTTCCACCGGGGCCACGCTGGGATCGGGCTGACTGGCCGTGCTTGGCTGCGTTGCGGCCACGGCTGGGGTGGCGGGCTTCGCCGCTGGCGCGCTGACCTCGGCCACAGCGGCCTCTTCGCGCACGCGTGTCTCGGCGCCCGCGTCGGCCAGCAACTGCTGATAACGCGCTAGCTGCTCGCGCGGCAGCGCGCGCTTGATGACGGTTTCCTGCCCTGCCAATAGCGCGAGTGCGCGCGCCTCATCCAGCTTGAGCAGCTTGGCCAGGCCCGCCGCCACTGCCTCCGGCGCATGGCCGGGCAAGGTGTGTCCGGTCAGGCACAGGGTCACGCTATCGTTGAGATTCAGGGTGGGCAGGGCGGTATCGGTCATGGTCGGCTCGCGAAGGGGCGCGCATGGTCGCCAGCGGCCCCACGCTTGTCAATCCATGTGCGTGGATGTGGCGGGCGTGGCGTGGTACAGCCTTGGCAGGCCTAGCGCCCCAGCTCGCGTGCCAGCGCCAACAAGCGCGGGGCGATTTCGTTGCGCCAGCTCGCCTCGTCCAGCCGGTAGGCCGGGCCGCTGCAGTTGATCGCCATTGCAGGCTGGCTGCCGGCGATCGGTACGGCCACCGCATAGATATCGGGCTCGAATTCACCAAACGAGGCACAGAAACCCTGCTGGGCAAAATCGCGCTCGCTGGCGGCCAGGCGCGCCTGCCAGCCCGGCCAGGCGGCACCGGCCTGGCTGGCCAGTGCCTCGTCCAGCGCGCTGCGCGCCTCACCGCGCACGCCCATATACAGGGCACGGCCGATGGCGGTGCTGGCCAAGGGCACACTGGAACCCACTTCAAGCCGGATGCCGACCCGGGTAGGCGCGCGGCAGGTTTCCACATACACGACGCGCGTGCCCTGCTGCACGCCCAGCGTGACCGACAGACCGGTCTCTTGCGACAGTTTGCGCATGGGGTCGCGCGCTCGCTCGCGCAGGTCCAGCCCGGCCAGCGCGGCAAAGCCCAGCGTGAGCACAGCCGGCGCCGGATGGTACTTCCCGGCCTCGTCCTGGCTCAGATAGCCAAGCTGGCACAGCGTATAGGTCAGGCGCGAGACGGTGGACTTGGGTAGCTGGCAGCGCTGCGCGAGTTCGGTATTGCCCAACGCGCGGTCGCCAGCCTTGAAGGCGGCCAGCACTTCCAGCCCACGCGCCAGCGCGGTAACAAACAAGCGGTCGTTCTCGTGCTCGGCGTTCATGCCGCCCTGCCCTTCGGTTCAATGATCACCAGCGCGATGCCGGCCACCAAGAGGCCCGCACCCAGCCAGAAAGCCTGCTCGGGTACCTCGGCAAACCACAGCCAGCCCACCAGCGGGCTGAACAGCAGCAGCGAGAAGCTGCCAGCCTCCACCGCGCTAGCATCGCCCACCTTATAGGCCTGGATATAGGCGAAGTAGACACCCAAGGTAGTCAGGCCCAGCACAGGCAGCAGCGGCCAGGCCTCGGCCGGCGGCATGGGCAGGCTGAAGCCGCACAACAGGCCAAAGACCAGCCAGTTGGTCACATAGCTCCACCAGACGATGGTGGTGGAGGGCTCGGCGCTGCCCATCTTCTTCAGCACCACGCCCAGCCCGGCCTCGGACAGCGCACACAGCAGCGCCACCAGCGCAGCGGGCTGAAATGCAGCCGCGCCGGGGCGCAAAATGGCCAGCACGCCGCAGAAGCCAACCGCCACGCCAGCCCAACGCAGCCAATGCGCTTTTTCGCCCAAGAGGAATACCCCAAGCGGCAGCATGAACAGCGAGGCGGTCATCAGATAGGCATTGGTCTCGGCCAGCGGCAGGCGGGTGACCGCATAGGCGGCACAGTAGGACGAGGTAGCGATGAACACGCTGCGCACCAGATGCAGGCGCGGATGGCGCGTCACGATCAGCCGGCCACGGCTATACAACATGACCGGCAACAGCATCAGCAAGACGATATTGGCGCGCAGAAAGACCAGCTGCTCGGCATCGTAGCCATAGGCGCCAAAGGCCTTGGTGGCCGCATTCATCAGGGCCCAGCTGGCCATGGCCAGGATCACGAAGCCGACCCCGCGGGTATTGCCCGATAAGGCGGACCAGGCGGATGCGAGCGATTTAATCATCAGGAAAATCTAATTTGATAGCCGGGTGGCGACTTTACACCAGCGCGCGGCTTGGGTAATCTGTTTCGCATTGCAGAATTATGTTCCGCATAGCGGAATTAAACAAGCTGGAAGCCGCCACAACGGCAGGTAACCAGGCCTTACCGGAACGGAGATCGACATGGCCAAGCCGCACTTTCAATGGGATGACGCCCTGCTCTTGGACGAGCAGCTGACAGATGAGGAACGCATGATCCGCGATGCGGCGCGGGACTACTGCCAGGGCAAGCTCTTGCCGCGCGTGCTGGAAGCGAACCGCCATGAGCGCTTCGACCGCGAAATCATGAACGAGCTGGGCGAGCTCGGTCTGTTGGGTTCCACCATCCACGGCTATGGCTGCGCCGGCGCCGGCTATGTGTCCTACGGCCTGGTGGCACGCGAAGTCGAACGCGTCGATAGCGGCTACCGCTCGGCCATGAGCGTGCAGTCCTCGCTGGTCATGTATCCGATCTATGCCTACGGCTCGGAAGCGCAGAAGCAGAAATACCTGCCCAAGCTCGCCACCGGCGAATGGGTAGGCTGCTTTGGCCTGACCGAACCGAATCACGGTTCCGACCCGGGCAGCATGATCACCCGCGCACGCTCGGTCGATGGTGGCTACAGCCTGAGCGGCGCCAAGATGTGGATTACCAACTCGCCAATTGCCGATGTGTTCGTGGTATGGGCTAAGACAGACGATGGCGAGATTCGCGGCTTCGTGCTGGAAAAGGGTATGAAGGGCCTGTCCGCCCCCAAGATCGAAGGCAAGTTCAGCCTGCGCGCCAGCATTACCGGCGAGATCGTCATGGACGAGGTGTTCGTACCGGCCGAGAACATGTTCCCGGAAGTGAAGGGGCTGAAGGGGCCATTCGGCTGCCTGAACAAGGCACGTTATGGCATTGCCTGGGGCGCCATGGGTGCCGCCGAGTTCTGCTGGCATAGCGCACGCCAGTACACGCTGGACCGCATCCAGTTCGGCCGCCCGCTGGCCGCCAATCAGCTCATCCAGCTCAAGCTGGCCAATATGCAGACCGAAATCACGCTCGGACTGCAGGCTGCCTTGAGAGTGGGCCGCCTGATGGACGAGGAGCGCGCCGCGCCCGAGATGATCAGCCTGATCAAGCGCAACAACTGCGGCAAGGCGCTCGATATCGCGCGCGTCAGCCGCGATATGCACGGCGGCAACGGCATCAGCGATGAATACGGCGTGATCCGTCATGTGATGAATCTGGAAGCGGTCAATACCTACGAGGGCACGCACGATGTCCATGCGCTGATCCTCGGCCGCGCCCAGACCGGCATTGCTGCCTTCGGTGCCTGAACGGGGCGTGCCGCGGCCGCGTGGCTACAATGGTGAACAGCCATCTAGCCACCCCCACCATGCGCACACCCCTGCTCTTGCTGCTGGCGCTATGCCTGCTGGCCACCACGGCCGCAGCGGATACGCGCTTTCGGCTCTGCACGCTGGACCAACCCTTCTATCCGTACACGATGCCGGATGGCAGTGGCCAGCTGCAGTACCTGCTGCGTGAGGCGAGCAAGGGCCTGCCCCTGCAGTTCAAGAACTACACCGCGCCGCGCCGGCGCTGCCTGGAAGACTTGAAAGCCGGCCGGGCGGAAGGCGTGGTGGGAGCCTTCGCTCCCGAGCGGCAGGCTTATGCGGCCTTTCCGCTGCGTGAAGGCCGCTTGGACGAGAGCCAGGCCCTGGCTGTCACACGCTTCCTGCTGTACCGGCTGCCGGGCAGCCGCAGCCAATGGGATGGCAGCGGCTTCACGCAGCTGGATGGCAAGGCCATCGGTGTGCAGCGCGGCTTCGTGCATGTCGACAAGCTGCGCGCCAGCGGTGCCGCGCTGGACGATGGCGCGAGTTCAACCGAGCAGAATTTCGACAAATTGCTGCTCGGGCGCCTGGCTGGCGTGGTCACCCTGGAAGACGAGGCGCACCGGCTGCTGCAGGGCCGCTTTGCCGGCAAGATCGAGGCGGTCGAGCCACCGTTTGACCGCACGGTGCTCTATCTGCTGGTGGCGCGGCCGCTGTATGCGCGCCAGCCCGAGCTGATCGAGCACTACTGGCAGGCGATACGCACCATGCGCCATTCGCCTGCCTTCAAACAGTATTTGCAACAGTACCGCTAGCGTGAGCGGCGGTACGGGAGAATCAGACCGTGTCCGCCCTCAAACACCTGCGCATCCTCGACCTGTCGCGCGTACTGGCTGGCCCTTGGGCCACCCAGCAGCTGGCCGATATGGGCGCCGAAGTGATCAAGATCGAAAAGCCCGAGGGCGGGGACGACACCCGTGGCTGGGGTCCGCCCTTCCTGCATGACCGCGCGGGCCAAGCCACACGTGAGTCGGCCTATTTCATCTGCGCCAATCGCGGCAAGAAGTCGGTGGCCATCGATATGGCCACGCCCGAAGGCCAGGCGCAGATCCGCGCGCTGGCCAAGACCTGTGATGTGGTGGTGGAGAACTTCAAGGTCGGTGGCTTGAAGAAGTACGGCCTCGATTACGCCAGCCTGAAGGCGCTCAAGCCTGACCTCGTCTACTGCTCGATCACCGGTTTCGGTCAGGCCGGCCCACGCGCCGAGCAGGCCGGTTACGACTTCATGATTCAGGGCCTGGGCGGGCTGATGAGCATTACCGGCGCGCCCGAGGGTGAACCGCAGAAGGTGGGCGTGGCGGTCACCGATCTGTTCACCGGCATGTATGCCACGGTGGGCATACTCGCCGCGCTCAGTCATCGCGACCGCACCGGCGAAGGCCAGCATATCGACCTCGCGCTGTTCGACTGCCAACTGGCCATGCTGGCCAATGTGGCCAGCAACTACCTGGTCGGCGGCGTGCAACCGCCGCGCTATGGCAATGCCCACGCCAATATCGTGCCCTACCAGGCGTTCGAAGCCAGCGATGGCCATGTGATCGTGGCAGTCGGCAATGACAGCCAGTTCGCGCGCTTTGCCGAGCTGTGCGGCCATGCCGAATGGGCCACGGATGCGCGCTTCGCCACGAACAAGGCCAGGGTAATGAACCGCGAGGCCCTGGTGCCGCTGATCCGCACCGCGCTGAAGACCCAGCCGCGCGCGCACTGGATTAGCGCGATGGAAAGCCTCGGCATTCCTGGCGGGCCGATCAATACCATTCCCGAAGCGCTGGACGACCCGCAGGCACTGGCGCGCGGCGCGGTGGTGGATATTCCCCACCCGGCCGGCAGCGTGAAGATGGTGGCCAACCCGATCCGCTTTTCCGCCACTCCCATCCTCTACGACACGGCGCCACCGATGCTGGGCCAGCACAGCGCCGCCTATCAAGAACCCGTTTGAGCAATCTGCGATGACCCAAAACCAACATGATCTGAGCTGGCTGAAGAGCGCCGGCATACGCGAAGTGGAATGCCTGGTGGCCGATATCAACGGCTTTCCGCGTGGCAAGGCCATGCCGGCCAGCAGCTTTGCCGCCGGCCAGGAACTGCGCCTGTGCCGCGCGGTGGCCATCCAGACCGCCACGGGCGACTGGGCCGACTACCAGTTCTCGGGCGAGGGCGACCCGGATATGAAGCTGCTGCCGCTTTACTCGACGCTCAAGCAAGTGCCCTGGGCAGGCAAGCCGCGCGCGCTGGCCGTGCACGACTGCGAGGACCTGGATGGCAGCCCGACCCCGATCGCCAGCCGCAATGTGCTCAAGGGTGTGCTGGAAAAATACGCGCAGCACGGCTGGTCACCAGTGGTGGCGCCCGAGC
Source organism: Chitinimonas taiwanensis DSM 18899 (assembly GCF_900119825.1). Lineage (GTDB taxonomy): Bacteria > Pseudomonadota > Gammaproteobacteria > Burkholderiales > Chitinimonadaceae > Chitinimonas > Chitinimonas taiwanensis. The sequence continues at coordinate 97,453 of NZ_FPKR01000007.1, read as the reverse complement.
TCGAGTTCTATGTGTTTGCCCCCAATCTCGACCCGAACGACCCTTTCGAAGCGCCCGACAAGCGCAATGGGCGGCGCGAGGATGGCCAGCAGGGCTTTAGCCTCGGTGGCCTCAATGATCTGGGTGCCTTCTGGGACGAGGTGTATAGCGCGCTGGAGATGCTGGGCATCGTCGGCGATACCTTCGTGCATGAGCTTGGCCCCAGCCAGTACGAGATCAACCTAATTCATGGCGACGCGCTGGCACTGGCCGACCAGACCTTCCTGTTCAAGTACGCCTTGCGTGAAGTGGGTTTCAAGCACGGCCTGCAGGTGGTGTTCATGGCCAAGCCGCTGGCCGGCCAGCCAGGCAGCTCGATGCATATCCACCAGAGCGTGGTAGACGCGCAGGGCCGCAATATCTTCAGTACGGCCGAGGGCCAGCCGAGCGCGCTGTTCGCCCATTTCATCGCCGGCCAGCAGCAGCTGATTCCGGAGCTGATGCCGCTGCTCTGCCCGCATGTGAACAGCTACCGGCGCTTTGCCAAGCATATGGCGGCACCAGTCAATCTGAGCTGGGGCTATGACAACCGCTCGGTCGGCATCCGCATCCCGCGCTCCAGCCCCGCTGCGCGCCGGGTGGAGAACCGCATTCCCGGCTGCGATGCCAATCCTTACCTGGCGCTGGCCGCCAGCCTGGCGGCCGGCCTGTATGGCATGCAGCAACAGCTGCAACCGGGCGCCGAGGCCGTCGGCACGGTGTTCGACCAGGAAGGCAGCGGCCCCGAGCTGCCGCGCACGCTGGAAAGCGCGCTGGCGGCCATGCGCCACAGCACGCGCGTGCGCAGCCTGTTGGGCGATGAGTTCGTCGATGCCTTCGTGGCGGTGAAGGAAGTGGAGCTGGACAGCTTCCTGGCCGAGGTCACCCCCTGGGAGCGCCGCTTCCTGGCCGCACTGGCCTGAGCGCACATCGCGCGCAACAAGGGCGCCCGCTACGGCGCCCTTTTTATATTGTTGCGCACAAAATCGGAATATTAGCGCCGGCTTGCGCGGCATGATTGCCCACATAGCATGCTGCACGGCACAATCTGGCCGCGATCGGCGCGGATAAACAAGGGCGGGACATGGCGGCATTGGGTTTGCGAGGAAAATCACTGCTGGCACTGCTGCTGGCCTGCCTGATCGCGCTGATTCCGGCCGCCCTGATTGGCTGGCAGGTGGTGGACAGCATACGCAACCACTTCGGCCAGGCTTTCGTACGGAACACCACCTTGCTCAAGCGCGAGCAGATCTTTGCCCCGCTGTCGCGCGAGCTGGCGCTGTCCCTGCGCCTAGCTGATTCGGAAGTCACCCGCCAATGGCTGCTGGACGAGGACAATCCTGCCAAGCGCGCACTGTTCTTTCGCGAAGCCGAGGGCTATCGGCGCGATTTCCGCGACCATTCCTATTTCGTGATCAGCGAAGGCAGCCGCCAGTATTACTTCAACGATGCGAAGACCGCGCTAAGCCAGCAGGCGCGCTATCAGCTGCGCGCCGACAAGGCTGACGACAGCTGGTACTTCAATACCCTGCGCGATACCGCCCACTTCAATATCAATGTCAATTACGACAGCCAGCTCAAGGTCACCAAGGCCTGGATCAATGTGATTGTGCGCGATGGCGCGCGCAAGATCGGTCTGGCCGGCAGCGGCCTTGATCTGAGCACCTTTCTCGAACAATTCATCGTCAGCCGCGAAGCGGGCGTGACGCCGATGATTCTCGACCGCAAGGGCGCCATCCAGGCCCACCCGGACAAGACGCTGATCGCGCTCAACTCGGCCACCCAGCGCGGCGAACTAGGCAGCGGCCAGCTCCAGCAGCTGCTGGGCGGTGCACAGGATGCCAGCGCCTTGCAGCGCGCCATGCAGGATGCCGAGGCCCAGCCAGGCAGCGTGGCAAGCACCTGGGTGCAGCTGGATGGCCGGCGCCAGCTGCTGGCGCTGAGCTTTATTCCCGAACTGGGCTGGCATGTGCTGACCGCGGTCGACCTGCATGCGGCGCGCGTCATGGAAGGCCCGTGGCTGACGCCGCTGCTGGTGGCGCTGGCCGTCTTGCTGCTGGCCCTGCTACTCGGCTTTGCCTATGCAGTGGACAAGCTGGTGCTGCGCCCAATCAGCCATCTGCAGAAATCAGCCCAGGCGATGGCGCAGGGCCAGTACGAGGTGGCGCTGCCCGAGGGACGCGATGATGAGATCGGCCAGCTGAGCGCCGCCTTCGGGGTGATGGCGCACAAGGTGCGCAGCCATACCAGCGAGCTGGAGGACCGCGTGCGCGAACGCACCCAGGCGCTTGAGCAGGCCAATCGCGATATGGCCGCCGCGCACAAGAAGATCGACGATTCGATCGACTACGCGAGCCTGATCCAGCGCGCGATGCTGCCCGACCGCCACCTGGTACAGGCGCTAGGCGAAAAGCATGCGGTCCTGTGGCGCCCGCGCGATGTGGTGGGCGGTGATTTCTATGTCTACCGCGCGGCCGAGCAGGGCTGCCTGTTCGGGGTGGTCGATTGCGCCGGCCATGGCGTGCCCGGCGCGCTGATGACCATGCTCGCCCATGCGGCGATAGACCAGGCGATTGCCGATGCCGGTATGGCCGACCCGGCCGGCATCCTGCGCCGCTGCGACCAGATCATCCGCAGCATGCTGCACGATGAGAGCGGCCGCCAGGCACTGGCCAGCAATATGGATGTCGGCCTTGCCTATGTCGATCTGCACGGCCGCACGGTGACCTTTGCCGGCGCCAAGATCGCGCTCTATTACAGCGATGGCGAGCAGGTGGCCGAACTGGCTGGCGCACGGCGCGCTATTGGGGACAAGCGCATTGGCCAGTATCACAATGCCCAGCTACCCTTGCAGGCCGGTCAGACCTTCTACATGAGCACCGACGGCTTCCTGGACCAGGCCGGCGGTGAGATGGGCTTTGGCTTTGGCAGCAGCCGCTTTGCCGACATGATCCGCACCCATGCACGCCTGCCCTTGCGCGAGCAGGGCGAGGCCTTTAGCAGCACGCTGGCGCAATACCAGGGCGAGCACGCCCAGCGCGACGATATTACGATGCTGTGTTTCCGCTTTGACTGATGCCCACCTTATCTGGAGCCGCAATGGAACCGCTTGACCTGTTCAGCATGCGAGAGAGCTACAACCGCCAGCAGATCATGCTGTGCTTCAATGGGCCGATCTCGCGCAGCCTGATCGAGGAGATCGGCAATGCGCTGCGCAACTATCTGGCCGCCGACCATGCCCATCCCTCAGCCGCCATGGATGTGTTCGGCGTGTATATCGAGCTGACCCAGAATATCCGCCACTATGCCCAGCAGCAGGGCTGGACCGAGCAGGATGCCAGTGCCACCGTGGTGGTGGCGCGCAACGAGGCCGGCCATTACGTGGTGTCGGCCGGCAATATCATCCGCCCGCAGGATGGCGAAGCCATGCTGGCCCGCGTCGAGGCGCTGGCCAGCCTCGACAAGGCCGAGCTGAAGGCGCGCTACAAGGAACAGCTGCGCAAGCCGCGTGAGGCCGATGCCAGCAGCGGCGCCGGCCTTGGCCTGATCGATATCGCGCGCAAGTCCAGCGCCCCCCTGCAAGCCAATCTGCGCCAGCTGGCCGATGGCCGCGCCTTCCTGAGCCTGCGCGCCGAAATCTAAGCGCCTGTTCAAAGCCTTTACCGAGCACCCAGACGATGAACGATTTCTCCATCCCCGGTACACAATCCACGCCCGCTATCCAGGGCGACTGGGCCCAGGGCATCCTGTCCATGCAGGGCGATTCCTACCCGGAAAATTCCTATGAGCTGTTCCACCAGGTATTCGAGTGGGTGGAGCGCTTCCTGAAGCAAGCTGGCCGCCCGCTGACCCTGGAGCTCAAGCTGCTCTACCTGAATACCAGCAGCATCAAGGCCATGATGGATATCTTCGACCTGCTCGAGGAAGCCCATCACCAGCACAAGCCGGTGGCGGTGAACTGGCGCTACGACCCGCGCAATGAGCGGGTGGCCGAACTGGCCGAGGAATTCAAGGAAGACTGCAGCTTTCCCTTTGCCATCCTCAGCCATGACTGAGACTAGCCGCGCGAGCCCCGCATGACCCGCGAACACGCCGAACTGGAAGAGCTGATCAAGCGCCTGCTGGCCGACCCCGAGCACCGCGACAACCCGCTCAGCTTCGCGCTGGGCCAGCTCTGGCACCAGTACCGCGAACTACTCAACCGCATGGAACGCATCACGCGGGTGTCCGATGTCTACCAGAGCCTGGCGCGCCAGCGCGAGCAGACGCTGGCCGAGCGTTTCGACAAGCAGCTGCGCCAGCTGGAAAAGGTCGCGCGCATCTCCGATCGCTACCAAGGCATGATGCGCGAGCTCAATCTCGCGCTGAAGGAAGCGTCCACGCATGACCCGCTTACCACGCTGGCCAACCGTCGCCCGCTGATCGAGCGCATGAAGGCCGAGGTCGAGCGCAGCACGCGCCTGCAGCACACCTTCTGCGTGGCCATGCTCGATATCGACCACTTCAAACAGGTTAATGACCAGCATGGCCACGAGGTCGGCGATAGCGTACTGATCGAGACGGCACGGGTCATGGAGGCCGAGGTGCGCGAGTACGATCTGTGCGGCCGCTGGGGCGGCGAGGAATTCCTCATCCTGCTGCCGGAAACCGAGCTGGCTACCGCCAGCACCATCGTCGAACGGGTACGCGACAGCATACGGCGCATGACCCTGCGCCTGGGCACTGAGACGCTGGCCATCACCATCAGCGCCGGGCTGGCCGAGCACCGTGTTGAGGAAAGCTATTCCGCCACCCTGAACCGCGCCGACGCCGCCCTGCTGGAAGCCAAACGCGCCGGCCGCGACCGCGCGCACCTGGCTAGCTAGGCCGATACAGCACAAACAAAAAAGGCGCCCACGGGCGCCTTTTTGCTGTTCCAAGCTGGGCTTAGAAGCGGTAGTCCACACCCACGGTCAGCGTGGAGATGGTGGTGTCGTCGATTTCAGCGTACTGATTGTATTCAGCACGAATACCCAGTTGCTTGTTCACGGCATAGCGTGCGCCCACGCCGAAGAAGGGCTTGGTTTCGCTGCTGTCTTCCGAGTAGCTGTAGCCAAAGCCGCTTTCACGGTATTCAGCATTGATGCTGGCCAGACCAACACGGCCCAGCAGGCTGAACTCGTTGCTGACCGGCAGCGAGCCGAGCAGCGAGGCTTGCAGTGCGTAGGCGCTCAGCTTGGCATTGCCGCTTTTGAGTTCGCCCAGATCGCGGTAAGCCAGTTCAGCGGCGAAATTCTTGTGGAACTGCACGCCACCGAACACGGCGAAGCTGGTGCTGTCCTTGCTGACGGCGAAGCCATTGCCGGCATCCACTTCGATATCGCTGCGGCCGATGTCGGCGCCGATATACAGATCATTAGCCAGGGCCGGTGCGCTCAGCGCGGCAGCCAGTGCCAGTGCAGAGAAAAGCTTGTTCATGTACTTATCCTCAATCAATTTTATCGAATAACCCGATTCAACCATCGGGGCGCGCGATTGTAACAGTCGCGTTGCCATCGTCCCTCAATAATTTCAAACACACGCAAGACATGGCGATTTTCTATCAGTGCATCACGTATTCAGACAATAAAACTGAATATTTGCTCTATGCGTTTGAGCATACAGCGCCATAAAAAAAGGGTGCCCGCAGGCACCCTTCTCTTGACCAATCCAGCGCTTAATTGCTGAAGAAGTCCTTCACCTTGTCCATCCAGGAATTGGCGCGCGGATTGTGCTTGGCGTCATCTTCCAGGCTGATGTTCTCGAACTCGCGCAGCAGCTCGCGCTGGCGGTCAGTCAGCTTGACCGGCGTCTCCACCACCACATGGCACATCAGGTCGCCGGTGATGGCCGAGCGTACACCCTTGATGCCCTTGCCGCGCAGGCGGAACACCGCGCCGGTCTGGGTTTCGGCCGGGATCTTCAGCTTGACCGCGCCATCCAGGGTCGGGATCTCGATCTCGCCACCCAGCGCCGCCACCGCGAAGCTGATCGGCATTTCGCAATGCAGATCATTGCCCTCGCGCTCGAACACGCTGTGCTGCTTGAGATGGATGACCACATAGAGATCGCCGGCTGGACCGCCATTCACACCCGGCTCGCCCTCGCCCGACAGACGGATGCGATCACCCTCGTCCACACCGGCCGGAATCTTCACATTCAGCGTCTTGTGGGTCTTCACCCGACCCTGGCCATGACAGGCGCGGCAGGGGTCAGGAATCACCTTGCCGCTGCCGTGACAGGTCGGGCAGGTCTGCTGCAGGCTGAAGAAGCCTTGCTGTACACGCACTTGGCCATGGCCGCCGCAGGTACCACAAGTCTTGGCCTGGGTGCCAGGCTTGGCCCCCGTCCCGTGGCAGGTATCGCAATCCTCGTGCGTCGGGATCTTGATCTTGGTTTCGGTGCCGCGCGCCGCTTCTTCCAGGCTCACTTCCAGGTTGTAACGCAGGTCGGAACCACGATAGACGTTCGAGCGTCCACCACGACCGCCGCCGCCACCAAAGATGTCACCGAAGATATCGCCGAAGGCATCGGCAAAGCCGCCGCCACCGCCAAAACCACCGCCCATGCCAGCCTGCGGATCCACGCCAGCGTGGCCATACTGGTCGTAGGCGGCACGTTTCTGCTCATCGGAGAGGATCTCGTAGGCCTCCTTGGCCTCCTTGAATTTCTCCTCGGCATCCTTGCTATCCGGGTTGCGGTCCGGGTGATACTTCATGGCCAGCTTGCGATAGGACTTCTTGATCTCGTCCTCGCTGGCATCCCGGTTCAAGCCCAGAATCTCGTAAAAATCTCTTTTTGCCATGCGTTTCTAGCCTCAGTTAGGCAGTAGATCGACAACTGTTTCGAACCGCGAAGGACGCAAAGGATACGAAGGGCGAAGCCTTTGCATCCTTTGCGTCCTTCGACGGTGTAGCTATGCCTGACGGCCGAAGGCCGGAAGTCAGGGACTTACTTCTTCTCGTCCTTCACTTCGGTGTACTCGGCATCCACCACATTGCCATCATCCTGCTTGGCATCACCAGCCGGGGCTGCGCCTTCGCTGGCTTGCTGGTCGGCATACATCTTCTCGGCCAGCTTGTGCGAGGCGGACATCAGCGCTTCGGACTTGGCGTCGATGGCAGCCTTGTCCTCGCCCTTCACCACGCCTTCGGCATCGGCGAGGGCGGCTTCGATCGCGCTCTTCTCGTCAGCGGCGATCTTGTCACCGTATTCGGTCAGCGACTTCTTCACCGAGTGGATCAGGCCTTCCAGCTGGTTACGTGCACCGACCAGCTCGGTCAGCTTCTTGTCTTCCTCGGCATTGGCCTCGGCGTCCTTCACCATGCGTTGAATCTCTTCTTCGCTCAGGCCCGAGTTAGCCTTGATGGTGATGTTATTGGCCTTGCCAGTCGCCTTGTCCTTGGCCGACACATGCAGGATGCCGTTGGCGTCGATATTGAACTCGACCTCGATCTGTGGCGTGCCGCGAGCCGCAGCCGGGATGCCTTCCAGATTGAACTGGCCGAGCGACTTGTTGGCCGAGGCGCGCTCACGCTCACCTTGCAGCACATGAATCGTCACGGCGCTCTGGTTGTCTTCGGCGGTCGAAAACACTTGCGACGCCTTGGTCGGGATGGTGGTGTTCTTGTGGATCAGCTTGGTCATCACGCCGCCCATGGTCTCGATACCGAGCGACAGCGGCGACACGTCCAAGAGCAGCACGTCCTTGCGGTCACCCGACAGCACCGAGCCCTGAATGGCGGCGCCAACAGCCACGGCTTCGTCCGGGTTCACATCGCGACGCGCCTCCTTGCCGAAGAACTCCTTCACCTTTTCCATCACCTTGGGCATGCGGGTTTGACCGCCGACCAGGATCACGTCATCGATATCGGTGATCTTCAGACCGGCGTCCTTCAGCGCAATACGGCAAGGCTCAATCGAACGCTCGACCAGGTCTTCCACCAGTGATTCGAACTTGGCGCGCGAAATCTTCATCGCCAGGTGCTTGGGGCCGGTGGCGTCCATGGTCACATAAGGCAGGTTGATTTCGGTCTGCGCGGTGCTCGACAGCTCGATCTTGGCTTTCTCGGCCGCTTCCTTCAGGCGCTGCAGGGCCATCACATCGTTTTTCAGATCGATGCCCTGTTCCTTCTTGAACTCGGTCACGATGTAGTCGATCAGGCGCTGGTCGAAGTCTTCACCACCCAGGAAGGTGTCGCCATTGGTGGCCAGCACTTCAAACTGCTTGTCGCCATCCACATCAGCGATTTCGATGATGGAGATATCGAAGGTACCGCCGCCGAGGTCATACACGGCAATCTTGGCGTCGCCCTTTTCCAGCTTGTCCATGCCGAAGGCCAGTGCAGCAGCGGTCGGCTCATTGATGATGCGCTTCACTTCCAGACCGGCAATACGGCCGGCGTCCTTGGTAGCCTGGCGCTGGCTGTCGTTGAAGTAGGCCGGCACGGTGATCACCGCTTCGGTCACTTCCTCGCCCAGGTAGTCCTCGGCAGTCTTCTTCATCTTGCGCAGCACTTCAGCACTGATTTGCGGCGGGGCCATCTTCTTGCCACGCACTTCCACCCAGGCATCGCCATTGTCGGCCTTGGCAATCGTGTAAGGCATCAGGTCGATGTCCTTCTGCACTTCCTTCTCGTCGAACTTGCGACCGATCAGGCGCTTGACCGCGTACAGGGTGTTCTTCGGGTTGGTGACGGCCTGACGCTTGGCCGGTGCGCCAACCAGAATCTCGTCGTCATTGGTGTAGCCAATGATGGACGGGGTGGTGCGTGCGCCTTCGGCGTTCTCGATAACCTTCACGCTGCCGCCTTCCAGAACCGCCACGCAGCTATTGGTGGTGCCCAGGTCGATACCGATGATCTTTGCCATTTTGTAAATCCTCTTAACTTTGTTCAGTTCAGCGCCGCAGGCCGGGCCGCGGCGGTTTGAATAACCATGTGACTTAAGTGGGGATGCGCTTGCAGGCTTTCAAGGCCCGTCGCAGTCAGCTTTCGCTCTTGGCCTTGGCCACGATGACCATGGCAGGACGCAGCACGCGATCGGCGATCAGATAGCCCTTCTGCATCACGCTCACCACGGTATTCGGTTCCTGCTCCGCATCCACGGCGCTCATGGCCTGGTGCTTGTGCGGGTCAAGCTTGTCGCCGGCCTGCGGGTCGATGTCCTTGATCTGGAACTTGTCGAAGGCACCGACCAGATTGCGCAAGGTCATGTCCACGCCCATCTTGATGTTCTCAACGGACGAGTTGTCCTTGAGCGCCATCTCCAGGCAGTCCTTCACGATCAGCAGTTCGCTGGCGAATTTACCCACCGAATACTTGTGCGCTGCAGCAACATCTTCCGCGGCGCGGCGACGGATGTTCTCACCTTCGGCCTTCGCATACAGCACGGCAGTCTGCAGCTCGGCCACCTTGGCCTCCAAGGCGGCGACCTGGGCTTCCAGGCTTTCGGCCGCCACGGCATCCGTGGCGTCGCCCGCTTCGGCCTGCAATTCAGCAGCCTGCTCAAGTGCTTGATCTTGTGGGTTTTCTGCTTGGTTTTCGTGTTGCATAAGGCGATCTCCAGAAACGATAGGCCCTAAGATGGAGATGGTTATTTCGATTTCAAGCCCTGTGCCCTTTTCTCACAGCGTCGGTGACTAGCCACAGAAATGTGGGGATTTCCGGCTAGTCATACGCTTGTTTGATTTATTTGCTGCATCGCACATGAAACTGCTCAATAATCGACTACACACATTGAATTCCCCGGCAGGCACCATCCATAGCCAGATCGGGGATCGTCGCCCCAAGCACTATCCAGCCAGGGCGAAGGCCAGCCAAACCGCCGGCCCTCCCAAGCTACCCATATGAATTCGCGTCACGGCCGGCCAAGTCCGCCGTGCGCAAGCCCAACGAGGTAAAAGATATGTCGACCCGCGAACAACGTATTGCCGCCATTCAACATGACTGGGATACCAACCCCCGCTGGAAGGGTATCAAGCGCGGTTACACCGCCGCTGACGTCGAGCGCCTGCGCGGCTCCGTCCAGAACGAATACAGCCTGGCCCGTCGCGGCGCCGAGAAGCTGTGGAATCTCGTCAACAACGAGCCCTACATCAACTGCCTGGGCGCCCTGACCGGCGGCCAAGCCATGCAGCAGGTCAAGGCTGGCATCAAGGCCATCTATCTGTCCGGCTGGCAAGTCGCTGCCGACAACAACGAATACTCGGCCATGTACCCGGACCAGTCGCTGTACCCGGTGGACTCGGTGCCCAAGGTCGTGGAACGCATCAACAACGCCTTCACCCGCGCTGACGAAATCCAGCACTCCAAGGGTATCGAGCGTGGCGACAAGGACTTCATTGACTACTTCGCCCCCATCGTGGCCGATGCCGAAGCCGGTTTCGGTGGCGTGCTGAACGCCTACGAACTGATGAAGGCCATGATCCGCGCTGGCGCCGGTGGCGTGCACTTCGAAGACCAGCTGGCCAGCGTGAAGAAGTGCGGCCACATGGGCGGCAAGGTGCTGGTTCCGACCCAGGAAGCCGTGCAAAAGCTGATCGCTGCCCGTATGGCCGCCGACGTGTACGGCGTGCCGACCCTGGTGATCGCCCGTACCGATGCCGAAGCCGCTGACCTGTTGACCAGCGACTACGACGAGAACGACAAGCCTTTCCTGACCGGTGAGCGCACCGCCGAAGGCTTCTACAAGACCAAGAAGGGTATCGAGCAAGCCATCAGCCGCGCTGTGGCCTATGCCGAATACGCCGATCTGGTCTGGTGCGAAACCGGCACGCCGGATCTGGAATTCGCCCGCAAGTTCGCCGAAGCCGTGCATGCCAAGCATCCGGGCAAGCTCTTGGCCTACAACTGCTCGCCGTCCTTCAACTGGAAGAAGAACCTCGACGACGCCACCATCGCCAAGTTCCAGCGCGAACTCGGTGCCATGGGCTACAAGTACCAGTTCATCACTTTGGCTGGCATTCACAGCATGTGGTACAACATGTTCGATCTGGCCCAGGACTACGTGGCCCGCGGCATGTCGGCCTATGTCGAGAAGGTGCAGGAGCCGGAATTCGCTGCCCGTGACCGTGGCTACAGCTTCGTGTCGCACCAGCAGGAAGTCGGCACCGGTTACTTCGACGATGTGACCACCGTGATCCAGGGCGGCCGTTCCTCGGTGACCGCGCTGACCGGTTCGACCGAAGAAGAGCAATTCCATTGATCCAGCTGCAGCACGGGAAAACAGGTTGCATGCGACCGGCAAAGCCGGCCGGGATTAGCCTGCAGTGGTTGAATCAGATCAATCCCTGATTCAACCCCACTCCCCCGCCTCGCCCGCCGGCGAGGAGCCTCGCTGCCGCTCGTCATTGACCTCGACAATCGCCGCCCCAGCTCGCCCGAGTTCGGGCGGCGTTTTGCTCTAGTCACCTTAATAGGCATGCCATGGTTTTCTTTGCGCTAACCCGCCAGGGATTTGACACCTACCGATCGATCACAATCAAACAGGAGCAACCCACGAGCCTTTGGGTTGCAGCCGACGTCATAACCGAAGAGGAACTCAAATCTCTACGTGTAAACGGAGTCGACGTTACTGTTTTCAATCATGAAATCGCTCGCGCGGACAGCGCATCAATCCAAGACGCGGTTGAGACCATCAAAGAACACCATCCCAATGCATGTATCTGGGTTGAGGCTTGATGCCCCCCCGACACCCTTCAAGAAGGAAGTCTGATCATGAGCACCCGCATCCAGCACGGCCGCCTCGCCATTGATAGCGCGCTGTACCAGTTTGTGAACAATGAAGCGATTCCCGGCACCGGCGTCGAAGCCACGGCCTTTTGGACCAGCTTCGAACAGATCGTTGCCGACCTGACCCCGACCAATGTGGCCCTGCTGGCAAAGCGCGATGCGCTGCAGGCGCAAATCGATGCCTGGCATCAGGCCAACCGTAGTTTTGATCCGGCCGCCTACAAGGCCTTCCTGATCGAGATTGGCTACCTGCTGCCCGAAGGCGAGGATTTCAGCGTAACGACCGAGAATGTCGACGCCGAGATCGCCACCCTGGCCGGCCCGCAGCTGGTGGTGCCGGTAAAGAACGCCCGCTATGCGCTGAACGCCGCCAATGCGCGCTGGGGTTCGCTGTATGACGCGCTGTACGGCACCGATGTGATTGCCGAGGCCAATGGCGCCGACAAGGGCAAGGGTTACAACCCGGTGCGCGGCGCCAAGGTGGTCGAATTCGGCCGCCACTTCCTGGACGACACCTTCCCGCTGGCCGTCGGCTCGCACGCCGATGTCACGCTGTACAGCGTGGCGAATGGCCGCTTGCTGGTGGCCCTCAAGGGTGGCGAGACGACCGGCCTGCAAGACCCGGCTGCCTTCGTCGGCTATGCCGGCCCTGCTGCCACGCCGACCAGCGTGCTGCTCAAGCACAACGGCCTGCATGCCGAAATCCAGATCGACGCCAGCCACCCGATTGGCGCCACCGACCCGGCCCATGTGAAGGACATCGTGCTGGAAGCCGCGGTCACCACCATTCAGGACTGCGAAGATTCGATCGCGGCCGTGGATGCCGAAGACAAGGTCGAGGTCTACCGCAACTGGCTGGGCCTGATGCGCGGCACGCTGAGCGACACCTTCGAGAAGGGCGGCAAGCAAGTCACCCGACGCATGAACGCCGACCGCGTGTTCACCGCCGCCCACGGTGGCGAGCTGAAACTGCACGGCCGTTCCTTGATGCTGCTGCGCAATGTCGGCCATCTGATGACCAATCCCGCCGTCCAGTTCGACGGCCAGGATGTGTTCGAAGGCATCATGGATGCGGCCATCACCGCCCTGATCGCCAAGCACGACCTCTTGGGCCTCGGCCAGCTTCGCAATAGCCGCAGCGGCTCGATGTATATCGTGAAGCCCAAGATGCACGGCCCGGAAGAAGTGGCCTTCGCGGTCGAGCTGTTCCGCCGCGTGGAAGACGCACTGGGCCTCAAGCGCAATACGCTCAAGATCGGCATCATGGATGAAGAGCGCCGCACCACGGTCAATCTGAAGGAATGCATCCGCCAGGCCAAGGAGCGCACCATCTTCATCAATACCGGCTTCATGGACCGCACCGGCGACGAGATCCACACCTCGATGGAAGCCGGCCCGGTGGTCCGCAAGGAAGCGATGAAGGCGGAGAAGTGGATTGCCGCCTACGAAAACTGGAATGTGGACGTGGGGCTCTTGTGCGGCCTGTCGGGCCGCGCCCAGATCGGCAAGGGTATGTGGCCTAAGCCCGACCTGATGGCGGAAATGCTGGCCAGCAAGCTCGGCCACCCCAAGGCCGGCGCCAACTGTGCCTGGGTGCCCTCGCCCACCGGCGCCACTCTGCATGCGCTGCACTACCACATGGTCAATGTGGCCCAGCGCCAGGTGGAACTGAAGGCACGCCAACGCGCGGCGCTCGACGACATCCTCAGCATTCCGCTCGCGCCCAAGACCGACTGGACCGCCGAGGAGATCAATGCCGAGCTGGAGAATAACTGCCAGGGCATCCTCGGCTATGTGGTGCGCTGGGTGGATCAGGGCGTCGGCTGCTCCAAGGTACTGGACATCCACAACGTCGGCCTGATGGAAGACCGTGCCACGCTGCGCATCTCCAGCCAGCATGTGGCCAACTGGCTGCGCCACGGCATTGTCAGCCGCGCGCAGGTGCAGGCGGTAATGGAGCGCATGGCCAAGATCGTGGACAGCCAGAACGCCAATGACCCGCTCTACCAGCCCATGGCCACCGACTTCGCCGCCAGCATCGCCTACCAGGCCGCTTGTGAGCTGGTGTTCGAAGGCGCCAAGCAGCCGAATGGCTATACCGAGCCGGTGCTGCACCGCAGCCGCCTAGCCGCCAAGGCCAAGCAGGCACGCTGATCGTTGTCCGTATCAAAAAAGCCCCCGCGCCTGCGGGGGCTTTTTTGCATGTGGTGCGCTTAGCGACGCCCGGCCACCAGATACATGAGTGCCGCGCCGCTGTCCCAGTACTGGCCGGCGGCGACCAACTCGACGATCTGCTTGGCCGCTTGCACCGCGCTAGCTGCATAGTCGAGCAGGAACTGGCGCTCGGCCGGGTCGGGCAAGGCAGCGGCCCAGCGGGCCACATGGGCCTGCCAGATCAACACCCGTGACGGCTCGGCCATGGCCTGTACCTCGTTCAGATTCGCCTGCGCCTCCTGGCCCACATAGGGTGGGAGCAAGGGCGTAGCCTTGTCGGACAGATAGCTTTGAATGGACTGAAAGCCGCACGCCTGCAGCAGCCAGGCCAGCTTATCACCGAGCGATGAGTCTCCCTCACCCGCCAGGCGTTTGGCCTCTTCGCACAGCAGCCGATAGCGAAAGGCGTCCAGTTGCGCAGCACTATCTCTTTGCACAGTCAGGGCATTCGCCATGGCTGCATTGGCCAGATTGCTCGGCTCGCTGCACAACAGCAGCCCACCCGGTCGCAGCACACGGCGCATCTCACTCAGCACCCGACTCGGATCAGCCACGTGGATCAGCAAGGTCTGGCAGGTGACCATATCAAAGCTGGCGTCGGCAAAAGGTAGCCTTGCCGCATCGCCTTGGACAAAGCGCAACCGTGCGCCTTGGGCGGGAAAATGTGCCTGAAGCCGCACGTCGCCGGCCGCCCAGCGCGGGTCGCGGTCCAAGGCGGTGATCTCGGCCTGCGCCGCCAGATGGGCTAGCCAGAGTCGGCTCCAGTGACATTGGCCGCAGCCAACATCCAGCATGTGCCGCAGCTGTCGGGTTTGCAGGCGCTGGGCCATCAGGGCCAGAAAGTCGGTATGCCACCAGAAATTGCGGTAGGCGCCGAAATACTCCTCGGAATGGGCAAGCGGAGGCGTAGCGGCCAGCGTGGCCGCAGAACTGACAGTCGTCATAGATCGAGTCCTTCAGAAAACGCAAAACGACCCAGGCCAGTGCGGCGGCGGGTCAGCAGAAAAGTTTGCGTCTTGTGTCGGCTTACATCGGCGGACTCGGTGGCTGGCGAATGGAGGGCGATTGGAGCATGCGTGCCGAATCGCCAACCAGCCCCTTGCAAGATCGAGACGACAAAACCGCAACAAGCACGCCGTTCTCCCACTAGGGTTTCCCGCAGGTCTTCCAAGCACCGCCAACACTCAGCGGGCCGATTCGGTGCACGCCGGGCCGAGGCTGGTCAGGAAATCCCCAAGCGGGCTAACCCCAAGCTGGCTTCCCCCAATACGACGCAGCAGGAGGCCAGACTAGCCTCTCCCGTGTCGCGGCATATCGACCGCGGCGCCAGTACGGTCGATTCAGCCGGCTGGCGACAAACACATGGAAGAGACCATCATGTTCAACCCATTACGCAAGCGCCTTGCCTTGCTGGCCCTGGCCGCCTCAACCCTGGCCGCCCTGGCGGCCGATAAACCCAATGTGGTGATCCTGGCCACCGGCGGCACCATTGCCGGCGCAGGTGCTAGCACGCTCAATAGCGCGAGCTACCAGGCCGCCAAGGTGCCGGTCGACAAGCTGATCCTCAGCGTGCCGGAACTGGCCAAGGTCGCCCAGGTGCGCGGCGAGCAAGTGTCTCAGATCGCCTCGGAAAGCTTTACCAATGACAAGCTGCTTGCGCTGGGCAAGCGGGTGGCGGCGCTGGCCAAGCAGGCTGATGTGGACGGCATCGTGGTCACCCATGGCACCGATACCCTGGAAGAGACTGCCTATTTCCTCAATCTGACCGTACGCACCGACAAGCCGATCGTGCTGGTCGGCTCGATGCGGCCAGGCACTGCCCTATCCGCCGACGGCGCGCTCAATCTGTACAACGCCGTCGTGGTGGCGGGCAGCCCTGACGCGCGCGCCAAGGGCGTGCTGGTGACCCTGAACGACCAGATCGACAGCGGGCGCGACGTCAGCAAGCAGATCAATATCAAGACCGATGCCTTCAGCAGCCAATGGGGTGCACTGGGCATGGTGGTGGAAGGCCGCAATTACTGGTTCCGCGCACCGATCAAGCGCCATACCGCGCAGAGCGAATTCGATGTCGAGCAGATCAGCCAGCTGGCGCCGGTCGAGATCGTCTACAGCTATGGCAATGTGCCGGCCAGCCTGTACGAGGCCGCCGCGGCCGGCGGCGCGAAAGCCATCATTCATGCCGGCACCGGCAATGGCTCGGTGGCCGACCGCGCCGTGCCCACGCTGCGGAAGCTGCGCCAGCAAGGCGTGCAGATCATCCGCTCGGCGCGCGTGGCGGGTGGCTTTGTGCTGCGCAATGCCGAGCAGCCGGATGATCAATACGACTGGGTGGTCGCCCACGACCTGAATCCGCAAAAAGCCCGCATCCTGGCCAGCGTGGCCCTCGCGCAAGGACGCAGCAGCCAGGACCTGCAGCGCATCTTCTGGGAATACTGAGCCGCCCCGCCGTGCCTGGCGCGGCGGGATTTACCACTCAGTTACACCTTGGCGCAGGCCTTTACCGTTTCGACATCATTCAGCCAGCCTGCGCCCTTATCTTTGCTTCTGTTTCACACACTTGCCCACGCGTTCGCTTCCCGCCCGCGGCAAAGAACAGGAGAGCACCATGCAGGAACAGGATCAGGGTTTGCACATCGATCTGGCGCGCTTGCTGCACAGCACGGCCGGGCGCCGTCAGGCTTTGCGCTGGATGGCCGTGGCCAGCATGGCGCCGTTGCCGCTGCTCGGCTGCGATGGTGGCGCGACCAGCAGCGGCAATAACTCGGGCAGCACCGGTAGCGTCAGCGACGGCGGCAGCAGTGGCACCAGTGGTAGCTGCGCGGTGATACCCGAAGAGACGGCCGGCCCCTATCCGGGTGATGGCTCGAACAGCAATGGCAACGGTATTGTCAATGCCCTGCAGCTGTCCGGCATCGTACGGCGCGATATCCGCAGCAGTGTTGGTGGCGCCAGTGGCGTGGCCGAGGGCGTGCCACTGACCATCACACTCAAGCTGCGCAATAACACCAACAGCTGCGCGAACCTGGCGGGCTTCGCGGTCTATCTATGGCATTGCACGCGCGAGGGCCTGTACTCGATGTATTCGAGCAGCGTGCTGAACGAGAACTTCCTGCGCGGCGTGCAGGAGAGCGATGCGAATGGCGAGCTGAGCTTCGACACCATCTTCCCCGGCTGCTACGACGGACGCATGCCGCATGTGCATTTCGAAATCTACCCCAGCCTCGCGCAGGCCAGCAGCGCGGCCAACCAGATCAAGACCTCGCAGCTAACTTTCCCGCTCGCCAGCATTAACGAGGCCTATACGGCCAGTGGCTATGCCAGCAGCGTGAGCAATCTCGGCCGTATCAGCTTCGCCAGCGACAATGTGTTCAGCGATGGCACCAGCCTGCAGATGTGCACGGTCAGCGGCAACGCCAACCAGGGCTATGTGGCGACGCTGGAGCTGGCCATCGCGGCCTGACGCGAGCGTGGCTGCTTGGCGGCGCTTAAAGGTCGCGGTCCCAGTAGGGCTCGGGGCCAAAGCGCTCGGCCAGGAAGTCGATGAAGGTACGCACCTTAGCGGAGAGAAAGCGCCGGCTCAGGTAGACCGCATACAGGGTCAGCTCGGGTTGCGGATAGTCGGGCAGCACGCTGATCAGTCGCCCGGCGCGCAGATCATCGCCCACTAGGAAGGTCGGCTCAGAACCAATGCCCACATCGGCCATGGCCGCTGCCGCAGCCAGATCGCCATTGTTCACGCGCAGCACCGGCTTGATCGGATAGCTGTGCAAGCCGTCCGGCCCACGCAAGGTCCAGTGCTCGCCCTCGGCCGAATAGGCATAGGCAATCGTGCGGTGCTGGCTTAAATCGGCCGGCGTACGCGGCAGGCCATAGCGTGCGGCATAGCCGGGCGAGCAGACCAGGGCCAGCCGCACGCAACAGAGCCGACGTGCAATCAGGGCCGGGTTCGGGTTCTGGCCAACCCGGATGGCCAGATCGAAGCCCTCCTCAGCGAGGTCCACGGTGCGATCGTTCAGACTCAGATCGAGCAGCACCTGCGGGTAGCGAGCCAGATAGTCGCCAATGGCCGGGCCCAGATGGCGCACACCAAACGGCACCGGCGCGCTGATGCGCAAAGTGCCCTGCGGCGCCAGCGCGCTCTGGCTGACGGCTGCCTCGGCCTCGTGCAACTCATCCAGCAGGCTGCGGCAGCGTTCGAAATACTGGGCGCCGCCATCGGTCAGGCTCAGATGGCGCGTGCTGCGATTGAGCAGGCGCACACCCAGATGGCGCTCCAGATGTGCAACATGCCGGCTGGCCATGGCGGCCGACAGGCCCAGCTGCTCGGCCGCCGCGACAAAGCTGCCCAGCTCCACCACGCGCCGAAACACCCGCATGCTGATCAAGGTATCCATGCCCAGCCCTCCCGTCTCATTACGTACCAATATGCAATAAACCATCAAGGAAAGGCCAATTTATCAACAGACTGCTTAGCAATACAGTGGCGGCACTGAACGCAATCCGGCGTTCCCACTGCCAAGGACTACCCACATGAACACCGCTATCCGCTTCTCGACCCTGCTCGCCACCAGCCTGGCCCTGCTGTCCACCGCGGTCATGGCCGATCAGCCCGCCAATAGCCGCACTGCCCGCGAGCGGGTCAGTTTCAATACCCCGGTGAGCAGCGAACAACGCCCGGCCGACAGCCAGACCAGTACCGCCACCCAGCCCGCCGCCAAGCAGGCACAAGCCGGCAAGCCGCTGCGCGGCCACCAAGGCTAAGCCGCTGCTCGCCCCAGCCCCAACGCCACCGCCCAACTCAGTGCGGTGGCGTTTTGCCGTTCGGCTGCGCCGTGCGCCATCCGTCGCGACACAGACCAGCCTATCGCAGCCACAAGCCAGCTGGCCCGCTTCACCGTAGAATCGTGCCCTTCCCGCGCCAGCGCCCTACCCGGGCGCTGGCGTGCACTGACAAGGTGTAAGGCACTGGCATGACCCTATCCGGCCTGATCGGCAGCTTCGTACGCCAACATTGGCGCCCCTACTTCCTCTCCGCCCTAATGCTGGCCGGTGTGGCGGTGCTTACCGTCTTCATTCCGCGCCAGGTCGGCCATATCGTCGATGCGATGGTGGCGGGCCAGCTCGGTGGCACCACGCTGTTCTGGCAGCTGGGCAGCCTTTTGCTGGCGGGCCTCGGCATCTATTTTTTGCGCGTGGGCTGGCGCCTGCAGCTGTTTGCGGCCAGCTACCGGCTGGGTGTGCAGCTGCGCACGCAGCTCTACCAGCGCCTGAGCCTGCAGGGGCCGAGCTTCTACCAGGGCCAGCGCACCGGCGACCTGATGGCACTGGCCACCAATGATGTGGATGCGGTGGAAATGGCCGCTGGCGAAGCGATGCTGGCCGGCTTTGACGGCACGCTGACCCTGGTGCTGGTGATCGCGATGATGACCATCGGCATCGACTGGCATCTGGCCCTGGCTGCGCTGGCGCCCTTCCCGCTGATGGCGCTGGCCTTCTGGTATATCTCGAACCAGATTCACGCCGCCTCCAAGGATTCGCTCGACCGCTTTGGCGACCTGAATGACCATGTGCAGGAAACCCTGGCCGGGGTGCGCACCGTGCGGGCGCTGGGCCTGGAAGCGCGTTCGGCCGCGCAGTTTTCCGAGCTGGCGGAAAAAGCGGCCGCAGCCAGCCTGCGCGCGCAGCGCTGGGAGGCCGCCTACGAGCCGGCCGTGGGCCTGACCCTGGTGGCCGCCAGCGTGCTGACCCTGTCGCTGGGCGGCTATCTGGTCTGGCACGATCAACTGACCATCGGTGCGCTGACCGCCTTTAGCATGTATCTGGGCCAGCTGATCTGGCCGATGTTTGCCGCCGGCTGGGTGATGAGCCTGATCGAGCGCGGCCGCGCCGCCTGGGGCCGCCTGTGGCCGGTGCTGAACACGCCGCTGTCAATCGACGACCATGGCACAGTGACCGCGATCCGCGCCGCGCCCCTGCACTTCGACGCGGTCAGCTTGCGCTATCCGAACCAGGGCAGTGCGGCGCTGCAGGACATCGGTTTCACCCTGCCCGAAGGCCAGACCCTGGGCCTGGTCGGCCCGACCGGCGCCGGCAAGTCCAGCATCGTGCGGCTGATCCTGCGCCAGTATGCACAGCAGCACGGGCAGATACGCTGGGGCGACACGCCGCTGTCCGACTACCAGCTGGAAGCCTTGCATGGCGCAATCAGCTGGGTGCCGCAGGAACCCTTCCTGTTCTCGGCCAGCATTGCCGAGAACATTGCCCTCAGCCGCGCCGATGCCACGCCGGCCGAGATCGAGCAGGCCGCGAGGCTGGCGGCCATCCACGAGGACATCCTGCGCTTCCCGCTCGGCTACGCGACGCCGGTGGGCGAGAAAGGCGTGGCCTTGTCGGGCGGCCAGCGCCAGCGCGTGGCCATCGCGCGCGCGCTGCTGGCCGATGCGCCGTTGCTGCTGCTCGACGATGCGCTATCCGCCGTCGATACCCAGACCGAAACCGACATCCTCAGCCATCTGCGCGAGCAGCGCCTGAACCGCACCGTGATCATCGTCAGCCATAGACTCAGCGCGGTGATGGACGCCGACCAGATCCTGGTGCTGCGCGAAGGCCGCATCGTGGAATCCGGCCAGCACGCCGCACTGCTGGCGCGCGATGGCTGGTATGCCAGCCAATGGCGCTACCAACAACTGGAGGCCAGCCTTGACGCCCTCTAAGACCCCGCCCGCGCGCCTGAACACCGCGCAGGCCATCGCCCTGCTGCGCAGCGCCGCCGCCCCCGAGCACCGCCATCTGTGGTGGGGCACGTTCTGGCTGGTGATCGCCGCCGGCCTGGAAGCGCTTGGCCCCTTGCTGGGCAAGCATTTCATCGACCAATACCTGTTGCCGCGCACGCTGGACCTCAACGCCATCGTGATGCTGCTGGGCGGCGTGCTGCTGGTGGGCTGGGCAGCCAGCCTGCTGCGCTATCTGCAGCTGGCACGCCTGTCGGGCGTGGCCATGCGCTCGGTCAAACGCCTGCGCGAGCAGGTGTATGGGCATGTGATGCGCCTGCCGATGGCCTTCTTCGACAAGGCGATCACCGGCCAATTGGTCAGCCGGGTGACCAATGACACCGAGCAGGTGAAGAACCTGTATGTGCAGGTGCTGTTCGTGATGCTAGACAGCAGCATCGTGGTACTCGGCGCCATGCTGGCCATGGCCTGGCTGGATTGGCGCCTGATGCTGATCGTGGCGGTCATGCTGCCGGCCGTCATCATCATCGTCTGGTTCTACCAGCGTTGGAGCGGCCCGGCGGTGGCGCGCGCGCGCGAGTTGCGCAGCGAGATCAATGCCCAGATGGCCGAGAGCATTGCCGGCATGGCGGTGCTGCAGGCCAGCAATGCCGAGGCACGCTTCGCCGCGCGCTTCAAGGCCACCAATCAGCAGCATTACGGCGCGCGCCTGATGGAGCTGCGCGCCAATGCCTGGTTGCTGCGACCCATGCTCGATCTCTTGAATGTGATCCTGCTGGTGGTGGTCATCTACAGCTTCGGTCTGCGCGAGCTAAGCGGCATCGAGGTGGGCATCCTGTATGCGTTCGTCAGCTATATCGGCCGGGTAGTCGACCCGCTGATCCAGATCACCCTGCAGTTCAGCCAACTGCAGCAGGCCGTCGTCTCGGCCGCACGCGTGAATACGCTGCTGCAGGAGGAGGGCGCGCGCTATGTGGGCGAGGAGGCGCCGGCACGGCGTATTGCCCACGGCCAGATCGCCATCCGCGACCTGAGCTTTGGCTATGCGGCCGACAATCCGGTCATCCACGATCTGAGCCTGAACATCCCGGCTGGCGCTTTCTTCGGCATCGTCGGCCACACCGGCAGCGGCAAATCCACCCTGCTCAGCCTGCTGCTGCGCTTTTACACCGCCCAGGCCGGCCGTATCGAGATCGATGGCGTGCCCTTGGCGCAGTTCAGCGATGACAATTTCCGCGCCGACGTTGGCCTGGTGCCGCAAGACCCCTTTCTCTTGGCGGCCAGCGCACGCGAGAACATCGCCATGGGGCGTGACTTGAGCGATGCGCAGATCGAAACCGCCGCGCGCGCCGCGCGCTGCCACGACTTCATCCAGGCGCTCGAGCAAGGCTATGCCACGCCGCTGGGCGAAGGCGGCGCGCGCCTCTCGACCGGGCAGAAGCAGCTGATCGCGATTGCGCGCGCGCTGGCCGGGCAGCCGCGCATCCTGTTTCTGGATGAGGCCACCGCTCATATCGATTCGGAGACTGAGCAGATCGTGCAGCAGGCACTGAACGAGCTACGCGGCAAGGTCACCTTGGTGGCGATTGCGCACCGCCTATCCACCATCCGCGCGGCCGACCAGATCGTGGTGCTCAATCACGGTCGGATTGCCGAGCTGGGCGACCATGAGGCGCTGATGGCCTTGGAGGGCGGCATTTACCAGCGCCTGTATCTGTTGCAGCAGCTGGATGGCTGACAGTACATCACTGAGTAAAAACCCCACGGCAGCCTAGGCTGCCGTTTTACTTGTGCCTGCCACCGAGCAAGAAGCGAACGCGCGGCTGGCGGCTTGATGCATAATCGCCGCCAATTCGCCAAACTTGTTGATTTGCCTAATCATAATTTTCTAATCAACAAGCCGACCGGACCCAGGCCGGTCACTCGCCACACTCCGAGGAAAGTGTCGTGAAACAGCTGTTCGCCCTGCTCCAGCCCAAGACCGCGCGCACCAAGATTCTCTGGGTGCTGCTGGGCATCAATCTGCTCGCCGCGGCCGCCTACACCTTCTATGTCTGGGAACTGAAATCCAGCAGCGCGCGCGAGGCCATCGATGCGCGGCTGATCGCCGGCGTGAGCGCAGCGCCGAAGATGATAGGCGACGATTACCTGCGCCGCGCCAGCCAGCCCGGCACCATCGACAAGGGCGAATATCTGCGCCTGGTGCGTTCGCTGAACGAGTACAGCCAGCAGACCGGTGTGCGCTATCTGTATGTGTTCATCGAGTCCGAGGGCAAGCTTGTCTATGTGGCCGATGCGGCCGATGAACGCGAGATCGCCGCGCAGAACTACGGCCACCACTTCCAGCTGTACGAAACCACCCCCCACCCGGCCATTCTGGACACCCTGCATACGGGCCGGCGCAACTTCGCCGAGTATCGCGACCGCTTCGGCTACTTCCGCTCCGCCTTCCAGCGCATTGAAGCTGCGCCCGGCCAATACATGGTGGTCGGGGCCGATGTGGACATCCGCTTCGTGCGCACCGAGCTGGCCAAGGCCCTGCAGCAGTCACTGGCCATCGGCGGCGCCTTCTTCCTGCTCGGCGTGTTGGGCAGCATCTGGCTGGCACGCATGCTGTCGCGCCCGGTGCACAGGCTGGCTGATGCGGTCGAACGCGTGCGCCAGGGCGACTACCATGCCCAGCTGCAGGTGGCCGGCAATGATGAATTCGCCCGATTGGCCCAGGCCTTCAATGCCATGAATGCCGCCCTGGCCGAGCGCGAACGCCAAAACGCGCGCCTATTGGAAGAGCTGGCGCGCAATGAGGAAGTGCTGGAAGCGCGTGTGCAAAGCCGCACCCAGGAACTGGCCGCGCTGAACAGCACCCTGCTCGCGCACGAGCGAGAACTCGATAGCGCACGTGCCCAGGCCGAACAGGCCTCGCAGATGAAATCGCTCTTCCTGGCCAATATGAGCCATGAGATCCGCACCCCGATGAATGCCATTCTGGGCATGGCGCATCTGGCGCTGCAGACCGAGCTCAATCCCAAGCAGCACGACTATGTGCAGAAGATCCAGCGCTCGGCCAAGCACCTCTTGGGCATCATCAATGACATCCTCGACTTCTCCAAGGTGGAGGCCGGCAAGCTGCAGATGGACAGCGTGGAATTCGAGCTGGCCACCGTGCTGGACAGCCTGGCCGATCTGCTCGAGGAGCCGTGCCAGAAGAAGGGCCTGCGCCTGCATTTCGAGATCGACCCCGCCCTGCCCGCCAAGCTGGCCGGCGATCCGCTACGCCTGAGCCAGGTGCTGATCAATTTCGCCAATAACGCGGTGAAGTTCACCGAGCATGGCGATATCGTGCTGCGCGCACGGCTGGCCAGCCAGGATGCGCAAGGTCTGCTTGCGCATTTCGAGGTAGAAGACAGCGGCATCGGCATGACCCCGGCCCAGCAGGCCCAGCTGTTTCAGAGCTTCCAGCAGGCCGATGCAACCACCACGCGCCGCTACGGCGGCACCGGCCTCGGGCTGGCGATTGCCAAGGAACTGGTCGGGCTGATGGGCGGCGAGGTGGGCGTGCGCAGCATTCCCGGCGTGGGCAGCACCTTCTGGTTCAGTGCCCGCTTTGGCCTGCCTAACCCGGCCCAGAGCGAGACTCGACCGGCCAATCCGGCCGAGCTGGGTGCGCTGCAAGGCACGCGCGTGCTGCTGGTGGACGATAACGAAATCAATCAGGAAATCGGCGCCCATTTGCTGCGCCGTGCCGGCATTGAGGTGGACCTGGCCAACGATGGCCAGATGGCGCTGGATATGCTCAAGCACCGCGATTACCAGCTGGTATTGATGGACCTGCAGATGCCCGTCATGGATGGGCTGACCGCCACCCGCCTGATCCGCGCCCAGCCCCGCTTCGCCCACCTACCAGTGGTGGCACTGACCGCGAATGCCATGGCTGGTGACAAGGAGCGCTGCCTGGCGGCCGGCATCAGCGACCATATCGCCAAGCCGATCGAGCCGCAGGAGTTGTTCAAGCTGCTGGCGCGCTGGCTGCCCGAGCGCATGCCGCAGGCTTCGCTGCCCCAGTGAGTCCTTAATAACCCACCGCCGGCCCGCTGGCCGGTGGCAGCTCAGCATCACTCATCAGCGCCCAGATGATGCGCACCGTACTCTCCGGCGCTACTACGGTATGCAGATTGTGGCTGAGCTTGAGCTTTTCACGCAGCTCGCGCCGCACGCTCTTCAGGCCGGTCAGCTCGAAAATCGTATCGACTGTCTCACGCAGGGCCACGATCTCGTCCAGGCTGCACAGCCTGAGCCCCGCCGCCTCGGCGCGCCGCCGCCCTGCCGTGTCCTGTAGCTCTGCCACCGCCAGCAGGTCAATGCCGCGCGCCTGCTTCTCCAGCAACTGTTCCAGAAATGCCCCGCCGACCCGCCCCAGGCCGATGATGGCAATGCGTTGCGCTTCCATGCCACGTCTCCCGCCCGGTGCCAGGCCGGGTCTGCTCACGGTATAGGCCAGATGGCGGATTTGTGACGAATGTTTGCGCGCCAGCCCAACAAAAAGCCACGCCTTGCGGCGTGACTTGAGTAGCGCAGAGGGCGGTCAGCGCCCTGTGCTAGGCAAGCTGCTTGCCCAGCGCCGCCACCGAGGCCGCATCGGGCAGATGGGCCAAGGCGCCGAGAAAGGCCGAGCGTACCTCGGCGGTGCGTTCAGCCAGCACGGATTCGGCCAAGCCTAGGCGGGTGGCGAGATCGGCAATCACCGCCTTCTCCTCGCTGCTGTAGTGGCCATCAGCAAATGCACAGGCTAGGCACAGGTCGAGCAGCAGCTGCTGCTGACCAGCCTCCACGAATAGCGCGGTCGCGCAGCGTTCCTGGCTATGGGCATCGAAAGCGCCCAGCGCGGGCTCGGCCTGCTGCCAGAAGGTCTGGATCAGCGCATGCTCGGCCGCGCTGATGCCGTGGGCGCGCGCCACTTCCAGCATGGCGAAGCAGGCGGATTTGATCTGCTCGGCACTGAAGGCGGACAGGGTGGTATCGGCAAACATGGCTAGCTCCTCAATCGATCACTTGTTGTAACTGCAGCAATTGCTCCTGCAGTGCTTGGGTACTCAGTTCGCGCAGATGCAGCGGCAACCAGGAGCGGCGCGAGCACTCCAGCGCCGCCAGCAGCTCCATATAGCGCACCATATTGCGGTCCTGCGGTGGCATGAAATCGGTAATCGCCTGCTCGAACAGCGCCGCGCTGATCGTGCTGCCTGGCTCGCTCTGGCTGGCCGCGGCCAGCAGCACCAGCGCTTCCAGATCGGCATTCGAATAGCCATGCAGGGCCTCGCAGGCCAGCAGATGCTGGTCCTCGCTGCCTTCCCACTGCAGGCTGTGGCGGCCGAACAGCGCGCGCACGATGTCCAGCCGCTCCTCGGCACTCTGCGCATAGAAGAACGGCAGCTTCACATCCAGCCGGCCGGGGCGCTTGATATCGATGTCCAGCTTGTCCGGGCGGTTGGTCATCATGGTGAACAGCACCTGGCCGCGGTTTTCCGGCTCGGACATAAAGGCCTTCAGGCGCGCGATCACCCGCGAGCTGGTGCCGCCGTCATTGTCCTCGCTGCGCGAACCAAAGCTGCGGTCGCCCTCGTCGATGACCAGGGCCACCGGCCCCATCACCTTGACCATGGCCAGCACGCGCTCGAGATTGGACTCGGTCGCCCCCACCCATTGCGAGCGGAAGTTCTTCAGCATCACGCCATTGAGGCCAGCCTCCTTCAGAAAGGCCTTGATCACAAAGGTCTTGCCCGAGCCCATCGGCCCAACCGCCAGCAAGCCCATCGGCGCGCGGCGTACATCGCCTTCGCGCAGCGCACGGGCCACGCGCATCAACTCGGTCTTGATCGCCGCATTGCCGCCCACTACGGCCAGGCCATGCTTGGGTTCGATGAATTCGATCAGCCCCGCGCATTCCTTCTCGAGTATCTCGCGCTTGCGCTGGCGGATGATGGCCAGCACCGCCTCGTCCCCCTCGGTTTCGGGCAGGCTGCGCTCGGGCGCGATCAAGGCCTGAATGGCGGCCTGGCTCATGCCGGCCGTCACACGGGCAAATGCTTCGGCGCGGGCCGCGGCATCGGGCGCATTACCCAATAGGCCCAGGATGAAACGGCTGCGCTCAGCCTCGCCCAGGCTGTCGGCCCGGCCGCTATCGCTGACGATGCTGGCGATCTGGATCAGACGCAGGCCGGCGGTCTGCTCGGCAATACGCGCCAGCTGCGTATCGGCCATGCCCTTGGCAAACTGGCCGACAGCCGCGCGGCGCGTGGCCGCGTCAGGCAGGCGCAGCTCGATCGCCACCACGCTCGGGTTGCTAAGCAGCGAAGGCGCCAGCGCGCTCAGGGTTTCCGCCACCAGCACGATGATGGCATCAGTACGGTGCAAGGCTTGGTCGAGCGACCAGCGATGCAGGGTGGCGACCGCGGCGCGCTCTTCAAAGGACAGAAAATGGGTTTCCGCAGCCGGGAAGATCGTCTCGGCATAGGGTACCAGCACGGCGGTATTGCTGCGGCTGCGCAGCTGCCCTTCCAGAAACTGTAGCGCACCGCCCAGGCCTTTTTCCTGCAGGCCGGCTGGCAGCGGCTGGGCCGCCTGATCGCGCTGTACGCGCACACCTTGCGCCAGGCTCAGCTCGAATACGCAGTCCTTCTTGGCCAGCAGCGCGGCCAGCACCTCGGGCAGCTGTGCGTATTGATCGCCGAGCGGATAGCTGTCGAACACATTGCCATGCAGGATGAAGACATTCGCCTCACCGGCCAGATAGCGCTCGCGCAGCTGCGCGGCCCAATCGGGCAGTGCCGCGGCCTCGCTGCTTGCAGTGGGCGCGCTCATCACAGCGTCTTCGTGCCGGCAGCCTTGGCCGCCTGGGCTTGCTTGAGCTTCTCCAGCGTGGCGCGCGCCGAGATCGCACCGCTGCTTTCGCGCAGCTTGGCCAGCTTGTTGTCGAGGTCGGAATCGGCCAGCTCGGCGCCCAGCTTGGCACGCGCGGCGGTGTTATTGATGTGTTCGCGCACATTGTCCAGCGCACGCACATCGGCCTCCACCGACAAGCCTTCCAGCTGGTCCTGGATCTGGATGCGCGCCTGGGCGCTGTGCAACTTGGCCAGCATCGCATCGCGCTCATCCTTGAGCTTGCCGATCTCGGCCTTGATGCTATTGAGCGAGGACTTGGCCTCCTCGGCATCGCGGCGCGACTGTTCGAACTCGACCGACAGGCTGGCAATCGAGGCTTCCAGCGCCTCCTTCTTTTGGATCAGCACCACGGCCAGATCGTCCTGATTGCTGGCAATCGCTGCGTCCAGATCGGCGCTGATGCGCTTGAGCTCTTCGCCCTGCTTATTGAGGCGCGCATCGATATCCTCGCGCCGGCGCAGTACGGCCGCGGTCACATCCTTGAGTTTGGCGTACTTGCTGACCATCGCATCGATGCGGTTCTGGTAGGCGATTTCCGGATGCTCTTTCTCCACGTCCTGAATCCACAGCGACATGAAGCCCTTGAACAGATTGCCAACGCGCGAGAAGAAACTGATGTCCGACATGATTTTCCTTCGTATGAATGGGTACGGGCTGACGGTTTAATTGGCGCTACGGGTACGGGCGCGTCGGGCGGCTTGCTCGCGCGGGGGCGCCAGCGGCAGCTCGTCAGCGAGGTCCTCGGCAATTTCCGATTCAATGTCCTGGCGCTGGCGCAGATTGGCGATCGCACCACTCAACCTCGCGCCATCGCCCTGGGTGCCTTCGCCCATAATGATTTGGTAGACCTCGGCCAGCTGGTCGGGCAAGGCCAGAATCGCCGCCTCGATGGCGGTGCGCTTACTGAGCATGCGCTGGTGACGCGCCAGCAGCGCCTCGTATTCATCACGCGCGCGCTCGAGCTGAGGCAGATCCATACCGTCCTGCGGCCGGCTGATCTGGCTGTTGATCTGCGCCAGCTTGCGCTGCACATCGCGCAGATCGAGTGATCTGGCGCGCTCCTCCATCACCATCAGCGACAAATGCAGGCGCAGGAACTCGTTCGGCACGTCGGCGATGCGGTCACGGTCTTCCAAGTCCAGCATATCAATACGGCCACGCGCATGCTCACTCAGACTATCCACCTGTCTAACCAGGGCGCGATGCTGTACCAGATACTCTCTCAACTGCTCCACCCCAGCGCAGCGCGATTGGATTTCACTGAGTAAACGCTTGCCCTGTTTCTCATGGGCACGCTTAGCGCGCTCATGATCTGCCCAGCGCCGAAAACGCGGCATATCAGGTACGAACAGGCAGGCAATCAACTCGACCCCCACCATGGCAAGCAAGGGAAATGCAGCTCCGAGCAAACCGTGGTAGGAGTAAAGCACCCAAGCGGATGCAGCACCGGCCAGCATGACCCAAACATTGCGTGGACTAGTGATGAATTCCGTCAGGTAATTAGGCTGAGTATCTTCCATAACGTGCATCAGGCCTTGGGAATAACCAGCTTCTGGCCAACCTGGATCAGGTCGGGGTTGGGCAGGTTGTTGCGTGCCTCGATCTCGGCATAGCGCGCCTTATTGCCGAGCAGGCGGGTGGCGATGATGGACAGCGTATCGCCGGTCTTGACCACATACACGGTCTCGCTGCCGCTGGCGGCCGTCACGCGGGCCAGATTGTTGCTGATGAAGTATTTCTTCAGCAAATCCAGATAGGCCGGGCTTTCCTTCACCTTGCTGATCGCCACATTCAAGCTTTGCAGCAGCTGGGTATCGCCCTTGCGCACGCCGATCTTGTAGCGCACATCGGACTGCGGCAGCTTAGCCACCGCGAACACCAGATTGCTGCCGGCGATTTCGGCCACGCCAAACGGGTAGTCATAGATGATCGCGTCGACCTGGCCGGCCTGCAGCGCGCGCTTGATCCAGTCGCGCTCACCGGTGCTGCTGGCATCGCTAAGCTCGACGAACTGGCTGTTCGGGAACTGCTGGCGTGCATAGGCCTGCACATCCGGGTCGCCCTGCAGCACACCGAGCTTCTTGCCGGCCATATCGGCCACGCCGCGCACCGCGCTGTTCGGGCCAGTAATCAAGGCATAGCCAAAGTCGCTCACATAGGGCGTGGTGTAGACCACGCCGGGCAGGTCTTCGTCGGTGAAGGTCAGGCCGTCGATGGCGATATCGACCACCGGCTTGCCGCGGCTATCGGTCTTCAAAAGCTGCTCGGGTACGGCC
Source organism: Chitinimonas taiwanensis DSM 18899 (assembly GCF_900119825.1). GTDB lineage: Bacteria > Pseudomonadota > Gammaproteobacteria > Burkholderiales > Chitinimonadaceae > Chitinimonas > Chitinimonas taiwanensis. Next base: position 67,525 of record NZ_FPKR01000007.1, on the reverse strand, counting down.
GGATAGGTATCGACTGCATGCTCGGTGTCGAGCACGATCTTCGGATGGGTCTGGGTGAATTCGGACTGGGCAAACAGCAGCTTCATGAACTCGACATTGAAGCCCTTGGGCGCGCCGCCTTCCAGCCAGTAGAAGGGCTTGGCCGGCGCCTGTACGCTGACGCGCACCACGCCTTTCTCCACGATGCTCTGATAGCTGTTGAAACCGCTCTGGGCGGCGTTGACTGGGGCAGCAGCGGCCGGCGTGGCAGGCTGGGCCGCAACCGGATTGCCATTGGTCAGCGCTGGCGCCTCGACGTTGACCGGATCGGCGGCGGGTGCAGCCGCCTGCTGCTTGTACAGATTCCAGCCCACCGAGCCGACACCGGCCAGCACGATCAGCGACAAGATGCCCTTGGACAGCGGGGTTAGCTTCATTTCTTCCTGCTCCTTCGCAAATGGTTGTGTTTATGCTTGTTGGTCTTGGCCGAGCTGACGACCGAGCGCCTCCAGGCGCTCGATCTCCTGCTGCAGGCGGCGCTGCTCGCGCTGGCTGGCGCCCACTGCGGCCAGGGTCTTCGCCTCCAGCGCATTCAGCGCATTGGCGTGCTCGCCGGCCGCCAGCTGGGCGGCTTCCTGCAGCTGCGCCATCTGTTCGGCAATCGACTGACGCAGCGCCTCGTAATCCTGGTTGAGCTTGGCCTTCTGGCGCTTTTCCTGCTCTTGCACCGCCGCGAGCGCCGTGCCCAGGCGGCTGACATGGACATGCAGCGCCTTCACCTTGCGTGCGGCATCGGCCAGCACATCCTCGATCTGCCAGCTATCGTCGGCCGCATCCATGGCGGCCACCGCCGCGCGCTGGTGCACGGCGTCCATGGCGCGCAAGCCATCGAGCACCTTGAGCAGACGTTCGGCAGGAAAATTGCTGGCCGGCAGGCCTGCGCCGGCATAGATGGTCTCGAGCGGCGTGTTCTCGGCAATGCCACCCGATTCAGTGGCCGCATCCGCATTCGGCGACAAGGCTACGGTCTCGATAATCAGTTCGCCCGGCCCCGAGGATGCGCCCTCGAGTTCGGCCTCGACCGGGTCCGGTTCCACCAGCTTGGCCTTGATCAAAAAGTCTTTGAATGACACAACCCTGCTCCCCCAAGAATGGATTTCGTCCCCGGATCGTCGTCCGGGCGAATAAATCCTAACATAGGCGTAAGACCGCGCTGGCAGCCGATTTCCGGCTCAGGGCGCCGACCCCGCAGATAAAGAAAATGGCATGCGCCGCGAGTGCCCATGCCATTGAATCTCATGCTTACCGTCTAGGCCGCATCAGGCATCGGCTGCTTTTTTGGGCAGCAGGGGCGAGATCAGTTTCAGACCGGCCAGCACCAGCGCGCCAGCCACGATGCCGACCAGCGCATCGAGCAAGGTCGGCAGCAGCACAGCCAGCACCCCACCGACGGCCGGCACGCTGGCCACGCCCTGCGCCAGTTGCTCGATACCGTGGTGCAGAGGCGGGATGCCGTGGCTGAGGATGCCGCCGCCGACCATGAACATGGCGGCGGTGCCGATCACCGACAGCGCCTTCATCAGATGCGGCGCGCCGAGCTGCAGCAGGCGGCCCAGACCCTGGGCAGCACGGCTGGCGCGCTGGCTCAGATAGAGCCCGGCGTCATCAAGCTTGACGATGCCGGCCACCAGGCCATACACGCCCACGGTCATGATGGCGGCGATGCCAACCAGCACCGACACCTGCTTGGCAAAGCTGGCCGCGGCCACTGTGCCGAGCGAGATCACGATGATCTCGGCCGACAGGATGAAGTCGGTACGGATGGCGCCCTTGATCTTTTCCTGCTCCATGGCCACCAGGTCCACATCTGGGTTGGCCAAGGCCTGCAGATGTTCCTGATGATGCGCCTCGTCCTCGGCCGCGCTGTGCAGGAATTTATGCGCGAGCTTCTCGAAACCTTCGAAGCACAGAAAGGCGCCGCCCAACATTAGCAAGGGGGTGATCGCCCAGGGCAGCAGCGCGCTGATTAAGAGCGCGGCAGGCACCAGGATGGCCTTGTTCTTCAGCGAACCGACCGCCACCGCCCACACCACCGGCAGCTCACGCTCGGCCTTCACGCCGGACACCTGCTGGGCATTCAGCGCCAGATCATCGCCGAGCACGCCCGCCGTCTTCTTGGCCGCCACCTTGGTCATTACCGCCACGTCATCCAGGATGGTGGCGATGTCATCAATCAGAGTTAACAAGCTGCTGCCGGCCACGGCGTTTTCCCCTTTGGTGCTTATCAATATGGTTTTCAGCGCCACCGGCCTGGCCGGCAGCAAGGCGCTCTTTTAGCACGAAGCCCGCCAGGCAAGAAACCAAATGCTGCCAATTGCCGGCCCAAGACGAAAAAACGGCACCCGTAGGTGCCGTTTTGCCAATACCGGGCGACATTCAGTGCCAGCCGGTACGCCAGACCGCCTCATCTTTAAGCGCCTGCCAGCGCAGGATTTGCACGCGCTTGGTCAGTACGGCTTCCAGCGCTATCCACTCGATCGCGGCGAGCGGGTCCTCTGGCTGGATCACCTTGCTGACCAGGAAGTGCTTTTCACGCTGTTGCGGTTGGACGGCCGTCCATTTGCTAAGCAGCAACTTCTTGGGCTGCAGCCGGTTGGGCATGCTGGCTTAGGCCTTCTTCACCCAGGCACTGCACCAGCCCTTGCCGGCCACCAGCTTATTGCCCAGCGCCGGACAAGGCGCAAAGGCATCGGCCGGCTTGCCCTGGTAGAGCATGCAGTTGCTGCACTGCTGGGTGGCCGCATGCTTGGGGAACTTGGCCTTGTCGACCTTGCTGGTGTCGAGCTTGTAGCCGAGCGCGGCGGCGGTCGGGTCTTTTTCACTGGCTTTTTCTGCCGCAGCCAACAGACGGGGCGAAACAGCCAGCAGGCCGGCGGCGGGGACAAGTTGGATAAGGAAACGGCGACGGGAATGCATGACGGAACTCCGATAGGGAAGCGGAGTAATCAGTGTACGCCGCCAACCGGGCGGATTTTTTTGTTCAGTAGCAGGCTTTGATCTGGCGCAAATCGAGATCGGCTTCAGGCCTCAGACTGCGCGCGGTTCAGCATCTAGTCGGCCTTGGCCGCCACCTGCACGCCGCAGCAGGCGGGATAAGCCATGCAGCCCCAAAAGGCCTTGCCGGCATGCTGGCCCTGGCGGGCCACGCGCCAGACCATATCCCCGCCGCAACCCGGGCAAGCTGGGGCAGGCGGTGGGCTCTGCTCGGCCGAGATGCTGGGCAGGCTGACGCCCTGCAGCAGACGACGCAGCACGGGTCCGTCGATCAGGCGGATGCCACGCGCCAGCGCGAATTGCTCGGCTCGGGCGGAGAACATACCCGCAGTGACCAGCATGCCCTGCGTCACGCCCTCGGCCTGCATCAGCCAGTACAGATCGCGCACGCTGGCCAGCCCCACCCGGTTGCTGCGCCAGGCCTGGCTATGCACGAGCCAGACACGGCCAGCCTTCTCAACCCGTAGCTCGCCAGCCGGCCGCTGGTCGAGCAGCTGATAGCCGCGCAGACGCAGCGCCTCCACCAGCAGCGCATCGAACTGGCTACGGCGCATGCCATCGAACAGGCGGCGCTGACGCTGCGAAGCCGCCAGGCCGCGCCGACGAGCTAGCAGCAGCAAGCCGCCCAGACCCAGCCATAGCGCTGGCAGCAGATACTGCAGCCAGGCAAACCAGTGAGCGGCGGGCAAGGCAGCCAGCATGGGGCTGTCGGCCAGCGCATTGCAGAGCAAGAAGCTCAGCGCGGCCAGCATTGGCGCCGGCCAGACTGGCATGGCGATCAGGCTGCGCCAGGCAGCCTGGACATGATGTTTACGTCGGCGATCCATCGCCGTCCTCCCGGTAGCGGGCTATGCTGCCCCAAGGGTCTGGATGACCCGAATGGCCGGACTATAGGGAGGAAAAAGCACTGCGCCAATGCAGTTGATCACAGTGGTGGCGTGCAGATTGTGGATAAAACGGGCTAGCGCGACAGGGTGCCGCGAACGACGCGCCAAGGCGCTGATCCTAGGGGGCTAGGCGCGCGGCGAGACCATGCTAAAGGCATAAATCATCGCCAGCGGTAATAGTGGGCTAAGTGCGACAATCACTCAGCCACGCTCGGTGGCGCGGCTACTGGCGCGCTTGAGCGGCGGCAGGCGGCTGGGCATGCAGGTGGTGTTATCCAGGCCGCGGATCAGGCCAAGCAGATCAGGGCCGGCGATCAACTGGATGCCGCTGGCCTGGGCAAACGACTGCGCTTCGCGGCTGAACTGGCCAGCACTGAGCACAAAGCCACCCGCAGCACGCGCCGCCGCCATCACCGCATGCAGCTCGCGCAGCGACTCCACCCCGACCACGGCCTTGCGCCATTGCCGCCCCTGTACCAGGAACACTTCGCGCCCCTTGGTCAGCACCACATCCACGCCGCCCTCGCTATTGCGTCCGCCGCGCGAGCGCACGGTATAGCCAAGTTTCTGGAAGGCGGCGGCGATCAGCAGCTCGAACTCCTCCCAGCCTATGCCTTCCAGTGCGTGCAGCGTGGGGTTGGCTGCCTGGGCATTCAGGCCCAGCCTGCGCTCACGCCAGAAGGTGAAGGCGGTCAGCGCCAGCAGGGCCAGCGGCAGCACATATTGCAGCCAGCTGGCCAGGCCACCGAATAATTGGGCGATCAGATAGGAAGAGAGATTGTCCACCCCGCGCGAGGTAGGCAGTGGCAGTGCGGCCATGCTGTGCAGCACCAGAAAGCTTAGCAAGGCCAGCAAAATGCCCAGCCGCCAAGGCAGCCGCACGCGACTAAGCCAGCTGGCACGCGGCCAGGCAACTGTTTGATCCATGGGTTTTCCTCCTGCAGCGGCTATCTTGCCGTCAGCGCTCTGCGCTTGTTTTATCTTGCCTAGCCCGACTATAGGGCGAGCTGGGCTGGGCTGCCAAGCAGCACAAGTCGACGATGATATGCCATTTGCATTGATTGTCCAGCACCGCTCGGCGCATGCTGCAGTGCGTCAGCCCGCTTGCAGCAGGCGGTGGCGGGCGCGATGATGCTGCATTTTCCACCCCGGCCCACCCATGTCCGACACGGTTCAACTCTTTCTCAGCGGCCAGGTGCTGCCTGGCTTTGCGCCGGGTGAGGTCGCGATCGCACTGGCGCGTCTGCTCAAGATTAGCGAGACCCAGGCCCAGGCCATGCTGGCCGGGCAGGAAACCCTGATCAAGCGCAGCCTGCCCCTGGCCCAGCTCGCGCAATACCAGCAGACATTGGCCCGCCTAGGCGCCGGCACACGCGTGCAGGGGCCAGATGCGCCAACGCAGCCCGCTATCGAGCCGGCCCCGGCCGAGCTCAAGCCCGCTAGCATGCTCGACAGCGCCGATGCGGCCCAGTTCAGCGTACCGACCGAAGCCAGGATGGTGGCCGAGTCCGCCACCCCGGCCAAGGTTCCGCAGCCCGAGCAGCGCCACTGGTATACCGATAGCGAACCCGCGCACAACCCCGCCCCCTTTGGCTGGGACTACACAGGTCGGCTGAATCGACTGCGCTATATGGCCTATGGCCTGCTCGCCATGCTGCCTATCTTTGCCCTGGTCCTGCTGGTCAGCCTCAGTGTCTCGCTGGGCGCGGTGGCGGCCGCCTGGGTGATCGGCTTGGTGGGCGGTGCGGCCAGCGTGTGGCTGCTGCTGCGCGTGCTGGTGCTGCGTCTGCACGATCTTGGCCTGAGCGGCCACTGGCTGTGGTTGCTGGTACTGCTCGGCCTGTTGATGGCCGTGCCACTGCCGGGTATGAAGATGGCGGTGAATATCCTGATCAGCCTGCTCAGCCTGCTGCTCTGCCTGTGGCCGGGCCAGGCGCGGGAGAATGAGCATGGCGCACCCAATGGGCCGAACCATGGCTGGATCATCGCTGGCGCCGTGCTGTATGCGCTCTTAAGTCTCGCCACCCTGCTGGCCGAGCAGCCGGAGGAGGCCGAGGCGAGTAGCGTCAAGGCACCGGGACGGCTGCAGGCGCCGCTGCAGATCGAGACCTCGCCCGACCCGGTCAAGCAGGAGGCGCTGGTGCGCGCTGCCATCGACAAGGCTGCCAAGGAACAGGGCGTCGAGCTGGACGAGGTCGCCAGGGAGGCGGCGGTACAGGCTTATCTGCGCGAGCTGCAGCCCTGAGTAACGCCAGCTGACTCAAACGCATAAAAAAACACCGCCCAGGGGCGGTGTTTTGCATTGCGGCATCCAGCCGAATCAGCTGCCCTGCGGCGGGCCGACCCAGTCGACGATGGCTGTGTAATCGGCCGGCTTGGCGGCGACCAGATTGGCCAGGTTCACATCCTGCAGCGCCTTCTTGCCCACACTGCTCTGGCTGATGGCCAGCAGCGCGCTCTGCAGGCGGTTTGCCTCGCTGGCGGCCAGCTTGGGGCTGGCCAGGAAGGACCAGTTCGGCAGCGGACGGCTCTTGATCGCCCAGGCGCCGCCCTTCTTTTCCCACTCCTTGGCCGCCTTCGAGTTCGAGGTCAACAGGCCGGCGTCGCTCAGCTGGCTTTCCACACCGAATACGATCGAATCCTGCAGCGAGGTCGGCTGCAGCTTCAGCTCTTCCGGCTTCACGCCCGCGTCGCGCAGCATGGCATAGGCCACCTTGGTCAGATCGCTCTGTGGCTCGGGAATAGCCAGGCGCAGGCCGCGCAGATCGCGCACCGAACCGTACTGACGGCCGCTGGGCGCGATGAATACCACCTGCTTGGTGCCCTCGTTGGCCGCCAGCAGCTTGTATTGCATATCGCGGATCGCCCAGCCGGCGATATAGCTGGTACGCGTGTACACCAGCTCGCAGTCGCCCTGCTTGATGGTCTGCAGCAGCGCGCCGAAGCTCAGCACCTTGATCTTGACCGGACGGCCGGCGCTGCGCGCAATCTCGTCGGCCAGCGGACGGTATTTATCACGCACCTTGCCCAGATCGGACTGACCGGAGCTACCCTCAGCAACGGCCATGCACAGTGGCTCACCATCGGCCGCTGCCGTTACACTCAGCAGGCCCGCCAGCAAGACGGCGCAGCCGCGCAAATGCATCCATTCCATTGGAATATCCCCAAGAAAAAGGGCGCGATTATCCTTATTCCAGATGGATTGAGTACTGTGGGAAACCGTTAGTAATGAATGAGATAGCAATGCGAAGGCGTGCCAAGCCGCAGCCCAGGCCGCTTACAGAAAACTGACAATTATTTACCCCCAAGATATTGCCAACCGCCCATGCCCAGCACGCCTAGCCTGAATGACCTACGCCAGCAACAGCAACTCGCCTTCCTGGCCCAAAAAACCGAGCTGCGCATCGGTCACGCGCATGCCTGCCCCCTGCCGCCCGAACACTTGGCCGAGTTGGACGAACACGCCAGCGAAGTGACCGCAGTACTCGAATCGGGGCTGACCGCCCGGGTATTCCAGCTCAAGCTGGCGGGCGCGGACTATGCGCTGAAGAAGGCGCGCCCGAACTGCCTGGTGCAGAACCTGGATGGGCAGACCTCTTTCCTGAACGAGCTGCAAAGACGTGCCGAGATTGACGCACTGCGCCAGCGGCATGGCGGCTTCAGCGGCATCGTGCCCACGCTGTACGGCTCGCTCGCCCAGGGCATCATCCTGTCGCCCTGGCTCAGCGGCGGCACCCTCCAGGACTGGGACGAGCGCAAGCTGATCCAGCTGTTCGCCAGCGGGGCCGAGCTGTGTCGGCACGGCCTGTTCGAATGGGATTTCTGTCCCGGTAATCTGATCGATGACGGCCGCCAGCTCTGGCTGTTCGACTTCGGCTATATGTACCGCTTCGACCCGCTCACGCAGTTCAACTCGGCCGGCCAGGGCAATGATGTCCCCGAGCACCATCTGGCCGAACGCATCGAGACGCGCGCCTACTTTGCCTGGCTGCTGGAACAGGAGCAGACGCGCGGCCAGGACTCTGCGCTGGCTGCCTTCCGCCTCGAGAAAGAGATCGCCATCGAGGCCTATCGCAAGCTGCGCCTCGAGCTGGGCGCCGATGGGGCCAATGGCGATGTGCTGGGCTGGCTGGATGGACTGGGCCAGCAGTGGCGCCAGGCCTTGCGTGGCGATGGCGAGGCGCTGTACTGGCAGGAAGGCTGGCGCTCGCATCGGCTCGACCTCGACGACGATATCCGTGGCCAGACCTGCACGCCGCGCACGCTGGCCCGTTGCGACTGGATGTTGAACGCGCTGCAGGGCAATTTCGATGCGCTGCGCAGCAGCGGCGCACTCGCGCATGAAACGATCCGCCCCGAACGCGGCGCCCTGCTCGATCATTACCGTCGCTTGCGCAGCCAGGCCGAGGATTTCCAGATTGCCTGAGACCCTGCCCGCGCGCGATGCGCGCATCGATGCCCTGCGTGGCCTGGCCATCCTGCTGGTGCTGGTGCTGCACTTCAGCATCAGCTATGGCCTGCACAAGAGCCCGCTGGCCAACTGGCTGCCGCCCATGCTGCTCGACGCCGTGCTGTGGAATGGCAATTACGGGGTCACGCTGTTCTTTACCCTGTCCGGCTTCCTGATTGCAGGCCCGCTGCTAGCAAAGCCCGGCCCGCTGGCACAGCTGGCGCTGGGCGACTTCTATCTGCGCCGCTTCGCCCGCATCCTGCCGCCCTTGCTACTGGCCCTGGCGCTGATCATCGCGCTCGGCTACAGCGGGCACCCGAGTTTCGCCAATGTGGATGGCGGCCATGACCTACCGGCCAGCTTCAGCTGGTGGGCCGCCTTCTCGGTGCTCAGCTTCTGGCACAACGTGCTGATGCAGCAGCTCGGTTACTTCAATTACGCGCTCAATGTGTACTGGTCGCTGTCGGTCGAGGAGGTGTTCTACCTGTGCCTGCCGCTGGCCTGCCTGCTCTTGCGCCGACGACGCTGGCTGCTGCTGGCCTGCGCAGCGCTGATCGCCATCGGCCCCTGGTATCGCGCCCAGCATCTCGATAGCGAGCTCTACTTCATGTATGGCTACTGGGCCTGCTTCGATGCGATCGCCCTGGGAGTGGCCGCCGCCATTCTGGCGCCGCATATCCGGCTGTCCGGCACGGCGCGCGTGCTGCTGCAATGGCTGGCGGCCGCCCTGCTGCTGTTCAGCTTCCTGATAGGCATAGGCGGACACGAAGTGTTCGGCTTCAGCCAGGTGGCGCTGGCCTGCGCGGCCTTACTGGTGCTCAAGCCCGTTGCGGCTCAGCCCGGCATCTGTCTGGCCAGCTGGCCGGGGCGTGCGCTGCGCTGGCTGGGCCGGCATAGCTACGAGCTCTATTTATTCCACTGCATCGTGCTGGGCCTGCTGCGCGAAGCCTTGCCGCGCAGCACGGTGGCGCCGGAGGCCAAGCTTGGTCTGCTGCTCGCCTTCCTGCTTGCCAGCTGCCTCTTGGCCGCGCTGGTGGCGCGCCATATCGGTACGCCGGCCAATCGCTATCTGCGCCGCCGGCTGGCGCGTCGGAGCAGCCTCGAACCGGCCTTCATTCGCATATAACAATCCAACGCTAGGCTGGCGGTCTTCTGAACTGACCGCGGTCTACATCATGCGTACTGCTTCCTGGCTGGCCTCCCTGGGCCTGGCCGCCGCCACCTTGCTGACCTTGGCGGCCGGCGCCCCGATTCCCATCGTGCAGGTGCTCGATCTCTCCGGCCCGAATGGCGATACCGGCAAGGACTTCCTGACCGGCGCCCAGGTCTATTTCGACAAGCTCAATAGCCGCGGTGGACTAAGGGGCCGTCCGCTCAAGCTGATCGTGGCGGACGATGCCGGCAAGCCGGCCAATACCGTGGCGCTGAGTCGCAAGCTGGTGACCGAGCATAAACCCGTGGCGATGTTTGCCTATTTCGGTGCCGAGAATGTGCGTGCGGTGCTGGCCGACGCCAGCCTGCGCCGCGAGGGCCTGCCCATGGTGGCGCCGCTGGTGGGGGTGGAGCTGGCGAATGCCGACCCAGTCTTTTACCTGCGCGCCAGCCTGGCCGACGAGATGGCACGCATTGCTCGCTTCGCCGCCGGCAGCGGCTTCAAGCGCATCGCCCTGGTAGTGGGCGACGACGCACAGGGCAGCGCAGCCGCACAGGCGATTGCCACCGGACTGCGCAGCAATCAGCTGGTCCTGAGCGGCACGGCGGTGCTGAATAGCGAGGCGAGCAATGTGGAACAGGCCGCTGCCACCCTATTGCGCACCCAGCCACAGGCAGTGCTGCTGGCCGCACCCACCATTGCCTCGGCCGCCTTCGTTCAGGCCTACCAGCGCCAGCAACCGGGCACCGCCTTCTATGCGGTCGCCGGTATCAACCCGCAGACCCTGCGTGAATTCCTTGGTGGCGAGGCAGCACGCTGGGTAGCGGTCAGCGCGCTGGTGCCCTCGCCCTACAACCCGACCACGCCGCTGGCGCGCGAATTCGTCGCCACGCTCAAGCAATACCGCGACGAACCACCCAGCCATAGCTCGCTGGAAGGCTTTGCCGCCGCCAAGCTGCTGGTCAGCGCGTTGGAGCAGGCGGGCGACATCAGCCCAGGCGGCCTGCGCGCGGCGCTGGAAAAACTGCGCACCGATCTGGGCGGCCTGCCGCTACGCCTGGATGGCGATAATCGGCGCGCCTCGCGCTATGGCGATATGGCGGTGATCTCGGCCGACGGCAAGCTGGTCAATTAGCAGGTGGAAGCGGTGCGGGCTGAACCGGCTCGCGCCCCAGGCGCCGCCAAACCGCCAGTTGCTCGGCCTCGCTCATGCCTGACCAGCGGCTGATTTCATCGAGGCTGCGTGCACAGCCGCTGCACTCGGGCCGGTCGGGGCGCAGTGCGCAGCGCCCTACACAGGGCGAGGGCACACTCATCAGTACTTGAGCTCCAGCGTGGCGGTCCAGCTGGTCCAGCTGCGCTGCCAGCTTTCGCTGCTCGACACGCGGCCGTTGTAACGGCTTTCGCTGGCCGAATAGCTGTCCAGATGGCCTAGGTTGCCGGCCGACACACGCAGGCGCGCATCCGGGCTGAAGCGCCACAAGGCATACAGATCGATCACCCGCTTGCGCCCGGTCTGTTTGCGCTCCTCGGCCGTGCTCTGCACTGCATACTCGGGCACCCAGTTCACATTCCCGCCCACGGTCAGCGGCAGCGCACGCAGGCGGTAATCGACACCCAGGTTCAGGCTCAGCTCGGCCTGTCCATCCAGGCGGTTATCCGGCCCCGGCACGCCGCTAACTTCCGACCAGTAGCGGCCAACATTGGCGCGGAAGTCGAGCGGCGGCGCATCGTCCATCAGCTCAGCCAGCTGGAACTTGGCTTCCAGCTCCACGCCATAGGCGCGCGCGCTATCGAGGTTGATCGGCTGGCTGAGCCAGCGTCCATCGGCGCCCAGGCGCTTGACGCGACGGATCACGTCCTCGATCTGGCGCGCAAACAGATTGGCCGACAGCATGCCGCTCTGGCTCAGATAGCGTTCATAGGCCATCTCCAGGCCCCAGGACAGCTCGGGCTTGAGGGCCGGGTTGCCGCGTACATCGGGGCTGAATTCATCGTTGTTCTCTGCCAGCACCACCCGGTCGAGCAGATCGGCCGGGCGCGGCGCGCGATAGGTGCGCGACAGGCCGAGGCGCAGCTGGTCCTTCTTGCCTTCATCAAGGCGCCACACGCCCTGCAGGGTCGGGCTCCATACCGCGCTGCGACTGTCGAGCGAGGCCGTGCCGCCCTCGCTGCGCTGGCTGATCTGTTCCCAGCGCAGGCCGCCATACAGCGCCCACTGCGGGGCGATGTCCCATTCATCCTGGGCATAGAAGGCGGTGCGCAGTGTGCGTGCGTGGGTATTACTGGCCGGGTCCAGCGTGCTGCTGTCGCTGAAGCCGATCTGTACACGCTCCTCGCGACGGCGCTTCTGGTCGATGTCATAGCCGAGGTCCAGGCTATGGCCATTGCCCAAGGGCAGCGACCATTTGCCGCTGCTGCTCAGGCCCGCTTCGCGGTTCAGCGTGTGGTCGAGATTGCGCGCATCGGGCTGGCCGAGCTGGCTTTCAATGCGTGTCTCCTCGCTGCTATTGCGGTTGTAATCACCGCCCAGGCGCAAGGTCAGCTTGCCCAGCTCGCCCAGGGGCATTTGCCGGTTCAGGTTCAGGCGCACCATATCAAAGCGGTTGTCCGAGCGCGCCTGCGCGGTGTCGTAGGGCGCCACACCCAGGGGCTGGGTCAGCGTGGTCTCGCCGGTATCCACATCCTGGCTATGCATGGCAAACATTTGCAGATTCAGCGTATCGCCCTCGCCATAGCGCCAGCCCAGGCGCGGGGCCAGATGCAGCGAATAGCCACGCGACTGCCGCTCGCTCGCGCGCCACTGCTCGGAGGTCAGCGCACCGGTGCTGTCGTACTGGCGCTGCACGCTGCGCGTTTCGCTCTCCTGCTGGTCATAGCGCTGCAGATTGCCGGACAGCGTGTAGCTGAGCTGGCCGGCCTTGTCGCTATGCTGCAAGCCAATACGTGGCTGCAGCTTGTGGCCATCGGTCTGGCTGGCCGACAAGCTGACATCGGTGGTGCGTTTGCGCGCATCTTCGCGCAGCACGATATTGATGGTGCCAGCCACCGCCTGTGCGCTGTGCTCGGCCAGTGGCGAGCGCATGATCTCGATGCGTTCGATCAGCTCGGGCGATAGCGAATCGAGCGAAAAGCCGCGCGCCATCGGCTCGCCGTTGATCAGAATCTGGGTATACGAAGCCATGCCGCGCATGCTGATCTGACCACCGCGCCGGCCGGGTGGCCCGCCCACCGTCACGCCGGGCAGGCGCTTGAGCACATCGGCCACCGAGCTATCGCCAAAACGGGCGATTTCCTCTTTGCCCACGATGATGCGGCTGGCCGTACTTTGCTGGCGCAGCTTGTTATCGCTGAGCTGGCGGCCAGTCACGCTGATCTGTTCGGTCTGCTGGGTAGTGGTCTCGGCCGGTTTGGCCTGGGCATCACTTGCCGGCGCGGCAGGCGCATCGGCCGCCCAGCTATGCAGGGCGCTCGCGCACAAGAGGCTCAGTGGCAGGCGGGAAAAACGGGAAGCGGGCATGGGAATGAGAAGGGCTTTCAATTAAGTCGGCGCGAGTATTGCACAGCCGCCGTGACGCCCATGCGCGACGCTAACCCTTATTTACAAATCAGACTGCTCTGTAAGACTTTTGCTGCACTGCGTGCATCCCGCGCCGCAATTTCGCGATCTGCCAACTAGAAATTACAATACGCGCTTGGCCGACCCGAGCCTTCGCTCGGGCCGGCCGCTTCCCTTTTAGATTGAACACTGGAACACCCATGCTGCGCCTCAATGAACTTCGCCTGCCGCTAGACCACGCCCCCGAGGCCCTGCCCGAGGCGATTGTGCAAAGGCTGAAGATCAAGCCCGAGGCGCTCAAATCCTTCACCGTGTTCAAGCGCAGCTACGACGCGCGGCGCGGCCATCCGCTGATGCTGATTTACAGCGTGGACTGCGAACTCGCCGACGAAGCCGGTGTGCAGAAGCGCTTTGCCACCGACCATAAGATCGTCCCCACGCCGGACATGGACTACAAGCTGGTTGGCCATGCGCCCTCGGATCTCGCGCACCGCCCGGTGGTGGTCGGCTTCGGTCCCTGCGGCATCTTCGCCGCCCTGCTTTTGGCGCAGATGGGCTTCAAGCCCATTGTGCTCGAGCGCGGCAAGGAAGTGCGCCAGCGCACCAAGGACACCTGGGGGCTGTGGCGCAAGAATGTGCTGAATCCCGAATCGAATGTGCAGTTCGGTGAAGGCGGCGCCGGCACCTTTTCGGACGGCAAGCTGTATAGCCAGATCAAGGACCCGCGCTATCTGGGGCGCAAGGTGATCGCCGAGTTCGTGAAAGCAGGCGCGCCCGAGGAAATCGTCTATGTGAGCAAGCCGCATATCGGCACCTTCCGCCTGGTCGGCATGGTGGAAAAGATGCGCGAGACGATTACCGAACTCGGTGGCGAGATCCGCTTCGAGCAGAAAGTCACCGATATCCAGATCGAAGACGGCGCGGTGCGCGGCCTAACCCTCGAAAGCGGCGAGCAGATCCGCACCGACCATGTCGTGATGGCGCTGGGCCACAGCGCGCGCGATACCTTCGAGATGCTGCATGCGCGCGGCGTGTTCATGGAGGCCAAACCGTTCTCGGTCGGCTTCCGTATCGAGCACCCGCAATCACTGATCGACCGCGCGCGCTTTGGCAAACATGCCGGCCATCCGCTCTTGGGCGCGGCCGATTACAAACTCGTGCATCACGCCCAGAACGGCCGTTCGGTCTACAGCTTCTGCATGTGCCCGGGCGGCACCGTGGTGGCGGCCACTTCGGAACCGAACCGCGTAGTCACCAATGGCATGAGCCAATACTCACGTAACGAACGCAATGCGAATGCCGGCATCGTGGTCGGCATCACCCCGGACGATTACCCGGGCGGCCCGCTGGCCGGCATCGCCTTCCAGCGCGAACTCGAATCGCGCGCCTTTGTGCTCGGTGGTGGCAATTACGAAGCGCCGGGCCAGTTGGTGGGTGACTTTATCGCCGGACGCGATTCGACTGCGCTGGGCAGCGTGGAGCCGTCCTACAAGCCGGGCGTCAAACTCGGCAGCCTGCATAGCGCGCTGCCCGCCTATGCCATTGAAGCCATGCGCGAAGCACTACCGGCTTTCGGCAAGCAGATTCAAGGCTTCGATATGCACGATGCGGTGCTAACCGGCGTGGAAACCCGCACCTCCTCGCCCTTGCGCATCACGCGCGGCGAGGACTGCCAGAGCCTGAATGTGCGCGGCCTGTTCCCGGCCGGCGAAGGCGCCGGTTACGCGGGCGGCATCCTGTCAGCCGGCGTGGACGGCATCAAGGTGGCCGAGGCCGTGGCGCTCAGCGTGCTGGGCCGCGCGGCCTGATCCAAGGCCTTCCAAACCAGGCAGCGTTGATCGCTGCCTTTTTTGTGCGTGTAGACACTGAACCCTGCTGCGGCAAGCAGCTCCAAGCAGCCGCAAGCGCCCACCACCCCAGCCAACCCTCAACTCAGAAAGCTGCGCCGTGACACCGAACTCGCTGACTCGCCTGCTGACCTTGTCCGTACTCTTGCTGTGCACGCTACCCAGCCGCGCCGATGGCCTGGCCGACCTGAAAGCCGCATTGAGCCGCCTGCAGGGCCAGACCCCGCTCAAGGCGCAGCTTGAGGTGAAGACCTGGCGCCGCCAGGGCGAGGGCAAGGATGCGCAGGATAAGCAGGGCGCCGCCGCGCTAACGCTGGAAGACAATGGGCGCGGCCTGCAGCTGATGTACGGCAAGGACCTGCTGGCCCGCGTGGAGGCCGAGCAGCGCGCGCAGCTGAAGAATAAGGAAGTCAGCACGCCGGCGCTAACCGGGCTGCGCGATCTGGAATTCACCGATCTGCGCGGCATGAGTTCGGCCGCGGCCAGCCTTGCGCATGCGGTCGAGGACGCGGTGTTTCTGAACGAGATCAGCGATCAGTACGCGGGCAAGCCGGTGCGGCGGCTGAACTTTGAAGTGCCGCTGGAGAAGCTTCCGCAGCGCGAACGCAAATATGTGCGCGAGCTTGATGCCAAGCTCAGCGTCTGGATCGCCGCCGACGGTACACCGCTGGCCAGCACGGTGCGTGTGAAGGCTAGCGGGCGCGCGTTTATCGTGGTGCGTTTCAAGCACTTCAGCGAGGAAGACCGCGTGTACAGCGTGCTGGGCGACCGCCTGCTCCTGGTACGCAAGGAAGAGCGTGGCGGCGCCTCGGGTGCGGGCGAAAGCCAGGAATACAAGACCAGCCTGAGCCTGCAACCGGTCTGAAGCCGGCTGCGCTCGGCCCGCCCTACATCGCCTTGGCGATGATCTCCTTCATGATCTCGCTCGACCCGGCATAGATGCGCGCCACGCGCGCCGAGGCCCATAGCCGGCCTATCGGGTACTCGGCCATGAAACCATAGCCACCAAACAGCTGCAGGCAGCGGTCGGCCGCGCGGCCCAGCAGCTCGCTGGTCCACAGCTTGGCCTCGGCCGCATCCACGGTATCCAGGCTGCCCGCCTGGTGCTCCATGACCAGCCGGTCGAGATAGACCTGGCCGATATCGAGCTCGGTCTTGATCGCGGCCAGCTCGAAGCGGGTGTTCTGGAATTCGAACAGGGTCTGCCCAAACGCGCGCCGCTCCTTCACATAGGCCAGCGTCATCGCCAGGGCAGATTGGGCCGCGGCCAGCGAGCCGATCGCGCAGATCAGCCGCTCAGGCGCCAGCATCTGCATCAAGAGCTTGAAGCCCTGGTGCGGCTCGCCAAGCAGGTTCTGCTTGGGCACCTTCACATCGCGAAAGAACAGCTCGGCCGTGTCCTGACTGTGCTGGCCTATCTTCTCCAGGCGCCGGCCCACTTCGAAGCCGGCCCAGCCCTTTTCCACCAGGAAGAGCGACAGACCGCGCTTCTCGCTCGGATGGGTGCGCGCCGCCACGATAACCAGATCGCTATGCACGCCATTGGAAATAAAGGTCTTCGCACCATTCAGCAGCCAGTAGTCGCCGCAGTCCTCGGCGCGGGTCTGGATGCCGGCCAGATCGCTGCCGGTATTCGGCTCGGTCATCGCCACCGCCAGCACGCAGTCGCCCGACACCACGCCGGGCAGATAGCGCTGCTTCTGCTCGGGTGTGCCAAAGCTATCCAGATAGGGCGCCACCAGCGAGGAATGCAGGCCGAGCGCCAAGCCCCATTCATTGGCCAGACCCAGCTCCTCGGCCACGATCTGCTCATAGCGGTAGTCGCGGCAGCCGGCACCGCCATAAGCCTCGTCGACAAAGGTGGCCAGGAAACCCAGCTCGCCGGCGCGGCGCCAGATGGCGCGCGGCACCTGGCCGGCCGCCTCCCATTCGCGCTGGTACGGGGTCACTTCCTCGGCCAGGAAGCGGCGGAAATTGCTGCGGAACAAGGCGTGTTCCGCATCGAAATGGCGGCGCGCAATCATTTTGTCTCCTAGTTTGTGTGAGTGACGTCTGTCGGGATCGGCTCAAGCACCATGCCCTACCCTTTTCATCTGCTGCGCTGGCGCGACGGCGCGCTGCCCTGGCGCCAGGCCGTGTGCGCGGCGCTGGGCGTGGCGGTGCCGGCCGCGCTGGCGCTGCATCTGCACGAGCCGGCCGGCCTGCTGTTCGGCGCGGTCGGCGGCCTGTATGCGAGCCTGCTCGATTTCGGCGGCAGCTTGCGCCACCGCCTGCTGACCCAGGCCGTCGGCCTCGCCCTGGTGGTCGCCAGCGCCGCACTCGGCCATTGGCTGGGGCCGCAGCACGGCCTGCTGTTTCTGGTGCTGGCCGTGCTCAGCTTCGGCATAGGCTGGCTGGACGGCAGCGGTATCGCGGTGGAAACCATTCTGCGCTTTGCCGCGCTGATGCTGCTGGTGTACGCCTTCGTTCCGGTCCTGCCCGCCCAGGGCCTGCCCTTCTTTGCGCTCGGCATCGGTGTCGGCCTCCTGGCAGTGTGGCTGGACAGCCTGCTCTTCCCGCGCGCCCTGCCGCGCCGCCACCCCGGCCTGCGTAATGCCGGGCGGCTGATTGCAGCCGGCCACAATGCCGGCTGGCTGCACGCCAGCGGCTTCAGCCTGGCCGTTACCGGCGGGCTGGCCCTGGCGCTCTGGCTCGACTATCAGCGCCCGGCCTGGGTGGCGGCGGTCACTCTGTTCGTAATCCGCCCCGATGGCCCGGACAGCCTGCGCCGCCTGTTCCAGACCGTGTTCGGCACGCTGGCCGGCGTGGCACTGGCCTGGCTGATCGGCCGCTATCTCCAGCAGCCGGCGCTACTGCTCGGCTGCGTCGTCGTCCTGGCTTTTCTGCGCCCGATTGCCCTGGCCAAAAACCTGTGGGCGCAGGCCTGCACGCTGACTGCGCTGATCCTGCTGCTATTCGATCTGACCCTTGGCCACGCGGCCAGTCTGCTGCTATTGCACGAACGCCTGCTCGACACCCTGCTCGGCTCGGCCGTGGCGCTGCTGTGCATGCTGCTGTTCAACCGTCAGGCACGCCGGCATTTGCTTGATCGCCTGCGCGTGCCGAGTACGCCACCAGCCTGAGGTCGATGCAGCTCGGCCACAGCAGGCGCCTAGCCGATATGGCGCCGCTATCATGCGCCGAGTTTTTACTTTAATCTAGCGCTTGCTTGAAACATTGATTGATCACGGAAAGCCCACCATGTCCGAAGCCTATCTCTACCAAGCCCTGCGCACGCCGCGCGGCAAGGGTAAGCCCGACGGCAGCCTGCACGAGGTGAAGCCCGTCACCCTGCTGACCGGCCTGATGCACGAACTCACCCAGCGCAGCGGCCTGAACAGCGCCGAAGTGGATGATGTGGTGCTCGGCTGCGTAACGCCGGTGGGCGACCAGGGCGGCGACATTGCCAAGACCGCCGCGCTGGCGGCCGGTTGGGACTGGCAGGCGGCCGGTGTGCAGGTGAACCGCTTCTGCGGCTCGGGCCTCGAGGCCATCAATCTGGCCGCGCAGAAAGTGCGCTCGGGCTGGGAAGACATCGTGGTGGCCGGCGGCGTGGAGTCGATGTCACGCGTGGCGATGGGCTCGGATGGCTGGGCCATGGCCACCGACCCGGAAACCGCCCGCGCGATCGGCTTCGTGCCGCAGGGCATCGGTGCCGACCTGATCGCCACGCTGGAAGGCCTGGGCCGTGCCGAGGTAGATACGTATGCAGTGGAGAGCCAGCGTCGCGCCGCTACCGCACAGGCGGCCGGCTATTTCGACCAGTCGGTGGTGCCGGTACGCGACCAGAACGGCGTGCTGATTTTGGCGCGCGATGAGTTCATCAAGCCCAGCACCACGCTGGAAGGCCTGGCCAAGCTCAAACCGAGCTTCGCCCAGCTAGGCAGCATGGGCTTTGACTCGCTGGCCCTGCGCCGCTACCCATGGCTGGAACGCATCGAACATGTGCACCATGCGGGCAATGCCTCGGGCATCGTCGATGGCGCGGCGCTGGTGCTGATTGCCAATGAACAGGCTGGCCAGCGCTATGGCTGGCGGCCGCGCGCGCGCATCGTGGCCACCGCCCTCACTGGCACTGACCCGAGCATCATGCTGACTGGCCCGGCGCCGGCAGCGCGCAAGGCGCTGGCCAAGGCGGGGCTGAGCGTAGATGACATCGACCTGTTTGAAGTGAACGAAGCCTTTGCCGCCGTGGTGCTGCGCTTTGCGCGCGAGATGGGCGTGGGTATGGAGCGGATCAATGTGAATGGCGGCGCCATTGCGCTGGGCCATCCGCTGGGCGCCACCGGCGCAATGATCCTGGGCACGCTGATCGACGAGCTGGAACGCCAGCACAAGCGCTATGGCCTCGCCACGCTGTGCATCGGCGGCGGCATGGGCATCGCCACCATCATCGAGCGGGTCTGAGTGATCGCCCTCGCGCCAAGGCTGCGCGCCGCTGCGCCCTTGGCGTCCTCTACGCTGCAAAACAGCACGGACTGAAACGGACAAGCACATGAGCATTGACTTCCAGATGGACGCCCAGGGCGTCGTGACCCTGAGCCTGGATGCGCCAGGCCAGACTATCAACACCATGGATGCGGCCTTCCGCGCCAGCATCGCCGCAGTAGCCGACCGACTGGAGGCCGAACGCGCGCAGCTGCGCGGCGTGATCATCGTGTCGAGGAAAAAGACCTTCTTCGCCGGTGGCGATCTGGACGAGCTGCGCAGTATTCCCGCCGATGGCGCCGAGGCTTTTTTCCAGATGGTGGAAACCATGAAGCGTCATATGCGCCGCATCGAAACCCTGGGCGTACCGGTGGTGGCCTGCCTGAACGGCGCGGCGCTCGGCGGTGGCTGGGAAGTGGCGCTGATTGCCCATCACCGCATCGCGCTCGACAAGGACAAACGCCAGTTCGGCCTGCCCGAAGTGAGCTGGGGCCTGTTACCCGGCGCGGGCGGCATCAGCAAGATGGTGCGCCTTCTGGGCCTGCAGGCGGCCTTTCCCTATATCTTGGAAAGCCAACAGTTCTCGGCGCGCGAGGGCATGGCGGCCGGCCTGATCCACGCCCTGGCGCAGGACGAGGCCGATATGCTGGCGCAGGCGCAGGCCTATATCGCCGCCCACCCGGCTTCGCGCCAGCCCTGGGATGAAGATGGCTACAAGCTGCCCGGCGGCGCGCCCAACCACCCCAAGGTGGCGCAGATGCTGTCGGTGGCGCCCGCCGCACTGTACGAGAAGACGCGCGGCAACTACCCGGCCCCCGAACGCGCGCTGGCCGCCATGGTGGAAGGCGCTCAGGTCGATTTCAGCACCGCGCTGCGCATCGAAAGCCGCTACTTCACCGAGCTGTGCGTGGGCCAGGTGGCCAAGAATATGATCGGCACGCTGTTCTTCTCCATGAACGAGATCAAGGCCGGCGCCAGCCGCCCGGCCGGTTTCGATAAGTGCACAGTGCAAAAGATCGGCGTACTCGGCGCCGGCATGATGGGCGCGGGCATTGCTTGGGCCGCGGCCAGCCGTGGCGTGCGGGTGGTGCTCAAGGATGTCGACCTGTCCGCGGCCGAGCGGGGCAAGGCCTACTCGGCCAAGCTGCTGGCCAAGCAGGTGGAAAAGGGCCGCAAGACCCAGGCGGAAGCCGATGCCGTGCTCGCACGCATTCAGACCACGGCCAGCCTGCCCGAGCTGGCCGGCTGCGAGATCGTCATCGAGGCGGTATTCGAAAACCGCGAATTGAAGGCGCAGGTGACGCGCGAGGTGGAGGCCGTGCTGGGCGCCGAGGCGCTGTTTGCCAGCAATACCTCCACCCTGCCGATCAGCGAACTGGCTGCGGCCAGCCAGCGCCCGGCCAACTTCATCGGCCTGCATTTCTTCAGCCCGGTCGACAAGATGCAGCTGGTCGAGATCATCCGTGGCCAGCGGACCAGCCCGGCCAGCCTGGCGCGCGCCTACGACTTCGTGCAGCAGATCGGTAAAACACCCATCGTGGTCAACGACGGACGCGGCTTCTTCACCAGCCGCGTGTTTGGCAGCTATGTGAACGAGGGCATGGCCATGCTGGGCGAAGGCATACCGCCGGCCATGATCGAGGCGGCCGGCCTGCAGGCCGGCATGCCGGTCGGCCCCTTGGCGGTGACCGACGAGGTGAGCCTGAGCCTGTGTGCGCATATTGCCGCCGAAGCGCGCGCCGCGCTCGGTAGCGCCTATCTGGCCCACCCGGCTGACGCAGTGCTGGCACGCATGCTAGACGAATTCGGCCGCCAGGGCCGCGCGGCGGGTGGCGGATTCTACGACTACCCGGAAGGCGCCAAGAAGCAGCTCTGGCCAGGTCTGGCCGCCTTCGCCCAAGCGGGCAAGGCACTGCCCGCGATGCAGGAGCTGATCGATCGTCTGCTGTTTGTGCAGGCACTCGACACCGCGCGCTGCTTCGACGAAGGCGTGCTGGAAAGCGAACGGGATGCGAATGTCGGCGCACTGCTCGGCATCGGCTTCCCGGCCTGGACGGGCGGCACAGCGCAATTCCTCAAGCAGTACGGGGTGGCGAAAGCGATAGCCCGCGCCGAACAGCTGGCCGCCCAGCATGGTGCGCGCTTTGCGGTGCCCAACTGGCTGCGCCAGCAGGCCTGAACGCGGACAAGCGCGGGCCGACTGTGCTGTAATCGGGTCTTTACCCACGACCGCGCCGGAAGGCGCGGTTTTGTTTCGCGCCCGCCCATGCCCTTCAGTACCGCCCAGATCCGCCCCGCCACCCGGCAGGATAGCCCGTGCCTGGCCGCACTCGGCCAACAGGTCTGGCTGGATACCTATGCGCAAGACGGCATACGCCCAGCCCTGGCGACCTATGTGCACCAACACTTCAGCCCGGCGCGCTTTGACCTGCAGGTCAGCTCGGCCCAGCAGCGGCTTTGGGTGGCGGAAGCGCACGGGCATCTGCTCGGCTATCTGCAGCTCGACCTCGCCGCGCCCTGCCCGGTCGCGGGTGGCGGCACGGTGGAAATCAGCACGCTGTATGTACTGCGCCATGCCCAAGGGCAAGGCCTGGGCCGCCGCCTGCTGGATGCGGCCAGCCAGCACGCGCACGGCAGCAGCCGAGCCGGCCTGTGGTTGAGCGTGAATGCCACCAATCTGGCGGCACAGGCCTTCTATGCGCGGCAAGGCTTTATACAACTGGGTGAGATCGACTTCGAACTCGATGGCGTGCGCCACCCGAATCAGCTGCTCTACCGCGGCACACAGGCAGGACAAGGAGATAGACCGTGATGAACTGGTCCACATTGGGCAGCGTGTTATTCGATATGGACTGGCTGTTCCTGGTCGGCACTGCGGCCTTCAGCGTGTCCGGCTACCTGATCGGCGTGAAGAAACGCTTTGATCTGCTCGGCGTGCTGATCGTGGCCATCCTGACCGCCATCGGCGGCGGCGTGGTGCGCGATGTACTGCTGAACCGGGTGCCGGTGGTGTTTCAGGATGCCTCTCCCGTCAGCACCATCATCGCTACCCTGGGCGCTGCCTGGCTGCTTAGCCTGCACAAGAGCTGGAACGCCCGCATGCACAAGATCTTCGTGCTAGCCGACTCCACCGGCCTGATCGCCTTCAGCCTGGCCGGCGCCCAGGTCGGCATCAGCTACGGGCTCAATCTGTTCGGCGTGCTGTGCGTGGGCTTCATCACCGCCGTGGGCGGCGGCGTGCTGCGCGATATGCTGGTCAACGACGTCCCCTTCATCCTCGACCGCGACTTCTACGGCACGGTCGCCATCCTGATGGCCGGCCTGCTCTACGCCGCCCACGCCCTAGGCTATGCAGGCAACAGCACCCTATGGACGCTATTCGCACTAGGCCTGGGCATCCGCCTGCTCGCGCATTGGCGGGATTTCCGTTTGCCGACGGTGTAGACCCTAACTTTTTTTCAAATGGATCAAGCATCTGCAGACAGCCAAGTCTGACCATCAGCCAACAAGAGCAAGACCCTAGCTTCAAGTAGCTGAAATCAAGCTAAAGGAACCACTGGGGGCCTAAGAAATATAAATTTGCGGATTGGCAACACAGCAGTAACGAGTTTGTAGGCTAAGGCCGCTATTCGCGCGGGCTTCAGGTAGCATCCTCACCCTTCAGACTGTCTCAACCAAACGACAGAACTGACAGAGGTGGCCAGATCGGCCGCTATTTATCTGTGTTCCAACTCATCGGAATAGCCTGACTCGAATCAGGGGAGATCTCATGCAGCTCAAGAAAATCAGCCAAGCTTTATTGGTGCTAGGTGTTGCCGGCATCGCTAACCATACTTTTGCAGCGGAGGAAGGGGCTCAAAAGGCAGAGAAAATTGAAGTCACGGGTTCGCGCATCAAACGTATCAGCAGCGAAACCCCGTCACCGCTCACCATTATTTCTCGCAAGGAAATCGAGCAAAGCGGCAAGGCCAGCGTAGCAGAAGTTCTGCGCTCGATTAGCGCCAATAACGCTAATAGCTACAACGAGACTTTCACGAATTCTTTTGCGCCCGGCGCATCGGGCATTTCGCTGCGTGGCCTCGGCCAGAAGGCAACCCTGGTTCTGCTGAACGGCCGTCGCGTAGCGAACTATGGATTTGCACAAAATCTGTCCGATGCATTCTTCGACTTGAACAGCATTCCCGCATCAGCGATTCAGCGTATTGAAGTACTGCGCGATGGCGCATCCGCAGTTTACGGCTCTGATGCGATTGCCGGCGTGGTGAACGTTATCCTGCGCAAAGACTTTGCTGGCCTGGAAACGACAGCCAGTGCGGGGACGTCGACCGAAGGCGGGCTCAATGAATACCGCATGTCGGCCACAGGCGGTATCGGCAATATCGACGAAGACAAATTTAATGTCTTGCTGTCTGTTGACTACTTGAAGCGCGACAGCTTGCGAGCCTCGGAACGGGATTTCACCAAAGATCAGGACTTCCGCAAGTACCCTGGCGGCCTGTTTGGATGGTCCGCAGGCGGCGGCACTTTCCGCGTCTCGGCAACCGCACGTCAAGCTTTCGCCAACTGTCCGAATGGTACGGTGAAGATGGATGCGTCCAACTTCAACAACCCGTATACCGGGTCGGTATTAACTGGTGATGTCTGTGCATTCAATACGGCAGACATGCTAGAACTCATGCCAGGGACCGAGCGCGTAAACGCCTTTGCCCGCGGCACCGCAGACTTCGGTGTAGTACAGGGCTATGGTGAGGTGCTGCTCTCCCACACCGATACCGATCAAACCTTTACACCTGCCGCTATTTCCAATTCGGGTACAGGCACTCGCTATAACCCGGAAACAGGTGGCCTGACCCTCGATAACCATAAACTGCCAGTAGGACATCCTAACAACCCATTTGCCACCACGGCCCGCTTTGCCTACGCTTTTTTGGACGTCGGTCCACGTAGCTCGAAGATTATCAGTGATAGCTATCGCGTCCTTGGCGGTCTGAAAGGCGAGTTCAGCGGATGGGATTGGGATTTCGCAGCCGGGACATCGGAAAGCAAAGCCAAAAACACCCAGTACAACCGTATCAACGGGGAAGAGCTGGTCAAGGCTATTACCAACGCCACTTACGACTTCTACAACCCAAGCAACTCCAAGGCCGTTGTTGACAAGCTACGCCTCAATATCGTCCGGGAGTCGACTTCGACGGTGAAGTTTGCTGACTTCAAGGTTTCGGGTGAGTTGTTCGACCTACCTGCTGGCACCGTAGGCATGGCAGCTGGCCTGGATTGGCGCAGTGAAGAGATGGATGACCGCCCAGATGCCGCATTGGCTGGCGGGCTAGTACTAGGTCAGGGGGCGACGCGTACACAGGGCAAACGTGATGTCACCGCTGGTTTCGTGGAGTTTGTTGCACCACTGACCAAGCAGCTAGAAATGACCGTGGCAGGTCGCCAAGATAGCTATAGCGACTTCGGCTCTGCCTTTGCTCCCAAGCTTGGATTGAAGTGGACGCCTGCTAAACAGGTAATGCTCCGCGGCTCGTACTCTGAGGGCTTCCGCGCCCCGACTCTGGCAGAGAACGCCCAATCCAATTCGACCTTCTTCGTGAGCGTGATTGATAGCAACCACCCTGTCGCAGGCGAAAAAGGCAAGACCTTCTCTGTCGCAGGGGTAATTGCCAGCAATCCAAACCTGGAAGCTGAAAAGTCAAAGAGCTACACGCTGGGTATGGTTTTTGAGCCCAGCAACAACTTCAATGCGACTGTTGATTACTACAAGATTCGGCAGAACAAGCTGGTTTCCTCCGATGACACTCAGTTCGTTGTCGATAACTCCAATCTTCCTCAATACAAAGACGCGGTCGTTCGTGACGCCGGCACAGGCAATATTCTCTATGTCGTGACGTCTTATCGAAACCTGCTGTTTGTTGAGACAAAGGGTGTTGACCTCACGGCGACCTGGCGCTCGAACAGCACTAAGTTCGGCCGCTTCACGGCAGACTTCGACGGCAACTATCTACTGTCTTATCGCAAGCCGCCAGCAGATGGCCAGCCGGCTGATGAGTATGTGGGCCGCAGCCTTTCCGATGGCACCTACCCGCGCTTCAAAGCCACTGTCGGGTTTGGCTGGGAAAAGGGCGATTTGACCAGCAAGTTTAAGGTCAATCACACTGATGGCTATCGTCAAGAGCAAGCCGCAGGGCAAACTGAAGTGACGAGCAACACCACCCTGGACTGGTATGGCAGCTACGTTGTTAATAAACAATTCAGCGCATCCCTGTCAGTACAAAACGTGTTCGATCGCACGCCTCCGTTTGATGCCGCCTATGCCAGCCGTTACGGTATCGGTACGAACTTCACCCTGTACGACCTACGCGGCCGTTATGTACGCGCCACGGGCAATTACAAGTTCTGATTCATCATCAACTTGACTTTAAAAAGCGCGGCTCACACCGCGCTTTTTTTTGCAAACAGCACAGCACAAAAACATCGTGCTCATGTACTGGTAAAATCATGCGATGCTGATCCTCCCCACCGACTTCAACGCCTCGCGCGACTGGCTGGCCCATAGGCTAGACACCGTCAAGCTTGCGCCTGGCGGGGATGTGGAGGCGGGTGGGGATGCGACGCCGGCAGCGGTGCTGGTGCCGATAGTCATGCACGCCAGCGGGCCGACCGTGCTGTTCACCAAGCGCACCGAGAAGCTGGCCAAGCATGCCGGGCAGATCAGTTTTCCCGGTGGGCGTATCGAGCCAGATGAGACGCCCGAATCGGCCGCCCTGCGCGAAACCGATGAAGAAGTGGGCATTCGCGCTGACTTCATCGTGCCCGTCGGGCGGCTCGCCCAGTACACCACCGTGTCGCGTTACCGGGTCACCCCGGTAGTTGGGCTGCTCAAGCCAGGTTTCGATCTGGTGCTGCAGGCTGATGAGGTGGCCGAGGTGTTCGAGGTGCCGCTGGCCTTCCTGCTGGAACGCAGCAACTTCGTCGAGAAGGTGCTGAACTTTCCAGAGCGGCGTGCGGTGACCTACGCTGTGAACTGGCAGGGCAAGATCATCTGGGGGGCGACGGCCGGCATGCTGATGACGCTGTACCGCACCTTGAACCCAGATGCGACGAGCGAGCCGACGCCCTGATCCACCCGCCTCAGTGATTGCTTTTTGTGGCGCCTGCGGGCGCGACCCAGCTATTTTTTTCGGCGCCTGCGGGCGCCTTGCCGATTGTCCTGATTGAAGAGAAATACCATGAGCGCAGCCAATACTGTTCTTACCACCCAGCGCCTGACGCTCGAACCGATTACCGCCGCGCATGCCGCCGAGCTGCTGGCCGGCCTGAGCAATGAAGCGCTGTACCAGTTCATCCCGCAAAACCCGCCCGCGTCGCTGGAAGCACTGCAGACGCGCTACAAGCGTCTGGAAAGCCGCAGCTCGCCCGATGGCGACGAGTGGTGGCTGAACTGGGCCGTACGCCTCAGTGGCGGGGAATATGTAGGTGTAGTGGAAGCCACGGTGGACGAAGACAATACCGCCACCATGGCCTGGTTCATCTTCGCCGCACATCAGCGTAAGGGCTATGCCAAGGAAGCCGTGACCAAGCTGCGCGAGCATCTGGAAGGCCCCTTCATGGCCGAGTCCTTCAAGATCTTCGTCGACACCCGTAATGCTGCCTCGATAGCCCTGCTCGAATCGCTGGGTTTCAAGCAGGAAGCGCTGGTGCCGAATGCGGACAACTTCAAGGGCAGCAAGAGCGACGAGTACCGCTACACCTATGTGCCGCCCAGCGTGGCCGCCGCTGCCGCCAAGGCCAAGGGCAAGAAGAAGTGAGCGATGACGTCGTAGTGGCGTATACCGACGGCGCCTGCAAGGGCAACCCTGGCCCAGGCGGCTGGGGTGCGCTGCTGGTCTACAAGGGCCAGGAAAAAGAGCTGTTCGGTGGCGAGCGCGATACCACCAATAACCGCATGGAACTGATGGCGGTGATCATGGCGCTGGAAACCCTCAAGCGCCCCTGCAAGGTCAAGGTCTGGCTCGATTCGCAATACGTGAAGAACGGCATCGAAAGCTGGATACACGGCTGGAAGCGCAATGGCTGGAAAACGGCCGACAAGAAGCCGGTGAAGAATGCCGAGCTGTGGCAACGCCTGGATGCCGCGCGCGGCCAGCATCAGGTGGACTGGGCCTGGGTCAAGGGCCATGCCGGCCACGCCGGGAATGAACGGGCCGATGCGCTGGCCAATAAGGGCGTGGCCAGTCTGCGCGGATGATGAGCACCAGCCTGCACCCCTATTGCGAAGCCGATCGGCCGCTGCTGCGCAGCCTGGAACTGCTCTACTCGCACGACTTCAGCGAGCTGACCAGCCTGAGCCTAAAGGAGGGCGGTTACTTCCTGAACGACGCACAGTTCGAGCAGTACTTCCTGGATGTGCACGCTACGCTGATCATCCGCCACGCCGGCAAGCCGGCCGGCTTTGCCATCGTGGCCGATCACAGCCAGCTGGATGGCCGGCCTGGCGTGCACGATGTGCTGCAGTTTTTCGTGCTGCGCGGTCTGCGTCGCCTTGGGGTGGGCCGCGCCGCCGCCATTTCGCTGTTCGACCGCTTTCCCGGTCCCTGGGAAGTCCGCCAGATCGATGCCAACCCTGCAGCCCAGGCTTTCTGGCGCAAGGTGGTAGCCGAATACAGCGCCGGCGATTACCAGGAACGCCGCTGGCAGGAAGACGACGATAGCGGTGTCGTGCAGTCCTTCATCGCCCGTGGCCACCCCACTGAAACGGAGCTTACATGACCACCTTGTGCATCCAGATCCAACCCGACCGCGTCGCCCAGTTCGACCAAACGGCAGTGGAAGCCGTGTGCGATGCCTTGCGTATCCACAAGCCCTTGATCAGCGCCTTTCAGCTTGAGGCAGGCGAAGATGATGGCCCCTATCTGAACCTGATGTTCGAGACCGAGGACGCGCAGGCGCTCTGGCCGATCCTCCAGACAGCCTTCTACCCAGCCAGCCCCTTCGGCGATATGTTGCGCGCCACCTCGATGGCCATGTGCACTGGCGAAGAAGGCTGGGATGACTTCCTGCTGCTCTATCACTACGACGACAATCTGCAGCTGGACAGCCTCGCCGATTAAGCGCGCCTTGCTGCGTTCGAAAGCCCTATGCGTCAAATCATTCTCGATACCGAAACCACCGGCCTGCGCGTCGAAGATGGCAACCGCATCCTGGAAATCGCTGCGGTGGAAATGGTCAACCGCAAGCTGTCCAAGCCCGACCGCCATCTGCATCGCTTCATCAACCCGGAGCGCGACTCGGAAGAAGGCGCGCTGAATGTACACGGCCTGTCGACCGAGTTCCTGGCCGACAAGCCCAAGTTCGCCGAGATCGTGGACGACTTTCTCGACTTCGTACGCGATGCCGAGCTGATCATCCATAACGCGCCCTTCGACGTCGGCTTCCTGAATATGGAACTCGAGCGGCTGGGTCGCGGCAAGATCACCGACTATGTGAGCGGCATCATCGATACGCTCAAGGATGCCAAGGAGATGTTCCCGGGCAAGCGCAACAGCCTGGATGCGCTGTGCGACCGCTTCGATGTGGACCGCAGCGCGCGGACCCTGCACGGCGCCTTGATCGACTGCGAGCTGCTGGCCGAAGTCTATCTCTGCATGACCCGTGGTCAGGACAGCCTGCTGATCGACCTCGCGCCGGCCGAGAACGAGGCCAACGAGCAGCAGCTGAATCTGAGCCAGACCACCCAGCGCGGCCCGCTGCGTGTGCAGCGTGCGAGCGCCGAGGAGCTGAGCGAGCACGACAGCTACCTCGACACGCTGGACAAGACCGTCAAGGGTAGCTGCCTGTGGCGCACGCTGGAGCCCAAGCAGGACGCCGCGGCATGAGTCGCTTCATCGCCCTGCTGCCGGCCGCCGGCTCGGGCAGCCGCATGGCGTCCAGCACGCCCAAGCAGTACCTGCCCCTGTTGGGCGAACCGCTGATGCTGCACACGCTACGCGCGCTGGCCACGGTGGCGCAGATTGAGCAGGTGGTGGTGGTGCTGTCGCCCGAGGACGAATGGTTCGACTTGGTGGAAACCGCGCTGGCCGCCCCTGGCGACCATGCCCATCCTGGCCATGCCGCACT
Source organism: Chitinimonas taiwanensis DSM 18899 (assembly GCF_900119825.1). Classification (GTDB taxonomy): domain Bacteria; phylum Pseudomonadota; class Gammaproteobacteria; order Burkholderiales; family Chitinimonadaceae; genus Chitinimonas; species Chitinimonas taiwanensis. The sequence continues at coordinate 38,010 of NZ_FPKR01000007.1, read as the reverse complement.
CGCGCAGAAATTGCGCGTACTGCGCTGTGGTGGTGCCAGTCGGGCGGAAACCGTGCGCAATGGCTTGCGCGAGCTGGCCAGCACACTGGATGCGGCGGATTGGGTGCTCGTACACGATGCCGCCCGTCCCTGCCTGCAAGCGGGCGATGTCATACGCCTGATCGACAGCCTGCAGAGCGACCCGGTCGGCGGCCTGCTGGCCGTGCCGGTGGCCGATACGCTCAAGCGCGCCGATGCGGCCGAGCGGGTAGCCACCACCGTCAGCCGCGAGCAACTCTGGCGCGCACAGACCCCGCAGATGTTTCGCCATGGCGCGCTGCTGGCGGCGCTATCCAGCTGCGCCGACAGCAACATCACTGACGAAGCAAGCGCGCTCGAAGCCCAAGGCTTGGCGCCACGCCTGATCATGGGCAGTGAGCGCAATATCAAGGTCACCTACCCGGCCGACCTCGCCCTCGCCACCCTATATTTGCAGGCCGCCACCTCGGCCTGATGCTCTCTGGAGACAAGCGCATGAACTTCCGTATTGGTCAGGGTTGGGATGTACACCGCCTGGTTGCAGGCCGACCGCTGATACTGGGCGGGGTAACGATACCGTTCGAGAAAGGCCTGCTCGGCCACTCCGACGCCGATGCGCTGCTGCACGCGATTACCGACGCGCTGCTCGGCGCCGCCGGCCTTGGCGATATCGGCCGCCACTTCCCCGATACCGACCCCGACTTCAAGGGCGCCGACAGCCGCGCCCTGCTGCGCGAGGCCTACCGGCGTGTGCAGGCCAGTGGCTGGACACTGGGCAATGTGGACGCCTCCATCCTGGTACAGGCGCCCAAGATGGCGCCGCATATCCCGGCCATGGTCGCCAACCTGGCCCTGGACCTGGACGTGGACGCGAGCCAGATCAATGTGAAGGCCAAGACCTATGAGAAGCTCGGCCCGGTTGGACAGGGCGAGAGCATTGAAGCGCAGGCGATTTGCTTGCTGCTCAAGGGCTGAAGCGCGCATACGCCGCGCGTGCTGAGACCATAAAAAAAGGCCGCAATGCGGCCTTTTTTACTGCCCTAGCTATACGCTCAGGCTTGCTTGGCACGACGACGAGCAAGCAGGCCGACCAGACCGATGCCGACCAGCAGCATGCTACCCGGCTCGGGCACATCGCAAGGCGGCTGGTTCGGGCCGCCGCAGACGCCGACATTGGTGCCGGTGCCGGCCTTCAGGCCAGACAGGAAGACGCCGCTATCGTAGATGCTGTCCGAGGTGTCGCCGATCACTACCTTCAGGGTGTGCACGGAGCGGCTCAGATCCAGATTGCCGGTGATGCCGAGGCTCAGCGACAGGCCATCGTATTCGATACCGTAGTTGCCGCTGCCCACCTGATTGTTCACGAAGTTGGCCGAGTTCACGCCGTTCACGAAGGACACCAGACTGCCGTCATTGAAGAAGGCGTAGTTGACGTCGTCGATGAAGAACATGAAGAAGTCGGTCACGCCCTGATCGGGAAACTCATCGCTGCCGAACAAAAAGCTCGAGCTGATCTGGTTGACGCCGGGATCGACGGTGAATTCGATGGTCAAGGAGTTGGCATCGCGGGTGTCGCTGGCCGGTGCGCCCTTGGCAATCAGTTCGGCGGTGGCTTGTGCATCGCCCGCCGTGCCCAGGTTGCCATCGAAGGAAGCATCGTTATTGGTCTGGGCGATATCGGCACGACCCGAGGTCAGGAAGATGCCATTGCCGATCTGCAGATTCGGACCGCCTTGGCTGGAAGTCAGGTTGAAACCGCTATAGGTGGCCGATTGCGGCGACGTCAGCTGGCCGACATAGCTGGACGACAGCACATTGATGCCGGACGATGGGGCCAGATAGGCATTGGTCAGATTGGTGGCAGCTTCGCTGGCATTCGCACCGATATTGGTATCGATGGTCAGCGCCTGGGCTGCACCGCTGATGGATAGGGCCAATAAGGCCCCAGCAACTGCAAAACGCTTATTCATATTATCAATGGCTCCGTGTGGCAGAAAATTAGCGACCGGCGCCTTACAGCAAATAGCTTGCCAGCGAATAAATACCAGACAAGTGCTTGATTTATATTGACCCAGTAAAACTTCAAATATCCTGATGTCAAATTCTCCGACAAGCGCGGATTAACCACGCAGCCTTCAGCCTTAAATAGCAAGCACAAGCCAAGGCACTTGAAAAGACGGGTTAGGCCAGATAGACACGGGTATTATTTCGCATTCCAATTTATTGAATTATCTGTATCACCCCTTACTGCTTCACGCCATTCTCTTTCCCGGATTACTCGCCAAACCATGCTGAACCGCCCCCTCGCCTATCTCTGTCTCGCTGCCAGCATGGCGCTGGTTGGCAGCTATGTTGCGCTGTCCAAGCCGCTGGTGGCGGCGCTGCCGGTGTTCCTGCTCGCCTGGCTGCGCTTTGGCATCGGCGGGCTGGCCATGCTGCACTGGCTGAGGAAGCCGGCCAGCGAGGCGCCGATGAGCGCGCAGACGCGCAAGCTGCTGTTTCTCGAATCCTTCCTCGGCAATTTCCTGTTCAGCATCTGCATGCTGTTCGGCGTCAGCCTGACCTCGGCGGTATCGGCCGGCGTGATCATGGCGGCGATTCCGGCGGTGGTGGCGCTGCTCAGCTGGTTCTTCCTGAAGGAACGCATCTCCGGTCGAGTCTGGGCGGCGGTAGCCTGCGCCGGGCTGGGCATAGGCTTGCTGGCACTGGCCAAGCCCAGCCATGCGGCCGGCAGCGCAGCTGCCGATCGGGCCTGGCTCGGTAATCTGCTGGTCTTCGGTGCGGTGATCTGCGAGGCCGCCTATGCGGTGATCGGCAAGAAGCTGACCGGCAGCATCGGCCCCAAGCGCATCACCGCCCTGATCAATCTTTGGGGCTTTGTGCTGATGACCCCGCTTGGCCTGTATTTCGCGTGGTCTTTCGACTTTGCCAGCGTGCAGGCTGGCCATTGGGTGCTGCTGCTGTTCTATTCGCTGGCAGCCAGCGTATGGACGGTGTGGCTGTGGATGACCGGCCTGAAGGGCGTGCCGGCCAGCCAGGGCGGGGTGTTCACGGTGATGCTGCCGATTTCCGCCGCGCTGGTCGGGGTGCTGGTATTGGGCGAGACCCTGAGCGGCCTACAGCTGCTGGCGTTTGCCATCGCCCTGCTCGGGGTGTTGCTGGCCACCCTGCCGGCGCGCCCGCGCGCCGAGCTGGCTGCAGCTAGACCGTAGGTATTACCTGCGCCTGCGCTACTGGCGACGGCTGCTGTTGTGCATGCCAAGCCAGCAGGGACTCGGCCGCCATCGGCTTGGCCAGATGAAAGCCCTGCAGCAATTCCGCCCCCAGCCGCCTGACCCAGAGCGCCTCTTCGGCGCTTTCCACCCCCTCCACCGTTACGCTCAGACCGAGCTCACGCGCCAGCTGGCAGGCATGGCGCAGCAGTACTTGGCGCTTGCGGTCGGTGGGCAGGGCATGGATCAGCTGACGGTCACACTTGATGCCCTCGATGGGCAGGTCGGCCAAGAGGCCAAGCGAGGAGTAGCCGGCGCCGAAATCATCCATCAACACGCCGATGCCAGCCCGCTTCAGGCTGCGCAGCGCATCGCCCATGGCGCCGGCATTGGCGATCAGCGCATGCTCGGTCAGCTCCAGTTTCAAGCGCCAGGCCTCGATCGCATACATATGCAACTGGTGCAACAGCCAGGCTTCGAAGCCAGCGTCCAGCAGGGTCTGCGGCGCGACATTCACCGTGATGCACAGGCGCGGCCCCTGCCCGCGCTGCCAGGCATGCACGTGGGCCAGCGCGCCGAGCAGCACGGTGCGGTCGGCCAGCACGGTCAGCCCAGCCAGGTCACAGGCGCGGAAGAAGCGCTCGGGATGCACGCGGCCCAGCAGCGTGTCGTCAATGCGGCTCAATACCTCAAGGCGGCGCAGTTCACCCTGGGTATCCACAATCGGTTGGAAATGTAGGCGCAGCGCCGCGCTGGACAAGAGGCGCGGCAGATGTTCGATCAGGATGGCCAGCTGCTGGCTGGCCGGCACCATGCTTTCCACCCCACCATAAGGCATGGGCAGCTTGCCGGCGGCATCGGCCTGCAGATCGCTGGGCAGGTGGCGCAGGTAATCGAGCGCCATCAGCATGCCGAACAGCACCAGGGTGATCAGCAGTGGCATGCCCTCGGTCGCCGCGGCTGGAAGCTGGCTGGGCAGGGGCAGCATATTCATCAGCAGCCAATGCAGCGGCACGATGGCCAGCGCGGCCAGGGCCTTGTCCGGCCAGCCCAGCGGCTGGAACTGCGCTTGGATCGCGCGCAAACGGGCCGAACGGTGGCGCAGAGCCAGCGAGGTGGCCAGCACGCCGGCCAGCAACAACCCGGCCAGCGCGGCCTGCCAATTGAACTGACCCAGCTGGGCACCAAAGCTGCTGACCAGCACCAGATGGCCAAGCAGCATGCCCAGTGCCAGGCCGATGGCGGCCAGCGCCACCCAGATGCTGCGCCGGGTACCTGCCAGGGCCGGCACGGTCAACCGGCAGGTAGCGACCAGGATGATCAGCGCGGCAATCGACGGCGCCAATTGCGCCGGCTGGGGCAACCGACCCGGATACATAAACATGCCGCCCGCATCCAGCGCCCAGACCATCGAGCCGATGCCCATGGCCGCACGTGAAAAGGCCACATGGCGGGCTGCCGACCCGATCACCATGGCCGAGCGCTCCACCAGGCGCTGGCAGACATGTACGACGGCCATGGCGAACAGGCCAAAACTTAGGGCCTGCAACAGGGGCGGGAAAGGCGTCAGCAGGCTGGCGGTCATGGCGTGGTGGGGGCACCCGATCAGTGTGTGCAGTCACGCCGGGCGCGTCGCCCGGGTGCAGAGCGCACCCAGGGGTAGGCGGGTGCACCGTCATATCAGCGCCGCATTATATTGATCCCTAAACGACAGGCCGATGAATTTGCCTCATCCACGCAGCGAGCGGGCCGATTACACTCAAAGCCGCGTGATTTACGCCACAAGCCCTGCCACACCGCCCCATCCCTCTTGCCAGCGAGAACGCCACACCATGTCCGCCCTGATTTCGGCCCAAGCCCTGCTGCCCCTGCTCGATCAGCCTGAGCTGCTGCTGTTTGACTGCCGCCATGACCTGAGCCAGCCCGAAGCCGGCCGCCAGGCTTATGCGCAAGGCCATCTGCCCGGCGCGCATTTCCTGCACCTGGACGAGGACCTGTCCGGCCCGAAGACTGGTCGCAACGGCCGCCACCCCTTGCCCGATGCACAGCAGCTGGCCAGCCGTCTGGCCGGCCTGGGGCTGGACACCGGCCGACGCGTGGTGGTCTACGACGCGCAAGGCGGCATGTATGCGGCACGGGCCTGGTGGTTATTGCGCTGGCTAGGCTTCAGCACAGTGCAGGTACTGGATGGCGGGCTACCGGCCTGGCTGCGTGCGGGCGGTCCACTCAGCACCCAAGTACCCAGCGCGCAGGCCAGTAGCTGGCAGCCGCAGCCGCAAGCAGCCTGGAGCGTGGATGCCGATACCGTGCTGGATAATCTGGACCGGCAGGACTTCGTGCTGATCGACGCGCGTGCGCCGGGCCGCTTTGCCGGCGAGGGCGAAACGCTGGACCCAGTGGCCGGCCACATCCCCGGCGCCCTGAACCGCTTCTTCCAGCTCAATCTGGATGTCGACGGCTGCTTCAAACCGGCCGAGCAGCTGCGCCGCGAATGGCTGGCCTTGCTGGATGGCCGCGATGTACACGACACCGTGCAACAGTGCGGCTCGGGCGTGACCGCCTGCCACAATCTGCTCGCCCTCGACCTGGCGGGCCTGCCTGGCAGCCGGCTCTATCCAGGTTCCTGGAGCGAGTGGTGCGCCGATGCAAACCGACCTGTCGCACGCGGCGCCAGCGTCTAGACTGCGGGCAGCACGACTCCCATCAAGGCAAGCCATGACTACCCCGCACCTGGACCCACTGGCCGATCTGATCGCCCGCCAGACCACGCCGGCCGAGCGCGCCGACCGCTGGGCCGGCCGCTTTCTCAAGCTGACCCTGCTGCTCCTATTTGGCGCCATCGGCCTATTCCTCGCCTTCCTGCTCGAACAGAGCGGGCTGTTCAAGGTGCCAGGGCTGGCGCTGGCCATTGACCACTGGGAATACCTGGCCTGGGGCATCGGTATCTCGCTGGGGGCCAGCCTGCTGGCCGGTATCCTGAAGATGAGTTATGAGATGACCGACTAGGCGGGCCCGCGCGCACCATGGCAGCAGTCGGCGCACGCCAGCACGCACCAAGCCGGTTCGGCAGCCCGACGCAGTGCTCGAACCAACACGAAAAACCCTGCCATTTCAATCATTTGCAACCATGCCCGCAGATGGCATAGCTCCTGCTAAACCCCTGGGCCCACGAGGGTCGATTCCAATAACAGGGGGTATTGCCGATGTTGCCTCGCCTGCCAGCGTTTGCTGCTGTGTTACTGCGTACCGGCCTTGCGCCGGTGCTTGTCTTCTCTACCGCCCAGGCCAGCGGCCCCGTCGTGGTGCCGGCCAGCCAGATCAGCGCAGGCGATACCGCCTGGTTGATGATGGCTACCGCCCTGGTACTGCTGATGACCCTGCCTGGGTTGGCCCTGTTCTATGCCGGCATGGTGCGCAAGAAGAACGTGCTGGCCACGCTGAGCCAGGCGGTCGCCATTTGCGCGCTGGTGTCGGTGCTCTGGGTGGTGGTGGGCTACAGCCTGGCGTTTACGCCCGGTTCACCCTGGCTGGGCAGCTTGGATAGATGGATGCTCGAAGGTCTCATCTACTTCAAGGAAGCCGGCCAGCTGTCGGTGCATCCGCTGATGCCTACCGTGCCCGAGTCGGTGTTCGCGCTGTTCCAGCTCACCTTCGCCATCATCACCCCAGCGCTGATCTGCGGCGCCTTTGCCGAGCGCATGCGCTTCTCCGCCCTGCTCTGTTTCATGACCCTGTGGTCGCTGCTCGTCTATGCGCCGGTCGCCCACTGGGTATGGGAGCCGGGTGGCTGGTTGGCCGGCATGGGCGCACTCGACTTCGCCGGCGGCACCGTCGTGCATATCAATGCTGGGGCAGCCGGCCTGATGGCGGCCTATATGCTCGGGCGGCGCCAGGGCTGGGGCCAGGAAGCCTTCATTCCCCACAATCTGGGCCTGACCATGGTCGGCGCGGCACTGCTCTGGGTGGGCTGGTTCGGCTTCAATGCCGGTTCGGCCGGTGCGGCCGATGGTCGGGCCGGCATGGCCCTGCTGGTCACCCACCTGGCCGCCGCCACCGGCGCGCTGGGCTGGATGCTGGCCGAGTGGCTGGTGCGCGGCCGACCGTCCATGCTGGGCCTGTGCTCGGGCGCTGTGGCAGGCCTGGTCGCCATCACGCCGGCCTCCGGCTTCGTGGCAGTCAATGGCGCGCTGCTGATCGGCCTTGCCGCAGGCGTAGCCTGCTACTGGGGTGCCACCGGCCTCAAGCGCCTGCTGGGCGCCGATGATTCGCTGGATGTATGGGGCGTGCATGGCATAGGCGGTCTGGTCGGCGCGCTGCTGACCGGCGTGTTCGCGCGCAAGGAAATCGGTGGCGTAACGGCGGACCTTGCCACCCAGGCCATCGCCGCGGGCGCGGTGTTTGCCTACAGCCTGCTGGCCAGCGCCATCATCCTCAAGCTGGTCGACCTGATCGTCGGCCTGCGCGTACCGGAGGACGAGGAGCTACTCGGCCTCGACCTGTCCCAGCATGGCGAGCGGCTGGATTGAACAGAGGTGGGCAATGCGCCGCGGCAGCCCGCGGCGCCGGATCTTAGCGCCGGCACACGCTCATCCTGCCCCACCCGGTGGGGCAAACCGATCGCGACCGGTGCCAGTCAAGCGAGGTGCACACGATGACGCACAATGAACTGCTGGCCCTGGCGGCCCATCTGCACGTGATGATACGGCGCAAGATAGGCCGCATCACCGACCCCGAATGGATGGTCAGTAATCCAGACTATGCGCGCGAGATCATCCGCCTCGCGCGCGGCGACAGCTCGGCCGAGCTGGCCGAGGCGGTCAACCGCTTCGAGCAGGCCCTGTTCAGCCAGCCCAAGACGATGGCGCACAAGCCACTGCTCGAGCAGATCAAGGAAAACCTGGCCCGCCCCGCCGCGGCGGATGCCAGCAGCCGCTACATCGGGCATTTGCGTTAGTAAGCGCGCGCTCGATCGACCAGACCCTGGGGGCGCTGGCCCGCCAGCAGCGCGCGCAGATTAGCCGCCACCTGTAGGGCCGACGGTGCCGGCAAGGTCATCGCGGCCACATGCGGCGTGATATGCAGGCGCGGCGTCTGCCAGGCAGGGTGCTCGGCCGGCAGCGGCTCCTCGGGAAACACATCCAGCTGGGCACCGCCCAGTGCACCGCTGCGCAGGCCGGCCAGCAGCGCGTCCAGGTCCAGCTGCTCGCCGCGCCCGGCATTGATCACGATGGCGCCCGATGGCAGCAGCTGCAGGCGGCGCGCATCCAGCAGGCCGCGCGTGGCCGGGGTGTTCGGCAAGATCATCACCAGCGCATCGGTTTCGCCTAGCAGCGTATCCAGTGCCGCCTCGCCGTGCAGACAGCGCACACCGGGCAGTGCCTTAGCGCTGCGACTCCAACCACTGACGCGGTAGCCAGCCGCCGCGAGGCCCAGCGCGACCTGACCACCGATCGCTCCCAAGCCCAGCACGCTGACGCGCAGCTCGCTCGCATCGCGCTGTGCCAGCACCTGCCAGCTGCCCTGGGTTTGCAGCGCACGGTATTCATCCATGCGGCGCTGGAAACGCAGCAGGCCGAACTGCACATACTCGAGCATCTGGCGCGCCATACCGGCATCGCTGAGGCGGATCAGGGCGACCGCCGGATCTAGATCAGGCCGCGCCAGGAAACGATCGACGCCGGCACCCAGCGCAAACACTGCCTCCAGACGGGGAAAGCGCGCGAACAGGCCCTCGGGCGGGCGCCAGGTGGCGAGAAAGCGCACCTGGTCCGTATCAACCTCGCTCGGTGCCGCCAGCACCGGCATCTCAGGCAAGGCTGCCTGCAGCAAGGCCTGCCAGTGGTCGCCCTGCTCGGGCACATGGATATAGAGCATGCGAGTCTCCGCTTTGCAGATTGGGAAGCTTAACGCGCCAGGATCAGCGCCGTACCCAGCACCGTCAGCAAGGCGCCCAACCAGGCACCAGCGGCTGGCGGGCGACCCAAGCGCCACCACAGCAGCGGCAGCACCAGCACCGGCGACACCGAAGACAGGATGGCCACCATGCCGGCATTGCCATGTTCCAGCGCCACCAGCACCAGGGTCATGCCCAGGCCAACCGCGATCAGGCCATTGGTGGCCGTCTGGCGCAGCACGGTGGCGGTCAGCGGGTGGTGAGCCTGAGCCGCGCGCACCCCCGCCAGCAGGAGCAAGGCATGCAAGAGAAAGCCGGTGCTGATGCGCACGGCCGCGGCCGCGACCGGATCGACGCCGCTGGCCATGGCCGGCTTGGCCACCAGGGTGCCGCCGGCCTGGCATAGCGCGGCCAGGAGCGCGAGCGCCACGCCCAAGCGTACATCGCCACGATCGGCTTCCCACTCATGGGTTTCCTCGGCGCGGCGCCCCAGGAAGACCGCCGTCATCACCCCGGCCACCGTCAACACAGCTCCCAGTAGGGCCTGCCCTCCCAGGGTTTCGGCAAACAAGACAAAGCCGAGTAAAGGGGTGAGCACCGCATGGCTGGCAAACAGCACGCCGGTACGGCGCGGGCCGAGTCGGTTCATGGCGGCGAACAGCGCCGTATCGCCGATAAAGATGCCGATCAGGCCGCTGAGCGCCATCGCGCCGATCAGGCCGGGCGTCAGGCTCTGCCAGCCACCCGCCAGCACGGTGAACAGCCACAGCGCGCTGGCCACGATGGCCAGGCGCCAGCGATTAAAGGCCAGCGAACCCAGGTGGCGGGCCGGGCCAACCGCCAGTACCGAACCGAGGGCCCAGCAGGCTGCCGCCGCCAGGGCGAGCAGATCATAGGAAAGCAGCATAGGGCGCCATCTCGGGCCGGGAGAAGCGCGCGAGTGTAACAGCGCGGCGCGATATATAACGCTTGTCGGCAGCGTGTTCTCTCGAACATGATTTCGGTCTTGATCGGAGCCCGCCATGACCCTGCCCCGCCCGCTCGACCCCGCCGAAAGCCTGTTCTGGATGCTCGATCAGGTGTCGTCGATGAATTTCGCCGTGTATGCCGACAGCCGCACACCGCTGCAGGAAGACGCCTTGCGCGCGGCCCTGCAGCGCGTGCAGGCCGCCCACCCGCTGCTGCGGGTTGCCATTGCGCGCGATGCCGCGCAGGCGCTGCACTTTCTGCCCCAGGCCGGCGACCTTGAGCTGGACTGCGTGCTGCCCGAGGACGACGGCCGTCAGGATCTGGCTGATGCGATCGTGCAACCCTTTGCACTGGCTGCGGCACCCCTGCTACGTGCACGCTGGCAGCGCTGGGATGATGGGCGCTGGCGACTGGCGCTGATCTTTCAGCACAGCATTGCCGATGGGCGCTCGGCCTTCGCCCTGCTGTGGGAAGTGCTGCAGCTGGCAGGGCAGCCCGCCCTGTCTATCGAGACGCGCAGCGCCTTACCACCCCTACATGCCGGTTTTCCGCCGCAATGGCGCGGCGCGGCTGGCGAAGCTGCTCTCACAGCGCTCAAAGCCGCACGCAAGGCCGAGTTTGCGCCGCTCGGCAAACCGCAGGACCAGCCCGGCTACGATGCACGGCCAGGCCTGGCCATGCTGCCGCGCAGCCAACGCATCGAGCTGGACGCGGCGCATACCACGCGGCTGGCGGCGCGTGCCCGTGCTGCCGCTACCTCGGTGCATGGCGTGGTCGGCGCGGCCCAGCTGCGCGCACTGGCAGGCCGCTTTGGGCCACAGGCGGCGCCCACGCTGGCGCTGACCAGCCCGGTCGATCTGCGCGCACATTGCACGCCGCCCCTGCCCGACCATACGCCGGCCTTTGCCGTCAGCCTGCTCAGCAGCCGTCTGCAGCTGCCGCCGCATGAGGACCTGTGGTCGCTCGGGCGCCTGCTCAGCACCGATATCCAGCACTGTCTGCACCGTGGAGACGGTCATCTGTTCTTCCAGCTGATGCCGGGCCCACCACGCCTGCCGGCCTCCGACGCAGGCATTGCCCAGTTTGCGCACATACTGGCCGCCAGCCCGCAGCACAGCCTGCTCAGCAATGTCGGCCGCCTGACACCACCGAGCAATCTGCCGCTGGCGCTGGATGAAGCCGGCTTCGCACTCTTCCCCATGCCCGGCCAGCCGCTGTTCAGCGCCGTGGCCACCCTGCACGGGCAGCTGGGCATCAACGTCAACTACGACGCAGCACGCTGGGATGCGACAGCGATTAGTGCCGTGCTGGCCGATATGCGCAGTCTGCTGGCAGACGCCGCCCGATAGCGCCGGGCCACGCTGGGCGGCAGCCAGCAGCCGCTGGTCGCCTGGATCGGGTTGGCGTGCAAAATGCCGTAGTCATAATCCACCAAGCCGTGCATCATGCGCCGCTAATGCACGATGCCCAGGCTAGCGCGACCAGCGCGGGCCGCTTTCATGGATAGACGCCTTATGCTGCCAGCCCGCCATGCCGCCCCCTTACAGAAGGGGCTCCTGCTTGCCCTGCTGCTTTCCCTGGCCGCCTGCGGTGGCGGCGGTGGTGGGGATAGCAGCAGCCCAGCCGACCCCGGCACCACGGTGCCCACGCCCACCCCGCCAAGCGGCCTGACGCCGCCGAGCGAAGCTGATGCGCAGCGCTTTCTCAGCCAGGCCACCTTCGGCCCGACTCAAGCCAATATCGACAGCCTGCGTACGGTCGGCTTCAAGCCCTGGCTGGCCTCGCAGTTCCAGGCCAAGGGCAATCTGTACAGTACCGGCTATTCCGATGCGATCCACAAGGCCGGCCTGAAGGACTTCTGTAAGCAGTTCAGCGGCTTCCCGAATGACTATGCGCGCAATAACTGCTGGCGCGAGTACTACTCGGCAGAGCCGCTGTCGCGCGAGTTCTACCGCAATGCCCTCTACGGCCCCGACCAGCTGCGCCAACGCGCGGCACTGGCGCTCAGCCAGCTCTTCGTGGTCTCGAATGCCGAGGTGGAAGGCACCTACGGCCTGCGCGAATACCAGCAGATGCTGGCCGACAAAGCCTTCGGCAATTTCCGTGATCTACTCAAATCGGTCACGCTCAGCCCGGTCATGGGCACGTATCTGAACCTGGTCAATAACAGCAAGGCTGACCCGAACGAGAACTTCGCGCGCGAGCTGCTGCAGCTGTTCAGCATCGGCCCCTGCCAGCTGAATGCCGACGGCACGCTGCCCGGCGGCCAGTGCGTGGCGACCTATGACAATAACGGCGTGCGCGATGTGGCCTTCGCGCTGACCGGCTGGACCTATCCGGCCGGCGGCGTCAGCCCCTGGGGCAGCAGCGGTTGGAAGAATCCTACCTATCTGCGCGGCCAGATGCTGGCCGTTGCGGCCGAGCACGATCAGACTGAGCGCAAGCTGCCCGGCGGCGGCACGCTGGCCGCCAGCCGCACACCCGAACAGGCGCTGGATGCGGTGATCGACGCGCTCTACCAGCACCCGAATCTGCCGCCCTTCATTGGCAAGCAGCTGATCCAGCACCTGGTCACCAGCAATCCGAGCCCCGCCTATGTGGCGCGTGTGTCGCAAGCCTTTGTCAGCGGCAAGGCCTATGACTTCGGCAGCGGCGTGCGTGGCGATATGCAGGCGCTGTTCGCCGCCATCCTGCTCGACCCGGAGGCGCGCGGTGACAACAAGAACAGCGACCCGAACTATGGCCGCCTGCGCGAACCAGCCCAGTACATCGCCGGCATGCTGCGCGCGCTGAATGCCAGCAGCGATGGTGCGAACTTCTACTGGTGGTGGGGGAATGAGCTGGGCCAGATCGTGTTCAATGCCAACTCGGTATTCAACTTCTATCCGCCTGACTACCCGCTGCCCGGCACCGATGTCGTGGGCCCAGCCTTCGCCATCGAGAACGCCAATAGCACGCTGGCGCGCCTGAACCTGGCTACCGCCATGCTGTACTGGGGCGGTCTGCAGGCGGAAGACGACCGCCCCGGCGCCACCGGCACCCAGATCAATGGCAGCAACTGGCTGGCCCTGGCCGACAACCCGACCCTACTGGTCGATTCGCTCGACAAGGTGCTGGTTACCGGCGGCTTGCCGGCCAATATCAAGACCGGCATTGTGGACGCGGTCGGGGTATGGAATGAAAAAAACCATGGCGCGACCTGGCGTGAAGAGCGCGCCCGCTCGGCCGTCTACCTTGTGCTGGCCAGTCCCGAATATCAGGTGCAACGATGAATAGACGCGATCTTCTCAAGGCCCTGATGGGCGGTTCGGCCCTGGGCACCTTTGGTGGCTTGCAGGCGCTGATGAGCATCCCGGCCCATGCGGCCGGCGACCCGAGCTACAAGGCGCTGGTGTGCGTGCAGCTGTTTGGCGGCAATGACAGCGCGAATATGATCGTGCCCACCGATAGCCGTTACAGCGCCTATCAAAGCGTGCGCGGCGTACTGGCGCTGCCCAAGGCCAGCCTGGTGCCGATTGGTGCGCAGTACGGCCTGCACCCGGCCCTGGCCGCACTCGAGCCGCTGTGGAGTCGCGGCGACCTCGGCGTGGTCAGCAATGTCGGCCCGCTGGTGCGCCCGACCACCCGCGCCGATCTGGTCAGCAAGACCGCGCGCCTGCCCGACAATCTGTTCTCGCATTCCGACCAGCAGAACCTGTGGCAATCGGGCGGCAGCTCGGTACTCGGCCGCACGGGCTGGGGCGGTAGGCTGGCCGAAGCACTTGGCCCCGATCCGGTGTTCGCCTTCGGCAATAGCGGCCGCCTGGGCATAGGCAGCGCACGCTCCACCCTGGCCCTGCCCGGCCCAGGCAGCGATTTTGCGCCCGCCGGCCTCGCCAGCAACTGGGGTGGGCATCCGGCGCGCAAAGCCATGTTGCAGACCCTGGCCAGCACGCCACGCAGCAACAAGCTGATGAACGCCTTCGCCGGCATCCAGAACACCGCGCTCAGCCGCAGCGCCAGCCTGGCGCCGCTGCTCAAGGTTTCTCCCAGCAATAACCCGAGCGAAATTCTGAACGGCCCTTTCCAGAACCTCAGCGGCGCGCTGGACAGCGATATCGCGCGCCAGCTCTACCAGGTCGCGAAGATGATCGCCAATCGCCAGAGCGTGGGCGGCAACCGTCAGGTCTTCGTGGTCGCGCAGGATGGTTACGATACGCACGAGAACCAGCTGACCCGCCAGGGCGATCTGTTCGCCGAGCTGGGCCCCGCACTGGCGGCCTTCCAGGCAGCCATGGTGCTACTGGGCATGGAGGACAGTGTCACCACGGCCACACTGTCCGACTTCGGTCGCACCTTCAAACCCAACTCCAGCGGTGGCGCCGACCACGGTTGGGGCAACCACCAGCTGGTGATAGGTGGCGCGGTGCAGGGCGGGAAACTGCACGGTAGCTTCCCAGAACTCGCGCTGGGCGGACCGGACGACTTCGGCGTAAACAGCTGGGAATACCAGGGGCGCTGGATTCCCACCCAATCGGTCGACCAGTACATCGCCACCCTGGCGCGCTGGATGGGTCTGAGCGACGCCCAGGTGCTGAGCCTCTTGCCCAATCTGGGCAATTTCACGGTGCGTAATCTGGGCTTCGTCTAGCGCAGCGCTCGAGCCGCGCGCCACCCGGCCCAGCCGGTGGCGTGCACCTAACCGCCGGTCGGGAAAGCCGCCCGGGCTGAAACGCCTCGGCGTAAGGTTGCTCGAATACGCATCAAGCGAATGGACCCGCATCATGATCAATAGCGTAAACAGCAACCCGACCGCCCTGAGCGGGCAGCGCACACTGAACAGTACCCAGCAGGCTCAAGAGCGCCAGATCGAGCAACTGGCCAGCGGCAAGCGCGTAAACCGCGCCGCGGACGACCCGGCCGCCAGCGCCATCATCGAGCAGTTCGCCGCGCAGATCGTCGGCAGCAATCAGGCCGCACGCAATCTGAACGATGGCATCTCGCTCGCGCAAACGGCTGAAGGCGCGCTAAGCACCGTCACCGACAATACCCAGCGCATACGCGAGCTGGCCGTACAGGCCGGTAATAGCACGCTCAGCAGCAGCGACCGCGCAGCCATCCAGGGTGAAGTCGATGCGCTCAGTCAGGCCAGCAATAGCACTTTGCGCAATGCGAATTTCAATGGCCAGCCGCTGTTCCAGGGCAATCAACTAAGCATCCAAGCCGGCCCAAGCGCCAACCCAAGTGACCGGATCAGCCTATCGCTGGGTAATCTATCCGCCAGCGCCGCCGAGGGCGGGCTCAATAGCAGCAATGGCCGTATCGACCTGTCCTCGGAAAGCAGCGCGAGTTCAGCGCTCGAACAAATCGATGCAGACCTCAGCCGTCTGAATGAGCAGCGTGCCTCGCTAGGCGCGCTGAATAGCCGCTTCGAGGCTAGCATCGCCAATCTGCAAAGCGGCGCGGAAAACCTGTCGGCCGCACGCAGCCGGATTGCCGATACCGACTATGCAGCCACTGCTTCACGCCTCGCCCAGGAACGCATACGCAACGAAGCCGGCCTCGCGGTGCAGACCCAGGCCAATGCCAGCCCGCGCCAGGTGCTATCGCTACTGCGCTCCTAAGCCGGCCGCGGTCCGCAAACAAAAAAGGCACCCTAGAGGGTGCCTTTTTCATGACTTGCGTCGCACAGCTTAGCGGCGGCGGAACTGGCCGGGGCGCGGCGCACCGGCGCCGGCGGCGCGTTCGTCCTTGTGACGGAAGCTCACGCGGGCCTTGGTCAGATCGTAAGGCGACAGTTCCACCGTGACCTTATCGCCTTCCAGGATGCGGATGCGGTGCATACGCATCTTGCCCGATACATAGGCCATCACTTCCACGCCGTTATCCAGCTTCACGCGGAAGCGGGTATCCGGCAGTACTTCTACAACGACACCATCCAGTTCAATCAGTTCTTCTTTTGCCATGCTGCCAATTTCTCCTGTGTCGCGCCGGGCTGGGGCGGCGACTGGGCTAACTTAGGTTGAGGTTGGGTTCGGGCAGGGGCTGATGCCTTCTGCGCCAGGCCCGGCAAGGCGCCGTGCCATTGTGCTGGTCGCCGCATGCTTGGCGTCGACCCCGGAAACGGGTGCGAAACGGCTGGCTAAACAGGCGGAACGGCAGAGGCCGTGAGGAAGCCAACCGAGCACGATTGGGCAAAACCATCCGGTTTGCACCCCGGCACTATACAGGCTTAAGCGTTTTTGCTTAAGCGTCGGCGCTAAATGGTTGATTGCGCGACGGGTTTACCCGGCCACGTCATCGCGTCCGCCAAGCAGATCGGGCCTGGGTTTGGCTCAGTCTGCGCACACCACTTGACTATACAACTTGGCCGCGCGCATGATCGCAGCATTGTCTTTATCTCTTCGAGGAAGCCGCATGTCTGCCGATCGCCAGGACCCCCGTCTCGATACCAGTCGCACCGTACGCGCACCGCGCGGCAACACGCTCAGCTGCAAGAACTGGCTGAGCGAAGCGGCCTACCGCATGATCCAGAACAATCTCGACCCCGAGGTGGCCGAGCATCCGCAGGCGCTGGTGGTGTACGGCGGCATAGGCCGCGCCGCGCGCGACTGGGCCAGCTTCGACCGGATTCTGGACAGCCTGCGCAAGCTCAATGACGACGAAACCCTACTGGTGCAAAGCGGCAAGCCGGTTGGCGTATTCCGCACCCATGCCGATGCGCCACGTGTGCTGATCGCCAATTCCAACCTGGTGCCGCACTGGGCCAACTGGGAACACTTCCATGAACTCGACCGTAAGGGCCTGATGATGTACGGCCAGATGACGGCCGGCTCGTGGATCTATATCGGCACCCAGGGCATTGTGCAGGGCACTTACGAGACCTTTTATGCCGTGGCCAATCAGCATTTTGGCGGCGTGGCACAGGGCCGCTGGGTGCTGACCGGGGGCCTGGGTGGCATGGGTGGCGCCCAGCCGCTGGCCGCCACCATGGCTGGTTTCTCGATGATTGCCGTCGAATGCGACGAGACGCGCATCGACTTCCGGCTGAAGACCCGCTACCTCGACCAGAAGGCGCACAGCCTGGATGAGGCGCTGGCAATGATCGAGGCGGCCAAGCTGGCCGGTAAGCCGGTATC
Organism: Chitinimonas taiwanensis DSM 18899; assembly: GCF_900119825.1. Classification (GTDB taxonomy): domain Bacteria; phylum Pseudomonadota; class Gammaproteobacteria; order Burkholderiales; family Chitinimonadaceae; genus Chitinimonas; species Chitinimonas taiwanensis. The sequence goes on along the minus strand of NZ_FPKR01000007.1, from coordinate 20,800 downwards.
GGTCGGCCTGCTGGGCAATGCAGCCGACGTGTTCACCGAGCTGGTCACACGCGGTATCACCCCCGATGTGGTGACCGACCAGACCAGCGCGCACGACCCGATCAATGGTTATCTGCCGCAGGGCTGGAGCATGGCGCAGTGGCAGGCCGCGCGCCGTGAGGCACCGGACAGCATCACCCAGCCGGCCAAGCAAAGCATGGCCGTGCAGGTGCAGGCGATGCTGACCCTGCAAAGCCGCGGCGCGGCCACGCTCGACTACGGCAACAATATCCGCCAGATGGCCAAGGATATGGGCGTGGCGAACGCCTTCGATTTCCCAGGCTTCGTGCCCGCCTATATCCGCCCGCTATTCTGCGAGGGCAAGGGGCCGTTCCGCTGGGTGGCGCTCAGCGGCGACCCGGAAGACATCTACAAGACCGATGCCAAGGTCAAGGAACTGATCCCCGACGACGCGCACCTGCACAACTGGCTCGATATGGCGCGCGAGCGGATTGCCTTCCAGGGCCTGCCGGCGCGCATCTGCTGGGTAGGGGTGCAAGACCGCTACCGTCTGGGTCTGGCCTTCAACGAGATGGTAAAGAACGGTGAGCTGAAGGCGCCAGTGGTGATTGGTCGCGATCACCTCGATACCGGCTCGGTGGCCAGCCCCAACCGCGAAACCGAGGCGATGAAGGATGGCAGCGATGCGGTCAGCGACTGGCCGCTGCTGAATGCCCTGCTCAATACCGCGGGCGGCGCGACCTGGGTGTCGCTGCACCATGGCGGTGGCGTGGGCATGGGCTTCTCCCAGCATGCGGGGGTGGTGATCGTGGCCGATGGCAGCGATGCGGCCGCCAAGCGCCTAGAGCGCGTGCTGTTCAATGATCCGGCCACCGGGGTGATGCGCCATGCGGATGCCGGTTACGAGCTGGCGAAACAAACGGCATACAAGGCAGGTCTGAACCTGCCTTCCCTTGACCTGTAAACCGACCATGCACCGTCCTGTCCGCCTGATCCCGCACCCAAGCCTGAGCCCCATGCCGTGGAAAAACGGCGGCGGGGTCACGCGCGAAATCGCCAGCTACCCGGCTGGCAGCGGGCTCAATGACTTCATCTGGCGCATCAGCCTGGCGGATGTGGAGCAGGACGGGGCGTTCTCGGTGTTTGCCGGCGTGCAGCGCAGCATCGTGCTGCTGGACGGCGAAGGCATGCGCCTGCGCTGGGACGATGGCGCTCGCCATGATCTGCAGCGCTACCAGCCGTTTGGCTTTGCCGGCGAGGACGCGCTGTACTGCGCACTGTTCGATGGCCCGACGCGCGACTTCAACCTGATGCTGCGCCGTGGTCGCGTGCAGGGCCGGCTGGTGCGCCAGGACCTGGCCCAGGGTGAAAGCCGCCGCGAAACCCTGGCCGCCAATGATGACTTCCTGCTCGCCTTCTGCGCGGCCGGCAGCATCGAGCTGCGTGGTGATACCTGCGACACCTATACCTTGAACACCTTCGACACGCTGGAAATCGGCCCTGGCGACACCCTGTGCGGCGAGCTGGTGGGCTTGGCGCCCGATAGCGTGCTGCTGCTGGCCCGCCTGCAATTACTGGACTGACAACACGATGAAGCACGACGCCGTCTGGCTGAACCTGCGCCTGTGCGCGGGTGGCGATGTGGACGATACCCTGGACGATGCGGCCATCGCGGTCGAAGCTGGCCAGATTGCCTGGCTGGGTGCGCGTGCCGAACTGCCCGCGCGCTTCGCCGCCCTGCCCCGGCACGACCTGGCTGGGCGCTGGGTCACGCCCGGCCTGATCGACTGCCATACCCATCTGGTTTATGGCGGCCAGCGTGCCGATGAATTCGCGCTGCGCCTGGCAGGTGCGAGCTATGAGGACATCGCGCGCGCTGGCGGCGGCATTGTCTCCAGCGTGCGTGCCACACGCGCCGCCAGCGAGGACGAACTGTTCGCCCAGGCCGCCGGTCGCCTCAAGCCCTTGCTGGCCGAGGGCGTGTGCGCCATCGAGATCAAATCAGGCTATGGGCTCGACCTCGCCAGCGAAGCCAAGATGCTGCGCGTGGCGCGTCGGCTCGGGCAGGCGTACGACCTCACCGTGCGCACTACCTTCCTCGGCGCCCATGCCCTGCCGCCCGAATACGCAGGCCGTGCCGATGACTATATCGAGCTAGTGTGCAGCGACATGCTGCCCGCCTTGGCCGCCGAGGGCCTCGTGGATGCGGTCGATGTGTTCTGCGAGAAGATCGGCTTTAGCCTGGCTCAGACCGAACGCGTGTTTGCCGCCGCCCAGGCGCTCGGTCTGCCGGTGAAAGTGCACAGCGAGCAGCTGTCCAATCTGGGCGGTACGGCGCTGGCCGCGCGCTACCAGGCGCTGTCGGCCGACCATCTGGAATTCCTCGATGAAGCGGGCGTCATCGCGATGCGCGAAGCGGGTACGGTGGCAGTGCTCTTGCCCGGCGCCTATTACTTCATCCGCGAGACCCAGCTGCCGCCGATGGCGCTGCTGCGCCAGCATGGCGTGCCGATGGCCATCGCCACCGACAGCAATCCCGGCACCTCGCCGGCCACCTCGCTGCTCTTGATGCTGAATATGGCCTGCACGCTATTCCGCCTGACCGTGCGCGAAGCGCTGCTCGGCGTAACCCAGCACGCCGCGCGCGCCTTGGGTCTGCAAGCCACGCATGGCCAATTGGCCGTGGGCCGGCGCGCCGACTTCGTCGCCTGGGATGTGACTACCCTCGCCGAACTCGCCTACTGGCTGGGGCGCAACCCGGCCTACCAGATTGTGCGTGGCGGCCTTATCCAGCCCGAAAGCAAGCCAGCATGAGCCAAGCCCTGTTCGCCCACGATGCGCTCTTGCCCAGCGGCTGGGCCAAGAACGTCTTACTGGAGTGGGATGCGGCCGGCACGCTGACCGCGGTGCAAGCCGATGCAGCGTGCCCCGCCGGCATCGCAAAGGCCAATGGGCCGCTGATTCCCGCCATGCCCAATCTGCACTCGCATGCCTTTCAGCGCGCGATGGCCGGGCTGACCGAGTACCTGGCGCGACCGCAGGACAGCTTCTGGAGCTGGCGCGAGCTGATGTACCGCTTTGCGCAAAAGCTGCGCCCCGAGCATCTGCACGCGGTAGCGCGCCAGCTGTATAGCGAGATGCTGGCGGCCGGCTATGGCTCGGTGTGCGAGTTCCATTACATCCACCACGCGCCCGGCGGCCAAGCCTATGCGAACCCGGCAGAACTGAGCGAATGCCTGATCGCCGCCGCCCAGGATGTCGGCATCGGCCTCACGCTCCTGCCGGTGCTCTATCAGCAGGGTGGTTTTGGTGGCCAAGCACCGAATGCCGAGCAGGCGCGTTTTATCAGCAGCACCGACTGGATGCTGGACCTGCAAGTCCACCTGCGCCATAGCCATCCGCAACACGCAGGCCTGCGCTACGGCCTGGCGCCGCACTCGCTGCGTGCGGTCACGCCGGCCGAGCTCGAACGCGCCCGGCTTGGGCTGGAAGTGATCGACGCCAGCGCGCCCATCCATATCCATATCGCCGAGCAGGAAAAGGAAGTGGCCGACAGCCTCGCGCACAGCGGCCAGCGCCCGGTGCAATGGTTGCTCGATCAGCAACCGGTCGATGCGCGCTGGTGCCTTGTACATGCCACCCATATGGATGCGGCGGAAGTGGCTGGCCTCGCGCGCAGTGGTGCGGTGGCCGGTATCTGTGCCACGACCGAGGCCAATCTGGGCGACGGCATCTTCGCCGGCGTCGACTACCTGGCCCAGGGCGGCGCCTGGGGCGTGGGCTCGGACAGCCATATCAGCGTCAGCGCGGTCGATGAATTGCGCGGCTTTGAATACAGCCAGCGCCTGCGCGACCGACGCCGCAATGCGCTGGCCAGTGCCGAGCAACCCGATCTGGCCGAACGCTTGTGGCAGGAAGCCCTGGCGGGCGGCGCGCGCGCCAGTGGCCGTGCGATTGCCGGCCTCGCGGTCGGCCAGCAGGCCGACTGGCTGGTACTCGATACCGAACACCCGAATCTGGCCTGCCGGCCAGTCCATCAGCTGCTGGCCGGCCTCGTGTTCTGCCAGCATGGCAGCACGCCGATTGCCGAGGTGGTGGTGGCTGGTCAGACCCGCATGACGCACGGCCGCCATGCGCGCAGCGCCGAGTTCGCACGCGACTATCGTGCCGCATTGGCGCAACTGCTGGCGGCCTAGGGAGAACCAAGATGCATACCTATACGCTGCACCAGGGCAGCCGCCCGCTGCTGATTTCCATGCCCCATGTGGGCACCGCGCTGCCGCCCGATCTGGCCGCGCGCATGCTGCCGGTGGCGCGCGAGCTCGACGATACCGACTGGCATCTGGCGACCCTGTACGGCTTCGCGCGCGAGTTGGGCGCGTCCCTGATCGTGCCGGTCTACTCACGCTATGTGATCGACCTGAACCGGCCGCGCGACAATGCCAATCTCTACCCGGGCCAGGACACCACCGGCCTGTGCCCGGTCGATACCTTTGCCAAGGCGCCGCTGTATGCGCCGGGCGATGCGCCGAGCGACGAAGAGATCGCCGCGCGCGTGCCGGTCTATTGGCAGCCCTATCACGATGCGCTAAGCCAGGAGCTGGCGCGCATCCAGGCTGAGCATGGCCGTGCGCTGTTATGGGAAGCGCATTCGATACGTTCCGAAGTGCCGCGCTTTTTCGACGGCCGTCTGCCCGATTTCAACCTGGGCAGCGCCAATGGCGCGAGCTGCCGCCCTGGCCTCGGTGAAGCGCTGTTGGACGTCGTACAGCGCCATGGCGGCTATAGCGGCGTGTTGAACGGGCGCTTCAAGGGCGGGCAGATCACGCGCCAGTATGGCCAGCCGGCGCAGGGCATTGATGCGATCCAGCTTGAACTATCGCAGCGCACCTATATGCAGGAAGACCGCCCCTACCCCTATGTGGCCCAGCTGGCGGCCGAGGTGCAGCCGCTGCTGCGCCAGCTGTTACAGACCCTGCTGGATTTTCCCGGCTGAACAGACAGTCGGCCTGCGCATAGCGCGCAGGCGCGCTTACAATGCCGCTCCGTTTTCCGGCCCTGCCATCATGATCCGTCCCGATTCCCCCTGCGTTGCGCTGTGCTCCACCGCCCTTGGCGACGAGGTGTGCATGGGTTGCGGCCGGACCTTCTTCGAAGTGGCCAACTGGGTGTGCCTGAACGAGACGGAAAAGGAAGCCGTCTGGCAGCGCCTGGAAGCACACTGGGCCGCCCAGGGGCTGCCGGCGCCCTGGCAGAAATAAACGCATCACGCGGCAGCTCAGGCTGCCGCGTTGGTTTTCAGCTTGCTAGATGCGGTCCCAAGCCGGTTCCGCGCCAAAGCGCTCGGCCAGAAAGTCCAGCAGCGTGCGCAGGGCGGCCGGCATATGTTTGCGCGAGGTATAGATCGCATAGATGCGCAGATCGCGCGGCCGCGCGTCGGGCAGCAGCGCGACCAGCTCGCCGCTTTGCAGCCGCGGCGCCACCAGATAGCTGGGCAGCAAGGCCACACCCAGCCCGGCCAGCGTAGCCTGCATCAGGGCGGTCGCGTCATTGGCGCTCAGATTGCCGCGCACCGCCACCGCGGTGGCCTCGCCATGCTGCTCGAACTGCCACAAGCTCTTGCCCACATAGGAATGGGTCAGGCAGTTGTGATGGGCGAGCTCGGCCACCTGGCGCGGTGCCGGCTGACGCGCGAGGTAAGCCGGCGCCGCGCACACCACCGAGCGGCATACGCTGAGCGGCCTCGCAATCAGATTCGGGTCGAGCTCATTGGTGATGCGGATGGCCAGATCAATGCGCTCATCGACCAGATTGACCGCGCGATCGAGCAGCAGCAGATCGATGGCCACCTCCGGGTAGCGCGCCACATAGTCGGCCACAGCCAGCGCCAGCTGGGCATGGCCGAAGGACGAGCTGGCGGTAATGCGCAAGAGGCCGCGCGGCACACTGGCTGGCGCCGCCACCGCAGCCTGCATCTCACTGCTCAGCGCCAGCAATTGGCGGCAGCGCGGCAGCATTTCCTGGCCGGCATCGGTCAGGCTCAGCTTGCGGGTGGTGCGATGCAGCAGGCGCGCACCAGCCCAGGCCTCGAGCTCGGCCAGATAGCGCGATACCGCCGGGCGCGATAGATCGAGCTGCTCAGCCGCAGCCGACTGGCTGCCGCTATCTACCACGCTGACGAAGACCTGCATGGCCGCCAGTCTGTCCATGATCTGACCGATTTCTGAAATAAACCAATGCCGATTCTAGGATTTTTTGCACGGTTTATTGCAACTATTCTGTGCGGGTCGATGCAGCCACGCATCTTAGCCAGCCAAGGAAACCCGCCATGCGCACCACCCTCGCGACCCGCCTTTTATCATCCACCCTCTTGGCCCTGGGCCTGAGCAGCGCCGCCTGGGCGGCCGATGCGCTCAAGCTAGATGTCTACAATCCGGGCACCGATGCCCTGTTCCCGGCCAGCTCGGTGCTGGTCAGCGGCCAGCACGAGGCCGTACTGATCGATGCCCAGTTCGGCAACAGCCAGGCCGAACAGGTGGTGCAGAAGATCCGCGCTAGCGGCAAGAAGCTGACCACCATCTATATCAGCCACGGCGACCCGGATTTCTACTTCGGCCTGGAAACCATCAAGCAGGCTTATCCGGATGCCAAGGTGGTCGCCACTGCGCACACGATTGCCCATATCGAGCAAACCGCCGCGCACAAGCTCAGCTTCTGGGGCCCCAAGCTGGGCAAGGATGCGCCGAGCCGCACCTTCCTGCCCGAGCGTCTGCAAGGCGATACGCTGAAGGTGGATGGCCAGACGCTGAAGATCATGGGCCTGCAAGGCGCCCAGCCCGAGCGCAGCTATGTGTGGATTCCGTCCATCAAGGCCGTGGTTGGCGGCGTGGTGCTCTACAACAACCAACATGTGTGGATGGCCGATACCCAGAGCCGCCAAGCGCGTACCGACTGGCTGACGACCCTGGCCGAGATCGAGCGCCTGCAGCCCAAGACCGTGGTGCCTGGCCACTTCCTGCCCGGCCAGTACAGCAATCTGCAAGCTGCGCGTTTCACTGCCGACTATCTGCGCGCCTTTGAAACCGAGGCCGCCCAGGCCAAGGACAGCGCCGCGCTGATCGCGGCCATGCAGCAGCGCTACCCGAAGCTGGCCGAGGAATCGTCGCTAAGCCTGAGCGCCAAGGTGGTGAAGGGCGAAATGAAGTGGTAAGCGGGCAGCAGCCCTGATTGGACCGCCGCCGTGGGCAGTGTGATGCCCATGGCGGCTTGTGCTGTGTGCGGTGTGCCGCGCTTGAATATGGCGCGCGCCATCAAGCCGGGCTTGAACGGCGGCCACCCCAAGGCCACAGCAGGCGCAGCAGTTGCGGCCGCCAGGCCAGCGTGAAGGCAATCAGCGGCGCCGTGCCGGCGAGTAGCATCAACCAGACCAGCACCGCCATTGAGGCGCGATCGGCCATCGCACAACAGAGGGCTGAGGCCAGCAACGCCACGCCGCCCAGTGCGCGCAAAGCCCGACGCGGCGGCACGCCGCTGCCGTGTACCTGCTGCCAGTGCACCGCCATGGCCAGCGCCAGCCAGCCAAAACCGGCCACCGTCGACAACACGGCAGCAAGCGTCCAGACCCAGCTTGGCTCAGCCATGTTGCACCTCGGCATCGCTCAGCGTGGGGGCATGGGCTGTAGCGGGCGCGGCGCGGCGCGCGTAGCCAGCCAGCTGGCGTGCGGCAAAGCCAGCGATGGCAGCCGCTGCCAGCAGCGCGAGGTCCAGGCCCGCCACGGGCCAGTAAGTATGGGTGAACACGGTCTTGAACAGGTGGTCGCCCGTGCTGAACCAATTCAAGCCCACAGCCGCGATAGCCAAGGCCGCCAGCGCCAGACACTGCTCGCGCCAGGCCGGGCTGATATGGGCCTGCGCCACGGCGCGATTACGCAGCGCGGCGTGTACGAAGCTGAGCGCCCAGGCAACCCAGAATGCGTTCTGCTCCCACTCGCCCTTGCCGGCCATATCGCCAGGCAGCAGGCGGTTGGCAACCAGCATGCTCACGGCGGCGATCACCATGCCGGGCACGGCGGCCACGGCCAGCGCATCCACCACGCGGCTGCCCATGCTGCCGCGCTTGGCGTGCTGCGCCTTGCGCTTTTCAACGAAGAAGATAAAGCCGGTGGCGATGCATACACAGCCCAGGAGGCCGCCGACCACATACAGCCAGCGCAGCAGCCAATGGCGGAAGTGCTGCAGATGCAGGCCGGTAAGGAATTCATTGACGCGCATCACGGCAGAGGGCGGCGGGTCTTCACGGATCACCCGGCCGCTGCTGGCTTCGAAATGCACACCCTGGCCGACCAGGGCCACCTGGTCGTTACCAGCACGGAAGATGCTCACATAGCCGTTCTTGTCGCCCAGGTGGTTGATGTACAGATAGCCAACCTCGCCGGGCATATCGCGCGCGGCCCAGCGGCGCTTGGCTTCCGCCACCATGGCGTCGACCGAGGCCAAGGGTGCGGCCACGCCGGCCGGCTCGTGCGCCAGGCCCGTGTGGGCGGCTTCCATTACCTCGTGCTGCTTGTGCAAGGGCTTGAGCAGGGTTTCCGCCAGTGGCAGGTAGATGCTGGCAAAGATGACGAGGCCAGTGAAGGCAAAGAAGAAGTGAAACGGCAAACCGGCTACACCGCTCAGATTGTGCAGATCGAGGCTGCTGCGCTGGGTGCGCTTCCAGGGGCGGAAGGTGAAGAACTCGCGGAAGATCTTCTTGTGGATGACCACGCCGCTGACCAGCGCGGCCAGCATGACCAGGGCGGCCAGCCCCACCACCCAGTAACCGAGATTCATCCAGTTCAGGTGCAGGCTGTAGTGCATCGGGTAGAAGAACTCGCTGCCGAGCTTGAGCTGGCCTTCGCGCAGGAAGCTGCCAGTGCGCGGGTCGAGCGTGGCCCAGCCGTGTACATGCTGGTGTTCGTCCGAGGCATCCTGCGGCTTATTGGGGATGTCGAACTCCGCACCGATGGCCAACACCGGGTCGCGGTGGGTGGTGTAGTAGTAGAGCGAGGACATCGGCAGGGTGTTCGGGTCGGGGATGGCACCGACCACGCGCGCCTGGGTGGCGGCCAGATCGACCGGATGCGGCTTGAGTTGCGCGTAAATCGGCTTGAGCACGCTATCGAAGGACGGCGCGGGCTGGGCCGGGAAGCGCGTGTCGGGTAGCGCCCAGCGGTCGATCTCGCGGTCGAACACCGACAGCGCGCCAAAGAAAAAGCACACCATCAGGACATAGCCGAGCGTCAGGCCGAACCAGGTGTGCAGCCAGCTCATCGACTGGCGGAAGGTTTGGAACATGGTGGAACTCCTATTACCGGCTTCAGCTCAGCAGATGGCTTTGCAGCAGCCAGGCTGCCGAGGTCATGGTGGCGCCGCCGCCTGCCAGCACCAGCCAGATGCGCGCGAGACTGCGTGCCGCGAATGACCACAAGAACGCGAGCAGAAAGACCAGGAAGGCCAGCAGCAATGTGCCGTGCTCGGCCTCATGGAAATCCACGCCGGCCGTGCTCAGGCCCGCAATGGCCAGGGCGGCAAAGCCGAAGGTGAACGCATAGCCACCCAGCAGCGCGGCAGCGATACGGGACAGCACGGCAAGCGGGTGTGTTGCGCTGATGGACATGATGCGCTCCTCGGGAACACGCCGGCTCGGCGCTAGCGTGAGAAAGTCGAAAAGCGGCGCACCGGGGTGGCAGCCGCTTTTTCCTGCGTGAACGGGGCAGACCGTGGTCTGCCCCGCTATCTGTTGCCAGACGCCACGCGGCTTACAGCTTGTATTCCAGCGCCAGCGCTGCAGTACGCGGCGTGCCATAGATGGCGCCGAACTGCACGGTGCGCAGATACTTCTTATCGAACAGATTGTCGATATTCAGCCGGAGCGTGGCGGCCTTGTTCAGCTCATAGGCGGCGAACACATTGACCAATACATAGGCGTCCTGCTGCGCGCCCTTGATCTTGCTCACATCCGACTGCCAGCGGCTAGCGGCCCCCAGGCGCAGCGCCGGCAGGGCCGCCAGGCGCGTATCGATGCGCGCGCTCAGCGTGCGACGCGGCACCCATTCATAGATGTCCTTGCCATCCGGACCGGTCAGTTTGAGCTGGGTGTAGCCCACGGCGATGTTGGTGTCCTTGCCCACACGCCCGGTCGCTTCCAGCTCGAAGCCGCGCGACTTCACGTCCTTCGGCTCATAGAAGGACTGCTGCGCGACAGGATCGAAACCCGCCTCGGTTGCCAGGCCCTTCTGGGTGGCGCTGAAGATCGCAAATGTGGTCAGCAGCTTGCGCTGAAGCCACTCGGCCTTCAGCCCGATTTCGGCATTCACACCCTTCATCGGGTCAAGGAAGGCACCGTTGATATTGCGCTGGTCCTGAGCCTGATGGATATCCGAGTAGGACGCATAACCGAGCAGATCCGGCGTGATGTCGAAGGTCGCGCCGATATAGGGGCTGACTTCCTCGGTGGTCTCATTGTCCAGCGCCACACCGCCGCCATAGATTGAGGTGCCGTCGCGCTTGAGGCTGATGGCATTCACACCGACGATGCCTTTCAGGCGGTCGGTCAGCGCGAGGCGCGCTGCGCCATACAAGCGGGTGATCTGCTGGTCGCCGTCCGCGCTCACCGAGCTGCTGCCCCACACGGGCTCCGGATAGACATTGCCCGGGTAAGGGAAAGCCGGCAAAGCGGGACCAGCTGGGCTGGTGATGCTGTAGGCCTCGGTCAGGTTTTTCTGCTTGGCATGGCTCAAGCCAACAATGACTTCGTGCTTGCGGCCAAACGCTCGGATGGTACCGCTGAGGTTGGCGTCTAGCACATCGGCCTGGCTGTCTCCCTGGCTGCGATAGGGCCAGCCAATCAGGCCGGTGTTGTCGTCGTTCAGATAGCCGGACGCGGTGTAGGCATAGAACAGCTTCGTGCTGCTATCCCCCTCGTGATGATTGAAAGTCAGCTTGCCTTCCCAGTCATGCGACAGGGTATGCGTGTACTCGGCGAACATATCAACCGAGCGGTTGTTCCAGCGCGCCCAGTCCTGCGCGGTAGAAGCCGATACATCGAAGTCGGCCAGCGAGCCGTTGGCATAAGGCAGGGTCAGCGAACCCCACATTGGCGAGCGTTGCTTGGCATCCTGAACAGTGAAACCCAGTGTCAGCATGCCATCGTCGCCGATCTGGCCATCGACCACGCCATATACGGTGCTGCGTCGATTGTGCAGCGCGCGCAGATGCGAATCCTTGTCCTCATGCGCCACCACCAGGCGGCCAGCCCAGGCGCCATCGCTGCTCAGCACCTTGTTGTAATCGAGCGCCAGGCGCTTAGCGGCATAGGAGCCGTAGCTGGCGATGACTTCCCCACCATCCTGGTTGGTCGGGCGCTTGCGCACGAAGTTGATCGTGCCCGAGGCATTACCGACCCCGGTCAGCAGGCCATTCGCGCCGCGAATCAGCTCGATGCGTTCGTACAGATAGGTGTCCTTCTGGCTCTCGACCAGGCCCCAGTCATTGGTCATGCCCAGGCCATCCACCTGGGTGAGCATCACATCGAAGCCACGCGCCTGGTAGCTGGTGCGGTTGGTTTCCCATTCATCCACCACCAGGCCGGTGCCGAAGCGCAGCGCATCGTTGCTACCGCTCGCGCCGAAATTGCGCAGCGTGTCCTTGTCGATGGTGCTGATGGTCTGCGGCGTGTCCTTGATCTCCAAGGGCAGATTGGTCGCCCCCTTCGACACGCGTCGCTCGCGCTTGCCGGTGACGACCAGCTTTTCCAGGGCCTGCTCGGGTGCGGCCTGGCTATCGGACGCGCTGGTCGGCACCGCTGTGCTCACGCTGTCTGCGTACGCAGTCGGCGCCCAGACGGTGGCCGCCAGCAAGGCACCCGTGGCAGCAAGCTGCATGGCCGCCGCAACAGGGCGCAGCGCGGTTTTCGGGTGGCGGGCATCGGACGTGGAGCGGGGCATGGCGGGCATTCCTAGCGGTTTCACAAAACGGTTAAGTGAGCATCGATTGCACAGCATCTGGCCCGACCCAGCAGAGATAGCGCGGGAATGGGTCTTAGCCTGGGCTGCAGCGCGAACGGCTTGTGGCATCGGTGGCGACTTGGTAGCTAGCACACGTCAAATCACAAATGAGAATGCTTTAGATTATCACTTAAATATTATGAAGCGGCAATATAGCCCTGCCTCCCTAGCCAGTCTCGTCGTCCCGGCCTAGCTGAGCCGTCGGCGCAGCGCGGGCAGACGCTGCAGGAGCTGGTCGAGCAATACGATGAGCAGCAGCGAGGCCAGCACCAACGGGAAAAGCAGACCCATGCTCAGGACGATCAGCAGTCCCGCCTTCCATATGGCTGGCGCGCCCTTGCTGCGCGGCGCCCCCACGCGACCGCGCGGGCGGCGCTGCCACCACATGATCACGCCGCTCAGCGAGACCAAGAGCACCGCCAGGCAAGCCAGCGTCATCAGCAGCTGATTGGCCCAGCCGAACAGACGCCCCTCGTGCAGCGCGATGCCGGTGGTGACCAGCTTGGGCACCAGCGCATAGTCGGCAAAGCCGATGGCCGCCAGCACCTGGCCGCTGTATTGGTCGATATGCAAGGTGCGCTCGCCGCGCGGATCATTCGGGCTGACCGATAGCGTGTACACGCCGCTGGCCGAGCGCGGCAGGCTGATGCTATAGCCGGCCGGCATGTCCTGCGCGCGGGCAATGGCGGCAATCGCATCGAGGTCCAACTGATCCGCGGCCGGCGCGCTATCGGCAGCAGCATGGCCATGGTGGCTCGAGTGCGGCAAAGGCGTGGGCTGCACCGCCCAGGGCAGCTGCTGGCCCGCCCCATTCAGGCTGCGCACCGGTGGGCTGGAGCTGGGCGTGTTCGACCATAGCCCGGTCGGGTATCGGCTCCAGATATCGGCAAAGCGCTCGCCCCAAAAGCCAGTCCAGGGCAGGCCGCTCAAGAGCATGAACAGCAGCAGCAGGCTGGTCCACACCGCCGTCACCGCATGCAGATCACGCCAGAACAGGCGCTTGGCGGCAAACAGGCGCGGATAGAGCACGCCCGCCCAGGCACGCCCACGCGGCCACCATAAATACAGACCGCTCAATAGCAGGATCAGCCCCCAGCAACAGGCCAGTTCGATCAGCAGATCGCCGGTCTGACCGATCAGCAGCGTGCCATGGATGTCCTTGGCCACCGCCTGCAGATTCCAGATCTCATCACGACTGCCCAGCACACTTGCCGAAGCCGGGTCGACAAAAGCACGCCAGCGCGCCTCGCCATCGGCCAGCAGAAAGCTGCTGCTCTGGCCGGCCTCGGCCGGCGACTGGTACTGCAGCACGCGTGCCGTCGGCCAGCTGCGCTGCACGCTGGCCAGTTGGGTGGTCAAAGGCTGGGTCGGCGCAGGGCTGGCGACGAACAGCAGCTCGCGATACATGAGCGCATCGAGCTGCGGCTTGTACAGGTAGATGAGGCCGGTAATGGCCAGCACGACCATGATGGGCGCAACCAGGAGACCGGCATAGAAATGCCAGCGCCAGACCTGGGTATAGAACGGGGGCAGCTGCGGGCTACGCAGGGAAGAAGACATGGACGGGCCTTACGGAAAAGGAGCGGCCCGATTCTAGGTGGGGTGCTGCGGTGCCCGCTGCGGCAGATTGACGCAGCGGACACCAGGCTCGGCTCAGGCTGCGTTCAGCGCCGCGTAGTCGGCATCCAGACGGGCAATCCAGCCCGCCTGCTCGGCCGGGCTGGCGAAGCTGGCTTCCAGGCTATTGCGCGCCAGCTGGTACCAGGTGGCGGCATCCCAATGAAACGCCGCCTGCACGGCGCGGATATTGTCGCCCAGATAGCCGCCGAAATAGGCCGGGTCGTCGCTATTGAGGGTGATATTGAGGCCGGCCGCCAAGAGCTGCGGCAGCGTGTGCTGCTCCATGCGCGCGAACACGCACAGGCGCACATTCGACAGCGGGCAGACCGTGAGCGGCATGCGCTCGCGCGCCAGGCGCTGCAATAGGGCCGGATCTTCGCTGGCGCGCACGCCGTGGTCGATACGCGCCACCTTCAAGAGGTCGAGCGCCTCGTAGATATAGGCAGGCGGCCCCTCCTCGCCCGCATGGGCGACCACCGGCTTGCCCAGCGCGCGACAGCGCGCGAACAGGCGTTCGAACTTGCTGGGCGGGTGGCCGCGCTCGCTCGAATCAAGACCAAAACCATGGATGCGCGCGATAAAGGGCTCAACCTCGGCCAGGGTGGCGAAGCCATCCTCTTCGCTTAAATGACGCAGGAAACAGACGATCAGCCGGCTGCTGATGCCCCAGCGCGCCAGGCCTTCGGCCGCACCGGCCTCCAGGCCTTCCAGCACGGTCTGGAAGCGAATGCCGCGCGCGGTATGGGTCTGCGGGTCGAAGAAGATTTCCGCATGCACGATGCCATCGGCGTGCGCGCGGGCCAGATAGGCGAGCATCAGGTCTCGGAAATCGGCAGCGGTGCGCAGCACATCGGCACAGGCGTAGTACAGATCGAGAAAGGACTGCAGATCAGCGAAGTCGTAGGCGGCGCGCAGGGCGTCCACATCGGCATAGGGCAGCCGAATGCCATTGCGCTCGGCCATTGCAAAGGCCAGCTCGGGTTCAAGCGAACCCTCGATATGCAAGTGCAGCTCCGCCTTCGGGCAGCGCAGCGCGAAATCCAGTACCGGGTCGGCCATCTTGGCCTCCTTCACAAACAGGTCAGGCTGTCATTGTAGGCGGCGCTGGCGCCGCGCACAGGCGGGGAAAGCCGCGGCTGGACACAAGAAAAAGCCGGCCACGAGGGCCGGCATGAAGGCGTCGCGCAAGGCGACGAGGAGTAAGACGGGGGCTAGCTGCAGGCTGGCTGACGGCGGCGCAGTAAGCGGCGCCAGTCCGGCTCGAACAGCGCAACCAGGATGCCGGCGCACAGCAGGGCCGCGCCGAGCCAGTAATGGCTGCCCAGCAGCTCGCCGAACATGGCCCAGCCGAGCAAGGGGCCGACGATCAGGCCGCTGAAGCAGCCGGTTTCGGCCAGCGAGGCCTCGGCGGCGCGATAGCCGTAGATAAAGCAGTGCATGCAGGCGATGCTGCTGACTGCCAGCAGGGCGATGGCCGCCCACTGCAGCGGGCTGAGCATCGGCAGGGCAAAGCCGGCCAGCAGGGTGAAGGCGATCAGCTGCCCGAGATAGGTCCACCACATGATGGCCAGCGTGCTCTCGCTGCTCGAACCGCTTTTCAGCAAGACGCCGAGTGCGGCGTCGGCCAGCGCGCCGAGCAAGGCGGCCGCCAGCGCCAGGTTCACGGTGGTGATTTCAGGCTGGGCCACCACGATGACGCCGGCAAAGCCGATGGCCACGCCCAGCCAGCGCATCGGCCTGACCTGCTCGTTCAGGAAGATCAGCGCGAGCGGGATCATCCAGATCGAGGCGGTCAGCGCATACACGGTGACTTCGGCCAGGCTCAGGTGGGCGAGCGCATAGATCGCACAGCCGGCCGAGAGGCTGGTGAAACCCATGCGCGCCAGATGCAGGGCCGGCCGCCGTGTACGAATGGCAGCCGCGCGGCTGCGCAGCGCGAACGGCGCCAAGAGCAGCAGAACCAGCAGGGCACGCAAGCTCATCACGCTGGCCAGCGGCATCTCACCGCCCAGCTGCTTAAACAAAGCATTGATCCAGGTGAACAAGCTCATGCCGAGCACAATCCACAGCACGCCACGCACATTGCCAGGCAGGGTGTTGAAGATTGCGAACATGGCATGGCTCCAGAAAGTCGGCGAAACAGAACAGGCCGAATGTAGGGCGATGCAGCTATCTGCACCAACGGCTTTTGCGCATGCCAGCCATGCATATAATGCATAGCTCACACCAACCAGGACCTGCCCGATGAAACGCCTTCCGCCGCTCGATGCCTTACACGTGTTCAGCGTGGTGGCGCGCGAAGGCAGCATGAGCCGTGCGGCCGAAGCGCTGTGCGTGACCCAGAGTGCGGTCAGCCGGCAGATCCAGCAGCTGGAAGCGTTTATCGGCCAGCCGCTGCTGCTGCGCCAGGCGCGCGGCGTGGGCCTGACTACGGCTGGGCGCCAGCTGCTGCCAGCGGCCGAGGCGGCGTTTGCCGGCATACGGCAGGCGGTGGAGGGCCTGAGCGCCAGGCCGCAGGACATCAAGATCAAGCTGCCGCCGACCTTTGCCATGCGCTGGTTCCTGCCGCGCCTGGCCGACTTCCAGGCCCAGCACCCGGGCATCGAGGTGCGCATGAGCACGGCCAGCTTCAGCCGCATCCATTTCGAGCGCGAGGATTTCGATGCCGCCATCGTGGCTGGCAACCAGGGGCCAGGCGAAGGCTTTGGCGAGCGCCTGTTCAGCGAACAGCTGACACCGGTCTGCGCACCGGCCATGGCACAACGCCTGCGCCGACCGGCCGACCTGGCGCGCGAGGCGCTGATTCACCTCAGCCATGACCATGCGGACTGGCGGCGCTGGCTGGAAGCGGCCGGCGTCAGCCATCCGGCCCTGGAGGCCGGGCCGAGCTTCGAGGTGATCGATATGGCAGTCAATGTGGCCAGCCAGGGCCTCGGCGTGGCGCTGGCCGACCCGCTGCTGCTGGCCACCGATCTGAGCAGCGGGCGACTGATCGCCCCCTTCCCCGCCCTGCGCACGCCCACCGACTACCAGTACTGGTTCAGCTGCCCACGCGGCCGCCAGCAGGAACCGGCACTGCAAGCCTTGCTGAGCTGGCTGCATAGCGAGATTGCCCGCTCGCTTGCAGCCAATGCGCCACAGCGCGCGCCCTGATGCGGCGCCAGAATTGAACATACCCATCAGTACGTCTATATTCAGCCGCACACCCACAAGGTGCCCACTCTGGAGAGACGATGAAACGCCTACTTGCCGCCGGCTGTGCCGGCCTGCTCTTGCTTGCTCCCTCGCTTGCCCTGGCCCAAGCGGTCACCGCGCCGAAGATTCCGCTGCGCGACTTCTTCAAGAACCCGGACAAGACCAATTTCCAGCTCTCGCCCAAGGCCAAGTACATCGCCTTCACCCAGCCGGTCGAGAACCGCATGAATATCCATGTGATGCCGGTGGGCGGCGCGGCGCGCGCGATCACGGCGGTCAAGGATAGAGACATCCGCAATTATTTCTGGAAGGGCGAGGACCACCTCCTGTTCCTGAAGGACAATGGCGGCGACGAGAACTACCACCTGTATGCGGTGGACCGCAGCGGCAAGACCACGCGCGATCTGACCCCCTTCGACAAGGTGCGCGTGGAGCTGATCGACGACCTCGAAGACCACCCGACCGATGTGCTGGTGGGCCTGAACAAGCGCAAGGCCGAGGTGTTTGACGCCTACCGCCTGAATGTGAAGACCGGCAAGCTGACCATGGTGGCCGAGAACCCGGGCAATATCACCGGCTGGCTGACCGACCACGCCGGGCGCATCCGCGTGGCCACCAGCACCGATGGGGTGAATACCAGCCTCTTGTATCGCGCCGACGAGGCGAGCCCGTTCAAGACCGTGCTGAGCACCAGCTTCAAGGAAGCCGTGCAGCCGCTGCTGTTCACCTTCGATAACCAGCGCCTGTATGCCTCGTCCAATCTGGGCCGCGACAAGCAGGCCATCGTGGAACTCGACCTCAACACCGGCAAGGAAGTGAAGGTGGTGTACGAGCGCGACGATGTGGATGTGGAAACCCTGCGCTATTCAAAGAAGCGCAAGGTGCTGACCGCCGCCGCCTTCGAAACCGCCAAGCTCGAGCGCCATTACTTCGACCCGCAGACCGAGGCGCTGATCAAGAAGCTGGAAGCCAAGCTGCCCGGCTATGAGCTGCGCGTGGCCAGCAATACCAATGAAGATGCCTGGATCGTCACCACCCGCGGCGACCGCACGCGCGGCAGCCACTACTACTACCACCCGAAGCAGGACAAGCTGGTCAAGCTGGCCGACTCGGCCCCCTGGCTGAAGGAAGACCAGCTGGCCAGCATGCAGCCTATCCGTTACCAGAGCCGCGACGGACTGACCATCAACGGCTATCTGACCCTGCCAGTGGGCCAGGAAGCCAAGAATCTGCCCATGATCGTCAACCCGCATGGCGGGCCGTGGGCGCGCGATAGCTGGGGCTTCAACCCCGAGGTGCAGTTCCTGGCCAACCGCGGCTATGCGGTACTGCAGATGAACTTCCGCGGCTCAACCGGCTATGGCAAGGCCTTCTGGCAGGCGTCGTTCAAGCAATGGGGCAAGACCATGCAGGACGATATCAGCGATGGCGTGCTGAAGATGGTCAACGACGGCGTGGCCGACCCCAAGCGCGTGTGCATCTACGGCGGCAGCTATGGCGGCTATGCCACCCTGGCCGGGCTGACCTTCAGCCCCGAGCTGTATGCCTGCGGCGTTGATTATGTGGGTGTCAGCAATCTGTTCACCTTCATGAACACCATCCCGCCGTACTGGAAGCCTTTCCTCGACATGATGTACGAGATGGTCGGCAACCCGGAGAAGGACAAGGCGCTGATGGAAGCCGCCTCGCCGGTCTTCCATGTCGACAAGATCAAGGCCCCGCTCTTGGTACTGCAAGGCGCCAAGGACCCGCGTGTGAACATCGCCGAGTCGGACCAGATCGTCGCGGCGCTGAAACAGCGCGGCGTGGATGTCGAGTACATCGTGAAGGATAACGAAGGGCACGGTTTCGCCAACCAGGAAAACCGTTTCGAAGCCTATGAGGCGATGGAACGCTTCTTCGCCAAGCATCTGGGCAGCTAAACGCCCGACTTAGACAGGGCCGGCCATGCCGGCCCTCTTACCTTCCAAGAGGCCTTACCCATGAAGCGACGCATGCTGCCCCTCGCCCTGGCTGCCGGCCTGCTAGCCAGCAGCGCACTGGCTGGCGAGCGCGGCTATTTCGGCCTGTCCACCAGCATCGAAGCCGAGGGCTTTTTCCTCAACCCCACCTTGCGCGCGGTCAAGGTCGCCAAGATCACCCCGGCCTCCCCCGCCGCCAAGGCCGGCCTACAGGTTGGCGACCAGATCATCGAACTGGAAGGCCGCCCGATCGCGGGCAGCAAGGCGCGCGAGCTGCAGGACCTGCTGGAAAAAGAGGTCGGGCAGAGCCTGAACCTGAAGATCCGGCGCGCCAATGGCGATACCCTGCCCATGACTCTGGTCGCCGCGCCCAAGGTTAAATCGTGATGCCAAGCGAAGCCGACACTCCGCCCTGGCTGGACAGCGCGCGCCTGAGCCTGCGCCGCTGGCGGGCGGGTGATCTGGATGCCTTCTGCGCACTGACGGCCAACCCGGCCGTGATGCGCTGGGTGGGCGACGGCAGCACGCTAAGCCGCGCGCAGACCGCGCTATGGATAGACAAGGCGAATGCCAATATCGCGCGATGGGGCTTTGGCACCCATGCCGTGCACGAGTGCGCCAGCCAGCGCATCATCGGCTGGGCCGGCCTGATTCGCAGCAGCCACACGCAGGGCGATAGCGAAGCCGAGATCATCTACGCGCTGGCCCCCACGGCCTGGGGCCAGGGCTATGCCAGCGAACTCTGCCAGGCCATCGTCAGCTGGGCCTGGGCGCATAGCGCGCTCGAACAGATCCTCGCCACGCTCGACCCGGCCAACCTCGCCTCGCAGCGGGTGGTGGAGAAATGTGGCTTTCGCCATGGCGGCGACCATCTGGACGAGGACGGCCTGCCGGAAAGCCATTACCGACTGAGCCGACCCGGCGCGCTAAGGCAGCGTTGAACAGACCAGACGATCCGCAACCCAACCGCGATCCGGGCAAGCTGGGCGCTACGCTGTTGGTTCAAACCAATATTAGGCAGCCCAATGGCGTTGAGTCCCGAGCAAATAATGTGACGCTTTTCCCGCTGCGGTTAGGATGCCTAAAAACAGCGAACATGCTACAAACCGCCATCCGTCACGCGGTAGCCGGCATTAGGCGTCGTCGTGACGTGTTTAAACACGTCTTTTAGGACGTCTACTTAACGTTATGGCGCATAGATGACCGCGTTCGAGTTCAACGGCGAGAAGCTACAGCCGACCTCCACTGAGGAGATGGGCCAATTGCTTGACCGGGTCGATGAGTCGCCGATCTTCGAACTGTGGGCAACGTCCAATGGGCCTTCTCTTTGCATGCTGCGTCATGGTGGCGATGCTTGGCTCATGTACCTGCGGCACGAAGGCGACAGCGGCTTCTCTTCGAGATCGCTTGTCGAACGCGCAGGAACAGCAGACTTCCGGCTTGGCAATGGTCAGTGGGATGAATATCCGCTGTCGTGGTGCATCGATGTTGAGCAGTGCTACAAAGCCATGGCGTACTTCTTCGAGAACGAGGGAGCAAGGCCAGAATGGATCTCTTGGCATGAAGACTGAACACTGCGGATTTCGCGAAATCCGCCATAACTGGTCATTGCAGCGGACGCCTTCGGCGCCCGCTGAATTTCGACTACAAGGGCTTCCCCGTCCCTTGCAATAGCAAAGTACGGTTGATTCACTGTGTCGCTGCGTCACCGCCAGCCTGATGCGTGAGAAGGTGAAGGACTGCACTACTACAAACGGTCATGTTGGGCTGATTCAACCCGGACCCTGATATAAGACGCGCTTGGGGGCCTCCATCGTTAGCCGGGAATCCACATTCCCCTGGAATTAATCAGGCATCCCCCAAGCTGGTCCAACCGCTTCACTATCAACGCCAGCAGTTCGCGTTCGATGTACTTAGCCGCTCATCGCACTTTCCTTTCCTGCAGACCCGCTTTTCAGGGACCTGGCGACTGCCGCGTCA
>NZ_FPKR01000004.1 GCF_900119825.1 Chitinimonas taiwanensis DSM 18899 | reverse complement strand
TCGGCTTGCCGGTTTCATCGACGCCGTGCACGGCAAACACGTTCTTGGCGAGATCGATACCGATGGTGATAATGGCCATGGATTTCCCCTTCCGGTTGGCGATGACGGGTGGAAACGCCATCGTGGCACTGCGGTGCCGTTGCGGCTTCGCCGCTCATCCGGGACGGGGAAGTCCCTTTTATTCGTTAGGCACAACACAGGCATCACATGGAACTTGACCTTTCTAAGCCGGGGGCAAAGGATGAGCGCGCAAAGTTGAAGCAATTTCACGCCATCCTTAACGATACGGAAGTTGTCCCTGAGCAGGCATACCGCATGGCCACAACCATGTTTCCTCTTATTTGTTTCGTTAACAATATTGTGGCGCTCTATCTGAGCAAGAATTACGAGGTTATTCCCATTTTTATATCTCGTGCACACCGCCATATGGTCGAACGCCCCGCACCACCAAATGCCGTTGCCTACTATGCACTTCTGGCCAAATATCTAAGGCAAATGACTTTTGTACTTCGCAGCTACTCGCCCATTTCAGAAGAGACACTTCAGGCATATATCCCCGTTGAGATTTTTGCGGCCGGCAGCCAAGAGCTACCCAATGATTATCCCAATTGCGCCTAACCTTTCGATAAGGACTTCCCCGTAAAGTACCGCTTGTCGATGTGCCTTCCCTCAATTGGCGGCAGATTGGCCCGGCACGGGCGAATCTGCCGCCAATTCCATTGCTGACCTTGCGCAACGCAACAGCTCCCCGTAGAACAGATTGCATCTCGATAACCGGCCTTGGTGGCAGCTCGCTCGGCCGCCGGGCCAACATATAAACCGCACCACCTGCCCTCATTCAGTCAGCGGGTCGATGCCTGCACTGGGGATCAGCCATGCGCGGCATGGCACGCTCAGAAGGTTAGCCAGAATAAATCGGCGCACTGGACCTTGGGTTTGACGAGTGCCGGCTTGCCGGTTTCATCGACGCCGTGCACGGCGAACACATTCTTGGCGAGATCAATACCGATGGTGATAATGGCCATGGTTTTCCCCTACCGCTTGGCGCTGACGGGTGGAAACGCCATCGTGGCACTGCGGTGCCGTTGCGGCTTCGCCGCTCATCCGGGACGGGGAAGTCCCTTTTATTCGTTAGCCATATGGGCCCCATTACTTACGCGCTCTGCCAAAAATCTTTCCTTGGACCCGCCATGTGGATCGCTGGTTTGTGCGCCTTCCCACCGCTTTTTTCGGGGCAGCAAATCGATCTCAGCATCACCGGCGCGTTAGTCAAAAAATCATTTCAAGTGCCCGTCGAAAAGAGCTACCCCCTTGCTGTGACATTTGAGTTTGCCTCGATTGAGGCGCGATTAAGTGACCAAGTCGTCGGTGAGCGATATAGCGAACATTGCCAAGGTGATGTTCGATATGACGCAATCCCAGAAGGTCAGCGAAAGGGCTTAGGACAGCCAATCCCATTTAGGGTTGTTATACGAAAGGCAGCAGATCGCTCTATTGTGATCGATCGCACCTTCGTATCGCTCTGCGTAACATCCCACGACGGTAAAAACGCAAAGACAAGAACTATAGGCTGGCTCCCGCTTGCAAGAGGAAACTACGTGGCTGAGGTCACCAATCTTGAAGGGCAATCTAGTTTGCTCGGCGTGAAGACTGCAATTTCTTTGTATGGGGGCCAAGGCAAGTAAAAAAGCGGCTAACTCATCATTCCACCGAACCTGCGCCAAAGGCCGCGCAGTCTGATGAATTCAAGCGTTAGGCTGGTATGAATCGGCAACAACTTTCCTTTGAAGAAGCATGTAAAAGAAAGTGTGTGGCTGCACTTACTGATTGCAAAGGACCAACCGCATCAGGAGTAGATGGGTACATTTGCGAGGGTTGCGCACAGTTCATTGTGTCGGCAATCGAGGCGTCCGATATTTCACAGAACACCCGCTGCGCATACTGTGGCTCATCGCCAGTATTTATTTATGGTTCGCTGTCTCCCATATGCCATCAATGCGCGGTAGCTTCATTAGATGCATGTCGAAAGTGGTACAAAGCCATGTAGGGCGGCTTGGCTTCATCAACCCGCGCGGAAATGCCGCCTGTCTGTGCTGAATCGCTTGGTGTTGTGCAATCCATTTTGCGGGCTACGCCTGCGGCTAAGCCGCACTACCACTGCTATGCGGCTGCGCACTGCGCTAACGCTCATTGGCGATGCGTTCAACACTCCCTGAGCCAGACCAATCCAAAAAAACGGCAGCCGAAGCTGCCGTTTTTTCATTCAGCGCAACGCGCGCAAGGGCGGGGTGTTCAGCAGACGGTTGAGCAGTGGCGCGGCGGCCAGGCGTGCGGCCAGCGCACCCAGCAGCAAGCCGGCCGGCAGCAGCCACCAGCTCACGCCGGCGCTCAGCTCGAACAGCTGCCAGGACGCCGCGGCACCAATGGCCAAGGCCGCGCCGGCCGCCAGCAGACCGGCCAAACCACCGACCAGCAAGAGCTCGGCGCTGGCGGCCTGGCGTACGGTCTGGCGGCTGGCGCCCAGCGTGCGCAGGATGGCTGCCTCGCGCTTGCGTTCGTCATGGGTGGCCAGCGTGGCCGCGTACAGCACGGCAATACCGGCCAGCAGGCTGAAGGCAAACACCACCTCGATGGCGGCCAGCACCCGGTCCAGCACCATGCGCACCTCGGCCAGGATGGCCGATACATCGATGACGGTCAGATTGGGGAACTGGCGCGCCAGCGCGGTACCCAGGCTGCTCTTGTCGGCCGGCAGATGAAAGCTGCTGACAAAGCTGGCCGGCTGATTCTCCAGCAGCACGCGACTACCCACTACGAAGAAGTTCACCCGGAAGGAATCCCAATCCACCTTGCGCAGGCTGACCACCGGGGCGGTATAGGCCGTACCGGCGATATCGAAGGTCAGCGTGTCGCCCACCTTCACGCCCAGGCGCTGCGCCATGCCCTCCTCCATCGACCAGCCCGGCTCGGCATCATTGAGCGGTTTGCCGGTCACGATGCGGTTGTCGGCGCGCAAGTCCTCGCCCCAGGACAGATTGAACTCGCGCTCGGCCTGGCGGCGCGCGCGCTCATCGGCGTAGTTGTCCGGCTTGACCGGCTTGCCGGCGATCGCATTCAGGCGTGCACGCACCATGGGCGCGAAGCGCGGCACCGCGAGGCCCTCGGCCTGGAAGCGCGCGGCTAGCTCGCTGCGTTGCTCGGGCTGGATATTGATCACGAAGCGGTTGGGCGCTTCGGGCGGCAGCGATTTATCCCAGGCACTGAGCAGATCGTTGCGCACCACGGTCAGCAGCATCAGCGCCATCAGGCCCAGCGACAAGGCCACGATCTGCGCCACACTAAGCCCGCGCCGGCGCGCGACATTAGCGAGGCCAAAGCGCCAGCCCACGCTATGCAGCATGGGCAGCTTGGGCGAAATCCACACCAGGCCCCAGGCCACCAAGGCGGCCACACCCACGGTGCCGGCCATGCCGGCCAGGGCCAGGGTGGCCAAGGTGGTATCGCCCGCCTGCCAGAAGATCAGCCCGGCCAAGCTGGCCAGGCCCAAGCCCAGCGCCAGCGGCGCATTGCCGGGCGGCGTGGCATCGCGGCGCAGTACGCGCAGCGGCGACACCCCGCGCAGGCGCAGCAACGGCGGCAGGCAGAAGCCAAACAGCAGGGTCAGCCCCACGCCGGCCCCAGCCAGTGCCGGCAGCGGCCCGGCCGGCGGCAGACGTGCTTCGAACAGGCTGGCCAGCGCCGCAGCCAGCGCGAACTGAGTCAGCCAGCCAAGCAACAGGCCCAGCAGCACCGAGCCGACGGCCAGCAAGGCGTACTGGCGCAGGAAGAGCTGCACGATATCGTTCTGGCTACGCCCCAGCGTACGCAGCAGCGCCACCGCATCCAGATGGCGCTCCACGTAGCGGCGCGCCGCCAGGGCAATCGCCGCCGCGGCCATGAAGACCGAGATCAGTGCCGCCAGACGCAGGAAGCGCTCGGCGCGATTCAGCGAGGTATTGATCTCGGGGCGTGCCTCGCGCACATCTTCCAGGCGCTGGCCGCGTTGCAGCTGCGGCTTGAGCGCATCGCGCATCGCACTGACCGCCTCGCCTTCGCCGGCCAGCAAGAGGCGATAGCGCACACGGCTGCCCGGCTGGATCAGCCCGGTGGCGGCCAAGTCGGCCTCGTTGAACATCAGGCGCGGCACGAAGTTGTACAGGTCCATCGCGCCATCCGGCTCGCGCGCCAGCACTGCACTCAGGGTCAGCGTGCGCTCACCCAGCTGCAGGCTGTCGCCGGGTTTGAGGCCCAGCGCATCGAACAGGCGTCGGTCGGCCCAGGCTTCACCCGCTTTAGGCGGGCCGGGCATGCGCACTTCGCGCTCGCCTTGCCACACGCGCAGCTCGCCACGCAGCGGATAGCTGCTGGACACCGCCTTGGCGGTGATCAGCTGCGCGCCCTGCGCGGTCTGCGCCATGCTGGGGAAGGTGGCGGTACGCGCCAGTTGCAGGCCGCGCTGCTGCGCCTGCTCGCTCAGCGTGGCGGCAGGCGGCTGGTCGGCGTTCAGTACCAGGTCGGCGGCCAGCAGCTGGTTGGCTTCGGTCTGCAGCGCCTGGTGCACGCGGTCGGTAAAGAAGCCCACGCTGCTCATGGCGGCAATCGCCACCACCAGGGCCACGGCCATCACGGTCAGCTCACCGGCGGCCAGGTCGCGCTTCAGCCAGCGCCAAGCTATGCCCCAGCCCCTCATGATTTTGCTCCCCAGGGGGCGGGCGGCGCAGCCACTGGCCGGCTCAGGTCAAAGTCCACCCGGAAGCGGCGTTGTTCGCGCTGCAGCTGGTAGCTGAAGCGCTGGCCGGGAATCAGCTCCACGCGCCAGATATTGTCGGCCGCGGCCGGAATCAGCGCCTTGGTATGCGCATCGGCCGGGAAGGACTGCAGGGTGGCCGTGCCGGCCTCCACGCTATCGCCACCATACTGGGTGAGCTTGTCCTCGCTGCCATCCTCATGACGGTGGTCATGCTTGAGGCGCAGGCCACTGGCAGTGGGCGTGAACACCCAGGTGCGCGAGCGGTCAGTGCCGACATGGAAAGGCACGCGGATTTCCTGTGCCGAGCATTCGCGCACCTGCATGGTCAGGGTTTCGCTGCGAAAGCGCGCATCGCTCGGGTTTCCCTCCACCAGCTTGCCCTCGAAAGCCTGGCCGCACAGGCTGGCCAGCTGCTGCATGAACTGCTCGGCCGGCGTCGCGGCCAGGGCCGGCAGCGCCAGCAGTGCGGCGCATAGGCCGCTCAGCATCGGCTTCATACGCCCTCCCGTTCGATGACCTTGCCAGCCGCCAGGCGCAGGCGCGCGCCGCAGCGGCGTGCCAGGCGCTCATCGTGGGTGACCAGCACCAGGGTGGTACCGGCCTCGGCATTCAGACTGAACAGCAGCTCAATAATGCGCTCGCCGGTCTGGGTGTCCAGATTGCCGGTCGGCTCGTCGGCAAACAGCAGCTTGGGGCGGGTGACGAAGGCGCGCGCCAGCGCCACGCGCTGCTGCTCGCCGCCCGACAATTCCTTCGGCCGGTGCTGCAGGCGGCTGGCCAGGCCCACGCGTTCGAGCAGGGCCGCCGCCTCGCGGCGTGCATCCTTGTGACCATTCAACTCCAGCGGCAGTGCCACATTGTCGAGCGCGCTCAGGGCCGGTAGCAGCTGGAAGCTCTGGAACACGAAGCCGACGCTTTCGGCGCGCAGGCGCGCGCGGCCATCCTCATCCAAGCCGTTCAAGGACTGGCCAGCCACGCTGACTTCGCCCTGGCTAGGGGTATCGAGCCCGGCCAGGAGGCCAAGCAGGGTAGACTTGCCCGAACCCGAGGCGCCGACGATGGCCAGGGTGCTACCGTGCGCCAGCTGGAAACTCACGTCGTCAAGAATGGTCAGGGTTTCATGATCGAAACCGACTTGCCGGGTCAGCCCGCTGGCCACCAGAATCGGCGCCGTCTCGGTTCGGGAACCCTCTTTAAGGAAATCAGGCGTGGCACGCATTGTTCTGTTCTTGTCTCTGTGGATGAGTTTGTTAACCCCGGCTGCCTGGGCGGCCGATTCGAAAACCATATTGGTGTTTGGCGACAGCCTGTCGGCCGGCTACGGTATGGCCTTGCCGCAAGCCTGGCCCAGCCTGCTACAGCAGAAGCTCGGCAGCGACTGGAAGGTGGTGAACGCCAGCCAGTCGGGTGAAACCACGGCCGGCGGGCTGACCCGACTGCCCAGCGCACTCAAGCAGCACAAGCCGGCCATCGTACTCCTGGAACTGGGCGCCAACGACGGCTTGCGCGGCCTGCCGGTGGCCGCTGCCCGGCAGAATCTCGAGAAGATGATCGTGCAAAGCCGTGCCGCCGGCGCGCGCGTGGGGCTGATCGCCACCCGTTTGCCGCCCAACTTTGGCGCGCCTTACACGACAAAGTTCGACGCGATGTTCGCCGAATTGGCCAAGACCCACCGCCTGCCCACGCCGCCCTTCCTGCTCGATGGGATTGCCGACCAGCCGAACCTGTTCCAACCCGACCAGCTGCACCCGACCGCAGCGGCCCAGCCACGCCTGCTGGCCAATGTCTGGCCCAGCTTGCAGCCACTGCTAAAGGCACGCTGAGCACCGCAGCCCTTCCCGCCCCCCGCCTTGCCATGCCCGGCGCCAGCGACTGGCAGCCCGGGCATGGTGCTTTTACTCGACATGACAAATGCATTTCCATGCCGTTGGAATGTTGCTAGCATCGCGACTTTTTGCTCATCCCTAGCGGACTGGGCAGCCTGCTTTGCGCAGTTTTTCCCTTGGATATGCGATGTCTTTCCCTTCTCTTTTGCGCGCCAGTTGCGCGCTAGCCCTGCTGCTGAATCTAGCCGCCTGCGGCAGTGGTGGCGGTGACGGCGATAAGCCGACCAACACCAGCCAGCCCCAGCCGCCGGTCAGCAGCCTGGCCATCCATAGCGTGGCACCGCTGAGCGCCAAGCCCGGCGATACGCTCGATATCCGCGGCAGCGGCCTGAAAGGCACCCAACGCGCGACGTTGGGCCGCGTGGCCGCCAGCTTCACCGTACTGTCGGATGGCCAGCTCAGCCTAGTCGTCCCTGCACAGGCCGTCAGCGGCGTAGTGGAACTGCAGGGCGCGGGCCAGTTGGCTCAGTCGGCGCAAAGCGTGCGCATCAGCAATCAGCCCAGCGTGACGACGCTGGAACCGAGCAGCGTCAAAGTCGGCGGTCGCGTCACCCTGCAGGGCAGCCACCTTGAGCAGATTCAGTCGCTACGCCTGAATGGCCTGCTGCTGAATATCGAAAGCCAGAGCACCAGCGCGATCAGCTTCATCGTGCCGGCCGAGGCACGCTCGGGTTATGTCAGCCTGCATTACGGTGATAACACCGTGCTGACCGTGCCGCAGGGCCTGACCGTGCAGGTCAGCCTCAGCATCGCCGGCTTCAAGCCGAGCGAAGGTCTGGTCGGCCGTCTGGTCACCCTGCAGGGCAATGGCTTCGACCTGGTCAGCCAGGTGCGCTTTGGCAATGCGGCGGCCAGCCCGGTCGAACGCAGCGCCAACAGCCTGAGCGTCTACGTGCCGCCCGGCGCCCAATCGGGGCCGATCAGCTTGGTCGGCAGCGATGGCAGCGTGCTGAGCAGCAGCGACAGCTTCACGGTGATTCCACCCATCCTGGCACAGGACCTGCAACCACGCAGCGCAATGCAGGGCCAGACCATTACCGTCAGCGGCAGTGGCTTTGATGAAGTGGCCAGCGTTAGCGTGAATGGCAATGGCGTGGCCTTGCAGTCGCGTAGCGATAGCAGCCTGCGCTTTGCCATGCCCAAGGGCGGCGGCGCGGTGCTGCTGCAAGGCAAGCGTCAGCCAGCGGTCACCGCAGGCGTGCTGACCGAGATCCTCGCCCCAGTCACCCGCGTGAGCGGCTATAGCCCGAGCAGCGGGCCAGCCGGCACCGTGATCACCATCAGCGGCAATGCCCTGGGCCAGGTCACCGGCGCCAGCATGGGCGGCAAGAGCATCACCTTTACCGCAGTCAGCGATAGCCAGCTGCGCATCAGCAGCATCGCCGGCGGTGGCGCCATCGTGCTCATGGTCGGCAGCCAGCAGATTGCGGTGGGCAACTTCACCGAACCCGCTCAGCCACCTGCCGTCACGGTCAGCGGCTTCAGCCCAGCCAGTGGTTACGCCGGCAGCCAGGTCACGATCAGCGGCAGCCAGCTCGACCGCGTCAGCAGCGCCAGCATGGGTGGCGTCAATGCCAATATCGTCAGCCGCACCGCCACCAGCCTGGTGCTGCAGGTACCGGCCGGCGGCAATGGCGCCATCGTGCTGCAGGCCGATGGCAAGGCGATCAGCGTGGGCAACTTCAGCCTGAGCAGCGCGCCGGAAAAACCGGCCGTGGCCATCCAGCGTGTGGAAGTCGCCCAGACCTATCTGCAGGCACCGGGCGAGGGCTATCAACGCCTGGTGCCGGGCAAGCCGGCCCTGGTGCGGGTGTTCGTGGCCGGCAGCGAAGGCAGTGCCGCGCCCGCCGTGCAACTGACCGCCAGCGCCGGCGGCAGCGTGCTGGGCACCCTGCGCCTGAGTGGCCCGAGCACCCTGTCGGCCGCCCCGCAGGCCAGCGTGCTGGCGCAAACCTTCAACGCCAAGCTGCCCGCCAGTTGGGTGCGCAGCGGCCTGAGCCTGCAGATCGATGTCGACCCGCTGCGCGAACTGACCCGCGGCGCCAGCCAAGTCAGCGACCCGGTGGTCGGCAAGGCCACCAATCTGCGCCTGACCGTGGTGCCGCTGAATATCAGCGAAGGCAATCTGACCGCGAGCATGCCTAGCCTGGCCGCTATCCGTACCCATCTGGTGCGCAATCTGCCGGTGGCCGATACCGCGCTGCATATTGAGCAGCGCACGGCTTACCGACTGACCTCGGTCAGCAAGGTCAGGGAATTCGAGGAGTGGGACAAAACGCTGAGGGAACTGAATGACCTACGTGATGCTGAGGGGAATAAACGCCACTACTACGGCTTCGTACCAGATCCCAATTTTGAGTATGGGACCGCCGGCCTCGGCTATGTTCCCGGCCCAGAGGGCGGCTACAGTCGCAGCAGCATCGGCCTGGAAGCGCGCTACGACGACGACCTAAGCACCTTCCTGCACGAGCTTGGGCACAACTTTGGTCGTCCGCACGCACCTTGCGGTAACGTAAAGAATCCTGAAGGCGGATTCCCTTATGCGAACGGCCAGCTTGGTCCAACCATGATCTACGACAATATCGCGGACAAGATCGCCACCCCATCTAACACCAGTGATGTGATGGGTTATTGCGGCGGCCAGTGGTTCTCCGACTACGCCTACAGCAAGGTGCAGGCACATCTGGAAGCCTGGCTCTACCCGAGCGGCAGCGCCAAGCAGCTGTTCCGTGCCCCGGTGGAGCTGGTCGAGATCAGCGGCAGCATTGGCCTGGACGGCGTGCGCTTCGAACCGGTGCGCGGCAGCCTGGGCCAACCGCAGCAGGACGAGGGCGACCATGTACTGCAAGTGCAGCTGGCCAATGGCAGCATGCTGAACGCCCCACTGCGCACAGTGCAGGTGGCCGATGCAAGCGTGCCGACAGCGCACTTCAAGCTCAAGCTGGCTAAGCCAGCGGCGGAAATCGTCGGCCTACAGTTGCTGCGCCAGGGCAAGGCCCTGCCGCTGGCTGGCGACAAGCCGCAAAGCGCCGCGCGCCAGACTGGCGACAGCAGCGGCCCACGCCTCGCCTGGCGCGAACAGGCCGGCCAGCTCACGCTGAGCTGGGATGCGCGCCGCTACCGCTATCTGAGCGTGCAACACATCGGCCAGGCTAATACCGTGCTGGCACGCCAGCTCGAAGGCGGCCAAGCCAAGCTCGACACGCGAGCCCTGCCCCAGGGTGGCCAGTGGCAGTTGGTACTGAGCGATGGTCTGCACACACGTTTGATGCGCGTGGCGCGTTAAGCCAGCTGGCATCAGGCAATCAGGCAAAGGGCGGATACCGATTCGGTATCCGCCCTTTTGCCATCTGGCATATGGCCAGCCTGGCGGGGCCAAGCCGGCACCTGCTTACTGGGACTGGCGGTCGTGCTTCTGGCGATAGATGCGGGCGCTCTGCTTATCCATGGCGTGGTGTAGCTTGGCACGCTCGGCGCGATTCAGTTTGCCGTCCGCCTCCATGCGCGCTTCCATCCGCTCGATGTGCGCGGACTTGTGCTCCAGCCGGGCGGCCTCCCGCGTAGTCAGCGCGCCGCTGGCCACGCCGTGTTCGATACGGTGTTCCTGGCGGGCCTGCCGTGCATCGAGCTGAGGGGTGGCCACGCCGGCAAAGGCCGGCAGCAGCAGGGCGGTGGACAACAGGCTCAACAAGACGGTGCTGCGTTGCATGATCGTGCTCCTTGGCAAAGTATCCGGCGCGCTGCCGGTGTGAAGGCTTATAGCGCTGCCACTGGGCCAGGCGCACGGCTTTGCAACACTTGTTTACACGGCTTACCGCTGCTTACCGCCAGCGCAGATCATTCATGGCCTGCCCGATATAATCGCGCCACCCTGCCCTCATCCGCGCTCCCATCACGGCATGCCCCAGCTTTCTGGCACCACCAGCGTCGCCTATGTCCTGACCCTGCTTGCAGTGGCCGAGCGGCATGGTGCTGCGCGTACTTCGCTGCTGCAGGCTGCCGGCCTGGCGGCCGAGGATTTGCACAATCCGCTCGCACGCATTGCCATGCGCGCGCTGGCGCGGTTGTTCGATGCGGCGGCCGTGCAGACTGGCCTGCCCCATATCGGCCTGGCCTTCGGTCAGGCCGTGCGCCCGGCCAGCTTCAGCGGGCTGGGCTTTGTGGCAATGACCTGCGCGAATCTGGGCGAGGCGATTGCGCTGATCCCGCGCTTTGGCCGCTTGGTGTTCGATACCGGCCGTCATGAAGTGCTGGTGGAACAGGACGGCCAGCAGGCGCGCCTGGGCGAACCGCCGCTGCCTACCGAAGCCGCGGGTTGCGTGGGCCTCGATGATGCGGTGCTGGCCGGCTGGGTCAGCTATGGGCGCTGGATCTGCGGCTGCGATGCACGCCCGCTGCGGGTGGAAGTCCGCCACGCCGCACCGGCCGATGTGCGCCCCTATACCGAGCTGTTCGGCTGCCCGGTGCTGTTTGGCATGCCGGCCAATACGCTGATTTTTTCCCCGGCGCTCTTGCAGCTGCCGGTGCGCGATGCCGACCCGCATCTACACCGCGCGATGCTGCAGGCAGCGCAGGCCCAGCTCGACCGCGCCTTTGCCGGCCTGTCGCTGCAACACCGTGTGCGCATGCTGCTGACCGAGCTGCTGCCGCAGGGCGAAGGCCGGCTTGAGCAGGTGGCCGCGCGCCTGCATTTGGCGCCACGCACGCTGCAGCGCCGCCTGGCCAGCGAGGGCACCAGCTTCAGCCAGTTGCTCGATGCGCTGCGGCGCGAGCTGGTGGCGCGCTATCTGTGCGACGCGCAGATGTCGCTCAGCGATATCGCACTGCTGCTCGGCTTTGCCGAACAGAGCTCCTTCAGCCACGCTTTCCGCGACTGGCAGGGCTGCACGCCACAGGAGTACCGCCAGCGCCACTGCCGCTGACGCGGCAGCACAAATCGCATGGCGCGTTGCAGCAAGCCAAGCGTGCAAGCGCGGCGTAGCATCGGGTCATCCTTCGCTTCCCCGCGCCATCATGCTCAACCCCATCGTCTACGCCGCCCCCGTATTCATCGCGCTGATCCTGATCGAGCTGGCGCTGGGCTGGCGCCGCCAGGCCAATACCTACCGCATCACCGACACTGTCTCCAGCATCGGCCTCGGCGTACTGAGCCAGGTGGTCGGCCTGTTCACCAAGCTCTTCCTGGTCGGCATCTATACCCTGGTCTGGCAGCACGCCGCGCTGTTCGAGCTGCCTCAGAACGCCTGGTGGGTCTGGGCACTCGCCCTGCTCGCCTATGACTTCTGCTATTACTGGCTGCACCGCATGGGCCACGAGATAAACATCCTCTGGGCTGCCCATGTGGTCCACCACAGCAGTGAGGAATACAACCTGAGCACCGCGCTGCGCCAGACCAGCACCGGCTTTCTGCTCAGCTGGCTGTTCTATCTGCCCATGGCCGTGGTCGGCTTTCCGCCGCTGGTCTTCGTGGTGGTCGGCCTGATCAATCTGCTCTATCAGTACTGGATACACACGCGCCAGATCGGCCACCTGGGCTGGTTCGACAAGGTGTTCGCCTCGCCCTCCAATCACCGTGTACACCACGGCCAGAACGACTACTGCCTGGACCGCAATTACGGCGGCATGCTGATGCTGTGGGACCACCTGTTCGGCAGCTTTGTGGATGAACGCGAGGGCGAGGACATCGTGTATGGCATACGCGGCCAGCTGAAGAGCTGGAACCCGCTGCGTGCCAATCTGCATGTGTATGCCGAGCTCTGGCGTGACTGTCGGCTGGCCGATAACTGGGCCGACAAGCTCAAGGTCTGGATCATGCACCCGGGCTGGCGCCCGGCCGCCGCCATCGCGAAGGCCCCCAAGCCCGCCTACGATATCGGCCAGTTCCACAAATACGATCCGCCACTGGCAAAAGGCCTGGCCACGTATGGCCTGGCCCAGTTCGCCGGACTGTTCGTGCTCGGTGTGCACTTTCTCGCCATCGAACCCAGCCTGAGCCTAGCCGCTTCGGCCGGCTATGCACTGCTGCTGGCCGGCTCGCTGTGGGTGCTGGGTGGCTTGCTGGAAGGCCAGCGCCACTTCATCACACTGGAGAGCCTGCGCCTGCTGCTGCTCGCCGGCGCCATCGGCCTCAGCCAACACTGGCTCAGCCCCAGCGCCATCCCCAGCAGCGCCCAATATTTGGCGCTCAGCCTGCTGGCGGCCAGCCTCTACGCCCTGCTGCGCATCCCGCGCCAGCCCGAGCGGACGGGTACCGCAGCCGCCTAGGTGTCCAGTCGCGACCACCCAGCCTACTGTCGAGTGGCACGGCATGCCAAGCAGGGGGCGGGCAGCAAATTTTCATGTCTGTCGCAACAAATCCTAATTTGCCGGCGCAACACTTACAGTAGGAGCCTGCCGGCAGTCCCTACTTGATTGACAATGTCCACCCGACAAAACCGCCTATTCGTTACAACAGAGGGGGTAAGAGCGTGAAATGGCTTGCAATGGTAGTCGGCCTACTGCTATCCGTAGCGTGTTAAGGCGCCGAACATAATCCGCTACCCACTGAACGCATCAAAACCCTGGTCAGCGCAGTCAATGACGCATCGAATCGCATGATGCTGAAGGAAGCCAAGCCGAACGATATAGATACTTTGTTCTCGATGTATACCGATGACTTTGTCTACATTCACGATGTTTATGGCGGCCTCTACCCACGCGCAAGCTTGTATGAGAAGTCGCTAAGAAATATGCAGGCCGGGCACTTTAATATGAGTGCCGACCGATGCAAGATATTGAATATCATGACCAGCCTGAATGCCGCGGCAGTAGAAAGGCTGGAAATCAACTCGGGACAAGTCCATCTATCGATATTCGAGTTGAAGGGTGACAAGGTACCAAGATCGTCGAGTACTGGCAGTAAGCCCACTATTAAAAGGCCAGCGGGGCTGATCAGCCAGTGCCGCGCTACGCTTCAACAGTGCCGTCCTGTATGAGCAGAGCAATTCATATTTTAGCAAATCAGACTATAAGTACTCTCCCCACCCTCACTAGAGACCAAGTCACCATCTAACCGTGGACTAGAAAAGATAGAGGCGCATCCCTCAAGCCCAAAGGGCGCCTTATCTGACAAGGTGAAGGGCGGTGAAGCGTGGTGCCTGCCATGACGTTGCAAGGCAGAAAAAGCTTGCACATCAGTCCACGGCAAGGCGAGGCGCAATGCCAGCCTGAATGGTAAGCTCGCCGCGCAGGCGAATTGTGCCCTTTTCACATGCCATTTCGATGGTCGTCAAAGTATAATCCGCCCGGACTCGCCGATCAGTAGACACGCTACTCAGTGAGCTAGAACGATATTTGAAATTTAATATCACGCATTGAACCTTTTGAAATACCACCATCCCAACCTACCCATCCTTTAATACCACAGGAGTAAATAATGAGCTTGCCCATGGCAAAAGAGCAGGAAAAAGTTCGTCTGATTCTCAATAAGCAGGATGTCCCACCCTCATTCAAGATCAATATGAAATTGTTTGCGGATGTCAGTGGATCTTTTGAGGATGAATTCACCAAAAAGAATGCAAAGGGCGCCTATGTGGTTGACCCATTCTTTACAGCGGCATTGGCGATTGCTGGCGAGATTGACCCTGATCGCAATATTCAGATCATCGGCTTTTCCGATCGAGCCAAAGATACTGGTGACTATTCGATAGATCATGCAGAGAATATTCGCGAGGAGTTTCTGAAGCGTGCTGATTCCATCTTGTGGGGGTCGACCGACTATGGCAATGCGCTGCAAGCACTGCTGAAGAGCGACAGCATGGCCAAAAAAACAGGTGCGTTGTTGAAGAGCCTGTTCAGTTTTGGCAAGAAGAAGCCCGAGGCTGCCGTAGCCGATAAGAAAGAGGCATTCCTTGTGCTCTTCATTTCCGATGGCGAAGACATGGGCGACGAAGAATTCTTCATTTCCCAACTGAAAGAGCTGTCCTCTATTGGCACATTTGTGGTTCTGATTGGCGCAAACAGCGATCGCAGTGTCAAATTCCAATTGATGAAACGGGCTGCGGAAGAGGTTGAAGGTTGCACTTTCCATCGCCTAACCGACTTGTCTAATCTATCGACAGATCAGCTTTACGAGCGGATTTTCGATGCTGAATTCAAGCGCTGGCTCGCAACACTTCCTGCAGAATACAAGCTGTAATACGCCCACTTTCCCGCGTTATATTGTCAATTTAGTCAAAGGAATACCATGCTACCCATGAATAAAGGCGCTACGCTGCCACTCACCAAGAATGCGGCTCCCCTGAAGGAAATTCGTTTGGAGTTGTCCTGGTCGCCACCGAAGAACTCCAGCCGCGGCAGCTATGATCTGGATGCCAGCTGCTTTCCGCTGAATAGCACCGGTGGCGGCCCGCTGGGCACCATCGCCGATATTGGGCACATTTGTTACTGGGGCCAGCAAAAGACTCCATCTATGGAACACTTGGCAGGTGACGATCGCACCGGTGATGGCGATGATCCTGATGAAGTGATCCTGATCCGTTTCAATGCCATTCCAAACAATTGTGATCTGATCGCCATCGTTGGCACCATCGACAAAGCGATTGCGCGCGGTCAGTCCTTTGCCGAAGTTGCAGATGCCACCATGCAGATCTTCAACAACGAAACCAATGAGTTGCTGGCCGAAGCACGCCTAGCTGCAATGGAGGCTGGCTCTACCGGCTGTCTGTTCGCCAGCATTCGCAAGGCCAATGGCATCTGGACCGTGGAAAACGTCAGCCAGGGTTACCCAGGCAAAGAGCTGCCGGATTTCTTCCAGCTGTTCGGTTACCAAGGCTAATCATGGCGGAATATCGCGACCTGTTTGGCAAGCCAGATAACAAGCCACAGATGCGCGATCTGTTTGGGGCGCAACCGCCTGCGCCCGAGGGAGCTCTGGCGCCGGAGCCAGCCAAATCTGTCCCGGCCCAGGACTTGTTTGCTGGCCAGGCGCCCTCTCTCGTCAAGACATCGGCGGTTGATTTAGGCCTGCTGACGCCCCTTGCCACGCCAACCCTGGCGGCACCTGAATCCATTGCGACGCGTGAAGGTGTGGACCTGCGTTATGCCGAATTGGTGCGGGAAAACGAGGTGTTGATGCATCGCGTCATTGATCTGACACAGTCGGTCAAACATCGCGAGAACCAACTCAGCAAGCTGTTGAATGCTGCAAGGCAGCAGGCGGATGA
The DNA here is from genome assembly GCF_900119825.1 of Chitinimonas taiwanensis DSM 18899. Lineage (GTDB taxonomy): Bacteria > Pseudomonadota > Gammaproteobacteria > Burkholderiales > Chitinimonadaceae > Chitinimonas > Chitinimonas taiwanensis. Next base: position 300,713 of record NZ_FPKR01000004.1, on the reverse strand, counting down.
ACTGCAAGCCATCATCAACCCGAAACGTTCCCTGCTGGGCAAGAAGCCGGCCGTGGACAAAGCACGGGCCCACGCGCTGATTGATGAGCTGCAAGGGTTCATGCGCAGCGAGCTGAAGCCGGATGTGTTTTTCCAGAACGATATGGAAGAACTACGCCGGCAAACCGACTACCTGGATAGGCTCGCGGCTGTGCTAAAAGCTGATGCACAGACGGTCTTGCTACCCAATGACGAATTATTGGAACGCATCTCGACCCAGTCTCACATCCTGTCTTTGCAAGCCAACTCCACGCGGAGACTGATAGAACAACTGGAACGGCAGCTACAAGACATTGAAGACTGGCGCGCCAACTTCCTGTCCCTGCTGGTAGTGGACATACAGCAGCGACTTTAAGGACCATCATGACCCAGTATAAAGACCTGTTTGGCGGCAGTACGCGGGCCCCCAAGCCCGCTGCAGCACCTATCGCGGAGCCTGTTATGGCGGTGCCCGTTCAAACAACCCAAACCAGCCCAGTGGTTCCCAGTGCAGATCTCGGCTTGCAGGCACCCGCTGCTAGCACCGCTAAAGTACCCGTTGCCGACCACGCGCTGGTTCTACAGATTCGCCAGATCGGCAATGACCGCTTGGAAGAAATAGGTGGCCGACAGACTCAGCAACTAGTAGCCTTGTCCGAACAGCTGCTCGCCAAAACTCGTGCCTCTGACACGGGTGAGTTTGGCCGAGGCATGAATGACATCCTTCGTCTCATGGCCACCGTTCAATACGACCAGCTGGGCGAGCCCAGCGGGGTTAGCGGACTGATCAGTAAGGTAAAACGCACCTTCAAAGTGGCGAAAGTAGATGTCATCCAAGCATTCGACTCCGCTAAGGGCCAGATCGACAAAATCAGCAATGACATGCGAGCACGCCTGCGGGTGATGGAAGGCGATCATCAGTGGTTGGCCAATGCCTATACCGCCAACTTGGCCGATATGCAGGCCTTGGAACAGATTCTGCCTGCCGTGGAACTTGTCCTGGCGGAAGAGCAGCAGAAGTTAAATGCGATGGACCCCAATGAGCCGATGAGCATGGCTGAGCAGCGCCAGCGCGTAGATCGTCTGAGCCGCCGCGCAGAAACCATCGCTTTGCAAATTCAGCAAGCCAAGCTGCGTGCATTTCAAATTAAAGGCCTAGAAGATACCAATAAGGGAATCGCAGACGATTTCCGCTCCTTGTTGGAAAATGCCATTCCGGCCTGGGGAACTGATATCAGCATGGGATTGTTGAGTCTGCGCCAGAAAGCCAATATCGAGATCAGCAATCGGGTGAAAGACCAGATTCAGACCTCGATGAAGCGCGCCGCCGACCAGATCCATGATAACGTCATCAACTCCGAAAAAGCCTTGCAACGTCAAGCTGTTGACATCAACACGCTACAACACGTGCAGGACAAGACCATCGCCATGATTCGCCAAAAGGTTCAGCTGGCTGAACAGCGTAGTCAGCAGCGCGTACAGACCATACAGGAACTGACGCGGATGGATACGGAGCTGAAGCAGTCACTCTCCAGCAAGTAGTTCGCAGGTCAAAGCTTGGGCATGCGGCGCCCTTCCGGGTCGCCGCCTCAAGCAGATTGCACTCTGCCGCAATCCTGCAGTTGACTTAAACGCAAGTCGAACTTGCATCCATCCCTAGCACCCAAACAAGGCCTGCGAGTACGTCCCGGCTGGCCCAGCCTCGAAACGCTGAGGCGTGGCATGGCGCTGGCAGTGCCGATCCACAAGGCGCGACAACTGAGAGCCGCGCGACGATGGACGCGGTTTTTCCCTACAATGGCGGCCATTCCAACCGGATGGACGCCATGAGCCCGCTTGATTACCTGAACCGCGCCGGCCTTGCCGATGCGCTGGATGCCGATCGCATCGCTGCCCACCTTGCCACCTATAGCGAGATCGCCGAGACCTGTCAGGCGCCGGCCGATGTCGCGGCCCTGTATGCCTACCGCGTGCCAGAGCTGGGCGAGAACGGCGCCTGCTCGCTGCCCGACCAGCTGGCCGACGATCCGTATGACCTGGCGGCCACACTGGGTGGCATCTCGGCCGAGACCAGCATCCGCCTGGCCACCTTGCAGCGCCTGGTCGCGCAGCTGAGTAGCGAAACCGGCGCCGGCTGGCTGGGGATTTACCAGGCCCGCGCGCTGACCAGCGGCCCCGCCCTGGTCAAGCTCGCCTATACCGGCAAGCCCAGCCGGGCCGAGTTTCCGCTTACTGCTGAATTCGCTCAGCATTCGAACAATAGCGCTGTCGGCCTGTCGGGCCTTGGCCGCATCATCGACCATGTGGATAGCTATGTGGCCGAGGGCGGCGCCTATTACACCTGCGATGCCGAGGTGCAGAGCGAAGCTTGCCTGCCGCTTTTCGGCGCCGATGGCGCCTTGGTGGGCATTATCGATGCCGAGGACAATCGGCCCGGCTTCTTCCGCGCCCAGGTGCTGGAGCGGCTGATTGCGCTCTGCCTGGTGGCGCCCGGCAGCCTGCCCGATTAAGCGCACCTCCACCCGTGCCAGCCGCCCTAATGGGCGGCTTTTTACCGATCTGCGCAGAAATAGTAGAAAACCCTGATATTAATCAGGGCGCAACTGCGCATAATCCGCCACGCCCGGCTCCACGCAGCCGGGCGTTTTGTTTCAAACACGCTATCTTTCAACTACTTGAGCCTGCTCAGCGCCGCCTAAGGCAAGGACAACCGAGATGAAACTCTCCCATCGCATGAGCGCCGTCATCGGCGCTGTATGTAGCCTGTTCGTACTCACGGTCATCATCGCCGTGGTGGGTTTCCAACAGAATCAGGCCAATCTCGACCGCTTTGTCGAGCGCGACCAGGCCGAGCTGCAGGCGATTACCAAGCTACTGTCGCTGGCCCAGAGCAGCGGCGTGTCACTGCGCAGCCTGTTCATGGACCCGAGCAATGACAAGGCGCTGGCGAATCTGAACAAGGCGCCGGAAGAGATCGACGCCGCCGTGGCGCAAGCCAGCAAGCTGATCCAGGGTGATGCCGAGGACGAGAAGCAGCTGGCCAAGTTCGTCGAGCTGCGCAAGCTGCAGCAGCAATATCAGTTCGAAGGGCGCGATCTGATCATGGAAGGCGATCTGGAAGCCGCGCGCGAGCGCATCAGCGGTTTCGAGAACGATCTGGCTTGGCGCCCAATGCGCGTGCTGCTCAATGACTGGATCAAGGCCACCGAGGCGCAGGTCGATGCCGCGCGCGCCGAATCCAACCGCGCCAGTCAGCGCATCCAGTACATCGTGATCGGCGTGTCGATCGCCACCCTGGTACTGGCCGCCCTGCTCGGCATCTGGCTGGTGCGTTCAGTCATGCAGCAGATCGGTGGTGAGCCGGATACCGCCCGCGCCATCATGCGCGAGCTGGCGGCCGGCAATCTGGCCCGCGCCGTACCGTTGAAAGCCGGCGACCGCGATAGCGTGCTGGCCAGCGTGGAGGCGGTACGCCAGGGCCTGGCCAGCAATGTGGGCACCTTCCGCCAGCTGGCTGAACAGGTGAATGCCGAGGCGAGTTCGGTCAGCCAGGGCGCGGCGCGCATCTCCGATAGCGCACGCGTGCAGAGCGATTCGGCCGCCTCGATGGCCGCCGCGATTGAAGAACTGAGCGTGAGCGTGAACCACCTGGCCGATAACGCCGGCATGGCGCACGAGCTGACCAGCCAGGCCGGCCAGCAGGCGGAACTGGGCAGCGACACCATCCGCCGCGTGGGCGCCGATATCGACCGCGTGGCCGGCACGATTTCCAGCTCGGCCAGCACCATCAATGCGCTGGGCGCCGAGACTGAACAGATTTCCAGCATCGTGGCGGTGATTCGCGAGATTGCCGACCAGACCAATCTGCTGGCCCTGAATGCCGCGATTGAAGCCGCACGCGCCGGCGAAACCGGCCGTGGCTTTGCCGTGGTAGCGGACGAAGTCCGCAAGTTGGCCGAGCGCACCACCAAGGCCACGGCCGAGATCGGCAGCATGATTGCCAGCACGCAGCATTCTGCCAAGGAAGCGGTGCGCAGCATGGAGGCCGCCGTCGGCCAGGTGGAAGCGGGCGTGAACGGCGCGCGCAGCGCCGACGCGGCCATGGGCCAGATTCAGCAAGGCAGCCGCGAGCTGGTGACAGTGACCAATGAGATCTCGTTGGCGCTGAAGGAACAGTCGGCCGCCAGCCAGGATATCGCCCAGAATGTGGAGCGCATTGTGCAGATGGCCGGCAACACCACCGAGGCTGCCGAGCAAGGCGCCGCCGCCGCCACCCGGCTGGAAAATGTGGCCCAGGCCCTGCAAAGCAGCGTCGCGCACTTCCGTATCTGAGTCCGGCACGCGCAGCGTAAAAAAAAACGGCACCCGTGGGTGCCGTTTTCATTAATACCTATCGGAGCCAGTCGATCAGGCCTTGCGGCTGAACTTCACCCACAGCCAGGCGCCAATGGCGATCATCGGCAAGCTCAGCCACTGGCCCATGCTGAAGCCCAGCGCCAGGAAGCCCAGGAAGTTATCCGGTTCGCGCGCGAATTCGGCCGTAAAACGGGCCAGACCATAACCGAGCAGGAACAGCGCCGAGACCTGGCCGGTACGGCGTGGCTTGCTCGAATACAGCCACAGCACGATGAACAGCAACAGGCCTTCCAGCGCGAACTGGTAGAGCTGGGATGGATGGCGCGGCTGCTGGTCGACCAAGGGGAAGATCATCGCCCAGGGCGCATCGGCATGAGTCACGCGGCCCCACAGCTCGCCATTGATGAAGTTACCCAGACGGCCAGCCGCCAGGCCCAGCGGCACCAGCGGCGCGATGAAGTCGGTGACCTGGAAGAAGCTACGGCCAGTCTTACGCCCGAACAGCCACATGGCCACCAGCACCCCGAGGAAGCCACCGTGGAAGGCCATGCCGCCTTCCCAGATCTTGAAAATATCGAGCGGATGAGCGAGGTAGAAGGCCGGCTTGTAGAACAGCACATAGCCGAGCCGCCCGCCCAGGATCACCCCGAGCACGCCATAGAACAGCAGGTCGTCCAGCTGCTGGCCGGTCCAGCCGCTTTGCGGATTGCGGCGGATACGGTAGTGACCGAGCACCAGGAAGAAGACGAAGCCGACCAGGTACATCAATCCGTACCAACGGATGGACAGGGGCCCGAGGTGCAGGGCCACCGGGTCGATATGCGGGTGAATCATCGGCATGAGAGTACTCAGGGCGGATCAGAAGAGGCCGGCATTATAGCGGCGCCGGATGACGCGCTGGTGAGCTTGGCACAGCAGCCCTGCACAGACTAGGCCGCGGCGCGAAAGTGCCCTGCCGCCAAGCGCTTGCCGTCTACCTTGGCAGGGCGGCCAGCGGCAGAAAATCCGGCTACAATCATTGCCCTCAGACTCCGAAACGCAGCGCCATTACCCCGGCTTGGCTCGTGCACGGCAGGCCAGGCGCCTGCTCGCAGCGAACCCGTTTCCCCCGTACCACCGGGCCGTCAATCCAGATCAATTATTGGGCGCGATGCAATCGCGCCAAGGATTTACCCCATGCCCGTTTACCGCTCCCATACCACCACCCACGGCCGCAATATGGCCGGCGCGCGCGCCCTGTGGCGTGCTACCGGCATGAAGGATGGCGACTTCGACAAGCCCATCATCGCGATTGCCAACTCGTTCACCCAGTTCGTGCCGGGCCATGTGCACCTGCACAACCTCGGCCAGCTGGTCGCACGCGAAATCGAAAAGCATGGCGGCGTGGCCAAGGAATTCAACACCATTGCTGTCGATGACGGCATCGCCATGGGTCATGGCGGCATGCTGTATTCGCTGCCCTCGCGCGATCTGATCGCCGACTCGGTCGAATACATGGTCAATGCCCACTGCGCCGATGCGCTGGTGTGTATTTCCAACTGCGACAAGATCACCCCCGGCATGCTGATGGCCGCGCTGCGCCTGAATATCCCGGTGGTCTTCGTATCGGGCGGGCCGATGGAGGCCGGCAAGGTCAACTGGCATGGCGAAACCCGCAAGCTCGACCTGGTCGATGCGATGGTGGAAGCTGCCAATGACAAGGTCAGCGACGAGGAAGTGGCGGCGGTCGAGCGCAGCGCCTGCCCGACTTGCGGCTCCTGCTCGGGCATGTTCACTGCCAATTCAATGAACTGCCTGACCGAAGCGCTGGGCCTGTCCCTGCCTGGCAATGGCTCGACCCTGGCCACCCATGCCGACCGCAAGCAGCTATTCCTGAAGGCCGGCCAGCTGATCGTGGAACTCGCCAAGCGCCATTACGAGCAGGACGACTACAGCGTGCTGCCGCGCTCGATTGCCACCATGCAGGCGTTCGAGAACGCCATGAGCCTGGATGTGGCCATGGGCGGCTCGACCAATACCGTGCTGCACCTGCTGGCCGCCGCCCACGAAGCGGGCGTGGACTTCAAGATGGCCGATATCGACCGCATCTCGCGGCGCGTGCCCTGTCTCTCCAAGGTCGCCCCGGCCACCCAGAAATACCATATGGAAGATGTGCACCGCGCCGGTGGCGTGGTCGGCATCCTGGCCGAACTCGACCGCGCCGGCCTGATCCATCGCGATGTACCGACCGTGCACAGCCCCAGCATGGGCGCCGCGCTTGAGGCCTGGGACGTGATGCGCAATGGCCCGGATTCGGCTGCGCACAAGCTGTTCAGCGCCGCGCCAGGTGGCGTGGCCACCACCATCGCCTTCAGCCAGAGCATGCGCTGGCCATCGCTCGACCTCGACCGCGCCGAAGGCTGCATCCGCAGCAAGGAACACGCTTACTCGCAGGACGGCGGCTTGGCCGTGCTGTACGGCAATATCGCCGAGCGCGGCTGCATCGTGAAAACCGCGGGCGTGGACGAGAGCATCCTCACTTTCAAGGGCCGTGTGCGCATCTTCGAAAGCCAAGATGACGCGGTCGCCGCGATTCTGGCCGACCAGATCGTTGCTGGCGACCTGGTGCTGATCCGCTACGAAGGCCCGAAGGGCGGCCCGGGCATGCAGGAAATGCTCTACCCAACCTCTTACCTGAAGTCCAAGGGCCTGGGCAAAGCCTGTGCACTGCTGACCGACGGCCGTTTCTCGGGCGGCACCTCGGGTCTGTCGATCGGTCATGTCTCGCCGGAAGCGGCCGAAGGCGGCGCGATTGGCTTGGCGCAAGAAGGCGACAGCATCGAGATCGACATCCCCAAGCGCACCATCCATCTCGCCATCAGCGATGCCGAACTGGCCGCGCGCCGTGCTGCGATGGAAGCCAAGGGTGCTGCCGCCTGGAAGCCGGTGGATCGCCAGCGCCAGGTCTCCCCGGCCCTGCGCGCCTACGCCGCGATGACCACCAGCGCCGACACCGGCGCGGTGCGCGATGTGAGCCAGATCGAGCGCTGAGCCGTAGACTGAAGTGAGGGCGGCAAAGCGCCCGCCCCTCACGGCAAAGGACGCCGAGGACGCACAGGAAGCGCGCAAGTCACGCTTCCTAGTTGTCCTCCGCGTCCTTTGCGTCCTCTGCGCTGACACCAACCAACCGTACAGCCTGCCTGACGTCAGCACGCCATGCATCCCCAACACGCCGCCTTTCTTGCCGTCATCCGCCAGATTCCCGCAGGCTGGGTGATGAGCTATGGGGCAGTGGCACGCGCCGCTGGCCTGCCGCGCCATGCACGCCATGTGGGCGTGGCGCTCAAGCAAGTCGATGATCCCGATGGCGACCTACCCTGGTGGCGGGTGGTCAATGGCGAGGGCCGCATCAGCCCGCGCGGGCTGGATGGCAGCGATGATCTGCAACGCGTGCTGCTCGAAGCCGAGGGCATCGTATTCGCAGAAAATGGCCGTATCGATCTGCGCCGCTATGGCTGGCAGGCTTGAGTTCACGACGAACGGGCAAGCCAAATCCGCCCTGGGAGACTAGATTTACAACTCCAGCGGCTAGCAGTTCGAACCGCCAACGATAAGGAGACTGGATGCAAGAAGACTCCCTATTGAAGTACACACTTGGTTACCACGGCCCGGAACGGCGCTTGCAGGAACGTCGTACTCCCATCCACCCGGAAGACCGCGATTGGCGCATACAGAATCTCGCGCTGCTCGGAAGTGATTCACGCGGTTCCCTGGGCCGTCGTGCCAACGACTATCTAGTTTTAACGGGACAGCTGCATTAGCCCGTCAATCACGGCACGCGCTAGTGCCGTCGCCGGCAGTACCGGCAAACCAAAGGCGACCGCAATCCGGGTCGCCTTTGTCATTGCTGCCCTCCCCTCATGCCTGATGCACACGCCTGGCGAAACTTTCTGCTACTGCGTTTATCCTTGCTGCACGGCGGCCGTGCGGGTCGCGTCAACAAGGATGCGCAATGGATGCACCGTTATTCGCCGGCTGGTTGCTGGCCCTCGTGCTGATGCTGGCCGGTCTGGCCGGAAATCTGCTGCCCCTGCTGCCCGCAGCACCGCTGCTGATGGGGGGCTTTATCCTGGGTGCCTGGCTGGATGACTTCCAGAAAGTCGGCTGGGCCTGGCTAGCCGTATTGCTAGTGCTGTGCATCGTGATGGCCGTCATCGACTTCCTGGCCGGCGCCTGGGGTGCGAAGAAGCTCGGCGCGAGCCGGCAGGCGGTCATCGGCGCCACACTGGGCGCCGTTCTCGGCATCTTCGCCGGCCTGCCAGGCCTGATTCTGGGTCCCTTTATCGGCGCGGCAGTTGGCGAATTCATAGCGCGCGGCGATACCCTGCGCGCTGGCCAGGTTGGCCTCGCCACCTGGCTCGGACTGATGGTGGGCACGGTGGCCAAGCTCGCGCTCAGCCTGATGATGATCGGCCTGTTCGCCTTCGCCTATTTCGTGGTGTAAGCCGCATGCTGCTCGATGCGCCGCAGGCGCTGGGCTTTCTTGGCGCGGCGCTGCTGCTGACCCTGGCGCCCGGGCCGGACAATCTGCTGGTGTTGAGCCTCGGCGCCGCGCGCGGTCGTCTGGCCGGCATGCTGTTCGGCCTCGGTTGCGCGCTGGGCTGCCTGAGCCACACCTTACTCGCCATGCTAGGCATCAGCGCCCTGCTGGCCGCCTCACCACTGGCGTTTGGCCTGCTGCGCCTCGCGGGGGGCGCCTATCTGATCTACCTGGGCTGGATGGCCTTGCGCAGCAGCGGCGGTGCAGCGCCACAGGCCAGCCAGTCCGAGGACAGCCTGCGCCAGCTCTTCCTGCGCGGCCTGATCGCGAATGCGATCAACCCCAAGGTCGTGCTGTTCTTTCTGTCCTTCCTGCCGCAGTTCGTGCAGCCCGCGCGTGTCGACGGCACGCTGCAGATCGCGCAGCTAGGCCTCTTGTTCACCCTGCAGGCGGCGCTGCTGTTCAGTCTGCTCGGCTACTTTGCCGGTCAGGTGGGCGAATGGCTGAAAGCCAAACGCCAGCGCGGTCTGTGGCTGGACCGGCTGGCGGGCGGCGTTTTGCTGGCGCTGGGCCTACGGCTCTTGCTGCTGGGCTAGCCGCCTAATCGAGCGCGGTACGCATGCGCTCGGCACGGCCGCGCAGCCACTCCAGCACCAGCAACAACAGGGTGGAGAACACGATCAGGATGGTGGCCACCGCCGCGATGGTCGGGTTGATGTTCTCGCGTATGCCACCAAACATCTGGCGTGGCAGCGTGGCCTGCTCGGGGCCGGCCAGGAAGAGCGTGACTACCACCTCGTCGAAGGAAGTGGCAAACGCGAACAACGCGCCCGAGATCACCCCCGGCGCGATGATGGGTAGGGTGACTTTGAAGAAGGCGGTCAGCGGGTTGGCACCCAGGCTGGCGGCGGCACGGGTCAGGTTGTGGTTGTAGCCGGCCAGGGTGGCGGTCACGGTAATGATCACGAAGGGCACGCCGAGCGCCGCATGCACGAGGATCAGCGCGGTATAGCCATTCACCAGCCCCAGCGGCGCATAGAACAGATAGCTGCCCACGCCGATGATGACCACCGGCACCACCATGGGCGAGATCAGCACGCTTTGCAGCAGGGCCTTGCCGCGGAACTCGGCGCGGGTCAGCCCCACCGAGGCCAGCGTGCCGAGCAGCATCGCGATTATGGTGGCGGCCGGCGCCACGATCAGGCTGTTCTTCAGCGACAGCATCCACTCGGGCGAGTTGAAGAAGGCCGCATACCATTTGAACGAGAAGCCGGTCATCGGGTAGAGCAGGAAGGAGCTCTCATTGAAGGACAGCGGCACGATGATCAGGATGGGCAGTACCAGAAACAGCAGCACCAGCGCGCAGAGGGCGCGATGCAGCCAGAACCAGATGCGCTCGATGGGGGATGCGAATGGGGGCATGCTGTTCTCCTTAACCGAGTTTCAGGCTCTTCGCCCCGACCAACCAGCCGTACACGATATAGAGCAGTAGCGTGGCGATTAAGAGCAGGCCGCCCAGCGCCGTGGCCATGCCCCAGTTCACCGTGCTATTGGTGTAGAAGGCCACGAAATAGCTGACCATCTGGTCGTTCGGGCTGCCCAAGAGCGCCGGGGTGATGTAGTAGCCGATGCACAGGATGAAGACGAGCAACCCACCCGCACCAATGCCGGCCAGGGTCTGCGGAAAGTAGACCCGCCAGAAGGCGGCAAACGGGTGAGAGCCAAGCGAGATCGCCGCGCGCAGATAGCTGGGCGAAATGCCCTTCATCACGCTGTAGATGGGCAGGATCATGAAGGGCAACAGGATGTGCACCATGGCGATGTAAACGCCCAGACGGTTGAACACCAGTTGCAGCGGCGCATCGATCAGCCCCAACCACTGCAGCGCGCCATTGATCAGCCCACCCGACTGCAGCAGCACGATCCAGGCTGCCACGCGCACCAGCACCGAGGTCCAGAACGGCAAGAGCACGCAGATCATCAAGAGATTGGCGCGCCGAGCCGGCAGGCTGGCCATCAGATAGGCGAGCGGATAGGCGATCAGCAGGCAGAGCACGGTGATCACCGCGCTCATCCAAAAGGTGCGCGCGAATACGTCCACATACACGGCCTGGCCGGGGTCGACGCGCGTGATCTCGCCCTGCTCGTCCACATGCCGGTCCAGCGCGGCCAGCAGGTAGAAAGGCGTCGTCGCCTCGGTATTGCGGCGGATCGCCTGCCAATAAACCGGGTCGCCCCAGCGCTCGTCGAGTTCGGTCAAGGCGGTCTTGAAGGCGGCCGGCGCGGGCTCTAGGGGCAGGCGGCGCGCGGTCTTGCCCAGGAGGCTACGGTAGCCGGGTACTTCCATATTCAGGCGCTTGCCGAGGTCGCCCAGGGTCTGCGCCTCGCGCGCGGCGGCCAGGTCATGGGCGACGGCCGCATAGGCCGCTTCCGCCGGCAGGCCGCGCCCATCCCAGCCCTGCAGGGCCGTGACGGTGCGCGGCATGAAGCGCACCACTTCCGGGTTGTCCACGCTCTTGCCCAGGAGGCCGATCAGCGGCAGCACGAACACCGCGGCCAGGAACAGCACCAGGGGCAGGATCAGCGCCAGCGCCTTCAGCTTGCTGGCGCGCTCGGCCCGCGCGAGCTGGCGCTTGAGCGGTAGGCCGTCCTTGCTGAGCAGCGGCGGTTTGGCGGCGAGCGTGGTCATGGCGAGAGTCCGGAATTGAAGAGTTGAGGCGCCGGCCCAGCGCGTGCAGCCGGCGGGCCGGAAGCGGGTCCGCCAGCCCGGCTAGCCGCCGGGCCGTGCGGGCAAGGCTTACTTGGCGGCCCAGGCGTTGAAACGCTGCTCGAGCTGTTCGCCGTAGTCGGCCCAGAAGTTCACATCGATGCCGACCTGATTCTTGATATTGGCCGGCGAGGTGGGCAGATTGGCCGCCACGTCCTTGCCAATCAGCAGATTGGCCTTGGTATTGGTCGGGCCGTAGGCGATGTTCTCGGCATAGACCTTCTGGTTCTCGGCCTTGGAGGCGAAGGCAATGAACTTCATCGCCTGCTCCTTGTTCGGCGAGCCTTTGACGATGGCCCAGGCATCGAAGTCGTAAATGCCACCATCCCAGACGATCTTCAGGTTCTTGCCTTCCTTCTGCGCGGTGGCCACGCGGCCGTTATAGGCCGAGCTCATCACCACATCGCCGGCGGCCAGGTATTGGGGCGGCTGGGCACCTGCTTCCCACCACTGGATATTCGGCTTGAGCTGATCGAGCTTCTTGAAGGCGCGATCCTGACCTGCTGGGGTGGCCAGCACCTTGTAGATATCCTTGGGTGGCACGCCATCGGCCATCAGCGCGAATTCCAGCGTGTACTTGGCGCCCTTGCGCAGGCCGCGCTTACCCGGGTACTTCTTCACATCCCAGAAGTCCTTCCAGCCGCTTGGTGCCGCCTTGAGCTTGTCGGCGTTGTAGGCCAGCACGGTGGACCACACGAAGATACCTACACCGCACGGCGTGACCGCGCCCTTGACGAAGAAGGCCGGGTTGGCGATCTGCTTCATATCGATCTGTTCGTACAGGCCTTCATCACAGCCACGTGCCAGTTCGGGCGATTCGACCTCGACCACGTCCCAGTTCACGCTATTGGTATCCACCATGGCCTTGATCTTGGCCTGCTCGCCGTTGTAATCGCCAGCGACCACATTCACGCCGGTCTTCTTGAACGGCTCGTAAAAGGCTTTCACCTGGGCATCGCGGTTGGCACCGCCAAAGGAGATCACGGTCAGGTCGCGGGCGGAAACCGCCGTGGCGGCCAGACAGGCAAGGACAAGCGGCAAACGGGCAAGGCGTAAGGACTGCATGGTTCTCTACTCCTGATGTTTTTGGCGGGTTGCTGCGGGAAAAATCAATGCGCCTCGGCCGGGTCGAGCGCACGTGCATGCTCGATATCCCAGCCCAGCGGGATCACATCGTTGACCTTGAGTTCGCGGTCCAGGTCGGCAATCGGTTGCTTGACCACGAAGTGGCGCGCACCGGCCACTTCCAGGCGAATACGCACGTGGTCGCCCAGGTAGATGAATTCCTCGACCCGGCCGGTCAGCCGGTTCGCACAGCCCTCGCTGGCGCGATTCAGGCGCACGCGTTCGGGGCGGATGGACAGCGAGACCGCGCTGCCCGCGCCGCCCACCTTCACCGCCAGCGCGTGCAGCATCTCGCCATGCGGCAGACGTACCGCGCAGGTATCGCCATCCTGGCTGTGCAGGGTGCCGGCCAAGCGGTTGTTCTCGCCGATGAAATTGGCCACGAAGGTATTGTTCGGCTGCTCGTACAGCGCGCGCGGATGGTCGATCTGCTGGATCTCGCCCTGGTGGAACACCGCCACCCGGTCGGACATGGTCAGCGCCTCGCTCTGGTCGTGGGTCACGTACACGACGGTCACGCCGAGCTGGGCATGGATATGCTTGATCTCCATCTGCATATGCTCGCGCAGCTGCTTGTCCAGCGCGCCCAGCGGCTCATCCATCAGCACCAGCTGGGGCTGGAACACCAGCGCGCGCGCCAGGGCCACGCGCTGCTGCTGGCCGCCCGACATCTGGCCGGGATAACGGCCGCCGAACTTGTCCAGCTGCACCATGGCCAGCGCCTGCTTGACCTTGCTGCTGATCTCGCCACGCCCCATGCCGCGCACCTTGAGCGGAAAGGCCACGTTCTCGGCCACCGTCATATGCGGGAACAGTGCGTAGTTCTGGAACACCATGCCGATATCGCGCTTATGCGGCGGCACGCGGTCAAGGCGCTTATCACCGAGCCAGATCTCGCCGGCAGTCGGCGTTTCAAAGCCGGCCAGCATCATCAGGCTGGTGGTCTTGCCCGAACCGGACGGCCCAAGCAGGGTCAGGAATTCACCCTTGCGGATATCGAGGTTCAGATCGCGCACGATCAGCGTTTCGCCGTCGTAGCTCTTTTGCACCTTGCGGAAACTGACCAGGGTATCGGTGGCGCTCATGGTGGCGGGCCTGTGCTTAGCAGATGCCCAGATACTGCGCCGCCCGCGCAGGCCGGCCTATAGTCGGCGGCGGATTTTGCTGTGCGGCTAGGCTGACACGGGGTAGGAAAATTCCTACATCGAGGGTGGCTATTGCACCGCGAAGGATGCTGAGGACGCGAAGTCAAAGAAGAATGCTGAAAGCACACCGGTTAGCGGACTAGTGAGTCAGCGTAGTCGAAGTCTTGCACTGCGCTCCTCGCAAGGCAGCGCAATCAGCCAGGCCTACTCCGCGTCCTCGGCATCCTCTGCGGTGATGAACAAAACTGTCCCCGCTCAGCCCGCCCAGGCCGAAGTCAGTCGAGCAGCTTGTGCTCAATCGCGTAGCGGACCAGCTCGGCAGTGGAACCGAGGCCGAGTTTTTGCAGCAGGCGCAGCTTGTGGGTGCTCACCGTCTTGGCACTGATGGCCAGATGCTGGCCGATCTCGTTCACGCCCTCGCCCTGGGCCAAGCGCAGGAAGATCTGGAACTCGCGCTCGGACAGATGCGCATGCGGTGGTTGGCCGTCGCCGAGGCCGACTTCGAACACCATGCGGTCGGCCAGTTGCGGGTCGATATAGCGGCCGCCGGCCGCCAGCTTGCGTATCGCCGCAATCAGCAGGGCCGGGTCGCTAGCCTTGGTCGCATAGCCGGCGGCGCCCAGCTTGAGCGCCCGCGCCGCCATCTGTGCCTCGTCATGCATGGACAGCACCAAGATGGCCGGCGGCTGGGCCAGAGCCAGGATGCGCGGCAGCGCTTCCAGGCCGCTCAGGCCAGGCATGGACAGATCGAGCAGCAGCACATCGCAGGGCGTGGCGCGCAAGGCATCCAGCAGGCGCTCGCCATTCATGGCCTCGCCCACCACCTGCATATCTCCGCTCAGCTGCACCAGCTGCTTGACCCCTTCACGCACGATGGGATGGTCTTCCGCGATCAGGACTCGAATCATGGCTGCTCTCTGACGGTGTGGAGCGGCAAGCGTACCGTGACATCGGTACCCTCGCCCTGGTGGCTTTCCAGCATGCATTCGCCGCCTATCGCCATCGCCCGCTCGCGCATGCCGATCAGGCCGAAGGAGCTTGGACGGCTGGCATCCAGCCGGAAGCCACGCCCATCATCCTCGATGGCCAGGAACAGCGTGTCCTTGTCCACGGTCAGGTCGATGCGCACGGTTTCCGCCTCTGCATGCCGGGCGATATTGGTTAGCGCCTCCTGGGCGATGCGGAATAACGCGATCTCCACCTTGTCGCCGAGCGCCGGCAACTGGCCATGCACGCTGAGCACGGTGGGCAGGCCATAGCGCTCCTCGAAGCGGCGCGCCAGCCAGTCGAGCGCGGCGGGCAAGCCGGCATTCAGCACCGGCGGGCGCAGCTCGCTGGCAATACTGCGCACGATCTGGAACGTCTGGTCGATCAGCGACTGCATGCGGGCAATCCGTTCGCGCACCAGCGCGGGCTCGCTGCCGGCCACCAGGCCGGCCATGCTGGCCTCCAGGCGCAGGCCGGTCAGCACCTGGCCCAGTTCGTCGTGCACCTCGCGCGCGATGCGGGCTTTCTCTTCCTCACGCACGGTGTCGAGATGGGCGGCCAGCTCGCGCAGGCTGGCCTCGCTCGCCTCCAGCGCGTGGCGTGCACGGCGCCGCTCGGTGGCGTCGTTGACGAAGGCCACCAGGTATTCGGTGTCGCGGTAGCGCAGATAGGACAGGCGCACATCCACCGGCAGCGCGCTGCCATCGGCACAGATATGCGCGGCCTCGTATTCGGCCGCACCATGCTGTTTGACGCGGTGCCAGCAGGCCAGCCAGCCATCCACATCCAGGCTGGCATCCAGCTGGCGTATGCCCAGGCCGAGCAGGCCACCGGGCGGATAGCCATGCATGCGCAGCGCCGCCTCGTTCGCATAGCGGATGCGCCCGTCCCAACTCAGCCACAGCACACCCACCGTATTGCGGTCGAGCGAGAGCTGAGTCAGCTGCAGCGCCGCCTCGGCCGACTCGCGCAGCTCAAGCTCGCGCTGCACGCGGCGCAGTTCAACCACCAGGCGGCGCTGCAGCCGCAGCTGCCAAGCCAGCCAGCACGCACATGCCAAGGCCAGCAGCAGTAACAGCAGGCTGGCATTGCGCCAGAAACCCAGCTGGGCCCACGGTGCACTGGCCGGCGGACGCAACCAGCGTTGCTGCAGGCCGGCCAGGGCGCTGGGCGGAATGCGTGCCAGCGCGGCGTCGATCTCCCGCCCCAATGCCGGTCGGTCGGCCCGGCTGGCCACGCGCAGCATCAGCGTGTAACCGGCATCACCAATCAGCTCCAGATCAAGATAATCGCCGCGCCCGACCAGCGCACGCGCACGGGGCAGATCGATCAGCGCCACATCGGCGCGGCCGCGCACCACCTGATCAAGTGCAGCACGCTCGCTGGGCAGGTCGGCCACGCGCGGCAGGGCCGGGTAGTTCTCGGCCACGAAGCGGCGTAGCGGGCCGCTATCGCGCAGCGCCACCACATAGCCGAGCGACAGCTCATCCAGGCTGCTGACGCGAAAGCCGCGCCGCGCCACCAGCTTGATCGGCACGCGCACCGCGGGTTCGCTGAACTGGAAATCGCGCAGGCCTTCCGGGGTCTGCGCGAGCAGCGGGATCAGATCGAGCTGGCCGGCCTGGCGGGCGGCCAGCAGTGCCGCCTCGCTGTCATACACCTGCCAGCTGATCGGCCGCCCCATGGCCTGGCCGAGCAGCTCACCGAGTTCGATGGCGGCGCCAGTCAGCCGGCTGCCGCTGGCTTCACGCTGTACATAGGGAGGGTCGAGCAGTACGCCGGCACGCAGGGCATCGGCGGCCCAGGCTGGGCAGAGCAACAAGAGCAGGCAGCAGAGGCGCAGGGCAAGCGGCATGGTCAGCAGCGCCTGCCCGCGCATCAGCGACGTTCCTGGCGCCAGAGCAGATAGATAGCCAGGGAAAGAAAGAGTGTGGACGGCAGGCTGGCAGCCAGGAGCGGCGGCCAGTCGTAGAGCAGGCCCATATGGCCGACCAGCTTATTGATGAAGTAGAAACCCAGGCCGAGCATGATGCCGACGAAGAGCTTGATGCCTATGCCTCCCGCGCGGCGCTGGGTCTGGGCAAACGGCAGTGCAATCACCAGCATGGCGAGGCAGGCGAGCGGATAGACCAGCTTGGTCCATAGCGCGATCTCGTAGCGGCGCGTCTGCTGCTGGTTGCGCTTCAGGTGGTCGATATAGTCGAGCAGGGTGACCACCGACATCTGCTCGGGCGCGATCAACAGCACCGCCAGCGTGTCCGGGGTCAGCACCGAGCGCCACAGGAAGGTATCGAGTTTCTCCACCCGCACCTGGCCCGCTTCGAAATGGGTGGCAGTGATATCGCTGAGCAGCCAGGCGCCTTCCTTGGGCTGCCAGACGCCACGCTGCGCCTGGCCCTGCAGGCTGAGGCGGCGCTTGGCATCGAACTGGTAGACATTGATATCGCGCAGGGTCTGGTCAGGCAGTACCTCGCGCACATTCACGAAGCTGCCATCGTCCTTCATCCAGAAACCGGAGCGGAAGTCCTGGGTTACCAGCTGGCCCTTGGCGGCCAGGCGCAGCTGGGTGGCGGCACGCTCGGCGCGTGGCGCTAGATATTCGCCGGCCAGCAGGGTCAGCGCGGCAAAACCGAGGCCGGCAATGCCGAGTATGCCCAGCATGCGCTGCACCGACAGGCCACCGACGCGCATCACGGTCAGCTCGGAATGCTGGTTGAGCATGGACAGCGCGAACAGGCCACCGATCAGCACCGCGATCGGCATCAGCTCATACGCATGGCCGGGCGTGAGCAGCAGCACATAGCCGAGCAGCTTGAGAAAGGTGTAACCGCCCTTGCCCAGCGAGCCGAGCTCGCCGATCAGGTCGAAAAAGAGGAACAGACCCAAGAGGGCCGCCAGCACGAAGAAGCTGGTGCGCAGCACTTCGGCAATCAGGTAGCGGGCTAGCGTCTTCATGTGCGCGCCTTCGAACGCCAGCGGAATAGCGCATAGGCAATGCCGCCAACCACCAGGTGCACCGGCCAGATGCCTATCCAGCTCGGCAGACGACCGGCCGCGATCCAGCTCTGGCCGAGATTGATCAGGTTCAGATAGATCGAGAACAGCAGCACGGCGATTAGCAGATTGAAGGTGCGCCCCACACGCGGGTTCACATAGGCGAGCGGCACGGCCACCAGGGCCAAGAGGATGGCCGAGATCGGAATCGCGATCCGCCAGGCCAGCTCGCCCTGCTCTTCCGGATCAGCGCTGCCCAGCAGGGCCAAGGTGGTCTTGGCCTCGGTGGCGGTGCCCACCGTGCGCCGATCGCCCTCCTCCACGCGCACGCGTGCTTCGGCGAACTCGATCACGCGGTAGTCAGCCTGACCTTGCACACCGTCATAGCGGCGGCCGTTCTGCAACACCAGGATGCGTTCGCCATCCGGGTGGCTCATCAGATAACCCTGCTCGGCAATCGTCACGGTCTGGCGCTCGCCCTCGCGCGACTGCACGAAGATATTGCGCGCCGCACCACCGTCACCGGAGAAGTTCTCGATGAAATACACGCGGTCGGCGCGCGAGGATTCCTTGAACATGCCGGGTGCCAGCGCCGACATATCGTCGCGAGTGGCCAACTGCTCGCGGTATTCGCGGCTCTTTTGCTTGGCCCAGGGCGTCATGCCCAGGCTGAGCGAGGCAGACAAGAGGGCCATCGGCACCGCGAAGATCAGCACCGGGCGCACCCAGGCGGTCAGCGGCTGGCCGGCGGCAAACCAGATATCCATCTCGCGGTCGCGCCAGGCGCGGGTCAGCGTCATCAGCACGGTGATGAACACGGTGAGCGAGAGCAGCCAGGGCACGATGCCGAGCAGCACAAAGCCGAGCAGCGCGGCAATCGCCTCGGAGGCTACCCGGCCACCGGCTGCGAGCCCGAGCAGCTTGGCGCCACGCGTGACCACCACAATGGCCAGCAGCACGAAGAACACCCCGGCTGCCATGCTGGTGAATTCACGCAATAAGCTGCGCTCGAACAGGCGTTCGGACGGTAAACAGAAGGACAGGAAGGGGAATTTGCGGGATAACGACAAGGCGCGCTTTGACTTTTACCGGTTGAGTTCGGAAAATCGCAGACGTTTTCCGGGTTTCCGCGCCGTGGCCACAAGCGGCGGCGCGAGTTCACAACGCAGGCGGTGTGCTTTCAATCCCGAAAGCGACCGAGCCGCGATCTTACAGGAGTCCTCCGTGGAAATCATTGCCAAGGCCGTGAGCGCCGACAAACACAAGGCCGCCGTGCTGGCCCTTTCCGTACACGATGGCAAGCTGGGCAGCGCCGGCACCGTCGCGGACAAGGCTGCCGCCGGCCACCTGGCCGCCGTCCTCAAGCTGGGCGACCTGGAAGCCAAGGCCGGCAGCAGCGTACTGCTGCACAAGGTGCCGGGCATTGCCGCCGAGCGCGTGCTGCTGGTCAGCGTTGGCAAGAGCGACAAGGATTTCCGCGATGCGGCCCGTGCCGCCGTCAAGGCTGCCGCCGCCGTCGGTGGCGAGCTGGCGATTGCCTTTGATGGCAAGGACGCCGCCTTCGTGGCCGAAGAGATCGCCACCGCCGCTTTCGACGCGACTTATAAGTACGACACCACCAAGTCCAAGAAGAGCGACAAGGCCGGCATCAGCAAGATCAGCCTCTTGGTCGCCAAGGCCGACGAAGCAGCAGCCAAGGCTGCCATCGTGGCCGGTGCCGCACTCGGCCAGGGCATGAATGTGGCCAAGCAGCTGGGCAATCTGCCGCCCAACTACTGCACGCCTACCCATCTGGCCGAAACCGCCAAGGACATCGCCAAGCAGTTCGGCATGAAGGCCGAGATCTTCGATCGTCCGGCCATCGAGAAGGAAGGCATGCTGTCCTTCGTGTCGGTGACCAAGGGTTCGACCGAGCCGATGAAGCTGATCGTGCTCAAGCACGAGGGCGGCAAAAAGGGCGACAAGCCGGTCGTGCTGGTTGGCAAGGGCCTGACCTTCGACTCGGGCGGCATCAGCCTCAAGCCCGGTGCGAATATGGATGAGATGAAGTACGACATGATGGGCGCCGGCTCGGTGCTGGGCACCATGCATGCAATTGGTGCTGCCAAGCTGCCGCTCAATGTCTACGCCATCATCGGCAGCTGCGAAAACATGCCGGCCGGCAATGCCAGCAAGCCGGGCGATGTGGTCACCACCAAGCTGGGCCTGACGGTAGAAATCCTCAACACCGACGCTGAAGGCCGTCTGGTGCTGTGCGACCTGTTGACCTATGCCGAACGCTTCGAACCGGCTGCCGTGGTCGATGTGGCCACCCTGACTGGCGCCTGCGTGGTGGCCCTGGGCAACCACACCAGCGGTCTGTATGCAAACAAGGACGAGCTGGCCCAGGAACTGGCCCGCGCGGGCGATGTGGCGGGCGACCGCGCCTGGCACATGCCGATGGGCGAGGAATACCATGAGCAGCTGAAGTCGAACTTTGCGGATCTGGCCAATATCGGCGGCCCTGGCGGCGGTTCGATTACCGCAGCCTGCTTCCTGTCGCGCTTCGCCGAGAAGTACGACTGGGCCCACCTCGACATCGCCGGCACCGCCTGGAAGTCGGGCGCAGCCAAGGGTGCCACCGGTCGTCCGGTGCCGCTGCTGACTCAGTTCCTGCGTCAGCGCGCTGCCCAGGCACCGGCTGCCAAGGCCGCACCGGCCAAGGCTGCTGCCGCGAAGCCAGCTGCGAAGGCCGTGGCTGCCAAACCCGCCGTCAAGACAAGCAGCAAGACCGCCGCAGCCAAACCTGCTGCCAAGGTTGTTGCCAAGGCAGCTAGCAAGCCGGCCGCCAAGCCTGCAGCCAAGAAGAAGTAAGATGTCACAGCCAGTGGCGAGCTTCTATTTCAATGTGGCCAACCGCGAGCAGGCGCTATGCCAGCTGCTGGGGAAGGCCGTGAAGCGTAAGCTCGCCATCGGCGTGATGACGGAGTCGGAAACAGCCAGCCGGGTCATTGACCGGCTGCTGTGGGAGATCCCGCCCACCGGCTTCGTCCCCCACTGCCTGGCCGAAGATGCCTGTGCCGCCGATACCCCGGCGCTGATCGACCACCGCCTGGATAAATTATTGCCACGCGATGTGCTGTTCAACTGGACCGCACGCATGGTGCCTATCGACCCACGCCTGCAGCGGGTGATAGAAATCGTGGCCCATGACGATGAACCCGGCCGGCAAGCCGCGCGCCAGCGCGTTGCGCAATATAAGCAGGCCGGCTATGAAGTGGAGTACACGGATATGGCCAAGCTGGCCCAAGGCGGTGCGTGATGGCCGATGATTTTCCCATGCTGGACCCCGACACTGAGACACCGGCCGTGCTGGGCAAGACCGACGCGCTGATCGCCAAGCATCGCGGCCAGGGTGCCGACCCACATGTACCCGTGCTGACCGACCTGGCAGCCGACTCGGCGCTGGGCGATATCCCGGTGCTGACCGATATCGAGCCCATCATCGGCGATGAGCTGATGTTCACGCCGGAGGAAATCCGCGCTGAGCACAGACCCGCCAAGCCAGCCGAGGCGCCGATAGCCGCCGCACCGATAGCCAGCCCGCCTACCCCGACGGCCAAGCCGGCAGCACCTGCCGAACCCAGCTCGATCGAGCTCCTCGACCTCACACCCGTCGCGCCGAGCAAGCCCACCGCCCCGGCCGCCGCGGCCCTGCCGGAATTCGACTTCCCGGAACTGACGCTGCCGACGCTCAAGCCTGCCGCCAGTCCGCGCCCCAGCCCGGCGCCCGTGACGCCACCACTGCCCAGCGGCCCGCTGATGCCTGAGCTCGCACTGAATTTCGACTTCAGCCCTCCGCCGGAAGACAAGCCCAGCGCAGCGCCCAGCCCAATCCCGGCTGCTCCTCCGGCGCCCGTGCCGCCCAGCCCCGCGCCGCAGCTGGCGCCGGCCAGCCCGGTCGCTTCGCTGGCCGACGATATGCTCAATGAGCTGAGCATCGAGCTGCCCGACGAGGCCTTCCCGGTCGCCATGCCCAGCATCGACCCAGCGCAACTGGCGCAGGAAGTGCTGGCCAGCCTGCGCCCCGAGGTGGAAAAGCTGCTGCGTGCCGAAATGGCGCGCCAGGTGGCCGGCCTGCATGCCGAAGCGCTCAAACGCACGCTCGGTGCCTTGCAGCCGCAGCTGGACAAGCTGGTGCGCACGCGTATCGACGAGGCGCTCAAGCAACGCTGAACCCACACCGCACCCTGCCCCCAAGCCATACGCCCCGCCCTGCGGGGCGTGTGCTTTTGTATGCGCACGCATTGCCGTTTACGCGTCGGGCGCCGGCTCGGTTAAAATCGCGCACTTTCAATCGATTACCGGGCCAGCCGCACCATGCGCACCTCGCAATTCTTCCTGTCCACGCTCAAAGAAGCGCCGTCCGAAGCCGAACTGCCTAGCCATAAGCTGATGCTGCGCGCCGGCCTGATCAAGAAGCTCGGCTCGGGCCTCTACACCTGGATGCCGCTGGGCCTGCGCGTGCTGCGCAAGGTCGAGGCCATCGTGCGCGAGGAAATGGACAAGGCCGGTGCGCTGGAGCTGTTGATGCCGGCCATCCAGCCGGCCGAGCTGTGGCAGGAAAGCGGTCGTTGGGCCGTATTCGGCCCGCAGATGCTGAAGATGAAGGATCGCCACGAACGCGACTTCTGCTTTGGCCCGACCCATGAAGAAGTGATCACCGATATCGCACGCAGCGAAATCAAGAGCTACAAGCAGCTGCCGCTGAACTTCTACCAGGTGCAGACCAAGTTCCGCGACGAGATCCGCCCGCGTTTTGGCGTGATGCGCGCGCGCGAATTCATGATGAAGGATGCCTATTCCTTCGACGTGGACGCCGCCGGCATGGCCGAGAGCTACCGCAAGATGCATGTCGCTTACTCGACCATCTTCACCCGCCTGGGCCTGCAGTTCCGTGCCGTGAAGGCCGACTCGGGCGCGATTGGCGGCGATGCCTCGCAGGAATTCCATGTGCTGGCCGACTCGGGCGAGGATGCACTCGCCTACTGCCCGACCTCCGATTTTGCCGCCAATGTGGAAGCCGCTGAGGCACTGGCACCGGCTGCGCCGCGCGCCGCCGCCAGCGAAGCGCTGCGCGATGTCGACACCCCCAAGCAAACCACCTGCGAGGCCGTCGCCGCGCTGTTGGATATCCCGCTGCAACGCACCGTCAAGCTGATCGCCCTGGTCGCCGGCGAGCAGCTGCAGATCGTGCTGCTGCGCGGTGACCATAGCCTGAACGAGGTCAAGGTCGGCAAGCTGCCCGGCATGGCCGATTTCCGCTTCGCCAGCGAGGAAGAAATCCGCGCCTTCTTCAACTGCCCACCCGGCTTCCTCGGCCCCGTGGGCATCGACCGCTCGCGCGTACGGCTGATCGCTGACCGCACGGTAGCTGCCATGAGCGACTTCGTAGTCGGTGCCAACAAGCCCAAATTCCACACCGCTGGCGTGAACTGGGGCCGCGACCTGCCCGAGGCCGACCTGGTGGCCGATGTGCGCAATGTGGTGGCCGGCGACGCCTCGCCCGATGGCAAGGGCGTACTGGAAATTTGCCGCGGCATCGAAGTCGGCCACATCTTCCAGCTCGGCACCAAGTATTCCCAGGCACTGTCCTGCAACTATCTGGACGCTGAAGGCCAGCTCAAGCCGATGGAAATGGGCTGCTATGGCATCGGCGTCAGCCGCATCGTCGGCGCCGCCATCGAGCAGAACTTCGACGAGAAGGGCATCAAGTTCAGCGCCGCTATGGCGCCGTTCAGCGTGGCCATCGTGCCGGTCGGCTACCAGCGCTCCGAAGCAGTCAAGGCCGCCGCCGATGCGCTGTATGCCGAACTGAAAGCACAAGGCGTGGACGTGTTGCTGGACGACCGTGACGCACGCCCCGGCTCGATGTTTGCCGATATGGAACTGATCGGCATTCCGCACCGCGTGACCGTCGGCGACAAATCGCTGGCCGAAGGCAAGGTCGAGTACGTAGCGCGTCAGGACGGCAATACCGAGCTGGTCGCCCAGGCTGACATCGTTGCCCGCCTGCTTGGCAAGCTGGCCCAGTAAGGTTTATGGTCGCCTCATGCTGCGCATAACGCTTGTCCTGCTGAGTCTGCTCGCTGCCCTGCCGGCCCTGGCCGGTGCGCAGCGCGAGGAGGCTTTGTCGCTCTCGGTGGCCACTGCCATGCAGCGCTCGATCAGCGATGCCGCCGCGCCGCGGCTGGTTTTCGCCAACCCGGCCGAGGGCAAGGCCTGGCTGAGTGAGATGTCGGCGCGCCTGAAGAAGAAGATTCCCGACGACTTCATGCGCGAGAAGCTGCTGGTGGCCATTCACTACGAATCCACCCGCGCCGGGCTCGACCCACAGCTAGTCATGGGGCTGATCCAGGTGGAGAGCGGCTTTCGCAAGTATGCGATCTCCTCGGTCGGGGCGCGTGGCCTGATGCAGGTCATGCCGTTTTGGCAGCGCGCCATTGGCACCAGCGAACATAATCTGTTCGACATGTATACCAATCTGCGCTTTGGCTGCACGATCCTGCGTCACTACCTCGATATCGAGAAGGGCGATCTGTATCGCGCGCTGGGCCGCTATAACGGCAGCCTGGGCAAGCCCGAGTACCCGAATCTGGTACTCGGTGCCTGGAAGCGCCACTGGGATTGGCAGCCGGGCCAGGCCAGCATCCAGACTGTTTCCTACCCCGGCAAATAAAAATGCCCCGCTTGCGGGGCTTTTTCTTGGGCGCTTGCCTCAGTCGGCCAGCGTGGCAATGACCGGCGCATGGTCGCTCGGCCGTTCCAGGCGGCGCGGTTCCTTATCGATTTCGCAGCCGGTGCAGCGTGCGGCTAGCGCATCGGACAGCAGCACATGGTCGATGCGCAGGCCGGCGTTGCGGCGAAAACCCATCATGCGGTAATCCCACCAGCTGAACGATTTCTCGGCCTGCTCGAACAGACGGAAACTGTCCTTCAACCCCAGGTCCAGCAAGGCCTGGAAGCGCTCGCGCTCGGGCGGGCTAACTAGAACATCGTTCGCCCATTTGGCCGGGTCATGCACATCGCGGTCTTCCGGGGCGATATTGAAATCGCCCACCAGCGCCAGCTGCGGGTATTGCGCCAGCTGCTCGCGCGTATAGGCGATCAGCGCATCGATCCAGGCCAGCTTGTACGGATATTTCTCCGAATCCAGCGCCTGGCCATTGACCACATAGGCACCAATCACCCGCACACCACCGACGGTCGCCGTGATCACGCGCTTTTGCGGATCGTCGAAATTGGGCAGGTTGAACTGCACGTCTTCCAGCGGCAGGCGCGACAGCATGGCCACGCCGTTATAGGTTTTCTGGCCGACGAAGGCGACATGCCAACCCGCCGCCTCGATCTCGGCGCGCGGAAACGCATGGTCCTCCAGCTTGGTTTCCTGAATGGCCAGCACGGTCAGCTCGGGCCGCGCCGCCAGCCAGTCCAGCACCTGGGGCAGGCGCACCTTGAGGGAGTTGACGTTCCAGGTGGCGATTTGCATGGCTAAGCTCGGGAAAGTGGTTCGGCGCGCTATTTTGCCAGCTTCCGGCAATAAAAAACCCCGCCGAGGCGGGGTTGCTGGCAAGCAGGGCTTACTGCTTGGGCGCTGCGGCCGGGGTCTCGCCCGCTTTCAGCGTGGGATCGGCAGTTTGGCCATAGCCGGCCGCATCCAGCGCGCTGGCCCAGCTGGCGGCATTGAAACCGGTCAGCTTGGTATTGCTGCCGATCTGTAGCACCGGCACCGAGGCGGCGCCAACCAGCTTCTTCAGTGCTTCGAAATCAGCCGCGCTGGCTTCCGGATTACGCAGGCTGTAGGCGATGCCACGCTTGCCCAGCAGGGCGCGCGCGCTATCGCAGGGCTCGCCACAGTTATTGGTCCATAGCGTGACCGGGTTCTTGCGCATCGCTTCGCGGGTATTGAAGTTGCCGCCGCTGGTCTGCATCACATTCGCCTTGATATCGCGCTGCTCGGCCTTCTGGTTCGGCGGCGGCTGGTCGGAGAAGATGGTGTTGCCATTGGCATCCTTCCACTTGTACACGGCGGCCTGGGCCAGCGGTGTCAGTAAGAGCAAGGCAAGAATAAGCAGGCGCTGCATGGGGAAACTCCGGTTCAAGACGGCAATGACAATGGAATTATACGGGAAGCTTATTTACCAGTCACATCTGCATTGTAAACAAGCTGTTTGGGCTTGCCTGCGCCGTTTGGCAATTCGGCGCTTATCCACAGCGGCCGGGCACTGCGCCGGGCATGGCCAGCCCGCATGGCCGTGCGATAATCGGCCATCGCTTGGCTGAACCACGGCATGACGCTCCCCACTCTCAATCTAATCGGCCCTGGCCGCCTGGGCCGCACGCTGGCCCGGCTCTGGCAGCAAGCTGGCCTCGTGCAGGTCCAGGACCTGATCGGCCGCCATCCTGATCACACACAGCAGGCCATCGCCTTCATCGGTGCCGGCCAGGCCGCCAGCCTTGCCATGCTGCGGCCGGCCACACTGACCCTGCTGGCCACGCCGGACGACTGCCTGGCCGACTGGGCCGAGCAATTGGCCGCCACCGCCACGCTGCGCGCACAGGACGTGGTATTCCATTGCAGTGGCGCCCTGCCCAGCAGCGTGCTGGACTCGGTGCGCCGCCGCGGCGCCTATGTGGCCAGCGTGCATCCACTCACCTCCTTCGCCGAGCCCGCGCTGGCCGTCCAGCAGTTCGCTGGCAGCTACTGCGCTTGCGAGGGCGATGCGGCGGCGCTGGCGCAGCTTGGACCGCTCTTCGATGCAATTGGTGCACGACGCTTTGCGGTCGACCCGGCCGGCAAGACGCTCTACCACGCCGGGGCCGTGCTGGCCTGCAATGATTTGGTTGCCCTGATGGAAGCCGCGCTGCGCTGCATGGCCGGCGCCGGTGTGGAACGCAGCCAGGCCTGGGCCGCGCTACGCCCGCTCATCGACGGTACCCTGCGCAATCTAGACCAGCTTGCGCCCAGCGCCGCGCTGACCGGCCCGGTCGCGCGCGGCGATGCGGCCGCTGTCGCCCGTCAGCTGGCCGCAACGCGTGATCTTGATGTCCGCACTGCTGACACCTATCGCAGTCTCGGTTTGCTGGCTTGCGAGCTGGCGGCTGCCAAGGCCGAACACGCGCCAAGCAGCACACAGTTGGCCGCCATCCGCCAAGCGCTCGGAGAGGCCGCGTGAGCGCCTGGACCTTGCAACCCATTGGCGTGATCGAGAGCTGCTTCAAGGAAAAATTCGCCATCCCGCGCCAGCCTGGCCTCTGCCCCTCCGCCGAGGCCACGCTGATTCTGCAGCCGCCTTTCGATCAGGCGGATACGGTGCGCGGGCTGGAGCAATTCAGCCATGTCTGGCTGATGTTCATCTTCCACGAAACGGCCGCGCAAGGCTGGCGGCCCACGGTGCGCCCGCCCAAGCTGGGCGGCAATCAGCGCGTGGGCGTCTTTGCCACCCGCTCCACCTTCCGTCCCAATCCGATCGGTCTGTCGGTAGCCAAGCTGGCCGGCATCGACACCCGCGACGGGGTGCGCATTCACCTGGAAGGCGCCGATCTGCTCGATGGCACGCCGGTGGTCGATCTGAAGCCTTATCTCGGCTATGCCGATGCGCTGCCTACGGCGTCGAACGGCTATGCCGATGCGGGCGAGGCGCCGCTGCCGGTACGCTTCAGCCTCGAGGCCGACGCCGAACTCGCGCAGCTGGACTTGGCCTACCCGAAGCTGCGCGCGCTGATCAATGAAGTGCTCGCCCAGGACCCACGCCCCGGCTATGCCGACGATCCGGAACGCGAGTACGGCATGGCGCTGTACCGCTTCAATATCAAATGGCGCTGCGATGCGGCCGGCGCCCTGGTCACCGCCATCCGCGCGCTATGAAGCCCGATTTCAGCAAGATTCCCAAACCGGTACGCGACAAGCTGCATAAGCTGGGCATCCAGGGCCCGCTCGATCTGGTGCTGCACCTGCCACTGCGCTACGAGGATGAGACCCATCTCTATCCGATTGCCGATGCGCCGGTGGGCAGCCCGGCCCTGATCGAGGGCGAGGTCGTGCATGCCGAGGTGAGTTTCCGGCCGCGCAAGCAGCTGGTGGCGCGCGTGCAGGATGCCAGCGGCGAGCTATTCGTGCGCCTGCTCAACTTCTACCCGAATCAGCAGCAGATGCTGGCCGTGGGCAAGCGGGTGCGCCTTTTGGGCGAGATACGACGCGGCTTCTTCGGCGAAGAGATGGTGCACCCGAAGATGCGCGTGGTGAGCGACCATACCGCGCTGGCCGAGGCGCTGACCCCGGTCTACCCGACCGTGAACGGCCTGTCGCAACCGACCTTGCGCAAGCTGATTGCCCAGGCGCTGGACGGGCGCGAGCTGCACGACACACTACCCAGCGCCCTGCTGCGCGATCTCGACCTGCCCGCCTTCGAGCCCTCGGTGCGCCTGCTCCACTATCCGACGCCCGATATTCCAAGCCGCGCGCTGGCCGAGCGCATGCATCCGGCCTGGTTGCGCATCAAATTCGACGAACTGCTCGCCCAGCAACTGTCGATGCGGCTGTCCTACCAGCGCCGGCGCGAGCAGAGCGCGCCCGCACTGCGCGTCAAGGGTGAGCTGGCCACGCGCCTGATCGACAGCCTGCCCTTCGGGCTGACCGGCGCGCAAGCGCGCGTGCTGCAGGAAATCCGCCGCGACCTGGTATCGCCCCACCCGATGCAGCGACTGCTGCAGGGCGATGTGGGCGCCGGCAAGACCATTGTCGCCGCGCTGGCTGCGCTCGACGCGATCGAGGCGGGCTACCAGGTGGCACTGATGGCCCCGACCGAGATCCTGGCCGAACAGCATCACAAGAAACTGGCGGCCTGGCTTGCGCCGCTGGGCATTCAGGTGGCTTGGCTGGCCGGTTCGCTCAAGCCCAAGGCCAAGGCGGCGGCGATTGCCGAAGTGGAAAGCGGGGCCGCGCGCCTTGCTATCGGCACCCATGCGCTATTCCAGGATGCGGTCAGCTTTACCGAGCTGGGCCTCGCCATCGTGGATGAGCAGCATCGCTTTGGCGTGCACCAGCGCCTGGCGCTGCGCAACAAAGCGCAGGGCGACGGCAGCCGCCAGGTCGAGCCGCATATGCTGATGATGTCGGCCACGCCGATACCGCGCACGCTGGCGATGAGCTTCTATGCCGACCTCGATGTGAGCATCATCGATGAGCTGCCACCCGGCCGTACCCCGATCAAGACCCGGCTGGTCAGCGATGCGCGGCGCGAGGAGATGATCGAGTTCGTGCGCAAGGTGTGCAGCGAGGGACGCCAGGCCTACTGGGTCTGCCCGCTGATCGAGGAGTCGGAAGCGCTTGAGCTGCAAACCGCTCAGGACACCCATATCGCGCTGTCCGAAGCGCTGGGCGAATTCAAGATCGGCCTTGTGCACGGGCGACTCAAGCCGGCCGAGAAAGCCGAGGTGATGGCCGCCTTCAGCCGCAACGAGATCCAGGCCCTGGTGGCCACCACGGTGATCGAGGTGGGCGTGGACGTGCCGAATGCGACGCTGATGGTGATCGAGCACGCAGAACGCATGGGACTAGCCCAGTTGCACCAGCTGCGCGGCCGCGTCGGGCGTGGCGCGCTGGAATCGAGCTGCGTGCTGCTGTTCGCCAGCCCCTTGGGTGAAGTAGCCAAGCAGCGCCTGAAGGTGATTTTCGAGACCACCGATGGCTTTGTAATCGCGCGCGAGGACCTGCGCATCCGCGGCCCGGGCGAGATTCTCGGCGCACGCCAATCCGGCGTGCCCATGCTGCGCTTTGCCGATTTGGAGCGCGATACCGAGCTGCTTGAACGCGCGCGCGATGTGGCGGCAGATCTGTTGCAGCGCGCACCGGGAGTGGCCGATGCCCATCTGCAGCGCTGGCTGGCCGGGCGTGAGGCGCTGCTGAAAACCTGAGCGCGCCAGCGCGGTGTCGGACAAATACCAGTTGCCCATCGGCAAGCTGGCTAGATGGCGCTGCACGGATATATGCTTGCGGCAGCGCGATGCCGCAAGCAGCTTGTCGGTGCGCAAATCGAGCGACAGCGCTGCAAGACATTGAAAAGAAGCCCATTGCTGGGCCGGGAATCATGGCATGAGCAGCAATCGACTGATCGACCTGTTGGCAAAATGGCGCGGCAGCGAGCCCTCGCTCGACACCCAAGGACTGATCGCCTGGCATCTGGAAAATATCCAGGCCGGTTGGCTGCCGCCCCTGCTGGCCGAGCGCCTGCTGGCCAGCAAACTATTCCAGCTGACCCCGCGCGGCTTGTTGCTGCGCGACGACCTGGGCGGACCGCTCGGCAAGAGCCAGGCCCTGCAGGCGCTGGCGGAAACCCTGCGCGAGGAGGGTTGGATACGCGCCTGGCGTGATGAAGCTCATGACTGGCTTGACCAATGGGGACGTGTACGTTTCAGCATCGAACGCGCCGCCTTCCGCACCCTGGGCCTGTGCAGCCGCGCCGTACATGTGAATGGCTACCGCGAGGATTGCCAGGTCTGGGTTGCGCAGCGCGCAGCCAGCAAGGCAGTCGATCCGGACCGGCTCGACAATCTGGCCGCCGGCCTGATCGCCAGCGGCGAAACCCCGGAAGATTGCCTGCAGCGCGAACTGCAGGAGGAGGCCGGCGTCGGCGCTGAGCTGGCCAGGCTGGCGCGTCCGACCGGCATCATCCGCAGCCGGCGCCTGGAAGACGATGGCGTGCATGAAGAGCTGCTGTACTGCTACGACCTGCTCTTACCGAACGATTTTCAACCGCAGAATCAGGATGGCGAAGTCGCTGCTTTCCGCCTGCTCAATCCCGAGCAATTGGCTGCCGCCCTACCCGAGATGACCTGGGACGCCGGCGCCGTGAGCGCCGAATGGCTGGGGCGCTGGCTGGATGATGAACTCTAGCTCGCTAGTATTCCGCGCATCCCCTATACGCTACGCGCGTGACACCGCCGCGGTCTGCGCTAGAACAGGCTGCCCTGTTCCACCGGTGCATCGTTGACCAGCACGCCGGCCTCGCTGTGCGCAAAACGCAGCCGCAGCTTCTGTCCCAGATGCAGCTCGGCCGCATCGCGCACCAGCGCACCCTCCGTCGTTTCCACCAGGCTATAGCCACGTGCCAGTACTGCCTCGGGGTTCAGTGCACCGAGGCGGGCGGCCAGGGTGGCCAGCTGGGCGTGTGCCGCGCCCTGCCCCTGCTGCCAGGCAAAGCGGCCGCGCTGCTGCAAGCTGGCCAGCTGGGCGGCCTGCCCGCGCAGATCGGGTTTGGCATGCGCATGTTGCTGTTGCAGGCGTGCGAGCTGCCAACGCTGCCGCTCCAGCGTGCGCGCCATGCCACGCCGCAGGGCCTGCGCGGCCTCGGCTAATTGCTTGGCCTGGCGCTGCAGGCGCTCGCCCGGATGCACCAGGCGACGGCCGAGAAAATCCAGCTTTTGCATGCGGCCTTCCAGCTGCTGGCGGAAGCTACGCTGCAGACGGCGCTGCATGCCAGCCAGGGCCAGCAATTGCGCCTCGCGGTCGCTGGAGACCAGCTCGGCGGCCGCGGTGGGCGTCGGTGCGCGTACATCGGCCACAAAATCGGCAATGGTGAAATCTGTCTCGTGCCCTACCCCGCTGATCACCGGGATCTGCGAGGCGGCAATCGCGCGTGCCACGACCTCCTCATTGAAGGCCCACAGGTCCTCGATGCTGCCGCCACCGCGGCAGACGATCAGCACCTCCACCTCGGCGCGCGCATTGGCGCGCACAATCTGCGCGGCCAGCGTATCGGCCGCGCCTTCGCCCTGCACGGGCGAGGGATAGAGCACCACCGGGATATGCGGCGCACGCCGGCGCAGGGTGGACAGCACATCGCGCAGCGCCGCGGCCTGCGGTGAGGTGACGATGCCGATCGCGCGTGGACTGGTCGGCAGCGGGCGCTTGCGTGCCGCCTCGAATAGGCCTTCGGCAGCCAGCGCGGCCTTGAGCTTTTCGAAGGCCTCGAACAGCGCCCCGAGGCCAGCCGGACGCATGCTTTCCAGATTCAGCTGGAAATCGCCGCGCGCCTCGTACAGGCTGACCGTGGCACGCGCTTCCACCTTCATGCCCTCGCGCAGCTTGAAAGGCAGCAGCAGGGCACGGTTGCGGAACATCACGCAGCGCACCTGGGCGCCGGCATCCTTGAGCGACAGATAGCAGTGGCCGCTGGCGGCAATGGTCAAGTTGGAAATCTCACCACTCACCCACAGCAGCGGCAACTCGCGCTCCAGCAAGCGCTTGACAGCACGGTTAAGTTCACTGACCGACCACACTGGGGTCGCGCTTGACAGCATCTCGTTCATTTGGTCTCGCAGGGCGTTTCATCCACATTGCCGGCACTAAGACCGGCCTTGCGAACAATTCTTACACAAGTGTTACAGCAAACACTTAAATTACTGATAATAAAAGGTTTATTTTGGCCGCTCATTTTTTAGGCAAGCCAGCAAAGTGCTGGATTATCGGGGGCGAAGCCGCTTACCCACGCACTTGCCCACAAACTTATCCACAGCGAATGTGCACAACCGAAAAATCTCAATCACGACGCGGGTTTGGGTCGTATGACATATGGGAATGTCTTGCCGGACACCCCAGGCGCGGCTAAAGTTACGCGGTTTTTTGCCAACACCCAACCGGGTAGGAATTACATGCTCGCCATCATCCAGGCTGCCGGCTGGCCGATTTACACGATCATCTTCGCGTCCATCATCGCCCTCGCCATCATCATCGAACGTCTGGTCAGCCTGCGCCGCTCGCAGGTTTTGCCCGAAGGCCTCTTGGCCCTCACCGTGCAGGAACTGAAAAAGAACGGCGTAACGCCGGATATGCTGTCGCGCCTGCAAGCCAATTCGCCGCTCGGCCGCGTGCTGGCCGCCGGCCTGAAGAATGTGAAGAGCTCGCGCGAAATCATGAAGGAATCGATCGAGGAAAGCGGTCGAGCCGTGGCCCATGAACTCGAACGCCTGCTGACCACGCTGGGTACCATCGCCACCGCCGCGCCGCTGCTGGGCCTGCTGGGCACCGTGATCGGCATGATCGAGATCTTCGGCGCGCAATCGCCGACCGGTGGTTCCAACCCGGCCGCGCTCGCGCACGGTATTTCGGTTGCGCTGTACAACACTGCTTTCGGCATCATCGTGGCCGTACCGGCCCTGGTGTTCTATCGCCACTTCCGCAGCACGGTGGACAGCCTGATCGTGGAAATGGAACAGCAGGCCATCAAGCTGGTTGAAGTCGTGCACGGCGAACGGGGTTAAGACCATGAATTTCCGCCGCGGCCGCGTGCGCGAGGAACCGGAGATCAACTTCATCCCGCTGATCGACGTGATGCTGGTGATCCTGATCTTCCTAATGGCTACCACCACCTATTCGAAGTTTGCCGAACTGAAAATCGCCCTGCCCACGGCCACGGCCGAGAAGCAGGAAGCCAAGACCCTGGAAGTGGAGGTGACCGTTGCCCATAACGGTGTGTATACCGTGAATGGCAAAGCGGTCAGCTACCAGAACCCGGAGAGCTTGGCCGAGGCGATGCGTGCCGAGGCCAATGGCCAGGAACCGGTGATCGTGATCAATGCCGACAGCGCCACCAGCCACCAGTCGGTGGTGAATGTGATGGAAGCCGCCCGCCTGGCGGGCTTCGGCAAACTGACCTTCGCCACCCAGACGCCGAACTGAGCCAGCCACCGCGCTGCCAACCCGACATTCCCGCTGCTGGCGGGAATGTTTTTTTGTGGACTCGCCTTGCCTATGCATACGCCCAAGTTCTGGCAAAGCCGCTTTCCCGCCGCCCTGCTGCTGCCGCTGAGCGCCGTTTTCGGCGCACTGGCGCTGGGGCGTCGTGCGCTGTACCGCAGCGGCCTGCTGCGCAGCGAGCGCCTGGCGGTACCGGTGGTAGTGGTCGGCAATATCAGCGCGGGCGGCGCCGGTAAGACGCCCACCGTGCTCTATCTGGCCCAGGCGCTGCGCGCGGCAGGCCTGCGCCCAGGCATCGTCAGCCGCGGCTATGGCGGGCAGCAGCAAGGCGTGGTGCAAGTCGATCCACAGGGCAGCGCGCAGCACTTCGGTGATGAACCGCTGCTGCTGGCACGCAGCAGCGGTTGCCCGGTCTTCGTCGGGCGCGATCGTCCGGCTGCCGCGCGCGCACTGCTGGCTGCCCATCCAGGCACCGACGTGCTGCTGTGCGACGACGGCCTGCAACATTACCGGCTGGCGCGCGATATTGAGATCGCCGTGGTGGATGGGCAGCGCGGCCTGCAGAACGGTTGGCTGCTGCCGGCCGGCCCACTGCGCGAAACCCGTCAGCGCCTGGCCAACGTGGATGCCATCCTGTTCAACGGCGGCCAGCCCGAGCTCGGTGCACGCACCGCCCCCAACACGC
Organism: Chitinimonas taiwanensis DSM 18899; assembly: GCF_900119825.1. Taxonomy (GTDB): domain Bacteria; phylum Pseudomonadota; class Gammaproteobacteria; order Burkholderiales; family Chitinimonadaceae; genus Chitinimonas; species Chitinimonas taiwanensis. Next base: position 266,381 of record NZ_FPKR01000004.1, on the reverse strand, counting down.
CACGCTTTCTGATGCAGCTGCTGGCGCACAGCGCCTATCGGCTAGCCCAGCCCGAACAAAGCCGCCCGCTGGCCGAGTTCGCCGGCCAGCCCTTGGCGGCACTGGCGGGCATTGGCCACCCGGCGCGCTTCTTTGCCACTCTGCGTGCGGCTGGCCTGCACGGCTTCAGCGAGCATGCGTTTCCCGACCACCATGCGTATAGCGCAGCCGATCTGGCTGCCATCGCCGCGCCAACGCTGCTGTGCACCGAGAAGGACGCGGTGAAGCTCGCCGCACTGCAGCACGATGGTAATATTTGGGTCGTGCCGGTCGCGGCGCAGATTGCCCCCGACCTCGCCGCCTGGCTGATCCAGCGGCTGCGCGCTCTTCAACCGCCCACGCGGCACTAGCCGCCTTGCCCTGCGCACTGGCTGCGCCGGGGCCAAACCATCTGGAATCACCATGGACGCCAAACTGCTCGAAATCCTCGTTTGCCCGGTCTGCAAGGGGCCGCTGCATCTGGACAAGGCCCGCCAGGAACTGATCTGCCGTGGCGACCGGCTGGCCTTCGCCATCAAGGATGGCATCCCGGTCATGCTGGAAAGCGAGGCGCGCGAGCTGCCGGCCGACGAGGAAGTCGGTTCGTGAGCTTCGTCGCCCTGATTCCGGCTCGGCTCGCATCGAGCCGCCTGCCCGAGAAGCCGCTGGCCGATATCGGCGGCAAGCCGATGATCGTGCGCGTGGCCGAACGTGCACTGCAAAGCGGCGCCAGCGCCGTGCATGTGGCCACCGACGACGCGCGCATTCACGCCGTGGTGCGCGAGCATGGCTTCAATGCGCTGATGACGCGCGCCGACCATGCCTCGGGCACCGAGCGTCTGGCCGAGGCAGCCGACTTGCTCGGTCTGGGCGACGAGGCGGCGGTCGTGAATGTGCAGGGCGATGAGCCGCTGATCGACCCAGGCCTGATCGACGCGGTCGCGCATATGTTGCAGCGCGACAACACCCTGCCGATGACCACGGCCTGCCACGCTATTGCTAGCGCAGAGGACATGTTCAACCCCAATGTGGTCAAGGTCGTGCTTGACCATGCCGGCCGCGCCCTCTACTTTAGCCGGGCACCAATTCCCTACGCCCGCGACGCATTCAATCAGACGCGCGCGGCGTTGCCGACCGACCTACCGGTTTTTCGGCACATTGGCATCTACGGCTACCGCGCCGGCTTTCTACGTCAGTACCGCAATCTGGCCCCCTGTGCCCTGGAGCAATTCGAAGCGCTCGAACAGCTGCGCGTGCTCTGGCATGGTCATGCCATCGGTGTCGCCGTCATGGACCATGCCCCCGAAGCGGGCGTGGACACGCCGGCCGATCTGGAACGGGTTCGCCAACGCTGGAATGCCTTGCACGCGCAGTAGCGATCAGGCCGGTGCCGCCCATGAGCGCGGCCCGCACAGATAACAGCTTTAGATAAACCCACGAAACCAGGACCTCCTCCAATGCGATTGATTCTTCTGGGCGCACCCGGCGCCGGCAAGGGCACTCAAGCCAACTTCATCAAGGAAAAGTTCGGCATTCCGCAAATCTCCACCGGCGATATGCTGCGCGCCGCCGTCAAGGCTGGCACCCCGCTGGGCCTGGAAGCGAAAGCCATCATGGATGCCGGCGGCCTGGTGCGCGACGACATCATCATCGGCCTGGTGAAGGAACGTATCGCCCAGCCGGATGCCGCCAAGGGCTTCCTGTTCGACGGCTTCCCGCGCACGATTCCGCAGGCCGAAGCCATGCGCGAAGCCGGCGTGGATATCGACTTCGTGGTCGAGATCGATGTGCCAGATAGCGCCGTAGTGGAACGCATGGCCGGCCGCCGCTTCCATATCGCCTCGGGACGCAGCTACCACGTCAAGTTCAACCCGCCCAAGGTGGAAGGCCGTGACGATGTGACCGGCGAAGCGCTGGTGCAACGTGACGATGACAAGGAAGAAACCGTCAAGAAGCGTCTGGCCGTCTACCACGAGCAGACCGAGGTGCTGGTCGGCTACTACGGCAAGCTGGCCGCCAGCGGCGACCAGAAGGCTCCCAAGTACGTGAAGATCAACGGCATCGGCGCCGTGGAAGCGATCCGCGACCAGGTGTTCGCTGCGCTGGGCTAAGTCACCAGCGTACATTCGGCATCAAGACCAGGCGGGGGCAACCCCGCCTGTTTTTTTGCCCGTAATCGACCCTATCGCGCCAGCCACCGAACGGCCCGAGGCACCGGCCGATGCTCGGCAAGCAGCCGACTTAAGCGATGCATCAATCGCCGGCCCTAGCTGCCCGCCGCAGCGTGGGTTCCCCGCAGCTTGCACATCGTATCTATCGCCCCAATCTGCGCCACTTAGAGTGCAGATTGGTGGCTCTTGGCCTGAATATGTTTCCACCCACGGCAGCCACCCCAGAGAGGCAAGCAAGGCATGTATCGAGGCGAGCGTTTCAATAGCATCACCCACCTGGCCGGCACGGCCTTCAGCATCGCCGGCCTGGTGATCCTGGTTGTACTGGCTAGCCTGCAGGGTGACCCATGGAAGATCGTCAGCTTCAGCATCTATGGCGCCATGCTGGTGCTGCTGTATGGTTTTTCCACCATCTATCACAGCATTGCGCATAAATCGGCCAAGGCCGTGCTGCAGAAATTCGACCACTGTGCGATCTATCTGTTAATTGCCGGCACCTATACCCCGTATGCGCTGGTCACGCTGCGCGGCGCCTGGGGCTGGACGCTGTTCGGCATCGTGTGGGGCCTCGCGCTGTTCGGCATCGTGCAGGAGCTGACCCTGGGACGGCGCACGCGCATCCTGTCGATGATTCTGTATGTGGTAATGGGCTGGATGGTGCTGATCGCCGTCAAGCCACTGATCGCTGCCCTGCCCACCGGCGGCATGGTCTGGCTGGCGGCCGGCGGCCTCGTCTACAGCTTCGGCATCTATTTCTTCCTCAATGACGAGAAGTACCCGCACTACCACGGCATCTGGCACCTATTCGTGCTGGGCGGCAGCGTCTGCCATTTCGTCAGCATCGCCGCCTACGTGGCCTGAGCCCACGCCCGCCCCGCATCACCAAAAGCATGAGGCAGCGGCGACTTGGCAGGCGCCGGCCGGCGCGGCGTAAGCGGTAGTTTCAGACTACAATTGCGCCCGTCCAAAACCCGCCGGGAGTGTTGCCATGCTGCGCCCACTGCTACTGACTGCCGCCCTGCTGTGTAGTACCGCCTTGCAGGCGGCCGAATCAGCGATCGAGCTCTCGGTGGCGGTCAAGGCACCGGTCAGCGCGGTCTGGCAGGCCTGGACCAGCAGCGCCGGCATCCGCAGCTTCTTCGCACCGGAGGCCGAAGTGGACGCGCGCCCTGACGGCGCCTTTCACATCTATATGGACCCGTATGGCAAACCGGGTATGAAGGGTGCGGATGGCATGCGCATCCTGGCCATCGAGCAGGAGAAGTTGCTCTCTTTCACCTGGAATGCCCCGCCCCACCTGCCTGAAGCACGCGCGCAACGCACGGTGGTCATCCTGCGCTTTGCGCCCGAGGGTGAGGGCACGCGGCTCAGTCTCAGCCATCTGGGCTGGGGCAGTGGCGGCGAATGGCCGAAGGCGCGCGCCTACTTCGAGAAGGCCTGGCCGAATGTGCTGAAGAATCTGCAGACGCGCTTCGAAACCGGCCAGCCCCATGACTGGAGCGCGTGGCGCGCACAACTCAAGCAATGGCATGCCAGCGAGGCGGCCAAGTAACGATCAGCAACCGGTAGGCGGCCCCGGCGGCCGCCCGCAATCCCACCAGGAGCATCCATGAGCATCAAGAACGCTTTCTACGCCCAGTCGGGCGGCGTCACCGCCGTCATCAACGCCTCTGCCGCCGGTGTGATCGAAACCGCCCGTCGGCATGGCGACAAGATCGGCACCGTCTACGCCGGCCGCAACGGCATCATCGGCGCGCTGAGCGAAGACCTGATCGATACCTCGTTGGAAAGCGCCGCCGATATCGCCGCGCTCAAGCACACGCCCTCGGGCGCCTTCGGCTCCTGCCGCTACAAGCTGAAAAGCGTAGACACCCACAAGGAACAGTACGAGCGCCTGATCGAGGTGTTCAAGGCGCATAACATCGGCTACTTCTTCTACAACGGCGGTGGCGACTCGGCCGACACCTGCTACAAGGTCGCCCAGCTGTCCGAAACCATGGGCTACCCGATCCAGGCCATCCATGTGCCGAAGACGGTGGACAATGATCTGCCGATTACCGATTGCTGCCCGGGCTTTGGCTCGGTGGCCAAGTATGTAGCCACCTCGATCCGCGAGGCCGGCTACGACGTGGCCTCGATGGCCAAGACTTCGACCAAGGTCTTCATTCTGGAAGTGATGGGCCGCCATGCCGGCTGGATCACCGCGGCCTGCGGCCTGGCCGCCGAAGCCGAGGGCGAAGGCCCGCATATCCTGCTGTTCCCGGAAATCGAGTTCGATGAGGCAGCCTTCCTCGCCAAGGTGAAGGCCACGGTCGAGAAGTACGATCACTGCGTGATCGGCGTGTCGGAAGGCATCAAGAACAAGGACGGCAAGTTCCTGTCCGAAACCGGCCTGAAGGACGCCTTCGGCCATTCGCAACTGGGTGGCGTGGCCCCGACCATCGCTCAGCTGATCAAGGACAAGCTCGGCTACAAATACCACTGGGCCGTGGCCGACTATCTGCAGCGCGCCGCGCGCCATATCGCCAGCAAGACCGATGTCGAACAGGCATATGCACTGGGCAAGGCCGCGGTGGAAGCCGCGCTGGCCGGCAAGAATTCGGTGATGCCGGCCATTCGCCGCCTGAGCGACGCGCCTTACCAGTGGGATATCGTCGATGCACCGCTGAGCGAGGTGGCCAATGTCGAGAAATTCATGCCACGCGACTTCATCACGGCCGATGGCTTTCATATCACCGACGCCTGCCGCCGCTATCTGTCGCCGCTGATCGAAGGCGAGGACTTCCCACCGTTCAAGCACGGCCTGCCGCACTATGTGCGCCTGCAGAACCAGTCGGTGGCCAAGAAGCTGCCCGAGTTCAAGGTCTAAGCGACGGCTCGCCCTGGCTGATGGGCGGCCAAAGCGCCGCCGCCTGCACCAGGCCTGCCTGCCGCAGATAGAAAAAGCCACCCTAGGGTGGCTTTTTCTATCTGCATGCCCAGCACCAATCAGGCGAGCAAGGCGTCGCCAAGGCGCTTGCGCTTGGCTTGCAGCGCGGGCGGCAGGCGGTCGGCCAGCTTGGCCAGCCACTCGTCGTGCAGATCGAGCTCGCGGCGCCAGGTGTCGGCATCCAGATGCATGAGCTTGTCGAACAGGGCTGGGTTCATCTCGGCCAGATCGGTCCAGTTGATGTCCTGATAGCCCGGCGTCCAGCCCAGCAGCGTTTCATGTGCCTCGGCCTTGCCCTGCACACGGCCGACCATCCATTCAAGCACGCGCATATTGTCTCCAAAGCCCGGCCAGATGAACTTGCCGTCCGCATCGGTGCGGAACCAGTTCACACAGAAGATGTGCGGCGCATGCTGCTTGACGCGCTCGCCCATGCTCAGCCAGTGCTGGAAGTAGTCACCCATGTGGTAGCCGCAGAAAGGCAGCATCGCAAACGGGTCACGGCGGGTCAGACCCTGGGCCCCCATGGCGGCAGCGGTGGTTTCCGAACCCATGGTGGCAGCCATGTACACGCCGTCTTCCCAGCTCTTGGCCTCGAATACCAGCGGCACGGTGGACGAGCGACGGCCACCGAAGATGAAGGCCGAGATCGGCACGCCAGCCGGGTCGTTCCAGGCTGGGTCAAGCGAGGGGCACTGGGTGGCCGACACGGTGAAGCGAGCGTTCGGATGGGCAGCCTTGGTACCCGAAGCCGGCGTCCAGTCCTTGCCCTGCCAGTCGATCAGATGCTCGGGCACATCCTTGCTCATGCCTTCCCACCACACGTCGCCGTCATCGGTCAGCGCCACATTGGTGAAGATCACGTTCTCGTGCAGCATGGCCATGGCATTCGGATTCGACTTCACCGAGGTACCGGGCGCCACGCCGAAGTAGCCGTTTTCCGGGTTGATCGCATACAGCTTGCCATCCGCACCGGGCTTGATCCAGGCGATATCGTCACCCACGGTGGTGACCTTCCAGCCGTCGTAAGCCTTGGGCGGGATCAACATGGCGAAGTTGGTCTTGCCGCAAGCCGAGGGGAAGGCCGCTGCCACATAGCTCTTCTCGCCCTGCGGGTTTTCCACGCCCAGGATCAGCATATGTTCGGCCAGCCAGCCCTGGTCACGGCCCATGGTGGAGGCGATGCGCAAGGCAAAGCACTTCTTGCCCAACAGGGCATTGCCGCCATAACCCGAACCGTAGGACCAAATCTCGCGGGTTTCCGGGAAGTGAACGATGTACTTGGTGTCCTTATTGCACGGCCAGGCCACATCGGCCTGCCCGACAGCCAAGGGTGCGCCAACCGAGTGCACGCAGGGCACATAGTCACCGTCCTTGCCCAGCACGTCGTACACCTGCTTGCCCATACGGGTCATGATGCGCATCGAGGCCACGACATAGGGCGAATCGGTGAGTTCGATACCGATATGGGCAATCGGCGAACCGAGCGGGCCCATGCTGAACGGAATTACATACAGGGTGCGGCCACGCATGCAGCCGTCGAACAGACCGTCGAGAGTGCCGCGCATCTCGGCCGGATCCATCCAGTTATTGTTCGGACCGGCATCAGCCTTGTTCTGCGCACAGACATAAGTGCGATCTTCCACACGGGCCACATCGGACGGGTCGGAAAACGCTGCATAGCTGTTACGGCGCTTGGCCGGATTCAGCTTGGTTAGCGTACCAGCCTTCACCATCTGGGCCAGCAGCGCCTCGTTCTCGGCTTCGGAACCATCCACCCAGTGAATGGCATCGGGCTTGGTCAGGGCGGCCACCTTGGCCACCCAGTTGATCAGGGCTTGGTGCTGGATGTAGGCGGGGGGAGCGAACTGCATGAAGGCCTCGATAGATAAAGCAGAAGATGGCGAAAACTCGGTCGGCCAGCGCAAGCACCGACTGCAATTGCGCGCATTTTCGCAAACTTCGCCCAGCGAGTCCCGAAAAATGTAGTTGAAGAAATAAAACTACAAAACGCACTTCTTACACTTGGTTGCATTTTGGCAACCAAGTTTGTGTCTGTTGTATTGCACACAGTATTGCCTGCCGCTCCTCGTGCTAACTTTCCTCGGCGCTACGCCTTCTAAAGAAGGCGCACACACGCAAGACAGTCACCAAATCTGTTTCAGGGGAGAAGTAATGAAAGCAAAGTATCTGGCGCTCGCCATTGCCGCGATTGGTACCGCCCACATCGCGCATGCCGCTGACGAAGTCCAACAAATTGAAAAAATTCAAGTCACCGGCTCGAATATTAAGCGGACCAGCAAGGAAACCGCGGTTCCGGTGCAGGTTGTAACCAAAGAGGCGATCGCGGCTACTGGCGCACTGACACTCAAGGACGCCCTAGAGTCGACCTCCGCGGCAACGGGCGGTTTGAGCGACATCACCGGCGGCAACTCATTTGCCTCGGGCGCGTCCTCGACTTCGCTCCGGAATCTGGGTACGTCTTCAACCTTGGTTCTGCTCAACGGTCGTCGAGTTGCCGCCTTCGGTACCCCAGACTACGCGGAGTCCGTCACCAATATCGATGCACTGCCATTGGATATGGTTGAACGCGTAGAAATTCTGAAGAGCGGTGCGTCGGCGATTTACGGCTCAGATGCGGTCGCCGGTGTGATCAACATCATCACCCGTAAGGACTATCAGGGTCTTCAGGCAAAGACCACCTACAGCAACTCCATGCAGCGCGGTTTGTTCGACACGGTGAGTGCGAGCTTGACCGGCGGGATGGGCTCTCTGAGTGAAGATCGCTACAACGTGATGTTTAATGCGGAAGCCTACAAGCGTGATGGCTTTGTGTGGCGAGATGCCCTCAGGAACATTAACCCAGAGGCATACCGATTCAACCGCAGCATTGGCACCTTCTCTAGCTACTCCTACCCAGGCAACCTGGACAGCTATGCAGACGGCAGCACCTCGCCAGCGGCAGGCTGCACCCCTGCAGCCAACGGCTTGTGCATGTATGACCGTTATGAGCGCTTCCAGGCTGTTCCAGAGTCCAAGCGGGCCAACTTCCTTGTCGCCGGTACGCTGGATCTTGGCAACAACCTACAGGCTTATGGAGATGCCACCTACGCAAAAACCAAAACCAGCTATCTGAGCGCCTTCACCCTCTGGGGTTCGGGCGATAGCAGCTGGGCCAATCCCATCACTGGTGAGTTCAAGTACATGGACCGCACCAGCCCGATCCTGGCAGATAACCCTTACAACACGACCGGCGATTTCGCCGGTATTCGCTACCGCTTCGTTGATTCCGGCGAAGGCGGCAAAGTGGACGCAAGCCAATACCGCGTTCTGGCTGGTTTGAGGGGAACACTAGGCGATTACGACTGGGATGGCGCGGTTGGTCAACTTGGCTCGAAGGCAACCAATACGTTGCGCGGCGCATTCAGCGAATCGGGCTTTATCAAGCACATCGGCGATTACAAAGCGGCAGTCGACGGCAATGACCCGCTGTTCTTCAACCGGACCTACAAGCTGGGGCAACAAAACAGTGCCGCCGTCTTGAACGAACTCTTCCCGACTTACGCCTTTACGGGTGAAACGACAGTCAACTTCTTTGATGCGAAGCTGACCGGGGGCTTGGTTGATCTGCCTGCAGGCCTGCTTAGCTTCGCCGTGGGCACAGACATTCGGCACGAAAAGCTGGATGTCGGTACCTCAGAGAACATCCGGAATGGTGACATCGTCGGCTACGGCTTCAGTGGCGCCAACTCCTCACGTACCTATGGCTCGATCTTTGGTGAGTTGAGCATCCCGGTCAGTGAGAAAATTGAAGCCCAATTGGCAGCACGTGCGGATAAATTCCCCAACCTGGATCCACACGTCTCGCCGAAACTCGCTTTGCGTTACCAACCGACCAAGCAGCTAGTACTGCGCGGCAGTGTTGAAACGGGTTTCAGGGCACCCAATCTGTCTGAAAGCTCGGACTCGCTCAAAACCAGCTTCACCACGGTTGTTGACCCCAAGCGTTGTGACCAAGCACAGGCGCTCGCTACCGACCTAGAGAACCAAGCCAAAGCACTGCCGGCAAGCGACCCGCAACGGGCTACCCTGCTCGCACGGGCGGATAGTGTTTACTCGGCAGAGTGCACCTCCGGCGTTCTGGGCAAGGTCGCAAACAACCCTGACATCAAGCCAGAAGAAAGCAAGAGTTTTAACTTTGGCTTTGTCCTGGAGCCGCTTCAGAACTTCAGCATGAGTGCTGATTACTGGCGCATTGAACGTAAGAATGAGATTCGTACCGACAGCTACAGCGAAGTACTGAATCGCGAAGGCCCAACGACCGTTGGCATCATTACGCGCAAGACTCTGGATGGCACCGACCGCACATTCACTACCGCTGAGCAAGCTCAATATGGTGTGACGGCTGGCCAATTGCTGTCGATTACCAGCAAGTTCAAGAATGTTTCCAAGACCAAGACCGATGGTGTGGATTTCAACTTCAATTTGCGGAATAACCTCGGCGCACTCGGCACGCTCACATCCGAGCTGAATGCCACCTATCTGATGTCATATCGTGCGTTCAGCGAAGGACGCAATGACTGGGGTGATAACCTGGCGGGCCGCTATGGTTACTCGCGCCTGATCGGTGATCTTTCCTTGCGACTGAAGACTGGCGCATTCAGCAACACGATTCGTGTCGCGCATGAAAGCGGCACCTCGCTGCAAGGTGATTACGACGACCCGAGCTACACAATTTCCGATTGTGCCAAGAAGGGAATGTCGAGCGCCGACTGCAAGGTGGACAGCTTCTCGCGTGTCGATTACTCGGTCGCTTACACAGGGATCAAAAATCTGACCGCATCGCTGTTCATCAAGAACGTGCTCAACCGCAAGTACTTCGATCAACGCGCCTGGGGTGAGGATGGCGGCGGCATCATTCCGCCAAACTCGGAGCTGATCAACGTACAAGGACGCATGTTCAACATCGGCTTGGAATACAAGTTCTTCTAATTCCAGCCAGCATTCACCTGAATGAAATCGCCCCCGCAGATGCGGGGGCTTTTTTATGCAAGAAATGCAGCGAGTTGGTGAGAGGCCGCGGCATCAGCGGCATTGCATGGCACCAAGCCCTCCATTCCCCTCAGCCAGGTAATCTGCCGCTTGGCCAATTGGCGGGTGGCGTAGATACCGGTGTCGTGCAGGGTGCTTAGGTCGATTTCGCCGTCCAGGTATTGCCAGGCCTGGCGGTAACCCACGCAGCGCATGGAGGGCAGATCGGGCTGTAGCGGGTAGCGCGCACGCAGGCCTGCCACTTCGTCGATGAAGCCTTGGGCCAGCATCTGCTCGAAGCGCAGCGCGATGCGTGCGTGCAGGATGGCGCGGTCGACGGGCAGCAGCGCCAGTTTGAGCAAGTCGTAGGGCAAGGCCTCATTGGTCTGCTCGGCCAGCCAGGCCGACATCGGGCGCTGGCTGATGCGGAAAATTTCCAGCGCACGGCCAATGCGCTGGCTGTCGTTCGGGCTCAGGCGCGCGGCGGTGGTCGGGTCGACACGGGTCAGTTCGGCGTGCAGGGCCGGCCAGCCACGTTCAGCCGCCTCGGCTTCCAGCGCCTGGCGTACCTGCGCATCGGCGCGCGGCAGATCGTGCAGGCCGTGCTGCAGCGCATTGAAGTACAGCATGGTGCCCCCCACCAGCAGCGGCACCCGCCCGCGTGCCGTGATCTCGTCCATCAGGCGCAGGGCATCGGCGCGGAACTGCGCGGCCGAATACACCTCGGTCGGGTCGATGATATCGATCAGATGGTGCGGGGCCGCCGCCAGCTCGGCGGCGCTAGGCTTGGCGGTGCCGATATCCATACCGCGAAACACCAGCGCCGAATCGACCGAGATCAACTCCACGGGAAAGCGCTGCGCGAGCTCGATGGCCAGCGCGGTCTTGCCGCTGGCGGTGGGGCCCATCAGGAAGATGGCCTTGGGCTGCGCACTCATCCTACCCGCCTTGCCAGCTTGGTCGCGAACAGGCCGACCGCCAGGCCGGCCAAGAGCGCAGGCAGAAAAGCCCAGGCATGCAGGCTGGGAATGCTGTAGCCCAGTACATAAAAGAACACGGTAAAGCCCATCAGCCCGGTCAGAAAGCCGCGCAAGGCCAGCAGCAATGCATCGCGCCCGGCATTGGCAAAGGTGAAAGCGGGAATCACGGTGGCAGCAATCGGCGCGCCGGTGAAGATGCCGGTCAGCGTGGGGCCGAACAGGCCAGCCGCAGCAGTCAGCGACAGCACAAGGCCGGCAGCCGCGGCCATGCGGGTGGCGATTTCGATGCGCGGCAGCTGGGCCACACGCGGCGCGGCGCTGGGCCTGGGCAGCCAGCGGGTGGCGGCAAACCACAGGCCGGGCAGCACCAACAGGCCGAGCCATAGCGCATGGGCAAGACCCAGCAGATTGAGCAGCAAGCCGCTGGCCAGATAGCCTAGCCAGCCGATCGGGATGGCCACATACCAGGCCCAGCGCGCGCTGGCAAAGCCGACCAGCAGCATGTACACGATATTCGCCCACACCCCAACGGGCGCGGCCAGCGCCACCTCAGCGGCGAACTCGGGGCCGCGGGTCAGCCACAGGGCCAGCACCACCGGGCCGCCCACCAGGGGCAGGCCGCCCATCAGGCCGGCAATATTCGGCCCCCAACGTTTACCAGCCAGACTGGCGAGCGCAATCATCAGCGGGGCGGCCAGCAGTTTGACCAGGAAGGCAATCGTCATCACTGGCCCCGCATGAACAGCTTGTCGAGCTCGTTCATGCTCAGACGGAACCAGGTCGGCCGGCCGTGGTTGCATTGACCGGAACGCTCGGTGGCTTCCATCTCGCGCAACAGCGCATTCATCTCCGGCAGTGTCAGGCTGCGATTGGCGCGCACCGCGCCGTGGCAGGCCATACTGGCCAGCAGCTGATCGCGCTTTTCGGTCAGCATGCGGCTGGCGCCCACGGTGCGGATATCGGCCAGCAGCGAGCGCGCCAGCTCGATCGCATCTGCATCACGCAGCAGCATGGGAATCGCACGCACCGCCAGCTGGTTCGGCCCCAGCACGGCCATTTCGAACCCGATCTGGCGCAGGGTGTCGGCATGTTCTTCCACGGTGGCCACATCGAGCCGGTCGGCCGGAAAGGCGAGCGGGATCAGCAGCGGCTGGGTCGGCATCTCGGCCGCATCCAGCGCGGTCTTCAGTCTTTCGTACACCACGCGCTCGTGCGCGGCATGCATGTCCACCACGATCAGGCCATCGCGCGCCTGGGCCAATACATACACGCCATGCAGCTGGGCCAGCGCAAAACCCAGCGGCGGGAAGTCGTCCTCGCCCGCAGGCAGCGCGCGGCTGGTCTGCGGCGCAGCCGGCAGGACGTAGGTCGGTACAGGTCGGTCCGCCACCTCGGTGCTAGCCAGGGCATCCTGAGCGCGCGCTGCCTCGCGCAGACCGCCAAACAAGGTGCCGTAGAAATCAGCCGGCGCCCCCTCGTTAACGGCCAGCGGCATGCGCATCTGCTCGAAACTGGGCTTGGGATAGCTGAATGTGCCGAGGCTGCCAGGCACGACATCGTCGGCCGGGCTATCACCGTTAGGCGCAAGACTGCCGGCACGGGTCTCGGCCAGCGCGCGATTGAGCGAATGGAACAAGAAGCGATGCACAGCCTGCGATTCGCGAAAGCGCACCTCGGTCTTGGTCGGATGCACATTGACATCCACCGCTTCCGGATCGAGCTCGATAAACAGCACATATAGCGGCTGCCTATCCAGATGCAGCACGTCCTGGTAGGCCTGCCGCACCGCGTGCAGCACCACCTTGTCGCGCACGAAGCGGCCATTGACGAACACAAACTGCGCATCGCGCCCCGCACGCGACAGGGTGGGCGAGCCGGCAAAACCTGCCAGACGCAGGCCGCCGGCCGCCTGTTCGATCTGCAACATGCTGTCGGCAAACTCATTGCCCAGCACCGCGCGCATGCGCTCGCTGGGCGATTCGGACTTCAGCCGCCACTGCACCTTGCCATTGTGGGTCAGGGTCAGGGCCAGATCAGGGCGCGACAGCGCCACGCGCTTGAACACGTCTTCGCAGTGCGCGTACTCAGTCGCGGCCGTCTTCAGGAATTTGCGCCGTGCCGGCACATTGAAATACAGATCGCGCACCTCCACCGTGGTGCCACGTGCCAGTGCGGCCGGCTCGGCCTCATGGATCAGACCATTGTCGGCCTCCACGCGCCAGGCCTGCTCGCTGCCCTCGGCGCGGCTACTGAGGCTCAGCTGCGAGACCGAGGCAATGCTGGCAAGACCTTCGCCGCGAAAACCCAGCGTGCGCACCTTGTGCAGGTCTTCCAGTGAGGCGATCTTGCTGGTGGCATGCCGACTCAGCGCCAGGGCCAGCTCGGCGCGGTCTATGCCGCTGCCGTCATCACTAACCCGGATCAGCTTGCTGCCCCCTTCGGCCAGGTCTACGCTGATGGAGGCCGCGCCGGCATCCAGGCTGTTTTCCATCAGCTCCTTGAGCGCCGACGCCGGGCGTTCAACCACCTCGCCGGCAGCGATCTGGTTGACGAGATGATCGGGCAGTAAGCAGATTTTCGACATTGAAACGGACTTTGGAGGCAGGCCGGCAGTATATCAGCCGCCTCGCATCCGCCGAGGTAAGCATGCCGGCCGATAAGCCCAGCTTTTTCGTCATCGACGACGACAGCATTCTGCGTACGCTGATACGCGGCATCCTGACCGATGCCGGCCTTGAGCACGCCGGCTCGGCCAGCACGGGCGAGGAAGGCATTCAGGGCTGCCAGGACAAATCACCCGATCTGGTGCTACTAGATATCAATCTGCCCGGCAGCGACGGCATCGATGTATTGGCCACCCTGCGCCAGCTGCGCAAGCCCCCCAAGGTGATCATGGTCAGTGCCGAGGCCACCTTGCCGCGGGTGAAGGCTGCCACGGCGCTCGGTGTGGATGGCTTTATCGTCAAACCCTTCAGCGCCGGCAAACTGATTGAAGCGGTGGAGAACGCGCTGCGCTATTAAGCCGCCAAGCCGGGCGCAGAAAAACCAACGGCCCCACCAGGGGCCGTTGTGCTGCGCATCAGCTTTGTGCGAGCTTGTTGCGCGCCAGTGGCGGGTTCTTGGACAGATAGCGCTTGATGCCGGCCAGCAGGCTTTCCGCCATCTTGGTCTGGTAGGCCTCGTCGGCCAGCTTCTTCTCTTCCTCCGGATTGGAGATAAAGGCGGTCTCGACCAGCACCGAGGGAATATCCGGCGCCTTGAGCACGGCGAAGCCGGCCTGCTCGACATGCGGCTTGTGCAGGCGGTTGATCTCGCCGATGGCGGTCAGCATGGCCTTGCCGAGCTTGAGGCTGTCATTGATGGTGGCGGTCTGGGTCAGGTCGAGCAGAGTCTTGGCCAAATGCGGGTCTTTCACATCCAGACGCACGCCGCCAATCAAATCCGACTCGTTCTGAGTCTTGGCCAGCCATTTGGCCGCGGTGCTGGTCGCACTGCCCTCGCTGAGCGCAAACACCGAAGAGCCATTTGCATCCGGGCGCACGAAGGCATCGGCATGGATGGACATGAACAGGTCGGCATTGACCTTGCGCGCCTTGACCACGCGCTGCCCGAGCGGCACGAAGTAGTCGTCATCGCGGGTCAGCACGGCGCGCATATTCGGCTCCTTGTCGATCAGCGACTTGAGCTTCTTGCCAATGGCCAACGTAACGGTCTTCTCATAGGTGCCGCCCTTGCCTACCGCCCCCGGGTCTTCGCCGCCATGGCCTGGGTCGATGGCGATGGTCACCAACCGGTCGACCTTCAGCTCCTCGGCCTCGCCGCGCCCGTTCTCGACCTTTTGCGGCTTACTGGCCGGCTGGGGCGGCGCTTTGCCGTCCTGCAACAGGGCCAACAAAGGGTCTTCGCTCTTGGCCGGATAAAGATCGATAACCAGACGGTGCTGGTATTCGCCAAATGGCTCGAGCGCGAACACCTGCGGGCGCACCTCGGTTTTCAGGTCCAGCACCACCCGCACCGTGCCAGGCTTGAAGCGCCCGGCACGCAACTGCTTCACATACGGGTCCTCGGTACCGATGCGTCCAGCGATATTGCTGAGCTCCTCGCCCCAGTCGGCCCCTTCGAGGTCAACCACTAGGCGCTCGGGATCGGGCACAGTGAAGTGTTTGAACTGCAGCGGGGCATTCGCCTCAAGCGTGATGCGGGTATAGGCCTTGGCCGGCCAGACGCGCACCGCCACCACTGCACTGCCCGCAAAAGCGCGCGGGGCGATGCCAAACAGCAGGCTGGCGACTGCGCCTTGCAGGATCAGGCGGCGCTTGGGGTCGGCAGGGAATCGGTCAAACTTGCGAGACATGTCTTTCCAGTCAGCGTTTCAGCCTGCAGGGTCAGGCGCCGGCCGTCGGCCTCGGGCAGCAGGGTGATGATCCAGTCGGGCGGGGGAAGCAGGCCGGCGGCCTTATCGGGCCACTCGACCATGCACACGCTGGTCGGGTTGAACATTTCCCGAAAGCCAGCATCTTCCCATTCACTCGGATCACCAAACCTATATAAATCAAAGTGATGGAATTGTAAGTTAGAAACTACGTAAGGTTCAACCAAGGTATAGGTGGGACTTTTCACCCGCCCGGCATAACCCAGGCCGCGCAGTATGCCGCGAGTCAGCGTGGTTTTGCCGGCGCCGAGGTCGCCATGCAGAAAAACAGTGAGTCCGCCGCGCAGCGCGCTGGCGAGGATTTCCCCCAGACCAAGGGTGGCAGCCTCGTCGGCCAGGAAGGCGCTCAGGGTATGATCTTGCCTATGCATGATGGAAATGAACCTGCCATGGAACGGGATTGGACGGCGTTGGCCGGCGATATTAAGCGCTGGGCCAAGGAGCTGGGCTTTGATGCGGCCCAGATTGGCGATGCCGATCTGGGTGCCGAGGTCGAAGCCGGCCTGACGGCCTGGCTGGACGCCGGCTTTCACGGCGAGATGGATTATATGGCGGCGCACGGCATGAAGCGCGCACGCCCTGCCGAGTTGGTACCCGGCACGCGGCGGGTGATCTCGCTGCGCATGAACTACCGCCCGCCAGAGGCCAAGTCCAGCGAGGCCGTACTGGCCGATGGCGAGGCGGCGTTTATCTCGCGCTATGCGCTGGGGCGCGATTACCACAAGGTGTTGCGCAATCGCCTACAGAAGCTGGCCGAGCGCATTGCCGACTGCGTGGGCCCCACCGGCTACCGCGCCTTTGTCGATTCCGCCCCGGTGATGGAGGTGGCGGCCGCCGAGCGCGCTGGCCTGGGCTGGCGCGGCAAGCACACCCTGCTGCTGACGCGCGAGCATGGCTCTTTCTTTTTCCTGGGCGAATTGTTCACCGATCTGCCGCTGCCCATCGACCCGCCGCTCGCGCAGGAACACTGCGGACGCTGCACGCGCTGCCTGGATGTCTGCCCGACTCAGGCCATCGTGGCGCCCTATCAGGTCGATGCACGGCGCTGCATCTCCTATCTGACCATCGAGCTCAAGGGCGCGATTCCCGCCGAGCTGCGCCCGCTGCTCGGTAACCGCGTCTACGGCTGCGACG
Organism: Chitinimonas taiwanensis DSM 18899; assembly: GCF_900119825.1. Classification (GTDB taxonomy): domain Bacteria; phylum Pseudomonadota; class Gammaproteobacteria; order Burkholderiales; family Chitinimonadaceae; genus Chitinimonas; species Chitinimonas taiwanensis. The sequence goes on along the minus strand of NZ_FPKR01000004.1, from coordinate 249,686 downwards.
ACTGCCAATTGTTCTGCCCGTGGAACCGCTTCGCCGTAGACACTAGCGAAGCCGACTTCGCGGTGCGCAACGGCCTGGATGCCGCCAGCCTAGTCGAGCTATTTGCCTGGAGCGAGCAGGATTTCCTCAACCGCCTGGCCGGCACGGCCATCTACCGCATCGGTTACGAGCGCTGGCTGCGCAATCTAGCCGTCGGCCTGGGCAATGCTCCGAGCAGCCCCGCAGTGCTTGCTGCACTGGCCAGCCGCCAGGCCGATGCCACGCCCCTGGTGCGCGAACACATAGACTGGGCGCTTGCGCAGCACCAGCAGCGCGGCGCCAGCCTCGCATAAAGCGCACTGGGCCTGGCGCGCAGCTGGCGTAGAATGGCGACTTCCCATCGTCATCCACCTGCCATGCCCTCCCCGCTCGCTTCCCGCCCAATCGGCGTCTTTGATTCTGGTATCGGCGGCCTAACCGTTACCCGCGCGCTGATGGAGCGCCTGCCTTTCGAGAACATCGTCTATTTCGGCGATACCGCACGCGTGCCCTATGGCGTGAAGTCCACCGCCACCATCGAACAGTTCGCCCAACAGATCGTCGACTTCCTCATGCAGCAGGAAGTGAAGCTGCTGGTCATCGCCTGCAACACTATCTCGGCCGTGGCTGCCAACAAGATCCGCGCCCGGGTATCGGTGCCGGTTATCGACGTGATTGAGGCCGGCGCGCGCAATGCGGTGGCCGTGACCCAGAACGACGCTATTGGCGTGATCGCCACGCCCACCACGGTCAACTCGAACGCCTACGCGCGTGGTGTGCATGCACTGAATGCCGATGCGCGCGTCTATTCGCAAGCCTGCCCGCTGCTGGTGCCGCTGGTGGAAGAAGGCTGGCTCGATCACCCGGTGACCCGCCTCACCGTGCAGGAATACCTGAAGCCGGTCCTGGCCGAGGGCATCGACACCCTGGTACTCGGCTGTACCCATTACCCACTGCTTAAACCGTTGCTCGCGCAGGAAGCCGGCAGCAGCATCAAGCTGGTCGACTCCGCGGTCAGCGTGGCCGAGCAGGTGGCAGCCACACTGAGCGAGCTGGGTATCGCCAATCCGCAGCGCGCCGAGCCCGATTACCGCTACTACGTGACGGATATTCCGCTGCGTTTTCAGACCGTGGGTGAGCGCTTTCTGGGGCGCAGTCTCAAGCATCTGGAAATGGTGCAACTGTGACGGCGGCCGCCTAGCAAGCGCTTTATCGGCATGCGATGATGCGCGCCACGACAAATAAGGAGTTCAACATGAAGCACGCATTGCGCCCCTATGCCCTATTGAGTGGCCTATTGCTGCTGGCCGGCTGCGCCAGCGCGCCGGTCGCCCCTTCGGCACCGGTCAGCCAGCCTGCTGAAGTCGCCACACCCACCCCAGCCGTCAGCGCGCCGGCCAGCGCCGCCATCCTCGGCAGCTGGGAAGGCAAGTGGACCATCGAGAGCATGGGTTATGAGGGCAAGACCGTGGTGGTGATCGAGCAGGTGAACGGCAATGCCGTCAGCGGCCGCGCCACCATGTTCGATACGCCCTATGGCGACCTGACTGAAGACTTCGCCCCCGCCACCTTCGACGGCAGCAAGCTGAATGTGAAGCACGCCAACAATGCCAGCTATGTACTAACCCTGAGCGAAAAGGACGGTAAGCCGCGCCTGGTTGGCCCGCTCGTGTATATCACCGATGCCGGCACCTATAACGGCACCATCCGGGTCAGCAAGAAGTAAGCCCTTGATCAGACTATGGTAATAAGCAGCCTTCGGGCTGCTTTTTTCTTGCGCGCGCTGGGCAGCAAAGCGGACCATGCTAGAATCGCGGGCTTGTTTTGATGAGACTTTTTCACGCCATGACGCTTTCTACCCTCACCGCCCTTTCCCCGCTCGACGGCCGCTATAGCAAGCAGGTCAATGCCCTGCGCGACTGCTTCAGCGAATACGCCCTGGTCAAGTACCGGGTGAAGGTTGAAGTGGAGTGGCTGAAGGCGCTGGCCGCCGAGCCGGCCATTGTCGAAGTACCGGCATTCTCGGCCGCCACGATTGCCGAACTGGACGAGGTGGTCGCCAACTTCTCCGAGGCGCATGCCGGTGAGGTAAAGGCGATCGAAAGCCGCACCAATCACGACGTGAAGGCAGTTGAGTACTGGCTGAAGGAGCGTCTATCCGGCAACCCGGAAATCGGTCCGGTCAGCGAGTTCTTCCACTTCGCCTGCACCTCGGAAGACATCAATAACCTCAGCCACGCACTGATGCTGAAGGCTGGCCGCGAAGCCATGCTGCCCCAGCTGCAAGGCATCATCGACCGTCTGAAGGCCCAGGCCATCGACCTGGCCGATGCGCCTATGATGTCGCGCACCCATGGCCAGCCTGCCACGCCGAGCACCATGGGCAAGGAAATGGCCAATATCGCCTACCGCCTCGAGCGCCAGATCAAGCGCATCGGCGCAGTCGAGCTGCTGGGCAAGATCAATGGCGCAGTCGGCAATTACAACGCCCATCTGAGCGCCTACCCGGAAATCGACTGGCCGGCCTTTGCACAGCGCTTTGTTGAATCGCTGGGCATCAGCTTCAACCCCTACACGATCCAGATCGAGCCGCACGACTACATGAGCGAGCTCTACGATCACTTCGCGCGCGCCAACACCATCCTGATCGATATGAACCGCGATATCTGGGGTTATATCTCGCTCGGCTTCTTCAAGCAGAAGGTCAAGGAAGGCGAAGTGGGCAGCTCGACCATGCCGCACAAGGTCAACCCGATCGACTTCGAGAACTCGGAAGGCAATCTGGGCCTCGCTAACGCCCTGCTCACCCATCTGAGCCAGAAGCTGCCGATCTCGCGCTGGCAGCGCGATCTGACCGATTCGACCGTGCTGCGCAATATGGGCGTGGCGCTTGGTTACACCCTGCTCGGCTATGCCTCGGCCATCAAGGGTCTGGACAAGCTGCAGGCCAACCGCGCCGCCATGGCCGCCGACCTCGACGCCAACTGGGAAGTGCTGGCAGAGCCAATCCAGACCGTGATGCGTCGCTACGCAGTGCCGAATGCCTATGAGCAGCTGAAAGACCTGACCCGCGGCAAGGCCGGCATCAACCGCGACACCCTGCACGCCTTCATCAAAACCCTGGCCATTCCGGAACCGGAGAAGGCCCGCCTGCTCGAACTGACACCGGCCAGCTATCTGGGCCGCGCTATCGAACTTGCCCGCAATATCTAAACCTTCAAGGCACACGCGCTCGTGAACCCCAAGCAGAAGATTCCTCTTATCGCCGTCGCCGTTGTCGGCGCCCTCGCCCTTGCCTACACCGGCGCCAGCTGGTGGGCCGGCAAGCAGGCGGAAACCACCCTGGCCAAGCAGCACCAGCTGCTGGCCGATCTGCCCTACTTCGTGGTCAAGTCGCGCGACTACCAGCGTGGCATCTTCAGCTCGCACGAGCGCACCACCATTGCCTTGAACCCGAACCTGATCAAGCCCTACCAGCTGCTGCAGCTGCAGGCTCTGGGCGATGTGAAGCTGGAGCTTAGCTACACCCAGACCATCAAGCACGGCCCGCTGCCCCTGCTGCTGCAAGGCAACCCCAAGCCTTTGAAGGCAGCCGTCAGCACCGAGATCGAGTTCAATCCGGACACCCAGGCCCTGTTGAAGAAGGTCTTCGGCGATCAGCAGGCACTGCAGATCGAGAACCAGATCGCCTTCAACGACGATGGCGTGGTCAAGGTCCGTATCCCCAACTTCACCTATGAGGAGACGCTGGCCAAGGTGAAGTCGGTCTGGCAGGGGTTGGACGCCACGATTGCCTACGGCGGCGACTTCAACAAGGTCGATATCAGCGCCGTGGCGCCCGGTCTGCATTTCGAGGCCGGCACCAAGGGCACGCTCGATATCAAGGATTTTCGCTTCGAGGCGCATAACCAGCGCGGCAAAGCCGGCCTGATGCTGGGCGACGGCAAGCTGACGCTGGCCTCGGCCACCTTCAAGCGCAGCGAGGAAGATCCGGCGCTGGACATCAAGCTCGATAAGCTCAGCTATCTGGTCAACACCACCGAGAAGGGCGAGTTCATCGACTCGAGTGGCGATGTGAACCTGGCTGGCCTGTTGCTGAATGGCAAGCAGTACGGCCCAGCCGTGCTGTCGGTATCGGCCAACCATCTGCATGGCCCGACGCTGGCCAAGCTATCCAAGCGCATCACCGATATCCAGCGCAAGGTGACCGACCCGGCCGAGCAGGCTGCCAAGATCTTCGCCACGCTGAAGACCGATGGCCTGCCACTGCTGCGCAATGACCCGGCCCTGTCGGTGAAGAAGCTGTCGGTTAAGCTGCCGGAGGGCGAAGTGTTCCTGAAGGCTGATCTGGCCCTGAAGGGCTTCCAGGACGGTGATCTGGACATGCCGCTCAAGCTGCTCGAGCGCCTGCAAGCCAGCGCGGACCTAAAGGTGCCCAAGCAGGTCATCGAGACCTATGTACTCTGGCAGGCACGCAGCATGATTGCGGTAGACACCGAGGATGGCGAGCATCCGGACACGGCTGATCTGGAGAACCTGGCGCGCAATCTGATGGAAAGCCAGATCCGCAAGCTGACCGAGCAGAATTTGATCAAGGCCGATGGCGACACGCTGAGCACCAGCGCCGAGTGGAAAGCCGGCCGCCTGAATGTGAACGGCTCGGCCATCCCCCTGCCTTGGCAGGCCGCGCCGGCTGCCGATGCACAGATGCCGACCGAAGAAGCGCCACAGCAATAAAGCGCGCACAGCAAGAAAAAGCCCGATCCTTGGATCGGGCTTTTTCATTCGCGCGGCGATGCACGCTATGCAGCAGTGCTAACAACATGTCGTGCAACTGATCGGCATGCGCGCCAAGCGCAGCCAGCAGCTTACCTCGTCAGACTTAACGGTACTCGCACAGATAAGCGGTATCCACGGTGACCTTGAGCTGGAACTTGCTATTGGCCGGCACGGTAAAGCGGCTACCGGCCGCAAACACTTCCCATTGCTCGCTGCCCGGTAGCTTGACGGTCAGGGCGCCAACGACCACATGCATGACTTCCAGCTGGGCAGTACCAAACTCATACTCACCCGGCGCCATCACACCCACCGTGGCCGGACCCTCGGCCATGCCGAAGGCAATCGATTTGACCGTACCACCGAAATACTCATTGACCTTGAACATGCTGATCTCGCTGAAGGGGAAAAGAGAAAGCGCAGTATGCCCAAGCCGCGTACGGTGCTTGATAACTTGTGTTTAGCCGCTTATGCCGCACTGGCCAGCGGCTGCAACAAACCATAGTGCACCACGCCGGCCTTGCCCTGGCGCAGCACTTCCCAGCCCGTAAGTTCAGGCCAGTCGGCCGTCTCGATGTATACACAGCCTTCCGGCTTCAGGCGCGGCGCGATGGCCACCAGCGCCTTGGGCAGTAAATCACTGGCAAACGGCGGATCGAGAAACACCACATCGAACTGCTCGCTGCTGCGCGCCAGCCAGGCAAGGGCCTCCGCGGCAACGATCTCGACGGCGTTGACCTGCAAGAGTGCGCGATTGGACTGCAGGGCCGCCAGTGCGGGGCGAGCCATTTCCACCATCACCACGCGGCTCGCGCCACGCGAGGCGGCCTCGAAACCGAGCGCGCCGCTGCCGGCGAACAGGTCGAGGCAGCTTTGGCCATACAGCTCCTGGCCTAGCCAGTTGAACAGGGTTTCACGCACCCGATCCGGGGTCGGGCGCAGGCCCTCGCCATCGGGGAACGGCAGGATGCGGCGGCGGTATTCACCACCGATGATGCGTAACTGATTGACGCCACGAACGGGCTTGCTGGTTTTGGGTGCGAGCTTCGGCATGCGAAGTTTGGGGGAAGGGGTTGAACAGGCTAGAATCCTACCCCAATTCGCCGGCAAGTCCGGCACCGGAAAGCCACTACTGCATGTCTGAACAAACACCATCGCAAGACAAGGACGCCGGCTGGGGCAAGAAGCTCTGGAAGGCACTGAATACCGACCTCGGTGAACTGGTCGGCAGCGACAAGCCCTCGGAGGCCGAACCCGCCGCGGCGCCCGCACCGGCAGCAGCCGCTTCCACGCCGAGCGCGGCTGCGGGCGAAGAGAAATCCTTCTGGCAGAAAACCGTCGAGGTGCTGAATACCGATGTGACGGTATTGGCCAAGGACGTGGCGCAGGCCTCCAAGGAGGTCTGGCAGTACAAGCTGAAAGCAGGTCTGGCCAAGACACGCGACAAGCTCGGCAAGGAGCTGGCCACGCTGTTTGGCGGCGGCCAGATCGACGAGGATTTGTACGAGGAGCTGGAAACGGTGCTGCTGACCGCCGATATGGGCGTGGATGCCACCAACCACCTGCTCAAGGATGTGCGCAGCCGCGTCACGCTGGCCGGCCTCAAGGATGCCAGCGAGCTGCGCGGCGCCTTGAAGGGCGCGCTGACCGAGCTGATCGCGCCACTGGAAAAACCCCTCGTGGTGGAAGGCCATCAGCCCTTCATTATCATGGTGGCCGGCGTGAACGGCGCAGGCAAGACCACCAGCATCGGCAAGCTGGCCAAATACTTCCAAGGTCAGGGCAAGAGTGTGTTGCTGGCCGCCGGCGACACCTTCCGCGCCGCCGCGCGCGAGCAGCTGATGGCTTGGGGCGAGCGCAATAACGTCACGGTGATTGCCCAGGATGGCGGCGATTCGGCCGCGGTGTGCTTCGATGCGATCAATGCCGCCAAGGCGCGCGGTATCGATATCGTGCTGGCCGATACGGCCGGCCGCCTGCCTACCCAGCTGCATCTGATGGACGAGATCGCCAAGGTCAAACGGGTGATTACCAAGGCCGATGCCAGCGGCCCGCACGAGGTCTTGCTGGTACTGGACGCCAATACCGGCCAGAACGCACTAGCTCAGGTCAAAGCCTTCGATGACGCGCTGGGCCTGACAGGCCTGGTGCTAACCAAGCTGGACGGCACCGCCAAGGGCGGCGTGATTGCCGGCATTGCCAAGCAAAAGCCGATTCCGCTGCGCTTTATCGGCGTGGGCGAAGGCATTGATGATTTGCGCCCCTTCGAAGCGAAGGACTATGTGGACGCCCTAATCGAGTGAGGAATGGGGCCCATCCGGTGCCCGCGCAAACATGATCCAGTTCAACCAAGTCAGCAAACGCTACCCAGGCGGCTTTGAAGCGCTGAAGAATCTGAGCTTCCAGATCGACGCCGGCGAGCTGGTCTTTCTGGCCGGCCATTCCGGCGCCGGCAAATCCACCCTGCTCAAGCTGATCGCGGGCATAGACAGGCCGACGGCCGGCTCGGTGGTGGTCAATGGTCAGAACCTGGCCAGCATCAGCCGCGGCGCCCTGCCCTTTCTGCGCCGCCATATCGGCCTGATCTTCCAGGATCACAAGATCCTGTTCGACCGCACGGTGTTCGACAATGTGATGCTGCCGCTGGACATCGTCGGTTATGACCGGCGCGAAGCGGCGCGGCGCGCGCGCGCGGCGCTGGATAAGGTTGGTTTGCTGGGACGGGAAAAGCTCAATCCGATCTCGCTCTCGGGCGGCGAGCAACAACGCCTGTGCATCGCGCGCGCCGTCGTGCATCGTCCGTCCATCCTGCTGGCCGACGAACCGACCGGCAACCTCGACCGCGCCTATGCGCTCGACATCATGGAATTGTTTAAGAGCTTTCATCAGGTCGGGGTAACCATCGTGATTTCCGCCCACGATGAAAGCCTGATGGCCGATTACGGCCGGCGCATCCTGCGCCTTAACAAGGGGCAGTTCACCCAATGATCCACTGGCTACGCCTCCATCGCCTGGCCTTGCTGGCCACGCTGCGCCTGATCCTGGCCCATCCGCTCGCGTCCTTGTTCAATCTGCTGGTGATCGGCATCGCGGTTGCCCTGCCGCTGGGCCTGTATGCACTGGTCAGCAATCTGCAAGGGCTGGCCGGCCAGCTCCCAACCGAGACCCAAGCCAGCGTCTTCCTGCACACCAACGCCGGCCCCGCCGATATCGGCCGCGTGCAAACCCTGCTGAGCCAGGACCCGGCCATTGCCAGCGCGCGCCATATCAATAAGCACCAGGCCCTGAAAGACCTCGAGCAGACCAGCGGCATGGCCGACCTGCTTGCCGGCCTGGGCGACAACCCGCTGCCCGACAGCTTCGAGCTGACCCTGAAGGATGGCGCCAGCACCGATCTCGCCGCGCTGCAGACGCGCCTGAAAGCCGACGCAGCCATCGAGTATGTGCAGCTTGATTCCGAATGGGCGCAGCGCCTGGCCAGCATCATCCGCCTGGGGCGCGAGGCCGCCCTGACCGTGGCCGCACTGTTCGGCGCCGCTCTGATGCTGATCACCGCCAATTTGATCCGCATGCAGATCCTCACCCGCCGCGAGGAAATCGAGGTCAGCAAGCTGATCGGCGCCACCGACAGCTTTATCCGCCGCCCCTTCCTCTACTTCGCCGCCGTGCAAGGTCTGCTCGGTGCCTTGGTCGGCATCGCCCTGGTTGGCTTGGGCTTGAACCGTCTGAACGGCCCGGTCAGCCAGCTGGCCAGCCTGTATGGCCAGAGCTTTCAGCTCCATCTACCCAGCCCGCCCGTGCTGGGTCTGAGTCTCTCCACCGTGGCCCTGCTAAGCCTGTTTGGGGCCACGCTGTCAGTCGGCAAGCATCTGCGCAGCATCGGCAATTAGTCATGGCAATCTGAACCTTTTCGCCCGCTAGCACTCTCATGTCCCGAGTGCTAATATCGTCCAGCCTAACCGCAAGACTTGGGCGAAAAGGAGAAATACGCATATGACCGCCACGTTTACCCTGCCGGTACTGAGTTCCGGCGACAGCCTAGATCGCTATCTGCAGCAGATCGCCGCGATCCCCCTGCTTACCCAGGAGGAAGAGACCGAGCTCGCCACGCGCCTGCAGCAACATAATGATCTCGACGCTGCCGGGAAGCTGGTGATGTCGCATCTGCGCGTCGTGGCCTCGATCGCGCGCGGTTACGCCGGTTATGGTCTACCCCAGGCAGACCTGATCCAGGAAGGCAATATCGGCCTGATGAAGGCCGTGAAGCGCTTCGAGCCGACCCGCGGCGTGCGTCTATTCTCCTTCGCCGTGCATTGGATCCGCGCGGAGATTCACGAGTACATCCTACGTAACTGGCGCCTGGTGCGCATTGCCACCACCAAGGCCCAGCGCAAGCTGTTCTTCAATCTGCGCAGCATGAAGAGCGGCCTGAACGCCCTGACCCATCAGGAAGCACAGCAGATCGCCGATGACCTCGGGGTGAAGCGTGAAGAAGTACTGGAAATGGAAACCCGCATGAGTGGGCACGATGTCGCCCTGGTCGCGGAAGACGGCGACGAGGACAGCTACGCTCCGATCGACTGGCTAGCCGACCACGACAACGAACCGGTCGCCGTACTGGAGCGCCGCGCCACCGACCGTCTGCACGGCGAAGGCCTGCTCAACGCCCTGGAATCCCTCGACCCCCGCAGCCGCCGCATCGTGGAAGCCCGCTGGCTAGGCGACGATAGCGGCGCCACCTTGCACGAACTGGCCGATGAATTCGGCGTATCGGCGGAGCGGATTCGGCAAATTGAGGTGAAGGCGTTGCAGAAAATGCGTATATCACTAGCAAACTAGTCAAACAATTAAGCCCCATAATATGGGGCTTAATTGTTTTCCCGTACACACCACATTACAGCAAAAGCAGACAGTACGCCCCTCTATTCAACCAACTCATTATCGTAGCCAGTTGCCGCTCCGTCCCACCACGTACCTGAAACAATCCATCCCTGACGCCAAAATCTGTAGCTAAAATGCCGATACTTAGGAATATCTTGCAAATAAATCCGCTGACTCTTGTATATGGAAGACAAATTCTGCGGCAACACTGAAACAAGAGAGATAAAGAGCGCCGCGACAGCAGCACACCCCGTGATCAAGGTCCACCGTAATACGCCCCCCAAAGAAACACCTGTCGTACTATCGAGCAGATCGTAGTTGCGCCCCCAAGACCACCCCAGCAGAACAGCCAGCCACAATTGCGGACCAGGCATGGTCATGCTGTCTGAAAATAATGAATCCACCAGCCAAGCAAGAATGGTGGCGAAAATCACAATGTCCAACCAGGCGTCCTTGCGCTCTTGACGCACAGCATTACGTGTACAAACGTATTGCTTAAATATAAGTAACACAATAAATGAAAAGAATAATAATGTGGCTGGCACGCCCCATTCGGAAAGCAGTTGTAGTAGAAAATTATGCGGACCGGATGCAACAGGATTTGGATAACTAGCAAAGTGCATGGGCCCCACGCCAATCCAAGGATGTGCCATCGCTAAGTCGAATGCTTTATTCCATAATACATCTCGGGTTGATAGCCCAGATCTCAGCATAGGGTAGGAGAATGCCATTTCCCCATGCAGGGCCCATGGAAGCAAGCCATAGAGTACCAACCACATTAAGAAACCAGCAACCAGAAATACCGTTAATCTACTTAGATAGGCTCGCCCCTGCACACCAAACGCCACGCCACAAATTAAAGCAGACACCACGACAGCCAGCAGTGTCGCTCGGGCACCCGTAATAATTGCAAGCGACATCCAAAGAGCAGAAATGACGATAAACAACACATAATAATACCTACCACGAGGCATGCAACGGTCAGCAAACAAGCATGCAGGGATAAGCAGGGTCTGAATATGATTAAATACCCTAATATTCCCATAACCTGGAAACATCTTTGCATCAGAAACAAAACTATTAAAAATAAGCGCACTTAAGTATTCGTCAAAGAATGTAAGCGTATTGCCAACAACTGCAGCAAGGAAAAATAAGATGAGCCAACGATCTACGTCCGGCTGACCGCTTCGCCAGCGCGCAATACCTACTGCTAGCAGGCATAACGTTAACCATACTGAAACCTCCAGAATGGCAATAAATGGGCGTAAAGAACTTAGGGCCGAGATCGCTCCTAGCAAGAAGATGCCAAACAATAGGAGCGCACGGTTTTTCAAGGCATCAGGAACCCGCGTCGCTGACCGAAAACTCAAGGGGATTAAACATACGAAGCAAAGTGCGATAAGCTGAAAACTACGATGGAGGTCATAAGACGCGATATCCCATATCCAGGCCGGGCGAGCAAACCACTCCCATATCCAAGGAAAAAGGCTAGCCACTAACAATGCGGGCAATACCAACACGCCCTCGAAGCCACCCCTACCTAGCATTCTCAATTTCGAAGGTGGCCGGGCAACAGTTGAAACCACGCTATTCTCTTGCATATACTGAGCCAAATGCGTTCTTTAGCTCAACCGCCGTAGATAGATATTGCCTCGACATGTCATCACTCAGCCCATCAATGAGATTTCTCTTCTCTAAAGGATCAGCATCAAGCGCATAAAACTCCGCTTCACGTTTCCCGAAAAAATAAATGAACTTACCGCCTTCAGCATCATACAGATTGAGACAATATCGCTCATAAAAACAAGAAGTAATAATCTTCTCATGCCCGCTATCATTCCCTAGCAAGCTATTCCCGGGCAACATACCATCGACCTGAACTCCAATTAAATCAAGCACGGTCGGAAACAAATCTATATGCTGTTGTAAGGTATTTCGCTTCTTCACACCTTCAATCAGCTTAGGACCATACATGACCAAGGGCACATGCATACCCTCCTCATAAGCAGCACCATTATGCGCTAACTGGCCATGTTCATTGAATGCCTCACCATGATCACCAGTAACAACCACAAGGGTGTCGTCAAGCAGGCCCTCACGTTCCATGCCAGCAAAAAGCAACTGCAGAGTTTCGTCGTTATATCGTATTGCACCTAAATATGCCTGCTTCGCAGACATAGGATCAGACAAGGGCTGCACATTACCAGGATAAATATATGGATGATGCGTAAGAACAGTGAGAATCGATGCAAAGAATGGCTTAGATTTCTTCCTATTTTCCCGCATCCATTCAATCATCGGGTCAATGAGCACCCTATCATCCAATCCTAAATACCCATAGCGCTTATGCCCTTTGCCGGCAAAGTACTCCTGCGTTACACGATGCTGAAACCCTGCTTCCGAAAGCAATCCAAATCTGTCCTCAAAATGCCCAGGGGCCACTTGGAAATGGGCCGTAGCGTATCCAGCTTCATTTAATACCGTTGGGAGGCAATGCAATGGAAATTTACCCGCGGCGTCTTGAATTACGGTCTTACCAATCGGCGGAAAAGTACCACAGTAAATACCGACAAGAGCATTCGTCGTATGAGGAACTGTTGTATATGCACGAGTAAAATTCCAGCCCTCACGCGCCAGCCCATCAAGGAATGGGGTAGTTGAACGCCCACTCAAACTGTCCTGTAAACCAGTTGCAGAGGCACGGGTAGATTCCAAAATAACAAAAAGAATATTTGACTTTCTTTTCGGCTCCTTGATGTAACTAGGCTTCTTATAAATCATCCTGGCAGCGACTTGACGACTCAGCACATCATACTCAACCGCACTAAGAGCTGACCCAACGATAAAGCTAGTAAAAACTCCCTGCCACCAAGTCGACTTACTCTTTGACAGCCAAGATAGCTGCCGAGTAACCAAGGATTTATAGTCCCCCCTATAATTCCCAGCAGTTGCTACTCCTTGGTCTTGAGCTTGAGCTTCAGCCATCAAAGACTCATGAATCCCATTTGCTGGCAATAAAGACAGTGGCGCGATTAACATTACCCGCTGAAAAATCCGTAAAGTACCACGTCGGAATTCGGCAAGTGCCATTACGTAGAGGATCAGGCATACGGCAACCGTGGAAAATATTGCCCCGTCCACACTCGACACAGCCACCGCTCGCAAATCACTGAAATTCAATATGATGAAATTCAGCATCTCGATATCAAGCACATCGCCTGTTTGGCGAAATAGCGCCTGAGAGGCTAGCGCAAATACAATCAAGAAAAGAGCAAGAATAGCGTGCGCAATTCGCCACAAACCAAGGTAACGCGGCTTGAGGTGAAGGATCCTTTCACCAATCAGATAGCTAACTAACAATCCCGTCAGAATCAGAACATCGCCCAAGAAAGCAAGACTGGTCTTCGCAATACCCCAGTTATCAGACAATCCATATCGCTGAGAAAGCATGAAAGCCACTGTGGAGAAAACAGCGAAGTAAGCGCGAAGTACAGCAGCTTTCGATAGTAAATTCATAGCAGACAAGGCTTAGGTTTTAGTTAACTGTTTACGGTACTACAGGCGCAGCCTCATCAATGAAACTGAGGAAGACTTTCTCAAGATTCAATGCAGGCTTGACTTCCAATAACTTCCCACCCTGCTCACGCACTTGCTCGAGAACGGCCCATACTGATTTACCGGATACCTCAGCGCACCAGCGCCCTTCCGCTTCCAAATGCGCGCCATTTATAGAGGCAGACCCAACATAACGAACCGTGAATGGCTGCTCATCAATGGCCAAGCCCGCCGGCGAGCTAATCGTTAGCAGTTGACCGCCTTTTATCAATCCAAATCGGTCAGCCAGGCGTTCGACATCATGTAATACGTGGGAAGTAAAAAAGAGCGTACCGCCTTCCCGCTTATACTCTGCAAGCAAGTTGACCACATCTCGTCGACCCAATGGATCGAGTCCGGAGAGCGGCTCATCCAAAATGAGCATTCTGGGTTGAATACACATCGCCTGTGCCAAGGCAACACGCTGAACCATACCCTTGGATAAGGAGCGGAGATATTTCTTACTCGCGGCAGCCAGATCAAGACGCTCCAGCCAGTACATACAATGCGCGTACTCATTCACCACTTTCACCCCATGCAAGCGCATACTCATTTGCAATACTTCAAGTGGCGTTAAGCAGTCATTCAAGTAAGGGTTCTCAGGTACATAGCCGATACCACGGCGCGACTGCGGATCTGCAATCCCCACGCCAAACAGACTGGCACTACCTTGTGTGGGCAACAAGACACCGGTAAGCATTCGAATCGTCGTGCTCTTACCCGCACCATTGGGGCCGACAAAACCGAATGCCTCACCCTGTGCAACCGTCAGGTTTAGCTCTCGAACCGCCGCCACAAGCTGTCTACGCCAAGGTGTGCGGTAAGATTTTGACAATGATTCGATATGTATTGCCGCCTTCATTTCTTCACTTTCGGTGCGCTGTTCAACAGAACGGGTTCACCAGCCTGATTCATCACATAACCAAAGCCAAAGGGATCGACAGGCAAGACGCTGATTAAGCCCGCAGCGCGAAGTTCTTCAAAGTTCTTCGCAGGTCTACCCTTTTTGCTTATGTACATTGCCGCCGCCTCCTGGAGGCTAAGCAGCACCCTGAGACGATCCACGCGGGTTTTCAGGTACTCTTTGAACTGCCCTGGCTTGGCCTGTCGGGCCATGATATCAACCACCTGCATGGCCGCTTTGGGCTCAAAGCCCTTCTCAAGCCAACGTGCAGCGATATTCTCTATGGCCATACGATCATTCTCACTCGTGACCACTGACCTAGCGTTCAGAAGTTCGACTGCAGCTTTAGCCGGATTCCCTTCAAAGTGGTAGATATTGAAGGCGTAATAAAAAATCGGCTGCCAATCGAATTTTCGCGCAGTGATGGCTTGCTTGAGTACATATTGCCCAGCATCAAGCTCATCGTTCCAAGGCAAAATAGCAGCGGCGATGTAGTAGTTGTCCTCATGGGCTGGATTCAGCCATGCGGCGTCACGCTGGACCTTGCCCTGAATGGCAAAGTTATCCGCTTGCATACGCTCGGTACTGACCAGCAGCGCCCGGAAGCTGGCCAGATTTGCGGCCAAATAACGATCGCCCCCGCTCATGGCAACCTGTACAAAGCGCGGTAAAGCCACCTGCATTTCCAACGCGGTGGAAGTATGCGGCGCCTTCAATAGTGCAAAATTCGCCGCAATATGGGCGACAAACAGCACAGGGACTAGCAATAACCAGCGCTTTTGCATGCCCAAGCCCATCAGAAGAACTCGCGGCGTGAGAAAGACAGCGTAGCTGCCAGCAGCATGATGCCCGCATAGGCCAGCGCCATGCAGATCGACCAGCCCATCAGCGTGCCGTCCATAGGCTGGTTATATAGCGCGGCGGCCCGCCAATCCAGCCGGGAAAGATCCGGCAGTATCCACCTGATCAAGCCAATGATCGGATCAAAACGCGCCGCGAGGGCGGCATCACCATCAGCTCCGCGCGCGAGGAAGTCCATGACCGCACCAAGACTCTTGCCTACTGCGGCGAAGATCAGACCGGCCGCCAGTGGCAGCATCGGGGTGGTCGAGACGGTGGCAATCCATAATGCAAAAGCGGAAACAACCGCGGCATCCAGCACAATGCCGCTTAGGGCAATCCAGTAGGGCCAGCCCAGGTTGACCGGGAACTGTTGCTCGTAACTGCCGCCCGCAAGCGCAACCGCCCCCCACAACAAGACCGCCATGCCCAATGCGACCAAAACGCTCATGGTCTGAATGGCCAGATAGCGGCCGAGCAGATAGTGGGCACGTGGTACGGGATAGGCAAGCGAGAACATCACGGTACGCCGCTCGATCTCCTTGCTGATCAGGTCTTGCACCCAGAACAGGCTAAGGAATACCAAGATGAGGCGCAAAAAAGACAGCCCCACATCCAAGGCCACGGTCTTGGGCTGGCGCGGGGAAAAATAGCCGGTCAGGAAGGCGATGCCAATCAGTAGCAGACCGAGCACAAACACGCCCAGAAAGCTCTTGCCACGCAAGCCCGCGCGCACGCCAGAAATATAGAATGTCAGCATAATCAAAAAAAACAGTGCGCTTGCGCGCACTGTTCGGTCCATCTCTTTCAGACTTAAACGCTTAGCTACCCGCGCCCGAACCCAAGGTTTTAGCTTTGGTCATTGCATCGTCGACATCAGTCTGCGCACAAACCTTGCCGGCGCATTTCTTGAACGGCAAAACCGAACCGCCAGCCGAATTAGCCATGAAACTATTGCCACCCTTCACAGAAGCACCCGCAACAGCAACCATTGAGTCCAGATCCTCATAATCCACAATGGTGTTAGCGGAGCATTTTGGCTTAAAGGTCGTCACAATAAAGCCGGCCGGATCCTTGACCTTAACTTCCTTTGCTTCGCCGCCAGAACAAACGTTTTCAACCGCAGCGTGGCTCACGCCCGACATCAGACCCAAGAACAGCACAGCCAGAATTTGCTTTTTCATCACAATCACCTCGAAAAATTTAACAGACACGCACAGCAGTGGCGCAAGCGCTTACTGCGTGGAGTTGGCGATGGCGCCGGTCAAGACATTACGTACGTCGGATTGCGCCGACTTGTCTTCACCCTTCTTGATGTATTCGGAGAACTGAGGAATGGCGATGGCGGCCAGGATGCCGATAATGGCAACGACGATCATCAGTTCGATAAGGGTAAAACCCTTTTGCAGACGCTTCATTTGCATACTCCTAGGATTGGGCTAGTGGTCGGTTAGTGCTAGCGCACGGTGAAAATTCAAGCAAGTGTTATGCCAACATCCTACAGCTCTTGGTGGGACATGGCCATAAGGAGGATATTGCGCACATCAGATTGCGCGGCTTTGTCCTCACCTTTTTTCATGTACTCGGAAAACTGCGGAATTGCGATGGCCGCCAGGATGCCAATGATGGCCACAACTATCATCAGCTCAATCAGGGTGAAACCTGCATTCTTGGTCATGATCAGCACATCCACTAAAGTTTGCCTTGTAAGTCGCAAGCGGCGTGCCAGCCAAGCAAAGTAGTAAGCAAGCCGCTGGGATTACCACACAGCCACGACACTAAGGCTCCACCCCTACCCAAAAGTCGCCCAAAGTGCCGCAAAGCGTCATTCACCTGTACTGGTGGGCTCGATACGTCGAGTATCGCAACGCCTTCATCGTGGAAGCCGTCGGCGCTTACACATCCGCTCACCACCGGGCATTCACACGAATATGGTCACTGAATGACAATATTCGTCAGTTATTTATCACCCCAGGCGGTGTACAAGCGATGACCATTCATGTGCAAGGCATTCAGAGCAGCTGGGCGATAAGGCCACACGCAAGCTAGGACAAGCGCGCTGCTCAGAACTCCAGGATTTGGCCGTTCTTGAGCATCTTGGGATGAAAAGCCGCCGCGTCCTCGCTGATTTCCTGCATGGTCAGCTCGATCTCACCCGGCTTCAAATGGGTAATGTAGACCTCGGTGGGCCGCTTGAGCTTGGCCAGTTCGACCGCCAGCATGGCCGGGCAGAGATGGCGCGAGGCCTGGGCGAGTTCGCGTTCACGATTGCAGAAGGCGGTTTCGATGATCAGGCCGCGTAGCGCGTCCATCTGGTTGAGTATCGGCCACAGGCTGTCATTCACCGTGGTGTCGCCGGTAAACACCAGGCTGCCCTGGCCAGAATCAAGCTGATAGCCCTGAGCAGGCACGGTGTGCAGAGCAGGCAGGGCTGTGACGGTCAGCTTGTCTGGCAAGGTGAGCGACTCGCCGACTTCAAGCGCACAAAAGCGCATGAACGGTTGGGCAGCACTCGGTATCTGGCGGAAATCGGGCCAGATCTGCCAATTGAAGATATGTTTGCCCAGCGCATCCAGGGTCGCCGCGCTCGCGTATACGGTGAGCGGCTGGCTGCGCATGGCGCCCACGGTATCGATAAGCAGTGGCAGCAGGGCGATATGGTCGAGATGGGAATGGGTGAGGAAGACCTGATCGATCTGGGCCATCTCGGCCACCGACAGCTCGCCAACGCCGGTGCCCGCATCGATCAGCGTATGGCGCCCAAGCAGAAAGGAGGTGGTTCGCTGGACGCCGCCGATTCCGCCGCTGCATCCGAGCACCTTGAGCCGCATAGTTTGTCCCCTGCCCCTTGCCAGCGGGCTGGCCGCTTGTTGTTTAGCCGGCCTATTTGCTGTCGAAGTCGTACACGCCGTCCCAGTCAGCCGGCGGCGCGGATAGTCGGAAGTGCCGGATACGCGCCAGGTAGAGCGCGTACAGCACGCTGTCTGGCTCGCGCTGCTGCAGATTCAGCAATTGCAGCTCGGCCATATCCCAATTCTGCGCGCGATACAGCTTGAGCGCTTGCTGGAATAGTGCCAATTCATCGCGCTGCGCCTTGCTCAGCTCGGCAGCCAAGCCCAGCGGCTGGTAGATGGTGACCGGCTCATCCTTGCCCTTCACCCGTACGCGGTCCAGCTCACGGAAAACCAGATCAGGCCCGGCTGCAGCACGGGTCTGCTCGCCGACCAGGATGCCGACCCCATAGCGCTTGGTAATGCCTTCCAGGCGCGAGGCCAGGTTCACCGCATCGCCCATCACCGTGTAGGCCTTGCGGATCTGCGAGCCCATATCGCCGACTGTCATGCGTCCGGTATTGATGCCGATACCGATCTGGATGCGCGGCCAGCCACGTGCTTCCAGGCTGGGGCCGAGTTGGGCAATCGCCTCCTGCATGGCCAACGAGGCCAGCACCGCGCTGCGCGCATGGTCAGGGTCGTGAATCGGCGCGCCCCAAAAGGCCATCACGCAGTCACCCATGTATTTATCGATGGTGCCCAGATAGCGGTTGCGTATCACCTCGGAGAGTGTGGTGAGGAATTCGTTCATGAAGCGGGTCAGCTCCTTCGGCTCCATGCTTTCCGAAATGGTGGTAAAGCTGCGTACATCAGAGAACAGCACGGTCAGCTCGCGGCTCTGCCCGTCCATCGAGTATTTTTCCGGTTCCTCGCTCATGCGCGCCACCAGCTCGGGCGGCACATATTGGCCGAACAGGCTGGCCATCTGCTTCTTATTGCGAGACTCAAAGAAGTAGCCGTAGGCCATCGAAATCGCATACAGCAACAGAATACTGAGCAAGCTGGCCGCCAGCGGCAGCGCCAGGCGCGCGTACTGCCACAGCGCGAAGTCCAACACCACCACCGCAAGCAGCACCAGGGCGGTCAGCGAGGTGGCGGGCAGCGGGTTCAGGCGCAGCAGCACCAGCAGCACCAAGCCAGAGCTGATCAGCAGCACGAACAGTTCGGCGGCACGCAGATAGTCGGGCTGGGCCGGCAGGCTGCCATCCAGCATGCTGGCGATCATATTCGCGTGCACCTCGACCCCGGGGTAGACCGCCCCCACCGGCGCCACGCGTAGATCGAGCAGGCCAGGCGCAGTGGTGCCGATCAGCACCATGCGGCCAGCCAGCGCATCTTTGTTGACACGGCCCTTGAGCACATCGGCGGCGGATAGATAGGCGAAGCTGCGCTGCTCGCCCCGGTAAGGCACCAGGGCGCGGATATGCTCATCCACCGGCACGGCCAAGGGCCCGAGGCGCAGCCATTCCAGCGGTTGGTAGGATTTCAACGGCGAGGCGCCATAAAGCGGCTCGAGCGGCGGGTAGTTCAGATAGCTGCGCACCATGGCCAGCGACAGCGATTCGTAATAGCGGCCCTCATGCTCGACCAGCATGGCCACGCGGCGCGTCACGCCATCGCTGTCGGTAAGCGGATTGAAATGCCCGGCGGCACCGGCCTGCGCCATCAGCACGGGCAGATTGGCGCCGAAGCCCGGCGCCACCACCGGCTGCACGCTACGGCCCTTGAAGATGCCGGCCGGCAAGACCGGCTTGGGCAAGACACCGCTGCGCGGCGCGCCGTCCTCGAAACTGAAGTAGTAGCCCAGCACCACATGGCGGTCGCGCAGGCTGGCAGCCAGCATGGCATCGTAATCGAGCTGATCGCGAAGGGTGGCGAACTGCTGCTGGAAAGCCGCTTCATCGCGCAGCGTGGTCTGCGCCAGCTGTTGCAGCACCGGCAGGCCGGAGCTGTCGTCACGTTCGGCAAACACGATATCGAAGCCGACCGCAGCCGACTGGTAGTCGACCACCAGCTTGTCGACCAGCTCGGCAACAACCTTGCGTGGCCACGGCCAGCGCCCGACCTCGGCCAGACTGCGCTCGTCGAGATCGACCACCACCACGCGTGGATCGATGCCGCCCGGCATGGTCATCACTAGACGCGCGTCATACAGCCAGTGGTCGATCTGCTCCAACGCGCGTGGACGCCACAGATGGGCTGCGTAAGCGAGGAAGCAGCCAAGCACCAGGGCGCTCAGCAGAAGTTGCAGCCAGTGGCGGCGCAGCGTTTTCATGCTCGCCTTACTTGTAGAAGAACTCCATTTTCACCCCGGCCAGCTCGATCACATCGTGGTCGTTCAGCGCCTCGGCCTGCACGCCAATCTGCCGCCCATTGATTAGCGGTCGGCTGGGGCCTTCCACATGGGTGAGGAAATAGGCGGTCGGGCGGCGGGTGATGATGGCCACCTGCACACCGGGCTTGCCCAGCGAGGTCAGATTCTTCACCAGATCGAGCGATTTGCCGGCATTACCGCCGGTCAACACCTTGATGGCCGCCGGCTTGAGGTCGGCACTGGCCGAATGGCTAGGTGCGGCCGGCGCCGGTGTGGCCGCCGGGCTGGGGGCGGCAGCCGGCTTGGCGGCTGGCAGCTCCATGACCGTATCCGGCGCCTTGGCATCGCTGGGCGGCATGGGCCGCAGGCTGTCGGCGCGAATCACCATGGTCTTGTCCAGATCATCGGGCTGCGGCCGGCCGGTTGCGAGGCCCGCTTCGCTCAGGTATTTGAGCTTGTACTTGCCGATCTCGATGCTGTCCTCATCCTTGAGCATCTGGCGCTGGATGGGTTGGCCATTGATCGAGGTGCCATTGGTACTGTCCAGATCTTCGAGGAAGGCATCGCCGCCGATCAGGCTCAGGCGCGCATGTTCGCCCGAGACGGCGAGATTATCGATCTGCAGCTCATTGAATGGCTTGCGCCCGATGCGAGTGGTATCGCGATCGAGCTTGATTTCGCGCAGGACCACGCCGTCCAGGCTGAGAATGAGTTTGGCCATCAGTGTTTCCTTTTGCTTCCTGTCAGCGGCCCAGCCTGCCCAGCAGGCGGGACCACAAGCCGCGTTGGGCGGCGAATTTCCGGTTGATGCGAACCAGGACGACCGAGACATTATCTCGCCCGCCATTGTCGTTCGCCATTTGTATCAATTGCTGCGCCGCCTCGGGCAGATGGGTATTCAGCTGGTTCAGCACCGCTGCGATATCCTCATCGTCGACCATATCGTTCAGTCCGTCGGAACAGAACAGATACAGATCGCCCAGGGCGACGTCATAGTCGTTCAGCTCGGGCTCGAGCTGCGGGTCTATGCCCACGGCACGGGTCACCAGATTCTTGTTATGCGACTGCCTGGCTTCCTCAGGGGTGATCAGACCGCTATCGAGCTGCTCCTGTAGCAAGGAATGGTCCCGCGTGAGGGTCTGCAGCAAACCATCGCGCAAACGATAGAGGCGCGAGTCGCCGACATGGGCCACGGTGAGGCGATTGTCGTAGAACAGCGCGGTGACCAGGGTGGTGCCCATGCCCGCACATTGCGGCTGACTTTGCGCGGTCTGGAAGATGGCCAGATTGGCCTTTTCGATCTCCAGACGCAGGATGCGGTGCGCGGCCGGCTTCTGGCTCATGGTCTCGGGCAGATGCGGTGGCATCACCTCGAGGGCAGCCTTGATGCCCTGGGACAGCAGGGTGGTGGCGATGCCGCTGGCCACTTCGCCGGCATTGTAGCCACCCATGCCGTCGGCCAGGATGACGAGACCGGCGGCCGGATCGAAGTCGATCGCATCCTCGTTATGGCCGCGCACCATGCCCGGGTCGGTCAGACCGACGATTTCAAGCGCGTTGACAAGCTGTGACATGCACAAACTCTCTTATAAGGTCGCGGCGCACTGCTTGAGCGCGTCGGCAAAAGCCTGGCCGGACTGGAAACGTTCATCCGCATTCTTGTGCAAGGCCTGGTCGATCACGCTGACCAGGCACTCGGGCAGTTTGGGGTTGATCTCGCGCGGATTGCGATACGGTTCGTTGGCGATACGGAACATCAGCTCGGCCATCGACTCGCCACTGAACGGCAGGCCGCCCACGCTGAGCTGGTAGAGCATCACACCGAGACTGAACAGATCAGAACGACCATCGATCTTCTTGCCCGACAACTGCTCGGGTGACATATAGCTGGGCGTACCCAGCACCAGGCCCGTGCGCGTCTTGCTGGCATCGGTAATGCGCGCGATGCCGAAATCGGTGACCTTGACCTGGCGGCTGTCCAGCTCGTACATGATATTGGCCGGCTTGATATCGCGGTGCACCACATTCTGGCGGTGCGCGTAATCGAGCGCCTCGGCCACCTGGATCACGATATGCATGACATCCGCCAGCGGCAGTAGCTGGCCGGCCTTGGTGTACGGGGTCAGATCCTTGCCCTTGAGGAATTCCATGGCGATATAGGTGAGGTCCTGCTCCTCGCCGGCATCGTAGATGGTGACGATATTCGGATGGTTGAGCCGCCCGGCCGTCTCCGCCTCACGGAAGAAGCGCTTGCGTGCCTCCTCCAGCTCATCGGGCTCGAATTCCTGGCTCAGCACCATGGTCTTGATCGCCACCACCCGGCCTATCTTCGGGTCCTTGCCCAGATAGACCACGCCCATGGCGCCCTTACCCAGCTCCTTCTCGACCCGGTAGCGACCCAGCATCGGTTTCTCCACCGCATCACCACCCAGCACCAGGGTGCCGGACGGGCTGGCTGCCGCATTTCCGCCAAGAATGACGGTTTCCGCCATCTGCTTGGCGCGGCTGAGCTTCTGGGCGAGATCCTTGAACTTCGGATCAAAGCTGGCCATATGCCGGTAGACCATCTCGGCCTTGTTGAACTGGCGCTTGCGTTCGAAATCCAGACCCAGGCTGTACAGGGTATCCATCAGGCCGGCATCCAGCGGCACCTTGCGGAACTTATCGAAGGCCATGTCCAGCTGGCCCTGGCCCTGGAAAGCCAGGCCCAGCATGCGGTTCGATTCGGCCGCACCCAGCTCGGAGGCCTCCTTGCCGCGCTCGGTCAGCAGGAAGCGCTTGGTGGTCAGCACCAGATGGCCAAGCAGCAGCAGGGCCGCCGGGCTCATCAGTTCCAGCCACATCATCTGGCTGCCCATGAGCAGGAAGTGGGTGAGCAGCAGTAGCGCGAAACCCGCGCCCGTCAGCGCAGCGGCCGGACCGGCCTTCAGGCGCGGCAGCACCAGCATTAGATAGAGCGCCACCAATAGGCAAAGGCCGAGCTTGAGCCAATAGCCCCAGGCCGGCGCGGTGAAGTAGTCCTGCTGAAGAATGCTGGACACGTTGTGGGCAAGCAGCTGCACCGGCGCCATGCCCGCCCCACGCGGGGTGACGAAGCTGGTGCCGATGCCGGAGGCAGTGGTGCCGATCAGTACGATCTTGTCGCGGTATTTATCGGCCGACACCTTGTCGGCCAGCACATCGAAGAAGGAGTCGGTGGCAAAAGCCGGCTGATTGCCGCGCTCGGGATAGTAATAAGTGAGCAGCGCGCTATCGGCATCAGTACGCATTGTCAGGCCACCCAAGCGCACGGCCTCGCCGTACTCAAGCACGATCTGCTCGGGCGGCAGGTTCAGGCTCTTGGCCACGGTCAACAGGGCCAGGGAGGGATAGAGCGCATCGTAGTAGCGCATCACCAGCGGCTCGATGCGTACCACCCCATCGGCCAGATCGGGCAGCGCAGTCAGGTGGCCGATGCCGGCCGCCTTGCTGGCCAGCGGGGCAATCGGGGCCAGCATGCGGCGGCTGGGCACCGGCAGGCCATGGCGCGGGTCACCAGCCGGCGTCACCGCGTTCGCGCTCACATAGTCGGGGGTTTCGGCATCCGGATTGCCCTGCACCTCGCCCGGATCGAGCAACATGGGCAATAGCACCCTATTCGCCCTACCCAGGCTGGCGGCCAGCTGGGCATCAAAATCCAGCTTGGCGGCAGCCTCGGCCAGCAGGGCGCCAAAGCGATCGGGGCGCGGCGCGGGGGCGGCTTGCAGCTCACCACTCTCGGCATCCAGCACCGGCTCGGGCACGGCTGGCTTGGGTTGGGCGCGATACAGGGCCAGCAGCTGCTTGATGTAGGCTGCGCCCTTATCTTCCTGGGCCTCGGTGAAAAGTACCGAGCTGACGATCAGCTTGGGTTTGGCGGCCGCCAGCTTGTCGATCAGCTGGGCATGGATATCGCGCGACCACGGCCAGCGGCCGATATTGTCGAGGCTGGTCTGGTCGATGGCGATGATGGCAATACGGTCGCTGGGCTGGCGTTCGGTCAGGCTCAGGCCCGTGTCATAGGCCTTGCGCTCCAAGGCCGCCAGCAGATTGCTACTGCTGCCCACCAGGGTAAACACGACCACCACCAGCAGACCGACAAACCAGTCCGTCTTCCAGAACGACACTTTCATTGATGCTCCCAGACCCGCCGACTTATATTCGAATTTCAGCAAGATTAGATGCCATACGCATGCAAAGCTAGTGCCGTCGCCATTTTCGCTGCGCCGCGCCGCCGGCAAAGGCCTGCGGCCGGCGCCTCAGACCACCAGATGCTCAGCGCGGCCGTGGAAGCGCTCCCAGGCTTCCGGATGGTATTCATGCAGATGGCGGTAATCGCGCTGCCAGCCAAACAGCTCGATCGCACGCTGGCTGAAAACCATGGGCAGTGGTTCCAGCTCGGACAGGCCGACCATCAGCTCCGCCTCAAACAGATGGCGCACATCCACATTGACCAGCATCTCGTCCTCGACCAGGTGGGCGAGCTGCTGGCTGGCATCGCCCTCCTCGCCGCGCTCAAGCTGGTCGAGCAGCGCATCCACCGCGCTCAGTGCATCCGCCTCCTTCAGGCGCAGCTTCAGCCACTCCACCGTACGCGCGTCCTTCTCGGCCAGCCAGTTACCCGGCTCGGTCCAGCCGAACAGCGCAATCGCCTCGCGCAGGAAATCATCGTGGTTGGCGGCAATATCGCAGCACACCCACAGCATGCCGTCCTCGAACAAGGACCAGAGCTGGGCATCCTGCTGCTTGGCAGTGTGCAGATCGAAGCGGACCATCAGCTCGGCCAGCGCCAGCAGCGCCTCCTCGCTGGTGCCCTGCTCATTCAGGCGCGCCAGCTCCTCGATATGCGGGCGCAGCTGCGCCTCCAGATTCAGGTCGCGCGTGTCGCGGCCAGGGGCCTCGGCCACCTCGGGCGCCGGTCCTGCCTGACGCAGCGCATCGGCCGCCCATAGCGCCGCCTCGAACGCACTACGCAGGATTTGGAAACCCTCCGGGTCATCCTCGGGCCGGGTAGTTTTCAGCAGGCGTGCATAGGCACGCTTGATCTCGCGTTCATCGGGGGTCGGCGTCAGCCCCAGGTGCTGCCAACATTCCGGGCTGCTCATCGTCATCCTTTCAACATCCTCGACAGGGCCGGCGCCAGAAACATCAGCCCCCACAGCAACCACCACCAGCTCGGGCTCCAGCCCGAGGGCGCAGCCTGACGCGGCGGCTTGCCCGCATAGTGGCGTAGGGCAAATAGCCAGAACACCGTCGCCAGCACGGCCGCCAAGGCCCAGTAAAACGCGGTGGCCGGCTCGGCGCTGTCTTCATGCGCAGCCAGCGGTGCGGCGCCGATCAAACCAATCGCCAAGCCTATCCCCGCACAGATCAGCGGGCGAAAGCCGGCCGCGCGCGCGCGCAGGTAGGGCGCAGGCAGGCAGCGTTCAGGCCAGGCACAGACCGCGAAACGCGCGCCATACAGCAAGACGGCCAGGGCCAGACCCAGCAGCAGCGCGCCGGCGCCCAGCTCAGTGGCGAACAGCGCGCTAAAGATCAGACTGGATAACAGGGCGAACAGGGCGCCGCTCAGTGGCGCAAAACCATTGGCCAGCGCGCGGTGCAAGGCCGGACGCGTCTCGGCCCAGCTGGCCAGCTTGCGCGGCCAGTGATAGCGGGCCAAATTACCGAGCCAGAGCGTGCCCGCCGCGCAGCCGATGAATGTCCCCAGCCAAAGCAGCAACCACGCCCAGGGGCTGATCCCCTCCAGCTCGCCCAGCCCGTAGGACAGCAGACCGGCACCACCCAGGCCGCACAGCAGCACGGGCAGCAGCAGGAAGGCGGGCGGATTGGCCCAGCCAGCCTGCGGTCCGCGCCAGAAGGCGAGCATCTCGGGGTCCAGGCGCGCAAACAGCGCCGGCCAGGCGTATTCAATTTCGTCGAGCAGATGGCGCACCTGGGCCGCCAGCTGACCGGAATAGCCGGCCAGCCAGCGCTGCCAGGGTTTGCTCGGCAACAGGACGGCGGCGAACACGCGGCTACGTTGGCGCGTCGCCTGATCCCCACCGCGCTCGCGCGCCAGCGCCTGCCAGTCTTGCCAGACCGATTCCTGGCGCAGGCGCTCGCACAGCCAGAGCACCGGTCGGCTGAGCCCGGCGCGCGCATAGCCCTCGGCATCCAGCCAGCCGCCCCATTGCGCCAGAGCGGCCACCAGGCGCAGCGGGGTGTCCTCGAAACCACCCAGCCAGTCGGCCAGGCTCTGTTCGAGCACCGCGCGTGCGTCGAGCACCTCCCACAACGGCCATTGCAGCAGCTCGGGCAAGCACGCCAGTGCTGCGTCCTCGCTGCCGCTGGACACCAGCTGGCGTATCAACTGATCGGTATACAGGTGGTAGAGGCGGAAACGCGCACGCAGCAGCCATTCCGCCGGGCCCGGTTGGGCGCGCTCCACGTCCAGCCAGCCATAGCGTTCGGCATCGGCGGCCAGTTCCTCGTCCGGGTAGTCGCGCTCATGCGCGGCACGGCGCAGGGCCAGCCAGGCCGGTTCGGCCTCATCGGACTGCGCGCCGGCCTGCTCACGCCACCAGACGGTCTGCACCACGGCAGGATCGGGCTCGGGCGCCGTTGCGGAGTGAGCGGCCGTGTCGGCAGCCGGCGCGCTTTGTGTGGCCTCGGCCACCGGCTCGGCAGCTTCGGTCGCGGCCTGGGCCTGCTCGGCCTGCTGCCAGCGCACCCAGTGCAGCGCCGCCTCGTAGGCATCGCGTAGGCGGCCAAACGCCGCCGCGTCGTCTTCGGGGCGGGTGTGCTTGAGGCGCGCGGCATAGGCGCGCTTGATCGCGCGCTCGTCCAGCGTGGGGTCCAGGCCCAGTTCGTTCCAGGGCATCGTCTTACCGGCTTACAGCCAGCCCTCGCCTTCCAGCTCGTCCAGCACGCGTTTAAGCTCCTCGCGCGCCTTCACGATGGCGGCCTCGTCCTGCTGCTCGAGAATCGCCTGAAACTGCGCGGCAGCCTGGGCCACCCATTGGCGCTCATCGCCGAGCAGCTGCTGGTACATGCGGTCGGCCCGCGCCAGCAAGGTCGCGTTCGGCAAGAGTTCGCGCGGATGAATCTTCAGCTTGGACAGCGCGTGCAGGCGCTCTTCCACCTGCTCGGGCGTCAGCACGCCCGGGTTATCCTCGATGATCAGCCGGTGTTTCTCACCGGTAGCTTCCACGGTCATCTCGGCTTCCAGCAGGCCGTTCACGTCATAGGTGAAACGCACCGAGACGGCCATCTGACCGGCTGGCTTGGGCGGCACCGGAATGGTGATCTCGCCGAGGAAGATATTGTCCTTCACCAGGCGGCTCTCGCCCTGGAAGATGCGCACATGCAGCGCAGTCTGATTGTCGGCCACCGTATTCACCACCTGCTCACGCGACACCGGCACCACCAGATTGCGTTCGATGATGGGCAGGTAGAAGCCGGGCTGATAGCGGCCGGGCGCGGTCTGCTCGCTGACTTCGATGCCGAGCGAGTACGGCGCTACATCGGTCATCACCACTTCATTCAATGCCGCGTCGCGCGCCTTCAGGCCGGCCATCACCGCCGCGCCCTGGGCTACCACCTCGTCCGGGTTGATATTCATGGCAGGCAGGCGGCCAAACAGCTTGGCCACCAGCTTGCGAATGATGGGCTTACGGGTAGCGCCGCCGGCCAGCACGATCTGGTCGAGATCGATCGCCTTCAGGCGCGCATCACGCAGCGCACGCTCGATCGGTTCGCGCAGACGCTTGAGCAGCGGCTCGCAGCGCTGCAGAAACTCGCTATCGCTGATCGTCCAGCTCAAGAGCTCACCCTGGTAATGGAGCTCCATGCTCGCGCGCTCGGCGCTGCTCAATGTGCGCTTGGCCTGCTCGGCCTGCTTGCGCAGCGCCTGGTAGAGATTCGCATCAGCCTGCTTGTCGCTCAGGCCGCGGGCCTTGCCCACCGCCTCGATAAAGCCGTCGATCAACAGCTCGCTGAAATCCTCGCCGCCGAGGAAGTTGTCGCCAGCCGAGGCGCGCACCTCCATCACCCCTTCGAACAGCTCAAGGATGGAGATATCGAAGGTGCCGCCACCGAGGTCAAACACCAGAAAGCGGCTTTCCGGGCTGCCTTCATGCAGGCCATAGGCGAGCGCGGCCGCGGTTGGCTCGTTCACCAGGCGTTCCACCTTCAAGCCGGCCAGCTGGCCGGCGATCTTGGTCGCCTTGCGCTGCGCATCGCTGAAATAGGCGGGCACGGTAATCACCGCCTCCTCCACCGGCTGGCCGAGGAAGCGCTCGGCGTCGGCCTTCAAGGACTTCAGCACCAGGGCCGACAGCTCTTCGGCACGGAACGATTGCGTGCCCAGCCGCTCTGTGCGGTTGGAACCCATATAGCGCTTGAAGACCGAGGCGGTCAGCTGCGGGTGGGTGAGCAGACGCTCGCGCGCAGCCTGGCCGACCAATACCTCGCCCTGGTCATCCAGCCCGACCACCGAAGGGGTCAGCGTCTGCCCGAGCGCATTCGGGATCATCACGGCGCGGCCATCCTGCCAGACGGCGGCCAGGCTATTGGTGGTGCCAAGGTCGATACCAAGAATCATTGCAAGAACGCTTTCACAGGCTGATCGGAAATAAGCGGCTATTTTACGTCAGAGCGGGCCGGGCTTAGCGCGCTCATTGCACACCGGCTTTTCGCTTGTTTGATTTTTTTGAACAAGGCAGTGAAAAAGCTCCGCTATCAGGTGTATCTAAGCTGCAGAATAATGCGACCCATACACGGTGAGGGCCAGCTTGGCCTAGCTAGGAAAGGATTGAACATGAGCGTCAAATACACGCTACCCGCCCGCGCGCTGCATTGGCTGACTGCCTTGGCCATCATCGCCGCCTTCGCGCTCGGTATCACCACCGACAATATGGAAGGCTTCAGCATGCAGAAGCTCAAGCTGATCAATTACCACAAGTGGATAGGCATCGCCGTGCTGCTGCTGGTGGCGCTGCGCCTGTTGTGGCGCCTGTCGCATCGTCCGCCTGAGCTGCCAGCCAATATGGCTAGCTGGGAGAAGCAGGTCGCCCACCTCACCCATATCGTGCTGTATGTGCTGATGTTTGCCGTACCGCTCGGTGGCTGGCTGTATTCCTCGGCCAAGGGTTATCCGGTGGTGTGGCTGGGCCTCGTGCAGCTGCCCGACTTGATGGCCAAGAACGAAGACGTGGCCGGCCTGATCAAGTTCGGTCACAAGATCGGCGCCTGGACCCTGATCGGCCTAGCGCTCGCCCATGCCGCCGCCGCGCTCAAGCACCACTTCATCCAGCGCGACGATGTGCTCAAGCGCATGTTGTAAGCCGACTGTATCCGCCCACGGAACCGATACGCGTTTGTCATGACAAAGCCTGGCGCCAGTGTCCAGCAAGCCTGCCCGCGCCCCACCATCAAGGATCAATAATGCGCAAGACCACCCTTACCCTCGCCCTGCTGGCCAGCGCCGGCCTGGCCCACGCCACCCCGGCCGACCCGGCCAAGAGCAGCGTGAAGTTCGTGTTCACCCAGATGAATGTGCCGGTGGAAGGCCAGTTCAAGAAATTCGCCGCCGACGTGGCTTTCGACAATGCCAAGCTCGACGCCAGCAAGGTCAGCATCGCCGTTGATCTGGCCGCGGCCGACGCGGGCAGCTCGGACGCCAACCAGGCCATGCAGATGAAGGAATGGTTCAACACCAGCGCCTTCCCCAAGGCCACCTTCACCGCCACCCAGTTCAAATCGCTGGGCGCTGGCAAGTTCCAGGCTATCGGCCAGTTTGCCCTGAAGGGCAAGACCGCCAACCTGACCGTCCCCTTCACCGTCAAACCCGATGCCGCCAAGGGCCAGTGGTTTGAAGGCAGCTTCCCACTTTCGCGCCTGGCCTGGAAGGTAGGCGAAGGCGAGTGGAGCGATGTCGGTGCCGTGGCCGACGCCGTGCAGGTGAAATTCAAGCTCTACGTACCGAAGTAAGCAGCCGGCCGGCAGTGCCGGCCGCTTAAACCCTAGCCTCCAAGGAGAGAACACCCATGCAAGCCAAACTGATCGCCACCCTGCTCGCCACCGGCCTGTCCGCCGCCGCCTTCGCCGCACCGGAAAAGTTCGTGCTGGACAGCACACACACCTACCCGAGCTTCGAGGTGAACCACCTGGGCTTCTCGGTAACCCGCGGCATGTTCGGCGAGACCGAAGGCACGCTGGAACTGGACCGCGCTGCCAAGACCGGCAAGCTGGCCGCCACCATCAAGACCACTTCGCTGTACACGGGCCTCGCCGCGCGTGAAGACCACCTGAAGGGCAAGGACTTCTTCAATGTGGCCGAATTCCCGACCGCCGTGGTGAAGGCCGACAAGTTCACCTTCGACGGCGACAAGCCGACCAAGGCCGAAGGCACGCTGACCCTGTTGGGCGTGACCAAGCCGGTGACCCTGAACATCACCCCGATGAAGTGCGATATGCGCATGGGCAAGGACTTCGTCTGCGGCGCCGATGTGACCACCACCATCCAGCGCAGCGAATGGGGCATGAAGGCCTATGTGCCTTTCGTGGGCGACGAAGTGAAAATCACCGTGCAGGTCGAGGCCGTCAAGCAGAAGTAAAATCCAGGCCACTTGGCCAATGCAGTGAAAAAAGCGACGAGAAACCGTCGCTTTTTTTATATCCGCTTTTTTTTACTTGAGCCTAAGCGGTGAAGTCACAGCTTAGACCGTCCAAGCATCTCGCGATATTGAGTCAACTGGAACATTGTTTATCTTGCCTCCGCCTGAGCAGCTAAGTATTTTCCCCCGCGATTGTTAATTTACGCTCACACGCATGCAAGGCGTGCCAATGGGAATAAGAACCATGCGGTCAATGCTAAGGCTAACCATCTCCACCCTGATAACAATAAGTCTATTTGCCGCAATGCTCGGCACATTGGTGAGCGCAAATGCTTATGGCCTGCTGCAGATCTCCAATGTGTTCGGGCAAAGTGCAGTGATGTTGATCGCCCTAGGAATAATCATATTGGTCAGCCCGCTCTGCTGGTTAGTGTTGCTCGGCTTAGGCTGGTCGTGGTCGCTGGGGCTAGCCGTAAGGAAACGTACTGTAAAACAGGCATGCTGGCTTGGGATTGCTGCTTCGATTGCCGTTGCACCATTAAAAATCACCATTCCCATATTGATTGCAACATGGGCGTATGCTTGGTTTCTGTGCCACCGCGATATCAACTGGCAGTAGTCTTGGCAATCCACTCCTTTAGCAATTAGTCCATCAGCATGGAAGCAGAACGGCGGATCACCCCGCCGTTTTTCTTTTGTCATAAGGCCAGCTCGCCTATCATGCTGGCCGGCCGCCACCTCCCGGTGCGCAGGCCAATGACGATAAGAAAATCCCTTTCAGGAGGTTCCATGCCCACACCTTTGGTCTACCCGAAGGAAAAAACTCTCTTCACCATTCTGGCGGTGCTGGCCGTGCCGGTCTGGCTGCTCATCCTCTTCGCCTCCCAGGGTTACGCCCTGGTCTATGTGCTGGGTTTCTTCCTGCTCTATCTGTTCGTGCAGTCGGGCTTTATCTCTTATATCAAGGGCACAGCGGTACGCATCACCCCCGAGCAGTTCCCCGATCTGCATGCACGCATTGCCGCCTGCGCGGACAAGATCGATATGCCTACGTTGCCGGAAGCCTATCTGCTGCGCAGCGATGGCGTGTTCAATGCGTTTGCCACCAAATTCCTCGGCCGCAACTACATCGCCCTGTATGCCGAGCTGGTGGATGCATTGGTCGAGCGCCCCGAAGCGCTGAATTTCTATATCGGCCATGAGCTCGGTCATCTGCAGCGCAAGCACCTGGTCTACGGCCCCTTGCTCAGCGTGGTGGCCTGGCTGCCGCTGATCGGCCCCGCCTATTCGCGCGCGCGTGAATACACCTGCGACCGCTATGGTCTGGCCTGCTGCGCGAACCCGGCCGATGCGGTGCACGCGGTCGCCGTGCTGGCCGCTGGCGGCAAGCATGCGCAAAGCCTCGACGCCGGCCTGTATGCGGGGCAACGCGCCTCGAGCAGCGGTTTCTGGATGTCCTTTCATGAGCTGGTCGGCGACTACCCCTGGCTGACCAAGCGCCTGCATGCCGTGCACGAGCTCGGCCAGTTTCGCGAACCGAGCATGCCCAGGCGCCATCCGCTGGCCTGGGCGCTCGCCCTGTGGGTTCCGCGCAGCGGCATGCCGGCCGGCGGCGGCTTCCTGATCGCCATCGCCATGATCGGTGTGGTGGCCGCCATTGCCATTCCGCAATTCAAGGCCTACCAGCTCAAGGCCAGCGAAGCCAGCCAGGCAAGCGCCCTGCGTAGCCTGATGGAGCAGCAGGAAGGCGTGACGCTGGACCCGAATGCCGAGGCGGCACTGCCGGCCGAAGGCGAGGCGGACGAAATGGAGGCCGTCGAGGCGGAGGCGGCACCCGCAGCCAACAGCAGCGCTTCGGATATGCAGCAGGCCATCCAGGCCGGACTGCAAGCCACCGCGCCGCTGGAATCGGCACTCGGGCTGTATCTGCTCACCAATCAGGGCTGGCCGCAAAGCACGGCCGATGTGGGTGTGGATACCCGCGATCTGGCCCATGGCGATATCGACAGCATTGAATGGGATGGCAAGGGCAGCATCAGCGTGAGCTTCCAAGGCGGCGCCCTGGCGGGCCGCACCTTCAAGCGCAGCGCCAGCCTGGCCGAGGATGGCAGCGCCCAGCTCAAGGGCTGGCGCTGCGAGAGCGACTCGATTCCGCCCCAGCTGCTGGCACGCTACTGCGCCTAAGCAAGCGCTGAATGACCGCTAGCAAGCAAAAGGGCGACCCCAGGGTCGCCCTTTTGTATGGCTGGCCGCCGTGGACTAGATCGCGAAGTCTTCGGCAAACACGCGCGCGCTGCGCGGACGGATATACACCCGTTCGCCGCTGGCAAAGCGCTGATTCGCGTATGCCTCGCGACTCAGCTCGGCTTCCACCGGGTCGCCGTTTTCAAGACTCAGCTCCAAACGCACGATGGAGCCGATCGCGCGCACATGGTCGACCTTGGCCGCCAGCGTCTGCTGGGCCGGTTCGCGCAGGATTTCGATATCGTGCGGACGCACATAGGCCACCGCGCCATCGGCCGCAATCGGGTGCTCGCCCACCTGGGCAAAACCACCGTGCACCCGGCTGTGGAACAGGTTCACATCGCCGAGGAACTGGTACACAAACGGCGTGGCCGGCGTGTCATACACCTGCTCGGGCGTACCGATCTGCTCGATGCGGCCCTTATTCATCACCACCACCCGGTCGGCCACTTCCAGCGCCTCTTCCTGGTCATGGGTCACGAACACCGAGGTCACATGCACTTCCTCGTGCAGGCGCTTGAGCCAGCGACGCAGCTCCTTGCGCACCTTGGTATCGAGCGCGCCAAACGGCTCGTCCAGCAGCAGCACCTTGGGCTCCACCGCCAGCGCGCGTGCCAGGGCAATCCGTTGGCGCTGGCCGCCTGACAGCTGGGCCGGGTAGCGGTCGGCCAGCCAGTCGAGTTGCACCAGGTTCAGCAGCTCATGCACGCGGCGCTTGATCTCCTTGTCGTTCGGGCGCGTGTGCTTGGGGCGCACGCGCAGGCCAAAGGCCACGTTCTCGAACACGGTCATATGGCGGAACAGCGCGTAATGCTGGAACACGAAGCCGACCTGACGCTCACGCACATGGCGCTCAGTGGTGTCTTCGCCATGAAAGCGGATCTGGCCACCGTCGGGCGTTTCCAGGCCCGCAATGATGCGCAAGAGTGTGGTCTTGCCGCAGCCGGACGGGCCGAGCAAGGCCAGCAGTTCGCCGGTTTCCACCTGCAGGTTCACATTGTCCAGCGCGGTGAAGGCGCCGAAGCGTTTAGCGATGTTTTGAATCTCGATACTCATGGGAGCGTTCCTGTGAAACGTTTCACACCATTCATTGATCTGTGGCCATGCGCGCGTCCAGCGCACGCTGGCGGTCGGCCTGCCATTCCACCCAGCTCTTAGCGGCCAGGGTGACCAGCGCCAGCAAGGCCAGGATGGAGGCCACGGCAAAGGCGGCCACGAAGTTGTACTCGTTGTAGAGAATCTCCACATGCAGCGGGATGGTGTTGGTCATGCCGCGGATATGCCCGGACACCACCGACACCGCGCCGAATTCGCCCATGGCGCGCGCATTGCACAGAATCACCCCGTACAGAAGGCCCCATTTGATATTCGGCAGGGTCACTTTCCAGAACAGCTGCCAGCCGCTGGCACCCAGCACCATAGCCGCCTGCTCTTCCTCGGTGCCTTGCGCTTCCATCAGCGGAATCAGCTCGCGCGCCACAAAGGGGAAGGTCACGAACACGGTGGCCAGCACGATGCCGGGCACGGCGAAGATGATCTTGATGTCGTGCTCCATCAGCCACGCGCCCCACCAGCCCTGGGCGCCGAACAGCAGCACATAGATGAGGCCGGCCACCACGGGGCTGACCGAGAACGGCAGGTCAATCAGGGTGATCAACAGGCTCTTGCCCTTGAAATCGAACTTGGCAATCGCCCAGGCCGCCGCCACGCCGAACACCAAGTTCAGCGGCAGGGCGATGGCGGTCACGATCAGGGTGAGCTGGATGGCGGCAATCGCATCCGGCTCGATCAAGGCCTCCACATACAGTGCCCAACCCTTGCGCAAGGCCTCGGCAAACACCGAGAACAGTGGCAGCACCAGGAAGAAGCCGAGGAAAGCCAGCGCCAGCGCAATCAGCGACCAGCGCACCCAGCGCGGCTCATCGGTCGCCACCGAGCGTTGTGTAGCTTGCATGCTATGCATGGTGCGGCCTCCTTATTTACGCATGCCGTGGCGGCGCGAATGCCACCACTGAATCGTGTTGATGACCAGGATCAGCGCAAACGAGATGGCCAGCATCACCGTGGCAATCGCGGTGGCACCCACATAGTCATACTGCTCGAGCTTGCCGATGATGAGCAGCGGCACGATCTCGGACTCGAACGGGATATTGCCAGCGATGAAGATCACCGAGCCGTATTCGCCCACCGCGCGGGCAAAGGCCAGCGTGAAACCGGTCAGCAGCGCCGGCATGGCGGCCGGGAAGATCACCTTGCAGAAGGTCTGCCAGCGGCTGGCACCGAGACAGGCGGCCGCTTCCTCCAACTCGGCTTCCAGATCCTGCAGCACCGGCTGCACGGTGCGCACCACGAAGGGCAGGCCGATAAAGGTCAGCGCCACCACGATGCCCAGCGGCTTGAACGCCACCTGGATGCCCAAGGGCGCCAGGTATTGGCCGATCAGGCCGTTCGGCGCATACAGGGTGGTCAGCGCAATGCCGGCCACCGCGGTGGGCAGGGCAAAGGGTAGGTCGACCAGCGCATCGATAAAACGCTTGCCCCAGAACTGGTAGCGCACCAGCACCCAGGCCACCAAGAGGCCGAATACCAAGTTCAGGCCGGCAGCCAAGAGGCTGGCACCAAAGGTCAGCTTGTAGGAGGCGAGCACGCGATCATCGCTGACCACATCCCAGAACTGCGCCCAGCTCAGGCTGCTGGTCTTGATGACCAGAGCAGACAGCGGCAGGAGCACGATCAGGCTCAGGTAGACGATGGTGTAGCCGAAGGCCAGGTTGAAGCCCGGCAGGACACTGGCTTGTTTGAATTTCATGAGTGAGTGAGGGGTAAGGCGTTAGGGGTGAGGTGGCGCGGGGAGGCGTGACGAGGGGCCGGCCGCTATCGCGCCCGCGTGCCGGGGTCTACCACCTGACCCCGCACACCGTTCCCCTCACCGCGCGTCAGCGCCTCACTTCTTCGCGTAAACCTGATCGAAGCTGCCGCCGTCATCGAAATGGGTCTTCTGGGCATTACGCCAGCCGCCGAACACCTCGTCCACGGTAAACAGTTTCACCGCCGGAAACTGGCTCGCGTACTTCTTCAGCACGGCCGGGTCCTGTGGGCGCAGATAGTTCTGCGCGGCGATTTCCTGCGCAGCCGGGGTCCACAGGAACTTCAGGTAGTCCTCGGCCTGCTTACGGGTGCCCTTCTTGTCCACCACCTTGTCGACGATGGTCACCGGCGGTTCGGCACGCACGCTCAGGCTCGGATAGATGACTTCGAAGCCGCCACGGCCGAATTCACGCGCAATCATTTCCGCTTCGTTCTCGAAGGTCAGCAGCACATCGCCGATACCACGCTGCATAAAGGTGGTGGTCGCGGCGCGGCCGCCACCGTCCAGCACCGGCACATTCTTCAGCAGGGCACCAACAAACTCGCGTGCCTTCTGCTCATTGCCGCCCGGCTGCTTGAGCGCAAAGCCCCAGGCCGCCAGATAGCTGTAGCGACCATTGCCGGTCACCTTGGGGTTGGGCATCACCACCTGCACGCCCGGCTTGACCAGATCCGACCAGTCCTTGATCTGCTTGGGGTTGCCCTTACGCACGATCAGCACCTGCAAGCTGGTGAAGGGCAGGCTGTTATTGGGCAGACGGCTGGCCCAGTTCTCCGGGATCAGCTTGGCCTTGTCATGCAGCGCGTCGATATCGGGCGGCATATTCATGGTGATCACATCGGCCTGCAGACCATCAATGACCGAACGCGCCTGCTTGCCCGAACCACCGTGCGACTGCTGGATGACCAGCGTTTCGCCGGTCTTGGTCTGATAGGTCTTCACGAAGGCCGGATTCAGGTCCTTGTAGAAGTCGCGCATCACGTCATAGGAGACATTGAGCAGTTCAGGGCCAGCCAGGGCGGCGGCGGACAGGCTGGTCGCCAGGGTGGCAGCGATCAAGCGCGTAAAGCGGGTCATGGTAAGTCCTCGCAGTGGATGTGTAGTGGGGCGCAGCATAGCAACATGGTTTTATAGCCATAAAGAATGCTTTCTTTGATCTTAATAACCTGCATTGCAATCGATACAACCCACAATGCGGCGCCAAACAGCGGGGCCTCGCGATGCAGCGATATTCATTTTTAGTTATTTTGAAATCATTTTTCATTCTTTTTTGGAATATTAAACCCAGTCCTATAGTCGCTCCAGCAATTCAGCCCCGACCGCTTCGTTACTGGAGTACAGCTATGTCCACCGTGGTTCTACTGGCCGGCAGCCCGAGCCCGCAGTCCAAATCCAGCCTTCTGCTCAAACGCGCCAGCCAGGTACTCAGTGGCTTTGGCATCCAGACCCGGCACTTCCAGCTCTGCGACTTCCCGCCCGCCGACCTGATCGAGGCGCGCTGGGACAGCCCGGCCATCAAGGCGCTGATTGACGCGCTGGGCGCCAGCGACGGGCTGATCCTGTCCACCCCCGTCTACAAGGCCGCCTATAGCGGCGCGCTGAAGACGGTGCTCGACCTGCTGCCGGAACGGGCACTGGAGCATAAGGCCGCGCTGGCCTTGGTCACCGGTGGCAGCCCGGCCCATCTGCTGGCGGTCGATTACGCCTTGCAGCCGGTGCTGTCCGCACTGAAGGCGCGCCATATCGTCGGTGGCGTGTATGCCAGCGAGCGCGATTTCGTCACCGACGAACAAGGCCGCGCCACGCCGGGCGATGCCATCGTGCAACGCCTCGACGACGCGGTGGGGCGACTGATCGCCCACCTGCCCAACCCCGGCAATGTGCTCTTGCAGGCCGGCCAGCTTGAACAACGCGTCAGCCATGCGCTGATCAGCGTGTGAATCCCGTCTTACCCACCACCCACCCAGGAGTCTTGCCATGAGCATCAAATCCATCAATGTACGCAACCAGTTCCGCGGCACGATCAAGGAAATCATCGAAGGACCGGTGGTCTCCGAAGTCGACGTGGCCACCCCGGCCGGCATCGTCACCTCAGTCATCACCACCCGCTCGGTCAAGGAACTCGATCTCAAGCCCGGTCGTGAAGTCATTGCCTTCGTCAAATCGACCGAGGTGTCGATTGCCACACTGTAACTAATTGGGCCGGCGCAGCGCGTCGGCCCGTCGCCATCCGACCGGAGCCCGTCATGACTGCCCTGCACGCCCTGCCCTCTCCCTTGCTGACTTTTCCCGAGACCGAGAAGAGTCCGCTCAGTATCCGCGCCAAGGCGCTGATCTTTGCCGACCCGCTGTCTCGCCGCCTGCTCGATGAGGTGGAGCGCGTCGCCCCTAGCCAGGCCCCAGTACTCGTACATGGCGAAACCGGCACCGGCAAGGAGCTGATCGCGCGCCATCTGCACCGCAAGAGCGGCCGGCGCGGCCCCTTTTTGGCGGTGAACTGCGGCGCCATCAGCGAAAACCTGGCCGAAGCCGAGCTGTTCGGCCATGAAAGCGGCGCCTTTACCGGTGCCAGCGGCGCCCGCGCCGGCTGGTTCGAGGCGGCCGATGGCGGCACACTGTTCCTCGATGAAATCGGCGATCTGCCGCTGGCCCTGCAGGTCAAGCTGCTGCGCGTGCTGCAGGAGGGCGAAGTAGTGCGCCTGGGCGCGCGCAAACCGATTAGCGTCAATGTGCGCCTGGTGACCGCCACCAATGTGGACCTGGCGCGCGCGGTGCAGGCAGGGCATTTCCGCCAGGACCTGTATTACCGGCTCAATGTGGTCAGCCTGAATCTGCCGCCGCTGCGCGAGCGCACCGGCGACATCCTGCCGCTGGCCGAGTACTTCCTGGCCATCTATGCGCAACGCCTGAACCAGCGCCTGCCCGAGATCAGCCCGGCCGCCAGCCGCGCGCTGCTGAGCTATGCCTGGCCGGGGAATATCCGCGAGCTGGAAAACGTGATTCACTTCGCCCTGCTGGTGGCCGATGGTGCCAGCCTGCAGATTGAACACCTGAAACTGAACGGCGCGGCGCCCCTTGCCGGCGGCAGCGCCAACGATGCCGACATCGACCCGCTGAGCGCGATAGGCCGCCAGCTCGAACGCCTGTTTGCCGAACCGAGCCCCGATCTATTGGCGCGCATCGAAGCGCAGATCGTGCAGGCCGCGTTCCAGCACAGCCGCTACAACCAGGTGCGCAGTGCCGATCTGCTTGGTATCAGCCGCAATGTGCTGCGCACCCTGCTCAAACGCCATGGCCTCTTGCAGGACCTGGCCAGTTGAAACCGCAACCGCCCCTGGAGAACACCGTATGCAATACCGCCCACTCGGTCGTAGCGACCTGAAAGTCAGCCTGATCGGCCTTGGCACCATGACCTGGGGCGAGCAGAACAGCGAAGCCGACGCACATGCCCAGCTCGACTATGCGATTGCGCATGGCGTGAACCTGATCGATACCGCCGAGATGTACCCGGTACCGCCCAAGGCCGAGACCTATGGCCTGACCGAGCGCTATATCGGCAGCTGGCTGCAAAAGCGCGGCCGGCGCGACGATGTGCTGATCGCCAGCAAGATCGCCGGCCCGCAGCGCCAGCCCCATCAACCGCAATACATCCGCGGCGCGAGCAATCAGTTCGACCGCGCCAATCTGGAAGCGGCGCTGCACGACAGCCTCAAGCGCTTGAACACCGATTATCTGGATATCTACCAGCTGCACTGGCCCGACCGCAGCACCAATACCTTCGGCCGCCTCAACTACCCATGGGTGGAGGGCGAGCAGAGCGTGGCGATTGAAGAAACCCTGAGCGTGCTGGCCGACTTCGTGCGCGCCGGCAAGGTCCGTCATATCGGTGTGTCGAACGAAACGCCATGGGGCGTGGCGCAGTTCCTGCGCCTGTCCGAGCAGCTCGGTCTGCCGCGCATCGTCAGCATCCAGAACCCTTACAACCTGCTCAACCGCACATTCGAAATTGGCCTCTCCGAGTTCAGCCACCGCGAACAAGTTGGCCTGCTCGCCTATTCGCCACTGGCCTTTGGGGTACTGAGCGGCAAGTACCTGAATGGCGCACGGCCAGAGGGAGCGCGACTGACGCTATACGAACGCTTCCAGCGCTACACCAAGCCGGCCGCCGAGGCCGCCACGCGCGAATATGTGCAGCTTGCGCAGGCTCATGGCCTCACGCCCACCCAGCTCGCGCTCGGCTTTATCAATAGCCGGCCCTTCGTCACCAGTAATCTGATTGGCGCCACCACCCTGGCCCAGCTGGAAGAGAACATCGCCAGCCAGCAGGTGCAGCTATCTGAAGCCTTACTGGCCGGCGTGGAAGCGATTCAGGCGCGCTACAGCAACCCGGCGCCCTGATTAGAAGCAGCGCGCCCGCTTCCAGACGGCGCCTGCGCCTACCAGGCGCTGCGCCCGTCCTGGGCGCGATAGGCAGCGAAGCGGGCCGCCAGGAAGTCGATGAACACACGCACCGTGGCGCTCAGATGGTGGCGCTGCGGGTAGACCGCGTGGATATCGGCCTCGCTGCCCTGCCAGTCGGGCAGCACGCGTACCAGCTCACCACTGCGCAGATAGCCGGCTACATCCCACTCGCTGCGCAGCAGCACCCCCAGCCCGGCCAGCGCCCAGTCCACTGCGATCTCGCCATGGTTGGCGCTCAGCGGCCCGCGTACCTTGATGGTCTGCTGCTGGCGGCCGTCCGATAGCTGCCAGTTATTGAAGGCCGCCTCGTTCTCGCGGATCACGATGCAGGCATGCCCAAGCAGATCGCGCGGCTGGCGCGGCGTGCCCGCCTGGGCAAGATAAGCAGGCGCCGCGCACAGCAGGCGCCGGTTGCTGGCCAGCTTGCGCGCCAGCACACGCGCATCGGGCGGCGCGCCAAAACGTATGCCCAGATCGAAGGCCTCGGCGGTCAGGTCCAGCGGCCGGTCGCTCAGCTGCAGCACCGCCTCCACCTCGGGCCAGGCGCGCGCGAAATCGGCCAGGGCCGGGGCCAGATGGCGGCGGCCAAAACCGAAGGTGGCATTGATGCGCAAGAGACCGCGCGGCTGTTCGCGCCCCTGGGCCAGCGAAGCCTCCAGCGCGGCAATCTCGCGCAGCAGGCGCTCACCCTCTTCCAAGTAGCGCTCGCCCTCGGGCGTCAGGCTCAGCCGGCGCGTGGTGCGGTTGAGCAGGCGCACCCCGAGGCGCGCCTCCAGCTTGGCCAGGCGGCGGCTGACCGCCGGCGCGCTGATGCCCAGCTGCGGCGCAGCCAGCGCCAGACTGGGTTGGCGCGCCAGGGTGCTGAAGAAGGCCAGGTCGGCAGCGTCGCGCATTCGTGTCTTTCATGCAGCAATGAAATGAAATCAAGCCCATTGTAGCCATACGGCGCATGACTATGATGGGCGGCCTACGCGTTCGTCCTCAGGTTCATCCCGTGTTTGCTCACCCGGCCGAATGGCTGCTTACCCTCACGCTTGGCGCTGGTCTTGGTTTCTTTGGCGGCCTGTTCGGCATTGGCGGCGGCATCATCGCCATTCCGCTATTCGCGCTGGTGTTCGATATGCCGCAGGCGCTGGCCCAGGGCACGGCCCTGGTGATGATGGTGCCCAATTTGCTCATGGGCTGGTGGCGTTACCAGCAGCGCCATCCGGGCGACCGGCGCCAGGCCTTGGCCATTGCCGTGGCGGCGGCGCTGACCACCGCCCTGCTCGCCCACTGGGCCACGCGCGCGCCGCCTTTGCTACTGCGCAGCCTATTCAGCGTCTTCCTGATCGTGCTGGCCTGGCGGCTCTTGCGCCCGCAGCGAGTGAAAGCCCACGACAGGGCCGCCAAGCTCGGGCCGCGCTGGCTGCCACTGGTGGGTGTGCTGGGCGGCAGCAGCATGGGGCTTCTGGGCATAGGTGGCGGGCTGGTGGCCACCCCGCTGCTCACCAGCCTGTTCGGCCTGCGCCAGACGCTGGCGCAAAGCCTGGCCCTGGCCCTGGTTACCCCGAGCGCGGTGATTGCCTTATTGAGCTATGCTCGCGCCGGCCAGGTGAACTGGCAGATGGGCCTGCCCATGGCCGTGGCCGGCCTGTGTACGGTATCGGCCGGTGTGGCACTGGCCCACAAGCTGCCCGATGCGCGCCTCAAACGTAGCTTTGCCTGGCTCTTGCTCTTGTGCGGCCTGTGGCTGCTGTTTGGCATCGCCCGGGGCTGATGCGCGCCAAGCTGGCAGGGGTGGCACGAACGGCTATCATGCAGGCAGTTTCGCTGGCCTGCCCGCGCCAGCCTGGAGTGAGCATGAGTACGGCCGACGTCGATTTCTCCCTGCTGCCCGATGTGCTGACCGAGGTGCAGGAACATATGCCTGGCCTGGAAAAGGACCTGCACCGGCTGGTGGAAACCCCGGATGCGCCCGATCTGCTGGCCAGCGCCTTTCGCCGCGTGCACACCATCAAGGGTGATTTCGGTTATGCGCGCGCCACGCCCATCATGGACTTCGTCCACCATATCGAGGGCGTGCTGCAAAGCCTGCGCGATGGGCGCTTTCTGTGCTCACCCTTTGTGGCGGAAGCCATTTTGCAAAGCATGGACCAGGTGCCGCCCATGCTCGACCACCTGCTGCGCACCCAGCAATTCGACCCAACCCCGCGCGATGCGCTGATTGCCCTAATCGAGCGGCTGGCCGGCGCCAGTAGCCAGCAAAAAGCCGACGACCTGGCACGCGATATCCTGCTGACCGCACATGGCGCCTGGCTGGCCGAGCCCGAACATGCCGCGCCCAGCCACCCGGCCCCGGCCAGCCAGCACCAGCAGCAGGCCTGGGCGCTGGGCGAGCAGCTGGCCGAAGCCCTGGCCAAGCGTCACCCGCTCTGGGCGCGCCGCGCG
This sequence comes from Chitinimonas taiwanensis DSM 18899, assembly GCF_900119825.1. GTDB lineage: Bacteria > Pseudomonadota > Gammaproteobacteria > Burkholderiales > Chitinimonadaceae > Chitinimonas > Chitinimonas taiwanensis. Next base: position 206,905 of record NZ_FPKR01000004.1, on the reverse strand, counting down.
CGCTTTCAGCTCGATTGCGTGCAGGCGCTCAACCGCCGCCACCGCCGCCCCTGCAATGCCGATGCCCTGCAGCTGGCCGTGCTCTGGCACGACGTGGGCCTGCTGGCCGAGCCGGATGCCAGCCTGCACACCCCGCCCACCTTCAAATCGCCCGATTGGCAGCGCTATGCCGAGCACCCGGAGCGCGCCGCGCAATGGCTGCTGAGCATGGCGCCTGACTGCCAGGAAGCTGCCCAGATCATCCGCCAGCACCATCTATGGGCGAACGGCGTGGGCATTGCCGCCCCCGCCTACCCGCTGCCGCCGCACCCGGGCGCCATGATGCTGGCGGTGGCCGACCTGCTGTTCGACCGCGTGGTCGGCCTCAGCGGCATCGACTACCGGCGCGCGGTGATGCGCACGCTGTTCGATGTGAACGGCGGCCTAGAAACCCGCTTCGATGCGCCGGTCATCAACGCCTTCGAAGCGATTGCCGCCGACCTGAACCTGCCAGCCTAGGCCGTCTGCAGATCGTGCTGGCGCGCGGCCAGATGTTGGTTGGCCGGGCGTGCCAGCCCCAGGTTCTCGCGCAGCGTGCGGCCTTCGTACTCGGTGCGGAACAGGCCGCGCCGCTGCAGCTCGGGTATCACCAGCGTCACGAACTCCTCCAGACCACCGGGCAGCACCGGCCCCATGATGTTGAAGCCGTCGGCCGCCCCGTGCACAAACCAATCCTCGAGCTGATCGGCAATCGATGTGGGCGTACCCAGTATTGTGCGGTGGCCGCGCGCACCGGCTACCCGCTCGTAGAGCTGACGGATGGTCAGCTTTTCGCGCCGGGCAATGTCGTACATCAGCGCTTGGCGGCTCTTATTGCCATTGGTTTCCGGTAACTCGGGCAGCGGGCCGTCGATATCGTAGCCGCTCAGGTCGGCGCCGATCAGGCCCGATAGCAGGCCCAGCCCCACGCTGGGGTGGATCAGCGCCTGGATGGCCGCGTATTTCTCGGCCGCCTCCTCCTCGGTACGACCGATCACCGGGAACACGCCGGGCATGATCAGGATCTCCTCGGCCCGGCGGCCATAGGCGGCGGCTCGGGTCTTGATGTCCTGGTAGAAGGCCTGCGCGTCGTCGCGTTCCTGCCAGGCGGTGAAGATCACTTCGGCGGTGGCGGCGGCCAGCTCGCGCCCGTCGTCCGAGGCGCCAGCCTGTACCAGCACCGGGTAGCCCTGCGGCGGGCGGGCCACGTTCAGCGGGCCACGCACTTGGAAATGGCTGCCGCGATGCTGGGCCACATGCACCTTGGCCGGGTCGAAGTACTGGCCGCTGGCCTTGTCGCGCACAAAGGCATCGTCCTCCCAGCTATCCCACAGCTTGCGCACCACCTCCACATATTCCCGCGCGCGCTGGTAGCGCAGCGCATGCGGCAGCTGCGCGTCCAGATTGAAGTTCTGCGCCTCCGCTTCGCTGGCCGAAGTCACCAGATTCCAGCCGGCCCGTCCGCCGCTCAGGTGATCGAGCGAGGCGAACTTGCGCGCCAGATTGAAGGGCTCGTTGTAGGTGGTCGAGACGGTGGCGATCAGGCCGATCCGCTCGGTCACCGCCGACAGCGCCGACAAGAGGGTGATCGGCTCGAAATGGTCGGCATGCGCGGTGCGCGCGGCCACCTCGTTCTCGCCGCGTACCGCCAGGCCGTCGGCGAAGAAGATGGCATCGAACAGGCCGCGCTCGGCGGTCTGGGCCAGGCGGCGGTAGTGGGCGAAGTCCTGGCCGGCATCGGCTGGTGCATCGGGGTGGCGCCAGGCGGCCACATGGTGGCCGTATTGCATCAGGAAGGCGCCGAGGCGCAGTTTTCTTTGGCTCATGGTCGGGGTCTCGTCAGGTACGCGTATCGGTTGGCGCAGCGCAGCTCAGGCTGCGCGCGCGGCGCTGGGGCTATCGGCCTGCGGGCTATTGGCGGCGGTCGTGGCCTTGGCCTGCTTGCTGCGCGTCCGGCTCTGCCGTCCATCCAGCCCCACCGCCTTGCCGCCCGCCACCGTGACCCGGTGCATCACGCGGCGCGCATCGCCGTAGTCATTGATCGCGTAATGCTGGGTGGCGCGGTTGTCCCAAATCGCCACATCGCCGGCCTGCCAGTGCCAGCGCACGGTGTTTTCCAGGCGGGTGACATGGCCTTGCAGCACGCTGAACAGCTGCTGCGAATCAGCCTGGCTCAGCCCGATCAGCTTCTGCACGAAATGGCCGAGCAGCAGATGACGCTCGCCGGTTTCCGGATGCACATGCACGACCGGGTGCTCGGTCTGGTAGACGGTGGCGGTGAACTCCTCGCGGTTGCGGCGCAGCTGCTCGGCACTGACATTGGCCTTGTAGCTCGCATAGTCGTATTCATTGCTGTGCTCGGCCCACAGCGTGTCGGCCAGTGCGCGCAGCGGCTCGGGCAGGTCGAGATAGGCGGTGTGGGTGTTCGCCCATACCGTATCGCCACCGGCCGCGGGCACGGTAATCGCGCGCAGGATGGACGCCTTCGGATAGGCATCCACAAAGGTCACATCGGTATGCCAGGAATTGGCGCGCCCGCCGCGCTGCGAATCGAGCTCCAGCACATAGTCGGTGCCGCCCACCGTGGCCACGGTCGGGTGGGCCACCGGCTGGCCGAGGCGGCGCGCAAACGCTTGCTGGCGCGCGTCGTCCAGATGATGCTGGCCGCGAAAGAACACGACCTTGTGTTGCAGCAGCGCGGCCTGAATGGCGGCCAGGTTCTCGGCGCTCAGCTCGGTGCCCAGCTCCACGCCGCGGATTTCGGCGCCAATGCGCCCGGCAATCGGATGAATGCTGATCTGACTCATGAGGGAATCCTTGTCATTAAGGGTTGGAAAGGTGGCGCTCAGAACGGGCGGCCGCCGGCCAGGCTCACGCGCTTGAGCACGCGGCGTTCGGTGTCGGGAAAGGCGGTGCGCGAATGCAGGGTGGCCTGGTTGTCCCAGTGCACGATGTCGCCCACGCGCCAGTGGTGCTCGTAGCGGAAGCGGTCCTCGGCCACATGGGCGCGCAGGCGGGCGATCAGCGCCTGGGCCTCGTCGGCCGGCAGGCCGGGCAGTTCGACCTCGGTATGGGTGCTCAGGAACAGGCCGCGCCGGCCGGTTTCCGGATGGGTGCGCACCAGCGGGTGCGGGTAGGCCGCGCCCAGCGGCTGGCGCTCGGGCGTGCGGTAGAGCGGGCGCTCGTCACCCGGCCCGCGCAGAAAGGGGTTGTAGGTAATCAGCTGCAGGCTGTCGATGCGCGCACGGGTGGCCGCGTCGAGGGCATCGTAGGCGGCGGCGATGTTGTACCAGCTGGTGTCGCCGCCCCGGCTCGGCACTTCCAGCGCATATAGCAGCGAGCCGGCCGAGGGCAGCGGCGTCCACTGGTGGTCGATATGCGGGGTCAGCTCGCCGCTGCCGGTGTAGCCACCCGCAATATTGGCCACCGGCACCACGTCCGGCGTCTTGCCATCATTACCCGAAGCGAGCACCGGCACATCGCTGGGCGGGTTGAACACCGCGCCGAAATAGGTGGCAAACGCGCGCAGCTGCGCATCGCTGAGCAACTGGTCGCGGTAGATGAGGATATGGTGCTCGTTCAGCGCCGCCTTCAGGCGCAGCACCTGGCTGGGCAAGAGCGGCTTGCTCACATCCAGGCCGCTGACCACCGCCCCCAGCGCCGCGCCGGTCGGGGTGATCTGCAAAATATCGGGCGCGCCGCCCTTGTGCGCCGTGATCAGGGCCGGTGCGGGGCGGATAAAGCTGGGACTCTGGCTGCTCAGACTCATGCGGGCTTTCCTTGTCGAATCAGCCACCGGGTTGGTGACCGCTGATTCAACAAGGGCAGAAAGCGTGCCCGCAGTTCAAGTTCATTCAATTCAAACACTTAGCCAATTTACCGCCAGCCCGGCTGCTGGCTTTGCAGCAGCGCCAGCCAGCAAGGCGTTGCGAAATCAGCAGCAGACCAAGCGCCCCATCCAGCGCCGCAGCCCCCGGCCAAGCCAAGCAGCACTTAGCACGCCTGTCGCGGCTGAATAGGGCTGAATCTAGGCACGCTTGCAGCCAAGAAGTTATTCAGTTATCTATTCATCTATCTATTCAAAAATCTATTCACCGCCATGGCACGCCATACCGATACGCTGCAGCAGCTGCTCGCCCAAGGCCCGATCACGGCTCGGCAAGCCGTTGAAAAGACAGGCTTAAGCCAGCCCACCGTATCGCGCGCACTGGCTGGTCTGGGTGACGCGCTGGTGCGGATTGGGGCGGGCCCATCTATTCGTTATGCGCTGCACGACCGCTACCGTGGAGTAGTCGCGGCGCCGGTCTTCCGGGTGACGGAGCAAGGACAGGTGCAGACGCTGGGCGAGCTGGTGCCGGTGCTACCGGGCGGCTTTGTCATGCAGGAGGCCGAGGGCCAGACCCAACACAGCGAAGGGCTGCCTTGGTGGCTATTCGATATGCGGCCGCAGGGCTATCTGGGCCGCGCCTATGCCGCGCGTTACGCTGGCGAATTCGGCTTGCCAGCCAACCCGGAAAGCTGGCACGACACCGATGTGCTGCGCCTGCTGCTCGCCCATGGGCACGACAGCATCGGCAATCTGCTGATTGGCCCGCTGGCGCGCGAGCGCTTTCTGCATATGCCGCTGCCCGAGCCGGTGGACAGGGCACGCGACTACCCGGCCCTGGCCCAGGCGGCTGGCGCGGGCGAGGCGGCCGGCTCGTCCGCTGGGGGCGAGCAGCCCAAGTTCTGCGCCTATACCGAACGCGGCCATGTGCTGGTGAAGTTCTCGCTGCCCGACGACAACGCGCTGACCGAACGCTGGCGCGACCTGTTGCTGGCCGAACACCTGGCGCTGGCGGTGCTGGGCGTGGACACCGCGCTATTCGATTTCGGCACGCAGCGCTTCCTGGAAGTACCGCGCTTTGACCGCATCGGCACGCTGGGCCGCCTGGGCGTGTTCTCGCTGCGCGCGCTGGATATGGAATTCGTCGGCGCGGGCGCCGCCCCCTGGCCCGCCACGGTTGCCCGCCTCGCCGCGGCCGGTCATGTCGATGCGCAAGCCACGGCTGGCGCCGCGCTGCTTTGGGCATTCGGCACACTGATCGGCAACACCGATATGCACGCGGGCAATCTGTCCTTCGTCGTCCGCCAGGGCCGCCCCTATCAGCTCGCACCGGCCTACGATGTATTGCCCATGGGCTTCGCCCCACGCAGCAGCGGCGCCCTCGTCAACACCCTGCCGCCCGCTACGCTGACGGCCTCGGTCGATGGCGCCCTATGGCGCGAGGCGCTGGCCCTGGCCGAGCAGTTCCACGCCAAGCTAGCCGCGAGCGAGGGCTTCTCGGCCGCCTTCTCGCCCTGCATCACGGCGCTCAGGCAGCATCTGGATGAGGCGGCGGTTCGTATTGCGCGTTTGGGGTAACAGCCACGCTCTAGGCAGAGGACGTCATTACGATGGAATCGAGGTTTGTCCTGTATGCCACGCTACGACTAGAGCCCTGAATCGGCTCACCAATATGATGCTACACAAGCTCAAAGCTAAAGGGCACTATGGCGACGGCGGTGATCTGTGGTTGCATATCAGCGATGCAGGGACCTAGAGCTGGGTATTTCGTTTTACCCGTGATGAGCGCAGCCGTGAGATGGGACTAGGTGCCTTGCAGACGGTGAGCCTGCCTAATGCCCTTGCTCCTGCGCTGAAAGTACACAATCAATTACAGGACGGCACCTTTTCCCTTTTGAGTAAATCTTAACCCTAAAGCAAATAGTTCATAGGCATGAAAACACTTCTCTTAGTCCTAATTTTCTCAATCGCTATATTTGGAGGCTCTCTCTTGCTTAAAAATGAGCGACCTTCCGAGGACTCTACGACTGTGCACGCTTCAGCATTGCAAGCCCTTGGATACGCCAATTCAATTAAAGGAACAATTGCTAGGGCATGCGATAAAAAACCAGAAAGTACAGATCCTAGGCTTTGCAAAAATGTATTCATAACGCCCGATGCCGAAATTGAAGCAGCACTGGTTCCGCATTTTAAAGCAATCATCCCCGAATCCACTGCTCGGGATGTTGTTCGTCTTTATTCGACCCCGCTGGGCAAGTCAATAAAAAGCAAGTTATTTCAGGTTGTTAGAAAAGATGACCCATCGCTCTTTTCACCAGAGGAAATTGAAGAGCTGGATAAGATTAATCACTCGGATGCAACAAGAGAGCTTGATAAGTTTTCAAGGGACAAATCTTTAAGTCAAATTGCTGTAAATTCTGTCAGATTTTACAGGCAGTAACGAGCTAACGTAAATGTCCGGAAAATGCAAAGCGTTGGAAACCGCCCCAACCCCATTTTGCCATGGTTGCTGTATACCCTGGCACAAAGCCTACCTATCTAGTCCCGGACGATTAACTACACGTTTGCAGAATAACTCAGTCCGATCTCGCTGCCAGCTCGGTAGGTTGGGCTGAATGCAATGAAGCCCAACGTTCACCGCGAATGTTGGGCTTCGCTACGCTCAACCCAAGCTACGGGTTAACGCCCGCCCTTGTCTTACCTCTCCCTCTCCCCGCTCCCACTGCTGCATTCCCAACAATCTGCTGCATCCCGCTGTTGGTTTCGCAATCGCGCCAGGCCACCTGGTGCGTTTATTCCTTGATTTTATAAAGATTTCTTTTTGGCATGCGTTCTGCTCTTAAGCGATGGACGGCTGCACGACAGCCCGCACATCGAACAAGGGAGAAAACATGCGATACCGATATTGGATAGGCGCGACTGCGCTGGCCCTGGCTGGCCAGGTACAGGCGGCGCCCACACTGGATGAATTGCAGCAGCAGCTGAAAACCCTGCAGCAGGCGATAGAGAGCTTGCAGGCGCAGAACGCGAGTGGTGAGCCGGCCTTGCGCTCGGATTTGCAGGGCGTGCAGTCCGATCTGGAGAACTTCAAGTACCAGGTTCAGCGCGACCGCGAAACAGCCACGGCGCTCAGCAGCCGTGGGCTGACCGTGAGCGGCACCATCCAGGCACGGGCCAGCCACACCAGCGAGCCGGTGACGACGGCCGGCAGCGTGGACCGACGCAAGACCAGTCTGGATGTGCCGGTGGCCATTCTCGGCTTTACCGGCAGCCTGTACCGCGATTACCAGGAAGGCCGCAACCTCAACTACACCTTGCGCCTGGGTGCTTCGCCGCTGGGCAATGGCACGCAGTTCCTCAATCTGCTCGACGCCAACCTCACTTATGCGCTGCGCCCGACCATCGACCAGGCCGATGGGCAGCTGAATGTGACCTTCGGCCAGCAGCTCTTGCCCTTTGGTCTGGAAGTGCCGGCCACCGAAGACCTGAAGCCGGTGATCAACAATGCGCAGTTCGCCAGCAAGCTGGGCCTCGCGCAGCGGCAGATTGGCGTGATCGTACGCGGCGACCTCGACCCCACCGTGGACTATGGCTACAACTACCGCGCGCCGCTGCTGGCCTATGCCTTGGGCTGGGTGAATGGGGCGGGGCCGAATGTGTCGGACAACAACTCGGCCAAGGACTTCGTGGGCCGGCTGGCCTTTACCGCGCCATCCGATTACAGCTCCTGGCTGCGCCAGCTCACGCTCGGTGCATCGGTCTACCACGGCAAGCAGAACCGCCTGATTGGCAGCACCTTTGTGGCCCAGGGCAAGCGCGAACGCGTGGGCGTGGACTTCAGCTACAACCACGAACCGTTCGGCATCACCTTCGAGGCGATCCGCGGTGAGGACGGCACGGTCAGCGGCAGCGCCAATGCGCCGGTCTACGGCACGGTGAAGAGCAAATCGCACACCGCCACCTTCTTCTACAACTTCGGCGAGCAGTTCGTGAAGGGCTACCGCGCCCAGGCGCGTTTCGATGACTGGTGGCCGAAGTCCTACCAGCCTTTCGTGCGCGTGGACCGCTTCGACCCGAATACCGCCGCGCAGAACGATGCGGTGGATATCGACACCCTGGGCCTGAACATCTTCTTTGCCCAGACCAGCAAGTTCCAGCTCAACCTCAACCGCACCCACGACCGCGCGCGCCAGCTCAAGTACCGCGATGTGCTGGCCCAATTCCAGTTCGGCTTCTGATTTTTCCGGAGATTCAATCATGAAACGGTTTACCGCTTTTATCAGCGCCTTGGCGCTATCCCTGATCGCCGCGCCCGAAGCGCTGGCGGCCGAGCAACCGAAGGTGATCCGCATTGGCGTGGCCACCGTGGGCACTGGCAACCGGCCGGTGTTTGGCGGCGCGGTCACCTCGCTGGTCAATGTAAAGGGCCTCTTGGAGCAGGAATTCCGCGCCGAGGGCATCAAGGTGGAGTGGAATTTCTTCAAGGGCGCGGGGCCGGCCGTGAATGAGGCCATTGCCAACAAGCTGCTCGACTTTGCCTGGCAGGGCGATTTGCCCGCCATCATCGGCAAGGCCGGTGGGCTCAATACCAAGCTGCTGCTGGCTGACGGCACGCGCGGCACCGCCTATGTAGCGGTACCAGCCGATTCGCCTGCGCGCACGCTGGAAGAGCTGAAGGGCAAGAAGGTGGCGTTGTTCAAGGGCACCAATGGCCAGCTGGTAGCGGCCAAGGTGCTGGACCAGCGCGGCCTGAGCGAGCGCGATTTCAAGTCCATCAATATGGATGGCGCCACCACCCAAGCGGCCATTGCCACCAAGGACGTGGATGCCGCCTGGTTTGGTTATGACGTGTATCCGCTGGTCGACCGCGGCATTGCCCGCATCGTCTACAGCACGCGCGGCCAGCCGGCCAATCTGAGCCGCCAGACCCACTTCCTGGTCACCGGCGACTTCGAGCAGCGCTATCCGCACATCGTCCAGCGCGTGGTGAACACCCTGGTGCGCGAAGCAGCCTGGGCCTCGGATGACCGCAACCGCGAGCAGGTGCTGCAGCAGTGGGCCAAATCGGGCGTGCCCTACACCGCCTTCAAGCAGGACTACGAAGGCACGCCGCTCAAGGTGCGCCTGTCGCCGCTGTTCGATGATTTCTTCACCACCCACTACAAGGACGCGGTGGCGCTGTCGAAGAAATACCGGCTGATCCGTGGCGAGGTGGATGTGGATAGCTGGCTGGAGCCCAAGTACCAGCGCGAGGCAGTGCGCCAGCTCAAGCTCGATGGCTACTGGGCCGAGTTCGACGCCAAGGGTGGGGTGAAGAAGCCAGCCAGCCTAGCCAGCTATCAGGCGCCCTGAGCCATGTCGCTTGCCGCCCAGACCCTGCACGGCTTTATCGCGCGTCACCGCTTCCTGCTCGGCTTTGTGCTGCTCAGCCTCTTGGCCGGCATCAGCGTCGGGCTGGCCAAGGTCACTACCTCGCTGTACGCGCTGTCGCTGCATGCCACGCCGCTGGGTTTTGGCTTGATCGCCGGCGCGCAGAGCGTGGGCATCCTGTTCATGAGCCTGCCCATGGGCGTGCTGGTCGATCAGTTCGGGCCGGGGCGGCTGTTTCGCCTGGGCAGCGTGGCGGTGGGGCTGATCTATCTGGCTGTGCCGGCCGTGGATGCGCTGGCCTGGCTGCTGGCCACCACCGCCCTGGTCAGCTTTGTGATGCCGCTGCGTTTTGTCTCGCTCAATACCGTGTTCATGCAGCAGTTGCAGACGGTGGGCGAGGCCAAGGCCGGCTGGTTTCGCGGCTCGCACATGCTGGGCATGTTTCTGATCGGGCCGGGGCTGGCAGCCAGCCTGGTGGCCTGGGCCGGCTTTGCCGCCAGCTACTGGTTGATTGGGCTGAGCTTTATCACGGCGGTGTTGCTGGCGCCGCTGGTGTTCCGCTGCGGCGTGTACCAGCGCCAGCCGGGGCGGCGGCTGAGCCTGGCCGAGCTGCGCCAGCAGCTGGCACTGCTGCGCGACGAGGCCGCGCTACGCCAGCTGGCGCTGTACGACTTCGTCGGTGGGGCCTGCCATATGTATTACAGCTTCTTCATCGTGGCGATTGCCATCCAGGGCTTTGGCCTGGGCGCCACCGAGGCAGCCGGGCTGATCACGGTGCTGGGCGCCTGCTTTATCGCCACCCTGTTCCTGGCCGGCAGCCTGCTGGCGCGCTGGGGCGAGGCGCGCTTTTACCTGGCCGGCTTTGCCCTGGCGCTGCTCGGCCTCTTGGCCCTGGGGCTGGCGCGCTGGGCGCCGCTGCTGTGGCTGGGTGGCGGCTTGCTGGGCCTGGGGCTGGGCGTGCAGCAGGTCGGCAACCTGGCCCGTTATGCGCGGCTGGGCCGCACGCTGGGCGGTGGGCGCATTGCCGGGCTGATGGCGCTGATCGGCCCGGCCGGCAGCGTACTGGGCAGCGTGGCAGGTGGCCTACTGGGCGGTCTGTTGGGCTTGCAGACCTTATTCCTCTGCCTCTTGCCCTGCTTTGTTCTGTTTGCCTGGCAACAGCGGCCGCGCCGCCAAGCCGTCTTTATCTAAGGAGTCCGCATGTCTTCCACCGACACCCTTCCCCTGCCGCTGCCCCACAGCCGCAACCTGGCCGCGCGCAGTCTGCGCTGGCGCCAGGCCGTGCTGGCGCGGCTGAGGGACAGCGCGCTGGCGCTCTTGCTGCCCGCCGCCATCGTGCTGCTCTGGCACCTGGCTGCGCGGCATGGCTGGGTCGCCGCGCAGATCCTGCCCGCGCCTGAGCAGGTGGCCCTGACCCTGTTCGAGCTATGGGACAGCGGCGAGCTCTGGGCCAATCTGTCCATCAGCCTGGGCCGCGTGGCCTGGGGCTTTTCCGCCGCGCTCTTGATTGGCACCGCGCTGGGTGTGGCGATGGGCCTGTCGAAAACCGCCGAGGCCTACCTCTACCCAAGCTTCAAGGCGCTGAGCGAGATCCCGGTGCTGGGCTGGATTCCGCTGCTGATCATGCTGGTTGGCATCGGCGAGGCGATGAAGATCCTGATCATTGCCAAGGCGGCGGCCGTGCCCATCACCATCAACACCCAGCAGGGCATACGCAATATCCCGGCCAATTTCCTCGAGGTGGCGCGCGTGTACCGCTTCACGCCGCGCCAGCTGTGGCTGAAGGTGGTGTTCCCGGCCAGCCTGCCCAGCCTGTTCAACGGCTTGCGCTATGGGCTGACCAATGCCTGGCTGTCGCTGGTCACGGTCGAACTGCTCGCCTCCAGCGAGGGTATTGGCTACCAGATGGTGTGGGGCCGCCAGCTGTTCCAGCTAGATGTGGTGATGGCCTGCATGGTGGTGATCGGCCTCGTCGGGCTGGCCATCGACCGGCTGCTGCAACTGGCCGAAACCTTTTTGCTGCGCTGGCGGCGCAGCGCTTTCTAAGGAGCGCACATGTCCACCTTTACCAAGCAATTCCAGTGGCTGCGCGCGCGCGATCTGCGCGGCCTGGCCCTGCCGGCCGGCCTGCTGGCCCTGTGGTGGCTGGTCAGCCATTTCCAGCTGGCCAACCAGCATGTGCTGGCTCCACCGCAACAGGTGGTGCAGGAGGGCCTGAGCCAGATCAGCGGCGGTTTTGGCTGGGATGTGCTGGCCAGCCTAGGGCGCGATCTGGCTGGTTTCTTCCTGGGTGGCAGCGCGGGCTTTTTGCTGGGCAGCCTCCTGGGCGTATCGCGCCTGGCCGAAAAGCTGATCGGACCGAGCTTCAACGCGGTGAAGCAGATTGCGCTATTTGCCTGGATTCCCCTGCTGTCGGTGTGGTTCGGCATGGGCGAGCCGGCCAAGATCATCTTTATCGCCATGGCCGCCTTCTACCCGGTGACCATCAATACCTTCGAAGGCATACGCAGCGTGAGCCGCGACTACGCCGAGGTGGCGCGCGTGTATGCCTTCAGCCGCTGGCAGCTGTGGCGGCGCGTGATCATTCCGGCGGCCAGCCCGCAAATCTTCACCGGCCTGCATCTGGCGCTCATCTACAGCTGGCTGGCCACCATCGGCGCCGAGTACTTCCTCAAATCCGGCCATGGCGTGGGCAACACCATGATCGACGGCCGCGAGCATTTCAATATGGGTTCGGTGCTGTTCGGCCTGGTGGTAGTCGGCTGCATCGGCGCCACGCTCAATCAACTGGCCGTGCGCTTCGAGCGCCGCGCCCTCGTCTGGCGCAAGCCCAACTGAGCCACTTCACCGCAAAGGACAAGCAATGACAGACAGCAAACTTCGCGTACGCGCCGTGGCCAAGACCTATCCAGGCCAGGACGCTCCCCTGCAGGTGCTGCAGGACATCCATCTCGATATCCGCCCGGGCGAATTCCTGTCCATCGTCGGCAGCTCGGGCTGCGGCAAATCCACGCTGCTGCGCCTGATCGTGGGGCTGGAAAACGATTACCAGGGCGAGATTCTGCTCGATGGCCAGCGCATTACCGGCACGGGTCTCGAGCGCGGCATCGTGTTCCAGGAACATCGTCTATTCCCCTGGCTGACCGTGGCGCAGAACGTGGGCCTGGCGCTGGAGAACGCCACGCTATCCGAGGCGGACAAGCAGCGCACGATTGCCGAACACCTCGATCTGGTCGGCCTGCGCGGCTTCGAGAGCGCCTACCCCTACCAGTTGTCGGGCGGCATGAGCCAGCGCGTGGCGATTGCGCGCGGCCTGGTCAACCGGCCCGAGGTGCTGCTGCTGGACGAACCGTTTGGCGCGCTCGATGCGCTGACCCGCGCCACCCTGCAGGATGAGCTGCGCCGCATCTGGCAGGCCGAGGGCATCACCATGATCCTGGTCACCCACGATGTGGAGGAAGCCGTCTATCTATCGGACCGCGTGGTGGTACTCGAGCCGCGCCCCGGCCGCATCAAACGCATTGTGGAGGTTGACCTGCCCCAGCCGCGCCAGCGCACCGATGCCGCCTTCGTGGCGATCAAGGACGATGTGCTGTCCGACTTCGGCCAGCTGCCACGCCCTAGTCTCTTGCCCACCAGCTGGCCCGCGCGCAGCGCCGCCGACTATCTGTTTGCCCTGTAAGGAACTCACCATGCCTACCCTCTACGTCGCCCGCGGCGCCTGCTCCTTTGCCGCCCATCTGCTGGTCCACGAACTGCAACTGCCAATCGCGGTGCAGGTGGTGCCGCTGCGCACGCCCGATTCACCCATTCATGCCGTCAACCCGCTCGGGCGCGTGCCGGCCGTGCAGTTTGAAGACGGCAGCCTGCTGACCGAGAACAGCGCCATCCTGCCCTGGCTGGCCGACCAGCGCCCGGACAGCACGCTGTTTGCCGCGCCCGGCACGCTCGAACGCGCGCAAATCCAGTCCTGGCTTGGCTATCTGAACAGCGAGCTGCATGTGGGCGCCTTCCGCCCCTTGAACCGGCCCGAGCGCTATTCGGCCGACAACAGCCACCATGCGGCCATCCGCGCCCAAGCCCTGCAGCAGCTGCACGCCACGCTGCGCCCGATCGACGAGGCGCTGCGCGGACGCGATTACTTGGTCGGCGCGCGCTTTACCCTGGCCGATGCTTACCTGGGCGTGTTCCTGCACTGGCTAGGCCGCCTGCCCAGCGAAGCCTTTGCCGACCTCGCGCAGCTGGCGCGCGTGCGGGAGGCCTGGCTGGCCCGGCCCAGCGTACAGGCCGCGCTGGCGGCTGAAGCCGCGCACTGAGGTCTGGCCGCAACGCCCCGCCCGGCGGGGCGTGTTATTGCCTGCGCGGGCATGCCACACTGCGCGCCACGCCCGCCTCCTGCGGCCCATACCGGAGACTGCCATGCTGCGCCTTGCCCCTGTCCTTGCCCTGCTGTGCACCACCACGCTGCTGCACGCAGCACCGCTGCGCTACACGCTCGACCCCAGCCATACCTACCCCAGCTTCGAAGCCGATCATATGGGCCTGTCGCTATGGCGCGGCAAGTTCAACCAGAACAGCGGCTTTGTGCTGCTGGACAAGGAGAAGGGCGAGGGGCAGGTCGAGGTGAATATCGAGATCGCCAGCATCGACTTCGGCCATGAGGCGATGAATGCCAAGGCACGCGGGCCGGAGCTGTTCGATGCGGCCAAGTACCCGCAGGCGCGCTACACGGGCAAGCTGGTCAAGTTCCAGAACGGCGCCCCGACCGAGGTGGAGGGCGAGCTGAACCTGCATGGCGTGAGCAAGCCCCTGAACCTGACCATACGCAGCTTCAAATGCGTACCCCACCCGATGCTCAAGCGCGAATTCTGCGGCGCCGATGCCTATGCGCAGTTCGACCGCAGCCAGTTCGGCATCGATGCCGGCAAGGCCTATGGCTTCGATATGACGGTGCAGCTGCGCATCCAGGTCGAGGCGCTGGCCGACCAGTAAGCACGCGCACGGCAGGCCGGCGCGAGCCCCCTGCCGTGCCAACCCCACGCTGCCTGTAGCGTGGGGAAAAGTGCGGATCGACGTCCTGGGCTGGGGAAAACCGAGGTTTGATGGATTTAATGATAATGGTTATCATTAATACTAAAATCACCGTTAGCCGCTCTGCATGCCCCCCAGCAATCCCGCCCTGACCGCGCGCCTGTCCGATGCCTACCAGCACCACCAGCCCTGGCTGCAAGGCTGGTTCCGCCGTCGCTTGGGCGATGCGGCGCAGGCCGAGGACCTGAGCCAGGATGCCTTCATTCGCCTCCTGCGCGCGCCGCGCCTGCCGGTGGCCGAGGAAGTGCGGGCGCTGCTGACCACCATCGCCAAGGGCTTGCTGATTGACCACTACCGCCACGATGCGCTGGAAAAAGCCTATCTGGCCGAGCTGGCCCAGCAGCCCGAGGCACTGAGCCCCTCGCCCGAGCAGCGTGCCGAAGCGCTGCAATATCTGATCGCCATCGACCGCCTGCTGGACGGGCTGTCGCTGAAGGCACGCACCGCCTTCCTGCTTAGCCGCATCGACAAGCTCACCCATGCCGAGATCGCCGCCCAGCTGCAGGTCTCGGCCTCGCGCGTGCGCCAGTATCTGGCCCAGGCCCTGCTGCAGCTCTACCAGCTGGACGACGCCTTCGGTACGCCCACATGACGCGCGTCGACCCAGCCGTGCAGCAGGCGATAGCCTGGCAGCTGGAACTGGAAGCACGCCAGCAGGCCGCGCACGAACACGCGCCCTTGCAGGCCTGGCTGGCACGCGACCCGCGTCACCGCCAGGTCTGGCAGCGCCTGCAGGCGGTGGACCAGCGTTTTCACAGCTTGCCCGCGGCGGCTGGGCGAGCCTTGCAACGCCCCGGCAAGCGGCCGGGCAAACCGCTGCTGCTTGCGCTGGCGCTTGGTCTTGCCGTGCTGCTCGGCCAGCATATCTACGACCCGTTTGCCCCACCCGAACAACGCGCCAGTTACCAGCTGGCCAGCGCCGAGCAACGTACGCTGCACCTGGCCGATCAGACTCAGCTACAGCTCGATGCGCAAACCCGCCTGGACCTGCATTACAGCGCGCGCCAGCGTCAGCTGCGCCTCTATCGCGGCCAGATCGCCATTACTACCGGCCACGACAGCACGCGCCCCTTCCTGGTCGAGACCCCGAATGCCCGCCTGCGCGCGCTCGGCACCCGCTTCACAGTCAGCCACCTCGATGGCGTGACCGTGCTGGCCGTGCAGCAATCGGCCGTGGCGGTCAGCCAGGGCGAGGACGGCGCGGAAACCATCGTGCCGGCCGGCCAGCAGCTGCGCATCGCCGCGCAGATCGGCCAGCCCCAGCCGGCTGCCGTGGGCGCGAATGCCTGGACGCGTGGCATGACCGTGGCCGAGCAACGCCCGCTAGGTAGCCTGGTAGCCGAGCTTGCGCGCCACTATCGCGGCCAGCTCAGTCTCGATCCGCGCGTGGCCGAGCTGCAGGTCAATGGCAGCTTCTCGCTACGCGACCCGCAGCAGACCCTGCTGGCCCTGCAAGCTGTGCTGCCCATTCGCGTGGAAGCACCACAGGCCGGCTATTTGCAGATCCTGCCTGCCCAGCCCTGAAAAAATATTCTCGCTGCCCCCTGTCAGTTTTCCTGCCTGCTTCGGTAAGCCAAATAGAACCCCACTTGCAAGGAAACTGCATGCGACCCGTTGTGCCACGCCTTCCCCTGCGTCCTACCCTCTTGGCCCTGAGCATCGCCCTGCTGGCCCCGCTGCCTAGCTGGGCCGCCGAAGCACAGCCTGCCCCCACCCTGCGCGACTATGCATTGCCGGCCGGCCCACTGGCCGAGCGGCTGAACCAGATCGCCAGCGAGGCGGGGCTGATCCTGGTGCTCGACCCGGCCCTGACCGCGCAACGCCGCGCCAGTCCGGTACAGGGCCGGCTGGATGGGCAAGCTGCGCTGCAGATGGCACTGCGCGATAGCGGCTTAGCACTGGAGCGCACGCAGCTGGGCACCTTCCAGCTCAAGGACCCGAACCGCAAGCCGCCCAAGGCCGCCCGCAACGAGGTGCTGCTGCCCTCGATCACCGTGGTGGGTGACCGGCTCAATAGCGATACCGTGGGCCGCTCCTACCTGAGCCGCGAAGACGTGGCCAGCCAACAGGCCAGCAATGTGGCGGCCCTGCTCGATACCCTACCTGGCGTCGATCTCTCGGGCAGCTCGCGCCCGGGTGGGCAGTCGCTGAATATCTGGGGCTTCAACAAGGTCCAGGATGTGAAGGTGATCGTGGACGGTGCACCGAAAGGCTTCGAGAAATACCGCCAGGGCTCGGTGTTCATCGAGCCCGAGCTGATCAAGTCACTGGAAGTGAACAAGGGCCCGCACACCGCCCTGTATGGCAATGGCGGCTTTGGCGGCATAGTCAGCATCGAGACCAAGGACGCCAAGGACCTGCTGCGTGCGGGCGAGCAGATCGGCGGCCTGATCAAGTACAGCCACCACACGAATAACCGCGAACACGATGGCACGCTGGCGCTGTATGCAGCCAGCGAGGATGGCCGCTTCGATGGCCTCGCCTATTACACCCAACGCCATGCCGATGACCTGAAAAAGCCCGATGGCACGCCGTTTCGCTTCTCGGCCATGGATACCCCCTCGGCGCTGGCCAAGCTGAATTTTCGTCCTGGCGACGGCCAGGTGATCACCGTGTCGGCCATGCAGAGCAAGAGCACCGGCTGGGTGCCATTTGCCGCCATGGGCGAGGATGTGGCCACCCCGACTGAGGCCGAGATCAAGAAATACGGCTGGGAGGGTGCCTGGCAGCGCAAGGTGCTGTACCGCGACCAGCAGGACGACACGGCCAGCATCAAATGGCGCTACCAGCCTAGCGGCAATGCGCTGCTGAACCTGACCGCCAGCTATGCGCATTCGAAGACCCGCCAGCACGACCGCCGGCCCGATACCGCGGCGCAAGGCAGCTTTCTGGGCAGCTTGGGCAATGAAAGCTGGGCCAGCTATCGCGACGAGCTGGCCGAGCTGCGCAATGAGAGCGCGTTCAGCACCGGCGCGCTCGTGCATGTGCTGACCGTGGGCGGCCAGCTGCACCAGAACCGGCGCGAGACGCTCATGTACTACCCGAGCAGCACGGCGCTGAAGGACCCGAGCTACAACTACGGCTACTTCCAACCCTATTACATGCCGGGCGGCCGGCAGGACACACGCGCCGCGTTCGTGCAGGACGCGGTCAGCTACGACAGCCTGACCGTGACCGCCGCGCTGCGCTACGACGAAGTGGAATCGGAAGGCACGCCGAATCTGGCCGCGCGCTACAACAGCCCCAATCCGCTGGCCGGGCACGATTACCGCACGGTCATCTATCGCGGCCTGTCGCCGCGCCTCGGTCTGTTCTGGAAAACCAGCGAGGGCTCGGCCCTGTTCGCCGACCTGAGCCGCACCTGGCGTGCGCCCACCATCGACGAGCTGTACACGACCCAGTACTACGTGAGCGCCAGCAATAGCTCGAATGTGCCGGGCACCAGCCGCCAACTCAAGCGTGAGCGCATCCTGGCCAGCCGCCTCGGTGCCATGTTCAGCGGCCGCAATCTACTCAGCGCAGGCGACGATGGCCTGCTGCGCATCACCCTGTTCCACAACCGCGTACGCCAGGCCATCAATCTGCAGCGCGGCACTTATTACTACGGCTATCAGAGCGGCATGCCGGTGCCGGCCGCCCTGCCCAATTACCGCAATCTGCCCGGCTACCACAGCGAGGGACTGGAGCTGGAAGGCTTCTATAACACGCCGCGCCTGTTCGCCAGCCTGTCGCTGGCCGTGCAGCACGGCAAGCGCGACGGTAGCCAGAACAACCCTTGGGCCGAGGATGAGCCGATCTCGGCGATTGCCCCGGCCAAGCTGATCAGCCAGCTGGGCCTGAAATTACCGGCCTGGGGCGCAGCCATCGGCTGGCAGGGCCGCTTTGTCGCCGCACAGCACAAGGTGCTGCCGGTGGGCAATGTCTACCGCCTGCCACCCTCGGCCGGCTACGGGCTGCACGGCCTGTTCGCCAGCTGGCAAGGGCGTGAAGGCGCGCTGCAGGGTCTGGAGGCACGCCTCACTGTCGACAATCTGTTCGACAAGACCTACCAGCCCTATCTGAGCGAAGCCGTCACCGGCGTGGGCCGTAATGTGAAGCTCAGCCTGGCCAAGTTCTTCTAAACAGCCGTCCAACACCCCCAAGCAAGCACACACACGCCGCCGCCCCGCGCGGGGCGGCGCCATGCCCATTTCCCCCGTTCGTACCGAGGACCCAGCCCATGACCACCGATATCTCCGCCAGCCTGGCCCAACGCCTGAAGACCGAGACCCATGCACAGCACGAGCGCATGCACGGCCTGATGGAGCAGGGCCAACCGTTTGCTGACCGTACGCGCTATGCCCGTTTCGTGGCCGCCCAGTATTTGTTCCAGCGCGATGTCGAGCAGCTGTTCGCCGACCCGGCCGTGCGCACCGCCGTGCCCGACCTGGACAGCCGCGGCCGCAGCGCCGTGTCCCTGCTTGATCTGCACGACCTGGGCGCCACCCAGCCGGATGATGCGATTGCCAGCCAGGGCGTGCAGATGCCAGCTGCGCTGGGCTGGTTGTATGTGTCGGAAGGCTCCACCCTGGGGGCCGCCTTTCTATTCAAGGAAGCACGTGCCAAGCTGGGCTTGGATGAGACCTTCGGCGCGCGCAATCTGGCCGCCTACCCGGAAGGCCGCGCCCAGGCCTGGCGGCGCTTTCTGGCCGCCTTGCAGGAAAGCGGCTTGAACGAGGCCGAGCAGGCCGAGGTGGTGCAAGGCGCGCATGCGGCTTACGATCGCTTCGGCGCCCTGCTGGAAACCCATCTGCTTGCCACCCAACCCTGATTGCCGCATGCACGACCCATCGCCCCAGCCGCTGATCCTGGCGCGCTCGCGCCTGAGCCGCCTGCTCTACCTGCTCCTGGCCGTGTTAAGCCTGGGGCTGGCGGTGCTGGGTGCACTGCTGCCCGGCCTGCCCAGCACCGAATTCGTGCTGTTGGCTGCCTGGGCCGCCGCGCGCAGCTCGCCGCGCCTGCATGCCTGGCTGCTCAACCACCGCCTGTTCGGTCCCACCCTGCGCCACTGGCACCAGGGCCAGCAGCTGAGCCGGCGCAGCAAATGGGTGATCAGCGCCTCGATGAGCGTGGCCGCTGGCCTGCTGCTCTGGCATCTGCGCCCCTGGCTGGCGCTGAGCCTGATCGCCTGCATGGCCGTGGTGCTGCTCTGGCTATGGCGCCGGCCGGAGCCACACAGCGCCGCCGGCTAAGCGGCACGGCGCAGGGTCAGATTGATGCGCTGCGCCCCCAGCAAGGGATGCAAGCCGGGCTTGAGCGTGCTTACCCCGTGGTAGCGCAACCGCGCCGGCCCACCCCAGACCACCACATCGCCATGCTGGAGCAACACCTTCTGGGTCGGGTCGCTGCGCCTTAGCCCACCCAACAGAAACACCGCCGGCAGACCAAGCGACACCGACACGATGGGTGCGCTGAAATCGCGCTCGTCTCGGTCCTGATGCAGGGCCAGCTTGCTGCCCGGCGCATAGCGGTTGACCAGGCAGGCATCGGGCTGGAAATGCGCGAAACCGGCCGCCGCAGCCGCCGCCTGCGCCAACTGCAGCATGCACTCGGGCAGCGCCGGCCAGGGCTGGCCGCTGAGCGGGTCGATCGTCGCATAGCGATAGCCGTGCGCATCGCTGACCCAGCCCAGGCTGCCCGCATTGCTCATCGCCACCGACATGCGGTAACCGCCCGGCGTGTCCATCTGCCGGAATGGCGCCGCCGCGCTGATCGCCGCCACGGCCGCCAAGAGCGCCAACTCCCCTTCCAGCGCAAAGCCCGGCAGGTGCCAGGCACCGTCGGCCAAGGGCCTCGGTTCACCAGGGCCGGCGGCGCGGGTGTCGAACAGATCGTGCTGCATGGCTTCAGGCCGCGTCGTGAAAGATGATGCCCAGGCAATGGCGCTGGCCGCTGCGCACGCGGCTCACACCATGGCGCAGATTGACCCGATACGTAGCGCGCGTGCCCTGCACCGGGCGCTGCTGCACGGCAAATACCAGCGCATCGCCCTGCCGCCAGGGCAGCACCATGGGGCGCGACTGCATGCGCGGGCGCTGCTCGGTCAACACGAACTCACCACCCGCAAAATCCCGCCCCGGTTCGGACAAGAGAATGGCCAGCTGCAGGGGAAACCACTGCTCGCCATACAGGTCCTGGTGCAGGCAGTTGTAATCACCGGGCCCGTACTGCAGCAGCAGGGGCGTGGGCCGCTGCTGGCCGGCGGCCTGGCAACGTGCAATGAAATCGGCATGCGTGTCCGGGTAAGGCACACCGCCACCCATCGCCTGCTGCCAGCGCCGCGCAATCGGCAGCAGGCGCGGGTAGACCAGGCTGCGCAGCTGGGCCAGGGGCGCGGGCAAGGGGTAGGCGAAATACTGGTATTCGCCGCGCCCGAAGCCATGCTCGGCCATGCGCACGCGGCTGCGGAACAAGGCTGGCTGCGCATAGAGCTGGGCAAGCGCCGCGCATTCCGCCGCGTTCAACAGCTGCGGCAGCAGCGCATGGCCATCCGCGTCCAGATCATGCTCGAGCTGCGCCCAATCGCGCTGCGCAAGCCGCTCGGGCAGCGTGTCGGCCCAGCTCAGCGCGGCACTCATGCCTCGGCCTCACAGGCCAGCAGCGCGCGCTTGCGTTCCACGCCCCAGCGATAGCCGGACAGCGCGCCATCCTGGCGCACCACGCGGTGGCACGGTATCGCCACCGCCAAGGTGTTCGCGGCGCAGGCCCCCGCCACCGCGCGTACCGCACGCGGGGCACCAATGCGCGCGGCGATCTCGGCATAGCTAGCGGTCTGACCAGGCGGTATCTCGCGCAGCGCCTGCCACACCCGCTGCTGGAACGCGGTGCCGCGCACATCGAGCGGCAGATCAAGCCCGGTGGCTGGCGCCTCGACAAAGCCGACCACGGTGGCCACCAGCTGCTCGAACTCGGCCTCGCCGCCGATCAGCTGCGCGCGCGGGAAGCGGTCCTGCAGTTCGCGCAGCAAGGCATCCGGGTCGTCACCGAGCGAAATCGCGCAGATGCCGCGCTCGCTCTGCGCCACCAGAATCGCGCCAAGCGCGCACTGGCCGAGCGCGAAGCGGATGCGCATCTGCACACCACCAGCACGGAAGCGGCTGGCCGTCATGCCCAGCACCTGATCGGCCTCGGCATAGAAGCGGGTATTCGAGTTGTAGCCGGCATCGAAGATGGCATGGGTGACCGAGGCGCTGTCGGCCAGCTGGGCGCGTAAACGCCCGGCGCGGTGTGCCTGCGCATAGGCCTTCGGGGTCAGGCCGGTCAGCTGCTTGAACAGGCGGTGAAAGTAGTACGGGCTCAGCCCGGCGCGCTCGGCCAGCGCGTGCAGGCTGGGCGCCTGCTCGGCCGTCTCGATGAAGCGACAGGCCTCGGTCACCATGGCCGCATATTGCTCGCGCTGGCTGGGGGCCTGCGGACGGCAGCGCAGACAGGGCCGGAAGCCGGCCGCCTCGGCCGCCGCGCAGCTGTCGTGAAAGGCAATGTTTTCCGGGCGTGCGCGGCGCGATTTGCACGAGGGCCGGCAGTACACGCCGGTGCTGCGCACCGAGTAATAGAACTGCCCATCCGCCGCCGCATCGCGCGCCAGCACTTGCTGCCAACGCGGGTCGGCCTGGACCTGGGCGGCCAAGAGGGCCTGCTGCTTGGGGGACATGGCTTCGCTTCCTGTAGCGGTGGTGATGGCGCGAATCTAGACCAGGCCCGTCGCCTGCGCACGCCGCTCCTTGCGCAGTAATTCGACCCGCTAGCTTGGCGCGGTGGGTGAGAACAGCGCCACCCCATGCTTGCCGCTGCGCTTGACCGCATACATGGCGGCATCGGCCGCCGCGCGCAAGGTCTCCGCATCCTCGCCATGCTCGGGGTAAAGCGCAATGCCCACGCTGGCCCCCACCTGCAGCACCTGACCGTGAAAGTCTATCGGCTGCGCCAACATCTCCACCACCCGCTGCGCGACCTGCATGGCCGCCACCGGCGCTGGCAGTTCGGCCAGGATCAGCAGGAACTCATCGCCGCCGATGCGCGCAGCGGTATCGCTGGCCCGTATCAGCTGGCTCAGGCGCGTGGCCACCCCGCATAGCACCGCATCACCGGCCGCATGGCCATGCCTATCATTGACCGCCTTGAAGCCATCCAAATCGACAAACAGCAGCGCCAGACCGTGGCCGCTGCGCCGGCTCGCATGCAGGGCCATCTGCAGGCGGTCGTGGGCCAGCCTGACCGTGGGTAGGCCGGTCAGCGCATCATGGGTGGCCAGTTGCTCGATCTGATCACGCTGCGCCTGGGTCTGCTGCAGCAAGGCCAGTATGGTCTGCTGATAGGCCGATACAGCCTGAAACACGATGAAGGGCACGATGGAGGTGATGACCAGCAGCACCCACCAGGCGATCGGCGAACGGATATAGGCATTCGCATCGACATCAGCCTGCAGATAACCATGGGTATAGGCGATGCCAGCCAGCACGATGACGAGGGCGGTAGCCAGCGCCGTGTAGGTGCCGGCCGCGGGCGAATGCAGCACGCTCATCAGAAAGCTGCTCATCACCAGCACCCAGATGCCGGCGCCGAGCAGGCCGAAGCTGAGCACACCGGCAAGGCCAATGCTCCAGAACAGGCCGATCAATAGACACAGCTTGCTTCGATAGGACAGTCGGGCACGACACAGGTAGATCAGCAGCACCAGGCCACCAAGCACCAGATGCAGGCCATACACGGGCAGCCAGCCGGTCAGCCAGGCGCGCGCCAGCGAGGCCGGCAGGGCCAGTACAGCCAGGCAGCTAAGGCCGAACCAGATGCGGTCCATCATGCGGCGTCGGCTGATGGCCAGCAAATCGCTGTCCGGCGATGGGATAGGCGCGGCGGGGGCAGGCATCGAAACCTCTCGGTGTATCGAGGCCAGCATAGACCGCGCTGCCAACATTATCGATCGCTAATTGATAGCGGAATCAATCACTTAAACATGACAAATGACTGAAATGGTGCAGGTAGCGCTCAGCGGCTGCCTGCCCGACGCGCCAACCATTCATCGCGCAGCAGGCCATACATCTGCGCATCCTTGATCTCGCCCTTCATCACGCGGCGCTGGCGCAGCAGGCCTTCGCACTGAAAGCCGAGCCCGAGCAGCAGCTGGCCGGAAGCCCGATTGCGCGGATCCACCTCGGCCTCGATGCGGCGTAGCTGCATGGCCCCGAATGCATAGTCGAGTAGCGCACTTAGCGCCTCCTGCATATAGCCCTCGCCCCAGTCGCGCCGACCCAAGGCATAGCCAAGCTCGGCCAGGCCGCTTTCCGGCTCGAAGCGAAACAGCAGGCAGCCGCCGATGACCCGGCCACCGGCCTGCTGCTGCAGCACGAACTGCATCGCACTGCCCTCGCGCCGGCGCTGCAGCACCTTCGCATACCAGGCCTGTGCATCGGCCATGCCGCGCCAGGTTACATAGGGCAGATAGCGATTGACCTCCTCATCGGCGTGCACGGCCAAGAGGTCGGTCAGGTCGGCTTCCTGCACCAGGCGCAGCAGCAGGCGGGGGGTGAGCAGTTCGGGCGGGGGCAGACTGGACATGGGCGGCAACCGGGAATGGAAGCCGCGAACTTACTGCGCGTTCAAAGCCACGTCCAGCGCGGTGCGCAGCGTGTAACCCTCGCCCAGATAGCCGTCGAGCGTGCTCTGCGGCAGGCCCTGCGGCACTTCCAGCACGATGCGCGCCGGGCTCAGGTCGAAGTGGGCCAGCAAACGCGCGAAAGTGCGCCCATGGCCATGGCGCACATAGTCGAACAGGCGTGGGTGGATGGGCAGGATCAGCGGCAGCGCCTGTTCGGCCACGATGAAATGATTGAGCGCATGGATCAGCCGGCACAGGCGATCGAGCTTGAGCAGGCCGTCCTCGCCGCTGGGTAGCTGGAACAGGCGCTCGGCCGGAAACGGCTCGCCATCCGGACCGGTAATCGCCAGCTCGGCACGCGGCATGGCCAATGCGCCGACCGGGGTGGGCACGAACACGCTGCGCAGCTCGCATTTGAAGAAGCGCCCGACCACGCCGTGTTCGTCAAGGCTGAGCGGGAAACCAGCCACCCATTGTGCGGGCAGACTGGCAATTCCCTGGGCAAGCTGCCGCTGGGTATCAGGGCGCATGGCAGTATCCAGAAAAAGTGCCCGGTAGGACCGGGCCAGGGCTTACATGAAGTCCGTACGGGGCTGAGGCACAGCCATCGCACCAGCACACTGCTCCCCAACAGGGTGGTGGTGCGATGGCTGCGGCTCAGTTCCCTTGCGCGCCAGCTTGGGCGCTTAGCGATTCGGTTGCGGGGTCAGGCGCAGATAGGGGCGCACGGCGCGATAGCCGCGCGGGAAACGGCGCTTGATCTCTTCCTCGTCCTGCAGGCTGGGCACGATCACCACTTCATCGCCGTCCTGCCAGTTGGCCGGCGTGGCTACCTTGTGCTCATCGGTCAGCTGCAGCGAGTCGATCACACGCAGGATCTCGTGGAAGTTGCGCCCGGTGCTGGCCGGATAGGTCAGGGTCAGGCGGATCTTCCTGTCCGGGTCGATCACGAACACGGTGCGCACGGTCAGATTGGCCAGCGAGTTCGGGTGGATCATGTCGTACAGCGTGGCCACCTTGCGGTCGGCATCGGCCAGAATCGGGAAGTTCAGCTTCACGTTCTGGGTGTCTTCGATATCGGCCACCCAGCGGCTGTGCGAGTCGAGCGTATCGACGCTGACCGCCAGCGCCTTCACATTGCGCTTGGCGAACTCATCCTTGAGCTTGGCGGTGAAGCCGAGTTCGGTGGTGCACACCGGGGTGAAGTCGGCCGGGTGCGAGAACAGCAGCACCCAGCTGCTGCCTGCCCACTGGTGCAGGCTGATCGGACCGTCGGTGGAATCCTGGGTGAAATCGGGGGCGATATCGCCAAGTCGCAAGCTCATGCCGTTCTCCTAAAAGTGGTTTTTTTGATGGGGCGCAAGGGCGGCGCCCTGCAACAGGATAGTTGCCGACCCGCCACTTTGCCGACAGCAGGCTGCAGGGCGTCCCGGCCCCGGCAGCCTGCCTGGCAAAGCTTACTTGCTGTAAATCTGGTCGAAGATGCCGCCGTCGCCGAAGTGCGCCTTCTGCACCTTCGCCCAGCCGCCAAAGACCTGGTCGATGGTGAACAGGTTCACCTTGCCGAACTTGCTCGCATACTTGGCCGCCACCGCCGTATCGATAGGGCGGTAGTAGTTCTGGGCAGCAATCTCCTGGCCCACGGGCGAGTACAGGTATTCAAGATAAGCCTGTGCGACCTTGGCCGTGCCCTTCTTGGCCACATTCTTGTCCAGCACCGCCACGGTGGGCTCAGCCAGGATGGATACCGAAGGCGTGACGATGTCGAACTTGTCCGGGCCCAGCTCCTTCACGCTCAGATAGGCCTCGTTCTCCCAGGCGATCAGCACATCGCCAATGCCGCGCTCGACGAAGGTGACGGTCGAACCGCGCGCGCCGGTGTCGAGCACCTTCACGTTCTTGTACAGCTTGCTCACGTAGTCCTTGGCCTTCTGTTCGCTACCGCCCGGCTGCTTGAGCGCCCAGCCCCAGGCGGCCAGGTAGTTCCAGCGCGCACCGCCGCTGGTCTTCGGATTCGGGGTGATCACTTCCACGCCAGGCCTGGTCAGGTCGGCCCAGTCGCGAATCTGCTTCGGGTTGCCCTTGCGCACCAGGAACACGATGGTCGAGGTATAGGGCGCGCTATTGTGCTTGAGGCGCTTCTGCCAATCGGTGGGCAGGAGCTTGGCCTTGTCGGCGATCTCGTCGATATCACCGGCCAGCGCCAGCGTGACCACATCGGCCTCCAGACCATCGATGACCGAGCGTGCCTGCTTGCCAGAGCCGCCGTGCGACTGCTTGATGCTCACATCGTCGCCGGTCTTCTTCTTCCAGTCGGCCGCAAAGGCCTTGTTGAAATCCTGGTAGAGCTCGCGGGTCGGGTCGTAGGACACATTGAGCAGGGTCACATCGGCCGCCAGTGCCGACAGCGGCAGGAAGGCGGCGGTAATCAGGGCGGCAAGTTTCTGGCGGGACATCGTGGGCTCCAAGGCGGTGATCAGTTGATGGATCGCAGTCTAGGCGCAGAACAAAATCACCAAAAAGAATTACAAATACAATTATTAGAACATTTAATTACATAAAGACCGTTCATAAGCACTGGCTGTCAAAGCCCACACTCGGCACAATCGCCCCCCGTTTCTGAAATACACAGGAGTACATCCCATGCAAGCCAAGCACATGAAGCAAGGCATCAGCCTGGCCCTCATCGCCACGATCTTCGTCGCCGGCTGCGCCGCCGACGGCAGCGGCATGACCAAGACCGGCCAGGGCGCCGTGATTGGCGCACTGGGTGGCGCAGTGCTCGGTGCCGCCATCAACCACAAGAACCGCGGCAAGGGCGCGCTGATTGGCGCCGTGGGCGGCGGTCTGGCCGGCACCGCCGTGGGCGCCTATATGGATAAGCAGCGCCAGGAACTGCAGAAGGTGCTGGCGCCGGAAGTGCAGGCCGGCAATATCTCGGTGCAGGCGGCCGCCAATAATGCGATCAAGATCACCATGACCTCGGCCACCGCCTTCGACACCAACTCGTCGAATGTGAAGCCCGGCTTCAATGCCACCATGGACAAGATCGCCAAGGTGGTGAATGTGTACGGCAAGACCACCATCGCCATCGTCGGCCACACCGACAGCCAGGGCAGCGACGAGTACAACCAGACCCTGTCGCAAAAGCGCGCCGAAGCCGTGGCCGAGCAGTTCCGTGCCCGCCGCGTGATCGACGAGCGCCTGGATGCGCGCGGCCTGGGCGAAAGCAGCCCGATCGCCAGCAACGACACCGAAGCCGGCCGCGTGCAGAACCGCCGCGTCGAGCTGTATGTGGAGCCGGTGGTGGCCAAGTAAGCGCCCCCAGCACTAGGCAGCCCCCGAAAACGCCGGCATTTGCCGGCGTTTTCACATGCTTCATCAGGTTAAGGTGCGTCCGCATCCATTGGGAATCGGACTATCATGGTGTTAAGGCCTGCACGTATATTTGGAAAGTGCCTTGATATACGACAGCCTCAAGCACTCATGTATTAGGGAAACGAAACCAGCATACGCTCAACAGACACAACAGAGGGAAGCGGGACACCATCGCGCAATACCGTTAAACGAACCGAGGTTCCCGCCTTACCCCGTAAGAGACTAGTAACGGCATGAATATCTTCATCTGCAACTGAGTGATCATTGATGTGCGTAACTACATCACCCGCTTCAAGTCCAGCCCGATCAGCCCCACCACCTGCAATAACATTGAGCAATACCAGCTCAGACCCAGGGTTATTTGACTTTTTAATATTGGCACCGATGCCAGCAAAAGCCAAAGATCGATCCGCAGGCAACAAGCGCCAAACCCCCGGCACATTTTGGGTGAAACACTTCTCACAAACCGCCACACCATGCTTTACCCGAAAAGATAGAAAATTGTTGGACTGAACACTATTCGCACTCTCATTAAGCCCAAGCAGATCAAAGCCTTGCGGTGTACGCTTCACACGAAGGACGTGATGTAAGCTCTCCAGCTTAGCCTTTTTGAAAATACTAAATGCCACGTATGCATAATCCCCTTTTATTTCAATCGATGGGACTGCAGGCCAGCGTAACTCACCCCCTTGCCAGGCACGCCAAGCCGAATTCATGCTTGGATAAGCACCCGCCGCATAAAAGCCATCAAATAGGGCAGGCTCTACCGTGGCGGTTGAGTGAGGATAATAATCCGAGCTAAATTCAACAGCCGCATCAGTCACGCCCAAGAACTTACCATTACTGAAATTTAAATAAACCAATTTACCATCTTTTTCAGCAAGCGCCCCCCGATCCAACCTTACGTCACCCATCAAGTCATACTCAATTGGCACAAGCACTTTTCCGTCTGTCGTCAGCACGCCAAACCTTAAGCCTTTCTGAACAGCAACAATCCCCTCCCCCTTTGCATTCACCATACCCGGGCCAACATCAATATATTCATACTCAATCGGAATCAAGACCTTTCCAGTCAAGATATTGACATAGCCATATCTACGCCCAATTTTCGCGATATTGACAGGCTCCACTTTATTATTCGATATAAAATCAAGACCATCAAAAGCGACAGGAACCGCCACCTCCCCCTGCCCATTTAAATAACCAATCTTAAATCCCTGCGGAGCAGTGCGGCGCGCAACCCTAAATAGCTTATGTCGCCGGATATATTCTATATATAGAAACTCAACAGGAACAACCAACTTCCCCTGAAGATTAAATACTCCATATAGCAAACCAGGGCTATCCTCGGACAACTTAGCCGCCATAAGGTATCCATCTTCCAACTCCACAATATCTTCATAGGAAAATGGCAAGATAACTTGACCCTGCGCATCCACCGCACCCCATTGCCCATGCTTGTCGGGGAGAATAGAAACCGCGGCCATAGACTCTGCTGCGACGGTCCAAAGTAACAAACATGGCAGAATGAACAACCTAGAAACCTTAAGAACGTTCCTCATCCAATTATTCCTTAATAATAATCACAAAAAGAAAAATACCCAAAATTAATCTGTACACACCGGCCAAAAAAATGGAAAAGCACAGAGAAATGCCAGCAGCAGTGAAGTAAGTTGAGCATTATCCGCCCCCCCACGCACTAATGACTATCGAAATTATAGCCTTGGCTCCGTCACCCAGCAGCGGTGATGCATCTTGAATCTGAAAACTCCCTCGACCGTAAATCGATGCCTCCTTGCTTCCTTGGCAGCGAAGCCTTGGCCATCTAGGCAAGCAACTATATATAACTGTGCTGTAGGCTAGGCTTCATAAGCCGGTGCTAAACTCGGCGCGCGCTCAGTGGAACTAATGTCCCAGACTGGGCGTCTTTGTTGTCTACCCTCTGTCATCCCCTCACCTCCGAGGCTACGCATGTCCCGTCGTCCTGTTTTCTGGCTGCTTGCCAGCGGCATTGTTGCCGTGATTGCCTACGCCGCCTTTAAGCCCGCTGCCAATGGCGGGGGGAATGGTGGGCCGGGTGATAGGCCTACCCAGATCAGCACGGTACTCAGCGAAGTGGGTGAGGTGGCGCTGCAGGTGGAGGCGCAGGGCACGGTCAGCGCGCTGAATACGGTGGAGCTGCGCCCGCAGGTGTCGAGCACCGTGCGCAGCGTCCATATCCAGGAAGGCCAGGAAGTCCGCAAGGGGCAGGCGCTGTTTACCCTGGATGGGCGTGCCGACGCAGCCAAGGTCGCGCAGCTGCAGGCCGAGCTCGCCCAGGAAAAGGCCAAGCTGGCCGATGCCGAGCGCAATCTGAAGCGCTCGCGTGAATTGCTGAGCCAGGGCTTTGTCTCGCAGAGCGCGCTGGATACCGCGCAAACCACGCTCGATAGCGCGCGGGCCAGCGTGCATGCCAAGCAGGCCGAGCTGGAAGCCGGCCGCGTCGGGCTGGCCTACCAGACGCTGAATGCGCCCTTCAGCGGCCGCACCGGCGCCATCGATGTACACCCGGGTGCACTGGTGCAGCCGGGTATGGCCAGCCCGCTGGTCACGCTGACCCAGATCGACCCCATCGGTGTGGCCTTTACCCTGCCCGAACGTGAATTGAGCCGACTTTTGGCCGTGCAGGCCGCCGGTGCGGCACGCGCCGAGGTGCTGCTGAACAATGGCGAGCGCATCAGCGGCAAGCTGAGCTTTATCGACAATGCGGTGAATACCGAGAGCGGCACCATACGCGTAAAGGCCGAATTCCCGAACGCCCAGCGCCAGTTGTGGCCAGGTGCGTTTGCGCGCGTGACCCTGGACCTCGGTGTAGAGAAGCAGGCGGTGATCCTGCCGGCCGGCGCCGTGCAGACCGGTCCACAAGGTCAGTTCGTCTACCTGGTGCAGGCCGACCAGACCGTGCAGCTGCAGCCGGTGACCCTCAAGCGCGTGATCAGCCGCGCGGGCAAGCAGTATGCAGTCGTTGATGGCCTGCCCGGCGGGCGCAAGGTGGTGGCCGAGGGTGGCCAGAACCTGCGCCCCGGCGCCAAGGTGAGCGAAGGCAAGGCGGCGGGCAAGCCTGAACCCGCTGCCAAGTCCTAAGCCCGCGCGGCCGGCTGCGCGCCGGTCCGTTCCGCCCAGCTCTTTCCAGGCCTAGCGTCCATGCATATTTCCGAACTCTGTATCCGCCGTCCCGTCATGACCACGCTGCTGTCGATCAGCGTGGTGCTGCTGGGCGCTTTTGCCTACCAGAAGCTGCCGATTGCCGCGCTGCCGTCCTACGACACGCCCACCATCAATGTGTCTGCCAATCTGGCCGGTGCCTCGCCCGAGACCATGGCCGCCTCGGTGGCCACGCCGCTGGAAAAGCAGTTTTCCACCATCGCCGGCCTGAACCTGATCACCTCCACCTCGCGCCAGGGCTCGACCTCGCTGACGCTGGAATTCGACGAGAACCGCGATATCGACAAGGCGGCCGTCGATGTGCAAGCCGCCCTGCTGCAGGCCCAGCGCAGCCTGCCGGAGGACATGACCGACCTGCCCTCCTATCGCAAGGTCAACCCGGCTGACGCGCCCATCATCCTGATCAGCCTGACCTCGCCGTCGATGACGCTGTCCGAGCTCAACGACTACGCTGAGAACCTGATTTCGCCTAGCCTCGCCACCATCAATGGCGTGGCCCAGGTCAATGTGTTCGGCCAGCGCAAGTACGCGGTACGGGTCAGCGTGGACCCGGACAAGCTGTCGGCACGCGACCTGACCAGCGGCGAAGTCGCCACCGCCCTGCGCGCCGCGAATGCCAATACGCCGGTCGGCGTGCTGGACGGCCAGCGCCAGCAGCTGATCATTGAAGCGAACAAGCAGCTGCGCAATGCCGACCAGTTCCGCGAGCTGATCGTGGCGGTGAAGAACGGCCGTCCGGTGCGCCTGGGCGATATCGCCCGAGTGGAAGACAGCATCCAGTCGATCACCTCCTCGGCGCGCATCAACGGCGAACTCGGCGTGGTGATGGGCGTGCAACGCCAGCCGGCTGCCAATACCGTGGCGGTCATCGACCGCATCCGCGAGGTGATTCCGGGCCTGGTTGCGCAGATGCCCGAATCGGTGAAGCTGGAGTTTCGCAATGACCGCTCGGTGTCGATCCGCGAGGCGATTGCCGATGTGAACTTCACGCTCGGCCTGACCGTGGCCCTGGTGGTACTGGTCATTTTCCTCTTCCTGCGCCGCGCGACCGCCACGCTGATCCCCACCGTGACCCTGCCGGTTTCGCTGATCTCCACCTTCGCGCTGATGGCCTGGCTTGGCCATTCGCTGAACAATATCTCGCTCTT
This sequence comes from Chitinimonas taiwanensis DSM 18899, assembly GCF_900119825.1. GTDB lineage: Bacteria > Pseudomonadota > Gammaproteobacteria > Burkholderiales > Chitinimonadaceae > Chitinimonas > Chitinimonas taiwanensis. The sequence continues at coordinate 175,236 of NZ_FPKR01000004.1, read as the reverse complement.
GGGCATCACCCTGGCCGTGGGCCTGGTGGTCGACGATGCCATCGTGGTGCTGGAAAACATCGTGCGCTACATCGAGGAGGGCATGAAGCCGCTTGAGGCGGCCATCAAGGGTTCGCGCGAGGTGGGCTTCACCATCGTGTCGATCTCGCTCTCGCTGGTGGCGGTGTTCATCCCGATCTTTTACATGCCGGGCGTGATCGGCAAGCTGTTCCATGAATTCGCCGTGGTGGTGAGCCTGGCTATCCTGGTCTCCGGCATTGCCTCGCTGACGCTGATTCCGCTCTTGTGCGCGCGCTTTCTCAAACATGAAGACGAGGCCAAGCCAGCGAGCGGCATCATCCGCCTGTTCGAACGCGGCTTTGACGCGCTGCTCGGCGCCTATCAGGAATCGCTTGATCTCGCGCTCAAGCACCGCCGCGTAGTGCTCGGCGTGGCGCTGGCCACCTTCGGCCTGACCGCTTGGTTCTTCTACACGATTCCCAAGGGCTTCTTCCCCGAGGAAGACATCGGCCAGATCACCTTGCGTACCGAGGCCTCGCTGGATACCGCCTACCCAACCATGCTGGCCCTGCAGGAACAGGTCGCGCAGCGCGTGCGTGGCAATCCGCATGTGGCCCAGGTGGTGTCCATCGTCGGTGGCGGCTTCAATAGCAATAACAGTGGGCGCATGTTCATCACCCTCAAACCGAAGGCGCAGCGCCCGGCCATCCAGGCGGTCATCGGCGAGCTACGCAAGAGCACGGGCAATATCCCCGGCCTGCGCGTATTCATGACACCGGACCAAAACCTGCAGATCGGCTCTGTGCAGAGCAATAGCAAATTCCAGTACGTTCTGCAGGCCGTGCAATCGGACACCCTGTACGACTGGGCCGACAAGCTGGAGAAAGCCCTGCGGGACGAGAAGCTGCTCACCGATATCAGCAGCAATGCGCAGCGCAAGGGCCTGCAGGCCAGCTTGAAGGTGGACCGCGAGCAGGCAGCCCGCCTGGGCGTGAGCATGGCCGCCATGCGCGATGCGCTGTACGCGGCGTTTGGCGACCGTCAGGTGGCCACCATCTATACCTCGGCCGACGATTACGCGGTGATGATGCGTTTTGACGACCCGTTCCGCACCGATGAAACCGCGCTGGAAAAGGTCAAGGTACGCGCGAGCAGCGGCCTGCTGGTGCCGCTGACCAGCTTCGCCACGGTGGAACGCACGGTGGGGCCGACCTCGATCAGCCATCGCGGCCAGCTGCAGGCGGTTACCCTGTCTTTCAACCTGGCCGAGGGTGCCACGCTGGGTGATGCCTTGAAGCGGGTGGATGAGATCAAGCGCGAAATCGGCATGCCGCCCACCATCCTGACCGCGCTGGGCGGCGATGCGGCCACCTTCGCCTCCAGCCAGACCAGCCAGATCGCGCTGATCATCATCGCGCTGGCGGTCATCTATGTCCTACTCGGTGTGCTGTACGAAAGCTATATCCACCCGATCACCATCCTGGCCGGCCTGCCCTCGGCCGCCGTCGGCGCGCTGGTCACCCTGCGCCTGTTCGATATGGACCTGAGCCTGATCGCGGTGATCGGCATCCTGCTGCTGATCGGCATCGTGAAGAAGAACGCCATCATGATGATCGACTTCGCCATCGAGGCGCGCCACCGCGGCGAGACCGACCCGGTGAAGGCGATCCGCGATGCCTGCCTGCTGCGCTTCCGCCCTATCATGATGACCACGCTGGCCGCCATGATGGGTGCGCTGCCGATTGCGCTCGGCCATGGCGCCGGCGCCGAGCTGCGCCAGCCGCTGGGCCTGGCCGTGGTCGGCGGGCTGATCTTCTCGCAGCTGATCACGCTATTCATCACCCCGGTGCTGTATCTGTTCTTTGATGGGCTGCAGGACCGCTTCAAAGGCCGCCCGCAAGCCGCCTGAGCGCGAGCCCGCACCCGAGCAAAAACGCCAGCCCCAGGGCTGGCGTTTTGCATGGCTGCCACAGATCACGGTCCTGGTAGCCGCTTCGCGCCTTGGCAGCCTGCCCAGGGCAGGCTAGCCGTGCTAGAAAGCAGGCGCCGCCGCGCGCCCAAACCTGGCTGCGCCTGGCACCGCCCTCCCCTCCTCACCAGACTGCCCCTGCCATGCCTACCGACACCTCGCCCGCCGCCCCCAACTTCGCCGGTTTCTGGCGCCGTGTGGGCGCTTTCATCGTCGATGTGCTGATACTCGGCCTACTTGGGCTAAGCCTGCACTTCTGGGCCGGCACCTGGCTGGTCCGACTCGATGCCTGGGGGCCGCTACTCGGCTTTGCCTTGGCACTTGCCTATTTCGGCCTGCTCAATAGCCGCTTGGGCCAAGGCCAGACGCTGGGCAAGCGCCTGCTGGCCATCCGCGTGGTGGATGGTGCGGGGCAGTTTCTAACACCCAGCCGCGCGCTGCTGCGCTTTGTGCCGCTTGGCCTGCCCTGGTTCCTGAACAGCCTGCAAGGCTATCTGGGCTGGCTGCTCTGGCCGTGGAATGCGCTGCTGACCCTGCTCACACTGGGGCTGGGAAGCGTCCTGCTCTATCTGCTGATCTTCAATCGCACTACGCGCCGCTCGCTGCACGATTTGCTGGTGGGCAGCCATGTGCTGCGCGCTTCGGGAGGCAGCGTCGCGCCCGCCACACCCCTCTGGGCTGGGCATCTGGCGGTCTGTGCTGTGCTGGCCCTGCTCAGCCTGGCCCTGCCCACCTTGCTGGAGCGCACACTGTCCGGGCCGGCGCTGCGTGATGTACGCGCCATCCAGCAGCGGCTGGAGGCCGAACCCGATGTGGCCCGCGCCGCCGTGCTGATCGGCACGCGCCGTCATCTGGCCACACAAAGCAGCCAGCATGATTTCAGCTTCCTCAGCCTCGCCGTGCATAGCCGGCATGCCGACCTCGCCAATCCACGCCGTGCGCAGCAGCTGGCCCAGGCCGCTCTGGCGGTCAGCCCCGGCCTGCGCAGCGTGAACCAGGTCCAGGTCGAACTGATCTACGGCTACAACATCGGCATCTTCTCCTCGCACCAATCGGTCAGTTACACGCGCACACCCGCGGTATGGCTGGCCCCAGCCGTACCCGCCGCATTGCCGACGGCGCAGCCCTGAACGGCACGCACCAACAAAAAGGGCCGACGCTTGCGCGCCGGCCCTTGGCTTTCCCACTCCCCTTGCTAGCGGCTTACCACGCCAGATTCAGCGAGTACTTGCCGTTGGTGCTGCCGGTACCGCCGCTGTAGTAGATCACGCGAGCGTAGTAGACGGCGCTGGTCGTGCCGTTGTTCTTCACCGAGGCAGTGTCGGTCTGACCGGCGCTCAGCTCACTCTTAGCCACTTGGGTGCCGGCCGAGTTGTACAGATAGAGGTCGTAGTCAGCCGAGCTCAGGCCGGCGGTCAGCTTCGCGGTCAGCGTCTTGCCGGCGGCCAGCGTCACCTTGAAGTAATCGGTGTCGGTGGAAGAAGCCAGCGTACCGGCGATGGTGGCCGGTGCCGAAACGGTGTTGGCCGTGGCGCGGGTATTGTTCGACTCGGTCTCGGTGCTGCCGGTCGGCGGCGGCGTGGTGCCACCACCGATGGCGGCCAGCACAGCGGCGTTGGCGTCCAGCATGCCGGTGCCGCAACCGCTACAGGTCGCCACGAAAGGCCGTGCCGAGGACTTGAGCAGGCTTTCCACCTGGTCCGGGGTCAGCGAGGGCTTGGCCGCAATCATCAGCGCGGCAACGCCGGCCACATGCGGGGTCGCCATCGAGGTGCCCTGGAAGTAGGCGTAGCTGTCCGAACCCGGCGTGGTGCTGCCCGCGTTCAGCGTGGACAGGATGCCATTGGCGTTGCCGCTGCTTTGGTCACCACCCGGTGCGGCGATATCCACCAGCGTGCCGTAGTTCGAGTAGTAAGCACGTGCACCGGTCTTGCCATAGGCCGCCACGGCCACCACGCCCGAGCAGTTGGCCGGGCTGGAGTTGCTGACGTTCTGGTTCTCGTTACCGGCTGCCACGATCACCACGGCGCCGCGCGAACGGGCCGAGTTGATGGCGTTCTGGCTGGTGGTATCGCAAGCGCCGCCGCCGCCCAGCGACAGGTTCAGCACGCGCGCCGGATTCGGGTTGGCGGGCAGGCCGCTCACCGTACCGCCCGAGGCCCAGATCATCGCGTCGGCGATATCCGAGGTATAGCCGCCGCACTTGCCCAGCACGCGCATCGGCACGATCTTGGCGTTCGGGGCAATGCCGGCCACGCCGGTGCCGTTATTGGTCACGGCGGCGATGGTGCCGGCCACGTGGGTGCCGTGCCAGCTGGAGCTGCTGGACGGTTCGCCTTGTGCGCATTCATTCGCGGCGGTGTAATCGCCCGGGTCCTTGGCATCGCTGTCGCGGCCATTGCCATCGTTGGCCACGGCGGTGTCGGCGATCATGTCGTAGCCGCCCACCACATTGGCGGCCAGGTCAGCATGCGGACGGTAGCCAGTGTCGATCACGGCCACATTCACGCCAGCGCCGGTCGAGTTGTCCCAGGCTTGCAGCAGATTGATGCCAACGCTGCTGGTCTGCAGCGCCCACATATCGGCCCAGCGGCTGTCATTCGGTGCCGCGGCCATCGCATGCATGATGCGGTCCGGTTCGGCATATTCGACGTTCGGATCATCCTTGGCGATCTGCTTGGCGAGCGCAGCCACGTCGTTCAGTGAACGGCGACGATCCAGCTTCCACACCTGGGCACCCAGGCCAGTACCACGCAGGAACTTCACCGACGCACCCAGGCGGCTCCCCGCTGCCTGCATGCGACTTTGGCGTTCCGACTGCACGGTGGCCATGGCGGTGGCAGCGCTCGGGCTGGCCATCTGGGCAGCGGTCACGCCGCTATCGCGATATTTCACGATGATGCGGTCGGTATCGATGATGGGCTTGACGCCCTGTGCAGCGAAGGCGGTGCCGATGGCCAGGCCAAGGGCGAGTGCGACACGGCTATGCGAGAAAAGCGGTGCCCACTGATTACTTTGTTTCATCACGATGCTCCATTTTTACGGCTGCTTCGCGCCGGGGCTCTGCCGACGCTGGATATAAACCACCCGCCGCCGCCCCGGGGTTTGGGGTAGCAACGGTAGAGCCTGGGGGGTTCGGTGGGGCGACGGGCATAGCGAATGCCCGCGGGCCGGAAAGCTTAGGCGGAGGAGGAGCGGCGCCAAGGGCGGCCGCGGCGCGAGGCGCAGGGAGACGGGAAAATCAGCAGCGACGACGAAAACATGCCCAACCCTCCGACGGCAGCAGAAGCGCAAACCTTCTGCCGGGCGTAACGAAAATAGGTTTGCCGTAAAACGCTACGGCGACGTGCAGCAAGATGTCGGGGAAGCTCGCCACGCGACGGCGGAACACACGTGGCGCGGCTGTCGGTCTAGTGCCGATCTGAAGTGCAGCGAATATATCCTATTCCACTGTCATAATTAAAATTTTTGTAGCAATTTGTGTATGGGTCGCAACACATTGAAAAGTAAGCACTAATATAGTGCAGCAAGCGCTTGCTACCAGTGCACTTTCAGCACGCCCGGCACCAGCACCACATGGCAGGCCAGGCGCGGCAGCGCAGGCGTGTCGGGCAGGCGGTCCGCTTGGCGCTCGGCCTCTGTCAGCATCTGCTTGCGCGCCAGCACATTGCGCTCCTTACCGCCCATGCTCAGCAGCCCGGGCTGACCGGCATGCTGCAGATGGACAAGACAGGCGCCACAGGTGCCCTGCCCGCAGCGCCAGTACAGCGGCAGCTGCCCGTCACGCACCAGCTCACGCAGCGGGTCGATCAACAGACCGCCGCTGGGCACGCTCAGCTGCAGCGGCGCTGGCATGCCGCCGCCTTGCAAGATCAGATCGGTTTTATCCATATGGCCGATGGAACGCGCACGGCCGCGCCAAATCAAGCGCTTTTTGACCGTCAGTGCGCGGAACGGGCTGTGCTAAGCTCGGTCGCAAGCGCATCAGGCAAGCCTTTCCACGCATATGAAACTGTTTCACACCCTCATCCCCACCACCCTGCTCACCCTGGCCGCCCTCGCGCCGCAGGCCGCACTGATCGACGATATGCGCAAGGCGCGTGACTTCGCCGGGCGCGGCCAGCTGGAGAAGGTGGTCGAGCTGACCGCCAATACCGACGGCACCGCGCTGGAGATGTATCCGCGCTACTGGATCATCTCGGCACAGATCGACGAGATGCCCGAGTCGGAGCTGAATTTCTTTCTCGAGCGCTATGCCGGCAGCGTGCTGGCCGACCGCCTGCGCGGCGAATGGTTGAAAAGCCTGGGCAAGCGCGGCCAGTGGACGCTGTTCGAGCGCGAATGGCCGCGCCTGATCCAGTGGGAAGCCGGCAGCGAGCTGCACTGCTATCGCCTGCAGCTGGCCCAGCAGCGCAACGATGTCCGCCTGCTGCAACGCGAAGGCCGCCCGCTGTGGTTCAGCGCACGCGGGCGTAGCGATGCCTGCGCGCCAATCTTCGAGGCACTGTTCGATAGCGGCAGCCTGCGCCAGGACGATGTCTGGGCGCGCATCCGCCTGGCCCTGGAAGCGAATAGCCCCGACTTCGCCGCCCAGCTGCTACCGCGGCTGAACAATCCGGCCGGCCTGGACCGCGAACGCCTGCAAGCGATTGCCGCTAATCCGGCCAAGGGCAGCAAGGGCTTGGCGCTGAATAGCCGTGGCGGGCGCGAGGCCGCCTTGTTCGCCATCAACCGTGCCGGACGCACCAATGCCGCCGCCGGCCTCGTGCTGCTGCAACAGCTAGGGGGCGATCTGCCCGAGGCCGAGCGCCGCTATGCCTGGAGCCGGCTGGGCTACCATGCCGCACGCCAGCTGCGCCCCGAGGCACTCGATTACTACGCCCGCGGCCTGAGCCTGAAGGAGCTCGACGATGAGTCGCGTGACTGGTTGGTGCGCTCGGCCCTGCGCGCCGGCGACTGGAAGCAGGTCGCTGCCGCCATCGACGCCATGCCTGCCGAAGAACAGAAGGAGGCCGCCTGGCGCTACTGGCGCGCGCGTGCCCATGCGCAGGCCGGCCAGGTGCCGGAAGCCAACCGCCGCTATGTCGAGCTGGCCGGCGAGCATCATTTCTACGGTCTGCTGGCGCGCGAGGAACTCGGCGCAATCGCCGAGGTGCCCCAGGTCGGCTACAAGCCCAGCGCAGCCGAGCTACAGGCAGTGCGGCAGATTCCCTCGGTGGAGCGCGCACTGGCCCTGAACGATCTGGAATGGCGCACCGAGGCGCTGCGCGAATGGAACTGGGGCATGCGCGGCCTGAGCGACCACCAGCTGCTGGCCGCCGCCGAGGTAGCCAGGCAAAGCCGCTGGTATGACCGTGCCATCTATTCGGCCGAGCGCACGCGCGAGCTGCATGACTTCGGCCTGCGCTTTTTGGCCCCCTACCGCGATGTGACCCAGGTCTATGCGCGCCAGATCGATCTGGATGAAGCCTGGGTCTACGGCCTGATCCGCCAGGAAAGCCGCTTCGTGACCGTGGCCAAGTCCAGCGTGGGTGCGCAGGGCCTGATGCAGCTGATGCCGGCCACCGCCAGCTGGGTGGCCAAGAAAATGGGCATGCGCGATTACACCCCGGCCGCGGTGAATGAGATCGGCACCAATGTGCAGCTCGGCACCTATTATCTGAAGCACGTGCTGCAAAGCCTGGGCGACCAGCCGGTAATGGCCACCGCCGCCTACAACGCCGGGCCGGGCCGCGCGCGCAACTGGCGCGCCGATCATGCGCTGGAGGGCGCGATCTACGCCGAGAGCATTCCCTTCAGCGAGACGCGCGACTATGTGAAGAAGGTGATGGCGAATGCCATTTACTACGCGCAAGCCTTCGGACGCGGCGAAACCTCGCTGAAGAAACGCCTCGGCACCATTCCCGGCCGCGCCAGCAATGATCTGGCCATCGAAGACGGCACGCCCTGAACCACGGAGAAAATCCCCCATGCCCATTGCCCGCACCGCGCCCATCCTCGTTATCGGCGGCACCGGCTTTATCGGCCAGAGCCTGGTCGAGCGCCTGGTCAGCCGCGGCCATACCGTCACCCTGCCCTGCCGCGATCGTGAGAAGGTGCGCCAGAACCTGATTCCGCTGCCCGGCGTGACCGTGCTGAGCGCCGATGTGCACGACCCGCACGTGCTGGCCGAGCTGGTACCCAGCCATGCGGCGGTGATCAATCTGGTCGGCATCCTGCACGGCTCGCCTGCCGCCTTCCGGCGCGCCCATGTCGAGCTCAGCGACAAGATCATGGCCGCCATGCAGCAGGCTGGCGTGCGCCGCTATCTGCATATGAGCGCACTGGGCGCCAATCCGCAGGGGCCGTCGCAGTATCAGCAGAGCAAGGGCGAAGCCGAAGCCCATGTGCGCGCCAGCAAGCTGGCCTGGACCATCTTCCGTCCCTCGCTGGTATTCGGGCCGGGTACCTGCTTTCTGAGCATGTTCGCCGACCTGCTCAAGCTGGCCCCGCTGGTGCCGCTGGCCGGCGCCCAAACGCGCATGCAGCCGGTGTGGGTGGAGGATGTGAGCCGCGCCTTTGTTCGCGCGCTGGAGGACGATAGCCTGATCCAGCAGAGCCTGAACCTGGTCGGACCGACCGTGTACAGCATGCAAGAGCTGGTGCGCTATGTGGGGCGCACGGCCGGCACGCCGCGCCCGGTGTTCGGCATTCCCGACTGGGCCGGCCAGCTGCAGGCAGCCCTGCTGTCGGTGCTGCCCAATCCCCCACTGACCCGAGACAATCTGACTTCGCTGAAGGTCGACAATATTGACCCGGCCGGCTTCCCCGCTCAGCTCGGCTGGCAGCCGACTGCGCTGGAAGCGATTGCACCCGTCATGCTGGCCCGTGGTCGTGCACGCGATCGTTATCTGGCCCTAAGACAACAACACCGCCACTGAGGAAACCCCATGCTGCAGCTCGTCATCGGTAACAAAGCCTATTCATCCTGGTCGCTGCGCCCCTGGCTGCTGCTGCAGCAGTTCGGCATCCCTTTCGAGGAGGTGCTGATCCCGCTATACGCGCCCGACACCGCCAGCCAGATCCTGCGCTACTCGCCCACCGGCAAGGTGCCCTGCCTGCTGGACGGCCCTATCCAGGTGTGGGAATCGATTGCCATCTGCGAATACCTAGCTGAGCGCTATCCCGAGCATGCGATGTGGCCACGCGATATCGCCCAGCGCGCCGAGGCGCGCGCGCTGGCCGCCGAGATGCATGCCGGCTTTGGCGCGCTGCGCACCCATCACCCGATGAATGTGCGCAAGGTGAAGCCCGCCCGCCCGCTACGGCCCGATGTAGCCAGCGAGCTGAATCGTTTTGGCGCCATGGTGGCCGATCTACGCGGCCGCTTCGCCGCCCACGGCCCCTTCCTGATGGGCGAATTCAGCATCCTGGATGCCATGTACGCGCCGGTCGCCACGCGCTGCCGCACTTACAGCCTGCCGCTGCCACAGGCCGCCCAGGCCTGGGTCGACCATATGCTGGCCCTGCCGGCCATGCAAAGCTGGTTTGCGGCCGCCCAGGCCGAGCCTTGGGTAGTGGAAGCCACCGAGGCCGCCGGCGAATAGTCGCAAGCCTGCAAAGAAAACGGCGCCCTATCCATTGCGGTACGGCGCCGCTTTTTTTGTTTGCGCGCAGACTCAACCCCAGTGGCGCATCTCTTCCCTGCCCGGCTGCTGCGCGTTGCTGCCGATATTGACTTCGGCGCTATCCGATTCGAACAGGGCCTCAAGCTCAGCCATCGCATCGCGCGAGGTCTGCATCAGCTGGGTTTCGTCATGATGCACCGCGTACTGGCGCGCTAGCAGCGCCTCGTCGTGGCGGCGGAACAGGCTGAGCGTTTCATGGGTCTGCGCGGCATTCAGGCCAAGACCACCGAGCACTTCGCCGGCCAGTTCCAGGCTGGCGGCAAAGGTTTCGCGCGTAACCACCTCCACACCCAGATCGCGCAGCCGGTAGTAATGGAAGCGGTTACGGGCGCGCGCATAAATCTTCAGCTGCGGGAAATGCTGGCGCGCCGTCTCGGCCGCCTTGATCGAGGCTTCGACCTCGTCGATGGCCAGCACGAGTACCTCGGCCTTGTCGGCGCCGGCCGCGCGCAGCAATTCCAAGCGGGAGGCATCGCCATAGTGAATGCGGTTGCCAAAGCGGCGCACGAAATCGACCTGCTCGGGGCTGGCTTCCAGCACCGTGGCGGCAATCTTGCGCGTACGCAGCACGCGTGCCACGATCTGCCCGAAGCGGCCGAAGCCGGCAATGATCACCCGATGCTGCGCGCTGTCGATCGCATCGAAATCGCGCGGCGGCTTGGCCTCCAGGCGCGGCGCGATCCAGCGCTCATGCACGCTGACCAGCAGCGGGGTCAGCGCCATCGACAGCGTTACCGTCATGGTCAGAAGCTCGGCAGTGGGCTGGTCGAGCAATTGCTGACTGACCGCCAATGCCAGCAGCACGAAGGCAAATTCACCGCCCTGGGCCAGGAAGATAGCCAGGCGGCGCCCGGCCGGGTCATCCAGGCCCGCCACGCGGCCGATCAGATACAGCAGCAGCGCCTTCAGCAGCATCAGGCCAAGCGCCAAGCCGAGCAGCAAGAGTGGCTGGTTGAGCAGCAGGCCCAGATTGGCCGCCATGCCCACCGCCACGAAGAAGAGGCCGAGCAGCACGCCCTTGAAGGGCTCGATATTCGCTTCCAGCTCGTGCCGGTATTCCGAATCGGCCAGCAGCACACCGGCCAGGAAGGCACCCAGCGACATGCTGAGCCCGGCCGCATCCATGCCCCAGGCCATGCCCATCACCACCAGCAGGGTGGCCATCACGAAGATCTCATGGCTCTTGGCGCGCGCGACCAGGGCAAAAGCCGGGCGAAGCAGATAGCGCCCGCCGATGATGACCGCGAGCACGGCCAGAATGGACACCCAGGCCGGCGGGCGGCTCAACGTGCTGGCGGCCGGCGACAGCAGGGGCAGAATCGCCAGCAGCGGAATGACCGCTAGGTCCTGGAACAGCAGCACAGCGAAGCCATCACGGCCGTGCCGGCTGGTCAGCTGGTTCTTCTCCGCCAGCATCTGCAGCACAAAGGCGGTGGATGACAGCGACAGCGCGAGACCGGCCACGATGGCGGCGGTGGGTGGCAAGCCGAGCACCCAGGCCACGCCAGCAATGGCGGCGCTGCTGAGCAGCACCTGGGCACCGCCCAGGCCAAACACCGCCCGGCGCAGCACCCACAGGCGCGCCGGCTGCAGTTCCAGGCCAATGATGAACAGCAGCAGCACCACGCCAAATTCGGTGGCATGCAGGATAGCGCCCGGATCGCCGATCAGGCCCAGACCCCAGGGGCCGATGGCCACACCGGCGGCCAGATAGCCGAGCACCGAGGCAATGCCGAAGCGCTTGAGCAGGGGAACGGCAATCACGGCCGAGGCCAGCAGGACAACGGCTTGGGACAGAACAGACACGGCAGCACTCCGGAACAGGTGCCGCGATCATCGCAAGCCCGCCGCGTTTGTGCCAGCGACTCGCGCCGGGCACTAAATGGTGATTTCGATCCGATTGCCTTCCGGATCCAGCACCACGCTCTCGTAATAGCCATCACCGGTCAGGCGCGGGCCAGACAACAAGGGGCTGCCGGCCGCGCACAGCTGCTCGGTCAGCTCTTCCACCGCGCGCGCCGAGCCAGCCGAGAAAGCCAGATGGATGAGCCCGCGCGCCTGGCGCTGCACATCGTTGGCATTGGGCGGAATGCCATCCCGCTGCATCAGCTCGAGCCGCGCGCCCGAGTCGTAGTAGATGAAATAGGACTGGAAGCCGCTATGCGGATTCCGGTAGCGCTCGCTGGCCGAGCCGCGAAAGGCGCGGGTGTAGAAGTCCTTCATGCGCTCCAGGTCGGCCACCCACAGCGCCACATGTTCAATACGCATGCCAATCTCCGCACAAAGCAGCACAATCAGGCGCGAATAATGGCAGAATATCGGCAAAAAAACGAATATATCGGCATTGCAAGCCAGCAGAATCCCGCAAGACAACGCAAAGGTTGCCCATGTTTCTCAGCGAACGCCGTCAATTCATCTTGGATGCCCTGACCCGCGATGGGCGCGTGGAGGTCGCCCAGCTGGCCGCTAGCCTGGCCATCTCGGAAGACACGGTCCGGCGCGACCTGAAAGCGCTCGCGGAACAGGGCGTGCTGCAAAAGACCCATGGCGGCGCGGTTTCGCTGCTCAGCAGCCAGATTGCCTTCCCGATGCGCAGCCAGGTGCGCCGTGAGGTGAAGACGCGCATTGGCGAGCTGGCCGCCACGCTGGTGCAGCCTTACCAGACCGTGTTTATCGACGCGGGCAGCACCGCCACCGCGCTGGCGCGCGCGCTGACCGTGCAGCCGCTGCGGGTGATCACCAATTCCCTGGATGTGGCGCAATGCCTGAGCGATCAGGCGCAGATCGAGCTGATCGTGACCGGCGGCAGCTGGTCGACCAGCGAACACCATCTGAGCGGCAATGCCGCGCTGGCCACCGTGGCGCGTTACCGCGCCGATCTGGCCTTTATCGGCGCCTGTGCCGTGCATGCGCGGCTGGGCGTGACCGCCACCACGGCCGCCGATGCGGAACTGAAGGCCGCCATGCTCGCCCATGCGGCCCATGGTGTCTTGCTCAGCGATGCGAGCAAATTCGGCCAGATTGCCGCCCACCATGTGGCCAATCTCGATGCCTTCCACACCCTGATCTGCGAGCAGCCAGCCGAAGCACTGGGTGTGCTGCCGGCCGGCTTGCAGCTCCTGCTGGCCCAGCCGGAAGCAGAGCCCGGCAGCTCAGGCCAGGCCTAGGCTGCCCAGATGCTCGGCCAGATGGTAGGCATGCAGGCGCGCGTACTGATCGGCTGGCAGTGGGCCATAGGCAAAATGCTCGGCCAGCGGCCGCCCATGCGCTGCGGCCTGCTCGAAGGCATCCAGCGCGCGGTGCAGGCGTGCAAAGGCTTCGCTCAGGGCGCCGTCGGGCGCGATGGCCGGTGCGCCGGGCAGGGGTGCGTCCAGATCGTGCTGCATAGCGCCGCGCCATAGAAAATACTGAGCGGCCGAACGGCCCAGGCTGGCGCGGAACCAGCGCGGCTTCAGCTGCGGGTAGCCACTTAGCGAGTATTCAATGCTCTGCGCGCAATGCACGAGCGTGCGGTAGGGTGACATGCCGGCGCTGGACTGCAGCGTGCTGCGCGCTTGCAGCTGGCGGATGGCCGCACGGGCGGCCGGCAAGTCCGCCAGGCGCAACTCGCCAGCCAGGGCCGGCCCCCCTGCGGCCGCCACCCCCAGCAGCACGCCCTGCTTGAGCAGGCGGCGACGCGATGGATTCGGGCCACGCATCTCAGTAGCGAATCTGCAGGCGGCGGTAGACGAAGCCAAGCAGCCAGGCCGGCCCGACCAGCAGGAACTTCAAATCGTCGAAGAAGGACGGCTTCTTGCCTTCCACCTTGTGACCAATGAACTGACCGATCCAGGCCAGCACGAAAATGGCCAGACTCGTATACAGCACCTCGGGCAGCACGCTCAGTACCAGCAGCATGCTGCCGGCCAAAACTAACATGCCCAGCGCAATCGGCACGCTCAGGCGCAGGTAGAAGCCAAGCGAAAACACGGCAAAAACCAGCGCCAGCCAAGGGCTGGCGGCCCAGAGCAGGCCGAGCAGGCTGAAGGTGATCAGCGGTACGCACACCCAGTGCACGCGCTTATTGAAGGGGTTCTGATGGCTTTCGCCATAGCGCTCGAACAGCGTGTCGATCTGCCGCATCAGTGCATGCTCCTCGTCTTATTGGAGCGGCAACTCTAACCTGCGCACCCACAGCCGCGCTTGAACGATGCTGCTATCGCCTGGATGGCGCGGCGGACCGATGCCTGCGCCGTCTACTGCGCGCTCTCGGCACTGATCGCCACCCGGCTCAGCGTGGAAGGCACCACCCCGAAAGTGGCATGGAAGACCCGGCTCATATGCGCGAGATCGGCAAAACCCGCTGCATGGGCGGCGGTGGTCAGGTTCGCCCCATCGGCCAGGCGGGCAACCGCATCCAGCAAACGCATCCACAACACATAGCGCCGATAGGGCAAGCCGGTGTGCTGGCTGAATAGATGGCTGAAACGGCTGGGCGACAGGCCGATCCGCGCCGCCAGCTGGGCAATATCCTGGGCCGGATCCGCCTCGAGCAGGCTCAGCGCCTCGGCCACGCGTGCATCGAATACCGCAGCGCGGTCAAAACCGGCTAGCCAGCTGGCCTGCCAGTCGGCCAGCAGTGTCTCGCACTGGGCAAGTGGGCGCGGCGTGCGCCAGGCATCCAGCAAGGCGCTGCGTAGACCGGGCGCCAGCGCATCGGGCGCATTCAGATGCTGCCAGGCGTGCAGCGCACGCTGGCCGGGGTCGATAAACAGGTGGGCAATCAGTGCGCCATTGGCGGCGATCTTGTGCTGCTGGCCTGGCCACAGCATGGCGGCCTGGGTGGCTTGCAAAGAGCCGTCGCCACGGGCGAGACGGAATTCCCCTTCCAGGGCCAGGCTGAGCTGGATCGCGTGGTGGGCATGCGGAATCGAATCGGTCTCCACCCCCAGCACCAGCGCCTTGCCGCGCCATAAATACATGCGTCCTTGTCTCATGCGCCCAGTATAGGAGCGCACCCGCGGGGCTGCAGCACGGTGCGGCGGCAGTGGCGCGCGCCTGCAACAGCCGCGCTCAGACCTGGCCGAGGAACCAGTTCACGATATAGAAGTGGTCTTCGAACAGCTGCTCTTCCATGCGGTTAAACTCGAACAGCGGCACCCATTTGGCGCGCTCGGCATCGTCGTCGCCACGCACCTTGGGCAGGCCCTCGCTGGTCGGCGCCAGTTCGATCAGGAAGGCGTGGGTGATGGTGCGCCCGCGCAGGCTGCGCTGCGGATGGTCGAACACGCGGTTGGCGCGCATGGAACCGGCCAGCACCGGCGCCGGCACACGCAGGCGGGCCTCTTCGCGCAGCTCGCGGATCACCGCGTCCTTGATACGTTCGTCCGGATGCACAAAGCCACCCGGCAGCGCCCACAGGCCCTTGCCTGGCTGCGAGCGACGCCGCACTAGCAATACGTGTCCCGAGTGGATGACCACCGCATCGACGGTGACAAAGGTGGGCGGATAAGGCGCGGCCGCCCAGCTTTGCCGGTAGCGCTTGAGGAACAGGTATTCGCTTTGCAGATTGGCAAAGGTCTCGCTGGCGCGAAACGCATTCAACCAGGCGAATACCGGCGGCGGCAGCAGGGCCGCACAAGCCGGCCAATCGCCCTCGCGCTCGGGGTCGAAGAATGCATGGCGTACGCGCGAAGCATGTACATCGGGCAACTCGGGCGCTTCCACGCGCTGCCACTGCGGAAACAGCTCCAGGTATTCGGCATTGCCACGCTTGGCCCCGCCGATTGCCACGCCGCCATCCGCATGGCGGGCGCCGCGTGGCGGCCCAACGATACCGATGCGGAACTGCGCCTGGCGGCTGCCCACATCGGAGTTGTCGACCGCGATCACCCGGTCGACCAGGTTCTGCACCTCGGTCAGCCATTGCTGGTCGTTGTACATGCGGTCGGAAATCCCCACTACGAACACGCGCGACTGCACGTCCTCGGGCAGGGCCAGACGCATCATACGTTCGCGGTCTTCCACCGTGAACGGGTGCATGGGATTGCGCGCCTGGCGCGCCGAACCACACAGCACCACCACCTTGTCAGCGCGCTCAAGCGCATGCTGCAAGGTCCACAGATGGCCATTGTGAAAGGGCTGGAAGCGGCCAATGAAGATCAGGTAGTCGAATTCACGCATGGTCTTGAAATCCAAGTCTGGCACCGCGAAGCACACAGAAGATGCAGAGCCGGCCCGATGCGAAGCCGGCATGAAAAAGGGCAGCCTAGACTGCCCTGATTGCAAACGATGCTGGCTTAAGCCGGTACGGCCACCGGCTTGGGTGCCGTAGCCTTCTGCATCTGTGCCTCGCTGAAGGCCAGCATGCGTTCGATCGGCAGGCGGGCGGCGTCCATCTGTTCCGCCGTCAGGTAGTCGATACGCGTGCCCTCCCCGGCCTGGGCGCGCTGCACGCGTTCAACATTATTCATCTTCATATATGGGCACTGATTGCACTGGCAGCCGGCATAGATCGGCGCCTGCACGATCTTCAGGTCCGGCCGCGCCAGGCCCATGTTGTAGAGGATGCCGTCCTCGGTAGCAACGAAGATGGTGGCATCGGGCTCGCGCTGGAAGCTCTTCACCCAGTTCAGCATGCCGCTGGTGGAACCGACGTAATCGGCGCGCTTGAGCACCGGCAGCGGGCTTTCCGGGTGGGCGATCAGGTATTTGGCGCCTTCCACGGCAGCCATGCCCTCGTTCAGTGCGGTCTCGTTGAACTTGTCGTGCACTTCGCACACGGCCGACCACAGCGGCATATCGTAGCCGTACTGGTAGTTCAGATAGGCGCCCATATTGCGGTCGGGCGAGAAGATTACCTTTTTCCCCTCGGCATACAGATGGGCAATGATGTCGTCCACATTGCGGCTGGTGACGATCCAGTCGCTCAGTGCCTTATGTTCGGCCGAGCTATTGATGTAGGACACATGCACGTAATCGGCATGCTTTTCACGCCAGGCCTTCAGGCGCTTGACGTCGGTCTGGGTGACCAGCGAGCAGGTGGAGCCGGCATCGGGCAGGATCACCTCGGCTTGCGGGTTCAGAATCTTGGCGGTCTCGGCCATGAAGCGCACACCGGCGAAGACGATCACATCGGCATTGGCATCACGCGCATACAGAGAGAGTTCGAGCGAATCACCGACCTTGTCGGCCATCTGCTGGATTTCTGGCGCGGTGTAATAGTGCGCCAGCGTAACAACACGCTTGGACATGGAACTTCCTTCCACTTTGAAAACCGCCTCTCTGGCGGCTGACTGAGCCTCTTGCGAGGCGGTTCTTGCAGGCTGCCGGCGGAATCCCCGCCGTTTTTGCATCGCAGCACGCGCGAACCATAACAAAATCAAGGCCTTTGCGCTACCCGCCGGCTGGCGTATTTCCGGCCCCGCCTGCCTTGGTGTAGGGTTCGTGCGAATCCCCAACCTGATCGCCCCTGCCCCACGACGAGCCGCCCATGTCCCTGCTGTCTTTCGATGCCGCCCGGCAAGCCTTGCTGGATGCCGCCCTGCCCACCACCAGCCAGGAAACCCTGTCGCTGCAAGCCTGCGATGGGCGCGTGCTGGCCCAGACGCTGCACGCACCGCTCGATGTGCCCGGCTTCGACAATAGTGCGATGGATGGTTATGCCCTGAACCTCTTGGACCTGACCGCGCCGCCGGCGCGCCTGCCGGTCGTGCAGCGGATTGCCGCGGGCGAGACCGGCAGCCCCTTGGCCGCCAATAGCGCCGCGCGCATCTTTACCGGCGCACCGGTGCCCCCGGGCTGCAATCTGGTGGTGGCGCAGGAAGATACCGAGGCGGGTGAGGGCTGGGTCAGCCTGCGCAGCGCGCTCAAGCCAGGCCAGCATATCCGCCGCCGCGGCGAGGACATCGCAATCGGCAGCAGCGTGCTGGACGCCGGCCAGCGGCTGGGACCACAGCATCTGGCCCTGGCTGCCTCGCTGGGCATTGCCGCCCTGCCGGTATACCGCCGCCTGCGCGTCGGCCTACTGTGCACGGGCGACGAGCTGACCGCGCCGGGCCAGCCCCTGCCCGCGGGTGGCATCTACAACTCCAATCAGTTCGCGATTGGTGCGCTGATCCAAAGGCTGGGTGGCGAGCTGATCGACTTCGGCCAGGTCGCCGATACACGCGCAGCCACCGAGGCCGCCTTGCAGCGCGCCGCGGAGGCCTGCGATGTGGTGATCAGCTGCGGCGGCGTCTCGGTGGGCGAGGAAGACCATGTGAAAGCCGCCGTCAGTGCGCTGGGCCGGCTCGATCTGTGGAAGATCGCCATCAAACCGGGCAAGCCGCTGGCCTTTGGCAAGTTGGGCGCAGCCGACTTCATCGGTCTGCCCGGCAATCCGGTCAGCGCCTTCCTGACCTTTCTGCTGCTGGCACGCCCCTTTCTGCTCAAGCGTCAGGGCGCAGCGCCGGAACAGGCCACCAGCATCACCCTGCCGGCCGCCTTTCACTGGCCGCGCGCCGACAAGCGGCGTGAATTCCTGCGCGCGCGCCTGCTCACGCAGGACGATGGCGGCCTGGCCGTGGCCCTGTACCCGAATCAAGGCTCGGCGGTGATGAGTGGCCTGGCCTGGGCCGATGGCTTGGTCGACCTGCCACCCGACACCGTGGTGCAGCCCGGCCAGCCAGTGCGCTATCTTTCCCTTGCCTCCCTTTTGGCCTGAACCCATGCAAATCACCGTGCTCTACTTCGCGCGCCTGCGTGAAACCTTTCAGACGCCTAGCGAAACGCTGGACCTGCCCACGGGCGTGCAAAGCGTGGCCGGTCTGATCGCCCACCTGGCCGCACGCGGCGGTGCCTGGTCCGAGGAGCTGGCTGGCGGCAAGGTTTTCCGGGTGGCGATCAATCAGGAACTGGTCGACTTCACCGCCCAGCTGCAGGCCGGCGCGGAAGTGGCGATCTTTCCACCGGTAACCGGAGGCTGAATGGACAAGCTGCCGCAAGCGCGTATCGCGATCTCGGTCCAGACCGAGGACTTCGACCTCGGCCACGAGGCCGATGTGCTGAGCGCGGGCGACCGCGGTATCGGTGCTATGGTCAGCTTTGTCGGCCTGGTGCGTGATCTGAACCTGGCCGAGGATGTGGTGGCGCTTGAGCTCGAACACTATCCGGGCATGACCGAGAAGGCGCTGCTCGGCATTGCCGAAGAAGCCGCCGTGCGCTGGCCGCTCAATGCGGTGCGTATTGTGCACCGGGTCGGCCGCCTGCATCCGGGCGAGCGCATCGTGCTGGTGCTGACTGCCAGCCCGCATCGGCACGCGGCCTACGAGGCGAATACCTTCATCATGGACTTCCTGAAAACCCGCGCGCCGTTCTGGAAAAAGGAATGGACGCCGGATGGGCCACGCTGGGTGGAGGCACGCGATAGCGACCTATCCGCCGCCGCGCGCTGGCATCAGGTCGTCAGCAAGCAATACGGCAATACCGACCACGATTAAGCGCGAGAAACGCATGAGCCAGCCCCTTACCCATTTCAACGCCGCCGGCCAGGCCCATATGGTCGACGTGGCCGCCAAGCCGAAAACCCATCGCCTGGCCATTGCGGCCGGTCGCATCCATATGCAGCCTGCCACCTTCGCCCTGCTGGCCGCGGGCGACGCCAAGAAGGGTGATGTGCTGGGCGTGGCACGCTTGGCCGGCATCATGGCCGCCAAGCGCACCGGCGAGCTGATTCCACTCTGCCATCCACTGCCGCTCACCCATGTCAGCGTGGACTTCAGCCTGGATGCCGCGACCTCCAGCGTGCTTTGCCAGGCCAGTACCGAGACGGTCGGCCGCACTGGCGTCGAGATGGAGGCGCTCAGCGCGGTCAGCGTTGCACTACTGACGATTTACGACATGCTCAAGGCGGTGGACAAGGGCATGTGCATTGATGGACTGCAGCTGATCGAGAAGCGCGGCGGCAAGTCTGGCCACTGGCAGCGTCAGCCCTGAACGGCAAGCACGTCGCGCAAAAAACAAAACCCGGCAGCACGCCGGGTTTTGTTTGACCACGTGCAGCGCTCAGCCCATGCTCGGCCGCGCCGGGCGTAAATGCTGGGTGCCCTGCTTGAGCCAGTTGGCCAGGCCATCGCCCTGGATCGGCTTGGACACATAGAAACCCTGCGCGACATCGCAGCCCAGCAGACGGATCAGCTGCCAGTCGGAGGGGTTCTCCACCCCCTCGGCCACCGTGGTCAGGTGCAGCTTCTTGCCCATCTCTATCGTGCTTTGCAGCATCACATGCAGATGGGGCTTTTCCGATGCGCCGTGCACGAGCGAGCGGTCTATCTTCAGCTCGGTAAATGGGATGCGCGACAGCTGCTGCATGGACGAGAAACCGGTGCCGAAGTCGTCAATGGACAGGCCAAAGCCCTTCAGACGCAGACGCGCCAGCGTGCCCAGTGACAGGGCCAGATCGGACATCACTGCGGTTTCGGTGATTTCCAGCACCAGGTATTTGGGCTCGATGCCGATACGGCTGGTGGCGGCTGCTACCCGGTCGGCCAGATCGGGCGTGGATAGCGAACGCGCAGACAGATTGACCGCCACACTAATAGTCAGCCCGCGCGCATGCCAGTCGCGCAGCTGCTTGAGCGCGGTTTCCAGCACCCAGTCGGTCAGCTCGTCGATCAGGCCGTTTTCCTCGGCAAAGGTGATGAAGTGCGCCGGCGCCATCAAGCCATGCTGTGGATGCTGCCAGCGCACCAGTGCCTCCACGCCACGCATGACGCCCGAGTGGGTGGTGACCTTGGGCTGGTATTGCAGCAAGAGCTGCTTATTGATGATGGCTTCGCGCAATTCCTGTGCGCTGAAGTGGTATTGCGCCTCGCTATTGCGCGCGCCCACCTGGCCCGGCTCGAACTTTGCCAACAGACCGGCCAGATTGTCGTAAGACAGCGGCTTCTGGGCGATGCCGAGCACGATCAGGCCATGCTCGCGCGCCATGGTTTCCACCGTGGACAGGATGGTGGTCTCGCGGCTCGACACCACGATCAGCGCATTCACCTGATGGCTTTCGGCGATATGGCGGATCAGCTCGACGCCGTCCATATCAGGCATTTCCAGGTCAGTAATCAGGATGTCGATATGCCCCGCGCCGCCCAACACCTCGAGCGCATGCCGGCCGTTCTCAGCTTCCAGCGTGCGCTTGATACCCAGATTGGCCAAGAGATCGAGCGCGTGCATGCGTTGCACCGCGCTGTCCTCCACCACCATGACGCTGAGTTCTGTATTCACAAACATGCTCACCCCAGCCAGTGCCAAACATCAACAAAAGATAATATAGCGAATAGACTGCCAAAACGCCGCCAGCCCATCACGGCGAGCGGCTGTTACTACGTTCTATCAGACCCGGTATGTCCTGCAGACTGGCCACCGTATCGGCCGCCCCGAGGCGTATCGCTTCCTTGGGCATGCCAAACACGATGCAACTGGCTTCATCCTGCGCAATGGTGGGCGCGCCGCTGTCGTGCATTTCCAACAGGCCGCGCGCACCGTCGTCGCCCATGCCAGTCATGATCACACCCAAGGCATTGCGCCCCGCGCATTTGGCGGCAGAGCGGAACAACACATCCACCGAGGGTCGATGTCGACTGACCAGCGGGCCATCCACCACTTCCACGTAGTAGTGACTGGGCGCGCGCTTGACCAGAAGATGCTTGCCGCCCGGTGCAATCAGGGCCCGGCCGCGCATCATGCGGTCATTATTCTCGGCTTCCTTTACTTCAATACGCGACAGGTTATGCAAGCGTTGCGCAAACGTCGCTGTAAATTTTTCCGGCATGTGCTGGACGATGGCCAGTGCCGGGCAGGCCACCGATAGCCTGGGCAGCAATTCCTCCAGTGCCTGCACCCCGCCCGTTGATATGCCCAGCACCACAATCCGCTCGGTGATCGCCAGGCTGCCATTGCCGCTGGGGGCGGCCAGAATGGCATCGGCACTGAGCTTAGGCGACTGTATCTTCTCGGCAACAAAGGACAGACCGCTCGCCGGTCGGGCCAGCGGCGGTGGGCTGGGCGCGCGGGCAGGCGCTGGCGCTGGCGCAGCCGCCGGATCAGGCCGGCTGGCCAGCGGGCGCAATAGGCGCAAGCGACCAGTAGCGGCATAGGCCGCACGTATCGCCACCAGCAAGTCGGCCGAGCTGTCCTGCAGGAAGTTGCGCACCCCGATCGAGGGCTTGGTGATGATGCCCAGGGCCCCCAGCGACAGCGCCTCCATGGTGATCTTGGCGCCCTTCTCGGTCAGGCTGGAACAGATCACCACCGGAGTCGGGCGCTCGGCCATCAGTTGGCGCAGAAAGGTCAGCCCGTCCATGCGTGGCATCTCGATATCGAGAATGATCACATCGGGCCACTGCAGCTTCATGCGTTCCTGGGCAAAGATCGGGTCGGCCGCCGCGCCGATCACCTTGATATCGGGCTCACGGCCAAGCTCCTCGGTCAGTACCTGGCGCACGACAGCGGAGTCATCAACGATCAGCACACTGATGGGCATGACACTTTCCGTTGCAAGTCCGATCGGACCGGGCGCCCGGCATGGGCGTCAGGATTTTGGTAGGGGCGGCAGCTCGTCCTGCTGCGGGCGAAAGCGCACCCAGACATCGCCGGTCGCCACATCGAACACGATATGCCGATGGCCATGGCCGGCCAGGTGTTCGCGACTGAGGCGAAAGCCATGTTGTGCGAGCCAGTGCTTGCCGAACTCGATATTGCGTTCGCCCACGGCCGGCAGCTTGCCCCCCTCGGCAATCAACATCTGCCCGCCGCCGAACATCTTGACCTGGTAATCAGCTGGCAGCGTGCCGGCGGCTTGAATATAGCGCATGGTCAGCTGGAAAGCCTCCTCGGCATAGCGCCCATCCAGGGGGCCATCGCCGCGCGGATGACCGTGCGGGCGCTGCGGCAGCAGGTAGTGGCACATGGCGCCGATCTGGCGCTGCGGGTGCCACCAGGTGATGGCGATGCAGGAGCCAAGCAGCGTGCGGATACGCGTGTCCCGGTCCCCGAAATAGACCTCGCCCGGCTGCAGGAAGATATCGATCTGGAAGCTCATTGCTTGCAGTAGATCGTCGGCAGGATGGGCAGCAGATTAGCCGGCTGGCCGATCAGCGACTCGGAATGGCCGACCACCAGCCAACCACCAGGTTTGAGACGCTGGGACACCGCATTCACGACACGACGCTTGGTCTCAGCATCGAAGTAGATGATCACATTGCGCAGGAAGATCGCATCGAACAGGCCGATTTCCGGCAGCGGCTCGATCAGATTGATCGGCTTGAAGCGCACCCGCTTGCGCAGGCCACTCTCCACCAGCAGGGTGCCCATATAGTCGCCAGTGCCACGCAGGCAAAAGCGCTTGAGCAGCTCGGGCGGAATATGGTGGCCGCGTTCCATCGGGTAGAGCCCACGCTGGGCCGAGGCCAGCACGCGGCTGGAGATATCCGAACCCAGCACTTCCCAGGCGGCCTGTTCGCCCAGGACATCGGCCAGCACCATGGCCAGGCTGTAGCACTCCTCGCCGCTTGCGCAGGCGGCGCTCCAGATGCGCACCGGCTGGCCATTGCGCGTGGGCAGCAGGCGGCTGCGCAGCGCGTCGAAATGCTTGGGTTCGCGAAAGAAATAGGTTTCGTTGGTAGTGATCAGATCAATGGCGATCTGCCGCTCCTGCGCATCGCCGCCTTCGGCGATCCGGCGGAAATACGCGCCATAGCTGTCGAGCTGGCAGTCGCGCAGGCGCTTGGCCAGGCGGCCGGCCAGCATGGCCTTCTTGATCGGCGCCAGGTGGATGCCAGTCAGCCGCTCGATGAACTGCTGGTAGTCACGAAACTCCGCATCGCTCATCGCCACCAGGCCAAAGCCGGGCGGCAAGGACAGCAGTTCGCTGGGCGGCATGGCGGACACCGTGTCAGCGCTCCGTCTCGGCATCCAGCAAGCTGTCCACCCCGGCCAGCTCGGCCATTTCGCTGATGGACAGCACATGCTCCAGTGCCAGCACGATCACGAAGCGCCCATCCAGCTTGCCCATGCCGCGGATGAATTCGGCGCGCAGCTGGGCGCCGAAGGCCGGTGCCGGCTCGATGTCGTCGGGGCGCAGCTCGAGCACCTCATCCACCGCATCCACAATCACACCCAGGTCATGCCAGCCATCCGCATATTCGACCTCGACGATCACGATGCAGCTGCGCCGACCGATCTCGGTGGCCGGGCGGCCAAAGCGCACCGCCAGGTCGATGACTGGCACCACGGCGCCGCGCAGATTGATCACCCCGCGCAGAAAGCGCGGCATCAGCGGCACCTCGGTCAGCCCGCCATATTCGATGATCTCCTTGATATGCAGGATCTCCAGCGCATACACCTCGGCGCCGAGGCGAAAGGTCAGGTACTGCGGCTGCTCTATCGGTTCGACCTGCGGTGCGCTGCCGCGGCGCAGGGGCATCAGGGACTGGCTCATGGCGGCTCTCGTCAGAAGCGGACAAACTGGGTTTCATCGACCGGGCGAGCCGGCTGGCTCAGGGCGGTCGGCGTGGGCAACAGCGGGCGCGGGGCCTCCGTGGCGGGCGGCTTGCCTGGCGACGGCTTGGCAATCGGCTCAGCCGGACGGCTAGTCGATGCGACGGGCTTGGCGACCCCGCCCAACTGCAGGCTCGCCAACAACGCCTGCAGGCGTCGGGCATTGCTGTGCAGCTCTTCGGCCGAGGCCGACAGTTCTTCCGCCGAGGCCGCATTCGACTGGGTGGCTTGCCCGAGCTGCACGATGGCGGTATTCACCTGCACGATGCCTATGCTCTGCTCATTGCCGGCGGCGCTGATCTCGCCCACCAGCTCGGCGGTGCGGCGGATTTCCGGCAGCACACCATCGAGCAGCGTGCCGGCCTGTGCCGCCAGCGCATCCGATTCGGCAGCCAGGGTGCCGATCTCCGCCGCCGCGGCCTGGCTGCGCTCGGCCAGCTTGCGTACTTCCTGGGCAACCACGGCGAAGCCCTTGCCATGCTGGCCGGCCCGCGCAGCCTCGATGGCCGCATTCAGGGCCAAGAGATTGGTCTGGTAGGCAATCTCGTCGATCACGCCGATCTTGCGCGCGATCTGGCGCATGGCCTGGATGGATGCCACCACCGCCTGACCGCTCTCACTCGCCCCCTCGGCCGCCCGGCCGGCCAACGCGTCGGTTTCCTGCGCATGCTGAGCGCTGTGCGCCACGGCAGCACTGATCTGCTCAAGCGATGCTCCCGTCTGTTCAATACCGGAAGCCTGCTCGCTGGCTGTGTGCGCCAGTGCCATGGCAGCTGACTCCACCTGCGCGGAGATACGCACATTCGCTTCCGCTGCATCGCGCACTTCACTCAAGATGCGCGCCAACTGGCTCTGCATGCCGGCCAATGCGGCCATCAGACTGCGCTCAGCGCCAGGTTGGATCTGTACCGCGCTGCTGAGGTCCCCCTCAGCGACCCGGCGGGCAATGCGGAGCGCATCTTCCGGCTCCCCGCCCAGCAATCGGGTGATGTATCGCGCCACGAAGAAGCCGAGCAGCACCGCCAGTGCAAAGCCCAGCAACACCAATCCGCCACTATTACGCGCCACCACCAGCGCGAGCTGATGGCTTTCCTCCATACGCTGACGCGCGGTATTCAAGTTCACCGTCGCATTGCGTTCCAGGGCGCTTGCCAGCGGGCTGAAAGCCTCATCCAGGCGTCCGCGCGAGAGGGCGACCGCTTGCTCGGTTTCACCCAATTGCACGAGGCGCAACACATCCTGACTCACCGCAAGATAGGCCGGCCAAGCGGCCAGAATCTGTGCACGCAGCGGCACCTCCTCGGCCACCATGCTGGTGCGCAGATAGCGTTGCAGGCTCTCGTCCACCTTGGCCCGTGCGGCCTGTAAATGTCCAAATGCCAGGCTACGCTTGCTTTCGTCTGGCGCGAGCATCACATCGCGCAAAGCCAGGCGGTGCTGCAGCGCCCCGATCTGTGCCTGAGTGAGCGCCCCGGCACCTTCCAAGTAATTGCTACGCACGGACTCGAAACGCAGCTCGACCTGGCGCATACCCTGCACGGCACTTTGTCCCACCACCAGCAACAGCAGTGCCATCAGCCCGAAAGCCAGTAGGAGCTTCTTGAAAAGGGATAGACGTATCAGCCATTTCATCGGGTGTTTTCCTCGCGCAGGCTCAGACGTTTGGCCTCTTGCTGACTGGAGACGGCCAGACGGCGCTGCTCATCGATGGCGGCGCGCTGGATCAGATCAGGCACATCGAGGATCAGCGCCACCGCGCCACTGCCCAAGATGGTGGAACCGGCCA
Organism: Chitinimonas taiwanensis DSM 18899; assembly: GCF_900119825.1. Taxonomy (GTDB): domain Bacteria; phylum Pseudomonadota; class Gammaproteobacteria; order Burkholderiales; family Chitinimonadaceae; genus Chitinimonas; species Chitinimonas taiwanensis. The sequence goes on along the minus strand of NZ_FPKR01000004.1, from coordinate 149,303 downwards.
AGCCCTTCACGCCGCGGAACAGCTGGCCGAGCGGCTTGATCACCGCCTGCAACTCCCCTTCCAGACGGTCGACCACCAGGCCGGCGCGGTGGCTGCCGTATTGCACCACCACCACGGCCTGGCGCTGCGGGGCGATCCCGCCCACTTCGAACAACTGGCGCAGATTGAGGAAAGGCAGTACCTCACCACGCAGATTCAGGTAGTGACGGTTGGCTGCCACAGTGTCGGCCGGCAGGTCCAGGCATTCCAGCACCATATCGAGCGGAATCACGAAGGTGCTCTTGCCGAGCGCGACCTGGAAGCCATCGATGATGGCCAGGGTCAGTGGCATGCGCAGGCGCACCACCGTGCCTTCGCCGGGCATGGACTCGATCTCAATATTGCCCTTCATGGCCTCGATATTGCGTTTGACCACATCCATGCCCACCCCGCGCCCGGATAGGCTGGTCACGTTGTCGGCAGTGGAAAAGCCCGGCTCGAACACCATCTGCAATAGCGCCTGGTCGCCGATCACTTCGTCGGCACCAAGCAGGCCGCGCTCGATGGCGCGCACACGGATGCGCTCGCGTTGCATGCCGCCACCATCGTCGCCCACCTCGATCACTACACTGCCCGACTCATGGTAGGCATTCAGCCAGACCGTGCCGTAATCGGCCTTGCCGCGCTGGCGGCGCAGCTCGCTCGACTCGATACCGTGGTCAATCGCATTGCGCACCAGGTGCAGCAGCGGGTCGCCGAGCTTATCGACCATGGACTTGTCGAGCTCGGTGTCCTCGCCGGCCAGCTCGAGCTGGATATCCTTGCCCAGTTCACGCGCCGCATCACGCACCACGCGCGGGAAACGGCTGAAGATGTCGCCGACCGGCACCATGCGCAGGCTGAGCGCCTCGTCACGGATACGCTCGACCAGCTCGGACAAGGAAGACAACGACTCGAGCAGGGTAGCATTGCCGATCTGCTTGGCGAACAACTGGGAGGCCGCGCCGGCAATCACCAGCTCGCCGACCAGATCGATCAGCCCATCCAGACGTGCCGCATCAACGCGCACCGCGCGGTGCTCGCGCGTCTTGTGCGCGACCTGCTCGCGCTGCTTGTCCAGCGCCGCTTCCACGGCCTGCGGCGGTGCCAGCCGCTCTTCCACCAGCAACTCGCCCAGTTGGCGATGCTCGCCCGCCTCGGCCTGCTCGCGCTGTATGCCTAGCACCTCGTCCAGCTCCAGCGGGGTCAGCGCCCCGCCGCGCACCAAGATCTCACCCAGGCGCGACGCCCCTTCGGGCATCTCCTTGATCAGGCGTACATAGTCGGCGATGTGCGCATGCGGCGGCAGGATGCGCACATTGCTGTCATCGCGGATGAAGTCGAACACATTCTCGATGGCCAGCTTGTCCACATGGGCGGCGGCGGCAAACTGGATTTCCAGGCCCAGATAGCAGCTCTCCGCATCCATCTGATCGGGCTCGGGCAGCGCGTCGTACAGCGTGGTGATATAGACGATGCGCCCGAGTGAGCCGAGGTAGCGCACAAAGGAAATCGGGTCCATGCCATTGCGCAGCACGTCCGGGCCAAAGCGCAGCGAGATATGCCAGTAATCGGACGCCACGCCGTGCTCGCCGCTCCCCTGGCGCTCAACCTGGGCCTCGGGCCGCCTGGCCGGCGGCAGCGCGCTGCTATCGGCCGGCTGGTTCAGATAGGCATCCAGCTGTGCCTCCAGCGCTGCCGAATACGGCATCGCGCGCTTATCGTGCACGGCGGCCAGCATGGCCGACATATGGTCGCGGCAGGCAAACAGCAGTTCGATCAGATCGGCAGTCAGCGCGAGTTCGTTCTCGCGCAGGCGGTCGAGCAGGCTTTCGCAACGGTGGGTGAAGGCGACCATCTCGCCCAGGTCGAACAACCCGGCCGAGCCCTTGATGGTATGCGCCGCGCGGAACATGGCGTTCAGATGCTCGGCTCGCTGGGTACCAGACGAGGTCTCGACGGCGAGCAGGGCCGCCTCCATGGCCGCCAGCAGCTCCTCGCTTTCCTCATAGAAAACCTGCTTGGCGGCCTCGAGATTCATGCCTCATCCCCACTGGCCAGCACGACCGGATCGCCGAACACCCCGGCCAGGTTATAGAGGTCGAGCACCGCCAGCACCGCCTTGGAATGGCCGAGAAAGCGCAAGGGCTTGTCCAGCCGCCCCGCCTCGCGCTTGAGCAGCAACAGTATCTGCATACCGGCGGTATCGAATTCGCTCACCCCGGCCAGATCGATATCGAGCTCGCGGGCCAGGTTCAGCTCGTCCAACAGGCGCTGCTTGCTCTGGCGCGCCTCGTAAATGGTCAGCGGGCCATCCAGGTGCAGCGCGCAGCGATCATGGTGGTAGGCGGACGAGATCGGCATCGCGGCGGCGCTCAGGGCAGGATCAGCTTGGACACCGCGCGCAACATCTGCTCGGGCTGGAAGGGCTTGACCACCCAGGCCTTGGCGCCGGCCATCTGCCCCTCGATCTTCTTGTCCTCCTGCGCTTCGGTGGTCAGCATGATGATGGGCACGAAGCGGTAGTCATTCAGCTGCTTGACCGCGCGCACAAAGGCGATGCCGTCCATATTCGGCATGTTCACATCGGAAATGATCAGGTGGATGCGCCGGCCGTCCAGCCGGGCCAGGCCCTCGAAGCCATCGGCCGCCTCGATCACCGCATAGCCGGCCTCGACCAGGGCCAGGTGCACGACCTGACGCAGACTGGCGGAGTCATCAACGATGAGGATGGTTTTCTTGCTGTCAGCAACGGCCATGGAGCGGGTCTTCTCTCGATGATTCGTTGCATTGTAGTGCAGGCGGGCTAGCGCCTGCCAAACGGTATTGACGGCGCGTTCAGTCGCTTTCCGGCAGGCTGGGTGGGGCCGCATCGGGTAAGGGACGCGGGCGGCGGCCGTCGCGGTGCAGCAAATGTGGATGCTGACGCCACATCTCCAGACGTTCGCGGCGCTTCTCCAGCCGTTCGCGCAAGCGCTCGGCCTCGTGCGGGGTCAGGTCGCCGCGCTCAAGTGCCTCACGGATGCGTGCTTCGCGGTGCTGAAAGCGCAGCTCCATGCGCTCCGCCTTGTGCAGCGCAGGCGGCAGCGGCGCAGGCGGCTCGGCGGGCGCGGCCAGCACGGCGGGCAGGGCAAGCAGCAGGGCAAGGCGTACAGGCAGGCGGAACATGGTGGTGGGGCGAGGACAGATGGCTCAAGCATACGCGGCCCGGCGGGGCGCTTCGCGGCGCAATTGTAAACGGGCTTGCCCAGGCGCTACGCTGGCAATGCTTTTTTACAACTGTGACTGCCCGGCCCACAGCCAGCCGCTACACTGCCGATCATGACCTCTAGCCCCCAGCCCAGCAAGAAGATCCTGCTCATCGACGATGACCCGCGCCTGCGCGAACTGGTGCAGCGCTATCTGAACGAACAGGGCTTTTCCGTCGACGCCTTCGAAGATGCCAGCAAACTGGAAGCGCGCCTGCAGCGCAACCGCCCGGCCCTGGTGTTGCTCGACCTGATGATGCCGGGCGAGGATGGCCTGGCCGTGTGCCGGCGCCTGCGCGCTATGGGTGACAATATCCCCATCATCATGCTGACCGCGCGCGGTGACGATATCGACCGCATCATCGGCCTGGAGATGGGTGCGGACGACTATCTGCCCAAGCCCTTCAATCCGCGCGAGCTGCTGGCACGCATCAATGCCGTACTGCGCCGCCAGAAGGAGCCGTCGGCCCTGGCCGCGCCGCTGACCGAGGGCGAGCATTTCGAGTTTGGCGGCTTCCGCCTGGAAATCAGCAATCGCAAGCTGCTGCGCGGCGAGGAGCCGATTCCACTTACCAATGCCGAATTCGCCCTGCTGCGCGTATTCGCCAGCCACCCACGCCAGCCGCTCAGCCGTGAGCGCCTGATGGAGCTGGCGCGCGGACGTGAACACGAGGCTTTCGACCGCAGCATCGATGTGCAGGTCTCGCGCCTGCGCAAGCTGATCGAGGACAACTCGGCCGAGCCGCGCTATCTGCAAACCGTTTGGGGCTTTGGCTATGTGTTTGTGCCGGATGGCGGCGAACGCTGATCGCCGCCATGCGCCTGCCCCCGCTCTTTCCACGCACCATCTTCTGGCGCCTGACCTGGCTGACCGCGCTGGCCCTGATCGCCAGCCTGGCTTTCGTGGTGGCACTGTCCGGCTATAACCGCCAGCAGATGGTGGCGCGCCAGACCAGCGAGCAGATCGGCGAAATGCTGGCCGATCTGGAAGACCAGCTGGATGGCATGAGCGCCAGCGAGCAGGCGGAATGGATCGCCCTCACCCATAGGCCGTATGCGCCACATCTGGTAGCGCTGAACAGCACGGATGCCCCACCGGCCAAGGCGCCGCGCAGCCCGCAGACGCGCGCGATCGCCGCCGCGCTGCAGCAGCAGCTCGCTGGCGTGGGCGAGGTGCGCGAAACCCGCCAGCCCAAGAAGCAGCTGTGGGTGCGCGTGAATATGCTTGGCCAGCCCTACTGGCTGGTGATTCCCCTCGGGCGTTTCCAATCCGACCCGACTTGGACGCTGGCCGCCGCCGCCGCGGTCTTCGCGCTACTGGCGCTGAGCGTGGCCGGCCTGTTCGCCTGGCGGCTGAATCGCCCGCTGCGCGAATTGGGCGTGGCCGCCGCACGACTCGGACGCGGCGAGCGCCCCGAACCGCTGCCGGAAACCGGCCCGCGCGAAGTCGCGCAGCTCTCGGCCAGCTTCAACCGCATGCTGGCCGATCTGGATGCCACCGAGCGCGAGCGCGCGGTGATGCTGGCTGGCATCTCGCACGATCTGCGCACACCGCTGGCCCGCCTCAAGCTTGGGGTGGAAATGATGCAGGACATGAGCCTGCAGGATGGCATGCGCGAGGATGTGGAGGACATCGAGCGCATCCTCGGCCAGTTCATCGACTTTGCGCGCGGCCTGGGCGAGGAGGCGCTGCAGACCGTGGACCCGGCCGAGTTGGCGCGCAGCGTGCTGGCCCGCTTCGCGCGCACTGGGGTGGAGATCGAGCTGCATCTGGACGACGAGCTGCCGCTGGCCAGCCTGCGCCCGCTGGCGCTGACCCGCGCGCTGGTCAATCTGCTCGACAATGCGTGCCGCTATGGTGCCGCGCCGCTCAGCCTGAGCGTGCAGCAACACGCACAGCAGCTGGTCTTCCAGGTCTGCGATAGCGGCAGCGGCATCCCGCCCGCCCAGCTGGGCGATGCGCTGAAACCCTTTCACCGTCTGGATAGCGCGCGGCGCGCCGATGGCGGCAGCGGCCTGGGGCTGGCCATCGTCGAGCGCATCGCGCGCCTGCATGGCGGCATGCTGCAGCTGAGCAATCGGCGCGAGGGTGGCCTGTGCGCCGCGCTACGCCTGCCGCTGGCACGGGGCTGATACGCAAGCCGCCGCCCGCTGCACTATATTGGCCTGCATACCCCTTCTCCGGAGTGCTTGCGATGCAGCGTATCAAGCAAATCGTGCTGGGCCTCGTGGGCCTCATCGCCCTGATCGTGGTGGTCGGTTTCTTTCTACCCAGCGAATTCGCCATTGCGCGCAGCACGGTGATCAACGCCCCGCCCGAACGCATCTTTGCCCAGCTGGACGACCCGCGTGCCTGGAAGCACTGGACGGTGTGGAACCAGCGCGATCCGCAGATGCAGCTCAGCTATAGCGGCCCAGCGCGCGGCCTGAACGCGGGCTGGCAGTGGCGGAGCGCCAGCGAGGGCAATGGCGAGATGGTATTCACCGCCATCGATCCGAACCGCCAGCTCGATTACACGCTGAGCTTCCCCGACATGGGCATGCGCTCAAGCGGCGTGTTGCGCCTGGAAGCCAGCGGCAGCGGCACCCGGCTGACCTGGACCAATGCCGGCGATATGGGCATGAACCCGATCAATCGTTACTTCGGCCTGTTCATGGACCAGTTGGTCGGACCGGACTTCGAGGCCGGTCTGGCCAATCTGAAGCGGCGCGTGGAGCAAGGCTAGCCGCGCAGTAGGAGCAAAGCAAAACGGTGCCACAGGGGTACCGCTTTCTTTTCCGTCATCGATGTGGCTACTCGACACTCTGCACGCCGGTCACGTAATACATGGTTTCGCCAAAGCAGCTAGTGGGCACGCCCACGTGCTGGTCGTACTTGAGCGAGACCTTCTTGCCCAGCGTGGCATTGATCTGCTCGACCACCTTGTCATCGTGCACGGTGAAGAGGAATTTCTCCGACAGGGTGCCGGGGATATTGATCATGGCCAGCTCACCTTCCCAGGTCTTGCACAGCCAGCCCTTCTTGGACAGCTTCTGCACATAGCCGGCCCGCTCGCCCTCGGCATAGTTCCAGTTCAGCACCACCCACAGATAGGCGGCGCACAGCACCACGATCAGCATCAGGAAGCCGAGCACCCAACGGCCCCAGCGGATATTGGCAAACGGGTTCTGCATGGTTTTCCTCTCGCTTGTTATGGCTTGATTGTCTTGTGGCTCTTTAGGCGCCAGCCAGCAACTTTTTCAGATAATGCCCGGTGTGGCTCTTGGGGTTGGCGGCGATATCTTCCGGCGTACCGCTGGCCAGAATCTGTCCGCCACCGGCACCACCCTCCGGCCCCAGGTCCACGCACCAGTCGGCGGTCTTGATCACGTCCAGATTGTGCTCGATCACCACCACGCTATTGCCGTGCTCGCGCAGGCGGTGCAGCACCTTCAGCAACAGGTCGATATCGTGGAAATGCAGGCCGGTGGTCGGCTCGTCGAGGATATACAGCGTGCGGCCGGTATCGCGCTTGGACAGTTCCAGCGCCAGCTTCACGCGCTGCGCCTCGCCACCGCTCAGGGTGGTGGCACTCTGGCCAAGGCGGATATAGCTGAGGCCGACATCCATCAGTGTCTGCAGCTTGCGGGCGATTGAGGGCACGGCGTCAAAGAACTCGCGCGCATGCTCGACCGTCATCTCCAGTACCTCGGTGATGTTCTTGCCCTTGTACTGCACTTCCAGCGTCTCGCGGTTATAACGCTTGCCGTGGCAGACATCGCAGGGCACATACACATCGGGCAGGAAGTGCATCTCGACCTTGATCACGCCATCGCCCTGACAGGCTTCGCAGCGGCCGCCCTTCACATTGAAGGAGAAGCGCCCCGGCCCGTAGCCGCGTTCGCGCGCGGTGGGCACGCCCGCATACAGATCGCGGATTGGTGTGAACAAACCGGTATAGGTGGCCGGGTTCGAACGTGGCGTGCGGCCAATCGGCGACTGGTCGACATTGATCACCTTGTCGAACTGCTCAAGGCCGACGATCTCGTCGTGCGGCGCCGGTTCAGTATTGCTGCCATAGATGCTGCGCGCGGCGGCCGCGTACAGCGTGTCATTGATCAGGGTGGACTTGCCCGAGCCGGAAACGCCGGTAATGCACACCAAAAGACCAAGCGGCAGAGCCAGATTCACGCCCTTCAGATTATTGCCGCGCGCGCCCTTCAGCAGCAGCCAGCGATCAGGATCGGGCTGGCGGCGCACGCTGGGCACTTCGATCTTGCGCTGGCCGGACAGGAACTGGCCGGTAACCGAGGCCGGATTGGCCATCACCTCGCCCGGCGTGCCCAGCGCCAACACCTGGCCACCGTGCTCGCCCGCACCGGGCCCCATATCCACCACGAAGTCGGCCGCGCGGATCGCATCCTCATCGTGCTCGACCACGATCACGCTATTGCCGAGGTCGCGCAGATGCATGAGCGTGCCCAGGAGGCGGTCGTTATCGCGCTGGTGCAGGCCGATGCTCGGCTCATCCAGCACATACATGACGCCAGTCAGGCCCGAGCCGATCTGGCTGGCCAGACGGATACGCTGCGCCTCGCCACCGCTGAGCGTATCGGCCGAACGATCGAGGCTCAGGTAGTCGAGGCCGACATTGACCAGGAAGCCGAGACGGTCGCTGACCTCCTTGACGATCTTCTCAGCAATCTGCGCTTTATTGCCCTGCAGGCTCAGCTCGGCGAAGAACTTGCTCGAATCGCGCAGCGCGAGCTGACTCACGTCGTAGATATTCTTGGCGCCAATCAGCACATGACGCGCTTCCAGGCGCAGGCGTGCACCCTGACAGCTGGGGCAGGGCTGGTTGTTCAGGTATTTGGCCAGCTCCTCGCGCACCGCGGTCGAATCGGTTTCGCGGTAGCGGCGTTCGAGGTTCTGGATGATGCCCTCGAAGGGATGGATGCGCTCGAACTTGGTGCCGCGCTCGTTCAGGTAGATGAAGGCGATTTCTTCCTTGCCCGAACCGTGCAGCACCACCTCGCGCACTTCCTCGGTCAGCTCGTCGAAGGGCGTATCCACGCTGAAGCCGTAATGCTCGGCCAGGCTAACCAGCATCTGGAAGTAGAACTGGTTGCGCTTATCCCAGCCCTTGATGGCCCCGGCCGCCAGGCTCAGATGCGGGAAGGCGACCACGCGCTTCTCGTCGAAGAACTGGATGGCACCCAGGCCATCGCACTTCGGGCAGGCGCCCATCGGGTTATTGAAGGAGAACAGGCGCGGCTCGAGCTCGGGCAGCGAATAGCTACACACCGGGCAGGCAAACTTGGCCGAGAACCAGTGCTCCTTGCCGCCATCCATCTCCACCGCAATCGCGCGGCCATCGGCATGGCGCAAGGCGGTCTCAAAGCTTTCCGCCAGGCGCTGCTGCAGGTCGGCGCGCACCTTCAGGCGGTCAACCACCACTTCAATCGTGTGCTTCTTGTTCTTGTCCAGCTTCGGGATCGCGTCGATCTCGAACACCTCGCCATCCACGCGCACGCGCACGAAGCCCTGCGCGCGCAGCTCATCGAACAGATCCAGGTTTTCGCCCTTTTTGCCCATGATGACCGGCGCCAACACCATCAATTTGGTGTCCTCGGGCAAGGCCAGCACATGGTCGACCATCTGGCTGACCGTCTGCGACTCCAGCGGCTGCTGGTGATCGGGGCAGTACGGTGTGCCCACGCGCGCGTACAAAAGGCGCAGATAGTCGTGAATCTCGGTCACCGTGCCCACGGTGGAGCGCGGATTGTGGCTGGTCGCCTTCTGCTCGATCGAGATGGCCGGCGACAACCCTTCGATCAGGTCCACATCCGGCTTTTCCATCAGCTGCAGGAACTGGCGCGCATAGGCCGACAGGCTCTCCACATAGCGACGCTGCCCCTCCGCATACAGGGTATCGAAGGCCAGTGAGGACTTGCCCGAACCGGACAGGCCGGTGATCACGATCAGCTGATGACGCGGCAGATCGAGGCTGACGTTCTTCAGATTGTGCGTGCGGGCACCGCGGATGCGGATCAGATTATTCGGATCTATGGGGCGATAGCTCATGGCCGGCTCGGAGTGGCTGAAAAGCAATCGGCGAGTTTACCGGAGTTGGCGCCAAAGAGCGTGGCTAGCCTGCGTCTGTTGTACTGCTCATCCATGCCCCTCGCCGGCCTCGCCGCGACCAGATAAGCGCCGGGCCCGCCTCGGCTTTTGCTAGAATCGCGCCTTTCGCTGTTGCCGCATCGCTATCGCCCATGTCCCCGTTCGAACTCCGCGCTTCTGCTGGCCTTGCCGGCCTGTACGCCTTGCGCATGCTGGGCATGTTCCTGGTGCTGCCGGTGTTCGCCCTGTATGCCAGCCAACTGCCCGGCGGCGATAACCACGCGCTGGTCGGCATGGCGCTGGGCGCCTATGGGCTGACCCAGGCCCTGCTGCAGTTGCCGCTGGGCATGCTGTCCGACCACATCGGCCGCAAGCCGGTCATCTATGCCGGCCTCGCCCTCCTGGCCGTCGGTAGCGTGGTGGCCGCCTGCGCGCAGGATCTGCTCTGGATCACCATCGGTCGCGCCATGCAGGGTGCGGGCGCGATCTCCGCCGCCATCACCGCCCTGTTGGCCGATCTGACCCGCGAAGAAAACCGCACCAAGGCGATGGCCATGGTGGGTGGCTCCATCGGCCTGACCTTCGCCGTCTCACTGGTGGCGGCCCCGGCACTGGCTGCCAGCATCGGCCTATCCGGCATCTTCTGGCTGACCGCCGCGTTGGCCGTGGCCGCCATATTCGGTGTCTGGCAGATCATTCCCGACCCGTCGCGCAGCCGCTTCCACTCCGACGCCGAGGCCAATCCCAAGCGCCTGGGCGCGGTACTGCGCGATCCGCAATTGCTGCGCCTCAACTACGGCGTGTTCGCCCTGCATGCGGCGCAGATGGCGCTATTCGTGACCCTGCCGCTGGCGCTGGTGAACAGCGCGGGTCTCGCTTCCGGCGAGCATTGGAAAGTCTATCTGCCGGTGATGGCCATCGGCTTTGTGCTGATGGTGCCGGCCGTGATCGTGGCCGAGACCCGCAACAAGCTCAAACCGGTGTTCATCGGCGCGGTGGCACTGATGCTGCTGGCCCAGCTAGGCATGGCGGCCCAGTTCGATACCCTGACGCGCATCCTGGTCTGGCTGGGCGTGTATTTCATCGCCTTCAATATCCTGGAAGCGACCCAGCCCAGCCTGATCAGCAAGATCGCCCCGGCCGATGCCAAGGGCACGGCAATGGGCGTCTATAACACCACCCAGTCGCTCGGTTTCTTTGTCGGCTCGGTGGCGGGCGGCTGGCTGTACCACCAGGGCGGCGTGCTGCCGGTGCACCTGTTCTGCGCGGCGCTGATCGGCCTGTGGCTGCTGGTCACCCTTGGTTTGCGCCCACCGCTGCCGGTACGGACGATGATGTACCATATCGACGATATGTCGACTGAAGCCGCTGCCGATCTGGCCCGCCGGCTCAGCCTGCTGCCCGGCGTGAAGGAGGCGGTGGTCATCGCCGCCGAAGGCGTGGCCTACCTGAAGGTGCTGCGCGAGGGCTGGGACGAGGCCGGTGCACAGGCACTGCTGGCCGAGCAAGCCGCGTAACGGTATCAAGGCAGTCAGCTGAACGCGCTTCCCTGCGGCAGCGATGGCCTGCAGCAGCATCAACCCTTATCAAGGCCGGCTAGCGCCAGGCCTTAGCCGATGGGGAACGGCGGGTCGCCGATCGAAGCACACCAGGCTTCGCAACGATTCCAGCCGTCCCAACGGCCTATTGCTTAACGGGTCCAGCAACCCGAATTACTGACGGAGAAAGAACCCATGGCATCGCTCAATAAAGTCCTGCTGATCGGCAATCTGGGCCGCGACCCGGAAATGCGTTACATGCCCGACGGCTCGGCCGTGTGCAATTTCAGCATTGCCACCACCGAGACCTGGAAGGACAAGAACAGCGGCCAGAAGCAGGAAAAGACCGAGTGGCACAACATCACCATGTATCGCCGCCTGGCTGAGATCGCTGGCCAGTACCTGAAGAAGGGCAGCTCGGTGTATATCGAAGGCCGCCTGCAGACCCGCAAATGGCAGGACAAGACCACCGGTGCCGATCGTTACACCACCGAGATCATCGCTGACGAGATGAAGATGCTAGGCGGCCGCGGTGGCGCCGGCATGGGCGGTGGCTCGGAATACGACCAGACCCCACCCGCCTATAACGAAGCACCGCAAGCGCGTGGCGGCAATATGGGCGGCGGCGCACCGGCCGCAGCCCCGCAAGCGCGCCCCGCGCCGCAAAAACCGCAGAGCTTCGACGACTTCGAGGACGACATCCCGTTCTGAAGCGCAACACGCAGCAAAGCCCGGCCTCATGGCTGGGCTTTTTTTATCGCTGAGCGCCCCTGCCAGACAAGGGGGCGCGACACGTTGTGGCGTGGATGCCGCGCTCAGCCAGATTGGCCGACGAATAAGCATACCATTAGGTATGTTATGAATTATGCTGTTCCTTATCGCGGTGCGCTGCGCACCGAGCTCGCGAAAGACCTCCGATGCTGAAACATCTTGCCACCCTGCTGCTGCTTTTTACGCTGGGCACTAGCCCATTACAGGCCGCCGAGCCTGATACCGCCACCCCCAGCGTCACGCCGGCCGCTCAAGCCGCGCCGCCCGTTCTCGACCCGAAGGTGGCAACCCAGGCCTTCATGGATCGCCTGCAGGGCGAGGCGCGTGCCAAGTCGGATAGCTATGCCGAAGGCGGCTACTGGCTGCTGCTGTGGAACCTGCTCTATGGCCTGTTGGTGGCCTGGCTGCTGCTATCACGGCAGATTTCCGCCCACATCCGCGACTTTGCCGAACGGCGCAGCCAGGGTAAGCACCGCCAGGTGCTGATCTATGCGCTGATCTATACGCCGCTCACCACCCTATTGATGCTGCCGCTCAGTCTGTACGAAGGCTATTTCCGCGAGCATCAGTACGGCTTGTCCAATCTGAGCCTGGCCGGCTGGCTGGGCGAGTTCGGCATCGCACTGCTCGTGAATACCTTATTGATGAGTGTTGCTCTGCTGGGGCTGTATGCGCTGCTGCGCCGCCAGCCCCGCAGCTGGTGGGCCTGGGGCGGCGTAGGCGGCGCCGGTCTGATCGCACTGCTGATTATGATCGCGCCGGTCTTCATCAGCCCGCTGTTCAACACGTACAAGCCGCTACCGCAGGGCCAGATTCGCGATGAGATCCTGTCGATGGCGCGCGCGAACGGCATTCCGGTCGACAATGTCTACTACTTCGATGCCTCCAAACAGACCAAGCGGGTCAGCGCCAATGTCAGCGGCCTGTTCGGCACCACGCGCATCGCCTTGAACGACAATCTGCTCCAGCGCACCTCGCTGCCCGAGATCCGCGCCGTGATGGCCCATGAGATGGGCCACTATGTGCTCAACCATAGCTTCAAGCTGGCGCTGTATATGAGCCTCTTGCTGATGGGGGGCCTGCTGTTCATCAAGCTCAGCTGGGACTGGGCTGCAGAGCGCTTTGCCAACCGCCATGGCGTGCGTGGCATCAGCGATCCGGCCGGCTTGCCGCTGCTGGTGGCGCTACTGTCCGTGTATCTGTTCATGGCCACGCCGGTATTCAGCACCATCATCCGCAGCGCCGAGACCGAGGCCGATCTGTTTGGCCTGAATGCCTCGCGCGAGCCGGATGGTTTCGCCGAAGCGATCTTCAAACTGGCCGAGTACCGCAAGCTGCAGCCAGGCCCGGTGGAGGAGTTCATCTTCTTCGACCATCCGAGCGGCTACCAGCGTATCTACGCCGCCATGCGCTGGAAGGCCGAACAGCGAGCTACCGCCCCGGCTGCTACGCCCAGCCAGCCTTAGTCAGTATCTCAAGGCCCGCAGCCCCCCACCCTGGGTACGGTGGGGGCATCGCGCAGGTAGTGGGGTTTGACCAGGTACTCGCGCACACAATAGGTACCCTTATTGGTGTGGATGCGCGTGACGCGCTCATTGCCTTGCTGCGATTCGCTGCGCCCCAGCACCACCAGCTCGGCCAGCTCATGCTCAAAACTGCGCGCCAGCGCGGTTTGCAGAGCAGGCGGCAGCGATTGCAGATTGCGATGCGGCGCGGGCAGCGCCATTAGCTGGCCATTCGGGTGCGCCTGGGCCGCAGCCTGCAGTTCACGGTCTGCCGCTTGGAGGCCGGCGCGCGCGCGCTCGGCCAGGCTGAGCTCGGGCAAGGAAGGTTCAGGCATGGCCTCCGGCATGACCGGGGGCATCGCGGCTTCGGCGCCGGCATGCACTGGCGCTGTGGCGGTGACCGGGCGCGCAACCTGCGGGCGTGGAGCGCGACGCAGGCCCGACTGGCTACGGGCCGGCTTCGATGGTGTGAGGGCAGCGGGGGGCGACCATAGGCGCGCACTGAGGCGTACCTCCAACGCTCGTGGTTTGGGAATTGGACGCAGGCTAAGACCCGGCAGCAAGGCGAATATCAGCCCATGCATCAGAATGGACATGCTGGCGCCCAGTAGCATGCGTTGCTTCAATCCGCCCAAGCTCGCCTCGATGATGAATTGGAATGCACGGTGGACCAAGCGCCGCTTCAAGCGTTCCTGGCCGGTGCTATTATCGCCGCCTGTTTGCAAAGGATGAGTCATGTTCAACACCGCCGACCAAAGCCGCACGCCCGACTACCCCGCACTAAGCCGCCAGTTGCAAAGCCTATTTGAAGGCGAGCGCGACTTCATTGCCAATGCCGCGCAGTTCTCGGCCTTTATCTACCAGACTCTGGCGGCGCTGAACTGGGCCGGCTTTTACCTCGCCCGTGGCGAAGAGCTGGTGCTTGGCCCCTTCCAGGGCAAGGTGGCCTGCGTGCGCATACCCTTTGGTCGTGGCGTGTGCGGCACAACCGCCGTCAAGCGTGAAACCGTGGTGGTCGACGATGTGCATGCCTTCCCTGGCCATATCGCCTGCGATGCCGCCTCGAACTCGGAGATCGTGCTGCCCGTCATCGTCAACGAGCGCCTGATCGGCGTATTCGATATCGATAGCCCGGAGACCCATCGCTTCAGCGCGGCCGACCGCGACGGCCTCGAACAGCTGCTGGCCTGTTTTATTGCCGCAACCGACTTCCCGGCGGCCTGAAACAGCTGGCCCCAATAAAAAACCCCGCCGAGGCGGGGTTTTTTATTGGGGCTGGACGACTCAGCTTTCCTGGCGAATCTGCAGCTTGAAGCCTACCTTCAGCACGCCACGCGCCACTGGCCGGTTCCACTTCTTCAGCTCGCTCACGCTCACATCGTATTTGCGGGCGATCTCGTCCAGGGTATCGCCACGTCGCACCACGTGCTGGCGGGTCTTCACCTTGATCAGCTTGCCGGCAGCGGGCTTGCCGCGTACGGCAGGCGCAGGCTCGGCCTCGGCCGATACCTTGAGCAGGCGTCCGGCCGGCACATTATTGGAAGTCAGGCCGTTAAGCGCCTTCAGCTCCGCCACCTGCATGCCATAGCGCTTGGCAATGCCAAACAGCGTATCGCCGCGGCTGACCTTATGACGCTGCACGGTCGTCGCACGGCTGGCCTGCGCCGGCGCCGGGTCGTCCGCCTCCGGCTGGGCAATCGCAGCCACCGAGCCGGCGATCAGCGAAGCGAGGTTCTGCCGCTCATTGGCATCGCTCTCACCGCGGATAGGCACCAGGATGGTCTGACCATTGGCGGCACGGGCATTGCCGAGCTTGTTCACATCCTTGAGCTCGGCCAGTGCGATGCTGAACTTGTCGGCAATCGCATCCAGCGATTCGCCGCGCTTGGTGACATAAGGCTGCCAGGACAGCAGCGGTGCGTCATAGCTCTTCAGATTGCGCTCGAAGGTTTCCACCTTGTCGATGGGCAACAGCAGCTTGCGGTCTTCCTTGTGCGCGAACACCGGGCGGATGAAGCCCGGATTCAACATCATCAGCTCTTCCAGCGTGGTACCGGCCAGCTTGGCCGCCAGCTGCAGGTCCATATGCTTGCCGGTGCTCACCGGCTGGAAATAGGGCTGATCGGGCACCGAGGGAATCTTGATTCCATAGGCTTCCGGGTTGGCGATGATATTGCGCACGGCAATCAGCTTGGGTACGTAGTTCTCGGTCTCGCGCGGCTTCTTGATGGTTTCGAAGTCGTCATCGAGGCCCCTGGCGCGCGTCTTGGCCAGCGCACGACCGACACCGCCCTCGCCCCAGTTGTAGGCGGCCAGCGCGAGCTGCCAGTCGCCGAACAGGTTGTACAAGTCTTGCAGATAGTCGAGAGCCGCATAGGTGGCGGCCATCACATCCTGGCGGCCGTCATACCACCAGGTGCGCTCGAGGCCGTAACGCTGGCCGGTGGAGGGAATGAACTGCCACAGGCCCGAGGCCAGCGCGTGCGACTGAGCGCGCGGCACGAAGGCGCTTTCCACGATGGGCAGCAGCGCCAGCTCGGTCGGCATGCCGCGCCGCTCGACTTCACCGACGATGAAGTACAGATAGCGACGGCTGCGCTCGACCACCCGGCGCATGTACTCGGGGTGCTTGGCGTAGAACTGTTCCTGGGCACGCACTTGGGCATTGTCCAGATTGTCCATCTTGAAGCCTTGCCGCACACGGGTCCAAAGATCGGCGGGTTCGTTGGCAGCTTGGGTATTGAGCAGGGGCTGGCCGGCATCGAGCGGGACCTGCATGAGCAGGGCCGGGTCGTTGGCCGGAACAGCCGCGTCTTCCGCCAGGGCCTGCGGCGCAAACAGCGCGGCGACCAGGGCGAACAGGGGAAGGAGGCGGAATTCGATGATTTGCATGTCCGGAAAAGAAAAAAGCATGTCGGCGCAGGGGCTGTGCAAGACATGCTGGTGTCAAAATCTGGCCGGATGGTAAGGGCGGCCAGCTGCGCACGTCAATGAAAAATTTCCTTAATAATCAAATCGAAGGCTGCAATTCAGCCTGGCTATCGGACCCGATTTCAGCCACGGAACTGGTCCTTCCAGCGCCGCAGCGCGGCAAACACCTGCACCGGGCTGTCATCAACCGCCCCATGCTGTCGTGCTACCGCCATCAGGCTGGGCGAGTGCCAGCGCAAAAATGGATTGCTGGCTTTTTCCAGCCCTATGCTGCTGGGCAGCGTCGGCTCGCCGCGTACGCGGCGCGCACTGTCTGCCTCGGCCCGTTGGCGCAGCTCGGCATTATCGGGTTCGGCCGCCAGGGCAAAGCGCTGGTTGGCCAGCGTGTATTCATGCGTGCAGCACATCAGGGTGTCATCGGGCAGCGCCGCGAGACGCGCCAGCGAGGCCTGCATCTGTGCGGGCGAGCCCTCAAACAGCCGGCCGCAACCGCAGGCAAACAGCGTATCGCCGCAGAACAGCAGGCCTTCGCCGTAATAAGCCAAGTGGTCGAGCGTGTGACCGGGTACCGCTAGCACGCTGAAGCGCGAGCCCAGGCCAGCCAGCACGAGTGTTTCGCCGTCAGCCAAGGGCTGGTTGACGCCGGCAATACCCGCGGGCCCGTACACAGGACAATCGTAGTGGGCCTTCAGTTCCGCCAGACCGCCGATATGGTCATGGTGGTGATGGGTAATCAGGATGGCCTCGAGCTGCAGACCAAGCTCATTCAGCCTGGCCTGCACCGGGCCGGCCTCGCCCGGGTCGACCACGATGGCGCGCCCCGCCTGGTAGGCGAGCCAAACATAGTTGTCCTGCAGGATGGGAACGGGCAGGATATTCGGCATGCAAGTCTCCAATGAATCGGCCAATCGCAGCAGCGCGGCTTTCGCCGACTGGTTGCGCAGTCCGCTGGGCGAATATGTCGCCACGCGCGAGCAGGTGTTTTTCGACCGGGCGGTGGCCGATGTATTCGGTTATTACGCGCTGCAGCTCGATCAGCCCGCCCTGCCCTTGCTGCGCAGCAATCGCATGCCCACCCGCCTACTGGCGGGCCTCAGCGCAGCCTGCCCACTGCATTGCGACCCGGTTCAGCTACCCTTCCCCGCCGCCAGCATCGATCTAGTCATTTTGCCCCATACGCTGGACTTTCACCCCGACCCGCGCGCGGTGCTGCGCGAGGTCGAGCGCGTACTGGTACCGGAAGGTCGGGTCATACTCAGCGGCTTCAATCCCTGGAGTCTGTGGGGCGCCACCCGCCTGGGCAAGCGCCGCCGCGGCATGCCCTGGCAGGGTCAGTTTCTCAGCGTGCCGCGGGTCAAGGACTGGCTGGCCCTGCTCGGTTTCGAAACCACCGCCAGCCAGCTCGATTGCTATGTGCCGCCACTGCTGCGCGCCGGTTGGCGCGATAAATTCGCTTTCATGGAAAAGGCCGGGGCGCGCTGGTGGCCCATCGGCGGCGGGGTGTACTGCATCTCGGCGGTCAAACGGGTACGCGGCATGCGCCTGATTACCCCGGGCTGGAAAAAAGCCAAGCCGGTGGGCCGCGCGGTCGCGGTCGGCGTACCGGACCGGCGCAGCCAGCCGGCTGGCGCGCCGACCACACCGAAACAGACGGGTGTGACGGCACGCGCCACACCTACGCAGACCGACAACTAAGCTAAGGCCGTAAGCCTTATGCTGCCAGCAGGAGGCTAGTGGCTAAGCGCGGCGCGCTCTGCCCGCCAAGCCTGTACTGCCGGTGCCACTTCCAGCAGGCTGTCCAGACGCAGCACGCCTTCAGGCAGACGCTTCAGGCTGCCCGCTCCTGCCCCACCTATCCACAGTGCGATATGCGCCGGCAGGCGCTGGCGCAGCTTGACGATGATGTCGCCCGCATCGCGCCAGGGGAAGGACGAGGACAGCGACAAGGCGAGCACATCGCAATCGACCGCCGTACAGGCATCCACCATATCGTTGAGCGGCAGCGAGACGCCCAAGGACCAGGTCTGTGCCGACTGCATGCGCAGCATTGCCTCCACCATCAACAGGCCCAAGCCATGCTGCTCGCCGGCCGGCGTGGTCAGCAACACACGCGGCGGCACCAGCGATTGGCCGAGCGATTGGGTGGCCATGCGCACCACATGGGAAATCTGCTCGACATAGCTGTGTTCCTGCCAGGCGCTCAGCTCGCCGGCAAACCAGGCTTCGCCGATGCGGTTATTCGTGGCCGGCATGAAATTCGACACGAAATCGCGCAGGCCGCGCACCACCAGCTCGTGCTGCAGATAGCGCTGCAGCTCGGTCAGGTCGCGGCTGTGCAAGCAGTCGAGCAGCCTGTCCTTATCGGCCTGGGCGCTCGGCGCCTGGCCGCCGGTGTCGCTCATGCTTTCCAGCAGGCGGCTCAGGTCCTGGATATCGCTATGGACGATCTTGTTCGGGCGCAGGCCGCGGTCGAGCAGGCGGCGCACCAGGCGCAGCTTGTCCACCTGGGCGGGCGGGTAGACGCGGTCGCCCTGCTCATCGCGCGCCGGCAGCGGGAAGCCGTAACGGCGCTCCCAGATGCGCAGCAGCTCCTTGGAGAGGCCGGTTTCACGCTCCACCGCGCTGATATTGAGTCCTAGGGTCAGATCTTCTTGCATGACCGGGTTCCGTGCTGAAGGATATGGCCGAGATTATCACCGCAGAGCGCGCTCGCCTGCATTGCCTGTTTACAGAAGCGCCGTTTTGCCGGTGCGCCACAGGCCGAAAAGCGTCATGGCGCAGCCGCGGGGGCGTCGTTACAATGCAGCGGATTCTGGCGACTCCCGCCGCTGGAACACGATACCAATATGGGAGGTGACAATGTTTCACAAGCCGACATGGCTCGCACTGGGGCTGCTGTGCGCCCTACCGCTGGCAAGCCTGGCCGCTGGCAATCCGCAAGCCGGTGCCAAGAAGAACTCGATGTGCGTGGGCTGCCACGGCATCGACGGTTACAAGACGGCTTTCCCCAGCGTCTACCATGTGCCCAAGATCGGCGGCCAGCATGCCGATTACCTGGTGGCCGCGCTGCAAGCCTACAAGACCGGCACCCGCAAGCATCCGACCATGACCGGCCTCGCCGCCCAGCTGTCCGATCAGGACATCGCCGACCTGGCTGCCTACTATGCCGCCAAACGCTAAGGGGAAGACGATGAAGACGCTGATTTCCCTGCTGGCCCTGGCTGGTTTTGCGCTGCCCACGCTGGCGGCCGATCTGAATGCCGGTAAGGCCAAGGCCGAGCAGCTGTGCGCGAGCTGCCACAATGTGGATGGCAATAGCAGCAACCCGCAATACCCGGTGCTGGCTGGCCAGCATGCTGACTACCTGGCGCGCGTGCTGCTCGATTACCAGAGCGGTGCACGTAACAACGCCATCATGGCGGGCATGGCCAAGCCGCTGTCCAAGGCCGATATCGCCAATCTGTCGGCCTGGTTCGCCGCGCAGAAAAGCGGCCTGAATATGAAGCGCTAAAGCGCAAGCCGCAGCGTCGCCCCATCCAACGCCCGCCAGCCGGGCGTTGTGTTTTTATGCAGCCGCCTGCCTTCACAGCATGCCTAAGCCCGAGTGCCACCACCATGTCCCAGCCACTGCCCGAACTGAGCGATGGAGAACTGACTGTCCGCCTGGCCTCGCCCGAGGATATCCCGGCCATCCTGCGCTTCTTCCAGGCCAACCGCATGGCGCACGCGCCGTTCTCACCGCGCCGCCCCGATAATTTCTACAGCGCCGCCTTTTGGGAAATGCGCGTGGCGCTGAATCTCAGCCATTTTGAGCAGGCGCGCAGCGCCGGGCTGTTCATCTTCGACGCCGATCAGCGCGAGGTCATCGGCGATATCAATTTCAGCAGCCTGAGCGGCTACCCGTTTCATGGCTGCACGCTCGGTTACGCGCTCGCCCAAGCGCATTGGGGCCAGGGCCGCATGCAGCGCGCGCTGGAGCTGGCGTTGCCCTGGGCCTTCGAGGCCTTCAATCTGCATCGCATCGCGGCCAATCACCTGCCCGACAATCTGCGCAGCGCACGCCTGCTGGAAAAACTCGGCTTTCAGCGCGAGGGCTATGCGCGCGACTACCTGCTCATCGATGGGGTATGGCGCGACCATGTGCTGACCGCGCTGACCCGCTCGGACTGGCAGGCGCGCGACCATACAGCGCCCCTGGTGCACAATGGCCACGGCCGGCGCTAAGCTGCAACTCATCCATTTGCGGGATGTTCGGGCTGGCGCCGCCTGTCTATACTGCGCGGCACATTAAGGTTTACTGATTCAGCTGCCCTATGGTCCGACATCAGCGAGCCCCGTACCCCAGGAGTCGCGCGTGCTTGATTGGCTGAGTCAGTATTTTGTTGGCGCCGGCATGTTGCCCGAAGGCTATGAGATTGCCTGGTCGGCCGAGCTGGTGTGGCTGTTCGTGCTGGCCAATACCTTGACCGGCATCGCCTATTTCAGCATCCCGCTCGCCCTCGTCACCATCACCAAGATCCGGGGTGATCTGCGTTTCAACCGCCTGGTGCTGATGTTCGCCGCCTTTATCCTCACCTGCGGCAGCATTTTCTTTCTCGATACCCTGGCCATCTGGCACCCGATCTACTGGGTGGATGTCTGGCTGCGCGTATTCAGCGCCCTGCTCTCGCTATTCACCGCCATCATGCTGTGGCGGCTGATTCCCAGCATCGTGGCCATTCCCAGTCCGAGTCAGCTCGGTGAGGCCAATCTCAAGCTGTCCGAGGAGATTGCCGCCCGCAAGGACAAGGAGGCGGCGCTGGAAGCGCGCGAGGAAGAATTGCGCGA
Organism: Chitinimonas taiwanensis DSM 18899; assembly: GCF_900119825.1. Taxonomy (GTDB): domain Bacteria; phylum Pseudomonadota; class Gammaproteobacteria; order Burkholderiales; family Chitinimonadaceae; genus Chitinimonas; species Chitinimonas taiwanensis. The sequence goes on along the minus strand of NZ_FPKR01000004.1, from coordinate 128,362 downwards.
GCTGTCGGCCAATCTGGAGCGCAAGGTGGCCGAGCGCACCACCGAACTGGAAGAGGCGAACCGGCGTCTGCAGCGCGAGATGAGCGAGCGCCAGCAGATGCAGAACGAGCTGCAGATCTCGAACCGCAAGCTGGAAGAGGCACTGCGCCAGCAGGCCGTGCGCTCGAACGAGATGGACCAGCTGAACAAGATGGGCGACCTGATGCAAAGTTGCGTGTCGGTACAGGAGCTATCGCAGGTGCTGGCCAATTTCTCGGCCGGCTATCTGGAAGCCCAGAGCGGCGGCATCTATCTGATCGAAGACGAGGGCGGCCTGGCCGCGCTGGAAACCGGCTGGGGCGCGTTGCCTGAGGCCGAGCGCATCTTCCCACCGAACAACTGCTGGGCACTGCGGCGCGGCCAGCAGCACCCGGCCGACCGCATGCAGCAGAACCTGCGCTGCCAGCATGTAAGCGACGACAGCGAACATGTGTGCGTGCCGCTGATCGGCAGCGGCGAAACCCTCGGCCTGCTGCATCTGCGCAAGCTGCGTGGCCAGCACGACCCGGCTTTTCTGGATGGTGTGGCCAAGCGGGCCGCACTTGCTCTGGTCAGCCTGAAGGCGCGCGAGGCGCTGTTCAACGAGGCGATCCATGACCCGCTGACCGGCCTGTATAACCGCCGCTACCTCGATGGTGCGCTGGAGGAGGCCGAGCGCCGCTCACGACGCAGCAACCGCTCGGTCGGGGTGATGATGCTGGACATCGATCACTTCAAATCGGTCAACGACCGCTATGGCCATGATGTGGGCGACGAGGTCTTGCGCGAATTCGCCAAGCAGCTGCGTAGCGTGCTGCGCAGCGGCGATGTCGCCTGCCGCTATGGCGGCGAGGAATTCACCGTGCTGCTGACTGGCGCCAGCCTGGCCGCGACCCGCCTGCGCGGTGAGCAATTCCGCCAAAGCGTGGAGAAAATGCAGATCCTGCAGCGCGGCCAGCAGATCCGCCTGACCACCTCGATCGGCATCGCCGCCTTCCCACAGCACGGCGACCATCTGGAAGACGTGTTGCGCAATGCCGATACCGCCCTCTACCAAGCCAAGCATGCCGGGCGTAATCGCCTGGTGGCCTGCGGCGGCGGTGGCAATTTGATTGCCGTCTCCGAAGAGGAGTAAGTACGGCCTTTGGCAGCACCGCGCCTCCCAGCAAGGCAAGCCGGGCGCGAAAAAACGCCGGCAAACTGCACCGGCGTAGGAGGAGAGACGGTTTTGCAGGGGGAAGACCGCTAATTGGTCTTGAACACTACGCTCTTGTAACTGCCAGCCGTGCCCACCACGGCCATGCTGTAATCGCCACCGGCCACAAAGGTCTCGTAGTCATAGGTGGTGGAATCGGTATCGATCTTGAAGCTGCTTAAGAGCGCACTGTTCGCGCTTGCATAGAATGCCCCGTCGTACTGCACGCTCGCATACAGCTCGACCGCGTCGGAGCGGCTATTGCGCGCCAGGCTGGCGGCCAGCGGCTGGTAGTTGACAATGGCATCCACGGCGCTCTGATCGCCCGTGGCATTGATGAAGCTGGTGCGCACGGTGCCGCTGCTGATCGGCGCGTGACGGTTCTCGATCGCCACCGCCGTGGCCGCGCTGGCCAGGCCCTGGGTGAACAGCGTGTAGTCGCGCCCGCCTTCCAAGGTCGCGCTCAGGCTCGCGTAATCGCGGCCCGCATCCTCGTCCAGAAAGCTCAGCGTGCGGCTGCCGGCCGCGCGGGTCACATAATCAGTGGCGCTGCCAAACGGAATCGATTGATAGGTGGTCACGCCGTCCAGGCTGACGCGCGTTTTGGCCACATCGGGCGTGCCCTGCACCACGCGCAGACGACTGAGGCTGTTCGGCAATACGGTGGCGCCGCCATCGTTCGGCGTCAGCAGCATCGCAGTGGGCAGGGTGGCGCTGCCGCGGCTGAACAGGGCCAGCGTATAGGTGGCGCCGCTGCCAAAGCTCTGCGTGCTATCGAACAGTACGGTCTTGCTGCCGGATGGGGTCAGGCGCAGGCGGTAGGTGCCGGCGCTCAACTCGTCGCTGAAGCTGCTCAGACTGCCGGCCGTCACACCGCTGACGGTGGGCACCAGCGAGGCGATGCTCTCGTCCACACCAGTCAGATAGAGGTCGTAGGCCGACAGCACGCTGGAAGCCAGCAGGCTGCGGATCACGAATTTGCCGCTATCGAGATCGTCGTAGCCCTCGTCCTGGAAATAGATGGCCTGGGCGCTGCCGGCAATCGGGTAGACCACGATCGAGTAATGGGTTTCCTGGCTGGCACTCAAGGTAAAGCGGCCAAGCAGGCTGCCCGAGGCGCTGTTCACATCCAGCACCGAGCTACCGCTCCAGTCGCGCTCGACAAAGCTGGTGGCGGTTTCGAAGGCCACCGTGCTGAACACGCTTTCGTCGTCCAGCTCCACGCCCAGGCTGGCCTGTTCGGGCATCAGGTTCACCACCCGGAACCAGGGCTTGATGCTATCGTCGTCCTTCTTCAGATCACAGGCCGAGAGCCCCGCCAGGCTGGCCAATAAGGCCGCGCCGGCCGCCCAGCGCTTGAAAATTGCTGCTTGCATTACCGCTCCTGATCGCTTGCCCCGCCGGGGGCGGGAATCGCGTCAGACAGTAAGCGCGGGCTGTTGGGGAACTGTGTAGAGATTGCTAGGCAAATGTAACAGCCGTTAGCCAGCTGTAAGCCGCACGCCCGCGCTGGTTTGCGGGCTCAGGCCTGGCGCGCGGCGCGGTACAACTCGAGGTAGGCCTGGGCCGGGCCGCTCCAGTCGAACTGGCGCTGCATGGCATGGCGGCGCACTTCGCGCCACTGGGTGGGCTTGGCATACAGGGCAAACGCGCGCCGCACGGCCGCATCAAAATCGGCCTGCTCGAAACGCTCGAACACCAGGCCGCAGGCGCTGCCGTCGGCCAGATTCTCCAGGCTGCAGTCGAACACGGTATCGGCCAGCCCACCGGTGCGGCGCGCCAGCGGCAAGGCGCCATAACGCATGCCATACATCTGAGTCAGACCACAGGGCTCGAAGCGCGAGGGCACCAGCACCACATCGACACCCGCAAAGATGCGGTGCGAGAGCGCCTCATCAAACCCCAGCCGCACCGCCACACGCTCGGGATAATCCTGCTGCAACTGCTTGAAACCCGCTTCCAGGGCCAGATCACCGCTGCCCAGCAAGGCCAGCTGGCCACCCTGGGCGAGCAGCGCCGCCATGCCGGCCAGCACCAGGTTCAGGCCCTTTTGCTCGGTCAGCCGGCTGACCACGCCAAACAGCAGCGCAGCGGGCTCGGCCGCCAGACCCAGCTCGGCCTGCAGCGCGGCCTTGCAGCGCGCCTTGCCCACGGTCTTCTCGGCATCGAAGTGTCCCGGCAGGGCCGGATCGCTGGCCGGGTCCCACAGGCTGGCATCCACGCCATTCAGGATGCCGACCAGCTCGCCGGCGCGGTACTGCAGCAAGCCCTCCAGGCCACAACCATGCTCGGCCGTGCAGATTTCCCGCGCATAGCTGGGGCTGACCGTGGCGATGCGTTGGCTGAACTGCAACCCGGCCTTGATAAAGGACAGATGACCGTGGAACTCCAAGCCGTCGTAGCGGAAGAAGTCGCGCGGCAGCTCGAGCTCGGCAAAATGGCTGGCCGGGAACAGGCCCTGGTAGGCGAGGTTATGTACGGTGAACACACTGGCCGTGGCCAAGCCATCGTGGCGCAGCGAGCGCTCGCGCAGATAGGCCGGCGCGAGGCCGGCATGCCAGTCGTGCGCATGCACGAGGTCGGGGCGCCAATCGGCCAGCAAGCCATCGGCCACTTGGGCGGCCAGCCAGCCCAGCAGGGCAAAGCGGCGGTGATTATCGGCATAGGCGTGCTGCTCGCCATCGGCATAAGGGTTGCCTGGGCGGTCGTAGAGGCCGGGCGCGTCGATCATATACACGGGCGTGCCATCGGGCAGCCGGCCCTGCCAGAGGGCCAGGCTGCGCGCGCCAAAGCGCGGCGCCAGCGCCACGTTCAGCAGCCTTGCATCGAGCAGCCCGGCGCGAATGGCCGGAAAGCCGGGCAGCAGGATGCGTGCGTCCTGACCCAGCGCGCGCTGGGCGGCCGGCAGCGCGCCAACCACATCGGCCAGCCCGCCGGTCTTCAGCAGCGGAAAACACTCGGCTGCCACATGCAGAATCTTCAAGGAATCGCTCCTGGCTAGATAGGTCCCACCAAGCCCACGCTGCGGGCTTGGCCATGCCGTGCTAAATCTTCAGTCCCACCAGCATCTCGCGCGTCACCAGCACCACCCCGCCCTCGCTGCGATAAAAGCGCTTGGCATCCTTGTCGGCATCCTCGCCCACCACCAGGCCGGCGGGAATCTTGCAACCACGGTCGACCACCACGCGGCGCAGGCGCGCGCCTTCACCCACGTCCACATCGGGCAGCAGCACGGCCTGGTCGATCACGCAGTGCGGATGCACGCGCACCTTGTTGAACAGCACCGAGTTGGTGACCTGGGCCACCGATACGATGCAGCCGGCCGAAATGATGGTGTTATGCACACGATGCTCGCCGCCCGCATCCTGCACGAACTTGGCCGGCGGCAGCTGCTCCTGGTAGGTCCACACCGGCCAGCTGCGGTCATATAGATCGAGCTCGGGCGTGATCGAGGCGAGGTCGAGATTGGCGGCCCAGTAGGCGTCCACGGTACCTACATCGCGCCAGTAAGGCGCCGCATGCGGATAGCTGGACACACAGGACAGGCCGAAGGGATGGGCGACCGCGCGGCCGGCCTTCACCGCAGCGGGAATCAGGTTCTTGCCGAAATCATGCTCGCTGGCCACGTCCTGGATGTCCTCTTCCAGCAGCTGGTACAGATAATCGGCATCGAAGATATAAATACCCATGCTGGCCAGGGCCACGTCAGGCTTGCCGGGCATGGCCGGCGGCTGGGCGGGCTTTTCCACGAAGTCGATGATCTTGCGCGCCTCGTCCACCGCCATCACGCCAAACGCGCTTGCCTCGGTGAGCGGCACCTCGATGCAGGCCACGGTCACGCCGCCCTTCACGCCGAGCTTGTCCAGGCTTTGCACATGGTCGAGCAGCATGCGCGCGTAATCCATCTTGTAAATGTGATCACCGGCCAGGATCACCACATACTCGGGCCGGTAGCTGCGCACGATGTCGAGGTTCTGGTAGACCGCGTCGGCGGTGCCGCGATACCAGCTGTCCTCATCCACGCGTTGCTGGGCGGGCAGCAGGTCGATGAACTCGCCCATCTCGGAGCGGAACATGGCCCAACCGCGCTGCAGATGGCGCAGCAGCGAGTGGGATTTGTATTGGGTGACCACGCCGATGCGGCGTATGCCGGAGTTCAGGCAGTTGGACAGGGCGAAATCGATGATGCGGAACTTGCCACCGAAATAGACGGCCGGCTTGGCGCGCTTATCGGTCAGCTGCTTGAGGCGCGAGCCGCGCCCCCCCGCCAGTACCAGCGCAATACTGCGTCTGGGCAATTGGCGCGCAATGATCAGGTCGTCCATCTGAGGCCTCCGCTAGGATCTGCTCAGCAGCGTTCTGGGCGCTGCCGCGATATGGCGAGACTGCGAGGAAGGCCGCTCTGCCGCCCGCAACAGGCAGCCGCGCCTTCCCTATCCGGCTACTACCTTGGCCGAAAACCCCGAGGGAGTCACGCCTCAGGTCACTACATCGGCCGCCTCTCGCCCAGTCAGTGTGCGAATACCACCCAGTACGTCGCCCGCGGCAATCAGCATGGCCAGCGCTTGCTGGGTATCCTGCCCGTGCAGAGCCGGGTCGGCCACATAGCGCTCCAGATACACGCGCAGCGTGGCGCCCTCGGTGCCGGTGCCCGACAGGCGCAGCACCAGGCGCTCACCGCTCTCGAACACGATGCGCAGGCCCTGGCCCTGCGAGACCGAGCCATCCACGGGATCGGTATAGGCGAAATCATCGGCGCTGCGCACGCGCAGACCGGCCAGCGTGCTGCCGGCCAGGCTGGGCAGCTGGTCGCGCACCCGCTGCATGACTGCCTCGCCGGCCTGCACACTCAGGCCCTCGTAATCGTGGCGCGAATAGAAATGCCGGCCAAAGCGCGCCCAGTGCGCGTGCACGATCTCGGCCACGCTCTGTTTACGCACGGCCAGCAGATTCAACCAGGCCAGCGCGGCCCACACCCCGTCCTTCTCGCGCACATGGTCCGCACCCGTGCCATAGCTTTCCTCGCCACAAAGCTGGATGCGCCCGGCATCGAGCAGGTTGCCGAAGAATTTCCAGCCGGTCGGCGTCTCGTAGCAGTCAAAGCCGAGCGCCTCAGCCACCACATCCACGGCACGCGAGGTGGGCATCGAGCGCGCCACGCCACGTAGGCGGCCCTTGAACTGCGGGATCAGCTCGGCATTGGCGGCCAGGATGGCCAGACTGTCCGAGGGCGTGAGCACGCAATCGCGGCCAAGAATCATATTGCGGTCGGCATCGCCGTCGAAGGCCGCGGCAAAGTCGGGCGCGCCCGGCCCAGACATGGCGGCCAGCAGCTCGGGGCAGTGCGCGGGGTTGGGGTCGGGATGGCCGCCGCCAAAGTCGGGCTGCGGCGCGGCGTTACGCACGCTATTCATCTGCGCACCGAGCAGGTCTTCAAACAGGCGGATCGCATACGGGCCGCCAACGGCATGCAGGGCATCCAGGCGCAGGCGATGGCCGGCATCGATCCAGGCACGGATCGCGTCGAAATCCACCAGGGTCTGCATCAGCTGCGCATAGTCGGCCACCGGGTCGAGCACCGTCACCCGCATCGCCTCCAGGCGTTGTTCGCCGAGCAGATTGAGGTCGAGGTCGGGCGCGTCGCTGATCCGGTATTCGCTCAGGCACTGGCTGGCCGCGTAGATCGCATCGGTGAGCGCCTCGGGCGCCGGGCCGCCATTAGCGGTGTTGAACTTGATGCCGAAATCGCCATCAGGCCCGCCCGGATTATGCGAGGCGGACAGGATGATGGCGCCAGCCGCGCCATAGCGGCGAATCAGATGCGAGGCGGCCGGCGTGGACAAGAGGCCCATGCGCCCGACCAACACACGCGCCACACCGTGCGCGGCAGCCATCTTCAGGATGGTCTGCACGGCACGCTCGTTCAGATAGCGCCCATCGCCGCCCAGTACCAGGGTGGCGCCGGAGAGGCCAGGCACGGCATTGAAGATGGCCTGGACGAAGTTCTCCAGATAGGCGGGCTGGGCGAACAGCGTCACTTTTTTGCGCAGGCCGGAGGTACCGGGTTTCTGGCCGGCGATCGGGGTAGTGGACAGCGTGTGTAGCGGCATGACAGGTCTTCTTGGCAAAGTGGTCGGCGCAAGCAGCGGCGCCCCGCATTTGAGCTTAACGCATGCGGCGCCAGCCCGAACAGCCGCACCGGCCAGGGCGAACAAGATAATTTGCCCGACCTGCCTTATTCTGGAGTGAGCGCCGCCCGGCCGCGCCGCGTGCGTGGCACTGAAATCAGCCTGGCGCCACACCCGCCAGGCAGCGCCCGACCGACCCGAGTGGTACTGCAGCACGACAGGAATCGCCATGCGCCCTACCCAATTGCCCAGCCTGCTCGACCGCCTAGCCTCGCTGACCGCCATACGCGACACCGAGCTGCTCGAACACAGCCTGCTGCGCACGCTGCTGCCCATGCTAGGGGTGGCGACCTGCCAGCTGTATCGGGTCAACGAGCGGCATGAGTTCCTGCGTGCCATCCGCTTCGAGCGCGAAATCAGCGCCCAGGGCGAGGACAGCGCGCGCATCACCGAGAATATCGAGCGCGTACTGCACCAGGTCGACGTGCCCGAGGATATCCAGCTGCTCATCGATGTGGTGCGCCAGAACCAGCAGCCGACCTTTCAGAGCCTCGGTCAGGCCGTCTGCAATGTGTTTCCACTGCTGGGCGGCGTGGGCATCAATGGCTATCTGGTGTTCGAGTCGCGCCGCCCGCTCGCACAGAGCGAGGAAACCCTGGTGCGCGGCATCCTGTCCGTATATCGCAATTACGCGGCCCTGCTGGAGGAAAGCCAGCGCGACAAGCTGACCGGCCTGCTCAACCGCCACTCGCTCGACCAGAACGTGGACAAGCTGCTGACCAGCATCGTGGCCGACCAGCTCAGCCATAACCAACCGGATCAAGCGCAGGACAGCGCAGCTAGCCCACGCCAGTACTACTGGCTGGGCATCGTCGATATCGACCATTTCAAGCAGATCAACGACAACTTCGGCCATGTGATCGGCGACGAGGTCTTGCTGCTGGTGGCGCGCCTGATGCAGCGCAGTCTGCGCAGCAGCGATCTGCTCTACCGCTACGGTGGCGAGGAATTCATCGTGATCACCGCCTCAAGCGAACGCGCGGCGGCCGGCGAGCAGTTCGAGCGCCTGCGCCACGCCGTGGGCAAGCATCGCTTCCCCCAGGTGGGCCAGGTCACGGTCAGCGGCGGCTATGCCCAGCTGGACGGCCATTTTTCCGCGCATGAAATCATTAGCCGCGCAGACCAGGCCCTGTACCAGGCCAAGCGCGCCGGGCGCAATCGCATCTTCAGCTATGCCGAGTTGATCGAGGCCGGCGTGCTCAAGGAAGCCAGCTACGGCAGCGTCGAGCTGTTCTAGCGCTGCCCACAACCCCTAGTCGGCCTGCCATGCCAGCGTGCGCTGGCTGCTGAAGCTGCGTGGCTCGCCGCTGAAGGGGTCGATAAAGGCGATGCTGCGTGCCAAGAGTTGCAGCGGCCGACTGAAATCATCGCCCTTGGCCGGCAACAGGGTCGGATACCAGGGGTCGTGCTGGATGGGAATGCCGAGCGCCGCCATATGGGCGCGCAGCTGGTGCTTCTTGCCGGTGTGGGGCGACAGCCGGTAGTGTGCCCAATCACCGCGCCGTGCGATCAGCTCGACCAGGGTCTCGCTATTCGGTTCGCCCGCCACCTCCTGCATGGTGAAAAAGCCCTCGCCCTCCTCCAGGCGACTCCTGTGCACGCAAGGCAGGCTCAGATCGGTGCGCCAGGGCGCTATCGCCTCATAGGTCTTCTGCACGGTGCGCGCCTCGAACAGCTTCTGGTAGGCGCCACGGCTGGGCGGGTGCAGGCAAAACAGGGTGACGCCGGCGGTTTCGCGATCCAGGCGGTGGCAGGGCGTCAGCTCGGGCAGGGCCAGCTTGTGGCGCAGCCGGGTCAGCAGGGTTTCGCGCAGATGCTTGCCGGCCGGGATCATGGACAGGAAATGCGGCTTGTCCACCACCAGCAGGCGTTCATCGCGGTGCAGGATGGTTTCCTCGAAGGGCACCGGCGTCTCGTCCTCCACCTCGCGGTAGTACCAGATGCGCTTGCCTGGCTGAAACGGGCTCTGCGCGGCCAAGGGCTGGCCCGCCTCATCGACCAGCTCGCCGCGCGCCAGTCGGCCGCGCAAGACGGCCTCGTCCATATGCGGGAAGCGCTGCAGCAGAAAGGTGATCAGATCAGGCCATTGCTCGCAGGGCAGCCACAGATAGCTGGGGGCCACGCCATCGCGATGTGGCAGGGGGGAAGGCGGATGTTTCATGCAGACAGAGAACAGGACAAGGCCGCTAGTCTACCGCGCCCAAGCGGCAGCACGCAGGCACACGCTAGAATGAGGGCCGTATCCCTCCTCAGGCCCGCCGTATGACCCAGACTCAGCCCAACAACCCCAGCCATGGCGTGACCCTGGAAAAGATGCTGACCACCCTGGTCGAGTTCTACGGTTGGAAGGAATTGGGGCAGCGCATCGAAATACGCTGCTTTCAGCAGGACCAGAGCATCAAGTCCAGCCTGACCTTTCTGCGCCGCACGCCCTGGGCGCGCGACAAGGTGGAGAGCCTGTACGGCAAATGCCTGCGCGATATGGCCAAGCAGGCCAAGCTGCAGGCTGCCGCCAAGCAGGAAGCCAGCCCACCACCGGCCGATACCCCCAGCGCCGACTGATCAGGCGCGCGGATAGCTGCCGGGCAGCAGGATGCGCTGATCGACCTGGCGGATATCGGTGTGGCCGCAGAAGGCCATGCTCAGATCGAGTTCACGCTGGATGATTTCCAGCGCGCGCGTCACGCCCGCCTCGCCCAGCGCGCCCAGGCCGTAGAGGAAGGCACGGCCTATCAGGGTGCCCTTGGCACCCAGCGCCAGCGCCTTCAGCACATCCTGACCCGAGCGGATGCCGCTATCGAGCCAGACCTCAATGTCCTTACCCACCGCCTCCACGATGGCCGGCAGGGCCTGGATGCTGGATGGCGCGCCATCGAGCTGCCGACCGCCGTGGTTGGACACGATCAGCGCATCGGCCCCGCTCTGCGCCGCCAGGCGCGCATCTTCCACATCCATGATGCCCTTCAGGATCAGCTTGCCGCCCCAGCGCTGCTTGATCCACTCGACATCGTTCCAGCTCAGCGCCGGGTCGAACTGCTCGGCCGTCCAGGCACTGAGCGAGGACAGATCGCCTACGCCCTTGGCATGCCCGACGATATTGCCAAAGCCATGCCGGCGCGTGCCCAGCATGCCCAAGCACCAACGTGGCTTACCCAGCAGATTGAGGATATTGCGCAGCGTGGGCTTGGGTGGCGCGGACAGGCCGTTCTTCAGGTCCTTGTGGCGCTGGCCGAGTATCTGCAGGTCCAGGGTCAGCACCAGTGCACTGCAGCGCGCGGCGCGGGCGCGCTCGATCAGCGCCTCGATAAAGGCACGGTCGCGCATCACATACAGCTGGAACCAGAATGGTGCGGTGGTATGGGCGGCCACATCCTCGATCGAGCAGATGCTCATCGTCGACAGGGTGAAGGGCACACCGAATTTTTCCGCCGCGCGCGCGGCAAGGATTTCGCCATCGGCATGCTGCATGCCGGTCAGACCGGTCGGTGCGAGGGCCACCGGCATGCTGACCGTCTGGCCGGCCATCTGGCTTTGCAGGCTGCGATTGCGCATATCCACCGCCACGCGCTGGCGCAGCTTGATGGCCTGGAAGTCGGCCGAATTGGCGCGGTAGGTGCTTTCGGTCCAGGAGCCCGAATCGGCATAGTCGTAAAACATGCGCGGCACACGGCGCTCGGCCAGTACGCGCAGGTCCTCGATGCTGGTGATGACGGACATGCAAGGCTCCTGAGGAAATCACAGCACCGATTCTGCGGCGCCCGGCAGCGCACAACAACCGTGGTAAATCCCTAAGCGCGAGCCTGACCCAACTCGCCTAGCACGCCCGCAGCACAAAATAAAACAGGGCAGCCCGAAGGCTGCCCTGTTTCTCACGAATGACCGGCTTAGCCGTTTTGCTGAATACCGGCTACCACCCAGCCTGAGCGGCCGTCGTTATTGCGGCTCAGGTGCCAGGTTTCGTCGAAGCGCTCGGCGCTGGCCTCGGCCGCTTCGCGGACCAGGCCGGTGAAGCGCACGCTGGCGATGTCGCGACGACCTTCCTGGGCGTAGTCGACCACCTCGGCATCCACCTGCACCACATCGGTCTGGTTGGCCGCGCCCTGGCGCTCGCCGATCTGCAGCTTGATCTCGGCGAACATCTCCGGCGAGGTGAACTCGCGGATATCGTCGAGGTCGGCGCTGTCGTAAGCGGCCTGCAGACGCACGAAGTTCAGCTTGGCCACGCGCACGAAGGCTTCGCGGTCGAAGTCGGCCGGGAACTGCGGCGCAACCGGGGCGCTGCCGCCGCTGAAGGCCGGCGCTTCATTCACCGCGCCATAGGGCTGCTGGCCCTGATACTGCATCGGCTGTTGCGCCGGGCCACCCGCATACTGGGCGCGCGGTGCCGCGGGCTTCATGCGGCGCATGATGAAGGCGATAACAGCGAAAGCCACCACGGCCAACAGGACGATCATCATGAAGTTGGCAAAGCCCTCGCCCATACCGAGGTGCGAGAACAGTGCGGCGAGGCCCAGACCTGCAGCCAGACCGGCGATCGGGCCGAGCCAGTTACGCTTGGGCGTGGCTGGGGCCGCCTGCTGGCCCTGAGTCGGGCGCTGCGGGGTCACATCGCGCTGCGGTGCGCTGCGCTGCATGCCCGAGGACTTGCCTCCGCCGAAGCGCTTGGCCTCGGCCTCCGAGACCATGAAGCTCAGGCTGAAGAACACCGCAAACACGGCAAACAGAATTTGTTTCATTGCGCTCTACATCCCTATTGTTTGGAAAAGCCATCGCATTCTACCGACGACTGGCTATCTTTGACTGCGCAGGCCGAGCAAGTTCCGCGACTGGACATGATTTCGTAGGCGACAAGCGGCGCCAGCTCGGTTAAAAAAGCCTAAGTACTGCGCACAGAACTCCGTGCAAGGCAGCCAGGGTGGATGCGTGGCGCAAACAGGGATTGAGCGTACTTACAGGAGGATATTCATGTCAGAACCCCTAAGGGTCGGCCTGGTTGGTTATGGTTATGCGGGCCGTACCTTTCACGCCCCCTTGATTGCCCATACCGCGGGCATGCAACTGGCAGCAGTGGCCAGCAGCCAAGTCGGGGCAGTCCAGGCCGACTACCCGGCTGCCCTGCTGTGCGATACACCGGAAAGCCTATTCGCCCGCGCCGATATCGACCTGGTGGTACTGGCCACCCCGAATGCCAGCCACTACCCGCTGGCACGCGCCGCACTGCGCGCCGGTAAGCATGTGGTGGTGGATAAGCCGTTCACGCTGACCGTGCAGGAGGCCGAAGCCCTGCATGCGGCGGCCAGCCAAACCGACCGCCTGCTGTCGGTGTTCCACAACCGCCGCTGGGACAGCGACTTCCTGCTGATCAAGCAGCTGCTGGCCCAGGGTACGCTCGGACGCATCACCGCCTTTGAATCGCATTTCGACCGCTTCCGCCCGCAGGTGCGCAAGCGCTGGCGCGAAGCGGCCGTGCCCGGTGCCGGCATCTGGTTCGATCTCGGCCCGCATCTGATCGATCAGACCCTGCAGCTGTTCGGCATGCCGGAAGCGATCCAGGCCGATATCCACGCACGGCGCGAGGGGGCGGAAGCCGCCGACGATGCGCTGGCGGTGCTGCACTACCAGGGCATGCGCGTGCTGCTGGGCGCCAGCTGCCTGATGGCCGGTGGCTCGGCGCGCTTTCTGCTGGCCGGCACCGAGGGCAGCTTGCGCATTGATGGCCTCGACAGCCAGGAAGACCAGCTCAAGGCCGGCTTGCGGCCGGGCGCCGCCGGCTGGGCCCAGGACTCGCGCCAGGCCACGCTCTACGATGTAGGCGGTGCGCGCAATCTGAGCCTGCCCAATGGCCAGTACAGCCATTATTACGCGGCCGTGGCAGCGGCGTTGCGCGGCGAAGCGCCGAACCCCGTGCCGGCCAGCGAGGCGCTGGCGGTCATGCGCATTATCGAAGCCGGCATGGCTAGCAGTGCGCAGGGCGCGCGGATTGCACTAGGCTGAAAGGCCGTGTTCTTTTCCTGCCCAAGCCATGTTGATGGATAAACCCTTCTCCCCCGCCTGTGCCCGCAATGCCGAGCCGATTCTGGCCATCCTGCGCGAACGCCTGGTCGGCCGCGACACGGTGCTGGAAATCGGCAGCGGCACTGGCCAGCACGCCGTGCACTTCGCTGCCGCCCTGCCCTGGCTGCAATGGCAGAGCAGCGACCGCGCCGAGCATCTGCCCGGCATCCGCCTATGGCTGGATGAGGCGGCGCTGGCCAATACTTTGCCGCCGCTGGCGCTTGATGTGGATGGCGCCTGGCCCACCACACGCTACGACGCGGTGTTCAGCGCCAATACCCTGCATATCCTGGCCTGGCCCAGCGTGCAGCAACTGTTCGCCAAGCTGCCGACGGTGCTGGCGCCGGGCGGGCTATTGATTGTCTATGGGCCGTTCAACTATGCCGGCCACTTCACCAGCCCGAGCAATGCCGCCTTCGATGCCGCGCTCAAAGCCCAGGACCCGGCCATGGGCATTCGCGACTTCGAAGCGGTGTTCGAACTGGCCGAGGCAGCCGGCCTGCGTCTTCTGGAAGACCATGCCATGCCGGCCAATAACCGTTGCCTGGTCTGGCAGGCCGCTGCCTAGGCAGCGATACTGGCGCCTTCCTCGCTTCACAGCCTGCCACCATGCCCGCCACCGCCCGCAGCCAGCTGCGCCAAAGCTGCCATACGCTTTATCCCGGCTGGACCAGTCCTAGCCCGGCGGAAGAATTCCGCGCCATGGCCGACTGGTGCGCGCAGCAGCAGATCGAAGCTGACCGCTATGGTAGCGGCGCGCTGATCGAGGACTTCGAGGCCAAGCTGGCCAGCCTGCTCGGCAAGCCGGCTGCCGTCTTCCTGCCCAGCGGGGTAATGGCCCAGCTGATTGCCATGCAGATCTGGGCCGAGCGGTGCGGCCTGCGCCGCTTTGGTCAGCACCCGACCTCCCATCTGGCCCTGCACGAGGAAGAAGCCCATGCCGCCCTGCTCGGGCTGCATGCGGTGCCGGTAGGGAATCGCCTGCGTCCGCTGGAGGCCAAAGACCTGGCGGCCTGCCGGCAGCCCTTGGCCAGCCTGATAGTGGAATTGCCAATACGCCATGCTGGTGGACAGCTGCCCAGCTGGGACGCGCTGCAAGCCCTGAAGGCCACCGCAGCCGAGCGCGGACTGCCGCTGCATCTGGACGGGGCACGACTGTGGGAAAGCCAACCCTTCTATGCCCGCCCGCATGCCGAGATCGTGGCCGGCTTCGCCTCAGTGTATGTGTCGCTGTACAAGGGCATAGGCGGCCTGGCTGGCGCCGTACTGGCGGGCGATGCCGACTTCATTGCCCAGGCGCGGCTCTGGCAGCGCCGCTTTGGCGGTACCCTGGTGCAGCAAAGCCCTTATATCGTGTCGGCCGCGTTGCGCTTCGATACGCGCCTCGCGCAAATGGATGCCTGCTATCGGCGCGCAATTACGCTGGCCGAGGGCCTGCAAGGTATGGCCGGCCTGCGCATCAACCCGGCCACGCCACAGACCAATATGTGCCATCTGTATTTTGATGCCCCCGCCGCTAGGGTGCTGGCCGCGCGCGACCAGATTGCTGGCAGCGACGGCCACTGGCTGCTGGGCGCGGTGCAGGATGCCGAGGTGCCGGGCTGGAGTTATAGCGAGCTGGTGGTGGGCGACCAGTTGCTGGCCCTGCCCAATGAGGTCGTGCTGCCACGCTTTGCGCGCCTGCTGGCGTTGGCCCAGCAAGGAGAAAACGTATGACGCATACCGCCCTGATTGCCGGCGCGAGCGGCCTCATCGGGCGCAGCCTGTGCCAACAGCTGCAGGCCGAGCCCGCCTTCAGCCAACTGACCGCGCTGGTGCGCCGCCCGGCCGGTTTGGCTGCGGGCAAATTGGCCGAGATGCAGATCGACTATGCGCAGCTCGCGCGCACCACGTTGCCCCAGGTCGATATCGTGTTCTGCTGTCTGGGCAGCACCATCAAGCAGGCGGGCTCGCAGGCGGCCTTTCGCCAGGTCGACTGCGACTATGTGCTGGCACTGGCGCAGGCGGCACGCGCGGCCGGTGCCCGCCATTTTCTGGTGGTCAGTGCGCTGGGCGCAGATGCCAACTCCCCTGTGTTCTACAACCGGGTCAAGGGCGAGATGGAAGCGGCGCTGCAGGCGCTCGACTACCCGCGCCTCACCATCGCACGGCCATCCCTGCTCTTGGGCGAGCGGGCCGAATTCCGCCTGGGCGAGCGCGTGGCTGCCAAGCTGGGTTGGCTGGCGCCAGCGCGCTGGCGGCCTATTGCCGCCGAGCAGGTGGCGCGTGCGCTGCTGCGTCTGGCGCTGGCGCCCGGCCAGGGCGTACAGGTGCTTGAATCGGCCCAGCTGCGCACATTGGCGGCAAGCTGAGCGCACGCGCGACCAGCTGGCTGCAGGCCGAGGCCGTTTCCGGCGTACAATCGCGCCCTGAAAAATCAGGACATTATCGTGAGCAAGATCCCGGACATCCGCCCCGACCAGTCGGTCGAGCTACTCAAAGCACTGCATATCCTCACCCGCGACGGCAAGCTCAACCAGGACAGCCGGCGCAAGCTCAAGCAGGTCTACCACCTGGTCCAGTTCATCCAGCCGCTGCTGGAGGAAGTGCTGGCCGCCAAGGGCGATGTGAGCCTGGCCGACCACGGCGCGGGCAAGTCCTACCTCGGTTTCATCCTCTACGACCTGGTACTGAAGGCCCACCAAGCCGGTCAGGTCTACGGCATCGAATGGCGTGAAGACCTAGTCAGCAAGTCGCGTGAACTGGCCGAGCGGCTCGGTTTCGCGCGTATGGCTTTCCTCAACCAGTCGGTGGCCGAATCGACCATCAATCAGGCCCTGCCCGCGCAGATCGATGTGGTAACCGCGCTGCATGCCTGCAATACCGCCACCGACGACGCGATCCGTTTCGGTCTGGAAAAGCAGGCGCAGTTCATGGTGCTAGTGCCCTGTTGCCAGGCCGAGGTGGCCACGGTGCTGCGCAAACACAAGAACGAATCCTTCGGCAAAACCCCGCTGTCGGAAATCTGGCGCCACCCTATACACACGCGCGAATTCGGCAGCCAGATCACCAATGTGCTGCGCTGCCTGCAGCTGGAAAGCCGCGGCTACCAGGTGACGGTAACCGAGCTGGTGGGCTGGGAGCATTCGATGAAGAACGAACTGATCGTGGCGCGCTACACCAATG
The DNA here is from genome assembly GCF_900119825.1 of Chitinimonas taiwanensis DSM 18899. Lineage (GTDB taxonomy): Bacteria > Pseudomonadota > Gammaproteobacteria > Burkholderiales > Chitinimonadaceae > Chitinimonas > Chitinimonas taiwanensis. Next base: position 111,742 of record NZ_FPKR01000004.1, on the reverse strand, counting down.
CGCCACGCAAGAATGCACTAAGCCGCCTGGAAGCGATTCTGGACGAGCTGAACCTAGGCGAGATGCGTACGCGCTTCGTGTACTGAGCGCTGGTAGACGATAAAAAGCCGACCCTTGGGTCGGCTTTTTCATTGCACAGGCAAGACTTAGAAGGCGCCCAGGTAGTCGCGCTTGCCAATCTGCACGCCGTTGTGACGTAGGATGTCGTAGGCGGTGGTGATGTGGAAGAAGAAGTTGGGATAGACATAGGTCAGCAGATAGGGCTGGCCGAGGAAGCGGGTTTCCTTGTCACGCCGCTTGAGCACGATCTCGCGCGCCTCGCTGCCGTCGATCTGCTCGGCCGACACGCCCTGGATGAAGTCCACAGTCTTGGCGATGCGCGCCTGCAGCTCGGCGAAGCTAGTCTCGTCATCCGGGTAGCTGGGCACCGGCAGGCCGGCCAGATTGGCCGCGCAGGACTTGGCCGCATCGGCGGCAATCTGCACCTGGCGCACTAGCGGGAACATATCGGGCGCCAGGCGCGCATTGAGGAAAACGCTCGCATCGATCTTGCGCGCGTCGGCATCCGCCTCGGCCTTGCGCAGAATCTCGGCCAGATTGCCGAGCAGGCGCACGAAGACGGGGACGGAGGCTTGGTACATGGACAGGGACATGGTTTTTTCCTTGGCTTGGGTGGGCAGTGATCGCGCTGGAGGCTAGGCCCGCCATGCGGCGAAGGCCGGGCAGGCAGCAACTTGCTTATCGAGGTCGTCCGTGCGATGCGCAGCAGATGCGGGCGTTCAGGCCGACCACAAGGGCGGCTCGTCCATCTGGGCAATCTGCTCGCGTAACAGTAGCAGCTGCTGCTCCCAGTAATGTGGCGTGCCGAACCAGCTGAAGGCCTGCGGGAAAGCCGGGTCGTGCCAGCGCCGCGCCAGCCAGGCGCTGTAGTGGATCAGGCGCAGCGTGCGCAAGGCTTCGATCAGATGCAGCTCGCGGTGATTGAACTCACAGAAATCCTCGTAGCCGGCCAGGATATCGGCCAGCTGGCGCACCTGTTCGCTGCGCTCGCCCGACAGCAGCATCCACAAGTCCTGAATGGCCGGGCCCATGCGGCTATCGTCAAAGTCGACGAAATGCGGGCCGGCATCGGTCCACAGCATATTGCTGGCGTGGCAGTCGCCATGCAGGCGCAGCGTTTCGAGCTGGCCGGCGCGGATAAAGCAGGCGCGCACGCCATCCAATGCCTGCGCGCTCAGCGTGCGGTAGGCGTCGCGCAGATTGGCCGGGATGATCTCGCCGCCCAAGAGAAAGGCCACCGGCTCCTCGCCAAAGCTGGCGATATCGAGTGCCGGCCGCACACGATACGGCTGCGCCCGCCCCGCGGCGTGAATGCGACCAAGGAAGCGCCCCAGCCATTCGAGCACCTGCGGGTCGCCCAGCTCGGGCGTGCGCCCACCGCGGCGCGGGAACAGGGCAAAGGCGAAGCCGGCGTGATGGTGCAGGGTCTGCCCGCCAATCTCCAGCGCGCCGACCACCGGGATCTCCAGTGCGGTCAGCTCGGCCACGAAAGCGTGCTCCTCAAGAATCTGTGCATCGCTCCAGCGCTCGGGCCGGTAGAACTTGGCGATCAGCGGCGCGGCATCGTCAATGCCGACCTGGTAGACACGGTTTTCATAGCTATTGAGGGCAAGCAGGCTACCGCTGCTGCGCAGGCCCAGACTGTCCACGGCGTCGAGCAGGCAGTCGGGAGTCAGATTCGCATAGGGGGGTGTGGGATTCATGGCGCCATTGTACGGAGGCCAGCCGCTGCGACCGACCTTTTCGGCTGGAGGGAGACGGGATCGCGGCCAGATCAGGCTAACATCGCGTCATGCCATGTCTTCTACCCATCCCCTTCCCTGGCCGCAGCCTACTGCTGGCGGTACTGATCACCAGCCTGGTTGGCTGCGCCAGCAGTAGTCAGCCGCAGCCGGCCGCGCCGATTGACTACCCGAATGGCAGCCCCGCAGCCGAGCCTACGCCGGCGACACCGCCTGCCGGGCCGCTGGCGGAAGCGCCCCCCAGCCTGCCGCCGCCCGAAGCGATCAAGCCAGCACCCAGCACCAGCAGACCGGCCAGCCAGGACCCGCGTGCGGCACGCCAGCTGCTGAACCGCCTCCTGCCAGCCAAGATTCCCGAGCGGGCCGGCTGGGCGCAGGACATTTTCCATGCCTTCGAAGGCCTGCAGATTCCCTACACGGCCGAGTACTTCTGTGCGGCCATCGCGACCATCGAGCAGGAGTCGAGCTGGCAGGCCGACCCGGTGGTGCCGGGCCTGAATCGCATGGTCTGGCAGCAGATCGGCGAACGGGCGGATAAATACGGCATCCCGATATCGGTGGTGAAGGCGGCACTGGGCAAGACCTCGCCGAACGGGCGCAGCTACCGCGAGCGCATCGATGGCCTGCGTACCGAGAAGCAGATGAATCTGCTGTTCGAGGATATGTCGGCCGAGGCCAAGCGCCTGGGCCTGCCGCTGAATATGCAGAACCCGATACGCACGGGCGGGCCGATGCAGGTCAGCGTGGCCTTTGCCAGCGGGCATGCGGCGGTGTGGCCTTATCCGTACAGCTATCAGGGCAGCTTGCGCCACGAGGTGTTTACCCGGCGCGGCGGCACCTACTTCGGCATTGCCAATCTGCTCCACTACCGCGCGCCCTATCGGGACATGCACTTCCGCTTCGCCGACTACAACGCCGGTCGCTATTCCAGCCGCAATGCCGCCTTCCAGGCCGCCGTGGCCAGCCTGGTCAAGCCCAAACTCGATCTGGATGGCGATCTGCTGCGCTATGAAGCCGGCCGGGTCAGCCGCCAGGCCAGCAGCACGCGGCAGGCCCTGCAGGGGCTCGCCGCTAGGCTCAAGCTCAGCCGGGCCGAGATCGAGCGTGATCTCTTGCTGGAGAAGGAAGCGCGCTTCGAACAAAGCCCGCTGTATCAACGCGTGTTCGCGCTGGCCGATGGCGTGGCCGGCAAAAGCCTGCCGCGCGCGGTTTTCCCGCAAATCCGCCTACACAGCCCGAAGATCAGCCGCAAGCTGACCACCGAGTGGTTCGCCAAACGGGTGGACTGGCGCTATCGCAACTGCCTGAGCCGGGTCAGCAGCTAGCGCTCGTTCTGATCGCGCCAGCGCTGGATGTACTGGACCAGCAGCGCGTCCATGCGGCCAGTCTCGGTCAGCTTATGCATGGCGCGCGCCAGGCGGCCACGGACTTCGCCGGTATTGCACGGCGATTTATGTGAGATGGTCAGCAGTAGGTCCTCATTGCTGATCGCGGTTTGCGAGGGATGGATGCCCTTCAGTCCGAGCTTGGCCGCATAGGCCTGGCCGGGTGCCTCTTCGTAAATCACATAGTCGCCGCGCGCCAGCGTCAGCATGCGCAGCGCGCTTTCCACGCTGGGCACGGCATGGATGCTCAGATTGCGCTTGGCGTAGCGGTCGAAGGCCTCACCAAAGCTGTTGTTGATCACGGTAATGCCGCGCAGCGGACGCAGGTCCGACCATTTACGGTAGGTGAACTTACTGTTGTCGCGCGTCCAGATCACCGTGCGGGTATTGCGAATGGCCGGATACACATAGTCCATATACTCGAGACGCGGCAGGGTGAAGAAGGCACCGGCGATCAGATCGATGCGCCCGAGGCGCGCCTCCTCCTGCACGCGCCCCCAGGGGCCGACATAGTTGACCCGGATGGGAATGCCGATCTCCTGGGCCAACTCCTGCATCAGTTCGGCATTTGCGCCGATCAGCCGGCCTTCGTCATGCGGATCGCGCCACAGAAAAGGCGGATATTCCGAGTTGCCCGAGGCGACCAGCTCCTTGCAATAGGCAAGCACCGGCTGCTGGGCATGCACGCCGCCATGCCAGAGCCCGGCGAGGCAAGCGATAAGCAGCAGAGGCTGGCGCAGCAGCATGGCGGGTGGCTTTCCGTATCGAGCGGTTTCTGACAGTCTAGTCTGCCTGCACATCCGCCGCGCCCGCAAAGGCAGGCCCAGCGCCTGTTGCGCAACTTTGACAAGTGCGGCCAACATGGCCACTTTATGCCGATGTAATGCTCATTTCCAGGACCCTGACTATGCTCGAACCCCTGCTGATTGCCAAACATGGCGCCCAAGACCTGACCCTGCTGCCCGCCCTGGCCAACCGTCATGGCCTGATCACCGGCGCCACCGGCACCGGCAAGACCGTGACCCTGCAACGCATGGCCGAGGCCTTCTCGCGTATCGGCGTGCCGGTCTTCATGGCCGATGTGAAGGGCGATCTGTCCGGCATCGGCGCGGCTGGGGCGGAATCACCCAAGTTGAAGGCGCGCCTGGAGCAGCTCGGGCTGACACTGAACTATGCGGCCTGCCCGGTCGCCTTCTGGGATGTGTTCGGCCAGGCAGGCCACCCGGTGCGCGCCACCATCTCGGACATGGGCCCGCTGCTGCTGGGGCGGCTATTGAACCTGAACGAGGTGCAGGCCGGCGTGCTGCAGCTGGTGTTCAAGATTGCCGATGACAACAATCTGCTCCTGCTCGATCTGAAGGACCTGCGTGCCATGGTCCAGTACGTGGGCGACAACGCCAAGAGCTTCACCACCGAGTACGGCAATATCTCCGCCGCCAGCATAGGCGCGATCCAGCGAGGCCTCTTGGGCCTGGAAAGCCAGGGTGGTGACAAGTTCTTCGGCGAGCCCATGCTGGACATCAATGACCTGATGCAGACCGATGGCAACGGCCAGGGCGTGGTCAATGTGCTAGCCGCCGACAAGCTCTACAACACGCCCAAGCTGTACGCGACCTTCCTGCTCTGGCTGCTGGCCGAGCTGTTCGAACAGCTGCCCGAGGCGGGTGACCTCGACAAGCCCAAGCTGGTGTTCTTCTTCGACGAGGCGCATCTGCTGTTCAACGATGCGCCGGCCGCATTGGTGGAGAAGGTCGAGCAGGTGGTGCGGCTGATCCGCTCCAAGGGTGTGGGCGTCTACTTCGTGACCCAGAACCCGCTCGATATCCCGGAAACCATCCTCGGTCAGCTCGGCAACCGCGTTCAGCATGCGCTGCGCGCGTTTACCCCGCGCGACCAGAAGGCGGTGAAAGTGGCGGCGGAAACCCTGCGCGCCAACCCGGCCTTCAATGCCGAAAGCGCCATCATGGAACTGGCGGTGGGCGAGGCACTGATTTCCTTCCTAGACGCCAAGGGTAGCCCGAGCATGGTCGAGCGCGCCTTTGTCAGCCCGCCCGGCTGCCGGCTCGGGCCGGTCACCCAGGCCGAACGCAGTGTGCTGATCCAGCAATCGGTACTGTATGGCCACTATGAACAGGCCGAGGACCGCGAATCAGCCTATGAAAAACTGCGTGGCGGCGCAGCAGCGAGCCCGGCCGCTGGCGCGCCAGCCCCGGCAGGCAGCGCACCGACCGCGGCAGCGGAAGAAGGGGGCGGCTTCTTCGGTGGTGCGCTAGGGCAGATCCTGTTTGGTAGCACCGGGCCGCGCGGCGGCCAGCGCGATGGCGTGGTGCAGACGGCCGCCAAGAGCATGGCGCGCACGGTGGCCAATGAGGTGGGCCGGCAGATTCTGCGCGGCGTGCTCGGTTCCATCATGGGTGGGCGCAAGCGCTAAGGCCATCCGTGCGCCAGGCCGTCACAGCGGCCAGCTGCATCGACAACGGGACGCTTTGCGTCCCGTTTTTCATGCCATGCCATCAGCATGGGCGATTCAGGTCGGGTTCAGGCCCACTGCGCATAATGGCGTCCATCAACTGCTGCTGTGTGCGAGCACATGGCCCAACCAGGAGAAGAACATGAATAAGTCGATGCTGACCGGCGTGGTGATTGGTGGCGGCCTGGCGCTGTCGCTGGGTGCGGTGGCCAGCTACCAGGCCTTCAAGGGCCCCGAGTATGCCGAGGTGCTGCAGGTGGCCGCGGTCAAGGAAACCATCAAGACGCCGGAAAAGGTCTGCCGCGATGTGCAGGTCACCCATAAGCGCGAGGTCAAGGATGAGAACCGCATCGCCGGTACGGTGATCGGCGGCCTGATCGGCGGCGCATTGGGCAACCAGGTAGGTGGCGGCAATGGCAAGAAGCTGGCCACCGTGGCCGGCGTGGCTGGCGGTGCCTACGCCGGCAACCAGGTACAGAAGAATATGCAGGACAAGGACACCTATACCACCAGCGAGCAACGCTGCAAGACGGTGACCAAGTCACGCGAGGAAACCGTCGGCTACGACGTGCAGTACCGGCTGGATGGCAAGGTGGCCACCGTGCGCATGGACGCCCCGCCCAGCAGCGACCGCATCCCGGTCAAGGATGGTCAGCTGCAGCTGAGTGAAGTCACCGTGGCGCCGCGCCCGAGCAAGTAAGGCGCGCGTCCGATTACCCTATCTCCCTGTCTGGGGCACCTTCGGGTGCCCTTTTTTTATTCGCTCGGACTGGCGTGGCAGCGGGCAAATGCGCTACAACAGGGCAAACCCGTTCGGAGCCCGCAATGAATAAACGCCAATTCCTGACCGGCAGCGCGCTAAGCCTGGCCGCCGCCGCCCTGCCCAGCCATGCCGCCAAAGTCGGCAAAGCCCCCAAGGGCCCGGTACTGCTCACGCTGACCGGCGCACTGGGCAAGCAGAACCGCCCTGGCTTCGACCCGGCTTTCGACCAGATGCTGGGCAAGCACAAGGCCCAGTTCAGCAGTGCCTATGGTTTTGATTACGCGATGCTGGCCGCCCTGCCTGCCGTAACCATCCAGCCCACGCTCGAGTACGACGGCAAGCCGCATACGCTGCGCGGCCCGCGCCTGAGCGAGATCCTGAAGGCAGCCGGGGTCAGCGGCAGCCAGCTGCGCATCCTGATCCAGGCCATCGATGGCTATGCGGTGGCCGTGCCGCTCGAACAGGTACGCCAGTACGACTTCATCATTGCACTGGAACGTGATGGCACGCCGCTGCCGCTGGGCGGCCTCGGCCCGCTGTGGGCCGTGTACGACGCGGACCGGATTCCCGAGCTGGCCGGCAAGCCGCTCAAGGAACGCTTCGCGCTTTGCCCCTGGGGGGTGTACCACATCGGCGTGCAGGCCATCTAAGCACCGCCAGCAGCCGCAAAAAAGCCCGCGTAGGCGGGCTTTTCTCGTGGGGCCTTGCGGTGCGCTAGAGTGGGTCGCCGGCCAGCAAGGCCATCAGCTCGGCGGCCGGTGGCAGCCAGAAGGCGAAGCAAGCGCCCTCGCCCGGCTGGCTCTCGGCACGGATGCCGCCGTGATGACGCAAGGCAATGCGCTGGGCGATGGCGAGGCCGGTGCCGCTGCCGGTAAAGCCGCCCTGGCTGTCCAGGTTCTGGAACGGTGCAAACAGCCGGTCTATCGCCTGCGGGTCGAAACCGCAGCCATTGTCGCGCAACAGGATTTCACGCCGCTCGCCCACCTGCTGCGCCGCCAGGCTGATATGCGGCGATTCAACCTGCGCGATGAACTGCCAGGCATTGCGCAGCAGGCAATCGAGCAGGATACGCATCAGGCCAGGGTCGGCATGCACGATCAGGTGTGGAGCAGCCTCGAACACCAGGCCGGCACGCGGCTGGCGCGCCTGCAGATCAGCAACGATCTCTTCGGCCAACTCGGTCAGGTTCACCTTGCCGATGCCCAAGGGGCGCAGCGATATCTTGGACAGGCTAACCAGATCGTCGATCAGCCGCCCCATGCGCTCAGCCGCGCCCAGCGTGCGGTCCAGATAGTCGCCGCCGGCAGCATCCAGATGCGGCCGGTAGTCCTCGCGCAGAATCTGCCCAAAGCCGAGGATGGCACGCAATGGCGGGTTCAGGTCGTGCGAAACCGAATAAGTGAAGGCCTCCAGCTCGCGCATGGTGCGACGCAGATCATCGGTGCGTGCCGCCACGCGTGCCTCGAGCTCGGCGTTCAGGCGCTGGATTTCGGCCTCGCGCTGCAGACGCTCAAGCTCGGCACTGGCGCGGCCGGCAAATAGCTCGAGCAACTTGCGGGTTTCCTCGCAGGCTTCAGCTGGCTTGTTGTCCAATACCTCGAGCAGGCCGAGCACCGTGCCATCGGCGGCGCGCAGCGGCACGCCCAGATAGCACTCGGCACGCATATCGACCAGCAGCTGGTCGTCGGGGAACTGCGCCTGCACGGCCTGGGGGTAGATGCAGAAACCGCCCGACACCACATTTGCACACGGCGTGCCGGCCAGCGCATACACGAGCGGCTCGCCCATCTTGCCGTCCACACATAGCGCAATTGCCCGCGCATGCGTCGGTTGCTCACGCGGGTAAACCTCGGCCACGAAGGCGTAGCGCACGCCGAGCGCCTCGGCCAGGCTGCGCACCAGCGATTCAAAATAACCATGGCTGACCTGATCGGCCGTGCCCGCGCGCACTGCATCCACCGCGGCATTGAAGCGCTCGGTGGTCGTCACATCCTGATTGATGCCGGCCATGCGCACGGCCTGGCCGCTGGCATCGCGTTCGACAAAGGCGGTGCCCTTCAGATAACGCCAGCCACCCAGCGGCGCCTGCACGCGGAATACCGTGTCGTAAGGGCGTTCGCCGCTTAGCGCGGCCCCAACATCTGCCGCCACGCGCGGCAGGTCTTCCGCGTGCAGCAGCGCCAACCAGTCGCTGGCCTTGCCGCTGAAGCTGGCCGGATCGAGGCCGTACAGCTCATACATCGCCTCGTTCCACAGCAGGCGCCCGGCCGGGATATCCCAGACGAAGACGCCCAGACCGGCCGAATGGGTGGCACTGAGCAAGGCGTCGGCAATCTCGCCGGTATTGGGCAGGTCGGCGGTGGCGGTGATCTGCAACTGGGAAAAATCGAGGGCGGGCATATTCATGGGCAGCGGGTTCACAATCCAGTCTAGGGCATGCGCTGCGCCATTTCATTATGTGTAAATGACAGCGGCCAGCCAGGGGGCCGGTTGGTGCATCGCGCACGCCGGCCCTGGAACGATATCGGCCCGCCGGCCCTCAGCTTGAATATTAGTTTTTGGTGAAATTCACTTTGCCGTGCTTGGCAGCTGTGACAGGCGCATCGATGCCTGGTGCGTCTCGCCCGCGGCCAGAGTGATGGCGGCAGCGCCGATATTGCCGCGCTCCACGCACACATACTCGGGCCAATGCACGCCGATATCGGCCACTGCTTCGGCGGCCGGACCGGGGTTCCACACCACGGCGCTACGCATCGACTCCGCCTCGATCAGCACCTGATGCGCGCCATCCTGCAGCTGCAACGCTGCCGGCGCTAGCTCGAACACCGCATCAATCGGATCGGCCAGGCGCACCGCCCCCTGTTGCGGCATGGTCACATGGGCCAGCTCGCGGCGCAGGCAGCCGTCCAGCCCCTGCACCAGACTGCCGTGCAGGTCAGTCGCGGCAAAATAGCTGTGCAAGGCATAGCTGAACTGGATAGGCAGCGCATCGCGGTTCTCGACCCGGAAGGTGAAGTCCAGCGCCTGATCTAGCTGCACGGTCAGCTCGAGGCGGAAGGCGTGCGGCCACAGCGCGCGGGTCTCGGCGTTGTCTTCGAGCGCCAACCGCACCTGGCTGGCCGACTGCTCGAGCACTGTCCAGCGCTGGTTGCGCGCGAAGCCATGCGCAGGCAGGCCCTGCGGATGCTTGCCGAACCAGGGAAAACACAGCGGCACACCACCGCGCACCGCCTTGCCCGGGGTGAAATCGGCCAGGGGCGACAGCCACAGCAAGGGACGGCCATCCAGCTCGGCATCCAGCACCTGGGCGCCCTGCGGGCTGATGCGCGCACGGCCGTGCGCGGAGACAAGTTCGATCAAGGACATGGGCAATGCTCTCTAAGCCGGAAATGCTGCGACTGTAGCCGCAGCCATGGTGTACGCCTAGCGGCTATTGGTCAGCCATACGCCGCCGACCACCGCAGCACCGCCCAATAGGGCCGGCAGGCTGAGTGCCTCGCCCAGCAAGACAATGCTGGACAGCACAGCAAACACCGGCACCAGATTAGTGAATACGATGGTCTTGGCCGCGCCCACGGCCTTGATGCCATCGCTATACCAGACGAAGGCGGCGGCCGTGCCCAGACCGCCCAGGTAGAACACGCCCGCCCATTGGCTGGCATCCAGCGCCAGCGGCGAGTTCAGCTCGCCGCGCCAGGCGGCAGCCAGGCCAAGCAGTGCGCAGCCAATCATCGCGGCCCAGGCGGTGGCGGCCAGGCTGCTGAAGTGGTGCATGGCCGAGCGGCCGAACAGGGTGTAGATGACCCAGCTCACGCAGCAGCCGAGGATCAGCAACTCGCCCTGACCGATTCCCTCGCGCAGGATGCTGGCGTAATCGCCATGCGAGATCACCGTCACCGCGCCGAACAAGGAGCACAGCACGCCCAGCCAGCGGCGCCGGCCCAGTGCCTGGCCGAGCAGCAGGCTGCTGACCACCGCCACCATGATGGGATTGAGCGCCACCAAGAGGGCGGCGCGACTGGCTGGAATCTGCGCGAGGCCAAAGAAAAAGAACAGGTTGTAGGCAAACACGCCGGACAGGCCGAGCGCTGTAGCCCACAGCCACTGGCTACGCGTGGGCCAGCGCAGGCCCTCGGGCGAGCGCCATAGCAGCAGGAACAGGCACAGCGTGGCGGCCACGAAGCGCCAGAAGGCAATCGACATGGCCGGCAGCGCCTGCGCTAGCACGCGGCCGACGATAAAGGTGCCGCCCCAGATGGCCATGGTCAGCACCAGCTTCAGATAGAGCGGCGCAATGGGCTTGGAATCAGACATAGGCAGTTTTCAGTTTGGACGATACAGGGCGCTGGCGCGCTATCTGGCAGCGGTGATTCAGGATGGCAGCGCAGAGGCTGGAGAGGTGAGGCGCGCCAGTGCCGTCAAACACATCGGCACGACGGTATAAGCGGCAAAGCAGGCGCGATTATGACAGTGCCCCTGCCCTCTGCTATCTTCGCCGCACAGATATAAAAACCGCCCACCACCGAAAACGCCATGTCCGACGAACGCACTTATACGATTACCGAGCTGGCGCGCGAATTCGATCTGACCCCGCGCGCGATTCGTCACTACGAGCATGAAGGTCTGCTCGCCCCGGGCCGCCAGGGCCGCAACCGTGTGTTTACCCGCGCCGACCGCACCCGCCTCAAGCTGGTCTTGCGCGGCAAACGGCTGGGCTTTTCCCTGCAGGAAACCTTCGAGCTGTTCTCGCTCTACGACGCCGCACGTGACGAGCGCCCGCAGCTGGTCAAACTGCTGGAGTTCCTGCGCCCCAAGCGCGAAGCCCTGTTGCAGCAACGCGCCGACATCGATGCGATCCTGAAGGAAATGGATGGTCTGGAGCAGGAAGCCGAGGCCCTGTTGCGCGAGTAGCCGGGCTTTTTTTGCGCGCAGATTGACGTTAACGTCAACGTTACATAAAGTATCGAGCAATTGCTCGGCGCACAGCTATTGCACGATTCAACCGCCGCGACCGCTGCCAAGCGCTACAAATCAAAGCATTCCGGAGACACCATCATGCATATTCCCGCCCTTAATTTCGGCCTCGGCGAAGACATCGACATGCTGCGCACGGCCGTGCAGGACTTCGTGGCCGCCGAGCTGGCCCCGATTGCCGCCCAGGTGGACGAGGACAATCTGTTCCCCGCCGCCATGTGGCGCAAATTCGGTGATATGGGCCTGTTGGGCCTGACGGTCGAAGAGGAATACGGTGGCAGCAATATGGGCTATCTCGCCCACATCGTAGCCATGGAAGAGATTTCGCGCGGCTCGGCCTCGGTGGGCCTCAGCTACGGCGCGCACTCGAATCTGTGCGTGAACCAGATCCGCAAGAATGGTACCGAAGACCAGAAGCGCCGCTTCCTGCCCAAGCTGATCTCGGGCGAATACGTGGGTGCGCTGGCCATGAGCGAGCCGAATGCCGGCTCGGACGTAGTGAGCATGAAGCTGCGCGCCGAGAAACGCGGCGACAAATACATCCTCAACGGCAGCAAGATGTGGATCACCAATGGCGGCGATGCCGACGTGTTGGTCGTGTATGCGAAGACCGATGTGAACGCGGGCAGCAAGGGCATGACCGCCTTCATCATCGAGCCGAAACGTTCTAAGGGTTTCAGCGCCGGCAGCAAGCTCGACAAGCTCGGCATGCGTGGCTCGAACACCTTCCCGCTGTTCTTCGACGATGTGGAAGTGCCGGAAGAGAATGTGTTGGGCGCCGTGGGCAAGGGCGTGAATGTGCTGATGAGCGGGCTCGATTACGAGCGCGCCGTGCTGGCTGGCGGCCCGCTCGGCATCATGGCTGCGGCCATGGATGCGGTGGTGCCCTATGTGCATGAGCGCAAGCAGTTCGGCCAGGCGATCGGTGAGTTCCAGCTGATGCAGGGCAAGCTGGCCGATATGTATGCAACCTGGAGTGCCACGCGTGCCTATGTGTACACGGTAGGCCGTGCACTGGACCGTGGTGAGACCACGCGCAAGGACGCGGCCGGCGCCATCCTGTACGCGGCTGAAAAAGCGACCTGGATGGCTGGCGAGGCGATCCAGACCCTGGGCGGCAATGGCTATATTCGCGAATACCCGGTCGAACGCCTGTGGCGTGACGCCAAGCTGTACGAGATCGGCGCCGGCACCAGCGAAATCCGCCGCATGCTGATCGGCCGCGAGCTGTTCGGCGAAACCCGCTGAGCAAGCCAGGCTGGGTGCGTTCTACACTGAAATCCGCCGCGCACCCGGAGCACCACGATCATGCTGAACCGCCGCCAGTTCCTGCAATGCAGTGCCGCCCTGAGTCTGAGCAGCCTGGCCTGGGCGGTGCCGCCCTTGCGGCTGGCCTATTTCGAAACCTATAGCCCGCTCAGCTTCCGGGGCGAGGCCGGCATGCAGGGCATCTTGGTCGAGCTGTTCGACGAGCTGCTTGGCAAACGGCTGGGGCAGACGCTGGTGCACCAGGGCTACCCCTGGGTGCGTGCACAAAGCCTGGTCCAGCATGGCGAACAGGATGCGATGTGCACGGTGGCTACGCCAGAGCGGCTCAGCTATGCGCGTGCCGCGCAGGAAAGCGTGCTGGACATGCCAATCCGGGTGTTCGTGCGCGCTGACAGCCCGCGCCTGGCCGATCTGCAGGCCGTGCAGAACCTGGCCCAGCTGCGCGCACTCGACCCCGAGGTGCTGTCCTATGTGGGCAATGGCTGGGCGAAGGAAAAACTCGCTGGCATGCGCGTGGACTGGGGTGGCACCTTTGCCGACTCGCTACGCAAGCTGAAGGCCGGTCGCGGCGAAGTGATGGTGGAGAACGCCCTGACCATGCAGTACACGCTCAAGCAGCTCGACCCAGAACGACGGGTGCTGATGTTGAACAATGATCTCGAGCGCAGCCGCTTCCAGCTGCTGATCAGTCTGCGCTCCACGCATCTGGGCCTGCTACCGGCCTTCGATGAGGCACTGCGCCGCTACAAGCGCGAGCCCGGCTACGCCCAATTATTCGAGCGTTACGGCATACGGCTGTAACCCTAATCTGCACGAGGAAAACATGTCCGAATCCATCGTTATCGTTTCCGCCGCCCGTACCCCCATGGCCGGCCTGATGGGCGACTTCGCCAGCCTGAGCGCCAGCCAGCTGGGCGCGGTGGCAATCAAGGCCGCCATCGAGCGCGCCGGCATCCCGGCCGACGCGGTCGAGGAAGTGATCATGGGCAATGTGCTGCCGGCCGGCCAAGGCCAGGCCCCGGCACGCCAGGCTGCGCTGGGTGCTGGTCTGGCCCTGGGCGCCAATTGCACCACCATCAACAAGATGTGCGGCAGCGGCATGAAGGCCATCATGCTGGCCCACGATATGTTGCGCGCCGGCAATAACAGCGTGATGGTGGCAGGCGGCATGGAAAGCATGAGCAATGCGCCCTATCTGATGACCAAGGCGCGCGCCGGCTACCGGCTCGGCCATGGCGAGCTGAAGGACCATATGTTCCTCGACGGTCTGGAGGACGCTTACGACAAGGGCAAGCTGATGGGCGTATTCGCCGAAGCCTGCGCCGACAAGTACGCGTTCACGCGCGAAGCCCAGGATGAGTTCGCGCTGCGCTCGCTGTCGCGCGCCCAGGCGGCGATTGCCGACGGTAAGTTCAAGGCCGAGATCGCCGCAGTGACCGTGGCCGGCCGCAAGGGCGATGTGCTGATCGATACCGACGAGCAGCCGGGCAAGGCGCTGCCGGAGAAGATCCCCGGCCTCAAGCCGGCCTTCCGCAAGGACGGCACGGTAACCGCCGCCAATGCCAGCTCGATTTCCGATGGCGCCGCCGCACTGGTGCTGATGCGCGAGGCCGATGCCAAGGCGCGCGGCCTACAGCCGCTGGCGCGCATCGTCGGCCACGCCAGCCATGCGCAGGAGCCGGGCTGGTTCACCACCGCTCCGGTCGGCGCCATGCAGAAGCTGTTCGCCAAGACCGGCTGGAGCGCCGACTCGGTCGATCTGTATGAGATCAATGAAGCATTTGCCGTGGTGACCATGGCCGCCATGACGGAGCTCAAGCTGCCGGCCGAGAAGGTGAATGTGCATGGCGGCGCCACCGCGCTCGGCCACCCGATCGGCGCCAGCGGCGCGCGCATCGTCGCCACGCTGATCTATGCGCTGAAAACCCACGGCAAGACGCGTGGCGTGGCCAGCCTGTGCATAGGCGGCGGCGAAGCCACCGCGCTGGCCATCGAACTGATCTGAAACCCACAACGGTAGGCGCTAGCCGGGCGGGGCTTGCCCCCTCCACTACGCGGCACGGCTGGCGCCCGCCTCAGCACACGCAGCATGGACCTTATGGCGCTCTATTTCGAAGACCTCAAACCCGGCCGGGTATTCAAGGCCGGCCCGATCACGGTGGACCCAACGCAAGCCAGCGAGTTTGCGCGCCAATACGATCCGCAACCTTTCCACCTTAAGGAAGCCGCCGGTGCCGCCAGCGTGTTTGGCAGCCTGGTGATCAGCGGTTGGCAAACCGCCGCCTACAGCATGCGCATGCTGGCCGACAGCGAGCTGGCCGGCATCGCCAATGGCCTGGTTGGCCTGCAGATCGACAAGCTGATGTGGCACCAGCCCGTGCAGCCCGGTGATGTGCTCAGCACCGAATTCGATGTGATGAGCCGCAAGCAATCGCGCTCCAAGCCTGGCTTCGGCGTAGTACAGCTGGCCTGGCGTACCTTCAATCAGCGCGGCGAGCTGGTGATGAGCCTGGAGAACGCCATCTGGGTAGCTGTTCGCGGCGAGGGCCAAGGCCCGAGTCATGGATAGCCGCAGCGCTATTGCGACGACCTGACCGCGCCACGCACGGCTTACGCCCCATACCTGACAAGAGAACAGCCATGATCCTCAGCGAAGAACACCAGATGATCCGCGACAGCGTGCGCGAGTTTGCGCGCGAAAAGCTGTGGCCCACCGCCGGCCTGCGCGACGAGACCCATGCCTTCCCGCTCGATGAGCTGAGCCTGGCGGCCGAGCTTGGCCTGTTGGGCATGACCGTACCCACCGAGTGGGACGGTGCCGGGCTTGACTACCTGGCCTCGGCGATTGCCATCGAGGAGCTGGCGGCCGGCGATGGCGCGTTCTCCACCGTGATCTCGGTACATAACTCGGTAGGCTGCGGTCCCATCCTGGCCTTCGGCAGCGAGGCGCAGAAAGCCGCCTATCTGCGCAAGCTGGCCAGTGGTGAATGGCTGGCCAGCTTCTGCCTGACTGAGCCACAGGTCGGCTCGGAAGCGGCGGCCATCAAGACCCGCGCCACGCGCGATGGCGACTTTTTCGTGCTGAACGGCGCCAAGCAGTTCATTACCAATGGCAAGAATAGCCGGCTGGCCATCGTGATCGCCGTCACCGACCCAGCGGCCGGTAAAAAGGGACTGAGCGCCTTTATCGTGCCAACCGATACCCCGGGCTACCAGGTCAGCCGGGTGGAAAGAAAGCTCGGCCAGGCCGCCTCAGATACCTGCGCCATCGTGCTGGAAAACTGCCGCGTGCCGGCGGCCAATCTGCTGGGGCGCGAGGGCGAGGGCTATAAGGTCGCGCTGGCTTCGCTCGAATCGGGCCGCATCGGCATCGCGGCCCAGGCGCTGGGTATGGCGCGCTCGGCCTATGAGTGCGCGCTGCGCTACAGCAAGGAGCGGATCACCTTCGGCAAGCCGATCTTCGAACACCAGGCGGTGAACTTTCGTCTGGCCGATATGGCCACACAGCTGGAGGCCGCCCGTCAGCTGATCTGGCACGCGGCCGCGCTCAAGGATGCCGGCCTGCCTTGCCTGAAGGAGGCCAGCATGGCCAAGCTGTTCGCCAGCGAGATGGCCGAACGCGTGTGCTCCGATGCGATCCAGATTCATGGCGGCTATGGTTACTTGAACGACTTCCCGGTAGAACGCATCTACCGCGATGTCAGGGTCTGCCAGATTTACGAAGGCACCAGCGATATCCAGCGCCTGGTGATCGGCCGCGCCATCGGTGACGAGGTCTGAGGCCAGCTTCGCCGGCTAAGGTGCCAGGCCCCCTCATCGCCACCTAGCCAAGTTGAAGAGTGATCGATGCAAGAACAAATCCAACGCATACAGCCCGACCAAGCCGATGTACTGCGCACCTTGCGCCTGCAGGGCCTGGAGGACGCCCCCGAGGCGTTCGGGCGCCGCTATGAGGAAATTGCCGCCCGCCCGAACCGCTACTGGGCCGAGCATGTGCAGCACTATGCGACTAGCCAGGATTCCGCCACCTTTGTGCTCTACCGCAATAGCAAGCCGGTGGGCATGGCCGGCGCCTATCTGGAAGGCGGCCGGCGCGACCATGCTTATATCTGCAATATGTGGGTCGACCCGGCTTTCCGGCGCGGTGGTGCCGGCGCACGCCTGGTCGACACCGCCAACCGCTGGCTGGCCGAACAGGGCGTCGAGCGCATCAATGCCTGGGTGGTGGAAAGCAATGCCCCAGCCCTATCCTTCTATGAGAACCTGGGCTTCGTGCGCGAGGAACACAAGCGCCTGATGCCCGGCAACCCCGAGGTGGAAGAGGTGTTGATGGTATTCGACACCGCCCTGCTGTAACCCCTGACCTGAGCCGATGGATCCGATCATGTTTGCCAACACGCCCAAGCCCCCCTACTACGCCGTGATCTTCACTTCCCAGCGCACGCCCTATGAGGTCGGTTATGCCGATGCGGCCGTGCGCATGATGGAGCTGGCCGCCGAGCAGGCCGGCTTTCTCGGGGTCGAATCGGTGCGCGGCCAGGATGGTCTCGGCATTACCGTGTCCTACTGGGAAAGCGAGGCTGCCATTGCGGCCTGGCGCAACCATGCCGAACACACGTTAACTCGCGAACAGGGCCGCGCCGACTGGTATATGGCCTACGAGACCCGCGTGGCCAAGGTCGAGCGCGCCTATGGCTTCCGCGTGCCACAGCTGCAGTTCATTCCGGCCCAGGAAGCCGACCAGGACTATGTCTACGCGCAGACCCAGCTGAACCTGAAGCTGCCCCCCAGCTGGGACCGCGCCACGCTGGCACGCGAATGGCCACAGTTCCAGAACCACCTGCTCTACCACGCCGGCCAGCGCGTCGGCCTGTTGCGCTGGCGCGAGCGCGATGGCGCGCTGCATGTCTCGGATGTGCAGATCGAAGCCGCGCACCGACGCAAAGGCCTGGGCAAGCAAGCACTGCGACAATTCGAAAACATGGCGCGCGCCCAAGGCTATGCGCGCGTCTCGCTGCGCGTATTCCACGACAATATCGATGCGCGCCGGCTTTACCTGCGCGAAGGCTATGTCGAGACCGAACACAACGACAGCAACGCCATCCTGACCAAACAACTGTAAAGAGCACCGCATGCAAACCTTCCACCTCGACACCCTGCTGCAAGACGGCCAAACCCATAGCGCGCCCTATTACGAATTCCTGCGTAGCCGCGATATGAGCGTGGGCGTCTACCACCTGGCAGCCGGCCGTACCGATACCCAGGGCGTGCACGCCGAAGACGTGCTGTTCTATGTGGTGCGCGGCGCGGCCAGCATGCGCGTGGGCGACGACCAGATCGAAGTGAGCGCCGGCAGCATCGTGCATGTACCCAAGGGCGTGGCACCGCGCTTCAGTGCCGTGCACAGCGATATCGATGTGCTGGTGGTCTTCGCGCCAGCCGAGTCGGCCCCCACCATCGAGATTCGCCAGTCGGTCTAAGCGCCGCGCCAAATCCTGAATGGCTCGTAACACCGCCGCGCCGCCTGCTTACCGGCAGACGGCGCCCCGCCCCTCCAGCCGCGCCCTACCCGGCGCACCGTGTAGCCCGAGACGATGAATACGCTCCCCAACACCATCAATCCCAAGTCCGAGCAATTCCTGGCCAACCAGCGCGCCATGCAGGCGTTAGTGGATGATCTGCGCAGCAAGGCCGCTGCGGTTGAACAGGGCGGCGGCGAGGTGGCGCGCCAGCGCCATACCGCGCGCGGCAAGCTACTGCCGCGCGACCGGGTGGCCCAACTGCTCGATGTCGGCTCACCCTTTCTGGAGATCGGCCAGCTGGCCGCACATGGTCAGTACGATGACCAGGTGCCCAGCGCGGGCCTGATTGCCGGCATCGGCCGGGTGTCGGGCGTGGAATGCATGATCATCGCCAACGATGCCACGGTGAAGGGCGGCACCTACTATCCAACCACGGTGAAGAAGCATCTGCGCGCGCAGGAAATCGCGCTGCAGAACCGCCTGCCCTGCATCGCCCTGGTCGATTCGGGCGGCGCCAACCTACCCAATCAGGACGAGGTGTTTCCCGACCGCGACCACTTCGGGCGCATCTTCTACAACCAGGCCAATCTGAGCGCCCAGGGTGTGCCGCAGATCGCCGCAGTGATGGGCAGTTGCACGGCCGGCGGCGCCTATGTGCCCGCCATGTCCGACTACAGCATCATGGTGAAGAACCAGGCCACCATCTTCCTGGCCGGCCCGCCGCTGGTGAAGGCCGCCACCGGCGAGGTGGTAACGGCCGAGGAGCTCGGCGGCGCCGATGTGCATGCCAAGATCAGCGGCGTGGCCGACTACTACGCACACAATGATGCGCATGCGCTCGATCAGGTGCGCCGCATCGTGGCGAATATCAACTGGCAAAAGCCGCAGCAGCTGGCCGTCAAGCCGGTGGCCGCGCCGCTCTACCCGGCCGAGGAGCTGTACGGCATCGTCGGCGCCGACCTGAAAAAACCCTTCGATATCCGCCAGGTCATCGCGCGCATCGTAGACGGCTCGCAATTCGACGAATTCAAGGAAAGCTATGGCAGCACGCTGGTCACCGGCTTTGCGCATATTTATGGCTACCCGGTCGGCATCGTGGCCAATAACGGCGTGCTGTTCAGCGAAAGCGCCCAGAAAGGCGCCCACTTCATCGAGCTGTGCAGCCAGCGTGGCATTCCGCTGGTCTTCCTGCAGAACATCACCGGCTTCATGGTCGGCAAGAAGTACGAGGCCGAGGGCATTGCCAAGCACGGCGCCAAGATGGTGACCGCCGTGGCCACCAGCAAGGTGCCCAAGTTCACCCTGATCGTCGGCGGCAGCTTCGGCGCCGGTAACTACGGCATGTGCGGGCGCGCCTACAGCCCGAACTTCCTGTTCATGTGGCCGAATGCGCGCATCGGCGTGATGGGCGGCGAGCAGGCGGCCGGTGTGCTGGCCCAGGTGCGCGAGGAAGCACTGGCCAAGAAGGGCCAGGTGCTCAGCGAGCAGGAGCGCGAGGCGATCAAGCAGCCGCTGCGCGAACAGTTCGAGGCACAGAGCCACCCCTATTACGCCACCAGCCGGCTGTGGGACGACGGCATCATCGACCCGCGCGACAGCCGCCGCGTGCTGGGTCTGGCCATCTCGGCCAGCCTGAACAAACCGATTGAGGAAACACGCTTCGGCGTGTTCCGGATGTAAGCCATGCACAGCGAACCGCAGCGCCTGTATCGCCCCTTGGCTGCCGTACCACGCCTGCGCTGGCTACGCACTGCGCTGGTGTTCGGCATTGCCGGCTGGTCGGGCTTTTATGTGATGGCGGTGGAATTGCTGAGCGGTCGGCTGATGGCGCCCAGTTTTGGCAGCAGCATCTATGTGTGGGGTGGCATCATCACCGTGTTCATGCTGGCCCTGTCGCTCGGCTATCTGCTCGGTGGTCAGCTCAGCCTGCGCGCGCCCAGTCTGCGTAAGCTGGGCCTGATCCTGGCTGCTGCCGGCTTGAGCACGCTGCCGGTACTGCTGTTCGGCGATGCAATGCTCGACTTCCTGTTCGAGCGGGTCAGCGATCCGCGCTATGGCACGCTACTCGCATCCACCGCGCTGTTCTTCGTGCCCACCGTCATCTCGGGCATGGTGTCGCCGTATGCGATCCGCCTCCTGGTACGCCAGCTGTCGGCTAGCGGCAAATCGGCCGGTTCGCTCTACTTCGTGTCCACCTTCGGCAGTGCGGCCGGCACGCTGATGACTTCCTTTTACCTAGTGCTGTGGTTCGAAGTGAACCAGATCTATGCCGGGCTGATCGCCACCTCGCTGCTCCTAGGTGCGCTGGCCCTGCCCTTCGACGAGGTCGTCGATGCTTAGAACCGCCACCGCCTCGCTGCTGGCACTGCTCGGTCTGAGCGCTGAAGCGCGCGTGCTGCATACCGAGAAATCGCTGTACCGCAATATCACGGTGCTGGAGGAAAACGGCGAGCGCTGCATGCGCTTCGGCCGTGTCGCCAGCAGCCGGCAGACCTGCCTGCGCCTGACCCAGCCCGATCAGCTGGTGTTCGACTACACGCGCATGATGCTGGGTGCGCTGTATCTGCAGCCCCAGCCGCGCGACATCCTGGTGGTAGGCCTCGGTGGCGGCACGCTACCGATGACCTTGCGCAAGCTCTACCCGCAAGCGCGCATCGACACGGTGGAAATCGACCCGGCCGTTACCCGCATCGCCAGCCGCTTCTTCGGCTTCCAGCCCGATGCTGCCATGACGGTGGCCGAGGAAGACGGACGGGTCTTCGTCAAACGCCAGCTCAAGCAGGGGCGCAAATACGAGCTGGTGATGCTGGACGCCTTCGACCACGACTACATTCCCGAGCATCTGCTCACGCGTGAATTCCTGCTCGAGGTACGCGGCATCCTCGCGCCGCGTGGCGTGCTGGCCGCCAATACCTTCTCGTCCAGCAAGCTCTACCAGCACGAGTCGGCCACCTATGCGGCGGTGTTCGGCGATTTCTACAATCTGCAGACGCGCAGCCGGGTAATTCTGCTGCGCCAGGGCGGCCTGCCCGCGCGCGGCGAGCTGGAAGCCAATGCCGCGCGGCTGGAAAAAGCCCTGCCCTATTACGGCGTCAGCCAGGATTGGCTGCTGCCGCTGTTCAAGCTCAGCGCGCGCGATTGGCCGGCCAGCACCCGGGTGCTGACCGACCAGTACGCGCCATCCAATCTCCTGAATGCGATGTAGGCGATGAAAGTCTGGGTCGATGCCGACGCCTGTCCAGGCGTGATCAAGGAAATCCTGTTCCGCGCTGCCGAGCGCTGGCAGGTGCTGACCACCCTGGTCGCCAATCAGCTGATCCGCGTGCCGCCCTCGGCCCATATCCGCAGCCTGCAGGTGCCCAGCGGTTTCGATGTGGCGGATAAAGAGATTGTTTTGCGCGTCGAAGCAGGAGACCTGGTGATTACCGCCGACCTGCCGCTGGCCGCCGAGGTGGTGGCCAAGGGTGCACGGGCGCTGAATCCGCGCGGCGAGTTCTACAGCCCGGAAAACATCGCCGAGCGCCTGCAGCTGCGCGATTTCATGACCCAGTTGCGCGATAGCGGCGTGGACACCGGCGGGCCACCTGCCTTCAGCCAGGCCGACCGGCAGGCCTTCGCCCGCCAGCTGGACAAATTTCTGCAGGCGCAGCCGCGCGCCAGCAGCTAGTTCTTCAATCAGGCGCGCACAGAACGCGCAGGTATGCGGCCCACCCCATCAGCAGGAGACAGATCATGAGCAAATCGCTAGACATCAAGATCAGCAATACCGGCATCGCCACCCTGACCCTGAATCGCCCCGAGCGCCACAATGCCTTCGACGACGAGCTGATCGTGGAGATGACCGAGGTGCTTGAGCAACTGGCCGCCAACCCGCAAGCGCGCGTGCTGCTGCTGACCGGCGCGGGCAAGAGTTTCTCGGCCGGTGCCGACCTCGGTTGGATGAAGCGCATGGCCAGCTATGGCGAGGCTGAAAACCTGGCCGACGCGCAGAAGCTGGCCAAGCTCATGCATACGCTCGATACGCTGAATATGCCCACCGTGGCCGCCGTGCAAGGCCCTGCCTATGGCGGCGGCGTGGGCCTGGTGGCCTGCTGCGATATGGTGTTCGCCGCGCCCGAGGCGCAGTTTTCACTCACCGAGGTCAAGCTCGGCCTGATCCCGGCCGTCATCTCGCCCTATGTGATCCGCAAGATCGGCGCCGGCCAGGCACGCCGCTACTTCCTGTCAGGCGAGCGCTTCAGCTCGGCCATCGCGCAGAAGATCGGCCTCGTGCATGAGCTGGCCCCGCAGGACGAGGTGGCGGTACTGGCCACCAGCTGGGCCACCCAGCTCCTGAACAACGGCCCGCTCTCGATGGCCGCTGCCAAGCGCCTGGTGGCCGAGGTGGCCGATAAGCCGATCTGCAGCGAGCTGACCGGCTTGTGCGCACAACGCATCGCCGCCCAGCGCGTGAGCGCCGAAGGCCAGGAAGGGCTGACCGCCTTCCTGGAAAAGCGCCCGCCCAACTGGGTCAAGCATTAGTCGCTGACCGCGCCCCTCCTGCCGTGCGGCAGCCACAAGCCACCGCACGGCTCACCCTGTTTTTGCAGAACCCAACGCTGAAAACGACCTTCGTATGTTCAAGACTATCCTCATCGCCAAGCGCGGTGACCAGCTGCCGCCAGGCAGCGCAGCGGCGCAGCCGAATCGCCTGTTGGCGGCACGCCAAGGTGGCGATATCACCGCGGAGTGCGCACATGTTTAAGAAGATATTGATCGCCAACCGCGGTGAGATCGCCTGCCGTGTCATTGCCACCGCCCGCAAGCTGGGCATCAAGACCGTGGCCGTGTATTCGGATGCCGATGCCCAGGCGCGCCATGTGAAGCTGGCCGACGAGGCCTTCCGTCTCGGGCCGCCCGCGCCGCGCGAATCCTATCTGCGCAGCGAGGCGATCCTGGCCATTGCCCGCCAGACCGGCGCCGAGGCCATCCACCCCGGCTATGGCTTTCTGAGCGAGAACGAGGAGTTTGCCGAGGCCTGCGCCGCGGCCGGCGTGGTGTTCATCGGCCCACCAGCCAGCGCAATTGCCGCCATGGGCTCCAAATCGGCGGCCAAGACCCTGATGGAGGGCGCCGCCGTGCCCTTGGTGCCCGGCTATCACGGCGACAATCAGGATGCGGCCTTCCTGCAGCAGGAGGCCGACCGCATGGGCTACCCGGTGCTGATCAAGGCCAGCGCGGGTGGCGGCGGCAAGGGCATGAAGATCGTCGAGCACAGCGCCGACTTCGCCGCCCAGCTCGCCTCGGCCCAGCGCGAAGCGCGCGCCAGCTTTGGCGATGACAAGGTGCTGATCGAGAAATACCTGACCAAGCCGCGCCATATCGAGATCCAGGTCTTTGCCGACACCCAGGGCGAGGCGGTCTATCTGTTCGAGCGCGACTGCTCGGTGCAGCGCCGCCACCAGAAGGTGTTGGAAGAGGCACCCGCCCCCGGCATGACGGACGCGCTGCGTGCCGAGATGGGCAATGCGGCGGTCAATGCCGCCAAGGCCATCGGCTATGTGGGGGCTGGCACGGTGGAGTTCATCTTCGACACGCTGACGGGCGCGTTCTATTTCATGGAAATGAATACCCGCCTGCAGGTCGAGCATCCGGTCACCGAGATGATCACCGGCCAGGATCTGGTCGAATGGCAGCTGCGCGTAGCCTCGGGCGAGCCGCTGCCGCTTAGGCAGCACGAGTTGCGCATCCACGGTCACGCCTTCGAAGCGCGCGTGTATGCGGAAGACCCGGCACGCGACTTCCTGCCGCAGATCGGCCGGCTGGCCCATCTGAGCCAGCCCACCGCGTCCAACCATGTGCGTGTGGATACCGGCGTGGAAAGCGGCGACGAGATCTCACCCTTCTACGACCCGATGATCGCCAAGCTCATCGTCTGGGACGAGAGCCGTGAGCGCGCGCTGGACCGGCTCAACCATGCCCTGGCCGATTACGAAGTGGTCGGCCTGCCCACCAATCTGGCCTTTCTGAGCCAGCTGGCCAGCCACCCAGCCTTCGCCGCCTGTGAGCTGGACACCGGCTTTATCGCCCGTCACCACGCCCAGCTGATCCCGCCCACGCCGGCCGTGGACAGCGACACCCTGGCCTTGGCCGCCTTGGCCGAACTGGCCCAGGTGGAAGCCGCCAATCTGGCGCGCCGCCAGCACAGCAGCGATGCAGCCTCGCCCTGGTGGGAAGCCGATGGCTGGCGCCTGAACCAGGACAACCGCCATGCGCTGCACTTCCGCCACGGCGAACAGGAATACGCGGTGATCGCCCACTACCGCGATGCCGGCTATCTGCTGGAAATCGGCGCCGACAAGCTCGAAGCCAGCGGCCAGCTGCACGGCCAGCGTCTGCAAGCCAATCTGGACGGCCGCCGCCTGCAGGCCACCGTAGTACGCCAGGCCGGCAAGCTCACCGTGGTACGCGCAGGCAGCAATACCGAACTCGAACCCTTCAACCCGCTGCTGGTAGGCCTGCAAGCGGCCGAAAGCGGTGGCGGCCTAAGCGCCCCCATGCCCGGCACCGTGGTCGTCGTGCATGTGCAGGCCGGCGAGCAGGTGGAAAAAGGCACGCCGCTGATGATTCTGGAAGCGATGAAGATGGAGCACACCATCCTCGCCCCGCACGCAGGCGTGGTGCAGGCGGTGTTCTTCCAAAAAGGTGAGCAGGTCAAGGAAGGTGCAGCCCTACTGGAGATCGCAGCCGAATAGCTTGCAGCAGGGCAAAGCACTGGGCGCACACAGCAAAAGGCCGCGGGGCAGTCAGCGCCGCGGCCTTTTGTTTGTGTTGACCCGAATACTTAGGGCTTGCTCAGCAGCGGCTTGAGCAGCGCATCCAGCCTGGCCTGGTCAAGCCTGCCGGCGTGAGCGGCGACCTTATTGCCCTGTGCGTCGTAAACGAGGGTGAAGGGCAGCGCGCCGACGCGATTTCCTTCGGCGCGCATCAACTCCATGGCCGACTGCTCGCCAACCAGAATCGGGTAGGCGATGCCGAGTTCCTGCACGTATTTCTGCACATCGGCCGGGTTGTCGATGGCCAGGCCGACGAAGCGCACCTGTTTACCCAGGGCTTGCTGGGTGGCCATGAATTCGGGCATTTCCTCGCGGCAGGGCGCGCACCAGGTGGCCCAGAAGTTCAGCACCAGTGGCTTGCCACGCCACTGCGCGAGCGCCTGCGACTTGCCTTGCAGATCATTGAAGCTGGCCTGCCATAGCGCGGGCTGCGGGGCTTGCGCCTGCACGGGTGGTAGCGGCTCGACCATCTGGCTATAGCGCCACCAGGCGGCACCAGCGCCGGCGGCCAGGGCCAGCACGGCAACAGTCAGGTAGAGAACAGGTTTCTTCATGCGGGCTTGGTCACCGGTAGGGATTGAATGCGTTGAACGAAGGCACGCGCGTCTTCAAAGCCGATCAGGCGCTGGCCGACTTCCTGGCCCTGGGCACCGAAGAAGATCGTGCCGGGCGGGCCGAACAGGCCAAAGCGCTTGAGCAGGGCTTGATGGTCGGCAGTGTTATCGGTCACATCGGCTTTCAGCAGCAGCATGCCTTGCAACGCGGCCTGCACGACCGGGTCGGTGAAGGTGTAGCGCTCCATCTCGTGGCAGCTCACACACCAGTCGGCATAGAAATCGAGCAACACCGGCTTGCCGGCGGCAGCGGCGATGGCGGCATCCAACTCGGCCACGCTGTTAACCGGCTGGAAGGCCAGCTGGCGCTCGGCCGCCTGTGCAACACCACCGGCAAACGGCTTGAGCGGCTGCAGCGGATCGCGCGCGCCGGCCAGCAGGCCGGCCAACTGGGCCACGCCGATCAGCGCCAGCAGAACGCCCAGCGCCTTGGCCAAACGCTTGGCGGGCTTGGCATGCGGGGAAAGTGAATCGAAAGCCGACAGACCGACACCAGCGCCCAGCGCCAAGGCCGCCCAGCCGAACATATACGCCCACTCTGGCAGGACCGGACGGGCAATCCAGAGCGCCACCGCCAGCAGCACGGTGCCGAACACGTTCTTCACCGCCGTCATCCACGGCCCGGCCTTGGGCAGCACATGGCCACCGAGCACACCGACCAGCAACAGCGGCGTACCAACGCCCAGCGCCATCAGATAGAAGGCCAGTACGCCAAAGGCCAGATCGGCGCGCGCGCCGACCACACCGAGACCAGCAGCCAGCGGCGGGCCCATGCAGGCACCAACGATCAGCGAGGAAAGCGCGCCCATCAGGAAGACTGACACCAGCTTGCCGCCACCCAACCGATTGGAGGCCTCATTGACCTTGGTCTGCAAGGCACTGGGCAGCTGCAGGCTGAACAGGCCGAACATGGACAGCGCCAACAGCACGAAGACCAAGGCCATCGCGCCGATCACCCACAGATTCTGCAAGGCGGCCACCAGGAAGGAACCAGTCAGCGCGGCCACGCCGCCCACGACGGCATAGACGACGGCAATACCCTGTACATAGGCCATGGCCAGCACGAAACCACGCGCCTTGCCCACCTGCTGCCCCTGGCCGACGATCAGCGAGGAGATGATGGGAATCAGCGGATACATGCATACCGTGGCCGCCATGCCGAGGCCAACCAGGTAGAAGGTCAGCAGTAGCGCCCAGCCGCTCAGGCCGGCAAACGGCCCTTGGGCAGTCGCATTACTGGGCAGGGCCGGCGCATTTGCCACCGGGCTGGCGCCGCTGGCATCGCCCGCGAACAGGCTGGCAACCGCCGAGCTGCTGGCGCTCGGGCTAGCATTCAGCGGCAGCTCCACTGTCTGCGGTGGGTAGCACACACCGGCATCGGCACAGCCTTGCGACACCAGTTTGAGCTTGGCATTCGGCGCCCAGGGCTGGCTGCTGCTCAGCGGCACCGCCAGCTGAGTGCGATAGGTTTCCACCTCACCGAAATACTCGTCATGCTTCTTCTTGCCGGCCGGCAAGGTGGCTTGCACATCGCCATTCGGCAGCAGGCTGAATTTGAGTTGCTCGCGGTACAGGTAGTAGCCATCGGCAATCTCAAACCTCAGTTCGGCGGTTTTTTCGCCGGTTTTGCTGAGCGAGGGCTTGAAAGCCTGCTCGGGTGGCAGCAATTCATCCTGGTTGGCCGCAAAAACCGGCAGGGCCAGGAACCCTGCCAGCGCAAACGAGACGAAACGATTCATGCCGCGGCGCTCCCGGTTTCCGCCGCCACCCAGTCCAGATAGGCCGGTAACCCCGCCACCACGGGCAGGGCGATGATCTCGGGTACGGCATAGGGGTGCAGCCCCTGGATGGCGGCTTGCAGTGCCGCATACTGCGCGGCGGTAGTCTTGATCAGCATCGGGATCTCGTCAGCGGTTTCGATCTGGCCCTGCCACTGGTAGAGCGAGCGGGCCACAGGTAATAGATTGACACAGGCCGCCAGGCGTCGTTCCAGCAGCGTGCGCGCCAGGCTTTCGGCAAACGCCGTATCGGGCGCGTTGCACAGTACAAGCAATACGGAATCAGGTTCAAGCATGTTCATACGACTTCTGCCCTTTCTGGGCCTCTCCTTGCTGGCCTTGCCACTGCTCGAGTTGTTTGCCTCGATCTGGCTAGCCGGCCAGATCGGCTGGTGGCTGGCTTTCTGGCTGTTCGCCAGCGCATTTATCGGCATCGGCATCCTGAAAAGCTGGCGCTTTGCCACGGCCTGGGCACTGGTGGACAGCCTGCGCGCCGGCGAAGTGCCGATGGGGCGCCTGTTCTGGGTGGCGCGCAGCCTGTTGGCCGCGCTGCTATTCATCTTCCCCGGCCCGATCAGCGATGTCATCGGCCTGGTGCTGATCCTGCCCTGGCCGGGCGGCAAGACGGTACGCTTCGAGCAGCGCAGTGCCAGTGCGCCGCAGGATGGCGTGTACGAAGGTGAGTACAGCCGGGTGGAAGAGCCGGTCGCGCCTTTACCGCACGAGCCGCGCCGCGGCGCCTAGCTGCTGGCCAGCAGGATGTAGTGAAGCAGGCGCTGCTCGATGGGTGCCAGCACGAACATCAGCAGCATCTGCAGTAGTAGCAGCAGCACCAGCGGGCTCAGATCAAAGCCGCCCACCGGCGGCAGCAGACGGCGGATCGGCTTCAGGAAAGGCCGGCTCAACGCATCCAGGATCGGTGCCAAGGGATTGTAGGGATTGACCCAGCTGAGGATGGCCTGCACCAGCACCGCGCCGAACACCAGGTAAAGCGATAGACGCAGCAGTTCCAGCACGGCCAGCATAAAGAGGCCAAACGCGGTATCGGGCGCCAGCCAGTTGATCGGCAGCGGCAGCAGCAGCAAGAGCAGCAGATGCATCAATAGCGCGCAGAACCAAGCCAACAGCACGGTGGCGGTGTCGTAACCGCCCAGGCTGCCGACCATGCGACGCAGGGGCAGCACGGCAAAATTGGTCAGCTTGACGGTGAACTGCGCGAGGGGATGACCGAACGGTGCGCGGGCCAGCTGCAGGTAGAAGCGCAGCAGCACCATCAGGATAAAGAAGCTGGCGATATTGCGGACCAGGAAACTGAGTGCTTCAGAGAACATGGCGTATCCAGCGTAGTTGGCGAATGGCCGCCAGATTAAATTAGGAAGGCGGGGCAACCCGCAGTTTTCGCCCCGCGCCTAGGACCCAGCACACGGGGCTTAGGTTCAGCCTATTTCACTGCCGGCCCAGCTCATCGGCCAGCTCGGCCGCGCGGCTCTCCGCTGCCTGCGCGGCCAGCACCATGGCAGCCTGCACGCCCTGCTCGCCCAGCACGCGCAAGGCGGCCTCGGTGGTGCCGCCCTTGGACGTCACCTTTTCGCGCAGCGTGGCGGCCGAATCGCTGCTGGCCAGGGCCAGCTTGATGGCGCCGTCGAAGGTCGCATAGGCAAGCTGGCGCGCCGTGGCGGCGTCGAAACCGAGCTGGCTGGCCGCTTCGGTCAGCGATTCCATGAAATAGAACACATAGGCGGGGCCGGAGCCCGA
The DNA here is from genome assembly GCF_900119825.1 of Chitinimonas taiwanensis DSM 18899. Lineage (GTDB taxonomy): Bacteria > Pseudomonadota > Gammaproteobacteria > Burkholderiales > Chitinimonadaceae > Chitinimonas > Chitinimonas taiwanensis. The sequence continues at coordinate 82,595 of NZ_FPKR01000004.1, read as the reverse complement.
GATGGCGGTGATCGCATCGAGCTTGGCCTCGTCCTCCACCCAGACCAGCGCACCGGTCGAGGACAGAATGCGCTCGGCGCTGACGCGATCGGCCGCCGTGGCATGCGGGCCGAGCCAGGCGCCGCTGATGCCGGCGCGCACCAGGGCCGGCGTGTTTGGCATCACGCGCACCAAGCGGGCGGCATGCCCAAGCCAGCGGTCGAGGTCGGCCATGCGGATACCTGCCGCGATGCTGATCACCAGGCGGCCGGCCAGCTCGGCGGCGCGCGCCTGCGCCACCGCGGGCAGCTGCTGCGGCTTGACTGCCAGCACCACCACCTCGGTGGGCGGCAGGGCGGCATCCTCAGCCAGTACCTGCACACCGAACTCAGCCTGCAGCTGCTGGCGCTTGTCGGCACTCGGCTCCACCACATACAGATCGCTACCGGCAAAGCCCTGTTGCAACAGGCCGCCCAGCATGGCGGTGGCCATATTGCCGCCGCCGATAAAGAGGATTTTCATGTTGTCTCGCTTGCTGCCGCGAAGCTGATCTCCGGGCGCCGTTTTTGTAGAAGATGAAGCAGGATATTGCAGTACAGCTTGTCCAGCTCGCGCTGGCCACTGAAGGGAATCGGCAGCTCGCCGCCGCGATGGCGCAGGCTGAGCACCGCGAGGCGACCCTGCTCCATCCGGTAGGCCAGCGCCTCGATATCGGCAATCGGCAGTTCAACCGGACGGGGTACACCCCAGCCCAGCATGGCCAGGCGCACACGTACCGCATCCACATCCACCTCGGTACGCCAGAACCAGCCACGGAAATGCCAGCAGAAGAACAGCGCCGCACTCAGGGCCAGCAAGGCCAGCACCAGGGTGGGCATGGTGCGTGCCATGGCGGCCTGCAATAGCAGCAGCATGATCAGCAGGCCGGACAGTCCGGCAGCAATCAGCCCCACCGTACGCCCGGACGCATCTTGCGGCTGGCGGGCCCAGGCAGAAGCCAGTTCCAGTCGATCCTGCTGCTCGCCTTCCTGCACGCGCACGCAGCGGGCAAGTTCAGCAAGACTGGCTTTGGCTTGGGGAGGATTCACAGCAGACTTTCAAATAGGGGAGTTGATTCAGTGTCGCGCGCCAAACAGGGCGGTACCGACGCGTACCAGCGTGGCGCCCTCGGCAATGGCGGTTTCCAGATCGGCCGACATGCCCATCGAGAGCGTATCCAGCACCAGGCCGCGCTGCGCGAGTTCAGCCTGCAGGCTACGCAGCTTGGCAAACTGGCTGGCCAGCTGGGCCTGGTCCTCGGTCGGTTCGGGAATGCACATCAGGCCGCGCAGGCGCAGCCTGGGCAGGGCGGCGACCGCCTCGGCCAGCGCGATCGCGTCTTCGGGTGCGCAGCCGGACTTGCTGGCCTCGCCCGAGACATTGACCTGCACACAGACCTGCAGCGGCGGCAGATTGGCCGGACGTTGTTCCGACAGACGCTCGGCAATCTTCAGGCGCTCAATGCTGTGCATCCAGTGCGCATGCTCAGCCACCAAGCGGGTCTTATTGCTTTGCAGGGGGCCGATGAAGTGCCATTCGATATCAGCCAGATCGCGCAGGGCGGCCACCTTCTCGACCAGCTCCTGCACATAGTTCTCGCCAAACGCGCGCTGGCCGCCGGCATAGCAGCGGCGTACCGCATCGGCGGGAAAGGTCTTGCTGACAGCCAGCAGCTGGCAGGCATCCGCCGCACGGCCAGCCGCCAGCGAGGCCGCCGCAATGCGGGCCAGGACGGCCTGTCTAGCTTTCTCGATTTCAGACATCCATAATGCTCACGGAATAACGCGGCAAACCCAATCTGGCTGCGGCTTTGAACAGGGAATTATAAATGGAAATCTCCGAACTCCTCGCCTTCTCGGTCAAGAACAAGGCCTCAGACTTGCACCTGTCGGCCGGTCTGCCGCCCATGATCCGGGTGCATGGCGATGTGCGCCGCATCAATCTGCCGCCCATGGAGCACAAAGACGTACACGATATGGTGTACGACATCATGAACGACGGCCAGCGCAAGACCTATGAAGAAACGCTGGAGTGCGACTTCTCGTTCGAGATTCCCAATCTGGCCCGTTTCCGGGTCAATGCCTTCGTGCAGAACCGTGGCGCCGGTGCAGTGTTCCGGACCATTCCGTCCAAGGTGCTGACCCTAGAAGAGCTGAATGCACCGAAGGTGTTCAAGGAAATCGCCGAGACCCCGCGCGGCATTGTGCTGGTGACCGGCCCGACCGGCTCGGGCAAGTCGACCACGCTGGCGGCGATGATCAACTACATCAACGAAAACGATTACGGCCATATCCTGACCGTCGAGGACCCGATCGAATTCGTGCACGAATCAAAGAAATGCCTGGTCAACCAGCGTGAAGTGGGCCCGCACACACTGAGCTTCGCCAACTCGCTACGCGCCGCGCTGCGGGAAGACCCAGACGTGATCCTGGTAGGCGAAATGCGTGACCTGGAAACCATTCGCCTCGCACTGTCCGCCGCGGAAACCGGTCACTTGGTATTCGGCACGCTGCACACCTCGTCCGCCGCCAAGACCATCGACCGTATCGTCGACGTGTTCCCGGCCGCCGAAAAGGAAATGGTGCGTTCGATGCTGTCCGAATCGCTGCGCGCGGTGATCTCACAAACCCTCTTGAAGACCAAGGACGGTGGTGGCCGCGTGGCCGCGCACGAGATCATGCTGGGTATCCCGGCCATCCGTAACCTGATCCGCGAAAACAAGATTGCCCAGATGTATTCGACCATTCAGACCGGTCAGCAGTACGGCATGCAAACGCTGGATCAGTGCCTAACCGATCTGGTCCGCCGCAATCTGATCACCAATCAGGAAGCGCGCGGCAAGGCGATGAACCCGGACAACTTCAAGTAAGCGTGTTCAGCGGGCGTGATAGCGCCAGGCGGCTTTGGCCCGGTAAACATCACCGCATTGAAATAGCGCCCGCAGCCAGCGGGCGATGAGCTGGAGGCCGCGGCACCGATGCCGCGGCAAGCTTCATCAGGAGCAAGACCATGGAAAAAGAACAAGCCACCAAGTTCATGCACGACTTGCTGCGCCTGATGCGCGCCAAGAATGCCTCGGACTTGTTTATCACCGCCGACTTCCCACCCGCCATGAAGATCGACGGCAAGCTCACGCCGGTATCGAGCCAGGCGCTGAGCACCCAGCACACCAAGGAACTGGCGCGTGCGGTGATGAATGACCGCCAGACCGAGGAATTCGAAGCAACCAAGGAGTGCAACTTCGCCATCAGTCCAGGTGGCATTGGTCGTTTCCGCTGCAATGCCTTCCAGCAGCAAGGCCGTATCGGCCTGGTGCTGCGTACCATCACTACCGAGATCCCCAAGTTCGACGAACTGGGCCTGCCGCCAGTGCTGAAGGATGTGGCGCTGGCCAAGCGTGGTCTGGTGATCTTCGTGGGCGGCACCGGCTCGGGTAAGTCGACCTCGCTGGCGGCGATGATTGGCTTTCGCAACGAGAACAGCTACGGCCACATCATCACCATTGAAGACCCGGTCGAGTATGTGCACGAGCACAAGAACTGCATCGTGACCCAGCGCGAAATCGGCGTGGATACCGATAGCTGGCATAACGCGCTGAAGAACACACTGCGCCAGGCGCCCGATGTGATCCTGATCGGGGAAATCCGCGACCGCGAAACCATGGATTACGCGGTGGCCTTCGCCGAAACCGGCCACCTGTGCATGGCCACCCTGCACGCCAACTCGGCCAACCAGGCACTCGACCGCATCATCAACTTCTTCCCCGAAGAGCGCCGCGCCCAGCTGCTGATGGACTTGTCGCTGAACCTGAAGGCATTCATCTCGCAGCGCTTGGTACCGATGCGCACCGGCAAGGGCCGCGCCGCCGCCGTGGAAGTGATGCTGAACAGCCCGCTGATCTCCGATCTGATCTTCAAGGGCGATGTACACGAGATCAAGGAAATCATGGCCAAGAGCCGTGAGCTGGGCATGCAGACCTTCGACCAGGCGCTGTTCGACCTGTATGAAGACGGCAAGATCAGCTACGAGGACGCGCTGCGCAATGCCGATTCGGTCAATGACCTGCGCCTGAAGATCAAGCTGCAGTCGAAGGAATCCAAGGGCCGCGATGCGCTGGCCGGGCTCGACCACCTCGACATCGTCTGAGGTGCGACACCATAAGAAACAGGCCACCGCGAGGTGGCCTGTTTCTTATTGGGGCTTGGGCAGGCCAACCAGTTTGATCGCGAGCTTGCTTGCCACAGGCGCCAGGACCAGCACCAGCGGAAAGGCAATCGGCCAAGCCACCAGGAAGCCGCGCAGCCAGCGCCAGGGAAAGCCGATATCCAGGCCGGTATTTACCAGGGTCAGCACCCCGGCCATCAGAAAAGCCATCATGGCCGACATCAGCAGGGCGAACACCAGCTGGAAGCGATCAAGTTTCATACGGAGCCTCGGGCGGTGGGGGATGCGCAATCTAGCAGACCGATGCCCGCGGCCCGGTGGCGCGCGGACAATATAAACGCCTCACAGGCCAAAGAAGCGCCGGATACGCTCGAGCAGCTCCGCCTCGCGCGGCGGGCTCGGGGTATCGGGCAGCACCTGCGCATGCAGATGGTTGTCGTGCAGGCGCTCGGCCAGGATGTGCGACAGCGCATCGGCCAGGGCCGGGCGCGCGGTCAGGATCGCCTCGAAGCCGGCCCGGTCGAGCCGATAACATTCGACATAGCTGGCCGCCACCACGGTGGCCGAACGCGGCGCGCCAGTCATCAGACCCATCTCGCCGAAAAAACCACCCGCCTTCAGACGGCTAAGCCGCTGTGCCTGGGGTGTGGCGTAATCGCGCCAGATATCTACCTCGCCAGTGGTCAGGATATACAGCCAGTGCGCCACCGCCCCCTGGCGGCTGATGATGTCGCCCTGCTCGAAGGGGGCGAAGCTCAGCTGCTCGGCCAGATGACGACGCTCCTCGGCAGTGAAATCGGCAAACAGGGCCACGCCCTCCAGCGCAGCCAGACGGCGCTGCACATCGCTGAACTGGCGCTGCGCGGCGGTCTTGTCATTGTCCTTGGTCATCAGCACATTGTGGCTGGGGCTGGCCAGTGCGATGCCATAACGCACCAGGGCGGTGATCACATGCGCGCGCACCTGGGAATCGGTCGGATCATCGGCGGCAAAATCACTGAGCCAGTAGCGCAGCGCATAGCGCGCCAAGCCGTCATGCGCCTCCATCAGCACCGCCTGCGGCGGCGGCTCACTCGCAACGCCATCGATATGCCCGTCGCGCACCGCATCCTGCAGGATGGCGATCACCTTGGCCGGTGGCAGCTCCCAGCCCAGATCGAACCAGACCCAGCGCCGCCACAACAGACCATGACCATTGAAGCGCTTGCCCAGCACGCGAAAGCTGTTCTTCATCAGCCAGGCATTCGGCACCACCACGGTTTCACCATTGCGCGTCTCCAGTAAGGTGGAGCGCCAGCCCACCTGCAGCACCTTGCCGGACACATCGGGCAGCACCACCCACTGGCCAAGTTCGAGCGAATCATCGAGCTGCAGCGCCACACCGGACAGGATATTGCCCAGCGTGTCCTGCATCGAAAAGGCGATCACCGCGGTGATCACGGCCGAGGTAGTAACCAGCTGGCTCAGGTCCAGACCCGCATAACGCAGGCGCACCAGGCCCCAGGCCAGATAGGCGAGGATGACCAGCACGTCTTCCAAGATACGCGGTGGCTCCACCCGCAGGCTGACCAGCAGCAAACGGAACAGAGCGAGGCCGAACAGGCGGATCACCACCAGGCCCAGCAGGATGGTGAAAAGCTCCTTGAGCACGCTCGCCCCCTGCGTCATGCCCAAGCTGGCTGCCAGGCTGGCTACGCCAAGCCCAGCAAGACCAAGTAGCAGGAAGAGCAAGGTGAGCAGCACGGTGCGCCGCTCGCTGGGGCGAAAGCGATACAGGGCCGCCAGCAGCATGGCGCACACGCCGAGCAGATAAGGCCATTCGTGGCGGGCAAGCTGTTCGAGTAAGGGCATAAGGCAATCGGTCTCCGCTTGCAGCATAAGCCATGCGCCAGGCCGGCAGCCAGCTTGGCATGGGCTAGGATAAGAGCACCGCCCATCCTCGATGCCGCTATGAGCACGCCGCAATTCTTCCTCGGTCGCCAAGCCATCGTCGGCCGCCAGCGTGAGCTGTTTGCCTACGAGCTGCTGTTCCGCACCAGCCAGCACAATGCTGCCGCCGTCACCGACGATGTGGCAGCCAGCGCGGCGGTCATGCAGCACGCTTTCACCGGTCTGGGTCTGCAGGCGGTGCTGGAGGACAAGCTCGGTTTCATCAATCTGTCCGAACCGTTATTGATGAGCGAGGTGATCGAGGTGCTGCCGCGCGAGCGCGTGGTGCTGGAAATCCTCGAGACGGTGGCGCTCACCCCGGCCGTCATCGAACGCTGCCGCGCGCTGAAGGCGACCGGTTACCGGCTGGCCCTCGACGACGTGATCGGTTTCACGCCGGCCCAGCAGGCCATCCTGCCGCTATTGGAAGTGGTGAAACTCGATGTGCTGGCCATGCCGCCCGAGCAGACCGCTGCGCTGGTGAAGGCACTCAAGCCCTGCGGGGTGAAGATCCTGGCCGAGAAGGTCGACTCACCGGCCCAGCACGACTTTTGTCATCAGCTCGGCTGCGATCTGTTCCAGGGCTATTACTTTGCCCGCCCGACCATCCTGAGCGGCAAGCCGGTGCAACCCTCAGCCATGCTACTGCTCAAGCTGCTCGGCCAGGTGGCGGCCGATGCCGAGATCGACGAGCTGGAGGACACGCTCAAGCATGCGCCCGATCTGACCGTGCAGCTGCTGCGCCTGGTGAACTCGGTCGCCTTTGGCCTGCCGCGCAAGATTGCCAGCGTGCGCACCGGCATCAATTTGCTCGGCCGCGCCCAGCTGCACCGCTGGTTGCAGATCATGGTGTTTGCCCAGCAATCGGGCGGGCGCATGGCCAGTGACCCGCTGGTGCAGACCGCGGCGGTGCGCGGCCACCTGATGGAACTGCTGGCGGAAGCACTGCGCCCCGGCCAGCTGCAACTGGCCGATCAGGCTTTCATGGTGGGCATGCTCAGCCTGGTCGACGCGCTGTTCGGACACCCCATGCCTACCGTGCTGCAGGCGCTGAACCTGGAAGCGCCGCTGCAACAGGCGCTGCTCGAGCGTAGCGGCTGGCTGGGGCGGTTGCTCAGCGTGGTGGAAGCGCTGGAAACCGGCAGTGCGGCCGATATCGATGCCCACCTGGCCGCGCTGGGCGGGCTGAGCGCCGATGCCCTCAACCATATGCAGGTGCAGGCGCTGCACTGGGCCAGTCAGCTTGGGCGCGAGTCCGCAGGCGATGCGGAGATCACATAAAAAAACGGCGCCCAAGGCGCCGTTTCTTCTGTTCCGCACCCAGGCGCTTACTTGCCGCCCACGGTTTCCAGTACGGTCCACTTGCCATCCACCACCTTGTAGATAGTGATGCCACCATCCTTGAGGTCACCCTTCTCATCGAAGGCGATGGCCGAGGAGGTCACGCCGGCATAGCTTTCCTTGGCCAGCACCGGCAGATACACCTTGGGATCGACCGAGTTGGCCTTCTTCATGGCATTGATCAGCTGACGGGTGGAGTCATAACCGTAAGGGGTGTAGATCTCCATCTCCTGGTATTTGGCCTTGTAGCGGGTTTCGAAGTCCTTGCCACCCGGCATCTGTTCCATCGGCACACCGGCCAGCGAGGCAATGCTGCCCTCGGCATCCTTGCCGGCCAGCTGCACGAAGTTGTCGGTACGGGTCATCTCACCCGATACCAGCGGGGCCTTCAGCCCAAGGCGCTTGAGCTGGATGGCCATCGGGCCGGACTGCGCATCGGCGCCGCCGTAGAAGATGATGTCCGGGTTGCTGCCCTTGATGGCGGTCAGGATGCTGGCGAAGTCGGTCGCCTTGTCATTGGTGAACTCGCGCTTGACGATCTCGCCACCGGCGGCCTTGGCGGCCTTCTCGAACTCATCGGCCAGGCCTTGGCCGTAGGCGGTGCGGTCATCAATGATGGCGATCTTCTTGGCGCCGAGCTTTTCCACCGCGTACTTGCCCACCACGCCACCTTGCTGGGTGTCATTGGTCAGCGAGCGGAAAGTGGTCTTGAAGCCTTGCTGGGTGTAGGCCGGCGCGGTAGCCATGGCGATCTGCGGGATGCCGGCATCCGAATACACCTTGGAGGCCGGGATCGAGGTGCCCGAGTTGAAGTGGCCGATCACACCGGCCACGCCGCTGTCGACCAGCTTCTGTGCAACCTGGGCGCCGGCCTTGGGGTCAGCCTGGTCATCTTCGGCCAGCAGCTCGAACTTCACCTTCTTGCCGCCGATTTCCGGATTGAGGGCGTTCTCGTCTTCAATCGCCATCAGTACGCCATTCTGGTAGCCCTTACCATAGTGGGCCTGCGGGCCGGTCAGCGGCGCAGCGAAGCCAAGCTTCACCACCTGCAGCTCGGCACCTGCCGGGGCGGCGGCTTCAGCGGCCGGGGCGTCTTCCTTCTTGCCGCAGGCGGCCAGAACCAGGGCGGCAGCTGCCGTCAGGGCAAATACATGGGTCTTTTTCACGGTCATCCTCATCTTTTGGGTGGGTACCGGTTGCCGCGCCCACGCCAACGGGTAAGTCGCGCAGCCAACCGGCAGGGCGGCCCTGTACACGGCCGCACTCGGCGAGATTGTAGTCGCGCGCTCCGCGGCTCAGACTGGGGAATTCCCTTAACTGCGCTGACCGCTCATCGCCCCACCATGCAGCTATTCGGTATTGATTTCACCAGCCGGCCCAGCCCACGCAAGCCGATAACGGTCGCGCTGGGCTGGCGCCACGGCGACACGATCGTGCTTGAACAGGTGCTGCGCCTGGACAGCTTTGCAGCATTCGAGCAACAGCTGCGGCAGCCCGGCCCCTGGCTGGCCGCCTGCGATTTTCCCTTCGGTCTGCCGCGCGAGCTGGTCGAGAGCCTTGGCTGGCCGCAAGCTTGGCCGGCGCTTATCCAGCGGCTGCACAGCCAGACGCGCGCGCAACTGGTCGCGCAGTTCAAGGCCTTTTGCGCGCCGCGCCCGGCGGGCAACAAATTCGCCCACCGCCGCTGCGACCTGATCGCGCGCTCCAGCCCCTCGATGAAATGGGTGAATCCGCCCGTGGCCTTTATGTTGCTGGAAGGGGCGCCGCGCCTGCTCGCCGCCGGCATCAGTCTGCCCGGCCTGAGCACAGGTGACCCCCAGCGCGTCGCGCTGGAAGGCTACCCCGCCCTGCTGGCACGCAGCGTGGTGGGCAACGCCAGCTATAAGAGCGATGAAAAAGCCAAGCAGACCGCCGAGCGCGAGGCCCGCCGTGCACAGATCGTCGCGGCCCTGCAGGCCGGCGCGCATCCGCTAGGCCTGCGTCTGGTACTGGACGAGGCCTGGGCGAGCCGACTGATTGCGGAAGGCAGCGCCGACCAGCTCGATGCCGTGCTCTGCTTGATGCAGGCCGGCTGGGCCGCTACACAAGCCAATTACGGCCTGCCCGCACAGATCGATCCGCTCGAGGGTTGGATCGTCAGCACGCCGTGGGCGGACTAAGACCGCGCCAATAAAAAAGCCGCATCACACGATGCGGCTTGGTCTGGGACTAAAGGTCTGCTCAGGCCAGCTTGGCCTGCGGCGTGGCAGCCAGCGCCAGCTTGGCCCGGTACACCTCGCCGATCAGGAGAATGGCTGGGCCCTGCAACTGCCAGCTGGCGGCCTGCGGCAACTCGGCCAGTGTCAGCGGCCACTCGCGCTTGCTGGGCAGTGAGGCATTTTCCACGATCAGCAAGGGCGTGTCGGCACGCATGCCGCCGGCCAGCAGAGCCGCCGCCACTTCGGCCGCCTGCTTGACGCCCATATACAGCACGCTGGTATCGGCAGCCAGCACAGGGCGTACCCAGTCACTCGGGTCTTCGCCATGGCCCACCCGCGCAGTGGCAAACAGCACATTGCGCGCCAGGCCGCGGCTGGTCAGCGATACACCAGCATCGGCGCTGGCCGCCAGCGCTGCGGTGATGCCGGGCACGATTTCATAGGCGATGCCGGCCACATCCAGCGCGCGCAGTTCTTCCTGGGCACGACCGAACAGCAGCGGGTCGCCGCCCTTCAGGCGTACCACACGGCTGTGCTTGCGCGCCGCATCCACCAGCATCTTGTTGATAAAGGCCTGCTGGGTGGAGGCGAGATCGCAGCGCTTGCCCACATCGATCAGCTCGGCCTGCGGGCAGTAGGTCAGCATCTCGGGCTGCACCAAGGCGTCGTACAGCACGCAGTCAGCCTCTTGCAGCAGGCGCATGCCGCGCACGGTGATCAGATCCGCCGCACCGGGGCCGGCGCCGATCAGCCAGACCTTGGCCGACATGCTCAGGCGCTCCGCCGCCGGAACAAGGGCAGCGGCTGGTCGACCGCGCCCTGATAGGCATCGCTGAAGTCGTTCAGACCCTTGGCGGCCTCATGCACATCCTTGTCGGCGCGCACTTCAAAGGCGTCGAAGCCGCAGCGCTTCAGGTAGTACATGGTGTCCTTGAACACATCACCGACCGCGCGCAGCTCGCCTTCAAAGCCGTAACGTTCACGCAACAGGCGGCCAATGCTGAAGCCACGCCCATCGGTAAAGGCCGGGAAGTCGACCGCGATCATGCTCAGGCGGGCGGCATCGGCGCCCAGCGCCTCCGGTTCGTCATCCGGGGCAAACCAGATACCGACATCGGCGCGATCCAGCAATTCATCACGCCGCTCCAGCCATTCCTTCAGCGGCAACAGGGTATGGGCAGGAATCGCGTCATCGCAGCCCTCGGCCACGCGCAGCCAGTGATTGGCGATCACTTCATACTGACCGCTGCTGCGGTCCAATTTCACGATATGCGGCGTCTTAACCATGTGCGCGCTCCTTTTGATAGATACGCGCCTTAAAGGGCTCGATGCCCACACGGTCGAATACGTCCAGAAAGCGCTCGTCACCCTGGCGGTGTTCCACGAACACGTCGATGATCTGCTTGACCACGCCCGGCACATCGTCCTGGGCGAAGCTTGGGCCGATCACCTTACCGAGGCTTGCATCATGGCCCTGGCGGCCGCCCAGCGAGACCTGGTACCACTCGGAACCGCTCTTATCCACGCCGAGGATGCCGATATGGCCGACATGGTGGTGGCCGCAGCTATTCATGCAGCCGGAGATATTGAGGTCGATCTCACCGAGGTCGAACAAATAATCCTGATCGTCGAATACGCGCTGGATGCCTTCGGCAATCGGAATCGACTTGGCATTCGCCAGATCGCAGAAATCGCCGCCTGGGCAGGCGATGATGTCGGTCAACAGGCCGATATTCGGGGTGGCGAAGCCAAGCGCCTTGGCCGCTTCCCAGACCTTGAAGAGATCAGACTGCTTCACATCGGCCAGGATCAGGTTCTGCTCGTGGCTGACGCGGACTTCGCCAAATGAATAACGGTCGGCCAGATCGGCCACACCATCGAGCTGCTTGTCGGTCGCATCGCCCGGCGCAATGCCGGTGGCCTTCAGCGACAGGGTGACCGCCGCATAGCCGGGCTGCTTGTGCTTGAACACATTGCGCTCCACCCAGCGCGCAAACGCCTTGTTCTCAGTCCGCAGACGCAGGAATTCCGCATCTTCAGCCGGCAGGGCCTCGTAGGCTGGCATGGTGAAGAAGCCAGCCATACGTTCGATTTCAGCACCGGTCAGCGTCATCGGGCCATCCTTCAAATGCGCCCATTCCGCTTCGACCTTGGCGGCAAACGCCGCCGGGGTCATGGCCTTGACCAAGATCTTGATGCGCGCCTTGTACTTATTGTCGCGCCGGCCATAGCGGTTGTAGACGCGCAGGATGGCATCCAGATAGCTGAGCAGGTGCACAGTGGGCAGGAATTCACGGATCACCGCACCGACGATGGGCGTACGACCCAGACCACCGCCGACGATGACCTTGAAGCCGACTTCGCCCGCCGCATTGCGCACCACATGCAGGCCGATATCGTGCACCCAGGTGGCGGCGCGGTCTTCCACCGAGCCGCACACGGCGATCTTGAATTTGCGCGGCAAGTGGGCGAATTCGGGGTGGAAGGTCGACCACTGGCGGATGATTTCGCACCAGGGGCGCGGATCGATGATCTCGTCGTGCGCCACGCCGGCGAACTGGTCGGTGGTGGTATTGCGCACGCAGTTGCCGCTGGTCTGCACCGCGTGCATCTGCACCTTGGCCAAGTCAGCCAGGATGTCGGGCACCGATTCCAGCGTGGGCCAGTTGTACTGGATGTTCTGACGCGTGGTGAAATGGCCATAGCCGCGGTCGTACTTGCGGGCGATCTCGGCCAGCGCGCGTACCTGGTCGCTGCGTAGATGGCCGTAGGGAATGGCCACGCGCAGCATGGGTGCGTAACGCTGGATATACAGACCGTTCTGCAGGCGCAGCGGGCGGAACTCCTCGCCACTCAGCTCGCCAGACAGGAAACGCTGGGTCTGGTCGCGGAACTGCGCCACGCGCTGGTCAACGATCTGTTGATCGTAATCGTCGTAGATATACATATTGGGGCCAATCGGGAAGCTGGCTAGTCGAGGCTGGCAGAATAGCAGCCGGCTTATATGCGAATAACGAATCTTTACGTCTATTAATATCGTCACTACCGCATAAGTCAGCTGGCTGGGCTGTGCCGATTCTGCACAATTTACGCCCGCACCGGGCCACGCGGCGCCGCGCGGGCAAGCTGCACCCGCCCCTGCGGTTTATAATCGCGCCCACGCCAGCCCCTATCGACCTGCCCCGTGGCCCAGAAAGCCCCAGCAGCGCAGCCTGCCAGGCCGACAGAGACTAAGACTTTTAACTGCAAGGCCCAGCGATCCTGCCGCCTTGCTGCTGCCAGAGAAGAGACATGGCCAAACTCGACGCCAACACCCCGCAAGCAATCCAACTGCGCGACTACACGCCGCCCGCCTTCCTGATCGACAAGGTCGACCTGACTTTCGAGCTGGACGAGACGCAGACCCGGGTGATTTCGCGCCTGGTCCTGCATCGCAACCCCGCCCACCCCGATGCGCGTGCCGCGCTGTGCCTGGATGGCCGTGAGCTGGAGCTGGAATCGGTCAAGCTGGATGGCGAGGTGCTGGATGGCAGCCGCTACGCGCTGGATGCCGAGTCGCTGACCATTGCCGCCATGCCGGATAACGCGATCCTGGAAATCGTCACCCTGATCCACCCGGAAACCAATACCAGCCTGAACGGCCTGTATCGCTCCGGCGCGAATTTTTACAGCCAGTGCGAGGCCGAGGGCTTCCGCAAGATCACCTACTACCTCGATCGCCCCGATGTGATGGCGCGCTTCACCACCACCGTGGTGGCCGACAAGCAGAAGTGGCCGGTACTGCTGTCCAATGGCAATAAGGTCGGCGAAGGCCAGCTCGACAAGAGCCGCCACTGGGTGAAATGGGTCGACCCCTTCAAGAAGCCGGCCTATCTGTTTGCGCTGGTAGCCGGCAAGCTGAGCAAGCTGGCCGACAAGTACACGACCGGCTCAGGCCGCGAAGTGGCGCTGGAAATCTTTGTCGAACCAGCCGACCTCGACAAATGCGACCACGCCATGGAATCGGTGAAGAAATCCATGCGCTGGGACGAGCAGCGCTATGGCCTCGAGTACGACCTCGACACCTATATGATCGTCGCGGTGGGCGACTTCAATATGGGCGCGATGGAGAACAAGGGCCTCAATATCTTCAACACCAAGTACGTGCTGGCCCGCCCCGATACCGCCACCGATGTGGATTTCGACGGCATCGAAGCCGTGATCGCGCATGAGTACTTCCATAACTGGACCGGTAACCGCGTGACCTGCCGCGACTGGTTCCAGCTCTCGCTCAAGGAAGGCCTGACCGTGTTCCGCGATCAGGAATTCTCAGCCGATATGGGCAGCGCATCGGTACAGCGCATCGAGGCGGTACGCACGCTGCGTACCCACCAATTCGCCGAGGATGCCGGCCCGATGGCCCACCCGGTGCGCCCCGAGTCCTATATCGAGATCAATAACTTCTACACGGTGACGATCTACGAAAAGGGTGCTGAAGTGGTACGCATGTACCAGACCCTGCTCGGCCGCGAGGGCTTCCGCCGCGGCATGGACCTGTACTTCAAGCGCCACGATGGCCAAGCCGTGACCTGCGATGATTTCCGCGCCGCCATGGCCGACGCGAACGGATATGACTTCAGCCAGTTTGCGCGCTGGTATTCGCAAGCCGGCACGCCGGTGCTAAGCGTGCGCGCACGCTACGACGCCAGCGCCCAGACCTACACGCTCGAGGTGGCGCAAAGCTGCCCGGCCACGCCGGGCCAGAGCGAGAAGCTGCCCTTTCATATCCCCCTGGCCCTGGGCCTGGTCGGCCCCGATGGCGCCGACCTGCCACTGCAACTGGCGGGCGAAAACGAGGCACAAGGCACGCAGCGCGTGCTGTCGGTCAAGGAAGCCAGCCAGACCTTCACCTTCGTCAATGTGCCGGTGGAGCCGGTCCCCTCGCTGCTGCGCAATTTCTCGGCCCCGGTGAAGCTCGACTTCCCCTACAGCCGCGCCCAGCTCGTGCACCTGCTCGCTCACGACAGCGATGCATTCTGCCGCTGGGAAGCCAGCCAGACCCTGATGCTGGAAGACCTGCAGGACCTGATCGATGCCGCCCGCCAAGGCCAGCCGCTGGCCCTGAAGGACGACTTCGTAGCCGCCATGCGCCAGGTGCTGGCCAACGAGGCGCTCGATCCGGCCCTGGTGGCCTTGATGCTGACCCTGCCGGCCGAGACCTATCTGGCCGACCAGCAGGCGGAGATCGACCCCGACGCGATCCGCGCCGGACGTGATGCGATGCGCCTGGGCCTGGCACGCGCGCTACGCAGCGAGCTGAAGGCTAGCTATCTGCGCCTGCAGGACGACAGCGCCTACCGCTTCGAAGCCGAGGCCGTGGCACGCCGCTCGCTGAAGAATGTCTGCCTGGGCTATCTGACCGAGCTGGACGAGCCCGCCCTGCTGGAACTGGCCGAGCAGCAATATGCCAAGGCCAATAATATGACCGACGCCCAGGCTGCGCTGGCTGGCCTCGTCAACTGGGCCGAGGGCGATGCGGTGCTGGATGCCTTCGCCAAGAAATGGGCGCACGAGGCCCTGGTCATGGACAAGTGGTTCACCCTGCAGGCCCTGAGCCGCCGCCTGGGCAATGTGCAGCAGATCAAGGCGCTGATGCAGCACCCAGCCTTCGCAATCACCAATCCGAACAAGGTGCGTTCGCTGATTGGCGCCTTCGTGCACAACAATCTGGCCGGCTTTCATGCCGCCGATGGCTCGGGCTATTCGTTTATCGCCGACACCATCCTGACCATCGACAAGCTGAACCCGCAGGTGGCCGCACGCCTGGCTGGCAGCTTCAACCGCTGGAAGAAGATGGAAGCAGGCCGCCGCGCCGCCATGCAGGCCCAGCTGGAACGCCTGGCAGCCCAGGTCGGTCTGTCGCGCGATGTGTACGAAATCGTGTCCAAAAATCTTCAATAAGTTGCCGCCCAGCAGACCACGCCCTGCCATGCCGCTTGCCGGCTATGCCAGGCGTGGTCTAATGTTTGGGGGATTCGAATAGATAGGACGGTGCAGCATGCACGCCCCCATATTGCTGGTGGAAGATAATCCGGATGACGAGGCGCTGACGCTGCGCGCCTTCAATAAGAATGGCATCCAGAACCCCATCGTCGTGACGCGCGACGGCCAGGAAGCCATCGACTACCTGTTTGGCCGCGACAGCCATGCCGGCCGCGATACCAGCCAGCAACCGGTCCTGATCCTGCTCGATATCAAGCTGCCCAAGCTCAATGGCATCGAGGTGCTGCGCCAAATTCGCGCGCACGAGCAAACCAAGTTGATCCCAGTGGTGGTGCTGACCACCTCGAAGGAAGAGGACGATCTGCTCCGGAGCTACACGCTCGGCGCGAACAGCTATATCCGCAAGCCGGTCGACTTCATGCAATTCATGGAAGTCGTCAAGCAGGTGGGCATTTACTGGCTGATGCTCAACGAACCGGTTCAGTCCTAAAGCCAAGGCGCGCCCGACATCATGCTCGATACGCCGCCACTGAATAAATCCCTGCGTGTACTGGTCGTCGACGATTCGGAAGACGATGCGCTGCTGAATGTACTGGCCCTGCGTCGGCAAGGCTTTGAAGTTTATTACCGGCGCGTGGAAACCGCTGACGCGATGCGCACCGCGCTCGAGCATGAGCGCTGGGACGTGGTGCTGTCGGATTACTCGATGCCGCAGTTCTCCGCCCAGCAGGCGCTGAGCGTATTCCGCGAGCGCCTGCACCTGGTGCCCTTCATCGTGGTGACCGGCACGATAGGTGAAGAATCGGCAGTGGCGATGATGAAGGCCGGGGTCAATGATTTCGTCCTGAAGACCCATCTGAAGCGGCTGGCCAGCGTGGTCGAACGCGAACTGCGCGAAATCGGCAACCGACGCGCCAAATTCGAGGCCGAGCAGGCGCTGCGCGAAAGCCAGGAACGTTACGAGCTGGCCATTCGCGGTGCCAACGATGGCTTGTGGGACTGGAATATCCGCGAACACAGCCTGTATTTTTCCGCGCGCTGGAAAGCCCTGCTCGGTTATACCGAGGCCGACGAGCTCGAACCCAGCCCGCAGACCTGGCGCATGCTGATGCACCCGGACGAGGTGGATAGCATACGTCGCCAGCTAGTGCGTCATCTGAAGGGCGAGACCCCGCATTTCGAGGCCGAGCAGCGCATGCGCCACCGCGATGGCTCCTGGCGCTGGATGCTGACGCGCGGCATGGCCCTGATCGACCCGGCTACCGGCCTTGCGCATCGCATGGCCGGCTCGCTGACCGATATCACCGAACGCAAGCGCGCCGAAGAGCAGATGCTGTACGACGCGCTGCATGACAATCTGACCGGCCTCGCCAACCGGGCCATGTTCACCGACTTCCTCGGCTTCGCACTGGGTCATGCGGGGCGCGCACCCGACTATCTCTGTGCGGTGCTATGCCTGAATCTGGAGCGCTTCCGCTATATCAACGACAGCTTTGGCCATGCCACCGGCGATCGCATCCTGCGCATCACGGCCGAGCGGCTGAGCCAGGTGCAGCGCCCGGGCGATGTGGTGGCGCGCTTTGGCGGCGACGAGTTCGCCATCCTGCTCGATGCGATCAGCGACCCGAATGAGGCCATCCACTTCACCGAGCAGATGCTGGCCGAGCTGGCCAAGCCGGTGGATATCGAAGGCCACGAGGTCTATCCGGGCGCACGGGTAGGCATTGCCCTGTCGTCTGGCGGCTATGCGCACCCGGAAGAAATGATCCGTGACGCCGACACCGCCATGCACCGCGCCAAACAACATGACCGCGGCAAGTTCGAGGTCTTCGATCGTGCCATGCAGGGCAGCATGCTGCGCGCGCTGAAACTCGAGCAGGAAATGCGCCACGCGCTGGCGGCACATGAATTCCTGCCCTATTTCCAACCCATCGTCGACTTGCAGAGCGGGCAGATCGCGGCCTTCGAGGCCTTGGTACGTTGGCAGCGTGCCGAGGGCAAGCTGGTCAGTCCGGCCGAGTTCATCCCGCTGGCCGAGGAAATCGGCCTGATTAACGATATCGGCCGCCAGATGCTGGAGAGCGCCGCTCAGCAGATCGCAAGCTGGCAGACCCTCTTTCCCGATCTCCTGCTGCGGGTCAGCGTCAATCTGTCCGGCAAGCAGTTCAACCAGGCCAATCTGGTCGAGCAGATCGATCAAGCCATCGCCCAGGCCGGCATCACCCCGGATCGGCTCGAACTGGAGATCACCGAAAGCATCCTGATGGACAATACCGAAGCCATCATCGAGATGCTGGAAGCGATCCGCAGCCGCGGTATCCAGATCCTGATGGATGACTTTGGCACCGGCTATTCCTCGCTGTCCTATCTGCACCGCTTCCCGTCCAATGTGCTGAAGATAGACGGCTCCTTCGTGCGCCAGATCACCGAGGACCACTTCAGCCGTGAGATCGTGCGCGCCATTGTGCTTTTGGCACGCAATCTGGGTATGAGCGTGATCGCCGAAGGCGTGGAGACCGCCGAGCAGCTGGCGGCTCTGCGCGAGATGGCCTGCGACTATGCGCAGGGCTATTTCTTCGCCAAACCCCTGCCCGCTGCGGCCGCCACCGAGCTGATTGGCGCGCAACGGCGCTGGTGAATCCCAAGCGGCAGACGTAAAAAAGCCACACAAACCCGCGTGGCCTTTTTATCGAGACAGCGTGCAGGCTCAGTCTGCGAAGATCACCCGATCGCGCCCCTCATGCTTGGCGCGATACATGGCCTCATCAGCGCGTATCAGCATCGCATGACCATTCTCGTCTATCTTCAGCTCAGCCACGCCCGCCGAGAAGCGGATATCCACATGCTGGCTCTGGTGGAAGAACGGCGTCTTCACATTGACTTGGCGCAGGCGGTCGATCAGGAAGCGCGCGCCATTCAGGTCGGTCTCGGGCAGGAGCAACAAGAATTCCTCGCCACCATAGCGGACCAGCACATCGCTCTCACGCAGCACGGCCTTGGTTACGCTGGCAAAGTGCACGAGCACCTTGTCGCCGACCAGGTGACCAAAACGGTCGTTGACCTGCTTGAAGTCATCCAGGTCGATGATGGCCACCGAGAGAGCAAGCTGACCACGTCTGGCCCGCTTCACCTCACGCGCCAGCATATGTTCAAGGCCCTGACGATTCAGCGCGCCGGTCAGCGGATCCTGTTCGAGCGTCTTGCGGTTGATGGCAAGGTCGGACTGGATCTTGTCGACGGCCGACTTCAACTCCTGCAGATCGCGGTGCGAGTTACTGACGGTCTGGCAAACCGAATCGGTCGATTCGATCAGGGTGCTCAATACTTCCTTAACCGCGGTCGGGTCAGAGCGGGAACGCAAGGCATCCAGCGACTGGCTCATCACCTCGCCGCCGCGCACCAGGTCTTCCAACAGCGTTTCCGAGGTATCGCTCATGCCATCCAGTACATCGGATACACGGAACAGCACCTGATACGCACTCTTCAGTTCGGCATCGCTCTTGTCCGTCGGTGACTTGATGGCGGCAATAGCGTTGTAGAATTTGGTGTAATTCTCAGGCGTTGGCGGCAAGCCAAGCTCGGCAAGGCGCTTCAAGGCCACGCGGGCGATATCGGCCGGCGTCAGCGTTGGCGAGTGCGGAGACGTCATCGGGCGCTCGTTCATTGTCATTAACCTCTGATTTTACCAGAGCTTCACTAGCCTTAGCCCGCCAGACAGCGGATGAAACCGGAATCCAAGCACCCCATGCATATTCATATCCTAGGCATTTGCGGCACCTTCATGGGCGGCATTGCCCAGCTGGCGCGCAGCGCAGGTCATACGGTAACCGGCTGCGATGCCAATGTATACCCGCCGATGAGTACACAGCTGGAAGCGGCCGGCATACAGCTCATTGAAGGCTACGCGCCGGAACAGATCAATCTCGGTGCCGATATTTATGTCATCGGCAATGTGGTGACGCGTGGCAACCCACTGATGGAAGCCATTCTGAATGCCGGTCTGCCGTACATCTCCGGCCCACAATGGCTGGCCGAGCATGTGCTGCGCGACCGCCAAGCACCCAAATGGGTGCTGGCGGTGGCAGGCACCCATGGCAAGACCACCACCACCTCGATGCTGGCCTGGATACTCGAGTACGCCGGCCTCGCACCGGGCTTTCTGGTAGGCGGTGTGCCGGAAAACTTTGGTGTCTCGGCCCGTGCGCCGGGCGAACCGCGTCAGGAGCCAGGTGGACGTTCACCCTTCTTCGTCATTGAAGCAGACGAATATGACACCGCCTTTTTTGATAAGCGCTCCAAATTCGTCCACTACCAGCCACGCACGGCCATTCTGAACAATCTGGAATTTGACCACGCAGACATCTTCGCCGATCTGCCCGCCATCGAAACCCAGTTTCATCACCTGGTACGTACCGTACCCGGCCAGGGGCGCCTAGTGGTCAATGGCGGCGAGGACAGCTTGCAGCGTGTACTGGCGCGTGGCTGCTGGTCGGATGTCGAGTACTTCGCTGCCCCGGCCGACGAGGCCAAGGGCTGGCAAGCCGGTACGCGTTACGACGACGGCTTCGAGGTGCTGCTGGATGGGCGTGCGCAGGGCCGGCTGCGCTGGGATCTGATGGGCGAGCACAATACCCAGAACGCCCTGGCCGCGCTGGCCGCCGCCCGCCATGTCGGCGTCACCCCCGAAGTTGGCATTGCCGCACTGGCCGAGTTCCGCAATGTGAAACGACGCATGGAGGTGCGCGGTGTAGCCGATGGCGTGACGGTATACGACGACTTCGCCCACCATCCAACCGCGATTGCCACCACGGTAGCGGGCTTACGCAGCAAGGTGGGGGCCGCACGCATCCTGGCCGTGCTGGAGCCACGCTCCAACACCATGAAACTGGGCGTGATGAAGGCCGCGCTGGCCGATAGCCTGCGCGAGGCCGACAAAGTGTTCTGCTATGCAGCCAAGTTGGGTTGGAGCCCGGCCGAGGCGCTGACGCCGCTTGGCGCACTGGCACAGACGCTGGACGATATGGACCTGCTGATCGAAGCCATCCTGGCCGAAGCACGCCCAGGCGACCAGATCCTGGTGATGAGTAATGGCGGTTTTGGCGGCATCCATCAGCGCCTGCTCGATCGCCTGCAAGCGCGCAGCGCACACTGAGGCCGCCATGCTGCACAACGAAGCCCTGGTCCAGAAACTGATCGCCTCGGTCCGCCTGTTCGAGGGCTTCACAGCCGACGAGGCACGCGACTTCATGGCGCATTGCCGGGTCGAAAGCCATCCGCCTGGTCAGCGCCTGGTCATGGAAGGTCAGCCAGGTCGCGCGCTGTATGTGTTGCTATCGGGCAGCGTAGTGGTCAAGCGCTTCTCGGGTGTGTGCGAACACGAGTTGGCGCGACTTGGGCCAGGGGAAACCTTTGGCGAGCTGGCCCTGCTCGATCACGGCGAACGCTCGGCCAGTGTGGAGTGCGCCGAGACGGTGCGCGTACTCGTCTATGACCGCGATGGCATGCTGTGGACCCACGCCCAGGCGGCCAAGCTGTATCGCAATCTGGCCATCATGCTGGCCAGCCGCTTGCGCGATGCAGACCGCAAGCTGGCTGACCTAGCTGAGCAGCAGGCCGGCAATATCGCACTGGCGCGGGTGGCTGACCAGCAATAGATCCGCAGCAGCGCTGTCCGCCAGGTACCGGTGGCTTAGAAATGCCCGCTGAACTGATAGCGCCCCGCCGGATGGTAGAGGCGCACCATGCTGGCCACCTGCCCAGCCGAGAAGGTACGCCGGTGCAGCACCAGGCAAGGTTCATCGCGCTCCATGGCCAGCTTGGCACGTGCGGTGCGATCGGGCCGGCTGGCCTCGATCCGGTACTCGACGCGCGCCAGCGGTGCGGCCCGCATCAGGTATTCATTCGGTGTGCTGCGCGTGTAGTCCTGCCCCAGATAATCCGGCGCCAAGGTCGGGTTGACCCAGCGATCTTCGAGCTGAATCGGCACGCCATTCTCGTAATGCAGGATCAGCGAGTGGAATAGCTTGCTGCCCAGCGCCACGGCCATTTCCGCCGCCAGCGCCGCATCCGCTTTCACCGCCTGCAGCTTGAGCACCTCGGCGCTGTGGATATGCCCGCGCGCGCGGATCTCGTCCGCGATGCTCTTGATTTCAATCAGCGTGCTCTGGTACTTGGTGGCGGCCACGAAGGTGCCCGCGCCCTGGCTGCGCGTGAGCACGCCCTCGGCAGCCAGTTCGCGGATCGCCCGGTTCACCGTCATGCGCGCCACACCAAAGCGCCTGACCAGCTCGTTTTCGGATGGAATCTGGTCACCCTCGCGCCACTCTCCGGCGTGAATGGCGGCCAGGACGTAATCCTTGATCTGCTGGTAGGCGGGTGTGCTCATCGCTGTGATTCGAAGCTCAGGGGAGAGAGCGCCGCAAAGGCGCCTTGTTTGACCAGATCCGCCATGATGGCGATATCCGGGGCGAAGTAGTGGTCGATATCGTAATGCTGCACATGCTGACGGATCAGCTGCATGGCCGGCAAGAGCTGGGGCGAAGTCTGGTGCGGGGCGCGCAGATCCACGCCCTGCGCCGCGGCCAGCAGCTCGATTGCCAGGATGTAGCCGACATTCTCGGCGATTTCGCCCAGCTTGCGCGCGGCAAAGGTGGCCATGGACACATGGTCTTCCTGATTGGCCGAGGTCGGCAGGCTATCCACCGAGGCCGGATGGGCAAGCGTCTTGTTCTCGCTGGCCAGCGCCGCGGCAGTCACATGAGCAATCATGAAGCCGGAATTCACCCCGCCATCACGCACCAGGAAGGGCGGCAGGCCGGACAGCGTGGCGTCGATCAGCAAGGCGATGCGCCGCTCGGCCAGGGCGCCGATCTCGGACAGGGCAATCGCCAGATTATCGGCGGCGAAGGCAACCGGTTCGGCGTGGAAGTTGCCACCCGAGATCACCTCGCCAGTATCCGGGAAGACCAGCGGGTTGTCGGATACCGCGTCGGCCTCGGTCAGCAGCACGCTGGCCGCATGGTGGATCTGGTCGAGCACCGCGCCCATGACCTGGGGCTGGCAGCGCAGGCTGTACGGGTCCTGCACCTTATCGCAGTTCTGGTGGCTCTGATTGATGCCGGAACCGGCCAGCAGGGTGCGGTAGGCGGCAGCCGCCGCGATCTGGCCGGCATGGCCGCGCAGCTGGTGAATACGTGCGTCGAAAGGGGAGACCGAGCCGGCGGCCGCATCCACGCTCAACGCACCAGCCACCAGGGCAGTGCGGTACAGGTTTTCGATGCTGAACAGATTGACGATGGCAATTGCGGTGGATGCCTGGGTGCCATTCAGGAGCGCCAGGCCTTCCTTGGCGGCCAGGGTCAGCGGTTGCAGGCCGACACGGGCCAAGCCCTCAGCGGCAGGCAGACGTTGCGCACCAACCATCACCTCGCCCACACCCAGCAGTACGGCCGCCATATGGGCCAGCGGGGCCAGATCGCCCGAAGCGCCGACCGAGCCCTTGGCGGGGATGATGGGCAGCACATCGGCATTCAGCAGCTTGAGCAGGGCTGCGATCACCTCGAGGCGGATGCCGGAGAAACCGCGCCCCATACTGGAAATCTTCAGCGTCATCAGCACGCGCACGATGGGCGCCGACAGCGGCTCGCCCACGCCCACCGCATGCGAGAGCACCAGATTCTTCTGCAGCAGCTCGAGCTGATCGGCCGGAATATGGGTGGAGGCCAGGCGGCCGAAACCGGTGTTGATGCCATAGGCCGGCGCTCCCTTGGCCACGATGGCGGCCACGGCGCGCGCACCGGCCTCGATGCCCGTCACCGCGGCCGGGTCCAGGGTGATCTGTACGCCACCGGCCATGATCTGGCGCAGCTGGGCCAGGGAGAGTTTGCCGGGGGTCAGGGTAAGAGTCTGCATGGCCATTCCATCATCGATTGCGGGATGGCGCAAAGACTACACCGGTCGATTTGTATAGACAAGCTTAGTCCCCAAACCCAGCGAAGGCGGCCACCGGGAAAACGCCAGCCGGCGCCTTAACGCCCCTTGGCTGGTGCGGCCTTGCTATTAAGGGCTGGCGCTGCCGCCTTACCTGGCGCAGTCGGTGCGCTGGCCGGTGCCGTGGGCTTGACCAGTTTCTCGCGCAGCGCGCTGGTGTCCACACGGTAGGTGGGCGAGGCGAGTGAGCCGGCCAGTTGGATGGGGATCACCACGCCGCGCAGGGCGTCCAGCTCGGGAATGCCGCTGCCACCGCCCACCTCGGCCTGCAAGAGGTAATCGACCTGGCCACGGCCAAGGTCGAAGCGCCCACTGCCGCCCAGCTTGAAGAAAGGTGCGCGTACCTGCAGGTCACGGTTCTCCGCCACGCCGTCTTTCAGCACAAAGCGCGCGGATAGATCGGAGAAGCGCGTACGGCGCGCGGTATCGGCCGGGATGATGTCGCCGGTCAGCTTAGCCAGATTGCTGCGCAGGCCGCGCAGCATATCGCCCACGTCCATACCGGCGATGGTGCCGCGGGTCAGCATCAGGTCCACCCGGCCCGATAGCCCGCTGCGCAGGCTGTGCAGGCTGCGTGCCGAGGTATTCACATCCAGATTCACATTGCCACGCCCAGACAGGCGTTCAAGCCCCACGGTGTCGGACAGCAGCGCGGCGATCTCCATGCCCGACAAGGTCTGGGTCAGGCGCAGGCGCGGGGCGCGGCTGGTATCGAGCTGCAGCCGCCCCTTGAGCTGGCCACCGTAGATATCGGCTGCCAGCGGCTCCAGTACCAGCTGCTTCTTGGCGGCCTCGACATGGGCTTGCAGATTGAACAGACGCACCTTGCCGATATTGAGCTCGCCCAGGCGCACGTCGCCACGTGCATTCAGCTGCGCAAGCCAGCGCCAGTCAAGGGCTTGCTCGGCATCCAGCAAGGGCGCGCCCTCGGCGGCAGGCAGATAGGGGGTCAGGTCGAGCTTGGCCAGATCAAAGCCAAACGCATACTTGGGGCTGACGAAGTCCTCTAGGGAAATCTGCGCCGCTACCGGCGCCGCATCCAGCAGGCCGCGGCTATCCCAGTCGAAACGCTCGCGCGCCAGATCAAGCGCCGCCCGGCCACCGAGTTCGAGCTTGATCGCCCCGCGCGGCAGCGCCTTGTTGCGGTAGGCACCGGTCAGATTGAAGCCCTCCAATGCCACCTTGCGCCAGCCTTCGATGCGCAGCGGACTCTCGAAATCCAGCTGAGCATTCTGTTGCTCGTCCAAGAGCTGCAGGCGCAGGCGCGCGGCGTTGGCGACTAGGCTGCCGGCGGCATCGGCCGCCAGCTGCTCGACGCGCAACTGGCCGGCCACCTCCTGACCACTGCTCTTGATGCCGAAATCGGCTTCCAGACGGCCGGTGGATAGCCCGGCCTCATCCAGGCGCAGCGCCGGGGTCTTGAAGGCAGCCTGCCAGCGCCGCTCGCCATGCTGCATACTGGCCTGCGCCGCCGCGTTGCTCAACACGCCACGCCAGGGCGCCACAGCGGCATTCAGATCACCGCTGAGCACGAAGCGGCCATCGTGCCACTCCTGGGTTTCTACGTTGATGGCCAGCTTGAAGCCTTTCAGGCTGGCCGCCAGCTGGTCGCGCTGTACACGCAGCTGGCTGTCGATACGCAGGCTGCCGCCCCATTCGGGCGCCGCCAGCTTGCCCTGCACGGTAATCGCACCATCCTCGCCTTCCGGATTCAGCGCATGCAGATCGAGCTGGCTGTAACGGGTAATGCGCCCATCCTGACTACGCCAATCGAGCGCGGCATCGACCAGGTCCAACCGGCTCAGCTGCCAGCTGATGCGCTTGTCCTTTGGGCGCCGGGTGAGCAAGTCATCAAAATTTAGCCGACCATCATCCAGCGGGAAAGCCACCATGCGCAGCCCACTGACCCGTGCATCGGCAAGCTCGGCACGGCGCTTGAGCAAGCTGCCCCAGCCGAGCGAAAAGCGCGCGCTGTCGAAACGGGCAAACAGCGCATGCCCATCCGGCTCGCTCATCGCCACGTTTTCCAGGGTCACATTCGGGCGCGGCAATAGGGCTAGGCGTACCGCGCCGATCTCGACGCGCCGGCCTAGCGAGGCGCTGGCATCGGCCGCCATCTGCTCGCGCAAGGGGGCGAGGTCGATCAGCGGCAGAGCGGCCACCAGGGCCAGCATGCCCGCCAGGGTATACAGAGTGCGGCGCAGGCCGCGCGGAAGTTGGTGCAAAGGCATGGGCGCGATTATCCCTGTCTGGGCCGGGATTGGGGAACGGATGTGCGTGCGGCGGGCGGTCCAGCACCATCGGCAGCCTGCGGGAGGAGAGCGGGTTTTACGCCCATCAGTTCTAGCAAGCGCTTGAATATAATCATCAAAAGCGTGGCGGCGCTGCTAAGATCCCGACTCTTATAAAGAGGAGTCCGTCATGAGCAGCCCCTTTCAGCCGCACCGCACCGAGATCAAGGTACGCGGCTACCATCTGGACCTGTACGGTCATGTGAACAATGCGCGCTATCTGGAGTTCCTCGAAGAGGCGCGCTGGGGCTTCACTGAAGAATACGGTTCGATCGAGGCATTCAGTCAGGCTGGTCTCGCCTTCGTGATCGTGAACATCAATATCAATTACCGACGCGCCGCCCTGATGGGTGAGCAGCTGGTGATTGAAACCGCCATGCAGAAGATTGGCAGCCGCTCGGCCGTCATCCACCAACTGGTTAAGCTCAAGGATAGCGATACCGTGGTGGCCGAAGCGGACGTGACCTTCGTCATCTACAGCCAGCAGGCGGGTGGCGCGGTGGCCATGGAAGGCGAGGTACGCGCTCTGTTCGAGGCGCTGCCGGCCTGGCCCGCCAAGGCCTGATACCCGCGCCATGGGCGTAAAAAAGGCGTGCTCACGGCACGCCTTTTTCTTGCCGGTGCAGCTTAGACCGTCTGCTGTTGCAGCTTTTCGACCAGGCCTTGCAGATTGACCAGCGAGAACAGGTGGGCATAGATCAGCGCCATGCGGCCATCCTTGACCCAGGCCGCAGTCACATCAGCCGGCAGCGCGCGCAGCTTTTCCTCATCCACCACCCACATGCCGTCCATGCTGACCTTCTCGCCATTTGGCAGATCGGCACTGGCCGACACCTGACGCAGCAGGCCTTGCTTGGACAGCTCGTTGATGAAGGCGGTGGTGCGGTTGGCATCGTCACGCGACTGGAACATCAGCTGAGCGAATTCCTGCATGGGCTGCGTGGCTTGGCCGTTCTCGAACGCATTCGCATCGCCCTCGCGACGCACTTCGGCCAGGGCGCCCTGCTCCACACACAGCACGGCATCGTTGTTTTCCACTTCCACGGTCACGAAGGGGAAACGGCGCACGAAGAAGGGGATGTATTGGGCGGACCACTTGCCATCGGCACCCACAAACAGGTTCTGCTCGGGCTTCATGCCCAGCATCACGGTCGCGGCAAACACGTTTTCGCCAGTCTGGGCGAACACGATGGCGTATTCACGCATGGCATTGGAAAACTCGCCGCCCACCACGGGTACGGCATGGGCCGTCTTGGCGAAGCTGAAGTTCTCAGCCAGGCTCAGCTTGAGGTCGGCATGTTTTTTGGCATCGACCGGAGCAACATCTTTGTAGAACATGGTTTTCCCTCAAAGGCGGATCACGCCTAGTGTTATTCCGGCGGCGTGCCGGGCGCTGGCGATTTCGCCAATAGCAGAACGGCGCCGATAATAACCGCCCCGCCCATCCACTGCGAGGCCGACAAGCGCTCGCCCAGCAACAGGGCGGCCAGGAGCACAGTCACCACCGGCTCAAAGGTAGACAGCATCGCGGCTTCATATGCCCCAAGACGAGCCAGGCCGGCAAAGAAGGCCAGTGCAGCCAAAACGCTACACAGCAGGCCAATCGCCGCCACCGCCAGCCAACCCAGCCCGGTCTGCGGCAGGGCGGGCGCCTGAAACAGCGCGCTCAGCGCAAAAGTCAGCGCACCGCCCGCCATCACCACCGCGGAACTGGCCAGCGCCCCGGCCTGCGGGGTCAGACGCGTGCCTACCGCGATATAAATCGAATAGATGAGCGCCGCCCCCAGACCGAACGCAATACCAATGGGCGAGCCGGACAAGGCATCGCCCACCGTCAGCGCCAAGCCCAGGCAGGCCAGCAGCAGCGCCCCCACCTTGCGCCGGGTCAGCGGCTCCTTCAGCCAGATGGCGGCGATCAGGGTGACGATGACCGGAAAGGTATACAGCAGCAGCGCCGTCAGCGAGGCGCTCGCGTACTTGAGCGCGGAAAAATAGCTGAAAGCCTGCCCGGCATAGCCCACCGCACCCATCGCCAGTAGCCCCAGCAGGAGCCGCCCGCGCGGCCAGGCCTCGCCGCGCAGCAACATGATGGTAGCCAGGCAAGCGGCGGCAATCAGGAAACGTAGCAGCAGCACCGCCTGGGTATCGGCGCCCGAGGCATAGGCGAGACGGCCAAACAAAGGCATGACCCCGAAGGCGGCGGCGGAGAGCAGGATCAGCAGGGCACCAGTCAGGCGGCGCGAGGAGGTGGTAGACATAGCGGGCTTTGCAGATGGTAAAACGCCCCGGACTAGCCGGGGCGCTAAGGGGTGCCGAAGGGTATCAAGCCAGCTTGAGCAACTGGGCCTTCATCTTCTCCACCGTGGCGCCGAAGTCGGCCAGGCGCTTGCGCTCCTGTTCGACCACCGCGGCCGGGGCCTTGTCGGCGAAGGCCGGGTTGGCCAGCTTGGCGGTGGCCTTGGCGATCTCGCCTTCCAGACGCGCCACCTCCTTGCTCAGACGGGCGGTCTCGGCGGCCTTGTCGATTTCGACCTTGAGCATCAGGCGCGTGGTACCGACGACCTGCACCGGCGCATCGTCCTCGGGCAGCTGGGCCACAACCTGCACTTCGGACACGCGGCCCAGCAATTGCAAATATGGGCCGAACTCGGCCAATTCCTCGGCCTTGCCTTCCAGGAACAGTGGCACCTTCTGAGCAGGGCCAAGGTTCATTTCCGAACGCAGGGTGCGGATCGCCATGGTCAGCTCGCGGAACACGCCCATGCGCGCCTCGGCCTCGGGCTTGACCTTGTCCATCTGGGCCAGTGGCCATTGCGCCAGGCTGATGCTCTCGGTCTTCTTGGCATTGGCCAGCGGAGCCACGGTCTGCCACAGCTCTTCGGTAATGAAGGGGATGATGGGGTGGGCCAGACGCAGCGCCACTTCCAGCACGCGCACCAGGGTACGGCGCGTGGCGCGCTGCTGGGCCTCATTACCGTTCTGGATCTGCACCTTGGCCAGTTCCAGATACCAGTCGCAGTACTCGTTCCAGACGAATTCATAAATCGCCTGGGCGGCGAGGTCGAAGCGGTAGGTGTCGAGCCCTTCCTTGACCGCGGCCTCGGTCTTTTGCAGCGCACCAATGATCCACTGATCAATGAACGAGTACTCGAGCGGCAGGCCTTCATCCTGACCGCAGTCCTTGCCGTCCACATTCATCAGCACAAAGCGGGTGGCATTCCACAGCTTGTTGCAGAAGTTGCGGTAGCCCTCGGCGCGCTTGAAGTCGAAGTTCACATTGCGGCCCAGCGTGGCATAGCTGGCCATGGTGAAGCGCAGCGCATCGGTGCCGTAGGCGGGCATGCCCTCCGGGAACAGCTTTTCGGTCACCTTGGCAATCTGCGGTGCTTTTTCCGGACGGCGCAGGCCGGTGGTGCGCTTGGCAATCAGCTCGGGCAGGGCGATGCCGTCGATCAGGTCGACCGGGTCGAGCACATTGCCTTCCGACTTCGACATCTTCTTGCCCTCGTGGTCGCGCACGATGCCGTGGATGTAGACATCCTTGAACGGTACGCGGCCCATGAAGTGGGTACTCATCATGATCATCCGGGCAACCCAGAAGAAGATGATCTCGTAGCCGGTTACCAGGGTGGTCGAGGGCAGGAAGGCATTCAGGCTCGGGTTGGCGGCGTCTTTTTCCGCATCACCGGTCCAGCCCAGCGTGCTGAAGGGCACCAGGGCCGACGAGAACCAGGTATCGAGCACGTCGTCATCGCGGCGCAGCGTCTTGCCACCGGCCTGGGCTTGCGCCTCGGCCTCGTTGCGGCCCACATAGACATTGCCGGCCTCGTCATACCAGGCCGGGATCTGATGGCCCCACCACAGCTGACGGCTGATGCACCAGTCCTGGATATTGTGCATCCACTGGTTGTAGGTATTGACCCAGTTCTCTGGAATGAAACGCACCTGGCCGCTTTCCACCGCCTCGATCGACTTCTGCGCGATGGTCTTGCCAGTCGCGTCACCGTGGCCGACCCGATCCATGGCCATGAACCATTGGTCGGTCAGCATCGGCTCCAACACCGAGCCGGTGCGGTCGCCGCGCGGCGTCATCAAGGTGTGCTTCTTCACCTCGACCAGGAAACCCTGCGCATCGAGGTCGGCCACGATGGCTTTACGCGCATCCTTGACGCTGAGATTGGCGTAAGCGGCCGGAATCGGCAGGCTGCCCTGCACGCTGCCGTCTAGGCCAAACACCTGCGCCTCGGCCAGGATCGTGGCCTTCAAGCTCATCACATTGATCAGCACCGTGTTGTGGCGCTTGCCGACCTGGTAGTCGTTGAAGTCATGCGCCGGCGTTACCTTGACCACGCCGGTGCCGAAATCCTTGTCCACATAGCTGTCGGCAATGATGGGAATCTCGCGCCCAGCCAACGGCAAGATCACCGTCTTGCCGATCAGGCCGCTATAGCGCTCGTCTTCCGGATGCACCATCAGCGCCACGTCGCCGAGCATGGTCTCGGGCCGCGTGGTGGCCACGGTCAGATGGCCGCTGCCATCGCTGAGCGGGTAACGGATATGCCAGAGGCTGCCCTCTTCCTCGACGTTCTCCACTTCCAGATCGGAGATCGAGGTGCCCAGCACCGGGTCCCAGTTCACCAGGCGCTTGCCGCGGTAGATCAGGCCCTGCTCGAACAGTTTGACGAAGACCTCGGTCACCACGGTGGAGCGGGTCTCGTCCATGGTGAAGTATTCCTGCGACCAATCCACCGAGCAGCCCATGCGGCGCATCTGCTGGGTGATGGTGCCGCCCGACTTGCCCTTCCATTCCCACACCTTGCCGAGGAAAGCCTCGCGCCCCAGGTCATGGCGGCTGGTCTTCTGCTCGGCCAGCTGGCGTTCGACAACGATCTGGGTGGCGATGCCGGCATGGTCGGTACCCGGCACCCACAGGGTGTTATGGCCCTGCATGCGGTAGTAGCGGCTCAGACCATCCATGATGGTCTGATTGAAAGCATGGCCCATATGCAG
The DNA here is from genome assembly GCF_900119825.1 of Chitinimonas taiwanensis DSM 18899. Lineage (GTDB taxonomy): Bacteria > Pseudomonadota > Gammaproteobacteria > Burkholderiales > Chitinimonadaceae > Chitinimonas > Chitinimonas taiwanensis. The sequence continues at coordinate 51,673 of NZ_FPKR01000004.1, read as the reverse complement.
CGTGCCGGTGATATTCGGCGGCGGCAGCTGGATGCTGAAGCTGGGCGCGGCGGCGTCCATGCTGGGCTTGAAATAGCCAGCCTGTTCCCAGGTCTGGTACCAGCGGCGCTCGATGTCACCGGGTTCGAAGCTCTTGGCGAGTTCCATGATGTTCTGTCAGTGCAAAGGTTCGGAAAGCGCCGATTATACGGGCAAACCGCCGCCTGCCGGCCGCGCCGGCAACGTGCACGGACAGGGCTCAGGCAAAGCTCAGGCAGTAGATGGGTGGCAGCTCGGCACTCAGGCGCTGCCAGCGTTCGCCGCCCGCCTCGCCCAGCCAGAGCGAACCGGTGGTGGACGCCATGGCCAGCCGCTGCCCCGCCGCATCCACCACCAGGCCGTGACGGTAGACCAGATGGAAGGCCGGCGCGGCCGGCAGGCCAAGCTGCAGCTTGTCGAAAGTGCGCCCGCCATCGCGCGTACGCAGCACATAGAAGTCGCCATCGCGCGGAATGCGGCGCTGGTCGACTTCCGCCGGCGCGAACCAGGCGCTCAAGGGGTCGTGCGGATGGGCTGCCACCGCAAAGCCAAAGCTCGACAGCGGCGCAGGCGGTGCCAGCTCCTGCCAGCTGGCCAGATCGTCGCAGCTACGGAACTGGCCATTGTGATGCTGGCACCAGAACACCTCGGGCTTGGACTGGCATTGCGCAAGCCGGTGCGGGTCCTGCACCGCCTCGGTGTTCTTCTCTTCCTCCGGCATATAAGCGGCCCACAGGCCCTGGCAATGCAGGGCCCAGCTCGCTCCGCCATCGCGCGTGCGCCATACCCCACCACAGGAAATGCCCAGCACCAGCTGCGCGGGGTCGCGCGGGTCGATCAGGATGGAATGAATGCCCGCGTCGTCAAAGCCGCCGCCAAACCACTGCGCGCGCTCAGGGCGCTGCCACAGCGCCTCGACCAGCTGCCAGCTGCGTCCGGCATCGCCAGAGCGAAACAGCCCGGCCGGAATGCAACCCGCCCACAGCACGCCATCGCGCCCGACGGCCAGGGTCCAGATCTGATCGAGTATCGGCCGCTTCTCCCCATCGGCTGGCAGGGCCGGCACCGCCACTTCCTGCCAGCAGGCGCCCGCATCCTCACTCAGATGCAGCTTGGGCCCGAAATGCCCATCGCGCAGTGCCACCCACCAACGCGCACCATCGGCCAGCAGCGCGCTGACCTGGGCGCCGGAGAAATGGTGCTGCGCCAACTGCCACTGACCCGCGCGCTCGCCATAGACAAGCAGCCCCTTGCGGCTGCCCAACAAGATCGTGTTCTGCATCTCATCCTCCCGACAGGGCCTGCATGAAGTCGATTTTTGTCGTCGCCGCCACAGGCTGGTCCATGCCATCTCGGCGCAGTTCGCCGTCGATGAATAGCGCCACATGCTTGCGTAGCCCGCCATGCTCATCGAGCAGATAGCTGCGCAGCAGCGGGTAGTCACGCAGCACCTGCTCGAGCGCCGCCCGCGGCGTGTCGCCCGGCACCGTCAGCGGGCCACTGGGCAGCAGGTGTTGCAGATGGCGGGTGAAGGTCAGGGTCGGCATGCGCCTTTATAAGCCATTCGCGCGCGCAAAGTAGCCAGCGCGCGCCGGCCGGCAGATCGGCGATAATGCCGGCCTTCCCCTCGCCCGCGAGACTTGGCTATGCCCCCTACCCTTCACCTCCGCCTGGCCCTGGCCGGCCTGTGCGCACTGGGCGCGCAGGCCCAGGAGCAGGTCCGCTGCGCAGTCGATTACGGCGGCGAAGTCCGCAATCTGAGCGCCGGCCCGAGCGCCGATCCCTACCAGGTTGGCAGCACGGCCATCGGCTCCTACTTCCTGTTCCGCATCGTGTTCGAGACCGTGCCGCGCGAAACCGCCGCCATCAAGCTCTATACCTATGCCGACCGCGACGAGGGCCCGACCTTGATCCACCAGGCCAGCTACCCCTACCCGCTGCGCAGCCAGTCCGGCCGATACGGCTTCACCGGCCTGCAGACCGTGTATGAACCGATGCGCGATGGCGAACTGCAGTACTGGTGCCACCTGGAGGGCAAATAAATGAAGCTGCTGCGTTGCTATACCCTGGGCCTCGCCGCCGCACTGCTCAGCCAACTGGCGCTGGCCGATACCGTCAAACTGGCCTTCGTGGGCGACCTGATGCTGGATGACGGCCCAGGCAAGACGATTGCCGCTGACGGCGACCCGCTGGCGCCCTTCGATGCGCTGCTGCGCGCGGCCGACTACCGGATCGGCAATCTGGAAGTGCCGATCGCCACCGTGGGCAAGCCCATGGACAACAAGATCTACACCTTCCGCGCCCACCCGCGCGTGCTGGACAAGCTCAAGGGCCGCTTTGATGCACTGGCCCTGGCCAATAACCATTCGGGCGACTATGGGCGCGAAGCGTTTCTGCAGACCATCGCCCACGTCAACGCCGCCGGCATCGCCAGCTTTGGCGGCGGGCGTAATCTGCGCGAAGCCCATGCGCCGCTATGGATCAAGCAGAAAGGCCTGCGCATCGCCGTGCTCAGCTACAACGAGTTCAAGCCGCGCAGCTTCGAAGCAGGTGCCAGCCACGCCGGCATTGCTTGGAGCGAAGACAGTCACGTGCTGCGTGATATCCGCGCCGCACGCGCGGCCGGTGCCGATGTGGTGATCCCCTTCATGCACTGGGGCTGGGAAGGGGAACCCGAGCCCAGCGCACGCCAGCAGCAACTGGCGCGACTGATGATAGACGCCGGCGCGGATGCGGTGGTGGGCGGCCACCCGCACCTCACCCAGGGCGCGGCCAGCTACCGCGGCAAGCCCATCATCTGGAGCCTGGGCAATTTCGTCTTCGATGGTTTCGGTGAAGGCCCCGGCCGCATTGGCTGGCTGCTGCGCATGGAGATCGACAAACAGGGCGTAGCCCGCTGGGATACCGTGGTCGCGCACATGGACGAGGCCGGCACACCGCACCCGCAGCCAGGCGCGCGCAGCCCTTGCGGGCAGCGTGGGCAGGCCAGTATCCAGCAGTGCCAGGCGCTGCCTTGATCGTATCCGACTGAATCACAGGGGGCGGCGGGCGTGACAAAGTCCGCCAGGTGGCAATACCATTGTCATCAAGCCGCAAGCAGACAGGCGTATCAGACCATGTCGCTGCCGGTGGCCCGCGTCGCCATGCCGTCGCGTGCGACGTTCCCATGTGTATTCAGGAGGAAATCCATGTCTTACCGCAACACCCTGCTGGGCGGCCTGCTGCTGGCTGCCAGTACCCTGGCCCAGGCCAATGATCCGCTCTACTACGAAGATGCCAGCGCGCGCTGGGATGTCAGCCAGTTTCTGCTTGCCGCCACCGTCGGCAACACCCAGCCCGCCGCCGGCCATGCCAAGGTCGATTTCGAAGCCGGCAAGGCCGGCGAGCAATGGCTGAATGGCTGGTTGAAAGTCGAACAAAACTGGGTGCGCATCAGCCTGGGCAACCACGCACGCCAAGGCTGGGGCTTTGCCCCGCAACCGGCCGAGGTGAGCTGGCCCGCCGGCACGGAAGATCAGCCCGATCTGCGCGACAGCCTGTTCGGCCGCCGCTACCTGCAGCAAGGTTTTGGCAGCGCACGCTACCTGACCCTGTACAGCCCCAAACCACTGGTCGGCCTGGGCCTGACCACCTATGAGCGCAACAGCCAGGACTGCGGCAGCAGCCTGCCGGTCGCACTCTACCGTGGTCATTTCCTCAGCCACGCGCAAGCGGTGGAAAATGGCATGAACGCATCCGAAGCGGAACCGGGCTGCGCCAACCAAAGCGGCAAGGTCGACATCGCCCTGGCCATCGGCAAGCAAGACCCCAGCACCCGCCGCTTCAGCCCCTTCCACTACGCGGTGATCGATCTGGGTGCACAACAGCGCAAGCTGGCCATTGATAATCTGGTGTTCTACTTCGCACCTCAGCCTTAAGCACATTACCTAGCGGCCAGCACAACTAGCTGGCCGCTGGTAGCTTTCTACTGGGGCCGGCGCCTATCCTGCTAGCGCTGAATATACGATGCCAGCGGCAGCCGCAGCAGCGTGGCCGGCAAGGTCTACCAATACGACAGTCGCGGTCGTCTGGTGGAAGTGGCCGGTGCGCAGTTCACCGTGAATATGCTGGGTGAGCGGGTCGCCAAGACCTATCAGGGCACCACCACGCTATTCCACTATGACCAGTGGGGACGCCTGATCGCCGAAACCGACGCAAACGGTGCGGTGAAGCGCGAGTACCTGTATCTGGGTAATCTGCCGGTGGCACTGGTCGATCTGGGCAGCGATATCCGCTATATCCACACCGACCATCTGGGCACACCCCGCCTGGTGAGCGATGCACTCAAGCACCCGGTCTGGGCCTGGCAGGGCGAGCCATTTGGCGCCACACCGGCCAATGAAGATCCCGAGGACAGCGGCGCCGCCTACACCTTCAACCTGCGCTTTCCAGGGCAGTACTTCGACAAGGAAACTGGCCACCACTACAACTACTTCCGCGACTACGATCCGCAGAACGGCCGCTATGTGCAGTCTGATCCGATTGGCTTGGCCGGGGGAATTAATACATACACATATGTTGAGGGCAATCCACTCAGTTACATAGACCCATTTGGTTTAGCAGGCACTAGTGGTGGGGTTTGGGCACAAGGGTCAGTACCTCGTGCTGTCCGATCTCACAATGAGTGGGTAGCGGGTGACCGACAAATGCGCCAAGAGTTTGGGCGCGTTCTGGGTGACCCTGATGCGGGGATTCCAATAATTCCTAACACCTCAGGTAACGGACAGTGTCGAATGACTTGTCCAAGTGATAATTCAGCTTCTGGAACCTGTACGAAAGGTGCGGCAACAAGTTATGGAACAAGCTTCCCTACAGTAAATCCTGTAACGGGTGAGAATTGCTGGATGGTATGTAGTGGAGGAGCAGAAGCCAGAGCCCCGGACGCCTATAGCCCCAATGGAACAGGGGGGGGGGATCATTCAGGTCAACGCAATGCATCAAATGGTGACTGGCGAAGAATTTTTGACTTATTACGTAAAAGGTTCTGACGATGTCGTTAGGTTTTTGGAACAAAGTTAAAGCATTCTCCGGCTTTATCTTTCTAATTGGTTTATGTATTTTGTTTGGTCTCCCTTCTGTTTATGGGATGAAAGATATTTCTACCCTTATTTGCGTAATAGCCGGTGGCGCTTATGCACTAAGCAGATTTATGGTGCATAAGATTGGGTATCGTGAAGATATTCAAGCGGTAAGGAATGAAGTGCAAGCCAAGGAAAGCCTACCTGATGATCTTCATACAGACTCTGCATATCATGATGATTAATTAGTCTTAGCGCTCACTCCACTTACAAACTATTGCCGGTTCGGAATCATCCGACCCGGCTTTGTTTATTCACGAGCAACCAAACTAGCCAATAACTTCAAACGGCCGTACCCCGCACTTGTAGGGCGCCATGAAGCCAAAGGCTGAATCGCGCCGCATGTCTTGGTCCGGGCGCCGTGGTATGAACCCAGTGGGGTCGCCTGATCGCCGAAACCGACGCAAACGGTGCGGTGAAGCGCGAGTACCTGCATCTGGGTAATCTGCCGGTGGCACTGGTCGATCTGGGCAGCGATATCCGCTATATCCACACCGACCATCTCGGCACACCCCGCCTGGTGAGCGATGCGCTCAAGCACCCGGTCTGGGCTTGGCAGGGCGAGCCATTTGGCGCCACCCAGGCCAATGAAGACCCCGAAGACAGCGGCGCCGCCTACACCTTCAACCTGCGCTTCCCAGGGCAGTACTTCGACAAGGAAACTGGCCACCACTACAACTACTTCCGCGACTATGATCCAGCAGTGGGGCGGTATGTGCAGTCCGATCCGATTGGCTTGGCGGGGGGGGATTAATACCTATGCGTATGTGGGTGGCAACCCGTTAAGTTACTCTGACCCCCTTGGCTTGGCCCCTAATAATGCGTGCGTGACTGCCTGGACGGTTGGTGGCGCAGCATGTGGTGGTGCGGCTGGATATGGCGCAGGCGGTGTAGCTGGTGGAGTTGGTGCCGGTGCAGCTTGTACCTTCGTTGCACCTGGCGTGGGAACTGTTGGCTGCGGTGCAGCTGGTGCTTCCAGCGGTAGCACGGCAGGTGGTGCATTGGGTGCAGCGGCTGGCAGCTACTTGGGTAACAAGCTAGGCAATCTGGTATGTAGCAGCGATACGCCCCGTGAAGAGTGCAAGAAGTCTTGTGTTTCTCAATATGAGCGTGACGCGGTGGAGTGCGGTGTTGCAAAGGCGTTCTGGGGCAATAAGGGTTATCAAGCATGCATGACCCGCGCTGGCGAATTCCTTGGTCAGTGTATGAGACAGTGCGATGGAAAGTAGACAACGATGAATGTGCCGCGATTAGAGATTCATTTGAATCAAGAGCTTGAGCTTTGCATTGCCAAGGTTGAGAGGCCAGGGGATGAGTCGAGATTAATTATTGACATGCCGTTAGATGAGCTGAAGGCGCTTGATCCAGAGAGTGCAGCGCACCGGATTGGTGGCACTGTTCTGAACATCTTGGGGCGTTGGCACAAACAAGCATTTAGGGATTGGCAGGTCCCCTCGGACGGTGAACACTCTCAAGGCAATGACAGTTACAACGCCGCATTAGGGTTGATTACTCAGGCGCTCGCTGCCAAAACCACAGCCCATAACGCGTCTATCGAATGGTTGTTACAGCAGGCATCGGCAGATAACGCAGATGCCCGTAAATATCTTGAAGATGCATGGCCGTTACTCCGGGAGAGGCTAGGCAACACATAGCCGGACAGGCCGGGGCACTGACTCGGCCTTTTTACAACCTTCCTACACGGCCGTACCCCGCACTTGTAGGGCGCCATGAAGCCAAAGGCTGAATCGCGCCACATGTCTGGGTCCGGGCGCCGTGGTATGAACCCAGTGGGGTCGCCTGATCGCCGAAACCGACGCAAACGGTGCGGTGAAGCGCGAGTACCTGTATCTGGGTAATCTGCCGGTGGCACTGGTCGATCTGGGCAGCGATATCCGCTATATCCACACCGACCATCTGGGCACACCCCGCCTGGTGAGCGATGCACTCAAGCACCCGGTTTGGGCCTGGCAGGGCGAGCCATTTGGCGCCACACCGGCCAATGAAGACCCCGAAGACAGCGGCGCCGCCTACACCTTCAACCTGCGCTTCCCAGGGCAGTACTTCGACAAGGAAACTGGCCACCACTACAACTACTTCCGCGACTATGATCCGGCGGTGGGGCGGTATATGCAGTCCGATCCGATTGGCTTGGCAGGGGGGGGATTAACACCTACGCATATGTCGGCGGGAATCCGCTAAGTTATACGGACCCCGATGGTCGCATCCCGCTTCCCGTCATAACGGGTCTGATTGGCGCAGGCGCTATTGGTAACATTATCGGCCAGATGGCAGTCAGCAAGTGCAAGCCATTCAGTTGGACTGATCTAGCAGTTGCCACTGGTGGGGGATTTTTTGCTGGGGCAGCGGCGCCATTTGTGCCGGGTGGCGCACTCGGCGCTACTGCATGGGGCGGCTTGTCCAATGTCGGTCAGTACGCAGCGGGTTCCGCGATCAAAGGTGAGGGAATGACCTGGTCCGGTGCTGCTATCAACTTTGGTACCGGGGTTGTCGGTGGCGCCCTGGGCGGTGCAGTAGGTCGCGCTTCGCCGTGGCCATACAGTGGAACTAAGGCCTCGGGTGAAATGGTCGACGCAAGCAACAATGCTGCAAACGTCAGGCTTAACACCGGCGTAAGTAGTTTGCTCCGCAACCTTGGTGGTGCCGCAGGTAACGCACCAGTGACAGACATATGCGAGTGCATGGCTAAATGAACGCCCCCCCTCCCAATCACGATGATTCCGCTCACCTGTACGTAAGCCCATGGATCAGAATCACCATGTATACGGTGTGCTTGCTGCCGATTGCAGTGACGATCTGGGCTCTGTTGAGGCAAGCCCAGTTGCCGGACGGAAGCCTGTTCGTTGCTTTAGTGATTTGCACCGCTGTAACGGTTTCCTTTGTGTGGCTCTTCACTCGCCTTTACTCCCTTTGCTCTATCGACATGAACAGCAAAGGCGTTGGGCAGTCCTTCGTGTCGCTTCGCGGTGGGCTTGTAAAGCGTAGGCACCTTCGCTGGAAGCAGGTCCAACGCGTTTCGTTCGCACGCCACTCCTACTACTTCGTTGGTGAGGACGGTTTGAAGATTGAGCTCAACACCACACTGTTTGGGGACGCCAATGCAACGATCCGTGCTGTGCGACAGATGCTTCCCCAAAGACTTCTCTCGCAACTTGACTAAGTCGGCAGTTGACGCAAGTCGATCGAGCGAACCTGCTCCCCACCTGCTGCGCGGGTAGCTGTTGAAGTGAGAAGGGCCGCTTGCCGCGGCCCTTCGTTCATCTGGCGATCTGACGGTACGCCGAAACTGACCCGACGGGGGCCGTGAAGCGCGAATACCTGTATCTGGGTAATCTGCTGGTGGCACTGGTCGATCTGGGCAGCGATATCCGCTATATCCACACCGACCATCTGGGCACACCCCGCCTGGTGAGCGATGCACTCAAGCACCCGGTCTGGGCCTGGCAGGGCGAGCCATTTGGCGCCACCCCGGCCAATGAAGACCCCGAAGACAGCGGCGCCGCCTACACCTTCAACCTGCGCTTCCCAGGGCAGTACTTCGACAAGGAAACAGGTCACCACTACAACTACTTCCGCGACTATGATCCGACAATGGGGCGGTATGTGCAGTCCGACCCGATTGGGTTGGCGGGAGGGATTAATACATTTCATACCAAACGGACTTTGAAGGTTATGCAAGAGGTACTAGGTGGGAATCTAAGTAGCTGTGGATGTGGGCAATGAAGCGCTGTCTATGGGTATTGATAGTGGCTCTATTGATGACCTATGTCACAGAAGTGCTTGGTTTTGGGATTGTGCATTCATCAGCATCGCTTGTGCTAGTTGCTCTGGTTGCGCCGGGGTTCTATGCAGAATTTTTTAATTTAGTACCAAGTGATGTAGGCTCATTTCTCCTATCCACATTGGTTAATGCAACTTACTACTACCTAGCGCTTATTTTTTTCCTAAAAATAAGCACCCACAAGTAAGTGGTCAATTGCATCCTGGTGGTACGCTGAAGTAGGCAAACCAAAGCCGGTGTAGGAGCAATCCACACCGGCCTCCTTCTATCTGTGGCTCCAGATCTATTTTACGAATCTAGTGACCTATCCACGCCAGTCAAGAGCTTCCGCACGCTGGCCATTCAACTCGCCCAAGACACATCAGCTGATTGCGGGCCGCCTTCCGGAGCAGGCACCACACCCGCTCTACAAGCCGCCCCCATCCACGCAAGCGGGCTATCATGCAGCCTTTCCGGCAGCCCTCCTCTTTTCCCGCCATGGCCTATCAGACCGAACCTGCTTTTCGTCACGACCAGCCGCGCCGTGTTGGTATCTTGCTGATCAACCTGGGCACGCCCGAGGCACCGACGGCGGCGGCCTTGCGGCCGTATCTGAAGCAGTTCCTGTCCGACCCGCGCGTGGTGGAGATTCCGCGCGCGATATGGTGGCTGATTCTGAATGGCATCATCCTGAATACCCGGCCGAAAAAGTCGGCGGCCAAGTACGCGACCGTGTGGACGCGCGATGGCTCGCCGCTGGCCATCTACACGCGCCAGCAGGCCAAGCTGCTGCAGGGCTATCTGGGCGATCAGGGCCAGCCCGTGATGGTGGAATGGGCGATGCGCTACGGCCAGCCCAATGTGGCCGACAAGCTGATGGCACTGAAGGCGGCCGGTTGTGACCGCGTGCTGGTCATGCCGCTCTACCCGCAGTACGCGGCCAGCAGCAGTGGCAGCGCCATGGATGCGGTGGCCGATGCAATCAAGTCACTGCGCAATCCACCAGAGATCCGCTTTATCAAGCATTTCCATGATGCGCCGGCCTATATCGAGACCCTGGCTCAGCGGGTGGAGCGCCATTGGGCCAATCAGGGGCGCGGCGATCACCTGCTGATGAGTTTCCACGGCGTGCCGCGTTTCTCGCTCGACAAGGGTGACCCCTATCACTGCGAATGCCACAAGACAGGCCGCCTGCTGGCCGAGCGTCTGGGCCTGCAGCCCGGTCAGTACTCGGTCGGCTTCCAGTCCCGCTTTGGCAAAGCAGAATGGCTGAAACCCTATACCAGCGACCTCCTGCATGCGCTGGGCAAGAAGCAGACCGCGCGGCTGGATGTGATCTGCCCAGGCTTTGTGGCCGACTGCCTGGAAACGCTGGAGGAAATTGCCATGGAGGGCAAGGCCGACTTCCTGGCCGCGGGTGGCAAGGATTATCGCTATATCCCGGCCCTGAATGCCGAGCCGGACTGGATTCGTGCGCTAGCGCAGATTGTGGCCCCCCATCTGAGCGGCTGGACGCTGACGCCAGAGGACAGCGCCAGTGGCCGTGCCCGCCTGGCACGCGCCGAAGTGCTGGGCGCCAAGCAGTAGTACCCCATTCCCTGCTTGCCCAAGGCCGCCCAAAAGGCGGCCATTTTTATGGGCGCTGCGGTAATCCCATACCACCCCGCCCGCCCGCGCAGCGCGAACAATGGACCTCGCACCGGCCATCGCCGGCATGCACCACGAGGAGACCCATGATGAGCAAGCAGCTATTACTGTTGGCCGGTGATTTCGTTGAGGACTACGAGATCATGGTGCCCTTCCAGGCCCTGCAGGCCTTCGGCTATACCGTGCACGCGGTCTGTCCGGGCAAGCAGAAGGGCCAGACCGTGGCCACGGCGATCCATGATTTCGAAGGCGATCAGACGTATTCGGAAAAGCGCGGCCACAACTTTGCCCTGAATGCGAGCTTCGATCAGGTTCGCGCCGAGGACTATGCCGGCCTGATCATTCCCGGCGGCCGGGCACCCGAGTATCTGCGCCTGGATGCGCAGGTGATCGCCATCGTGCAGCACTTCTTCCAGGCCGATAAGCCGGTGGCCGCCATTTGCCACGGTGCGCAGCTGCTGGCCGCCGCCAAGGTGCTGGAAGGCCGCACCTGCTCGGCCTACCCGGCCTGCCGGCCCGAGGTGGAACTGGCCCATGGCCGCTATGCGGAGATTGCCATCGATGCCGCCTACACCGATGGCAAGCTGGTTACCGCGCCCGCCTGGCCGGCCCACCCGGCCTGGATTGCCCAGTTCGTAGCCGTGCTGGGTGCGCGCGTCTCGCTTTAGACGGATGGGCTTCTAAGATAAAGGCGGGCCATGTGCCCGCCTTTTGCCATTGCTGGGAGCCCGCCATGTGCCAGATCTTCATCCACGCCGACCCGCAGCTCTACCAGTGCCGGGCGCGCTCCTTGCGCCTGCACGGCCTGTCCACCTCGCTGCGGCTGGAAAATGTGTTCTGGCAGGCACTGGAGGAGATCGGCCGGCGTGACGGATTGAGCGTGGGCCAGCTGATCACCCGCCTGTATGACGAGCTGCTGGCGGAAGGCGGGGATGTCAGCAATTTCACCTCCTTCCTGCGCGTCAGCTGCATGCGCTACCTCGCCCTGCAGCTGCAGGGCGCGATTCCCAGCGATACGCGCATCCCGATTCGCAGCCTGAATGCGGCCCAGGTGCTGCAGCAGGAGCGCAGCCAAACCTGGGCGGCCGCCTAGGTAGTCGGCTCAGCAAGGCAGTGAAGTGACATTGAGCAGTGCTGACCAGAAACGGCGAGCGCAGATAGCGCGCGGCTAGCGCAGCCCCTCGCGACCAGATCGGGGGATTTGCTTAGCCGTTCTTACTACCGAGGCCGGCAAGCAGATTGGCCAGCTTGGCCTTGCCCTCTTCCTTGCTGACCACCACATTCTTCTTGCCGGCCAGCCGACCACTGATGCGGATTTCCTCTGGCGGCAGTTCGAGCAGAAAGCGCGAAGGCTCGGTGATCTGCCATTCACCCGCGCGCTTGCGTTTTCCGCAGTAGCTGATGGTCAGGCTGCGCTGGGCGCGGGTAATACCCACATACATGAGGCGGCGCTCTTCCTCGACCATGCCACCATCAATCGACTGCTGGTGCGGCAGAATGCCCTCCTCGCAGCCGATCAGGAACACATGCGGGTATTCGAGGCCCTTGGACGCATGCAGCGTGGTCAGGCGCACCGCATCGGGTGCCTCCTCCTCACGCCCCTCCAACAAGGTGATCAGCGCGATCTTCTGAGTCATATCGATCAGGCTGTCGCCGTTTTCCTCAGCGCGCTTGTCGAACCAGGCCACCAGTTCGAGCACATTCTTCCACTTGGCCTCGGCCGGGCGCGGCTCGTCGCTGTCGTATAGCCAGGTTTCGTAATCGATGGCGAGCAGCAGTTCCTTCAGCAAGGCGCCGGCCGGCTCGCGTGTGGCGCGACCCTGGATGCGATTGATAAAGGCACAGAAGGTCTGCAGCGCTTCGTACTGGGCAGGTTGGACCAGGGTCTCGAAGCTGGGCAGATGCACGGCCTCGAACAGGCTGATCTTGCGCTCGGCCGCGAGGCCACCGAGCTTTTCCAACGTGACATTGCCCACGCCACGCTTGGGCGTGGTGACAGCACGGATAAAGGCCGGATCGTCGTTCTCGTTGGCGATCAGGCGCAGATAGCCGAGCACATCCTTGATCTCGGCCTTATCGAAGAAGCTCTGCCCGCCCGATATCTGGTAGGGAATCTTGTGGTTACGCAGCTGGCTTTCGATGATGCGCGCCTGGTGGTTGCCACGGTAAAGAATCGCGTAATCACTGAACTTGGTGCGCATCTCGAACTTGTGCGCAAGGATGCGCATCGCCACCGTCTCGGCCTCGTGCTCCTCGTCCTTCATCTCCACCACCGCAATCGGGTCGCCAATGCCCAGCTCACTCCATAGCTGCTTCTCGAACAGCTTGGGGTTATTGCTGATCACCGCATTGGCGGCCTTCAGGATGCGCGAGGTGGAGCGATAGTTCTGTTCGAGCTTGATCACCTCAAGGCGCGGAAAGTCCTCTTTCAGCAGCGCCAGATTCTCCACATTCGCGCCGCGCCAGGCGTAGATGCTCTGATCATCGTCACCCACGGCGGTGAACTTGCCGTGAAAGCCAGTCAGCTGCTTAACGAGCTTGTACTGGCAGACATTGGTGTCCTGGTATTCATCAATCAGTAGATAGCGCAGGCGCAGCTGCCACTTGGTCAGGATGTCCTTATCACGCTCGAACAGCTCGACCGGCAGGCGGATCAGGTCATCGAAATCCACCGCCTGGTAGGCAAACAGCGTGTCCTGATAGGCGCGATAGGCGCGCGCGATACGCAGCTCGCCATCGCTTTGCGCATTCAACATTGCCGCATCCGGGCTCATGAAGTCATTCTTCAGGCGCGAGATGGTGCCGACCGTACCGCGCACCTCGTCCTTATCGGTGCTGCCAATGATGTCGGAGATGATCTTCATCGCATCGGCCGCATCCAGAATCGAGAAGCGCGGCTTGTAACCAAGCGCGGCATGCTCGGTGCGGATGATCTGCAGGCCCAGCGAGTGGAAGGTCGAGACGATCAGCCCCTTAAGGCGCGCCGGGTCCATGATGCCGTGCACGCGCTCCTGCATTTCGCGCGCGGCCTTATTGGTAAAGGTGATGGCGGCGATATGACGCGCGTCGTAGCCGGCCTGGTCGACCATATAGGCAATCTTCTGCGTGATCACCCGCGTCTTGCCGGATCCTGCGCCGGCCAGCACCAGCAAAGGGCCGTCCAGATGACGTACAGCGGCTTGTTGCGGGGCATTCAGGGTGTGCAGCATGGTCAGCAATTCTTCAGGACAGCTCGCGACTTTAGCACGATAGCCCAGGGCTTTCCCGCCGCCCGCCGCGCTAAACGCTTGGCGGCAAACCAAAATTCCTCGCGCACAGTATTTGACAGCCCGGATTCAAGTCGCTAACATGCGCCCTCTTTGCGTTTCCACGCGTGTTGTGCCCGACTGATTTCTATCACTGCACAGCAAGCTTTTCGAACACCTTTATTAGAATCAGTGGGAGTCCAACATGGCTCGTGTATGCAAGATCACCGGCAAGCGCCCGATGGTCGGGAACAATGTTTCCCACGCCAACAACAAAACCAAGCGTCGTTTCCTGCCCAACCTGCAATCCCGCAAGTTCTGGGTTGAAAGCGAAAACCGTTGGGTGCGTCTGCGCATCTCCAACGCCGCCCTGCGCACCATCGACAAGGTCGGCATCGACGTCGTGCTGGCCGATCTGCGCGCCCGTGGCGAAGCCTAATCCGGGAGCAATGAATCATGCGTGAAAAGATCAAGCTGGAATCGACCGCAGGTACTGGTCACTTCTACACCACCACCAAGAACAAGCGCACCATGCCGGAAAAGATGGAGATCAAGAAGTTTGATCCCGTTGCTCGTAAGCATGTTGCCTACAAAGAAACCAAGCTCAAGTAAGCTGGTTTTTCTTGGCAGGCTGTAGTCGCAAACCCCCGTCGCAAGCGGGGGTTTTGTCATTTCAAGTCCGGAGTGAAGCCCCATGCCCGCACAGCGCGCACTGATACTTTTTGCCCACGGCGCCCGCGACCCGCAATGGGCCGAGCCTTTCCAGCGCTTGGCCGCTCTGCTGCAGGATAGACAGACCGAAAGTCGCGTCAGCCTGGCCTTTCTGGAGCTAATGACGCCGAGCCTGGCCGACTGCGTAGCCGAACAGGTGGCAGCGGGCATCACGCATATCACCATCGTGCCGGCCTTCATGGCGCGCGGCTCGCATCTGCGCCGCGACCTGCCCCTGCTGATTGAGGAACTGGCGGCACGCCATCCGCAGATCGAGCTTCAGGTCACCGCCGCACTGGGCGAGGCCGAGCCAGTGCTGGCCGCCATGGCGGACTGGATTGCCAGCCAGTAGCGCCTAGATCCCCGCCTCGGGCCAGACTTCGCGCAGCGCCTGCACCATCACCCCCACCAGCGGCTCGCTTTCCATCTCGGCCGGGTAAATAAACGATAGCGAGACATTCATCGCGGTATCGCCCCATACCCACAGTCGCCCCTCGCGTTCGGCTGTCAGTGCGTGCTCGCGACGCAGCATGCACAGCCCAAGCCCGGCTTCCACGCAGGCTTGCATGCTTTGCTCCTGATCGATATCGCCCACCTTCTTCGGCGCGATATTGCGCTCGCGCCATACCTCGGCATGCAGCTTGGACAGGCTGGAGAACTGGCTGGCCCCCACCCAGGGATAGCGCCCCAGTTCGCGCCAATCCGCCCCGTCCAGCGCCTCGCGCAAGCCATTCGGCACCGCCACCACATAGGGCAGATCCATCAGCGGCAGGGTATGTACGGTCTGGTAGGGATTACGGCCGATAAAGAAGCCCGCATCGAGCTCCTTCTTGCGCACCTCATTCAGCACACCACCCGACACCCCCTGCACGGTACTCATCTGCACCAGCGGATAGGCCGACCGAAGTACCGATAGCCAAGGCCCGAGCCGCAAGGTATCCGGCGACAGGATGGTGCCCACGCGCAACTTGCCGGCCAGCTGTCCGCGCAAGCTCTTGGCGCGGTTCAGCATGTCCCGACTGCCCGCCAGTATCTTCTCAGCCTCGGGCAAGAGCAGCTTGCCCGCCTCGGTCAGCAAGACCCCGCTTGAGCTACGCTCGAACAGGCTGACGCCGGTCTCTTCCTCCAGCGCCTTGATCTGCGCCGTCACCGCCGGCTGGCTCAGATGCAGGATTTCGGCCGCCTGGGTCAGATGGCCCTGCTGGGCGACCGTGATAAAGGTTCTCAGCTGATAAATTTCCATTTATCCCCTCCCGTATTTTTGTCTCGGCGGCATTGTGCCGCGCCGCGCCACAGCGCGCCCATCAGAGAAATCTATCAAGGCCATCGAGCAAGGCCAAGAAGTAGGCGCTAAACCGCTGCCAGCCTCAGTTTGCGCGCTTAGCTGCAGTTGCGGCTGATAGTACGCATCGAAAATTGCGATTGGATGCACGAAAAACAGCGGCATAGATTGCCACTCAGCCCAGTCCGGAAACCCGGCAGGTCTATCTGACGGCCCATAGAGGCCGCAACCTTAGGGGCGCAAGCCCGCACAAGATGGAGACAACGTAATGAGCAATATTGCCAATACCGCGGCCGGGGCGCCGGCCGCATCGCGGCCGATGACCCGCGAAGAGCGCAAGGTGATCTTCGCCTCCTCGCTCGGCACCGTATTCGAATGGTACGACTTCTATCTGTATGGCTCGCTGGCCGCCATCATCGCCTCGCACTTCTTTGCCGGCGTGAATGACACCACCGCCTTCATCTTCGCACTGATGGCCTTTGCCGCCGGTTTCGCGGTACGCCCGTTTGGCGCCATCGTGTTCGGTCGCCTCGGCGATATGATCGGCCGCAAGTACACCTTCCTGGTCACCATCCTGATCATGGGTCTGTCCACCGCCATTGTCGGGGTACTGCCCAGCTACGCCTCGATCGGCATTGCCGCACCGATCATCCTGATTATCCTGCGCTTGCTGCAAGGCTTGGCGCTCGGTGGTGAGTATGGCGGCGCCGCCACCTATGTGGCCGAGCACGCACCGCACGGCAAGCGCGGCCTGTATACCGCCTTCATCCAGACCACCGCCACCCTGGGCCTTTTCCTGTCCCTGCTGGTGATCTGGATCTGCCGCCAGTCCTTCGGCATGGATGCCTTCAAGGAATGGGCATGGCGCGTTCCCTTCCTGGTCTCGCTGATCATGCTGGCCATCTCGGTCTATATCCGCATGCAGCTGAATGAATCGCCGGCTTTCAAGAAGATGAAGGAAGAAGGCAAGCAGTCCAAGGCACCGCTGACCGAGTCCTTCCTGCGCTGGCCGAATCTGAAGGTCGTGCTGCTGTCGCTGTTCGGCGGTACCGCCGGCCAAGCCGTGGTCTGGTACACCGGCCAGTTCTATGCGCTGTTCTTCCTGACCAAGACGCTGGGTGTAGAGCCGGACAAGGCCGATATCCTGATCGCCGTCTCGCTGGCCATCGCCACGCCGTTCTTCATCTTCTTCGGCGCACTGTCGGACAAGATCGGTCGCAAGAAGATCATCATGGCAGGCTGCCTGATCGCTGCCATCAGCTACTTCCCGATCTTCAAGGCCCTGACGCACTACGCCAACCCGGCCCTGGAAAACGCCGTGGCCACTTCGCCGGTCAAGGTGATTGCCGACCCAGCCAAGTGCGCCTTCCAGTTCGACCCGATTGGCAAGGCCAGCTTCAAGCAGTCTTGCGACATCATCAAGTCGGCCCTGGCCAAGAAAGGCATTCCTTACAGCAATGAAGCTGCTCCGGCCGGTACCGTCGCCAGCGTCAGCATCGGTAGCGTGACGCTGACCAGCTTCGAGGGCGAGGCACTGGGCAAGGATGAGTTCAAGGCCAAGTCGGATGAGTTCACCAAGGGCTTGAACGAGGCACTGAAGACTGCTGGCTATCCAGCCAAGTCCGACCCAGCCCAGATGAACACGCCCATGGTGATCCTGCTGCTGACCATCCTGGTGATCTTCGTGACCATGGTGTACGGCCCGATTGCCGCCTGGCTGGTCGAGCTGTTCCCGACTAAGATCCGCTACACCTCGATGTCGCTGCCCTATCACATCGGCAATGGCTGGTTCGGTGGCTTCCTACCTACCGTAGCCTTCGCCATGGTGGCTGCCACCGGCGATATTTACTACGGCCTGTGGTACCCGATCGCCTTCGCCCTGATGACCTTCGTAATCGGCACCTTGTTCGCACCGGAAACCAAGGATCGCGATATCTACGCCAATGACTGAGCATTAACAGGTCGGCCAGGCTGACATACCGGGACGTTGCCATGCCTGGCCCGTCCTGCACAAAACGGGAACCACACGGTTCCCGTTTGCACGAAATACCTTCATCAGTAGTCCTGATGATTCGCATTGATTAAAGCAATACCGAAAACAAAGGAGCCACCATGTCCACGCTCGATTCCATCCTCAAGGAAACGCGCCTGTTCCCACCCAGCGACGAATTCCGCCATCGCGCCGCCGTCTCGGGTATGGATGCCTACAACGGCTTGTGCGAGCAGGCTGACGATCACTACCTGTCCTTCTGGGGTGATATCGCGCGTGAGCTGATCACCTGGAAGAAACCCTTCTCGCGCGTGCTGGACGACAGCAATGCACCTTTCTTCAAGTGGTTCGACGATGGTGTGCTGAATGTCAGCTACAACTGCCTGGATCGCCACCTCGCGCAGAATGCCAACAAGATCGCCATCATCTTCGAGGCCGACGACGGCACCGTCACCCGCGTTACCTATGCCGAGCTGCACCGACGCGTCTGCCAGTTCGCCAATGGCCTGAAGTCGCTCGGCATCCGTAAGGGCGAGCGCGTGGTCGTGTATATGCCGATGAGCATCGAGGCCGTGGTCGCCATGCAGGCCTGCGCGCGCATCGGCGCGATTCACTCGGTGGTATTTGGTGGCTTCTCAGCCAAGTCGGTGCAGGAACGTATCGTCGATGCCGGAGCGGTTGCCATCATCACCGCCAATGAGGGCATGCGCGGTGGTAAGCCGGTGGCCTTGAAGAGCGTGGTCGACGAGGCGCTTGGCCTGGGTGGCTGCGACTCCATCCGCCATACCGTGGTTTATCAGCGCACCAATAACGGTGCCAACCAGTGGCAGGAGGGGCGCGATATCTGGTGGCACAAGCTGACCGAGGGTCAGGCCGAGAGCTGCGAGCCAGAATGGATGGGCGCAGAAGACCCGCTATTCATCCTGTACACCTCAGGCTCGACCGGCAAGCCGAAGGGCATCCAGCACTCGAGCGCCGGCTATCTGCTGGGCGCGATGAATTCCTTCCGCTGGGTATTCGATATCAAGCCCAACGATGTGTTCTGGTGCACGGCCGATGTGGGCTGGATTACCGGCCATAGCTATGTCTGCTACGGCCCGCTGGGCATGGGCGCCACCCAGATCATCTTCGAGGGCGTACCCACCTACCCGGATGCGCACCGCTTCTGGCAGATGATAGAGCGGCACAAGGTCAGCATCTTCTACACCGCCCCGACCGCCATCCGCTCGTTGATCAAGCTGGGTGCCGACTTCCCGCAGCAGCACGATCTGTCCAGCCTGCGCCTCTTGGGTACCGTAGGCGAACCGATCAACCCCGAGGCCTGGATCTGGTATCACGAGGTGGTCGGCCAGAGCCGCTGCCCAATTGTGGATACCTGGTGGCAGACCGAGACCGGCTCAGCCATGATCGCCCCACTACCGGGCGCCGTGGCCACCAAACCGGGCTCCTGCACGCTGCCGCTGCCCGGCATCATTGCCGACATCGTCGACGAATCGGGTGCACCAGTCGAACCGGGCAAGGGCGGCATGCTGGTGATCAAGAAACCCTTCCCCAGCTTGGTACGCACCATCTGGGGCGACCCGGAGCGTTTCAAGAAGGCCTACTTCCCCGAGGAATTCAACGGCCAGTACTACCTGGCCGGCGACTCAGCCAACCGCGATGAGCACGGCTATTTCTGGATCATGGGGCGCATCGACGATGTGCTGAATGTATCCGGCCATCGCCTGGGCACCATGGAGATCGAATCAGCCCTGGTGGCCAACCCGCTGGTGGCGGAAGCTGCCGTGGTCGGCAAGCCGCACGAGATCAAGGGCGAGGCCGTGGTTGCCTTCGTGGTGCTTAAGGGCGCACGCCCGGTCGGTGAAGAGGCCAGGAAAATGGCCGAGCAGCTTAAGACCTGGGTCGCGCATGAGATCGGCAAGATCGCTCAGCCCGATGACATCCGCTTCGGCGACAATCTGCCCAAGACCCGTTCGGGCAAGATCATGCGCCGCCTGCTGCGCGCGATTGCACGTGGCGAGGAAATCACCCAGGACACCTCGACCCTGGAAAACCCGGCCATCCTTCAGCAACTGCAAGAACCCGCAGCCTGAGCTTGGTCGCACGCAGGGAAAGGCGCCTACTAGGCGCCTTTTTCTTTACCACGCACCTGATTGCCGCCCCGCCGAGCGAGTCGGCCAGCAGCAAAAGAAAAACCCGGCCTAAGCCGGGCTCTTCTTTGCACAAGCGTGCGATCAAGCTTCGCTGTCGGCGGGGGCAGCAGCAGGCGCCGCTTCATCCGCCAGCGCGGCCTTGATCGACAGACGCACGCGGCCCTTCTCGTCCTGCTCGAGGGCCTTCACGCGCACGATCTGGCCTTCCTTCAGGTAGTCAGCCACATTGTTCACGCGCTCGTTGGCGATCTGGCTCACATGCACGAGGCCATCACGACCCGGCATGATCTGCACGATGGCACCGACGTTCTTGTCGAGGATCTTGATGACCGGGCCTTCGTAGATCTTGCCGATCTCGATTTCCGCAGTGATCTCGGCAATACGGCGCTTGGCTTCGTCCGCACCTTCGCTCGATACCGAAGCAATGGTGATGGTGCCGTCGTCCTGGATATCGATCTGGGTGCCGGTCTCTTCGGTCAGCGCACGGATCACCGCGCCGCCCTTGCCGATCACGTCACGGATCTTCTCCGGGTTGATCTTCATGGTGTAAAGACGCGGCGCGTGTTGCGACACTTCTTCACGGGCATGGTCGAGCGAACCCTTCATGATCTTCAGGATATGCAGGCGGCCTTCCTGAGCTTGGTCCAGGGCCACGCGCATGATTTCCTTGGTGATGCCCTGGATCTTGATATCCATCTGCAGGGCGGTCACACCGTTCTCGGTACCAGCCACCTTGAAGTCCATATCGCCGAGGTGATCTTCATCACCCAAGATATCGGACAGCACGGCAAAGCGGTTGCCTTCCAGAATCAGGCCCATGGCGATACCGGCCACGTGCGACTTCAGCGGCACGCCCGCATCCATCAGCGCCAGCGAACCACCGCAGACCGAGGCCATCGAGGACGAGCCGTTCGATTCGGTGATTTCCGACACCACGCGCATCGAGTAGCTGAAGTCTTCCTTCTTCGGCAGCACAGCAACCAGCGCACGCTTAGCCAGACGACCATGGCCGATTTCGCGGCGCTTGGGCGTACCGACACGGCCGGTTTCACCGGTCGAGTAGGGTGGGAAGTTGTAATGCAGCATGAAGCGGTCGGTGTACTCACCCATCAGGGCGTCGATCTTCTGCTCATCCAGCTTGGTGCCCAGCGTGGCCACCACCAGACCCTGGGTCTCACCACGGGTGAACAGGGCCGAGCCGTGGGTGCGCGGCAGCACGCCGGTACGCACTTCGATCGGGCGCACAGTGCGGGTATCGCGGCCGTCGATACGCGGGTAACCGTCCAGAATCTGGTTACGCACGATCTTGGCTTCCAGACCATGGAAGATGTCCTTGATCTGGTTGGCGCGGGTGGTGTCAGTTTCTTCGGTGATCAGCGCTGCCTTGACCTTGGCCCAGGTGTCGTTGATCTGTGCCACGCGCAGCTGCTTTTGCGGAATACGGAAGGCCAGTTTCAGGCCCTCGTTGGCCAGCTCGCTCACCTGAGCGATCAGCGCCTCGTCGGCAGCCGGCGCTTCCCAGTCCCAGACTTCGGGGTTCACGGCATCGGCCAGCTCATTGATGGCCTTGATGGCGGCTTGCATCTGCTCATGGCCGAACACCACGGCGCCCAGCATCACGGCTTCAGACAGTTCCTGCGCTTCCGATTCCACCATCAGCACGGCACGCTCGGTACCGGCCACCACGAGGTCCAGTTGCGAGCTTTCCAGCTCGGTCTTGCTCGGGTTCAGGATGTATTCGCCATTGGCGTAACCGATACGCGCGGCGCCGATTGGGCCTTGGAAAGGCAGACCGGAAATGGCCAGCGCAGCCGAGGCGCCGATCACAGCCGGGATATCCGGATCGATTTCCGGATCGACCGACATCACGGTCGCCACGATCTGGATTTCGTTGTAGAAGGCATCCGGGAACAGCGGACGGATCGGACGATCGATCAGGCGCGAAGTGAGGATTTCCTTCTCGCTCGGGCGACCTTCACGCTTGAAGAAGCCACCGGGGATCTTGCCGGCGGCATAGGTACGCTCTTGGTAATCAACGGTCAGCGGGAAGAAGTCCTGACCGGGTTTGACATTCTTGGCACCCACCACGGTGACCAGCACCACAGTGTCGTCCATCGACACCATCACGGCACCAGAGGCCTGACGGGCGATTTCACCGGTTTCAAGGGTAACGGTGTGCTTGCCATAGGCAAACGATTTGGAGATGCGATTGAACACGCTTGTCTTCCTTTTCAACGGGCCATGCTCAGCTGAATGACCCTTTTCCGCCGACGCACTGAGCGCGGTTCGCAAACCGACGTCGGGGTTCCAGCCAACTTGCTAGCCATCGGGCGTGGCCGGAACCACTTCACGCCCAACAGAATTCGATACCGCTAAAAGCAAAAAGCCGCTGCAGTTAGCAGCGGCTTTTCTTGAAACGCTTACTTACGCAGACCCAGCTTGGCGATCAGTTCGCGGTAGCCATCCAGGTTGGTGCGCTTGTAGTAGGCCAGCAGCTTGCGGCGCTGGTTCACCATCTTCAACAGACCACGGCGGCTGTGGTTGTCTTTGGCGTTGGCCTTGAAGTGATCAGTCAGACCGTTGATGCGAGCGGTCAACAGAGCCACTTGCACTTCGGTGGAACCGGTGTCGCCAGCGGCACGTTGGTATTGCTTGACGATATCGGCTTTTTGTTCGACGGACATAACCATTGTTACTTACTCCAGATACAGAAGCACCTTGTGGTGCAGACGAGCCAGGCGAGTCGGACTGTGCCAACCCCTCCAGACTCCCAATCAACCCGCGTCAGCTATGAACCACAGTAGACAGCAGGCGGCGCGGATACAGCACTTGATCCAGCAGTTCTGCCAGACCGAGAAAGCTCACCTGCCCAGAACCCGTATCACCATAAACGCGCAAGCCCGCGATTGTGCCATCTTCGGACGGAAAACGCACGGACAATCCGTGGGTTAGCTTATCCGTCGCTGCCGCATCCAGCGTCACCGCCGGCAGGTCAGCCAGCAAACTGTCGGCGGGTAACAGCCGCGCATCACGCTCGGCAAGTGTCATTGCTTCGAACTCGGCTACCGTAATCGTCTCTTCCAGGCGAAAGCCGGCGGTCTCAGTGCGGCGCAAGCCGCTCAGATGCGCACCGCAGCCGAGGCGGGCGCCGATATCTTCGGACAAGGTGCGGATATACGTGCCCTTGCTGCAACGCACATCCAGCACCAGCTCGTCTTCGCTGAACGACAGCACCTCAATCGCATAAATGGTGATGCGCCGTGCCGGTCGCTCGATATGAATGCCAGCGCGCGCATATTCATACAGCGGACGGCCCTCATGCTTGAGTGCCGAATACATGGGCGGGACCTGCTCATACTCGCCGGTGAAGTGGGCAATCGCCTCATCCACGGCGGTACGGTCGGGACGCAACGAGCTGGTCTGCAGCACCTCACCCTCCAGGTCACCCGTGGTGGTGGTCGCGCCCAGCTTGAGCGTTGCCACATAGCGCTTGTCAGCATCCAGCATGCGCTGGGCAAACTTGGTGGCATCGCCGAAGCATAGCGGCAACAGGCCAGTGGCCAGCGGATCGAGCACACCTGTGTGCCCGCCCTTCTCGGCCTGCAGCAGCCATTTGCACTTCTGCAAGGCCTGGTTGCTCGAGGCGCCATAAGGCTTGTCGAGCAAGAGCACGCCGTGTACCGGACGCTTAATCCTTTTTGTCTGCGTCTGCTTCATCGTCGGCCGGCTTGGTGGTCTGCATCGCCTCGTCGATCAACTTGTCGAGCGACATGCCGTATTCGACCGAGGTGTCGTACACGAAATGCAGCTCAGGCATCTTGAACAGCTTGATGCGCTTGGACACTTCGCTGCGCAGCCAGCCGGCCGAGCGGTTGAGCGTATACAGTGACTCGGTCGGATCGCCACTGAGCAGGGTGAAGAACACCTTGGCATGGCTCATATCGCGGGTCACTTCCACGTCGGTCAGGGTGACCATGCCGATGCGCGGGTCTTTCAATTCGAGCCGGATCAGCTCAGCCAGTTCGCGCTGCATCTGCTGAGCAACGCGGTCGGAGCGGGTAAAGTCTTTAGCCATAATCGTGTGAGGTGCCTGGTGCGCGGGGTGAGGTGTAACCCCGACACAGATTGCATTACTGGAAAGGAAAACAGGCGCAAAACCCAGGAGGGTCTTGCGCCTGCCGATGCATTGGAGTGGGCGCACACCTCACGCCGCACCCCTCACACCTCACAGGGTACGTGCCACTTCGATGATCTCGAAGACTTCCAGCATGTCGCCTTCTTGAATGTCGTTGTAGTTCTTAAGCTGCAGACCACATTCGTAGCCAGCCTTGACTTCCTTGACGTCATCCTTGAAGCGCTTGAGGCTGTCCAGCTCGCCCTGGTGAATAACCACGTGGTTGCGCAAGAGGCGCACGCCAGCACCGCGCTTGACGACACCGTCGTGCACGAAACAGCCAGCAATCGAGCCGACCTTGGACACCACGAAGACCTGACGGATCTCGACCGAGCCGATGATCTGTTCTTTCTTCTCTGGCGCCAGCATGCCCGACAGCGCAGCGCGCACCTCATCCACGGCGTCGTAGATGATGTTGTAGTAGCGGATGTCCACGCCTTCGTTCTCGGCCAATTTGCGGGCCATCGCATCGGCGCGCACATTGAAACCGATGATGACGGCCTTGGAAGCCAGCGCCAGGTTGACGTCGGATTCGGTGATACCACCCACGCCCGAGTGCAGGATGTTGACGCGCACTTCGCTGGTGGACAGCTTCTGCAGGCTTTGCGACAGCGCCTCGAAGGAACCCTGTACATCGGCCTTGATGATGATGGGCAGGTTCTGCACCTCGCCCTCGGTCATCGATGCCATCAGGTTTTCCAGCTTGGCGGCTTGCTGCTTGGCCAGCTTCACATCGCGGAACTTGCCGGCGCGGAACAGGGCGATTTCACGCGCCTTGCGCTCATCAGCCAGCACCATCGCATCTTCACCGGCATTCGGCACTTCGGACAGACCGAGAATCTCGACCGGAATCGACGGACCGGCTTCGTTGATGCTCTTGCCGTTCTCATCCAGCATCGCGCGGATCTTGCCGAATACGGCGCCAGCCAGCACGGTGTCGCCCTTCTTCAGCGTACCGCTCTGCACCAGCATGGTGGCGACAGGGCCACGACCCTTGTCCAGACGCGCTTCGATGATCAGACCCTTGGCCGGTGCATCTACGGCAGCGGTCAGTTCCAGCACTTCGGCCTGCAGCAGAATCGCGTCGAGTAGACCGTCGATATTGGTGCCCATCTTGGCCGATACTTCAACGAACTGGGTCGTACCGCCCCACTCTTCCGGCACCACTTCGTGCGCGACCAGCTCCTGGCGCAGACGCTCGATATTGGCACCCGGCTTGTCGATCTTGTTCACGGCCACCACCAGCGGCACATTGGCTGCCTTGGCGTGGTGAATCGCTTCAATCGTCTGCGGCATCACGCCGTCATCGGCCGCTACCACCAGCACCACGATATCGGTTGCACTGGCACCACGGGCACGCATGGCGGTAAACGCCTCGTGACCCGGGGTATCCAGGAAGGTGATCATGCCCTTCTCGGTTTCCACATGGTAAGCACCGATGTGCTGGGTAATGCCGCCAGCTTCGCCTGCCGCCACCTTGGCGCGACGGATATAGTCGAGCAAGGAGGTCTTACCGTGGTCGACGTGACCCATCACGGTCACTACCGGGGCGCGCGGCAGCAGCACATGCTCCTGCTTGTCATCGCCTTCGAGGTAGGCATCCGGATCATCGAGCTTGGCAGCCTTGGCCACATGGCCCATTTCTTCGACCACGATCATGGCCGTTTCCTGATCCAGCACCTGGTTGATGGACACCATCATGCCCATCTTCATCAGCGCCTTGATCACCTCGTTGGCCTTCACGGCCATCTTGTGCGCCAAGTCGGCAACCGAGATGGTTTCCGGCACATCCACTTCGCGGCTGATCGGCTCGGTCGGGGCCTGGAAGCCGTGGGCGTTGTCATCATTCCCACCCTTATTGCGGCCACCCTTCTTGCCCGACTTCCAACCATTGCCGGTGCCGGTATCGCCACCACGGGTCTTCAGACCGCCACGGCGTTTGGCGCCATCACCCCAACCATCCTTGGCCGGTGCAGCCGCGCCCTTCTTGTCAGCGCCAACAGCCGGCTTGGCATCCTTCTTGGCCTCGCCAGCCTTGCTCGGTGCGCGATGCAAGGTATGGTCGGTGGCAGCAGGCTTGGGTGCTGCAGCCGCAGCGGCCGCCGCAGCAGCCTGGGCTGCCTGCTGCTCCAGTGCGGCCTTGCGGGCCGCTTCGCGATCCTGCTTGGCCTTGATATCGGCAGCTTGGCGCTCGAACAGCGCACGCTGACGTGCAGCCTGCTGGGCGCGAGAATCGAGCTCAGCCTGACCCAATACATCAGCACGCGACAGCGCCGGCGCGGGCACAGCTTCAGGCGCGGCCTCAACGGCCACTTCAACCACCACTTCGACAGGCGCCTCCACCACTTCTGGCTGGACGACTTCCACAACCGGCTCTGGCGCAGCCTCAACCACCACCGGCGCTTCCACGACCGGCGGCTCGACCTCGACCTGCGGTGCTTGCGCTGGCGCTTCCGGCTCCGGCGCTGCCTGCGCCAGCAGCTCAGCCTCACGGGCAGCCACATCCGGCGTCAGCAACACGCGCTTCTTCTTCACTTCCACCTGGATGGTGCGGTTCTTACCGGTGGCATCCGACTTCTTAATTTCGGTGGTCTGCTTACGCGCCAAGGTCACCTTGGGCTTGTCCATGGCCTGACCATGCACACTGCGCAGATAGACGAGCAGCTTGGTCTTGTCCTGCTCGGTCAGCGGATCGTGTACACCCGCCTTTTCCACGCCGGCGGCGCGTAATTGGTCCAACAGATGCTGCGGCGGCATCTTCAAATCGGCCGCAAATTGGCTCACGTTCATTTCTGTCATTCTGGGTCCCGTCTCCTTGCCGTGTCCGGCATGCTTCTGCTCGAACGCCTGGTTATTCAAACCAGTGGGCGCGGGCGATCATGATCAATTGCTTGGCCGCTTCAGCGTCGATGCCGGTCATCTCGACCAATTCATCCACCGCCAATTCAGCCAGGTCGTCGCGGGTGGCCACGCCATTGGCGGCCAGCGTGCGGGCAATCTCCGGCGTCATGCCTTCGAGATGCTGCAGCTCTTCCACGTCGTGCTCGACCTGCTCCTCCTTGGCGATGGCCTGGGTCAGCAGGGCATCACGTGAACGGCTACGCAGCTCATTGACCAAATTCTCGTCAAAGCCATCGATGCCGAGCATTTCTTCCAGCGGCACATAGGCCACTTCTTCCAGCGAGGTAAAGCCTTCCTGAACCAGGATCTCCGCCACTTCCTCATCCACATCCAGCGCAGCCATGAACAGAGAGCGCACCTTGGCGTACTCGACTTCATGCTTCTGCTCGGCCTGCTCGAGGGTCATGATGTTGATGTTCCAGCCGGTCAGCTCACTAGCCAGACGCACGTTCTGACCACCGCGACCGATGGCCATGGCGAGGTTCTCCTCGTCGACTGCCACGTCCATGCTGTGACTGTCTTCATCCACCATGATCTTTTGCACTTCAGCCGGCGCCAGGGCGCCGAGCACGAACTGAGCCGGATCAGCCGACCAGAGCACGATATCCACACGCTCACCGGCCAGCTCGCCGGTAACGGCCTGCACGCGCGAACCGCGCATACCGATACAGGTACCTTGCGGATCAACACGCGGATCGTTCGACTTGACGGCGATCTTGGCGCGAGCACCTGGATCACGGGCAGCGCCCTTGATCTCGATCACGCCCTCTTCGATTTCCGGCACTTCCAGCTCGAACAACTTGGCGATGAACTCCGGCGCGGTACGGCTCAGAATCAGCTGCGCACCACGGCCATCACGGTCGATCTTGACCAGATAGGCGCGCACACGGTCGCCCACACGCAGGTTTTCCTTCGGAATCATCTGCTCGCGCGGCAGCTTGGCTTCCAGCTTGCCCACTTCAACAATCGCATTGCCACGTTCGATGCGCTTGATGGTGCCGGTGACCAGGTGTTCCTTACGCTCCAGGAAGTCATTCAGGATCTGCTCGCGCTCGGCGTCGCGGATCTTCTGCAGAATGACCTGCTTGGCGGTCTGGGCGCCGATACGGCCGAACTCGATCGGCTCGAGCGGCTCTTCATAGAAATCACCAACCGACAGGGGCAGGCCCTTTTCCTTTACATCGGTAATGGCGAACTGACGCGCCGGCTCTTCATGGTCGTTATCCTCAACCACTTCCCAGCGCCGGAAGCTCTCGTAGTTACCGCTATCACGGTCAATCGCCACGCGAACTTCCACTTCATCGGCGTAGCGCTTCTTGGTGGCCGAGGCCAATGCCATTTCCAGCGCTGTGAACACAATCTCTTGTGCCACATTCTTCTCACGCGCCAAGGCATCGACCAGCAACAGGATTTCACGACTCATTACTCGAATACCTCCAACCGATATTGCTCAGGGTTTGACACCCAATCTCTCGAAATCTGCCAACGAAGCCGCGCGGTCAAAAGACCGGCACCAGCTTCGCCTTATCGATCTGCGTCAGTGGCACAGCCACTGTCTGTTCGGCGCTCAGGGCCACCAATACCGCCCCGTCCGCAATGCCTTTCAACTCACCCTGCACCGATTTCTTGCCATCCAGCGGCAGGCGCAGCTTGATCTTGACCTGCTGTCCAGCGAAGCGGACGAAGTCCACTTCCTTCTTCAGCGGCCGATCCAGACCTGGCGAGGAAATCTCCAGGCGGTCGTAATCCACGTTCTCAACCAGGAAGACGCGACTGAGGTGATTGCTCACCGCCACGCAGTCATCCAGCGTGATGCCGCCTTCCTTGTCGATGAAGACACGCATCAGGCCATTGCGGGCCAGCTCGAAATCGACCAGCTCGTAGCCGAGACCGGCCAAGGTAGTGTCGAGAAAATGTTGCAAATCCATGATGCGTCGCGCCAATAAAAAATGGGCCCTTGAAGCCCACTCTGTTAAACCTAGAATTGAAATCTCCGCTATTTTAGCCACTTAGCAGCGGAAACGGAACCCCAATATAGGGAAATGGGCATCAAGCACTCGCTTGATTGGTGCTTGGCGAGGCGAGATTGATTCCGGTACAGTGCCAGTCGGTAGCGCGCAGGGGCGCACGTGCCGCCGCCTTGCGGCGGAAAGAATAGAAAACACGGAGACAGCAATGGAAAAAGTCTGGTTGAACCAGTACCAAGCAGGCGTACCGGCCGAGATCGATGTCAACGAATTCAAATCGGCCGGGGAAGTTTTCGAGAAGAGCGCCAGCAAGTTCCGTGATCGGCCGGCCTTCAGCAATTCCATCAAGTTTGCCCAACGCACCATGAGCTATGGCGAGATCGATGCAGCCTCGCGCGATCTGGGCGCCTATCTGCAGCACGAGCTCAAGCTCGGCAAGGGCGAACGCGTCGCGGTGATGATGCCCAATCTGCTGCAATACCCGGTGTGCGTATTCGGCATCTTGCGCGCCGGCCTCACCGTGGTGAACGTCAACCCGCTCTATACGCCGCGCGAACTCGAACATCAGCTAAAAGACTCCGGCGCCACTACCATCATCATCGTGGCCAATTTTGCTCACGTACTGGCAGAAGTGATCTCGCGTACACCGGTCAAGAATGTGATCGTGACCGAGATGGGCGATATGCTCGGCTTCAAGGGCTCGATCATCAGCTTCCTGCTCAAGCATGTGAAGAAGATGGTGCCGGCCTACTCGCTGCCCCAGGCGGTCGCCTTCAACGGCGCGCTGGCCATCGGCAAGCGGCACGAACTGAAGAAGGTGGAAGTCGGCCATGATGATATCGCCTTTCTGCAGTACACGGGCGGCACGACCGGCGTATCCAAGGGCGCCATGCTGACTCACCGTAATATCATCGCCAATATGCAGCAGGCACATGCCTGGCTGAAGCCGATGGTGAAGGAAGGCGAGGAAATCATCGTCTGCGCCCTGCCGCTTTACCATATCTTCTCGCTGACCGCGAATTGCATGGTCTTCTCCAAGATCGGCGGCCAAAACGTGCTGATCACCAATCCGCGCGACATTCCCGCCTTCGTGGAAGAACTGGCCAAGTTCCCGATCACCTGCATGACTGGCGTGAATACGCTCTTCAATGCACTGACCAATAATGCCGACTTCAAGAAGCTCAACTTCAAGACCTGGAAGCTAGCCCTGGGTGGCGGCATGGCGGTGCAGAAGGCCGTGGCTGAGCACTGGAAGGAAATGACTGGTGTGCCGCTGATTGAAGCCTACGGCCTGACCGAGACTTCGCCCGCTGCCTGCATCAACCCGATGAACCTGAAGTCCTACAACGGCGCCATCGGCCTGCCGGTTCCTTCCACCGATATCCAGATCCGCGATGCGGATGGCAAGGAAGTGGGCTTCGAAACCGCCGGCGAGCTGTGGATCAAGGGCCCGCAGGTGATGAAGGGCTATTGGAATCGCCCAGAGGAGACCGCCAAGGTGATCGATGCCGACGGCTGGCTGGCGACTGGCGATATGGCCATCGTGCATCCGGATGGCTTTGTGAAGCTGGTCGACCGCAAGAAGGACATGGTGCTGGTGTCGGGCTTCAATGTATATCCGAACGAAGTCGAAGACGTGGTGGCCATGCACCCGGGCGTGCTGGAAGTCGCATGTATCGGCGTGCCGGACGACAAGTCGGGCGAGGTGGTGAAGATCTTCGTGGTGAAGAAGGATGCCAACCTGACCAGCGAGGCGGTCATCGAGCACTGCAAGAAGAATATGACCGGCTACAAGGTGCCGCGCTACGTCGAGTTCCGCAGCGAACTGCCGAAGACCAATGTCGGCAAGATTCTGCGGCGCGCACTGCGCGACGAGGAGCTGGCCAAGGCCAAGTAAGCCGCCTTTGCCATACCAGCCACAAGGAAACCCGCCCACCGTGGCGGGTTTCGTATTTCTGCCGTGCTAAACTCGTCACGATTCCATGCTCCGGGCATATAGCTAAGCCATGAACCTGCTCCCTTTCTTCAAAATGATGGCGGAACGCCAAGCCAGCGACCTGTTCCTGACCGTGGGTAGCCCCATCCAAGTCAAGATTCAGGGCGTGCTTTACCCTGTGAACAAGCAGGTGCTGGATGCACAGCAGGTCAAGGCACTGGCCTATGAGTTGATGAGCGAAGATCAGCGCCATACCTTCGAAGCCGAGTGGGAAATGAACTTCGGCTATCTGCTGGAAGGCGTGGGCAACTTCCGGGTCAATATCTTCCGCCAGCGCGGTACCACCGGCATGGTGGTGCGCTATATCAAGGCCATCTCGCCCAGCATTGACGATCTGCGCCTGCCCGAAGCCCTGAAGTCGCTGATCATGGAGAAGCGTGGTTTAATCTTCGTGGTCGGTTCGACCGGTTCGGGCAAGACCTCGACCATCACCGCCATGCTCGAGCACCGCAACCACACCTCGCCCGGCCATATCCTGACCATCGAAGACCCGATCGAGTACATCTACCCGCATCGCAAGAGCATCGTAAACCAGCGCGAAGTCGGCATCGATACGCATAGTTTTTCCGATGCCCTGAAGAACGCCATGCGCGAGGCCCCCGACGTGCTGATGATTGGTGAGATCCGCGACAAGATGACCATGCAGCACGCGCTCACCTATGCGCAGGCCGGCCATCTGATCGTGTCGACCCTGCACGCGAACAATAGCTACCACTCGATGAACCGCATCATCAACTTCTTCCCGCACGAGGCGCGCGAGAGCCTGCTGATGGATTTGTCGGTGGCACTGAAGGCGGTGATCTCGCAACGTCTGGTCAAGAATCAGCAAGGCCAGCTGGTGCCGGCCGTCGAGGTGATGGTCAATAGCAGCCGGATCGCCGAACTGATCAAGAACGGCGAGATCGACCAGATGAAGGAGGCCATGGAGCAGAGCCTCTACCAGGGTTCACAAACCTTCGAGCAGGCACTTTACAAGCTCTACAAGGCCGGCGAGATCACTTATGAGGAAGCGCTGGCCAATGCCGACTCAGCCACCAATCTGGCCTGGCTGGTTAATAACGCGCAATCGCAAGAAGAGCAGGAAGCGGATCGTCACCAACGCCGCCAAGCTCAGGCCGCCGCGCCGGAGCCCGAAGTTAGCTTCGATATCGACCTGCACTAATCACCCCAAGCAAGTACAAACAGATGAAGCTCTACGGCATTCCCAACTGCGATACGGTCAAGAAGGCGCGTACCTGGCTGAACGAACACGGCAAGGCGCACGAATTCCACGACTTCAAGAAACAAGGCCTGAGCGCCGCGCTGCTGCAAAGCTGGGTAGACCAGCTGGGCTGGCAGGTGCTGGTCAACAAGCAGGGCACAACCTGGCGCAAGCTCAGCCCCGAGCAGCAGGCTGCGGTGGTCGATGCACCGAGCGCGATTGCGCTGATGCTCAGCCAGCCCTCGCTGATCAAGCGGCCGGTGCTCGCGCATGGTGAACAGCTGCTGGTCGGCTTCAAGCCCGAGCAATACCAAGGCCTAGCCTGAAGCGCCACGCCTAATCGTCATGTCTAAAGATGACCCAACCCTGACACTGACCCGGCAGCTGATCGGTCTGCATTCGATCACCCCGGCCGACGCCGGCTGCCAAGACATCCTGATCGCACGCTTGGCGGCGCTCGGCTTCACGATTGAGCGCATGCGACATGGCGAGGTGGAGAACTTCTGGGCACGGCGCGGCCAGCAAGCGCCGCTGCTGTGCTTTGCCGGCCACACCGATGTGGTGCCGACCGGCCCACACGAGCAATGGCATAGCGCCCCCTTTGAGCCTGCGGAACGTGACGGCCTGCTGTTTGGACGCGGCGCGGCCGATATGAAGGCCTCGCTGGCCAGCTTCGTGGTAGCGGTCGAGCAGTTCCTCGCCCAGCATCCCGAACCGCGCGGCTCGATTGCCTTCCTGATCACCTCAGACGAGGAAGGTCCGGCCGTGGACGGCACGGTGCGCGTGGTGGAGACCCTGGCCGAGCGCGGCGAGTGTATCGACTACTGCATCGTCGGCGAGCCGACCTCCGCGCAGCAGTTTGGCGACACCATCAAGAATGGCCGGCGCGGCTCGCTGTCGGGTCTGCTGCGCGTCTACGGCGTGCAAGGGCATATCGCCTATCCGCAGCTGGCACGTAACCCGGTGCACCAGGCTGCGCCGGCCCTGGCCGAGTTGGCCGCCACCGTATGGGATGAGGGCAATGCCCACTTCCCACCCACCAGCTGGCAGATCTCGAACATCCATGCCGGCACCGGCGCGGGCAATGTGATCCCGGGCGAGCTGCAGCTGCAGTTCAATTTCCGCTATGGCACGGCCAGCACGGCCGAAAGCCTGAAGGCGCGCCTGGAGGCCATCCTGAGCCGCCACGGGCTCGACTACGAGGTGCACTGGACACTGTCCGGCCGTCCCTTCCTGACCGAGCCGGGTAAGCTGTCGCAGGCCTTGCAGCAGGCGATACGGGAGCACACCGGTCTGGATGCCGCACTCTCCACCACGGGTGGCACCTCAGACGGGCGCTTTATCGCCGCCATCTGCCCTCAGGTGGTGGAATTCGGTCCGCTCAATGCCACCATCCATAAGCTCAATGAGTGCGTGGCGGTGGCCGATCTACCCAAGCTCACCAATGTCTACCGCCGTAGCCTAGAGCTGCTGCTGACCTAGTCCCACCGCACACAAAACAAAGCCCCGCCGTAGCGGGGCTTGTCGTTTCAGTGCCAGTAAGGCAATCAAGCCGGCGTAGGCTCGGTCTCCTGGATATCGAGCTGGATCTGGCCCTGCTCGTCCACGCTGATGCTGACCTCGCCACCACCCGCCAGACGGCCGAACAAGAGCTCGTCGGCCAGCGCCTTGCGTATGGTGTCCTGAATCAGGCGTGCCATCGGCCGTGCCCCCATCAGCGGATCGAAGCCATGCTTGGCCAGATAGGCCTTCAGCGCCTCGCTGAAGTGGGCCTCGACCTTCTTCTCGTGCAACTGGCTCTCCAGCTGCATGAGGAACTTGTCCACCACCTGCAGGATGATTTCCTGGTTCAGCGGGGCAAAGCTGATGGTCGCATCGAGACGGTTGCGGAACTCGGGCGTGAACATGCGCTTAATCTCGGCCAACTCGTCGCCCACCGCCTTATTCGAGGTGAAGCCGATGCTGGTCTTGTTCAGCGCCTCGGCACCCGCATTGGTGGTCATGATGATGATCACATTGCGGAAGTCCGCCTTGCGGCCGTTGTTATCGGTCAAGGTGCCGTGGTCCATCACCTGCAGCAGCACATTGAAGATATCCGGGTGCGCCTTCTCGATCTCGTCCAGCAGCAGCACCGCATACGGATGCTTGGTGATCGCCTCGGTCAATAGACCACCTTGGTCAAAGCCCACATAGCCGGGTGGCGCGCCGATCAGCCGGCTGACCGCGTGCCGCTCCATATACTCGGACATATCAAAGCGGATCAGCTCGATGCCCATGGTATAGGCAAGCTGGCGCGCAACCTCGGTCTTGCCCACCCCGGTCGGGCCGGAGAACAGGAAGGAGCCAATCGGCTTTTGCGGATTGCCCAGGCCTGCACGTGCCATCTTGATGGCCGAGGCCAGCGAGTCTATCGCCTTGTCCTGGCCGAACACCACATTCTTCAGATCGCGATCCAGCGTCTTCAGCGTATTGCGGTCATCGGTCGACACGCTCTTGGGCGGAATGCGTGCGATCTTGGCCACGATCTCCTCGACCTCGCCCTTGCCGATGGTCTTCTTCTGACGCGACTTGGGCAGGATCTTCTGTGCCGCACCGGCTTCGTCGATCACATCGATGGCCTTGTCGGGCAGATGGCGGTCATTGATGTACTTGGCCGATAGCTCGGCCGCGGTAGCCAGAGCCGCCGCCGTGTACTTGACGCCGTGGTGCTCCTCGAAGCGGCTCTTCAGACCCTTGAGGATCTCAACCGTCTGCTCGACCGTCGGCTCCGCCACATCAATCTTCTGGAAGCGACGCGACAGCGCATTGTCTTTTTCAAAGATGCCGCGGAATTCGGTATAGGTGGTTGCTCCGATGCACTTGAGCGTGCCATTGCTCAGCGAGGGCTTGAGCAGATTGGATGCATCCAGCGTGCCGCCGGAAGCCGCACCGGCGCCCACCACGGTGTGGATCTCATCGATGAACAGGATGCCATTGCGCTCTTCGGCCAGCTGCTTGATGACGGCCTTCAGGCGCTGCTCGAAATCACCGCGGTACTTGGTGCCGGCCAGCAAGGCGCCCATATCGAGCGCATACACGGTCGCATCGACGAGGATGTCGGGCACGTCGCCATCGACGATGCGCTTGGCCAGGCCCTCGGCAATCGCCGTCTTGCCCACACCAGCCTCGCCAACCAGCAGCGGATTGTTCTTGCGCCGGCGGCACAGTACCTGGATGACCCGCTCGATCTCGGCATCACGACCAATCAGCGGGTCGATACGGCCTTGTGCAGCGGCCTGGTTCAGGTTCAGGGTGAAGCTCTCCAGCGCACCATGGCCCTGTTGCTCGGCTTCGCTCTCGTGCTCGCTATCGCCCTTGGGTGCGGCCTGGCCGCCCCCGCTCTGCGGCGCCACCTTGCTGATGCCGTGCGAGATGAAATTGACCACATCGAGGCGGGTAATGCCCTGTTGGTGCAGAAAGTACACCGCGTGCGAATCCTTTTCGCCAAAGATGGCCACCAGCACATTGGCGCCGGTTACCTCCTTCTTGCCGGAGGACTGCACATGCAGGATGGCGCGCTGGATCACGCGCTGAAAGCCGATGGTAGGCTGGGTCTCGACTTCGCTGCTACCCGCCACCAGAGGGGTGTGCTCGGCCACGAAGTCGGTCAGCTCGCGACGCAGCTGCTCGATCTTGGCACCGCAGGCGCGCAGCACCTCCGCGGCGCTCTGGTTGTCCAGCATGGCCAGCAACAGGTGCTCGACCGTAATGTATTCATGGCGCTTCTGGCGTGCCTCCATGAAAGCCGTGTGCAGGCTGACTTCCAGTTCCTGGGCGATCATCAGTTTTCCTCCATGACACATTGCAGCGGATGCTGGTGCTGACGCGAAAAATCCATTACCTGGGACACCTTGGTGGCGGCCACGTCCTTGACGTAGAGGCCGCACACCCCTTTGCCCTCGGTATGTACTTTGAGCATCACGCGATTGGCCCGTTCATGGTCCATCCCGAAAAATTCCTGCAGCACGATCACGACAAACTCCATCGGGGTGAAATCATCATTGAGCAGCAGGACTTTATACAGCGGCGGCGGTTGCAGCTTGAGCGGAGACTTGGCGAGCTCAACGCCGTCATTGTGTTGGGTGGACATGGTCGGGCAGATAAGAAGATCAGTTGCTACCGTAACTTAATTTTGGCCTGACTGGGCCGCTTTTCAAGTGATGTATTTCGCCGACAGGCTGACTGGCGCTTGTATTGGGCGCTTGACGCCCCCATGCCACGGGCGTAAAAGGCGAAACGTTTGGATTCAAGTTGGTAGCTAGTACCGGCTGTCGGCTGTACGCGGTTGTCGTAGTACAAGAAGTGCCAGTCTCGCGAGCCTTGAACCATAACAACACCCAAGCGGCTCGCCGCTTAACTATCTTCGCAACCGCAATTAAGGAATTAGCACCATGGCAACTGGTACCGTCAAATGGTTTAACGACGCCAAGGGTTTCGGTTTCATCACCCCCGATGATGGTGGTGAAGACCTGTTCGCCCACTTCTCGGCGATCAATATGAACGGCTTCAAGACCCTGAAGGAAGGCCAAAAGGTTTCCTTCGACGTGACCCAAGGTCCGAAGGGCAAGCAAGCTTCGAACATTCAGAACGCCTAAGCGTCGAGAAAGTTCAAGAAAACCCCGCTTCGGCGGGGTTTTTTATTGCCTGCGTCCGATGACAGACGGCAAGCGGCAAAAACAAACCCCGCCGCAGCGGGGTTTGTCGGGTGTCGCTCGCGCAGGGCTTACATGCGGGCGATCATGGCATCGCCGAACTGCGAGCAGCTGACTTCGGTCGCGCCGTCCATCAGGCGGGCAAAGTCGTAGGTCACTTGCTTGTCGGAAATCGCCTTTTCCATCGAGCTGATGATCAGATCGGCGGCTTCGGTCCAGCCCATATGGCGCAGCATCATTTCGGCCGACAGAATCAGCGAACCGGGGTTCACCTTGTCCTGGCCTGCGTACTTCGGTGCGGTACCGTGGGTAGCTTCGAACATGGCCACCGAGTCGCTCAGGTTGGCACCCGGGGCGATACCGATACCACCGACCTGGGCGGCCAGTGCGTCGGAGATGTAATCACCGTTCAGGTTCAGCGTGGCAACCACATCGTACTCAGCCGGGCGCAGCAGGATCTGCTGCAGGAAGGCATCAGCGATCACATCCTTGATCACGATGCCGTTCGGCAGCTTGAGCCACGGACCACCGTCAATCTCGACGCCGCCGAACTCGTTCTTGGCCAAGGCATAAGCCCAGTCACGGAAGCCACCTTCGGTGAACTTCATGATGTTGCCCTTGTGCACGATGGTCACGCTCTTGCGGCCATTGTCGATCGCGTATTGGATCGCCTTGCGCACCAGGCGCTCGGTGCCCTGCTTGGAAACCGGCTTGATGCCGATGCCGGAGGTCTCGGGGAAGCGGATCTTCTTCACGCCCATTTCGGACTGCAGGAAGTTGATCACCTTCTTGGCGCCTTCCGATTCCGACGCCCATTCGATACCGGCGTAGATGTCTTCGGTGTTCTCACGGAAGATCACCATATCGGTCAGGTCCGGGCGCTTCAGCGGCGACGGCACGCCGGTGAAGTAGCGTACCGGGCGCAGACAGGTGTACAGATCCAGTTCCTGGCGCAGGGCCACGTTCAGGGAGCGGATGCCGCCGCCAACCGGCGTGGTCATCGGGCCCTTGATGGACACCACATATTCCTTCAGCGCGGCCATGGTCTCTTCCGGCAGCCACACGTCGGAGCCATACACCTTGGTCGACTTCTCGCCGGCGTAGATTTCCATCCAGTGGATCTGCTTGGCGCCACCGTAGGCCTTGGCCACGGCGGCGTCGACCACCTTCTTCATCACCGGGGTGATGTCGATGCCGATGCCGTCACCTTCGATGAAGGGAATGATGGGGTTGTTGGGGATGGCTTGACCGGGAACGATCTTCTGGCCGCCAGCGGGAACCGTGATGTGCGATTGAGTGCTCATGCCTGCTCCGAGAGAGTTTGCTTGGGGGTGAGAATGATGGCCGCTTGTGGCGGCCAGACTTTGATTCGCTTTTTTGGCACAACATCGCAGGGATAGAACGGGCGAGGTCGTGAGACTTGCTATTATCGGGCAAAACACCCCCTCCCTGCCAGTTGCCGCGCATGCCCGAGCTGATCCTGTTCAATAAACCCTACGGCGTGATCACCCAGTTTTCCGATCACGCTCTGCATCAAACCCTGTCCGATTACATTGCGGCGCCGGGTTTCTACCCGGCCGGCCGGCTGGATACCGACTCGGAAGGACTCTTGCTGCTGACTAACGACGGCAAGCTGCAAGCCCATATCGCCGATCCGCGCCACAAGCTGGCCAAGACCTATTGGGTGCAGGTGGAGGGCGAGCCGGACGAGGCCGCGCTGGATCAGCTGCGCCGCGGTGTGCAGCTCAGTGATTTCACTACCCTGCCGGCCGAGGTCGAGCGGATTGCCGCGCCCGAGCTGTGGCCGCGCCAGCCGCCGATTCGCGTGCGCAAGCACATTCCCGATAGCTGGCTGGCGCTGACCATACGTGAGGGCAAGAATCGCCAGGTGCGGCGCATGACCGCCAAGGTCGGCCTGCCCACCTTGCGCCTGGTGCGCGTGCGCATCGGCGACTGGACCCTGGATGGCATCGCGCCCGGCGAATGGCAGCAGCGCAGCGTGGCCCAGCCCAGCATGGGTCGCCAGGCACGTACACCGAATCAACCCTTCAAGTTCAAGAGACCCTGATGCTGATTCCCGCCGGCCAACATCCGAAGGCGATTGCCATCGCCCGTGCGCTGATCGAAGGTTTCGACAAGCACTACAGCATCTTCCAGGACATGAGCCGGGCGGCGAAAAACCGCTTCGAAGCCGGTGACTGGCATGCGGTACAGGCGGCATCCAAGGAGCGTATCCGCTACTACGATGAGCGCGTGGATGAGTGCGTGGCGCGCCTGCACGACGAGTTCCATGCCGACTGGCTGGATGACGATATCTGGCAGCAGGCCAAGCTGCTGTTCGTGGGCATGCTGGTCAATCACAAGCAGCCGGAGCTCGCTGAGACCTTTTTCAACTCGGTGTGCTGCAAAATCCTGCATCGCAACTACTTCCACAACGACTTCATCTTCGTACGCCCGGCCATCAGCACCGAGTACATCGAATCCGACCCGCCCACCTATCGCAGCTACTACCCGCGCAGCGGCGGCTTCCGGCAGACCTTGCGCAAGATCCTGGATGACTTTGCCTGGCAGCGCCGCTTTGCCGATGTGGAGCGCGATATCGACTATGTGCTGGCCGCAGTGCTCAAGCATCTGGGCGGCAGCTGGCCCGAGGTGGAGGTGAATTTCCAGATCCAGGTGCTGTCGAGCGCCTTCTACCGCAACAAGGCTGCCTACATCATCGGCAAGGCGGTCAATGGCAGCGTTGAGTACCCCTTTGCGGTGCCGGTGCTGCACGATGAGCAGGGCCGACTCTACCTCGACACCATCCTGCTGCAGCCGGCGCGTATTGCCATCCTGTTCTCGCTCAACCGCGCCTACTTCATGGTCGATATGGCCTCGCCCTCAGGCTATGTGACCTTCCTACGGTCCATGCTGCCCTTCAAGCCCAAGGCCGAGCTGTACACGATGCTAGGCCTGGCCAAGCAGGGCAAGACGGTGTTCTACCGCGACCTGATGTCCCATCTGCGCCATTCTCGCGACGACTTCATCATCGCCCCCGGCATACGCGGCCTGGTGATGCTGGTATTCACCCTGCCCTCCTTCCCCTATGTATTCAAGCTGATCAAGGACGAGATCGCGCCGACCAAGGATGTGACCCAGGAGATCGTGCGCGCCAAATACCAGCTGGTGAAGCAGCACGACCGGGTCGGGCGCATGGCCGATACGCTGGAGTTCTCCAATGTCGCGCTGCCCAAGGCGCGCTTCACCGAGGAATTGCTGACCGAGCTGCGCACGCTGGCCCCCAGCCTGCTGGAGGAAAACGAGTCCGAGGTGGTGATACGCCATCTGTATATCGAACGGCGCATGGAGCCGCTCAATCTATTCCTGAACCGCGCCAGCACCGCCCAGCTCGAGGCGGCCGTCACCGACTATGGCAATGCGATCCGCGAGCTGGCAACCGCGAATATCTTTCCCGGCGATATGCTGTTCAAGAACTTCGGCATTACCCGCTATGGCCGGGTCGTGTTCTACGACTACGACGAGATCGAGTACATGACTGACTGCCATTTCCGCGATATTCCGGAAGCCCCCTCGCCTGAGATGGAAATGGCCAGTGAGCCCTGGTACCCGGTGGCGCGCAATGATGTGTTTCCAGAGGAGTTCGCGCGCTTCCTGCTTGGTCCTAACGAGATCCGCCGCGTCTTCCTGCAGCACCACCGCGACCTGCTTACCGCGCGCTTTTGGCAGGCCAAGCAGGAACGCATCCGTGGCGGGCATGTAGAGGACTTCTTCCCCTACCCGATCGAACTACGCTTCTCCGAACAGGCCAAGACCGCCAGCAGCTGATGCCCAAGTAAAAAGCCCGCCGAAGCGGGCTCTTTCATGGCTTGCGCAAGGGCTTGGCCGGGACGGGCAGCACCACGCCGCCAGCCGGCGCAGTCGCGCCGCCCTGCGCCCAATACAGGCCGGCAAAGATCACCGCCAGGCCCGCCACATGGTAGAAGGCCAGCTGCTCGCCGAGGAAGAGGCTGGCGCCCACCGCACCAAAGGCCGGAATCAGATGCAGGAAGCCGGCCGCGCGGCTGGGGCCAAGCACCGCCACCGCACGCATATAGGCGAGCAGAGCGATCACCGAGGGGAAGATGCCCAGATAGGCAATGCTGAGCAGATTAGCCTGGCTGAATTGCGGCAACCCTTGGGCCAACAGCTCGAACAGCCAGAACGGCAGCAGCATCAACAGGCCGAGCGCCACCGTCACGGTCAGCACCGGCAGCTTGTCCAGCCCCTCGGGTAGGCCACGCAGCAGCAGCGTGTAGACGGCCCAGCAAGCGAGGCCAAGCACCACCAACGCGTCGCCGCTGTTCAGGTCCAGACTCAACAAGCGGCCGAGCTCACCATGGCAAACGATGGCCAACACACCGAGCAAGGATGCACCCATGCCGGCCCATTCACGGCCCGCCAGCGGCTTGCGCCATACCACCCAGCTCAGCAGCATCACCATCAGCGGAATCAGCGCATTGAACAGCACGGCATTGGTGGCATGCGTATGGTGCAGGCCCACATAGATCAGGGTATTCGAGGCGGCGATGCCGAAGCCGGCCAGCAGCAGCAGGCGTTGACGTACGCGCCACAGCAGGGCGTGCTGGGTGCGCAAGCCATGCCAGGCCAGCGGCAGCAGCACCAGCAGGGCCATCAACCAGCGGCCGAAGGCCAGGGTGACCGGGGCGATATCGGCGTGCATGGCACGCGCCAGGATGAAGTTGCCGGCCCAGCACAGGGCGGCGAAGACGAGCAGCAGATAGGGCAGTGCCGCAGCAGGCGGCAACAGACGGCGAAACATGGCGCGACCTCGGGTAGAGGATGAAAGCAATCCCGTGCTTGTGGCACAGAACAAATCAAGCGGAAGAAGACGCCGGGTGAGGCGCCTGCCAATCCACCATGCTGCGCGGGGCCGGTCTGGCCCAGCACGCAAGGTCGCGAATTCTAAAGAAAAATCAGCGCACGCACAGAGATATTTGTGCACCGCAACAGTGCAGACGCATCGAGATGGCTAGAGCCAGCGGCGGCGCCAGAAGAACCAGCCCATGCCAACGCCGATGGCCCCCATCAGCGCCCAGACCAGGTAATAGCCATAGCGCCAATGCAGTTCGGGCATATGGTCGAAGTTCATTCCATACACACCGACGATAAAGGTGAGCGGCATGAAGATGGTGGCAATCACGGTCAGCATGCGCATCTCGCGATTGAGCCGATTGCCCTGGTTGGACATATAGAAATCGGTCAGGCCGCCGACCAAGTCGCGCAGCATTTCCTGCGCCTCGATCAGATGCACGGCATGGTCATACACATCGCGCAGATAGATCTGCGTCTCGGCACCAAAGTAATCGGCATCGTCGCGCTGCAGGCTATTGAGCACCTCGCGCAT
The DNA here is from genome assembly GCF_900119825.1 of Chitinimonas taiwanensis DSM 18899. Lineage (GTDB taxonomy): Bacteria > Pseudomonadota > Gammaproteobacteria > Burkholderiales > Chitinimonadaceae > Chitinimonas > Chitinimonas taiwanensis. The sequence goes on along the minus strand of NZ_FPKR01000004.1, from coordinate 9,392 downwards.
CGGCCAGAGCGCGCGGCGCAGATAGAGCATTTCGCGGCGCAGCGCGTGAATGCGCTTGAGCACACCGATATGCGCGCCCTCGCTCACCTCGTCCTCTAGCGCCTCCACCTGCTCGCCCAGTGCCTCCAGCACGCCGAAATAGCGGTCGACGATCTTGTCCAGCAGCGCATACACCAGATAGTCGGCACCCAGCTTGCGTACTTGGCCAGCTCCTTTGCGCAGATGCTCGCGAATCTGGCTAAAGGTGCCGCTGGCCTGTTCCTGGAAAGTCAGCACCCAGCCGCGCCCCAACACAATGGCGATCTGCTCATTCACCACGCAGCCCTGTGCCGCATCGAAGCGGCCGAGCTTGGCGACGATGAACAGATAGTGCTCGTAAGCCTCAACCTTAGTGCGCTGGGTGGTGTTGAGAATGTCCTCCAGCGTGAGCGGATGCAGGCCGAAGCGTCGCCCGACTTCCTGGAGCAGATCGATATTGCCCAGGCCATGCACATTCAGCCACAGGGTCGGATAGGTCGGATTGAAGCCCTTGCCCTGTTCGAGCGAGCTGAAACAGGTCTCGCGCAGATCCTGTTCACCCGGCCCGTATTCGATCAGCGTGGCCAGGGTCTGGCTCGCGTGCTCGCCCACATAATGGAGCGAGCCGGGCGGCAGGCCGGCCTTGTCGGCCATTTGCCTAAGTAGGCGGCGTTTCTTGCCCATGCCCGTTCAGGCCCAGTGCTGGAAGTTGGGCGACAGGGCCAGCAGGTGGCCGGCCTCGCGCCACTCCTCGGCCTCCTGCAGGAGGGCGGTATGGGTAAGCGGATTGGCCTTCAGCCACTCGCTCGGCGCATTCAGGCTGAAGCCATTACGGGTCACCGCCAGACTGATGGGCGGCGCCTCGCGGTCGGTGCGGCTACGGCAGCACAGCACCGCCAGGCGCAGCGACAGCACGCGCGCCCAGCGATCCTTGGCTAGGGTGCCAAGCTTCTTCAGCCCGCCCTTATGACCGAGCACCAGCAAGGCCACCCGCGCCTGCTCGGGGCTGGAAAAACCCGGCATATCGGCATGCTGGAGGATATAGGCCGAGTGCTTGTGGTAGCTGGAGTGGGAGATCGACAGGCCGATCTCGTGCAGGCGCGCGGCCCAGAGCAGAATCGGCAGATCGAGCTCGGCGTCGAGATCCATGCTGGCTGCCAGCTGGCGATAGAACAGTTCGGCCAGCTTGGCGACACGCTCCTGCTGCGCCAAATCGACATGGTAGCGACGCTTGAACTGACTGACCGTCACCTCGCGCAGATCGCGCTGATGCTGGCGCCCGATCAGGTCGTACAGCACGCCGTCGCGTAGGGCGCCCAGGGTGATGGCCATCTTCTCCACGCCCAGTTCGGCGAACACCGCCGCCATGATGGCGAAGCCGCCCGGCAGCACCGGGCGCCGGTCCACGCGCAGGCCATTGAGCTGCACCGCATCGATATGCCCGGCTTTCAGCATCAGCTCGCGGAGCTTTTCCAGCCCCGCCAGGGTCAAACCGCCATTGCTCAGGCCGTTCAGCTCCATGATGTCGCCCAGGGAGCGGGCCGTGCCCGAGGTGCCAATGGCCTGCTGCCAGTGCTCGCGGTTGAAATCATGCACGATGGCCTGCAGCTCGCTGCGCGCCGCCAGCTCGGCATCACGGAAGGCCTGGCGAGTCAGCTTGCCGTTCGGGAAGAACTTGATGCTATAGCTGACGCAGCCCATCAACAGGCTTTCCGTCTTCAACGGCTTGAACTGCTGGCCAACGATGAATTCGGTACTGCCGCCGCCAATATCCACCACCAGGCGCTTCTCACGCCCGGCCGGCAGCGAATGTGCGGCACCGATATAGATGAGCCGTGCTTCCTCGCGCCCGGCAATCACTTCGATGGGAAAGCCCAGCGCCGCTTCGGCCAGGGGCAGAAATTCGGCCGCATTCTTGGCTACCCGCAAAGTATTGGTGGCCACCACACGCACATGTTCGGGCGCCATGCCGCGCAGGCGCTCGCCGAACTTGGCCAGCGCCGACAACGCGCGCGCCTGGCCGGTGGCATCGATATTGCCACGCGCATCGAGCGCAGCAGCAAAGCGCACCGTGTCCTTCAGGGCATCGAGCGGATAGACCTGATCGTCCACCACACGGGCAACCTGCAGGCGAAAGCTATTGGAACCGAGGTCAACGGCGGCAATGATGTGCGGAGGGGTCATGTTGCTTAGCCGGCGAGTGACAATGGCCGGATTGTCGGAAGCGGGGGGAGAAAAGACAAGCCCCCCGCCTGGGCGAGGGGCCGGTTTACGACACAATCAGGCTTAGCGTGCCTGCTTTTCGATTTCCTCGACCGGGCTGTGACGCACGTCAATGCCCTTGACCAGGTAAACCAGATATTCGGCGATATTCTTGGCATGGTCGCCCACGCGCTCGATCGCCTTGGCGATTTCGATGATCTCCAGCGCCAGACTGATGGTGCGCGGGTCTTCCATCATATAAGTAATCAGCTGACGCTGAATCGCCTTGAATTCCTCATCCAGCTTGATGTCCTCGCGCGCCACGGTGCCGGCCACGCTCGGATCGAGACGGGCAAAGCCATCCAGCGCGGTGCGCAGCATGCTCAAGGCGATATTCGACTGGTAGGTCAGATCGGACATGCGCGGCACATTGACCCGGCCGCCGCCGTAAATCTGTTTGGCGCGGCGGGAAATCTTGCAGGCCTTGTCGCCAATGCGCTCCAGATCGTTGACCACCTTGTTCACGGTCAGCACCATGCGCAGATCGCTGGCAGCGGGCTGGCGACGGGCAATGATGTGCATCACATCGTCATCGATCTCCACATGCATGGCGTTGACCTGGTTCTCGGTCTCGATGACTTTGTCGATCAGCTCGAGATCGCCACCTTCCAGCGCCTGCATAGCGTGACCAAACTGCTCCTCCACCAGACCAGCCATGGCCAGGATCTTGGCGCGTGCTGTTTCCAGCTCGGCATCGAATTGTTTGGAGATATGTTCCGACATGGCCTGATTCCCTCATATGAACGTCGGCCGTCAATGCGGCCATGCTGCAACTTTGGCATGCCGCAAGCGGCACGCCAAAAGAATTTTCCGTGACAGTGGTGTTGGCTGAGCGAAGCCTAGCCCTCGCCAGGCTTAACGGAAGGTCTGCACACCGCTCGCAGTGCCCAGCAGCAGCACATCGGCACGGCGCTGCGCGAACAGGCCATTGGTCACCACACCGACAATCTGGTTGATCTCGCCTTCCAGCTTGCCCGGTTCAGTGATCTGCAGGCCGTGTACATCCAGAATCACGTTACCGTTATCGGTGACCACGCCCTCGCGGTAGGCGGGCCGACCACCCAGCAAGACCAGCTGGCGTGCCACATGGCTACGCGCCATTGGAATCACCTCGACCGGCAGCGGGAACTTGCCCAGCACATCGACCAGTTTGGTTTCGTCGGCGATGCAGATGAATTGTTCCGCGACCGCGGCAACGATCTTCTCGCGCGTCAACGCCGCCCCACCGCCCTTGACGGCGTGCAGATAGTGATTGATCTCATCGGCACCATCGACATAGATGGGCAGACGGTCGATGGCGTTCAGGTCGAACACCGGAATGCCATGCGACTTCAGCCGGGCGGCCGACGCTTCCGAGCTGGCGACAGCGCCCTCGATGCGGCCCTTGATCTCGGCCAGCGCATCGATGAAATGGTTGGCGGTCGAGCCGGTCCCCACGCCGACCACGCAGTTATCGGGCACAAAGGCGACGGCGGCGCGCGCGGCAGCGCGCTTCATTTCATCGAGTGTCATCAGTCTTACTCCGGCAAGGGAAACGAAAGCGCGATTATACCGGCGCCGTGGCATTGAGCTGGCGGACAAACTTCTCGATACCAGCCAGCAACATCTCAATCGCAATCGCGGTCAGAATCAGGCCCATCAAGCGCTCGAAGGCCATGGTCACCTGCTCACCGAGGAAGTCGGCAATCCGCTCGGCAAAGCCGAGTACCACCGCCGAAACCAGCATGGCCACGGTCAGCGCGCCAATCCACTCCCACATGCGATCGGGCTCGCGCGATACCAATAGCAGTACGGTAGCGATGGCCGATGGGCCGGCGATAAAGGGGATCGCCAAAGGGACCAGGAAGGGTTCACCCTTGACCTGATGGGCGAACGCGCCCTCGGGGTGTGGGAAGATCATCTTCAGCGCGATCAGGAACAGGATCACCCCGCCGGCGATGCCCAGCGAGGTCTCGGTCAGATGCATGACCTCGAGTACCTTGCTGCCAAAGAACAGGAAGAACAAGAGGATGGCGAAGGCGAGAAACACTTCGCGAATGATGATGCGGCGACGGCGCTGCGCATCGACCTGCTTGAGCAAGCCAATAAAGAGCGGGATATTGCCCAGCGGATCGGTCACTAGGATCAAGAGCACCGTGGCCGAGATAAACGATGAGGTTTCCATGACGGAAGCTCCCTGCAAAGAGTCATTACATACTAGCCAGCCGCCCAAGTGACGGCAGAAAAAACCGGCCCCCGCTGCAGCGCGCAGCGGGGGCCGCGGGGGAGGCCAAGATTTAAAGTGCGGCGACGATCTTGATTTCGACCTTGTATTCGGGCGCAGCCAGGCGCGATTCCACCGTGGCACGCGCCGGCGTGTGGCCTTGCGGAACCCAGGCCGACCAGGCGCGGTTCATTGCATCGTAGTCAGCCATATCGGCCAGCCAGATCTGCGCGGTCAGGATTTTTGTCTTATCGCTGCCCACCTCACCCAGCAGGCGGTCGATCATGCCGAGAATCTCTTCGGTCTGTGCCTGCGCATCGGCATGCAGCTGGGCATCGGCCACCTGGCCGGCCAGGTACACCGTGTTGTTGTGGACGACGATCTCGGACAGGCGAGGGCCGACGTGATAGCGCTGAATGGACATGGATTTTCCTGAAAATCAAAAGCAAAGGGGCGGCACACAGGCCGCCCCGGCGGATCAAGTCCGAATTATGCCAGCGCTACGCCACGCAGTCGCAGCGAGAACTCACGCAAGGCTTCGATACCGCTCGCTTCCGCACGTGCACACCAGTCCTGCAATTGCTTGAGCAGCTGCTCCTTGGAGGCCGAGGAACGCTCCCATAGCTGGGTCAGCTCCTGGCGCATACGGTAGACGGTATCCAGGGTCTTCGACTCAGCCAGCAGCGCATCAAGCTTGGCCTGCTCGTGCTCGGGCGTGTCCTTGCGATCCTGCTTGAGCCAGCGCTTCATCGCGCGTTGCAGATTCATCTCGACGTGCGGCAGATGTGGTGCGCGCTCGCGCAGCTTGTCCATCTCGCTGCTGACCGTGGCCTTGAACTGACGAGCATAGGCCGAGGCAATCTCATAGCGATTCGCGATGATGGCTTGCAAGGTATCCAGATCAGCCAACGCTTTCGGGCTGACTTCGCGCACCGCCGGCGCCACGCGCCGTACCTTGGCCAGTCCAGCCATTTCCAGCAGGCGGATATACATCCAGCCAATGTCGAATTCGAACCACTTATTGGACAGCTTGGCCGAGGTACCAAACGTGTGGTGATTGTTATGCAGCTCCTCGCCGCCAATTAGAATGCCCCAGGGCACGATATTGGTGGATGCATCCTCGTTCTCGAAGTTGCGATAGCCCCAATAGTGACCAATGCCATTGATGATGCCGGCGGCGGTCAGCGGAATCCAGATCATCTGGATCGCCCAGATCCAGATGCCGTTGGCGCCAAACAGCAGCAAGTCGATGATGGCCATGGTGGTCGGCCCCCACACACTGTGCTTGCTGTACAGATTGCGCTCCAGCCAGTCGTCAGGCGTGCCATGACCGAACTTCTCCATGGTCTCGCGATTCTTCGATTCGGCACGGTACAACTCGGCACCTTCGAAGAAGACTTTCTTGATGCCCAATACCTGGGGGCTATGCGGGTCTTCGGCAGTTTCACACTTGGCGTGGTGCTTGCGATGAATTGAAGCCCACTCCTTGGTGATCATGCCGGTCGTCAGCCACAGCCAGAAACGGAAGAAATGGCTGGGAATAGGGTGTAGATCCAGTGCCCGATGGGCCTGATGGCGATGCAGGAAGATGGTGACCGAGGCGATGGTGATATGGGTCAGCACCAGCGTCACTACGATATAACCCCACCAGGGCAGATCAATCAGGCCGTTGAGCCAGGAAAGCATAGAGATTCCTTGAAGACAGAGATACGACGCAAAGATTCTACGCCGAATCAATCACCTAGCGCGCGCTCGAACTTTGCGCTGGCTCAAATGGCGGCGTAGCAGCCCCACTGGGGAGCAGATACAGATCGCGGCGCGGATAGGGGATTTCTATGCCCTGCGCGCTGAACACCTTCCACAGCTTGATATTGATCTGCGAACGCAAGGCCGCCACCCCCTGGTCGGCATCGCCAATCCAGAAGCCCAACTCCAGATCGATCCCACTCTCACCAAAGCCCTTCACGAAAACCTGCGCAGGTGGGTCGAGCAGGATGCGCGGCTCATCGGTGGTCGTGGAGATCATCAAGGCAATGGCCTGCTCGAGATCCGTGCCATAGGCCACCTGAATCGGCACGGCCACGCGCAGCTTCTGGTCGGAGTGGGACAGGTTGAGTACCGTCCCGGTGATCAGCGACTCATTGGGAATGATGGCCTCGGCACCATCCGCCAGCTTCAGCAGCACATAGCGCGAGGTGATCGCAATCACCGTACCCTGGCGGTTGTCGATATTGACGATATCGCCGATGCGTATCGAGCCATCGAGCAGAATGATGAAGCCCGATACATAGTTGCTGGCGATCTTCTGCAGACCGAAACCCAGCCCCACGCCCAAGGCGCCACCAAATACCGACAACACGGTCAGGTCAATGCCCACCAAGGGCAGCGCAATCATCACACCTACGATGATCAGCAGCGTACGGATCACCTTGGTGATCACCACCCGCAAGCTCATATTCAAGGACTGCGCCGCCATGACACGGCGTTCGAACACCCGTCCAACCCATAGTGCGATCAACATGGTCAGCACGATGGACAGCAGGCCTTGGATGACCATCAATAGCGACACATGCTGCTTGCCCAGATTGAAGCCTATGCTGTCGAGACCTGCCTGCAGTTGCGGCAACACGCCGGTGATATGCAGGGCAAAGCCTATCCACAAGGCCCCCGCCACCCAGGGAATCACTCGCCGTATCCAGGCAGACTGCACAAACACTTCCTGCAGCAGATACACAGCCGCACGGACCATCAGGATAGTAAACAGCAGACTGGCCGATAGCCTGAGCAGGGCGCGGCCATGCCCGACCGGCCAGAACAGCACGGCCAGCTCCAAGCCCATCCAGAACAAGAGCGGGAACATCAGGGTGGCCAGCCCCTGCGAGCCGAAGCGCCAGCGCTGGGCTACTGAGCCCTGCAGGCGTGTGCGCAAGCTACGACTGAGCAGCCAGGCGACGGTCGCGCAGGCCAGCAAAACCAGTAACTGCACGCCGAACTGCGGGCCGATCAAACCGGCGCGCTGCAGGTCTTCCAGAAATTCGAATAGCGGGGTGGGATTGGATGCGGAGGCCATCTTGTCCTCAACCCAGGCTACGAATCTTGTTCAAGGTGGCGGTCGTCGAGGTATCGAAACGGAAAGGAATCGAGTGCACCTGACCGCCCCAGGCCAGCACCTCACGACTACCGACAATCTTGTCCGGCGCCCAGTCGCCGCCCTTTACCAGGATGTCAGGCTGCGCAGCCATGATCAAATCGTAAGGCGTATCGCTATCGAACCAGGTCACCAGATCCACGCAGGATAAGGCAGCCAACACGGCAGCACGATGCTGGGTCGGATTGATCGGACGGTCATCGCCCTTACCCAGCCGCCTTACCGAAGCATCGGTATTGACCGCCACCACCATGGCCGCCCCCAGGGCGCGCGCCTGGGCCAGGTAAGTGACATGGCCACGGTGGAGGATGTCGAAACAGCCATTGGTAAACACCAAGGGCCGGGCCAGCAGGGCAACGCGCTCCTTCAGCTGTTCGGGTGGGCAGAGCTTGGCTTCAAAGTCAGGCGGGAGATAAGTTGTCATGCGGCATGCTTGCATTACAAACTGGCTTGGCCTGCCTCCTGGAAGTCCGGTGCCGCCAGCTTGCGCTGCAATTCCTTACGATAGAGATTGAGTTGTGTCGCCGTCTCGAAACTGCGATCAAACAAACTGGATAGGTTGCGCAAGATACCACCGACCACCCGCGCTTCCCAGTCACGGTCAAAACAGATCTGTCTATCCAGCCAGCGTTCCAGCCAGCTCGGGTCGGGCAAGCGGCTTTGTATCGTATCGTTGGGAAACAGCGATTGATTCACATGCAGGTTGGTTGGATGCAAAGGCTTACCCGACTTGCCGCTCGCCGCCATCAACACACCGATCTTGGCAAAGGCGAGGCGCGCCTCATCACCGACACGCCCAATAGCCTGGCGCATGTACTTCAGATACGCCCCACCATGGCGCGCCTCATCCTGAGAAAGCGTCTTGTAGATCTGCTTGATCACCGGTTCGGTATGCCAATCTGAGGCACGCCGATACCACTGCGTGAGCCTGAGCTCGCCACAGAAATGCAGCATCAGCGTTTCCAGCGGGGGAGCAGGGTCAAAATTGAAGCGCACGGCATGCAGCTCCGCCTCGGTCGGTACCAGATCGGGCCGAAAGCGACGTAGATACTCGATCAGCACCAGTGCATGCTTTTGCTCTTCATAGAACCAGATCGACATAAAGGCCGAAAAATCGCTGTCGTGCTGGTTATCACGCAGGAACATCTCGGTGGCCGGCAAGGCCGACCACTCGGTAATCGCATTGAGCTTGATAGTCTGCGCCTGCTCATCGCTGAGCTTGGACATGTCAAACTCAGCCCAGGGAATATCTTCCTGCATATTCCAACGCGCTTTTTCCAGCGAAGCAAACAACTCGGGATACAGCATCACCTACTCCTCGACTTACCATCATTCGGTAAAGCATACAGGAGCGGCCGCGTCAGATTCATGACGAGGGCTTTGTCCAAGTCGGTCTACTAGATTGCACCCCAAACGCCCCGCCCGCGAGAGCGGGCTGTTTGCTTTGCCTGGGCACGAACTCGCACGATTTGCGCCCCCAAAGCTGCGCGCCAAAGCAAAAGCCCCAGTCTCTGTTGAGACCGGGGCTTTTCGGTAGGGAGCCTGGCAGTGACCTACTTTCACACGGGAGATCCGCACTATCATCGGCGCGGTGTCGTTTCACTGTCCTGTTCGAGATGGGAAGGAGTGGGTCCAACACGCTATGGCCGCCAAGCATAACTGGCGTGCATCCTGACTTCGTCAAGACACAACATTTTCAGTTCGCTGCTCTTACAAGCAACAAACCATGGAAGAAGTAATCAATGCGATTGAGTTGATTCG